>NZ_BBBI01000001.1 GCF_001315985.1 Vulcanisaeta distributa JCM 11216
AAACCCGCCGGGTGCCGGGTGAGGGTCCCCCCCGTAGAAGACGGGGGGGTTGATGGGGGGGTGGGGGGGTGTAACCCCCCCCGAGGGTTTTCCCGAGGGGGGGGAGCCCGCCACTCCCAATCGCCCCAGGTGCGGGTGGTGGGGGGGTTTAATGGGTGGGTGCCTGGGTGTGGTTGGGGGGGTTGGGTTGTTCTTTCATGATTTTGCATATCCGGGTTTGCATTTTTAATTTGGTTGGGTGTTGTTCATACCGTTATGGCTAACTCAGTGGTTAGGCTCTTGATGCGTTCATCAATAAGGCACTCATTTTGTTCAATGCAAGGGCAGTAAATAATCAGGTGTTGGGGGGGGAGGTTGAGAGGCTGGGTTATGTTGGTGGTTTGGGGGGGTAATGCTTAAAGTTGGTTGTGTTTTCTTGTTGGTTATGCCTAGTCCGTACCTGTATGTTGTGGTTGTTTTGGTTGTGGTTCTTGTGGTTGTTGGTGTTTACCTCGGTATGCTTGTTGGTAATGAGGCTTCGAGGGTCTCGGCGTTGCAGGGTGAGGTTAATTCGCTGAGGACTAACTACACTGTGCTGCAGGTGGAGTATGGTCAATTGAAGAGCCAATACGTGGTGTTGCAGGCGAACTACTCAGCACTGCAGTCGCAGTATAACCAACTTGAGGTTAATTATACGAGTTTGAGGGGGGGTGAGTATGAGGAGTTGAGGGGGGGGTTTGTGGATTCGTTACTTGGTGGGCAGTTGGTTCTTTGGAGTAGTGTGCCTGGTTACCCAAGGCTGGTGAGTGGTCGGCTGCAGGTTACGCCTAATGAGCCTAATACGATGGGTATAATAGCAATCCCTATTAGGGTATACCGTGGCCTTGTGAACTTAACGATCGATGGTCTCAACGACGAGGTTGTTGGTAATGATACGGCCATACTTGTGGTACTAGCTCCATACGGGTCATTAACACTAATAAATCAATCAATAAGCCTAGGTAATCAGTCGATTCAGGTGCTAATGCCAAGTAACGTGACATATTACGCGGTGTATCACGTTTTTCTTAGTAACTTAATATCTGGTGGCGTTAGTTGGAATAGTATAAGTTGTAGTGTGGTGACTTCATCCTCTTACTACCCAATAGTTCTGGTAATTAAGTCCCCCCCAACCACCGCACCCACACTTGGTATGGGTTGTGGTACCGGTTATGCAACTGGGTCGGAAATCCTGTTAGGTAATGGAATTTATTGGTTAGTTATTGAGTTTATCAATGGTCCTGGTTCGTACATCGGTGATAATTACATAGTGAGTATTAACTATGAGACTGGTGGCTGGTCAATGACGTTAACACCAATGGGAATAATAAGTGGGTAATGAGTAAAATGTTAATGGGGTAATTAATAAAGCTTGAGGTGCGCGTTAAACTCTGTCTCCCAGTCACCATAATACCTGTAGGTATTGATACGTGTAATTCCACGATTCGTGAGGTCGCTTAATGGCTTTAGTTAGTCCCTAAGGTGTATCTAAATGGCCTGTAGTGAATTACGCGCTCTCAGGCAGCGTGGTTGGGTTATACTGTGGTTTTGTGGTGTTGTATACGAGTGTTGGTAACGTGACAGTACCACTACTGCCGGGCTATGGGTGGTGGCAGGGTTAATGATTAGGCCTTGATTAATTAGAGCGGTCGTTGAACTTCATTTTCGATCGTCATAGCTCCCTCGTGATTTTAATTTACCTTATTGTGGTTCCCAGGTCTTCCTGCCATTCCGTGCTTCCGTTTATGAATTCCTCCGCTGTGTCTGGGTCGTTGAGCATGGTGACGAGGAATAACTCGTTCCAGCCCTGGGAGTACATGGAGTTTATGATCCTGTTCACCAGTTTCTGGGCGTCCTGTAGTATGCCCACGCCGAACTTGAGCAATAGTAGGGCTAGTGCCCTAACAATGGGCTCCGTGAGGTCCGTCACCGCCCTAACCAAATCCCCCCCGAGTCCCTAGTCAGCATTCCCTCCTTACTTGCTATGTCGAGTATGGCTAGGGCGGCGTTGCCGAGGGCGTTTGAGAATGGTTTCGTGACTTTCTCGTGGTCGTTTAATTCGTTGATTGCCTTTGCAATTGCATCGCTTGCCAATGCCGTAATGCGCATTGCCAGGGCCCTGGCCTGTGTTTCGTCATCCACGTATTGCTGGGTGCTGGGTTTGATTATTGATGTGGTTGAGTTCACGATCGTGTTAAACACTTGAAGGGCGTGTATTCCCTCATTTAGTAGGTCGGGTGTTAATGTCCTGAGGGCTTTCTCGATGTATGGCTTAATGCCGCTTTCCTGCTCGTCGGTGGGTAATGCCGTGTCTGCGTACGCCCTGAGCGCACTTAGTAGTGCATTTACGTACTTCTCGCCATGGTGGAGCCGCTGCAACCTGTTGAAGAGCCACGCGTTCCACATGATTACGTAATCCTCCACGTCATGCCTCACCAACGCGTTTACTGCGTCATTGCTAAGGGTGTTTAATGCCTCTGCGATGAGCTTAGTGGCGCCTTGCCACGGTAATGCCCTGAGGGCGTGTAGAAAGAAGTTGCGAAGCCGCATTATGGCTTCCTCTGTTAATTCGTCGTCGAGTGCAGGGTTAATGCTAACGCCGGAGAGGGCTGTTAGGGCGCCTGGTATTGTTGGTTTGGAGCCGCTGACCGCGGCTGTGGCCGCAGCCCTCACCACATGGTCCTCATCCCTTAAATGGGGTATTGCTAGGGTGGCCGCCTTCGTCGCCGCCACGGCAAATGCGCCAGCCCTCTCCGCCCTCTCCTCGTTGAGTAGGATTTCTGGGTCTTCGGTGATGATGGCCCTGATTATGTTTATGTAGCGGTTTAGGAGTATGCCTATGTGGTGCATGCTCCTAAAGTGGTGCTCGCCGGTGGCGAAGAGGTCCAGGACTACGCCCTCATCAATCAGCCTGAGTGCTGTGGCTGCGGTTTTCCTGTTGGTTATTGCCTGGGTGACCGTGATGTATAGCACCGCTATGTGCCTGCTAAACACTGGCTTTAGGGGATCTACCCCCCCCAGCGTTACGTGGTCCGCGAATTCGTTGAGGGTTGGCCCCGAGCCCCCCCTTTGCCTCAACCTCCTCTCAATCCTGCGAGCCACCTTAAGTGGGTCTTCCACAATACTGTGTTTCTCTAAATGATTTATAAGGTTATGAATGATTGTTCTGGAGTGGGTTGGGGATTTCGTAATTGGCATGAGGATGTGCGCCAGTGGGTGGTCGTGGGAGGTGATTTGTGTTGGTGTTGTTTATTGCCATGGGCGCTTTTATCGTTGCTGGGCGTAGTAATGGCGTGGTAAGGGGCAGTGCGTACCTGGTTGATGAGTTGGTTTGGTAACTCCCTCGGCGGTGGCTGATTGCTGGTTGTTGATTTTCCCTGAGTGATGGTTTTAAGGGTGTTGTTTGTGGTGCTGAGTTTTTGGGGGGGGTTCTGTGGTGTGGGGGGGTTGTGGGTTTGCCCACCCCCGTCTAGCGGGGGGGTTTCCTATTGTTATCTTCTTTGTTATGGTGATTATGTGGTTATTCCCGGCGACACCATGGTCATACCCTACTTCCATCTGCATGGTTCTGTGGAGTTAATGGCGTTGGTGTTTCTAGGGAGAGGATTCTCGTCGTTGATGGTGGTAGTAGGGATGGGACCCTAATCGGCCTACAATTCCTCGGAATGGCCGCCATGGCAATATACATGAAGAGAATGGAGTATAGGCTCAGGAAGGCCGTTGAATCATTGCGCAGGGATTGATGTCCGGGCCGTAGGTCCTGTTAATTAGTACGTGTATCCTGGGCTATGTGTTAAGGCTATTACCTGGCTTGAGGAGTGGCTTGGTGATTCCTCGGGAGATATCCTTATAACTGCTGGGTCTTCAGTTACTGCTGGGTCTGCAGTGCTCTTTGACCTGCACCCGAAGGAGGTTCGGGATGAGCTTTTTGGTAGGGATGAGGAGGTTGAGTATGTTAAGAGGCAGGTTAGGGCTGGTAATTGGGTTGTCATTAGTGGTCAGCGTGGTATTGGTAAGACCAGCCTATTGAAGGTTGTACTTAATGAGTTATCTAGGGAGGGATTTAGGGCGATCTATGTCAATGCGAGGGGGGGCGTCACAACACTTAGGGATTTGCTTGCGATATTAATTAATGAGATTAATAAATCACGCGTAAGGCTTAGGCTTACTGTCTCGCTGAACTTCATCATTGGCTCGGCAGGTATCACCCTAAGTAGGGGGGGTTCCAGGGTATTCAATGGCTTGTTGGAACTCCTGTTATCAATCGATGAGGACACCGTGATCGGGATTGATGAGGTTCAGGAGTTGAGTAGGGTCAGTGGTCAATTCCTAAGGATACTCGGCAACGTATTCGCGAGTAATCCGAGGGCCTCCTTCGTGTTCACTGGATCGTACGTGGGCCTCGTTAGGGCATTACTAAGGCCGAGCCCTGAGTCGCCGCTGTACGGCAGGCCGCCGGTGGAGGTTAGGCTTAGGCCGTTTAGTGATGAATTGTCTAGGGAGTTCCTAAGGAGGGGGGGATTTAATGAGTTGGGTGTTCAATTCCATGCCTTTGACACCGTCATCAATAGGCTTGATGGTGTGGTTGGTTGGTTAACACTCTTCGGTAATTACCATGGGGGGGTTAGGGGGGGCTTGGGCATAGAGGACTCGCTGAGGGAGACGGTTAATGAGGGCGTTAAGATAATGATCAGCGAGCTTGAGCACTTCCTAGAGGACAAGGCGAACAAGGCGCTCTACCTGGCCATACTATCGGCATTGAGATTCGTGAGTAGGTGGAAGGATATTAAGTTCGCTGTAACGACGAGACTCGGTAGGGAGTTCGGCGATAGGGAGTTTGTAAACGCGCTAAATGCCTTAATTAATTATAACTTCGTTGAGAGGGTCAGGGAGGGCGAGTATAGGCTAATTGACCCAATGCTTAGGGAGGTCGATTACGATGAATTAATTAGGAAGTACTCACGAACGAGTGAACCGCAGCGTTAGGTAGTGCGTGGATAAGGCCGTATTAGGCAGTAAGGATTTGTGCGCATTTACCTTAGTAGTAATTACGGCGGGTTTTATGTAACGAATAATCTGAAGCACGGAATCCAATCGCCAAAATTAAGTTACTGGCATTACGGCAAATCACTAAGTATTTAAGGGCTAACTCAATTAATAAATTGCGAATACCGAAGCCCCTGAGAGGCCGCTGCCTAAGCCAGTTACGGAGGATTATGTGAGTGTTAGGTTGTTGGAGGCTTTGGTTGAGACTGGTCTAGCCCTTGAGTTCCTTGGTAGGGGGGGCTTGGTTAGGAACTCGGCTGGTAAGGCTTTCCAGGCCTGGAGGGCTTTGTTGGCGGCTTTGCTTAGGCTTGAGCTTGATAAGTTTGTTGGGGTGCCAAGACCGAGGAGGAGCGTAGGTGGCTTGTAAATAGGGCTGTTCCGGGGTACCAACAACGAGGATGGTCAGGCTATCACAGATGCTTGAGGAGGTTGGTCACTACGGATTATCCGCATGGACCGCGGTAGCCCTGGAACTACACGACTACCAATACAACGGGCCAGATCCCGATATGGCACTATCGAAGTACAGGGATAGGCAGAAAGCAGTAGCAACCGTGATAAAGCTGATGAGGGAGTTAGTGAATAGGATCGGGAACCTAAAGCAGAGGATAAGGGGGGGAGTGACGTACTTGAGAGTAGCTTAAGGCATTGAGGGAGGGTTTAGTGGGTAGTTCGTGATTGTGCTTAGCCGTTGGTTTCCGCCTCGTTATTTGGTTGTTGGGTAACGCTTTTATAGGTCCTTTTCCCGGCATTACCGTGGTTGAGGTTAGGAAGTTGACGGTTACCAAGGCGCCCCCCCTTGACCCGCGTGAGTTGGGTCTTGATGCCCTGCCCTACGTTGGCGTTATTGGTGGTAGTGGGCTTTATGAGGCTGGTTTCTTCAGTGAGTACTTTGAGGTTCAGCTTCACACGCCCTATGGCTTGCCAAGCGATAACGTCGTGATTGGTAGGGTTGGTAATGAGTGGGTTGCCTTCCTGCCTAGCATGGCCGTGGGCATAGATACCCGCCGCACAGGATCCCGTATAGGGCCAATGCCTGGGCCTTGTGGGCCCTTGCGTTAAGGCCGTGATTAGTGTCAGTGCCGTGGGTAGTCTTAGGCAGGACTTTGCGCCTGGGGGGGATTTCGTGATTCCTGACCAGTTCTTCGATGCTACGAAGGGTAGGGAGTACACGTTCTTTGATGGTCCTAGGACCTGCCACATACAGATTGGCCTTGAGCCTTCAACCCAGTCATTAATCAGTTGCTCTTTGAGGAGGCCTCCAGGGTTAATAAGACGCACCTCGGTGGTTGCTACGTGTGTATTGAGGGCCCGAGGTTCAGCACCAAGGCTGAGTCCAGGGTTTGGAGGGATGTCTATGGCTGTGACATAATTGGTATGACGCTCGTGCCCGAGATAAACCTGGTGCGTGAGTTGGGCATGTGCTACTCATTGCTCGCCCTGGTGACCGACTACGATATTTGGGTCCCGCACCAGCCCGTGACTGCCGAGCTTGTGGAGAGGGTCATGAGTGAGAAGCTGGAGCTTGCCCGTAAGGTCCTCCTAAGCGTGATACCCAGGATACCCAGGGATGTGCACGTCAGGTGCGAGGAGGCGTTGAGGAACGCCTGTGTCTAGTGTTTGGTGATTAAACCCCCCCGTTGCCGTCTTTTGGGGGGGTTGGGTTTTGTAATTCGTAGGGTTAACCTTGGATGTTTGCCTGAGTTTGTTGGGCACTTGCGTATTTTGGAGAAACGCATTTATAGTCCCTACCAAGAATACTTATGACCAGCGCCCATGGTTGTTAGGCAATTCGGTGGTAAGTTCCCCGTCACCTCCCTGGATGAGTTGGAGGCCTTGTTTAGGGCCTCGAGTGTTGAGTTGGGTAGGAGGTTTGGGGGGGGCCCGTAGGGTTGGTGATAAGTACCTACTGCCCATCCAAGCCGTTCCCTGGTTCACCCTGGTTGACCTTGGCCGTGAGTACCCAGTAAACGACTTGGTTGTTAGAGCGTTGCCGTTGAGGGGGGGCCCATTGACAAGCCCTGGTTCGACCTGGTCCTCGGGTTCTTGGTTGGTGACTACGTGATTGGGGGGGTCTCACTGGTTGGGCGTAGGGCCGTGGGCTGTAGGTCACGCCCACTCAACCACCGCTTGATCTTTGGGACCTGCCCAGGGGGGGCCTTGATTTCCCGAGGCCCGTGGCCATCACCAGGGAGGTCAATGGCGGCGTCATCGATGTTTCAGCCCCGATGGACTGCTTGGTGGGTTTTGGCCTTAGTACTGCCCAGACTACTCGTTATCTCCTTGTGTATGGGGCGTTGGTGAGTGTTGGTGGTAGGGTTTTCATTGATCTTGGGGGTTCCTCCCTGTTTGTTTCGTGATGTTGCGTCCTTTCCTGGACGCAAAAGATATAAATACATGTGTTGCTTACTTACTCGGTCCATGAGTGGGGGAGGGTCAGGGAGACATAGTTGATGAGTTGCTTTCGTCAGTGCTTGGTGGTGAGAGTACGGCTGAGGCGGAGATTGCAAGGAGCAGGCCCTGGTTAGGGTTAGGGTTGAGAGGAGGAAGAGGCACTTGGTTACTGTTATTGAGTTTGATAGTTCTGATGTTAAGGCTATAGACATCAATGGCATTGCCAAGGAGCTTAAGCGTAGGCTTGCGGCTGGTGGTACTGTTAAGGATAATGTCATTGAGGTTCAGGGTGACCAGAGGCAGAGGGTTAAGAAGTTGCTTGTGGAGTTGGGGGGGGTTTAGGGAGGAGAATATATTGATTGATGAGACCATTGTGGAGACCTAGGGATGATTGGGAGGGATGAGGCATTAATTAAGTACCTGAGGGATGAGTTGCCCGGTAGGTTAGTGAATCGCTTGGGGGGGGTGATGGTGCGTCAATAATAAATGGCCTCTCAAAACTATGCATTGAGGTCCTTAATAGGTCCTGTGGTGCCCTGGGCGTTGATTGCGGTGGTGATGAGTTGGTGAATGCCTGGAAGGTTATGGAGAGGGTTGTGGAGTTGAGTGGTGAATTTGTCCTGGCTAGGTACATGGCCATTGTCGCCTCCTCGGGCTTCATAGCCTCCGTGGCCGGCCCAGTGATTGCGGAGATGCTTGGTAGGGACTTGCTTACGTGTGTTGAGAAGGTTAGGGTTATGATACTTAGGATGGTTGAGGAGGGTAGGCCGTGGAGGGAGGTTTATGGGTTGGGTGATTAGTTTTTTAAAGGGTTTCTTAAAACGGAGCCTGCATGTTTAGGGTTTTGACACTCGAGGACTACATCAGGATCCCACCCAGTAGGTTTGGGGGGGAGCCGCTGGAGAGGGTTGCCTTTGAGGTTTTGTGGGGGGGGTGAGTACGTGGGTAGGGTTGAGAGGGATGTGGGCGTCTACGTGGCCATATTCGACGTTGAGGTCAGTAGGAGGGGGGCGTGGTCATATTCGGCGATGGGGGGGCCACGTACAACAGGGTTCGCTTTAAGGCCCTTGTTTACACGCCGTTAATTAACGAGGTTGTTGAGGGTGAGGTGGTTAGGACTGAGGACTTCGGGGCTTTCGTGAGGGTTGGGCCCATCGACGCCTTGATACATAGGACCCAGATGATGGAGGATAACGTGGTTCTCTACGACAAGCAGAGCGGTGCCTTCGTTGGTGAGCGTAGTAGGCGTAGGCTTGGTAGGGGGGGCGACGTTGTTAGGGCTAGGGTCGTTGGCGTGAGCTACGTGACCGCGGGCAATAGGGACGTGGTTAGGGTCAGCCTAACCCTTAGGCAGCCAATGCTTGGTAAGCTTGAGTGGATTGAGGAGGAGCTCAGTGGTGGTAAAAAGACCGCACAGGCCAAGGCTCAGCAGAAGCAGTAGTCCTTCCCTCTTCCTTACCGTCTAGCCAGCCCGATTAGGATGAGGGAAAGCGTCATTGTTTCCACCGTGCCCGTGATTAATAGGGTGATTGTTGAGTAGGCCGTATTCGTTGTAATTACCTGGACCGTGATAAAGGCTATCATTGGTATTGAGGCCGTCATTATTATTAGTATGGTATTGACCAAGTTCAGTAACGCCAGGGCCTGGGAACCCCCCCTTAGGTAGTCCCTGACCTCAAGTTGGAATATTACGGCGGACATCACGGTTGAGGCAAGTGGGGATACGGAGAGGGCTAGGATTGGTGGTATGGCTGATTGGTGGTGTAGGGCGGTGAGTATTGCCACTATGGGTACTGCGAGTGCGTAGTATGTCGTTAGTACCATGGGTATTTTTGCAAGCATCCTCCTAATCGGTGTTATTGGTATTGTGAGTATTATTGGCAGTGCGGAGTATTCCGCGTTGTACATCATGACGGGCAGGAACGAGGATATGAAGGCCAATGGGGCTGCGTAGGCCATGACACCGATCATCAACCCGAATTGACTTAGGTCATTCATTGAGGTGGCCAGGGATGCGTATAGGAACACGGCCATGAGCAGGCCACCAATGACCATACCCAGGGATCCCCTGGCACTCAATATCATCTTCATGTAGTACCTAACCAAGCCCGTGAATGAACCCCCCCTGAATCTGAACCCCATGAATGGCCTCCCAATGTTTATCACGGACTCTGGGCCGCCTGGTATCTTCGGCCTCAGCAGCCTAGGTCCCGCATTTATCACTAGGTACACATCGGTTATGAGGAGTATTACCGTGGTTACCATGGAGTTCATGACGGCCATTGGGTATTTCATGATCAATGGGTCGTTTACCAGCGGTACGTATTGGGCAATTCCAGGGCTTATGATGCCGGGGGGGTCCTCACTGAGCATCAGTAGTGCCATTGCTATTGCCCAGGGTATTGAATTCATCACAACAACGAGCGACCTAGTCAAGAATGCGTTTGCCAATCCCCTCCTCCTGACCACGGTGTCGAGAGCCACTATACCCATCAACGGCCCCCATCAAACCCAGAAGAAGTGCCTGCGCCGTGACTAACACCAACACTGGCGTGTGTACTATTACTGATATTATTATTGCCATCATGATTGACGCAAATAATGGCGCATCTACGGCCCTAATTATGGCCACCGTTGCGGCGAGCCTTATGAAGCCTCATTGAGACCCAACACCCTGAGTAGGTCACCAATCACCGGGTAGCCCATTACGGAGGTAACTATTGGGGGGGTTAGTAGCATGTAGATCATTAATATTATGAAGTACATGGCCAGGTATTCATAGGGTGGTGACTGGTACATGCTAGCTGCGCCATTCCAGTGCGTGATTAGGTCTATGATGAGCGGCGCTGCTAGGTATGTTGTGGTCATTATCGAGGCCACGGCCTTAATTACCCCCCCATAGCCATTAACAATCCTATCAACCTTGACGGGCCTAGCCCCCCCAGTCCTCCTGGACTGGGTTATTGCCTGAACAATCAATTCCCTATAGACCAGGCCACCAAGCCACCAGGCATTCATGTCATAAACCCTCCAGCAATCCCTTGATTTCGTCCTCAGCCCTAATGGCCCTTAGGAAGGCGTCCTCGAGACTACCCCGCATTGGCTGCGTTAATAATTTCCGTAGGCGTTCCCTCTATTACGAGTTTGCCCATGCTCATGATGCCGATCCTCATGCAAACCCTCTCGGCAACCTCCATTATGTGTGTCGTGAAGAGTATCGAACCACCGGACTCAAGGTGCCTCTGCATCAACTCCTTAATAACCCTCACGGACTTGGCGTCCAGGTAATTGAAGGGTTCATCCATGAGCAGGAGCCTCGGCCTATGCATTAGGGCTGCCGCAATAACCACCTTCTGCCTATTGCCCGCGGACAGCGTCATTATTGGCCTGTCAATGAACTCCTCAAGGCCCAAGGCCCTGACCAAGGCCTCCACGTACCTGGAGTCCCTAACACCCCTAACCGAGCCAACGAACTCCAGGAAGTCCCTTGGGCTCAAGGTCTCCAGGACCAGTGGGGTCTCCAGGACCGCACCCACGTGGTTCATGATCTCGGGCCTTGGTGGTCCCATGCCAAGTATGTCTATGACCCCCTCATACCTCACGAGACCTAGCACGGCCTTAATCGTCGTCGTCTTCCCAGCCCCCCCATTCGGGCCCAGGAGGCAGTAGGTCTCACCCTGCCTTACACAGGTGCTTAGGCCGTCAACGGCGACCTTGCTCCCATACTTAACGGTTAATTTTTCAATTCTCAATGCACAATCCATTCAATTAAACGCCAACACACCCACTTTTATTACTTTATTGGGTTATCACCCCCCCGGCTTTACCAGTGATTATGTTTAAATCAGTGATTCTCATGGCCGATTCAGAATGCACAGGAGTGTTTACCTGATTTTATTTGTTAAGGGGGTTGAGGACCTTCGTCTTCGGCATGGTCAGCGTGTTGACGCCGATTTACCTGGCAATGCTAGGCTTCTCACCAACCTATGTTGGTGTATCCATATTCCTGGTAGTCCTCGGTAATGTCTCCTCAAACATACTACTTACGTGGTTTGGCGACGTGATTGGTAGGAGGAGTTTATTGATCATTTTTAGTCTCCTCACTTTCGTCTCCGGCATCCTCCTATCCTCATCCTCGCTATACCCCCCCGTACTAGCCCTGGCGCTGTTCATGGGTAACATAAGTACGACTGGGACTGAGGCAGGTCCCTTCCAATCCATTGAGGTTGGCGTACTGCCCAGGTTCACGGGCAATAGGTTGGGTAGGGTCTTGGGTATTTACAACCTAATTGGTTACTCGGCCTCATCCCTGGGTGCCCTCGCATCGTCAATACCGGCCTACCTGGGGGATAAACTGGTTTTTGTTAGGTTGATGTACCTCATATACGCCATGGCCGGTTTGGTCATGGCAATAATCTATAGTGCGTTGGGTAATATTGAGGCTGGGGGTAGGAGGCCTGGGTTGAGGGGGGGTTTGGGTAGGGCTGCCGTTGTTGATATTAGGAATTTATCAATACTATTCTCAGTGGATGCCTTTGGTGGTGGGTTGGTTACGCAGTCCCTACTGTCCTACTGGTTCTATGTTCGTTATGGGGTGACCCTGAGGGAGTTGGGGTTGGTTTTCATGGTTGTTAATGTGGTTACGGCGATCTCGCTGGTTATTGCGCCGTTGATTGCCGAGAGGATTGGTAATTTGAGGACCATGGTCTACACGCATTTGTTATCAAACGTATTCCTAATCCTAGTGCCACTCGCGGGCTCCTTCATGGGGAGTCTCGCATTTCTTTTGCTGAGACAAAGCGTATCACAAATGGATGTGCCGACTAGGCAGGCGTTCATGGCGCAGATATTCAGTGATGAGGAGAGGGTCCCAGCGAATGCCGTGACGAATACCGCGAGGAGCATAGGCTCCCTGCCCGGCCCATTAATTGTTGGTGATTTAATATCCCAGGGGGGGCTCTACTCCCTACCATTCATAATCAGCGGATCCATGAAGATAATGTATGACTTGACGATTTACCTAATGTACAGGAATAGGGTTAGAGATAATGAGATTAGGTAACCACGGCAGTATGGCAATGAAGGTGGTGCATTGGGGGGGGATTGAAATACGGCAATCATTAATTAAGTACCATAAGTTAATTGTAGATAAGGGCTAAAACCCATAATCAAATAATTAGTAATGGCTTATGCTTAACTATAGGCTCTATATGGGTAATTACTACGAGGCCCTAGGCGGTATTAATGCAATAATTAGTTGTTTACTCCTCGTTCTCCAGCACGTACTCCTCTGCTGTACCGTTGCGGAGTGAGTCTATGGCGTCGGCAATGGTCACCGCTGTTTCCGGAATCCTCATTACCCTTATCCCATGGGTTATGAAGTCATAGACTGCCCTGGGCCCGATCCTCATCACCATAATTGCATCGGGTCTTAACCCTATTATCCTCTCATGAATACTCCTGCGAACGACTGAGGCTTGTTCGCCCTCTCCTCTCTCCTCATGTGGTCCCTCGCCCTCTGTGAATGATATACTTAGTATTTTACTGTTATCATCAATATCCACCAGGGCTAGGTATGGGCTCTGCCGAAGTGTGGTGATATCCTTGATTGTTCATTGTTCCTATCAAGTACGGGTATTAAGATCCTCATAATAATTCGTGTCTCCTTCGCGGCTTATAAGTGTTGCTTCACGTGTATCGTGGTCTTAATCTTTCTATTTTTCTAAAATTTCTAATGTTTTATTATTTTTAGAAATTAAGAAAGTTTTATAAATTAGTGAATTAACAGTATAGTTGGTGAGTGGTATGGGTGAAGACCAGTCCAAACCTGCACAGGTAACGGTGGGTAGGTTAAGTACATGGGGGGGCTTTTGGCTTGCGATAATTGGCGCGTTGCTAATACTCATTGATGGCGCCTGGTGCTTGGCATGAGCACGTTCTATGGTTGGCATTATGGTGGTGTCTCCGTGGTTGGTTGGACTGAGATCTCCCTAAGCATCATCATGTTCATACTACTACCCCCTCTATAAGAGGTGGCCTGCTGCCATTGGCTGGACTGTGTTTGTGCTCGCAATAATAACTATGCCATTTGATGGTGGGTTCTGGGAAGTCGGTGCCATACTTGCCTTGATCGGAGGAATACTCGTGGCCATTAAGAAGTGAGGCTAAGCATGCTGTGTGTAACTTTTAAAAATTCAAAATTTTCTTTAATTTTCTCCTATTAGGGTTTTGGGTGGTTGCCATGTCCCTTGGTGATGCCTTGAATGATTCCCTGGAGCTAATGGGTAGGATACTTAGGCGTTGGGGTTTTAGTGAGAAGGACATAATAATATACACGGCACTCCTCATGAGCCCCCCCGGACCCATGACTATGAAGGAGATTTCCGAGAAGACTGGCTTTAGCTTATCGACTGTGTCCCAATCACTTAATAATTTAATTAGGTATTACATGGTTAAGCCTGAGAAGAGGGGTAGGGTTAGGGTTTTTACTGCAGTGCCCATGTTCTATGAACTCTTCCTAAATCAGCCGGTGGAGATGCTCGATAAGGAGGTTATACCACTTAAGCAGAGGCTGCTTGAGCTTAAGGATAAAATGCCTGAGTTGAGGGATAGGATTGACCTAATACTGAGTAACCTGAGTAACATGGAGTGCGTGTTGAATGAAATAATAAGGATAAAGAACAACAACACCTGCATGAATAGCAGGTAGGCATTACCCTGGGTAAATGATAAATTTTGACTTTAATACTTGGTTTCACTCAGCTCTCCTGATTATTAGTACGGGTATTGGGGGGGACCTCGCCACAACCTTCAGTGCAACACTGCCGATCATATGCGGCCTATGACCCATCATGATTAGGTCGAACTTACCTGTGCTCGCGTAGTCAATAATTACTGATGCGGGATCACCAACCGCTATTTCATAATTAATATCCATATTGTTTATCTCAATAATCTTACTGGACCTAATGGCGTTGATTAAGCTCCTCATCTTACTCTCTGCAATCTTCTTCCCATCGGCAATAACGTTCTCCGTAATGAACTCACTAACTTCAGACAGGTTAAGCGGTACAACGTAAAGGAATGTTACACTACTTATGTTGCTTAACCTGTTCAATCCCTCAATAACCCACCTCTCCGTATCACTCGATAAGTCCACAGGGACCAAGACGTTTAAGCCTGGCCTAACTGCTAGGCTCTCAACCTCGAAGGTACTCTCCTCAGCAACACCCTTAACGCTGACCTTAGCCCTCTCTTCCACGGGCACCTTAATAGCCTCCTTCTCTCTCCTGACTCCATAGAAGTTCATTACCCTGTCCCTTAACTTGAGGAATAGTATTATGAAGATCACCTGGAAGGCAGGTAGTAATGATGGTGGCATTGAGGCTAGGAAGGCAATTCCAGAACCGAGCGGCGCGAGCGCCACTGAACTTAACGCAATGGCCGTTGCCTCATTCTTTGGAATACCAGTTAGTATGGCCACCATTGCCGGGTCATAAGGCGACTCACCCCCCCTCCTATTCAATTTAACGTACTTAAAGAATAGTGTGAATACTGTGAGCGATACAGAGCCAAAAACCATAGCCGAGTAGAATATGCCCAGCACATCCATTATGTGCGTGATAAGTACTCCTGCATGGGCGAAGAATATTGTGAATATTATGATCATCATCCAATCATGGTGATTGATGGGAATAATGGGCTAATCCTCCTAAACCTGTTTGCCCCCCATCCTCCTAATCATCACCTCACGGGTTGGTATTGCCAGGACTAGCGGTATGATTAGGACCTCTATTATCGTCATGACTAGGTTCATCTCAACCTTACCAAGGACCGCACCGGACAGCGTAAGCCCCCCCTTACATGGGTTAGGAACATGCTTATGTAGACTGAGGACTCGGCGGGTATCAACGCGAGTGATAGTATGAATGATAGGGCTACCATAGCCGTTGCGGCGCTTATGTCAGCCATCATCAACCCCCCCACATAGCCAATACTCATTGATGAGCATGGGACAGCCCAGGCAAGGAAGAGGCCGAACCTAACGAAGGGATTTGGAACAAACAATAATCCAAGTATTACTGCCATTAATGGGCCGTAAACGAAGTTCAGCAATACCACTGCTGTAGTCAACTTGTAATTCCTAAAGGCGTTTCCTAACGCTCTTATATTTAACATGAGTAGCATGGGGAATATCATTATGTATATGGAGGCCATCATTATCATGTTCAATAACTGCTCGTGATAATGCACCCAACCCATACTGTAGTAACCTGTGACCAAACCGAGAATTATCATGAGACCTACGTAGCGCCCAACCACCTATCAAGGTGCGCCCTAACTCTCTCTAACCTATTACTTACTTCAAGTGTATTTGATGTCACGAGGCGCGACAAAACACATCGAGCTAATAAGTCTCTCTGACAAAACCTTGGATAGTAATGAAATATAGTTGCAATAATTAGATCATCAAAGTAGGGAGGGAGGCAAAAATTGCCACTAAACGATTTGACTATGCATGTGCAATCCATAATACTTTCTTAAAATGAATTCCATGGATAATCATTGACCATATTATGAGACGTGTGTAAAACCCATCATGCAGAGACCTTCGAATAAGCAATGATTTTTCAACGCATCGCCGTAACTGTTTACTTCACCTTATCAATCACAACATCAAGCTCCGTGTTATATATCTTAAACTTAGTGAGATTGTTCAATATGAATCTCCTAATACCATCTAAATCCTTACCCACTATGACAGCTGCAATACGCTTATCGCCACTAATTATGAATAATTCCTTGACCATTTCCTGCATCCTTATGAAGTCCAGGGCCTCCTCCATGTTCTCCGGAGACACATTAAAGAACAGGATAACCTCACTATAACTCAGCGCCTTATAATCAACCACAGCCCTACACCCCCCCTTAATAATACCCATACGCCTGAGTCTCTCAATTCTATGCCTAACGGTCCACGGGCTCCTACCAACCCTCTTCGCAATCTCATGATAAGTAAGTGTACAATCCTCCTCAAGGATCCTCAGTATTTCGTGATCTAAATCATCAAGTAGTAGAGAGTCATTTCCATGCCCACGTCTCATAAATTCGACCATAAAATCAACACAGGAAATATAAGCCTTTTTATGTGGGTCTATGGCCTCATACTTAAACTGTTGTATTAATACTCATTGATATTAAGGCATTTCCAAGCTGAGATGCGCATAATCCAGTATTACATCAAAATAATGACGAGAAGGTTAGGCGCATATCGAGGTAACAAGCCTAGTCGTTGTATCCTACTCCATCGGCTCAAGAACCAATGGTTTTACTTAAAATACTTGCTCCACGCGCATTGGAAAACGCAGGCAAATGCCTTGGTTCAGTACGGCATCATTAAACGCGATAGTGACCATGCCTTGCATTAAAGAATTAAAGGAAGTTCTACATCAATTATATTTATCATGCTAAGTTACAAGCTTTATGTACGTGATTACTACGAGGCCCTGGGCACCAGGTACCTGGAGCTTTACCTAAGGGATAGCGTGCTCGGCTACCTAGGCGCCGCAGAGGCGCTGGGGGGGTTAGGGGGGGTGCGAGGGTGTTGGATGTTGGTTGTGGGGGGGGTTGGCGTGGGGGGGGCGGCCTTCTGTCTGGCTCGGCTAGGCAGTACGTGTGCCTTGACATCGCCTGCGGCGTGCTTAGGTACGCCAATAACCTGCCAAGCGTTGACGTGGTGTGCGCAGACGCTGCCCTATTACCCATCAGGCCTGGCTCCATAGACTACGCCCTGCTGATTAATGTCGTTAATGCGGAGACCGATGGTGAGCAGGTGCTTAGGGAGGCCCTGGGTCTCGGTGCCCGCGTCTATGCCCTGTCGCCTAGGGCTGTGGATAATGAGTTGATTAGGCACTTAATTCCCTAAGGTTTAGGTTTTAATGTAAAGCGCTAGCCAGTAATTTTGGGTAATGAGTTCTGAGGAGGTGATTAGGGAGCTTGAGGAGCGTGAGAGGGAGGTTGGGGGGGAGATGGGGGGGAGGAGGGCTGAGACTGATCGGGAGTTCATAAATTCATTACCACCTAGGGTCAGGAGTGCCGTCTGATAAGTCTTAAATGCTTTCTATAAAAGGACCCGGTGGTTATCATTACCAAGGGGGTTACTCACTTACCTGCCGTAATTATTATGTAACAGTTATGTCCGGCGTTCACTCGTGCTTGGTATGCCTTTTATTGATTCTCTGGGCCTTAAATACCGTGAACTTCCAAGTCGTCATTAGGTAGGCTATTGCCGATGCAATGACTGCCTCAGGAAGTATTCGGTAGTTGTTTGTCATTTCGAGGAGCATTACCATGACGGCGAGTGGGGCGTTTGAGGCTGCGCCGAACATTGCCAGGGAACTCACTACGACGAATGGGGGGGCAACGTTAGGCGTGAGCGTGGGGGGGTATAGGCTGTGGAAGAGTAGGCCCATGTCCAGCCCCCCCGTGAAGGCCCCCCCTATTACGAGGCCTGGCGCGAAGACGCCGCCAACCTCCCCCCCGAGCCAGGGTTATTGATGTGGAGATTATTTTAATGAGTGGGAGCAGGGCTAGGAGTATTATGAGTGGTATTACCTGTGAGGAGAAGGCGCTTAACCTTGCGTAAATCGCCAAGTCCATCCAACCCTCACCGGCACCAAGTACCTGGGGGGGTGTCGCGAGGCCGATCAAGCCAATTATTAAGCCGCCAATGACGGTCCTGACCACGTCATTAACCCCCCCCAACCCACTGAATAACCTGCGGACGCCATCTAACGACTCAATGTATATTATGGCTACGGCGCCATCAACAATCCCCCCCAAAACAACGTAGAGTGGGATTGACGCTATGGGCGTGTTCATCATTACCTGGCCCAGGTATGGCTTAAAGCCAGTTGCTAGGCAGAAGATTGCGTAGGCCACCAGCGAGGCCACGAGGGCTGGGTATAGGGCCCTAACTTCGAGGTCCCTCCTGTAGGGTATTTCAGCCGCGAGTAATGCACCGCCTATTGGCGCCTTAAATATCGCGCCTAAAGCCGCGCCCATACCAGCAATCATAGCCAAGGCTCTATCCTCATCATTAAGCCCAAGCCTCTCGGCAATGAAGTGCGACAAGTCACCTCCGAAGTTACCGGTGGGTGCCTCGGGCCCCCCCGCGGAGCCCCCCTGAGCCTATTGTTATTGCCGAGAGCACCACATTAACAAAGCCGTGAAGAACAGGGTTACTGAAGGGTCTCCTTCTACCGTGGTATGCCTCAATGACGGCATCAAGGCCGGCCCTGGACTCGCGGAACTCCCTGGCGAGGTAGGCAATAATCACTGCGCCGATCACCGTGGATACGGGTATTAACCAAGGTCTCTCAATGCGTGGTGCGTACATTAGTGAGCCACCGAGCCCAATGGGCTCTGGCTGTTCATAACCAACCAGTAGGTTTAGGAATATGTATGTGGTTAACCTAAGTATTAGGTAGAACGTTAGTGCCGAGGCGCCTGCGGCCACCCCCCCAATCAGTACGCCGAGTATGAGCCACTTAACGGCGTAGGACTGCCTAGCTATGTCCATGACGTGCATGAAGATTATGAAAACCTTTAAAACATTATCTATTAGAACGAATTGTGTCAGGTGAACCCAATGGTGCAGTTAATGACTGCGTTATTGGCTATTGTCTACCTAATTGCGTCCTCTGTCATTGCTTACGTAATGCTTAACCGATTTACATGGCGTGGTAGGGCTTCATGGGTCTTAATGGGTATTGGCTTTATGGTCCTCGCCCTAATACTGCAGGTGATTGCTCAGGAAATACCAATACTCATGGTTATCCTAATCCACATTAAGGAGGTCGTGATTGGGGGTGCATCATTAATTACTGGCTTGATCCTGGGCTTTGTTAAATCGAATATTTACCTAGTGGCCATTTACATGGGGTTAATGGCTGGGGGGGTCTTTCAGGAGGTTTTCAAGTACCTGGCTGTTAGGGGTCGTGAACTCAAGTCGGCCCTGTACATTGGTTACGGCTTTGCCCTTGTGGATATTGCATTTGCCATTGCGAGTGTGGTTATGTCATTGCTAGTACCTGTGTCGGTAAATCTCGATACTCAATACCAGTACATTGCCGTGGCGCCCATCATAAGCCTGGTCGGCCTTGCCACTCAGCCCGTGGTCTCCTTCCTATTCCATCCAGGCTCGTCAATGCTCCTTAAGGCCTATCAAACCGTTAATAGGGGGGGGTTGAGGGGGGCTTAGTGCTCATGATCCTAGCTCATGCATACATGGACTCCTTTACCTGGTACATAGACAACGCAGTTGCTCTCGGGCTCATTAATTCATCATTAATAATGTCCCTATCCACGGTCTACTTCATCACCGTGGTTTCATTGTCGGTGTTTATCTTTATCGTTGGTTTTAGGGTGCTTGATTACGTAATTCGCAGGGCGCATTTTAACTGAACTCCCAAGTTAAAAAAGAGTCTTGGGTGGTTTAATGATTGGTTATGAGGAGAGTAATCTATGCCCTAGTTAGCGTTGTGGTAGTGATTGTTGCCATATCCTTAATGCAGTTTCACGTATCTCATGGGCCTGTGATGAATAATAGCAATGCCGTCTCCGCATTACTTAATGGTGTTCCTAGGCCTACAGTGTGTATTGTCGGCTCCCTGAGTAACCCATACGTAGCGAGTATCGCCAAGGGCCTGGGCATGGTTAATGTGCCCTTTACCGTGGAGTCTTGGCTTCCGGGCAATGCCTCGTGCAGCATGGTTGTTATTGAGGATGACTTGCTAAGCCTGAATAGTAGTTATTATAGGCGTGAGGTGATCAATTACTTAGGGCGTGGTATACCCGTTGAAGTTGTTGGCTCCAACGCAGGTAATGCATTACTGAATTTAATAGGTAATTTTATCAGCGAAAGAGCTACCGTGGTTATTGGTGAGCCCGGCCCCCCCAACAAAACCGTTATACCTGAGTTACCGAGTGGTATCACCGCGGTAATGGTTACAATGATACCATCAAAGAACGCCAGCAGATTTGTGACGGGTTGGGACATTTTTGAGGGATTACCATCAAACAACTTAACATATGCGGTGCTGAGGGGGGGCTGGAGGGATTATGATAGTATGCTGACGGACATGAATAATAAGCTTTATGCCCCAGTACCAACCCTAACGCTTGGGGGGGTCCCAAGGATTAAGTTTCAATCAAGCGCGACGTCAACCACAGTATTCATTCAAGGATTCACGTACGTGGGCTACGTGGGTTGGTACTCATCAAGTACCTACGATTGGTATGGTGAATTGGCTGGTGAGCAGTGGGCCATGGTTAAGTTCTACTATGCATACCAGCAATCCCCCCCTGGTCCGTACTGGTGGTTCCTAAACCTAATACAGCATGAAGTGGAGGGTTTCTCAACGAGTGATCCCAGCCTTGGTTTTATACCATGCTACGCAGGTGAGGGCGTTAATGCATATTCCAATACCTACCCCCCCGGCCAGGTATTTTGGAGCGCCGCACCGACAGGTTCATCATCCAGTCAGCAAACAATATCATACACACTTAGTGCTGGTCCATCCGGCGTCTATGTGCAAGTGTCCGAGACTGTTACCCAGGGAACCATTGGTTGGGGCTACTCAGGCAATCCAAGTCTCGGTCAAGATAAATGGACTTGGAACTTCAATAATCCAGAGATTGGTTATACGTATGTCGTGATACCCAGCGACATATTCATGCTTGACCCAAGCAAGCCTGGTGGTTATCCACCGCTTTATGAAACTATAAACTTCACGTCAACCTTCGGCAACTTCCTGGGCTGTTTCAATAGTCCATCGCCAATAACGGTTACAGTTGATGTATTTACCAATCAGGTAACGGTGGTTAGTTCAAGTACATAGCGCATGGTGGCGCTGCGTCATTGCATGGTATTAAAAATTGTTTTTATTTTCTATTCCCCCCCATTAAAACCACCGAAGTATTGTTTATTAAGGCGAACACTCGACGTAGCCTGTGCCCGCTGGTGAGTCTATTTTCCTCACGCTTCTTGAGGTTAGTATCCTGGTGCTACTGGCTGACTTAGCGGGTGGTGTCCTCGCTAGGTATGGCTTTCCAAGGGTCGTTGCCGAGCTCCTCATTGGGCTTACCCTAAGCCCATACGCCCTGGGCTCCATATTGAACGCGGTACTCCACATGGGGGGGTTATTCACGATTAATGACTACCTATTATTCCTGACTAACCTCTCGGTGATACTGCTATTATTTGCCTCGGGCCTTGAGCATGGTCTATCCACGCTTAGGGAGGGTGGTGTCTATGGCATGTTAGCCGCAGTATTCGGCGCCATAGTCCCTTATACCCTGGTGTACTGGGCCTTAGTGAGTATGGGTTTGCCGTTTGTGGAATCAACAATCATTGCCCTATCAACGGCGCCCACAAGCCTGGCGGTCGTTGCTGGGATCATTGAGCGTGAGGGCTTGACTGGGTTACCCAGTACTAAGGTTTTGATTACGGCTGCCTCCATTGATGATGTCGTTGCCCTAATACTCCTGTCCATGGTTACTGCAGTGATAGCGCCGGCGTTTTTACATACGGCACCCTAATCACGGCCGTAAAGATCGTGGCCCTCTGGGTCCTGATATTCCTACTCTCCGTATTATTCATACCGAGGATCCTAGATAGGGTTGGTGAGGAGATCATTGTGTATGCATCCCTGGTGGTTCTCTTTGGTATCGTTCTCATAATGACGACCATGGGCTTCTCCGAGGTCATTGCCGCGTTCATAGCCGGCGTGGCTGTTGCCGAGAGCAGGTTCTCGCAGAGGGTTAGGGAGACCGTGAACGTGCTGCTCGCCATATTCGGTTCAATATTCTTCATAGTCATGGGCCTCCAGCTAAATTTTAGGTATGTACTTAACGTCGAGGTTTTGGTAATGGCTATCGTGGTCTCTATCGTGCAATCATGGGTAAGGTCATTGGTATATACCCATTCGCCTACCTGAGGCTTCGTGATAGCCGTGACTCAATAATCGTTAGTTACGGCATGATACCCAGGGGGGGGTGAGATGGGCCTTGTAGTCGCATCCATTGGATTGAGCAGTGGGCTTATTACCATGGGTGACTTCGGAGTTATAATACTCATGGTGTTGATAACCACGATAATAGGCGCCGTAGCCTATAGGCGGGAGGCCTGCAGGTTCAGGTCAGTGAGGGCGCGCTAAACCCCCTAATCACCGCATACTCATATAAAGCCCTCAATGCATTGGCCGCGGTCTCCAACCTATCATAAGTGGGCACGCCGCCCTCCTCAAGCCTTGCCTTAAAGGCCCTGGCATCCTCATTGGCGCTAATTCCGTAGACGACTATCGGCTTATCGAACCTCCCCCCCGCCTCAATTATGTAATCCGCCAGCTTAGGCGTCATGCCAGGTAACTGCATTTGGGCTAGTACCAATGCCATGTCCACGTAGTTCGTTGGTAGTACCGTGTCTAGTACGAACTCGTACATGGCATCCGTGGCGCTACCCGTCAAGTCAATGGGGGGGTTAGCCGTACTTGCGAAGGGAGGTAATGACCTAGAGAGTGTGTTGCGAACCTCCTGCGGCAGTTCAGGAACAACCAACCCAACGGACTCCACATTATCAACGGCCTGAACACCAGCCCCCACCACTATCCGTGACTATCAACACCCTGTTGCCCCTCGGTAATGGCTGCGTGGCTAATGCCTTGGCGACCTCAAGCGCATCCACTAGGTTATTAACCTCTATTGCACCCGCCTGCCTTAGCATTGCCCTGTAGATCTCGTAATTACCCGCCAGCAGCCGTGTGAGACTTAACGGCCCTACCGGAGGACTTCGACCTGCCCGCCTTATAAACAACCACAGGCTTTTTCCTGGTCACGTTCCTTATGACCTCAAGGAGTCTCCTGCCCTCTCCTGGGTATTTCAATCCCTCAATATACATAACGATAACCCTCACATCCTCATTACCTGCCAGGGCCTCGAGCAACTCCACCTCACTAATGTCCAGCTTATTTCCGTAGTTCACGGCTAACCCAACCCCCCCAATATTCCTCCTGGCTGCCCAATCAAGGATTGCGGCGGCGACGGCACCACTCTGGCTTATGAGGGCTATTGGCCCCCCCGGCTAGGTCTCTCCATCCTATCCTGCGGTATAAAGAACGTGTCAAGACCATTAAATGCATTATAAACACCGATGCAGTTAGGACCGAGCACCCTAACCCTGCTCTGGGCTGCATTCTTAACCTCCCTCTCGAGTTTCGCCCCATCCTCACCGGTTTCGCTGAATCCGCCACTAATTATTACGGCTACCCTAACGCCCTTCGCCACGCACTCATTAATTATCCTTGTCACGGTGGGTGCCGGAGTAACTATTACGGCTAGGTCAACCTCATCGGGAACCTCAAGCACGGACCTGTAGACCCTATGGCCCAGTAACTCCGTGTAGCTTGGGTTGACTAGGTAGACCCTGCCCCGGAACTTGGTGAGTAGGTTCCTGGTTATCACACCGCCAACGCTTCCCTCCCTTGCCGTGGCGCCTATCACTGCTATTGACCTGGGATTGAATAGGTAGTTAAGGCCCTCACTCACGGCTTATGAATGTGGGCTGGGCTTATTACGTATTACTCATCTGCATGGGCGCTATATATACGGGGAACCAGTCCTCCCTAATAATCACTATGTTGTTGTATGTGTAGACGTACTTCAGGGCGAGGTTTAGGTAGAGGAGCGTTGGTAGTGATGTTGTTGGTGTTGCATTGCAGTAGTACCAAGTACCCAATGGCTTCAGTGTGCCGTTTATAGAGGATATGTTTATTGCGAAGTACGTGGGACCACCCGGCAATACCGGTATTGGCTCACTGAAATTGCACCTAACCTCACCAATCACTTGCCCAAGGGAGACCAGGTTGAAGCCCGTGATGTTCGTACTCCCCCCCATCGGGGGGGCCATCTGGAATACGTAGACTCCAAGGATTGGTATCGAGAGGTTCGTTATTAACGGTACCGCGTATACAATGCCCGAGTCCTGGGTTGTTAATTGAAAGAGCTCCCTCTTAACCACGTCATAGACTAGGACCGTGGCGTTGAATCCATAGGCGACCCCCGACTTGGTTAGGTCTGCCAAGTCCCCCCCTGGGTAGCCGGTCACGCTTAGCCCTGGGGCTATGATTACGGTGTTATTAAGCCCCCCCTGGTAAATCATCACTAGGAAGTATGAGCCGCTGGGTATTTTGCCGCTTATTGTTATGTTCGTGCCAGTCCTGGGTATGTAGATGCTTAGTTCCGTTATTGGGAAGTTGAAGTTGTTTGTGCCTACTATCACGAGCAGGTTATTTCCGAAGCCTAGGTATGCGTTTGCGGTCAGGTTTAGGTAACCAGTCACCGTGGTTAGTGGCGACGGTATTGAGAGTATGAGGGAGAGGGATGCCATGAATCCCACGAGTATTATCAAGCCACCAAGGGCGTAGGCCGGTATACCCCCCTAGCCATAACCTCAGGTTAATGAATCAATTTGCAGTTATAAAATTACTTCCTCATCAAGAGTTCGCGAACATGCTCTCCCCCCCCTCTCATTAACGAAGCCTACCCTAATCACGTTATCGGCTATCGTCTCCAACGCATCAACATGTGATGTTATTATGACAGTCCTAACACCATTACTAAGGCTCCTAATCCAATCACCAACCCTACGCCTATGCTCCTCGTCCAGGTGCTCCGTGGCTCATCAAGTATTAGTACTGGTATTAAGCCCATGACCACCCTGGCGATCGCGTACCTAAGCATTAGGGAGACTAGGTTCCTCTCACCTATGGATAGCGCCTCAACGGGTAGTGAGACTCCGTCGTTCCTCTTGATCACGACATCGTATTCGTCATTGACCTCCATGGACGCGTATGAGGCCTTATGCATTAATTCCTTCATCATTACATTCAATTCCTCATTAACTGAATCAAGGAATATCTTCCTAACCACGGGCTTAACGTCATCAAGAACCTGCTGAAGCCTACTGAGCATGTCAGAGACACCAACATACTTACCTAACTCGTTCCTTACCCTGCCAACCTCCGACTCCCTACCCGCTAACTCGCCCCCCCCTCAACTTCTCAATCCTATCCCCTAAGCGCGTTGATCCTACCCCCCCCTCAACTCCCCCCCCAACCTCCCCTCATCAACGAATCCCTCTTTGCACCCAACTCCTTAATCCTAGCCCTAATACCCCTCAAGCTCCTTAATCCTCCCCCCCCTCCAACTCCCCTAAGCCTACCCTCAACCCTCAACTTCTCACTACGTATACCCAACAACCTAGTCTCACCATCCTTAATCCTCCCCCCCTCAAGCTCATCAGCACTCGCCAACTTACCCCCCCTCAACTCGGCAAGTTCAACCTTAGCCCTACCCCAACTCCTCAAGCTCCCTATTCAGTCTACTTAATTCATCTTCCACCTCCTTCAACTCCCTCCTCAATGTCTCCTCATCATAACCATCCAACCTAGATAACTCCTCAAGCAGTGAGTCCCTCCTTCTGCGTAAGTCCTCGAGGGACGCCTTAACTACGACCTCCTTACTCAACTCACCCTCGATACTCCTCAACTCGTTCTCTAACCTATCCAGTTCCACGGCCTCACCACTAAGCCTACTCAACCTACTCATTAACTCCTCCCTCCTCCTCATCAACTCCCTCAACCTAACCTCCCTACTCACCACAAGCTCCTGAGCCAACTCCCTATCCAATGGCCTACCACACAACGGGCACCTCTCGACAGAGCCACCCCCCCTCAGCAGGCTTAATTCCGTCTCTACGTGCTCAATCTCCGCATTAACCCGGGCAAGCTCCTCCCTAACGCTGTTGATCTCCACATCCATAGACGCCTTCCTAGCTAACCCCCCCTTCCTCAGCTCCTCCGCCCTCGCCTTTAGCCCATTAATCCTGTCAAGCTCATCATTTAACTTCCTAATACTATCATCGATACTCCCCCCCCAACTCCCTCCTAATCTCCCCCCCAGCCCTCTGCCTATAGCCCCCCCGGGCAAGTGCCAGCCTCGCCTTAACATCATCCCTCCTACTCATTAACTCCTCAAGCCTAGTCCTCAACTCATCCTCCCTGGATATCACGGACTCAAGCTCAAGGACCCTAGTCCTCAACCGACCCAGTTGGTTTAGTGTATTCCTCAACGTGTTAATTTCATTCACGACCCTACCCTCCTCCTCACTAAGCATTGAGAGCCTCTGCCTCAACTCTGCATACTCACCCTCAAGTCTCTCCAACTCCTCCTCACTACTCATTAACCTACTCAACTCCTCCTCAACGGCCTTAAGCTCGTCCTCCCTCTCGCTCAGAGCCTTCTCAGCGATGGAGACTTCACCATCCAACCTGGTTAATTCCTCCCTTCTACTCCTCAATTCACGTTCAAGAACCTCAAGCCTACCCCTAAGCCCCCCCTCGGTAATGCTGGTCACGGCCCTAAGCCCCTCCCTAACCACGTCCTGCCTGGCCCTCTCAATGGCGTCTAGCTTGAGTAGGGTGTCCAACCTGAACTCGCCTTTCCTGCCGCTCCTGAGTATCTCCCTAATCTCTCCCTGCCTCACGTAGAGGAGTTCCGAGAATGTGTCGAGGTCGATGCCCGTGGTTTTAACCACGAATTGCGTGACCTCCCTATCCCTAGCCGCAACCCTCTTACCGACATCATCGAGGACGTAGGTCTGCGACTCGAGGGTCTTCTCGGTACTGAAGGCCCTCTGTACCAGGTACTTACGCCCATCAATCCCCACGTACTCTAGGCGAATAATGGCGCTGGAGGCGCCGCGCCTCACGAGGTCACCAAGCCTATACTTACCCCCCCTAACCCACTCAGAGCCGTAAAGGGCTATTGCAATTGCTTCGAGTATGCTCGTCTTACCGGAGCCGTTAGGTCCATGTATGAAGTTAATGCCCTCAGTGATTACGGCCCTACCCCCCCTAATTATTGACCTAAAATTCTCAATCTCAATCCTGGTTATCATGATTTAACACCCAACCAATCGGTGATTGATTTACTACCCCCCCTGAGTGGCACGCCGACCAGGTTCTCCAGGGTCTTCAGGGCACCATCCTCATCATCAGCCCTAACCCTCTCGATGATATCCATGACAGCGCTCACCAACTCATCATTGCCCAGCCTCGACTTAAGGGCCTGCCTAATTATCTCATTAATACCACCAAAAACCCTAATCGACCTCTCACCCTCACCAACCCGCCTCTCCAGGCTTAGCCTAACGTCGACCCAAGCCCTACTGAAGAGCTTCCTAAGCTCATTGGCGTTGAAGTCCCTCGTGGAGTAGCCGCCGGCTACCCTGCCCTCAATCTCAAGGATGATCAACGAACCCCCTCTGATCCATGTTACTGGCTATGTACGACACGTCACCCTTAACAACGCTGGGCTTAGCCTCCTCATACCTAATCCTCACCCTCGCCAATCTCCTGGAAACCCCAAGCCTAACATCGCTGACCCTAACGCCATTACCACCAACATCAAGTAGTAGAAAGCTTCGGGTCGACATCCTTAACCTTCCTTAGTTTTCCGTTGGCGTACTCATAAACCTCGAATTCCCTGGCATCCCAAACCTCGAGGGAGCCTGAATAAACAGCGTTAATCCTCGGGTGCTTAAGCCCATGCTCGTGTATGTGCCCCCCCACGGCGAAGTAATCAATGCCCAACTGAGCCAGTGGCTTTTCATTAATCATGAAGACATCCACGTTAGGCATTGGGTATATGTACGGCGCGCCCTCGATGTATTGGTGAATAACGGCTATGTTAATGCCGTTGCCCCCCCTCAGGGCATTTAGTGAATTAACTAATTTGTTCTGCATGTCCGTATACACCGTGCCAACACCGATCAGCCTAACACCGCCCAGATCCACGTAGCCATTATCCAAGTACTGAATCAAACCCATCTGATGGAGCACGGCAAGTGGGTTCTCGATTGGGTTTATGACGGATGAGTCGTGATTACCCCCTAATGACTATGACCCTGATACCAACCTCCCTAAGCCTTGTTAACCCCCTAATCGCCGTTATGTATATGCTGGGCGACGGCCTCTGGGTGTCGAAGAAGTCCCCCCCGCTAATGATCACCGTGTCCAACCCCCCCTCTCCTCCCTGAGCCGTACCAGCTCATCGACGGCGTTCAGGAATGCCCTGTTATAATCCTCAAGCCTCTCCTCTAGTCCGTACTGTCGATGGCCCAGGTGTACGTCGGCTAATTGCGCAATTAGCATTCTAACCAACCTTCAGTAATCCATCCTTAATTGCTTTTGCTGTCAGTGCTATTACGTGTGGGCATGGCTCATACGTAGAGCCACACACCTCGCAGCTCCAGGTATTCTCGCCAAGCCTCACCTCAACGTGAACATCACCAACCCTGCCGCTGAGGACTCCCGTGTCCATACTCACATCACTAACCTCACTAATTAATGGGGGGGCCGCCTCAAGCACGCTCCTTGCACTAACCCTGGTGCTCAGGGCTTTCTCGACCTTATCCCTCAACTCCTCAATACCTAGGTTGACCTGGGTGTTCCATGCCTTGCTTAGGTCTATGTCTGAGCCGCCGTAATCAAGCACCCTATCCCTAAGCCTAATCACCAGCGGTAGCGGTGTTATTGGGCCTACGACTATTCCCTCACCAACGTCAAGCATAGGTATTAACCTGCCCAGCTCCTCATTAAGCACCTCACTGGCGCTGAGTACGGCCATTACGTCCCTCTGATTAACAAGCCTCAGTATTATCTGACTATTGCACTGACTGAGCACGTCCGGGTCAACCTTAGACGGCCTCTGGGTTATCACGACTAGGTAGACGCCGAACTTACGCCCCTCACCAGCTATCCTAGAGATAACGCCCAGGCTCAGTGTTGACTTAACGGCCCTGGGCTGGGCGAACCTATGGGCCTCCTCGAGAATGACAACCACGGGGGGGAATGGGTACCTAGGCCCTGGCAAGTTCCTCACGTAATTAACCCTAGCCCTAAACACCCTACTCAGTACGTGGTACACAACGTGGTCCTGAACCTCGTCACTTAAGCCTGCGAGGTTAATGATGGTTACCGAGCCAGGCCTCAGGACCTTATCAAGTGGTAATGACCAGTGCGTGTAAAGCCCAATCCTCCTGAGTCTCCTTAAATAAACCCTGGTGCTAACAAGTAGTGCCTTCTTGGTCTTACTATCTATTAAGTCCTCGAGTTCCTTCAACACCTTCTCCGCCTTCCTCCTACCCTCATCATTAAGCGATGCATTGAGCTTCTTAAGTATCCTATCAATGCTCGTGTTTGTTCCATACTCAAGAATCTCATTAATGACCTTAATCATTGAGTCCAGGGTACCCAATTGCCTAGCACCGCTGTACTTAACGATGGTCCTGATGAGGGTATGAACCAGGTATATGACGTACCTAATCTTGGAGGCACCCCCCCTCGGAACACCTGCGACGTCCGCCAGGACCTCCGGCTGAACCTTCATCGTGTTTATCCTATACCTCAAGTCGCCGGTGCCGACCTCGGATGCCGTTATCACGATGACCTTATCGAGGAATTGAGGACCAAGCCTTGAGATGCTGCTCTTTATGTGTACGTATTCACCGTGTGGGTCTATGACGAGCACCGTGGCGCCCTTCTTCAGTAGTTCCTCAATGAGTATTACTGAGGACCACGTCTTCCCGGAGCCCGTGGATGCTATTATGGCCAGGTGCCTCCTGAGGCCATTCATGTCTATGCAATAGGGTACGCCGGACCTAAGGGAAAGCCTGCCAATGCATAGGGCCCTCTCTGGGTCTACCCTCACGAATTCGCTGACCATGCCTGTGTCGGCTAGGTACACAGGCGTGCCCACGGCAGGTGTTGTCCTCGGCATGTATATCTTATCGCCGTACTTATAACCGAGCACCATTACCCTGGCCTGGACAACCTCGACAATGCTGTCTCTGGGCATGTTGTCCAGGACATCGGCTACATAACCATCAGCACCAACTATAGGTTCGCGCCTTATCCATAGTACCTGGCCGAGCACGTTGACGTTGACTTCCTTATCATCAACGTAGTCCCTCATGGGTATGTATACGTAGTCATAACGGTTAATGCCGCTGTTTCTCTTTATGGAAATCACGTACACTAACGGACTTTCCACATTGACGATAAACCCAACCTCATTAGTCATGACTAGGCAGGAAACCCACGATGCACTGGGTATTTAACATGTTGCTGACAGGCCTTGAGTAGGCCTAGGCAAAACTTTCACTCTCAGTGTTGATTCCACCAGGACCTAGCCATACACTGTAAATACATCGGTACTGCATTAATGATTCTGAAACTAGATGTGGTAGTAAAATAACTTGATGAGCGCGAGTGTGATGGCGTCTCTATCATTATTCCTTATGGCACTATAAAGCCCGGCAAATAACCTACTAATTATGGGTAATCCCCCCCTCATGCGTATACCAACCATTGCCATAGCCCTAGCAGCCACGTAATTGCCATTAATCAAGGCGTTCAGGACCAGGATGAGGAGGGCGTGCGAACGCAGTGGTGCAATGGCCTGAACCAAAGCCCCCCCAGCGCTAACGCTTTCCTCAACGGCTAGGCACGCCAGCCTACACAGTGAATTTCCACCACATGCACTATCACAGTGGTCAGTGTAAACACCCAACGCCCTCTTCAGGCTGGCATAAACGTGGCATCTACGTACTCCCTCACCGCACTCACCAACTCCTCAGCCCTCGGCCTACCAACACTCGTTACCCCCCCAAGCCAATTTAGGAATAGTCTAGCGGCCGCGTAGGTAAAGACGTCCTTCACCATCGACTGTGCAACCCCCCCATCATTACCTCACTGGCCTTGGCGCCATCATTAGTCATGCCCAAGTAAGCCGCGTATTCGATTGCTAAACGAGTGAGTGTGGTAGATTCAGTAAATGCAGGCCCTAGCTTCTCCACGGCCAGCCCATAAACCTCCTCAAACTTCTTACCTGCATTGATAAATTCGTTAATATCCTCAGAAGCCCTAATCAATCTGACCCTAGCGATTAAGCTAGATGCCATGATAAAGCCCCCACCAATCTCCAATCCTCTCACTGATGCCTCTGGACTTCTCAAGGTACTTCAGGCATCATCGAGCCAATCCTTATCCACACTAATCTTACCCATGGCGATGTAAAGCCTCACCAACTCCCAATCCACTAGGTACTCAAGGGTGTCCCTAAAGCCTTGGTGCTTAGACGCCTTAGGAAGTCCATGAGGCCCTCATTACTGATCTCCACGCTTCCCCTCATCCCCCCCTCAACCTTACTGATAAGCCCACCCAATCTATCCGCTGGGTCAACACCGCAGTGAGGACCAGCCTCGGTGAGCTTTAGGTGAACGTGGGCCTTAACAAGCGTACTAAGTACCTCACTGTTCAACCCACCTATTGCACCTAGGATGCTCCTAAAGACCTTGCATCTGTTTGTCCTCACCCTGAGGGTATTTGCCATAGCCATTAGTAGGAATGCCCTGCCCCCCCAATTACTGAGGTTTCTACGAATCTTCCATAGGCCATCCACATACTGAGCCAACTCACGTAATGCGCCTTCCTGATCCACAACCGCACTGACGTTATGGAGTAATGCAGCCCAATCGTCAAGCGATGAACTCCTCAAACTGATCAACAACCTAACCAACCTAGTTAATGAGCTTGGCCGCTGAATGAGGCGTACCACCCAATTAGCGATTCTGAGAGCCTTAGTCCCAAGTTCATTATTAGCCCTGTAACCATTAAGGCCCACCTTCACGGCGTATGCCGTAAGCACTACTAAACCAAGTGCGTAAAGCCCCTCGGCGAGACCTAGACCCCCTATTCCTCTCCCTACCATCCTCGATAACCCTTATGAACTCACCTAAGTCCCTCTCAACATCGCCGCTCCTACCCTCAGCCAATGCATCAAGTACGGGGGGGCTAGTATACCCCATGACAGGCCCAACCAGCAGTATCTCAGTGAGTGGTGTTATCTCATTATTTACCATCAGTAGTTTCAATGCCATGCATTCATTAACCCTACCGGCATCGCTTAGGAACTCTACGGCCGGTCTGACCAGCGGCATCAAGTCATTGGCCGTGCCCCCCCAAGGTCCCTAATCGCGTAGCACCCCCCCACACAATGCCGAGTAGTAGCACCAACGTACCCCAGCATTTATCGTCCAATCCAGCAAACTCCCTCCTCACCTCACCCCCCCGTAATACCCAACTATGTACTTAATGGCATCATCCCTAGTGCTTATTCCGAGGTTGACTGTGCCGTGGTTAATCCACGGCCTCAGCACATCCCTCAGGTGTTCGTAGTCCTCGGTAATTCCGCCCATTAATGTGTTGACAATAAGCGTTAGCGCCCTTTCAGTGATTTCATCATGCCTAGCGGCTAGCCAATTGATGACTTCCTCATTCAATAATACCCGCCCACCTGATATCCAGTGGGTAAGCCTGCCCATGAAGTATGGAGTCATCACATAATAACCAGGCCCAGCGCCACCTCTGCCCTTAAATAACTCCCTAATGATTAGAGCCATGGCCAGTACCTTAACAACATCGCCGCCCCATACATTAAGGTAATCGTTAATTTTGCGAATTACTTGCTCTAGATCGGCATCACGAGCATCCTTGGGCATAACTTAAATACCAGTGGGGGGGGATTTTAAAAATTATTGAATCATTTGTAAATCATTTTTGTATACTTTCACAATAAAATTGAAAAATAACGAGAAAACAGGGATTGAAGGGTAGGCAGCCACGCAATTAAAGGCCTTGGTAAGGTGCCAGTGAATAGTAATAAGGTTAGCGCGTATACAATATACGTGAACAGGTGGGGTACATTACGACTTAGGTGCCTGAGGTGTGGCTACTTGGGACCTAGTGATGGTCCGCTATGTCCCAGGTGTGGCTTTCCGTTAATTGTTGAGCCTAGGGGTGTCCTTAGGATTGATAGGGAGAAGCCGAGCATCCTTAGGTACGCGTCTGTGCTGAACTATGGTGACAAGGCTGTAACCCTCGGTGAGGGCCTTACGAGGATTAGGAGGGTCAATGGGGGGGTTATGATTAAGGATGAGTCCAGGAACCCAACGGGCTCCTTCATGGACAGGGGGGGTTCCTCGGTTCTAATTAGTAATGTGAGCGGTGAGGTTAAGGTTTTGTTTGAGGAGGACTTCACGTTGTCAATAGCCACCTACGCTAACGCGGCCGGCATTGGCATTAGGGTCTATGTGAATCCCGACCACGTGGGTGCCTATGCGGAGCTCCTTAGGTTATCTACCATGAGTAACGTTACCATCGAGTTTAGTGAGGGCGGGCATAGGGTTGACATAATTTATGGCGAGCCCCCTATTCCTTGATGGTGTTAAGACCATTGCCTACGAGCTTTATGAGCAAGTTGGTGAGGTTGAGGGCGTGGTGCTACCCATGGAGAGGGGTTACCTGGCCCTCGCGATTTATGAGGGCTTTAGGGAATTACGTGAGTGGGGGGGCTCATTAGTGAATTACCGAGGCTAATACTCGTTAAGCATAGGGCTGGTCAAATGACGGAAATCAGTGATTGGCTTGTCAAGGCCGCTGGGGGGGCTAGGGTTGTTGATGTGGGTGATGAGGAGACCATAAGGTCAATGATCGAGTTGGCGAGGGGGGGTGGTATGTACGTCAAGCCCGTGTCCGCCATGGCCTATGCCGTGGCCTCAACGCTTGGTAGGGATTACGTGGCCGTTATAACGGGTACGGGGGGGATCAAGGAGTACAGGGTTGGTAGGGAACTCGGTGGCCTAACGAAGCTTCAGGAGGCCATACTCGGGGGGGTTTTGGAGGGTTCGAGGCCGCTGACGGCTTATGAAGTTTGGGAGAGGCTGGGTGGCACGGCCACTATTCAGGGGGGGATTTATAAGGCCTTGAATTCATTGGTCAGGCGGGGGGGTCTTGTTACTGTTGATTATGAGGTTTATGGTAATAGGAAGGTTAGGGTTTTTCGTGCATTATCGAATTATAAATAATTAAGGATAATTATTAATAATGAACAAGAAGTTCGCGTGTTTTATGGTGGATAAAAATTATAAATAATAGTTTATATAGAAAGTAGTGATTAGAAATGATGATTGAGAAGTTACCATCGACCTATGCCTCGATACTTAATGCACTTGTTGAGTTATATATGATGTCTAAAAAGCCGGTTAAGTCCAGGGATATTGCCGAGAAACTCAGTATTAATGAGGGAACTGTCAGGAACTCAATGGTCGCCCTGAGGGCCATGGGCTACATAGAGTCTAAGACCGGGCCCTACGGTGGTTATGTACCGACCCAAAAGGCCCTTGAGTATGTTAAGATGCCTACGAATACCGTGTTTGCCCTGGACATTGCCCCCCCCATATCAATTAATAAGTTACCCACGAACCTATACGTGACGGGTATTGAACTCCTTGACGTAATTAACCCGTTCAGTAATAGGGCGCTTGTGAGGGTTATTGGTGATATGAAGAATATTAGGATTGGTGATAATGTTAGGATTGGCCTACGGCGAATAGTAGGGTGATTATTGAGGGTGTGATTACGGAGAAGAATGAGGGGGGGTTGAGGGAGTTAGTGGTCGCCATTAATAAGTTGATAGCCATACCAAAGGTTAAGGTTGAGGCGTTGATGAGTAAGAACGTGATAACCATAAGGCATGACTCATCACTCAAGGATGCGGCGAAGATCTTCGCCGAGAGGAAGATTAGGGCATTACCCGTAATTGACGATGAAGGTAGGATTGTTGGTTTAATAACAACCAGCGAAGTATCCAAGGCTTACTACGAGGGTGACCTAAATGCCAGGATTGAGGATTACATGAGGAGGGATGTACCGACAGTTGATAAGGAGGCTGATATTTACGACGCCATGAGATTAATGACCGTTAACAAGATAGGTAGGTTAATAGTGGTTAGCGGCGGTAAGCCCGTGGGCATAATAACCAGGACGGACATACTGCAGTACCTGGCATCACTTGATTAAGTATTTAAAACGCAACACTCGTTGACAAGTATTAAGTCAGTCCACCTCTGTGACATTTGCGAGGAGAAACCTGCAGTGATTAGGTGCAGGGTTTGCGGCAGGTATGTGTGTAGTGACGACTTTGATCACTCAATTAACGCATGTAAGGCCTGCTCAGCAACCCTGTGCCAGGTATGCCGTGAGAGACTCGCCATTGGGCATTGCGCCAGGTGCGGTAGGTTGGTTTGTAGGAGGGATAGTGTTAGGGTCGGCCTTAGTAGGTACTGCATTGATTGTGCCAGGGAGTTGGGTTTAGTCAGTGAGGTTAAGAATAAATAAGGGGTTCACGCAGTGACTAGGTTGATGAGCGAGAATAAGCCGAGTGAGGGTAAGCCCGCGAGGAAGCTTTTGATACCGAGCTTCCTAACGCCGAGCGGAATCAAGCCTGAGGAGAAGAGGGAGAGGCGTGAGAGGAGGTTGAGGATTAGGCGTAGGGGTGACGTGGATGAGGGTAAGGCTAAGATGAACCCTGAAACAATGAGGGAATTGGAGATCAGTGGCAAGGTGGAGATTGTATTGGTCGGTGGTGGCTCTAGGGAAAGAAAGTACATATTCGCAGTAATACCTAGTGAGGATGTACCAAAGAACGAGGTTTGGTGCAATGAGGAGGAAATGAAGAAACTAGGTGTTGCGGATAACAGCATTGCAACCGTTAGAGCCCCAAGGGAGGGCGAAGCTGAGCAATAGGTAGTATAAGCTGTTAACACAACCCTACACTTTATGCATAAGTACCCCCAGCGCCAATATAGCCAGTACTTCATCCAACACCCTCATTGAGAATCTAAGTAACTCATCCCTACTCATCGTGAACTTAGGCGTCCTATAAACAAACACCCTATCAGCAATACCCCTATAACGCCCTAACACGAACTTGTTTATGAAACGTTCAATCCTTTCATCCCTAACTACGGCTATGCATAGGGTCGCAGTACGGCATGCCCTGAGGAACTCGAAGGCGAAGTCCAAGTCATCATCAAATACACCAAATTGCTTAAAGGCCCTCCGCTTACTCCCAGATGTGCACCTAAACCTTATGCCGAGTGAATCGTAAACCTGGCCAAGCTCATTACAAACACCACCACCTTCGATCCAGAACACGATCCTAATAGGCTGTGAGGAGACTGAGGAAATATAAAAACCCAACTACGTGAAATAGTGCCATTAAGTGATACGCATTAACCATAGCATGGCATAGTAATTATTAATCCATAAATAAGGCATTAGTGGCCCATTATTAATGGGCAGCATCGACGTTGAGATGCAAAACCAAGGCCGAAGTAGGGCACCGGGCACCCACGGCGCCAACTCGTAAATAGGCACGAGGAAATTGTTATTAGGACCTTTGCCTACTTCCGGTTTAGGACATGCCATGTTTAAGGGTTACTTAATTGGCAGTGCTGTGGTTGTTACGGGCATTGATGATGCCAGGAGACTCTACTCAATGGGCTTCTTTGGTAAGTTCATTAATGAGGATAAGGTTAAGCTGAATGAGGTTAATAACGTGAATACACCACTCCAATTATCAATTATCGAGGCCCTGTACCTGATGGATAAGGGCCTCCTGGAGATCTTTGATGAGGATGGCAATAAGCTAACGAGGGATGACTTGGTTAGGGTTGGGCGGAGCACAGTGGTTAACTTCGACCAAGTATACACAATATATAAGGAGCTGAGAGATGGGGGGGCTTCGTTGTAAAGAGCGGGCTTAAGTTTGGTTCGTTATTCGCAGTTTACGAGAGGGGGGGCCTGGCATCGACCACGCACCAGTCCTACTGCACTTCATAGAGCCTAGGAGAGCCGTGAGCGCCCTGGACATAACGAGGCTGCTAGGCTTAGCCACAGTGTGAATAAGAGGTTTGTCCTGGCAACGCAGAGTGAGGTTGATAGTAAGATACACTATGTGGCCTTTGAATGGTGGAGGGCATAGTACTCTCCCTCATTAGCTCCTACACTACGCCGAGTTAATTGAATAATCAGTAATATTGCGATTAGAACCAAGGCAATCATCAGCGCAATGCCGTAGTAACCAATCACTGGCGCTTCGACAACGCACACTGCATTAATCGGCACTAGCAATTCCTGGGTTACTCCATAGGCATTCGTCACGCCACTTAATTCCTGAACACCACATTTAATAACGACTTGCGTGAAGGGCTCGGGTAGACCAAGGACATCCCTAACGCTGAACTCCCTATACTCTGCGTTAAGCACTGCCGTGCCATTCACGCCGCTTATGATCAACGGAGTCCTCAACTCGTAGGTGATACCATTAACACTCACGTTAGTTACCTCCTCACCATACCTAACCCACCCCCCCAGGTATACCGTGCCGACGTAAGCCCCATTAATGGTGTATAGGATTAACGAGGCGTTGTACTCCCTGATCCAGTTAACGGTGACGGTCACGGGTCTATCCATGAGTAGGATAAGCGTATTGTTCGTGATGACGTAGCGCGTGGCGTTTGTGGTGAAGCCAGTGAATGCAAGTCTTGTTTCGTTACCTAGGTAAATAATTGTTTTGGGTACGGTAATGTTGACTATACTATCCTCATTATACCAACCACTTAGGTTCGTGAGTTGGTTTGACGGGTCAACAACGTTTAACCTGTAATACTTAATCCATAAGTAGTTAACCACATATGACTGGTTCATTACCAATGTCAACCCTGTGGAATTAATATACTCATTATTAATGAGTAGACCGGCTAACCTAAGTAACGTGTTGTTCCCAAGGTAAACACCCCGCGGGATCGTTATGACTACCCTGGAATTAACGGGTAGCGGTAACTCAATGGAGGCAATGTTCTGGTTATTGAGTAGGTAGCCATTGATTATGAGAAATGCTAGGTAATCAGCGTTGATCAAGGGCCCTATATACTCACTGCCAGTTGTCACCTCCACGGTACCTGGGGGCGATGGCGTAAGCCTGGCATTAACCACGGTCTCACCGGTATCACTACCCATGCTCCAGGCACTCGGTACCGGCAGCAAATCGCCGCTGGGCCCCTTGTAATAAAGGGACAGCAGCGCATTTAGTTCATTAACCCTCACCATCGCCCCGTAACCCGGGCCCCCCAATCACGAACTCGGCATCAATTAGGTAACCCAGTGGTGAGTACTCTGAGCCGTTCACGACTAGGTACGGGCCCCCCCACGATGGGGGGGTCACTAGGAATGTGACATTATCAACAAGCGTATTGACGCCGCCCATTGAGTAGCCAATGAGTACCTGGGGGGGAAAGCCATTAACGGTCTTGTTCGTTATTATTGTCAAGTTCACGGCTAAGGGCATTTCATAAGGTGTCCAGTTACCCATGTATGCGTAGACCTCGTTATTCATTACCGAACCGCGCCCAACGATGAATAGCGGATCCATGAATAACTCAGCACTACTCATGTTCCAAACATTAACAAGTGGCGCCATTAAGCCATAGGTAGGGTCAATAATTAGGACATTCTGAACCCAGTAATACTGGGTTTGATTATTAACCACCATCTCAAGCACGGCATTCAACTGTAGTGAGAAGGAGCCCGGCGGCATTGAGAAATAGTTAGTTAGTGACTGAACGCCAATGCTCAGTATCCTCGCCTCACCAAGGAACTCATTGGTTATGTATGAATACGGTATGTAACCCACCTGCGAGGGCATCAACCCATAATCAACAATACCAATTGGCGCATTCGTAATTGGCGTTGAGTAATTGCGGGCCATCACGAGCATTACCCGGGCCATCGCTGAGCCATTGTTAATAACAACGATGTAATACTCATCACTGGGTAATTCGATGGTGGCATTGAGTTCCTGCCCATAATAAGCAAATAATGGCTTAACCGTAGCCCCCCCAGACTTCAACTCGCTGAAACCCTGACTACTCAGTACAAGCAATAGTACATCGGCGTTCGATGTTAGGTATAACCCCCCCATTGGCCCGGGGCCATACGCGCTCACTGAGTAGTACGTGCCTGGGGCTATCATCATTAAGTACGTGCCTGAGCCAATCACGTGGTTGTAAATCACGGCGTAATTAATTGGGTATGTGTAAATCCCGTAATTATTGATTAATGGGCTTACCTGGTACGTGGTACCGTTGGGTAGTGCCACGAGTATTGCCAGTAACGTTAATGGGTCCAGCACGTGAGTTGGTTGTCAAGGTCACTTAAAAGGGTGTCTAACTAATGGAATAGCTTAATAGGGTGGGGGGGTATTAACCATTGGGATAAATGGAACTGAGCAATAAACTTGCATTGATTGGTGCCGTAAGATCACTGGGGCGGCTCGCTTCTGTGGTCGTTCACTGGATTCGCCCTATTCCAATACTACAAACTACCCCTCACTCTGGTCTCCCTATTCTACGTGGCCCAGGCCGTGGTTAGCTCAATAGCCTTCATAATCGGTGGTTACCTAGCAGACTTCCTCGGTAGGGTCCGGACAATGGTCATTTCGGCGGTGTCATCATCAATAGCCCTAATCATCGCCTACGCAATTAATAAGCCACTCATTGTCGTTTTAATGGTACTCACCCAGTCATTCTTCAACAACGCCTATGGTGTAGCCAATACGTCAATCGTCGGCGACTACGCTAGGGGGGGATTCACGTCACTTGTTAAGTACTTCAGCAGGCTTAGGGTGGGGGGGGTTAATGCCGGGTGGGCGGTGGGACCAGCCATTGGTGGTCTACTCTATGAGATCTATGGCTTTAGAATGCTCATGCTCCTCGGTTCGTAATACCACTGGCGGCATTACCACTATTAATGACTCTGCCAGAGCCTAACTACACGGTTGAGGCTGGGTTGACATTCCACGTGAACAGGGCATTCGCGATGTTTCTAATACCGTCCTTCCTAACATTCCTGGTAATGGGCCAATTAGGCTTTCCGCTACTAACATTCTATAACATGCATGACGGCCTAACCACCTTCCAGGTTGGTCTGCTGTACATGGAGAATGGATTACTGGTGGTCTTCCTCCAGGACTTTATTGGCAGGTACTTAAGGAGACCGAGCTTGATATCGCTTGGTATGGTTATTTACGGCGTGAGTTACCTGGCCGTGGCCTTCATACCGGGCTTTACCTGGGCCGTGTTGGACATGTTCTTCATAACGCTTGCCGAGATGGTTGTCTCGCCGCTATCGCAGAGCATAGCCAATGCCCTGGCGGACCCAAGGTCCAGGGGGGGTAGGTACATGGGCCTATACTCACTTATTACCGGCCTGGGCAGGACCATGGCATCATCGATCTCCGGCGTGCTCCTGACCTACGCAATCAAGCAACCACTTGCGCTGTGGGGGGGCTTTGTATTCGCGGTGGCCATATCATCATCGGGCCTTTACTCAATCATCATTAAGGATGCCCTGGTGATTTCCCGGAGGGCGTAACACTCATTAAGAACGCCAATACTCACTGCAACGTGGGCGGTAAGGATGGCTTGTGGCCTGGACTTTACATAGTGGCTGCGGCGGCGCTTTGGTCAACAATAGGCGTGGCCAGCGTATATAGCGGGAACCCAATTATGCTTGGTCTCTTTAGGTCCCTATTCGCGTCCCTGGCCTCATTATTTATACGGAGAGTCCTTAATAGGGCCTCCGTATTAACGGGCATAGCCCTCGGCGTATTATTCTCAGCATACCCACTGGCGGCCGTAACGGCCGGCGTGGGTCTCGCAGCCTTCCTACTCTACACGGCGCCCCCCCTATGGACTACGTTAGTGGCCCTCGGCATGGGTGAGAAACCAAGTAAGCGTGGTGTTGTCGGTGTCTCGCTGGTGATAATCGCAATTACATTAATTGGTGCTCAGACGATCAAGGGTTCGATAAGCCTCATTGGCGTGCTTCTGGGCCTGCTCTCGGGCACCTCCTATGGCACATACATAGCCCTAGCCAGGAGGTTTGCCAGGGTGGGTAATGAGGTTGATGTTTCCTGGGGCGCAATACCATATACCTTAATAATTACGGCACCAACAGCCATCGCCTACTCAATCATTACGGGTTCCTGGAGGCCAATAGTCAATCCAGCCCTGTGGGGTGTTTACCTGGGCATTGTGACCACCGTGATACCCTATAGACTCTTCGCAATGGGTGTGTCTAGGGTAAGGGCCTCCACGGCCTCGGTCATAGCCACGGTGGAACCCGTACTGGCGGCTCTCTGGGGGTTCCTGCTCTTTGGTCAGGTGCCCACGGCATTGACACTTATAGCCTACGCCCTAATAATAACCGCGTCGACGATAGTGTACTTCGAGGGGGGGCTTGATGGGTTTTATGAGGATGGGCAGAGCAGTTTTAGTAATTGGGCATTCGTGTGTAGGTGCATTATTGATGGTAATACGAATATTGCGAGCATCAGGTTTATGAATACCACGGCCGTTATGAATACGTAGAGCCAATCCCTCTCCATGGCGAAGGAGGCAATGCCAAGGGCTACCCTGAGCACCGGTGTTGCTATTAGGACCATGAGGCCAAGTATTATGAATGAGAGTGGATCAAGGTTAGGAAGCCTGGATAGGGCGTATGCCGGCGGTATTACCGTGGTGTTTATTGGGGGGGATGTTGGACTCATGACCAGAGATTCGCTGCACCCAAGGGCCTCGCCCTTAACGTGGAATAGGACAACGCCAATTAGTATTAGGCTATGCTTATTACCACGCCGTACCTAAGGGTTAAACCGATCACGTAGTCCATATCCCACTTAGGCATTCCCACCACCCCCTACCGCAGTCCTCTTCTCGTTCTTAGCCATTAACACGCCATAGCGATAGTAGAGTATTGTCATTACTATTGCTGTGAATATTATACTCAATAGGTACTGGGTTGCCACGGCTATCGTTATTACGTGGTCCAGGTATAGACCCTTCAGCAGCATCTCCATGCCGAGGAAGGCAAGTATTGCCAGGAAGACCCACCTAACCTGCTTATTCGTAATCCTCACCAGTATCTTCGTACCACTCATAGCCCCTATCAAGACCCCCCCTATCGCGGTCACGGCAGCCATCATAGGCTGTATATAGCCGAAGTACCAGTACAGGGCGCTGCCCGTGGCTGCCGTTACTCCTATCATGAAGTTGCTTGTTGTTGTGCTTACCTTCATGGGCAGGTTCATGGCCCAGTCCATCCCAAGGACCTTAAGGGCGCCACTACCAATACCCAACAAACCACTAATAAAGCCTGCGAAGAACATTATTAATTCACCAAGCCACCAACGAACACCCCCAGTACTTAACCTCCATCTTAAGGGCATCATCGTAGTAACTACCATATAGCTTAAACACCCTCGTGGTCCAATCAGGCTTTCTTGGGTCCGGTATTTCGTACTTACCCCTCTGGGCTGTCGGTATTATTGAGGTCAATATGACTATACCGAATACTACGTATACAATCCAGGCGAGTCCGTGTGTGTATACGTAGTTAGCAGTTAGTGAGCCGACTATTGAGCCTGTCGTTGTTGCTATTTCAAGGCCCATTCCAATCCTTACGTTGGTTATCCTATCCCTAATGTAGGCACTGGCTGCGCCGCTCGAAGTGGCTATTGTGGATATTAACGATGCACCAGCAGCGTAGGCAATAGGTATGCCCAGGAACAAAGTGAGAAGCGGCACAAGAACTGTTCCGCCTCCTAACCCTGTTAATGACCCAAGCAGCCCAGCAATTATGCTAAATACAAGCAACTCTATGCAACAAATTATTGTTCTAAGTAGGACCATGGCTACCTAGCTTGATTAGCATGACCTTAAAAAACTAACTTGCCCCCGAGGGACTTGTTGTGCATTCTACGTGCGTTATTAAGGAATTTTCAAATCTAAAACATTAACTAGGTTCATGCCTTATAAACTTCCATATTCCTATTATTTTACTTAAGTAAAATGAAATGCCGCTAAGCCATATTACTCAATTTCCCATAAACCTCAGGAATCACATCATACAACTTCTCAATCAATTCCCCCCCCTCATTAACACCGATTAATCCACCATCCCTCACCACAAACCTCCCGCCAACAATCACATCATTAACACTATGACCATTAAGCAATGACACCACGGACTCCACTGGGTCGTATATAGGCAACGCCCTGACGTCATCCAGCCTAAGCGTTATTAGGTCGGCCTTGAAGCCTCACTAACCACGCCCACATTATCCCCCCCAACCAGCAGTCCACCCCCCCAACCCGTGAGTGCCCTGAGCATAGTTACCGAGTTAAAGGAGGACTTATCATAGGTCATGCTAACGGTTAATGCCTTACCCACGGCCCTAGCAACCTTAACCTCATGAAGAATGTCAAGGCTTGTGAATGCACCACCATCACTACCAAAACCAAACAACACATCGCCAAACATTGGTAACCAATGCTGACCCATTACCAGGGAGTCAACCGTTGGGCACCAAGCAATCCCTAACCCCCTATCCCTAACAATGGCTCTCTCCCTATTTGATAGGTAAACCGCATGCGCAATAACCGTGGGCCTGATAAACGTCAAGCCCAACCTATCAAAGACCTCAAGTGGCCTGGCGCCGTACCTAGTGAGTGCATAGTCGACCTCACCCTGGTACTCGCAAGGTGGTAAGTTATACCAAGCCCTTTACTCAAACATAGGTCCTTTAACTTAAGGAGTAAGTCCTCGGTAACCATCATTATCTGCCTAATTGAGCACCAAACCCTGACCCTATCACCGACCTCGGGCAATAACTCCTCAGTCCTACGCACGACTTCCTCAGCATCAATTACCCCATCACCACGCACATTAAACGTTGATGGTGTGACCACGCCCCCCCTAACCCCCCAACCTCATTAATAGCCTTAATCAACTCCCTGGGTCTCGGCGCACCTGCCTCTATGAAGTATGTAACCCCGTTCTTAGCCATGGCGGCGACGCTCACCAGGGATGATAGGCGTGCTAAGTCATCGGTTAGCAAGTCCTCAAAGGGTATTAAGAGCTTAGTCCATATTGGGGGGGTAATGCAAGCCTCTCATCATTGATGAACGACCTAAGCAACACCTGCTGGGTATGGGTGTGGACGTCAATAAGGCCTGGCATCAGTACGTGCCTATCCTATCAATGACCTCCTCGCCACTGTACTGACCGAGTACCTCACTCGCCTTACCCACGGCCTTTATTAAGCCGTTATCCACGGCTACGGCCCCATCCTCAATAACCATTGGATTCGACATTGTTATTACGTACCTAGCCCTAATGATTAGGTCTACCCGCTCCATCAATAATCACTCTGGCGGAATCTCGACATACGCCACGGAAATATCCATGCCATACCTCCTCAGGTATATGGACCTAGCCACTAGGTAGGCGATGACCCCCCCTAGTACGAAGGCGCCGATTATTACGCCGTAGGCGAGTGGGTTACCGCCCCCCCAGATCTGCGGGTAGGCTAGGAACTCATAGTCCAGGTAAATGAACACTAGAAACTGAAGAACGCCAGCGGTAATAAGTGCCGCCCTAGCCCTGCCGCTCAGTTCATCGTTTTTCCTGAGCGCGATTATCACCGCGGCAATACCTACGAATGCCAGGTACGTTAATGGCCCAACCTCGGTACCGTAGAGCGCCGTGAACGTTCCATAAAACAACCCAGTAACTGCGATGAGGGCTGAGGTAACGATTAAGTCAAATAAATGGGCGTATATTGGTGTTCCGAGTCTTGGGCTTATGTAGGCGAAGGTGCTTGGCCAGACTCTGTCGAAGGCTAGGGCGAACCAGTACCTTACGACGACGATGGCTCCGTAGGCGAGGACGGCTAGGTACCAAGTGACTGATGAAATGCCAATAAACCACTTGAGTACGTAGTTATTGGATAAAACCATAGCAATTGTCCAGAAGTTAACAACACCATTGAGGTTGGGGTTGGATAGGGCCTCAGTAACGAAGTTAAAGCCCAGGGAGTAATACATGGCCTCAAACCCTATGGTTGCCATTACCATGGTGATGAGGGCTGCGACAGGTACGTTATACTTAATCGCGCTTTTACCCCCCCTTATTTCAGAGGCTATTGCTGGCCCGGCCATTAGCCATGGGTATACGTAGAGGGCGAAGAAGGGTATTACCATGAGTATGCCACTTAATGTGGTCTCAGGCCCTTTATAGCTACTGGCCAGTGATGAGTATGTGTAGCCACTTGGTAGTAGATTATTGATTGCCGCTATTGCCGTCTGCCTCGGTGTCAGGAGCATTATGGCTATTGCGATTACCAACCCAGTCATTGATATCGTGGTTAGTATGGTCATTAGCCTAAAGCCGTACTTAGTGCCCAGTATGTTGGCTAGGACTATGACGGCGAAGAAGGCTATGGCTATGGCTATCGCGTCCCATGTACTGAAGGACACGTTTAAACCTAGTATGGGTAGCACCGACTCAAGCTGGAAGACTCCAGCTATCGCAATGAGCGCGTAGTACGCCAATGCCTGTATGACGAATGCCATGACCAAGCCATTAATGAGCCAAGCAACCCTAGGTCCAAAAGCCCTTGTTAACCATACATAGTCGCCGCCAGTGCGTGGTATTAACGTGGTCAGTAGTGAATACACGATTATTTGAGGCACCGATAGTAGAAATGCAACTAATGATGCATACACTAAGTTTACACCAACAATACTCGGCAAGGCAGCCAGTGTTAGGCCCACCGTACCCAGTGCAGCGCCTATTGACATGTTAGCTATGTTTATTGAAACCGCATCCCAAAAACCAGCCTCTTTGACCAAGCCCGTGGACTCCCTAAGAAATACACCCTGCTTGACCTCCATTATTCCATCGAGAATTGGAATATTTAAAAACCTTTCGTGTGAAACTATCGAGCATCTATTTTAATAATCAATTAAATTATTTAATAAATTCATTAAACAATAACCTGATAATTGGTTGGGATCAATTACGCTAACCTGATTCATCGCTAATAAAAGTATTTAAACAACTGTGAAATAATCATTTTCGTGGTTGTTGGCATTCTTAATTTCGGCGGTCAATACAACCACTTAATACTTAGGCGTGTAACTGAACTGGGCTTTAGGGGCGAGTTCTTAAGCCCGGACGAACCGCTTGATAGGGTTAAGCAGTTGTTTGACTGCCTAATCATTAGTGGTGGTCCTTGGAACATACCCGAGGATTTACCGAGGACTGGAAACGCCATTAAATACATCCTCGAGTTCCCAGGGCCCGTACTTGGTATTTGCCTCGGGCATCAGTTGATGGCCTATGCATATGGTGGTGGATTGGTGAGGGATCGACCTGAGTTTGGCGGTGTCAAGGTCTATGTTGTTAGGGAGGATACAATATTCAAGGGAGTGCCTAGGGAGTTCACTGCATGGGAGAGCCATAATTTAAGTGTTGCCAATCAACCTAGGGGGGGCTTTGAGGTTATTGCGTATAGTGATGCCGTACCTGTTGAGGCCATGGCTAATGAGAGAATCAATAGATTTGGCGTTCAGTTTCACCCCGAAGTTAGACATACGGAGCATGGACTTACAATAATGAAGAACTTCCTTGATCTATGCCAACGTAAGTGAGGGTGGTTTATTGTTTATAACTTTAATTAAATAAATAATTAAGTAATACGGTTTATCCATAGGCTAAAGTATTTAAACAATCAATAGAATAAAAACAATATGGACATGGCAATTATCGGCAAAATGATTGAGGATATTAAGTCACTACCCATTAAATGCGCCCTTGCGGCAATCTCAGGCGGTGTTGATAGTACCACGGCGGCGGTACTCGTGAGGAGAGCCATCGGCAATAGGCTTAAGGCCGTATTCATCGATACAGGCTTCATGAGATTTAATGAACCTGCACATGTTAAGGATATACTCAACGATATTCTTCCTATTGATATCATTAATGCAAGTGATAGTTTTTACCACGAAATGCTTGGACTCAGTGATGCCGAGAAGAAGAGGATTAGGTTTAGGGAGGTTTTCTATGGAGTTCTCTCCGAGATTGCCAGGGGGTACGGCTGTGATTGGCTTGTCCAGGGTACAATAGCCCCCCCTGACTGGATTGAGACGAGGGGGGGTGGAATTAAGACTCAGCACAACGTGCTTGAGCAAATAGGCATAGACACCGCGTCTAAGTACGGCTTCAAACTCCTCGAGCCACTTAGGGAGCTTTATAAGGACCAGGTCAGGGAGTTAGCCAGAACGCTTAATGTGCCAAATGAAATAGTCAATAGGCAGCCATTCCCTGGACCTGGACTGAGTATTAGGGCCGTGGGGGGGGAACTAACACTTGAGAAGCTTGATGTGGTTAGGGAAGCAACGCGTATTGTCGAGGAGGGACTGGAGGGTATGGGCCTTAGCCAGTGGTTCGCCGCGGCTTGGGAGTACGAGTTTACCCCTGATGAGGGGGCTTTCCAGGGCCATTAATGGGCTTGGGGGGGATCTGCAAACCTACCTATTTAGGGTTAGGGCCACGGGTGTTAAGGGTGACTCTAGGTCCTACGGAAACGTGGTACTGGTTAAGGGCCACCTGCTCAGGTGGGACCTGGCCTATGAACTACACAGGTACTTAGCTGCAGCTTACGATATCACACACGTGATTTACGAACTAATGAATAGGGACTCCGGTAAGTACTTCGTGTCCATTAGGGCTGTGGTCACTGATGACTTCATGACGCTGATGTAGCCAGGATACCGCGTGATACGCTAATGGATATTGCGCGGGAAATACTCAACAATGACGATAGGGTTGCCGCGGTTGGTTACGACGTAACCCCCCCAAAGCCACCGGCGACTATTGAGTATGAGTAGTTAGCGGAGTAGCTTCGTTAATTTATTCACAAAGTCCTCACCAAAGTACTCACTCAGTCTGAGACTCCTTATTACCGACTCTGGACTTGAACCCTGAACCTGGCTCCTAATAACCTCGCCAACCTCCCATGGAAATAGTATCCACTTATCCGTGGTACCCACGTAATAGTCAGGCTTAATCTTCGACCAAGGCTTAACATAGAGAGTTGCCGTCCTCACCTCCCTGGCGCCATAGAACCTAAGTATGTCTCTGGCCACGGCAAGGGTCTTCCCGGTGTCCGTAACATCATCAACAACCAGCACACTCCTGCCCCCCCGTAAATCACGTATTATTGGGTAAGTAACCACAGGCTCCTCACCCTCCCCCCCAATCCTCGTACCATAACTCACGAGCCCAAGAATCACCAAGTCATCAACACCGAGAAAATCCGAAATAAGCTTACCAACGATGTAACCACCCCTAAGAATAGCAATTACCGAGTCAGGCCTATAACCAGACTCCTTAATCATCAATGAGAGGTCCAACGATAAATCCACAAGTCTCTGCCAATTAAGGACTAGGAACTCCATTAATTGGTTCAATGAAATAATGATGTTAAAAGGCTTTCCTCATGGTAAGAACAACATTACCACAAATAATTAAACAATTTGCCCCCTGCATGCACCCACACCACTGGGTCCCAGCGGCCCGGTTTCGCGGGTCGTTGGGTGGCCCAATGGCGTGAATGCAAGGCAGGTATGGGCTCTATCATTATTTAATCCTAATATATTTATATTATTTACCCTTATCGATCTTTCTTAAAATACATATAAATTATATGTATAGCATATGTGTATTATAGTCTTCATATTTTAAATTTAAACTTTTTATTCGATATAGGCAAAAGATTGAAAAATCAAGAATAGAAATAAAACAATGTGAAAAGGACAATAAAGCAATGTAAGGAGAAGTTTCTTGACTGCGCATTTGATGTAATAGTTAAGGCTAAGTTAGGACTCATTGACAAGGACGAGGCATTCGACGCACTTTGGGAGTACCTAGTTAATGTTGAGTATGAAGTTAAGATTCTCGAAAGGAGGATCAGCATGAGCGATAACGTGGGGGGGAAAGAAGCCAATAGTGGCTAGGCGGTATTCAAATCAATGCTCTCAATCGTCGAATACCTCGCCTAAAGAGTACGTTAATGAGCGGGTATTCGTAAACCGTAAAGCCTACTCGACCTCATTCGACTCACTTTTTATGAACACCCAAAGCAAAAAAAGCCCGTGTGTTTATTACTTTTGATGGGTATGGGTTACAGGTCAAGGCTCTTACTTATTATCGCCGTGGTCGTAGTTGCCGTTGTCCTATTCGTGGTTAGGTACTTCCTCATACCCAGGCACTTCCTCACATCGTATGTAATGCCTAAGGCCATTGATTACGGCTTCCTCTATTGCAACAATCACTTCATAGTTATTCCTGGAAATTCAATGGTTATTCTCCGTTATCACGTTCATGGCGATGTAACCATTAATGGCGTAGTCATCTACATGGCTTTCCCAGCTGACTTAATTAATGCAACCTTAAACGCCTTCTTGAGGCTGCCAAATCCTAATAATGCCATGATGCTTGGTGTCTATGTCAATGGCAAGTTAATTGCCGTGGATAATGACTCGTCGCCGATCCTTGGTTTAAAGACTTCTGTGAGTATACCATACCATTACGGTAATGAGACCGTGACCTTCTGGCAACTACTGAGCCTTAGAAATGAAACACACACCCTAGTTGAGTACACAAGCTATGGAGTCACCCTCCCAACAATCAACCTAACGCCAAGTGATACCTTGACGGTCATCATCTACTCAGCAGTACCCTACGCACTACCCTCGTGTGCCATGACTAACGAGAGTTCTGAGGTTGGGTTAATGGTTGAGGAGCATTGGATCGGGTTGATCGGCATTTACGGCGTGTTCAACGCCACACCAACGGCCGAGCAGCTCTACATGGAGGGTAGGTACATAACAGAGGTACCCATAATCTACGTAATAAACGTTACAGGCCCAATAAGCCAATTACCGCAGGAACTAACGCCAGGACTACTCACCAATGTGAGGTCATTCGCCATCGGGTACGCGCCATCATTCGCAATCGGACAAACACTACCACCAACAGGCAATGGGTGATGGACATGGTGAGTAAGCTCAAGATTACCTCAGCAATCGTAGTATTAATCCTCGTAGTACTAACTGCGTTAATAATGCTACCGAAGCAAGCCGCTGCGCAAAGCAATTCCTGCATGCAAGCCATTGGCAACTGTAATTATGAGTTCACGACAAATGGAGTAACGCCAAGCTTTGTTAGTGCCCAGGCATATATAACAAACACGATGGCTGTACAGTCCTACACTGGGGGGGAGACTGTACTTGCATTACTGTATAACCCAGACATAAATATGGTGTGCGGCCCACTTGCCTGGTACTACGGAAGCACTGGGTATTGGGACCAGGGAGTTATAATATACGGTGTGATTATGAACCCGCCAGCAACCGGGCACCATAGGTAATCTATACCTCATGGTACAGACATATAATTGTTCAGGATATTTAGTATGGAATAACTTACCTCCTGACCTCAGCCAACCCACAGCTACGGACGTTCCATGGCCGCTCGTCTCCGGTTCTGAGTGGGAGATTATATACTATGTTGGTAATAATGGCTTGATTAACCAGGTTTATGAGTACGTGTACATACCAGTTAATGGAGGGGGGGAGTATTATCAGGAATACATAACTATTCAATCCCAATACGCGAATCGTTGGTACAGATCTAACGTGAATTGGGGCGGCAGCCCTGGCGGTGGTTCAGTGAACTTCTACCCAGGCGGTTCCGGCCAGTTCTTCTATAATTCTAACGTGAACCTATATCAAGGCCCATTAGCTGCTAATGCTGCGGAAAGCTCCAACGTAAACTACACCCAAATGTACACTCCACCACCAAACACATGCACCCTATATGAACTATACCAGGACTTCCAGACAACGTAGCTTAGCCATTACATAAAGCCTATAACTCAAAACCAAAGCCCCCCCATTATGGGGCTTTTCCTCCACTCAACTCCCCCCCTTTAAAAGCTAATTAGCCAGTACCGTGATTGGGGAATTGACTAAGTATGAGGCTTGGAAGGACAATAGGGCTAGCGAGCATAATACTATTCACGCTACTCATGATGCTCCCAAGCCATGTAATGGCAATGCTATACTGGCGCTTTGGCGGTGGGGGGGCATACCACACGTGGTGGTTGGCACGAACTCCTACTCAACACCATCAACAGGCTATGTAATAAAACCAAGCACTATGGTTTACCAACAGAACTCTGGAGGCTATGCTAGCCACGGCACTGCCTCCTACCAACCAAGCACGACCACTGTCAATGTACCCACGACAAACACCATAATCACAAAGGTAGTCACCCAAACCACGACAATAACATACCACACATACACGACAATAACAACCTACTACCCAATCATTAGCTACATAGCCCAGTACTTCATGACCTGGATGACGCCAAGGGGGGGCATGTGCCAGAATGGGCTTTACCGTCCACGGTAGTAACAGCCCCAATGAGTGGGGGGGACGCTTCACGTACGTACCAGCCGTGACTGCCGTATTCAACTACACTGGCTTTGGCCTACAGGTTGGCGTTAAGCTGGTGCCCCCCCAGATAACGGGCTGGAGGCCCCCCCAACCAGGCAACCCAAGCCCCCCCAGCTCCCCCCCCAAGCCCAAGCCCACCACGCATAATACCAGGGAATGAAACACTAAACATAACGCTCTCAATACCAAGCAAGCCACCCACAGCCTACTTCACCTACGGTGGCGGAGGCAATCCAAATCCAAAGGGCACTGTTTATGTGCCCTACTACAATCCACAACTCGGCTTCCTACCAGACCTAATAAAGGGCGGTGGATTCCTCACTGCCGCCTTCCTCGACGGCGGTGGTGACGCCCTACAGTGGATTGGAGCCAACACGTACAACATCGGCCAAAACATCTACACCCAGTCCCAGGTCATTGCGAATGAGGTCCAGGCCGCGGCGCAGGCTGGTAGTAACTGGTTAATACAGCACACGCAGGGCATACCAGTACTCAACTACCTCGGGCAGATCGGAGCCTACACCATCAATGCGATAGGCAATGGCATTGCCTACATAACCTCCACTGGGGGGGGAGCGCCATTGGTAGTGGCCTCATGAGTATTGGCGAGTCCACCTACACTGCTGGGTATAATATTGCCAATATTGGTAACCAGCTCGGGCAGGAGTCACAGACCTACAGCGTCTACGGCACCTACCAATCAGTGCAGGTGAGCCCAGGGCAGTCAATTACATTACCGAGTACGTACATGACAACGTATAGTGGGAGGCCTGGCGGTAGTGCCCAGTGGTTCATTGATGGCGGTAATAACCCATCGAGCCCATTTGCCCAGTTGGTCCAGGACCTACTCAAGCCTGGCAACATGTACCCAATGCCCTCACTGTTCGGCATCACTTGGTAACGCCCCCCCTGGGCTTGCCAGGGGCTTTTAAACTCAAAAACAATCAAATTTTTCCCCCCTTAAATCCTCAAGGGGGGGTGAAGCCAGGGCTTGGCACGCTGGGAGTCTCATTAACGGCTTGAGGCCAGGAGACTACTGCCTTACCATTGTTCCAGTATATCCAGGCGTTTGTGACGTATTCCTCAGTTCCGGTAACGCCCGGCGTGCTTGGTGCTGGTTGCCAAGCCGAGCCATTCCAGTAGTAGAGGGCTAGGATGACATTGGCACTTGTGAAGTCCACATCGTATTGGTTGGCGCCGGGCCCGCCAATCACCAAGCCCGTCCCAGCATTGAATGGGAGCCTGGGCACTATCGTGGCATTACCCACTGGGTATTGATAGTACCAATCAACATTAATGCCATCAAGGGAGTAGCCGAAGTAGGCAATGCCATTGGCTATCTTTATTATGAGCCACCCGCAGGTGGCTCCGTAGTAAACATGGGGGGGATACAATGCTACCAAGTTTGATTGGCAAGATATTACTGGCATTCCATTAATGTTTCTCGTAGTGCAACCGCTTGGTGGTGACCAGACATTTACACCAAAGCCTGGCTCCCAAGCCCCACCCTCCTCATACGCCGCTGTCGAGTACACGTCCTGTATCCAGTAGCCATTACTCAACTGTGCATTGAGTTGTATCGAGTATGTATTTGGTATTGCCGTGTTCACGCAGTAGTAGCCCGCGATTGCCGTGGTTGGTGGGCCTGTGTAGCTAGGCCAACGGCTTGGTTTGTTACCCTCATCAGCCTTGGTTTGGGGGGGCTTGGTTTTGGGTTGGTGGGCTTGGGGGGGCCTGTGTTTGGTTTGTATTTGGCCCGTGGGTTAGGAGGAGTGTTAGGCTGGCCCCCAATGATTAGGGCTAGGGTGGCTAGGAATAATCCGAGGAATACCAGCCCGATTACCCTAAGCACGCCCATTCTCGCCACCCAATACCTGACTGGCTCAAGGCTTTAAATAACTATACTGAGCCTGACCCCCCCGCAGACTCAATCCTAATGATTACCGTAACCCTCACGCCCTTTTCATTCAAGTACCCCCCCCACAACTCATTATACTCAGTCGGGAGCGTAATCACGTACTGCCTACCGAGCTTGGCAACAGTCCTACCTTGATTACAAAGTCTCGCTTGAGGCTATCCAGGAGTAGGTTTAGCTCCAGCTCATCCATCAGTGCCAAGCCAGCTTGGGGGGGCTTAATTAAATTAGGCGTTGGATAATACCCGTAATTATCTGCCTACATGCAATGGGCTCTGGTGCCAAGTGGCACTGGAGCACCGGCGCTCTGGAACCATCATCACTTCTGATTAAACCCAACTAAAAGCCCTCCTAGTCGGCTTAATTAGAATCACAAAGAAGGCATGCACGTACTTCGAATACCATAGTCCTAGTTCTTCATGCCCTAGGCCCCCCCAGCAGTGTTTAGTGAGGGCTCAGTATTAAATGGGGGGTTATAAACCAGCCCCCCCTTAGGTTGGTGGTAATGCCCATCTGGGTTTACTACCTTGATGAGTTTAAGCTAATCAGTGATTACGACTTTGATTACACGGTTAATGAGTTGATTGGTATGGCGATAAGCGAGGCTGAGAAAGTCGGCATCAAACCAGCTACCGTATGCCAATTAAAGGTTAATGAAGACGTAATCATCGAGGTAAGAGGCAATGACGGGCAAGTACTGAAGTTGATAAAGGCGAGAGACCCAACGAGGGCACTCGAGGAGTTTTATGAGAATGAGGGTGTCTTGGCTTGTTCCTCGGTTGGTTAGTGGTTTAGTTTCGGCGCTGTGTCTACGTATACTGTTTAAATGAAGCACTTATTAGTTGGCTAGCGATTTTGCTAGCGCAGTGCCTGTACTGGCGAGGTCCAAGGTTTGGCATAACGGGAGGACAACAATACCGAAGGAGGTAAGGGCAGTACTGGGCATAAACGACGGAGACCAAATAGAATGGGTACTAGAAAACGGAGAAATAAAGGTGAGAAAGAATGAGTAGTGGCTTTGTTCATGAGGAGGAGGTTAACATCAGGCTGGCTGATGCACTCAATGAATTAGGTCTTGACTGCAGACCAGAGCGAGTTAGCGGTAAGCGTAGACCTGACATTAGGTGCTTTTATAACGGTTTAATAATAGGTATTGAGGCATCCTATAAGGACAGGGATGCTGAGGAGGATGCTGGGAAGAGGATTGACCAGGGCATTGTTGATTTGGCGATTGCCCTGCATTACCCTGTTAGATACCCTAACATACTTAAGGATAAGCTCATAGAGCAAATCAAGCAGTCGCAATTCAACGTAAAGATTATCACGCCTAAGTATGTCAAGGTAAGTTCCCTACTTCAATTCATAAACCAGCAATTAGGTACGGGAAGACCATTAGTGACTTCTGGATGGTTCACCGTTGACATACCTACATTGACCAACGTAATTAGGCACGCAACTGATTACCTAATTCAGGAGAGCGAGATTGAAGAGGAAATAGAAAAGATTAAGCATGTGATAAATAATAATTTCGTTAATTCGTTAAGGGGGGGTGGAGGAGTTTATAGGGAGATTTATGATGTCATGTATAGGCTTTATGGAATGCAGAGCCCCCCCACTGATGAGGACTTGGTGCTTGCTCAGGCTGCGTTGTCGTTGTTGTTGACTGCGACGTTCTACGAGCACGTTAGGAACATCCACACAAGGTTAAGCCCACTGGATAGTTATGTACGTAGGTATGGACCCATTGAGGCTTTAAGAAAGCCTTGATGAGTTACTGAATATTGACTACAGGGAAGCCATTAAATTGGCGAGAGAGATCCTGGACAAACTACCGCCAAACGCTGCTGACAGGGTTAAGGAATTAATTGAGGAAGGCATTAGTATTGCCCAGAACAGGACCTTGCTCAGGCATGACTTCGCAGGTAGGGTTTATCACGAGATTACTGGCGACATTGCAGTGAAAAAGAACTTCGCAACATTCTACACGCAGGTACCTGCTGCGTACCTACTTGCCACGTTAGCTGTTAGGTCATTGCTGGGGGCTGGAGGATGAAATTAAGAGGGCTATTGATGGGGGGGTTAGCAATCCTGAGGAGCCTATCCGTAGGATTAGGGAAATTAAGGTCACGGACTTCGCCTGCGGCAGTGGCACGTTACTCACTGCTAGTTACTCGGCATTGATGAACGTGTTAACGGCACTTAAACACTATAAGGAGCTTGATATTAACCTAGACGATTTAGGTAAGGAATTGATTGAGAAGGGTATTTACGGGATTGATGCCCTCAAGTACGCTGCTCAGGTAACGGCGATAAACCTCGCCTTAATAAGCCCAGGCAACATCGCAAAGGAGAACATCCACACAATATACCTAGGCCATATAACTGGGAAGAACCAGCCATGGCTGGGTTCACTGGAGCTTCTGAATAATGGCAAAAGGGTTGGTGGTATACTCTCATTCATTGAGGGCTATAAGATCGAGGGCATTGAGAAGGTATCGCTTGAGGGTAGTGAGGGAACGTTCGAGCTACCTGAGAAATTCGACCTTGTGATCATGAACCCACCATTCACAAGAGCTACGGGCAGAGTTAGTAAAGAATTTCGTGAGAAAGAGAAGGGTTTATTCGGCTTCATAAGTGAGGAGAAATATAGAGAAACTCTCCTTGAAAGACTCAACGAGATTAGGGATAATGTAAGGGATAATTTGAGGAGTATTGCTAAGAACCTCGCCGAGACGGAAAACCTGCCTAGTGTAATTAAGGAAATAATTAATGGCAAAAGGGAATTCAAGCAGTACTTGAACATTGGGCAGGCCGGTGAGGGTCTTCTATTCCTTTACTTGGCTTATAAGTACGTTAAGCCAGGCGGTGTGATAGCATTCGTACTACCTAGGAACGTCCTTTCAGGCGTTAGTTGGTTCCTCGCGAGGGCATTACTAGCCGGTAAGTTCCACGTTAGGTACGTCATAGTAAGCAGTGATACTGAGAATGGCTACAACTTCAGTGAAGGCACAAGCCTAAGCGAAGCACTGATAGTGGCTAAGAGGGTTGACGAGCATGAACTAAGTGAGGAAACTAAGTTCATAGTGCTCATGAAGAAACCAAAGAGTGCCGTAGATGCGGTGATTCTTGCTGATAAATTGTTAGCTAATAACGCTACTTATTACGGCGCTTTAATAAGGACTGTACCCAGGAGTGCCTTACTTAATACAATTATCAACTGGAATATTCACACGATACCTGATAATGAATTACTGAACGTAATTGATAATATAATCAATAACGGTGCCATTAAGCTATGCAGTATATCCGTAGAAATACCAATTACGTACTTCAACAACCTGATAAGCGACATGGGCGTTAATAGGAGGGGGGGAGATATAATTGAGGCATTTAACTTACCGAAGAGGGGGGGTACCCGAGTTGATTGCGATGCATTGTCAAAGGGGGGGCCCATTCCCAATGGGGTACCCATGCTCTGTAGTGGTGAGGAGGAGTTAAGGAAGGCGATGCTCGTGAAGCCGAATGCGTGGGTCACTGGCAGTGGGCCTAAGGCTGAGAGAATTACTAGGTTGAGGTCTAGGTTGCTAGTTCCTGATAGGATTAGGTGGAATACCTGGAGGGTGATTGCGGTTTATAGTGATGAGCAATTAATTGCCAATAGATTCTTCATGGTTAAGCTAAAGAATGAGAATGAAATGCAGGAAAAGGCGCTAGTGACTTGGTTGAATACGACGTTTGGATTACTAACGGTACTAGCCAATAGGGAGGAGACAGAGGGGCCATTCACAGAGGTAAATATTGGTCAGTGGAGGGCATTGCCGATACTTGACATAACCAGGTTAGATAGTGAAAAATTAAGCTCACTAGCGAGGGTCTTTGATGCCTATGCGGATAAGGAGTTTAAGAGAATACCGGACCAATATGGTGACCATCCAGACCCTGCCAGGTTAAGTTTTGATCTTGATTTCTTAAAGGCGCTGGATTCAGGAATTAATGAGGACAGAGCAAAGCAATGCCTGATCGAACTATATAAAAGGTTAGGCATTACATTAAAAACATGGATTGACAATGGTGATCAAAGTTTATAGAGACGTTTTCATCGACATAACAGGTATGGCGCGTGTCCTAAGTACCGCTGCCTTAGTTCCTCAATTAGGTAACTTAAGGATTGGAGTCTCTGTTCATTATTGATTTAATAAAGGGCGATGGGTTGGTAATAAACCATGCTCTGGCTACTCATTGAATTGTTGACGCGTCTATAAGTTTTGCGGGAATGAATTATATGGGGGGGGATTGGGAATGATGTTGGTAATACTTCATTAGGGATTGATTGTAATTTGGTGCGGCCGCCGGGATTTGACCGGTTCTGCGGCTCGGGGGGGCCGCCATCCTAGACCAGTCTAGACCACGGCCGCGGGTTAATAGCGTCTGTTGAGGTTTTAAGTTTTTGGTTGTTGTTTTTCGTGCACTGTGATGCCTTGAATGCTTATATAGGTTAAATAGTGCGTTGACTTGATGGGTAGTGTCTTTGGACGCGTATTTAGGGTTGTGACCTTCGGGGAGTCTCATGGACCTGCCATTGGGGGCTGTTGTCGACGGTGTCCCTGCCGGCGTGGCCCTCGATGAGTCATTCATTAAGAAGGAACTAGAGAGGAGGCGCTTTTGCCATTTGCCAATCCTCAATCCTAGGTGTGAGGATGAGGAGTTCCAAATACTGTCTGGTGTTAAGGATGGGTTTACCGAGGGTACGCCGGTAGCCATCGTTGTTTGGAATAAGAGGGCTATTTCTGATTACTACAATGAGCTTTGGATGAGGCCTAGGCCCAGCCATGCCGATTTAGCCTACTACCTGAAGTTTGGTAGGTTTTATGACCATAGGGGTGGCGGTAGGGCCAGCGGTAGGGAGACTGTGGCTAGGATAGTGGCTGGGGGGGCCATTGCGAAGGCCGTGCTTAGACAGACAATAGGTGTTGAGGTGGCGAGCCACCTGGTCGAGCTTGGTGGCGTGGCCATATCTAGGGAGGACTACACCTTCGAGGATGTGGTCAAGTCCTGGGAGAAGCCCCCCCTTCCCATGGTCGATGATGAAGCCATGAGGAGGGCCATAGACGTGCTGGTCAATGCCGCTAAGGATGGGGGGGATAGCGTTGGCGGTGTTGGCGAGGTACTAACCACCGAGGTTCCGCCGGGGCTTGGTGAACCCGTCTTTGATAAGTTGAAGGCTGACCTGGCTAAGGCCGTCATGTCGATAGGCAGTGCCGTGGGTATTGAGTTTGGGCTTGGGTTTAGGCTTGCAGGATGAGGGGGGGTAGTGAGGCCAATGACCAAATAGTGCTTAGGGATGGTAGGCCTAGGCTTGAGACCAACAGTTGGTGGTATACTCGGTGGCATGAGCATTGGCGAGCCCATTAGGTTCAGGGTTGCCTTTAAGCCAACACCCAGCATTAGGAAGCCCCAGAGGACAGTGGACTTGGAGAGGATGGTTGAGACTACTATAACCTTTAGGGGGGCCGTTATGACGTGTCCACGGCGCCAAAGGCGATACTCGCGGCCGAGGCCATGACCGCCATAGTCCTCGTGGACCACGCAATTAGGGCTGGGTTAATTCCTAGGGTCATTAAGAGGTAGGTTTATAGGTTGGGAGGGGGGGGTAACCTAGTTGGGTGGGGGGGGTAACTGCTCTTTGACATTAGGGTTAAGGAGAGCCTTAGTGACTTGTTTGATAGGGATGATGAGGTTAAGAGCCTTAGGGCCAGTCTTAACGAGCCGTTAATAGTGATCTTTGGGCTTAGGAGGGTTGGTAAGTCCTCATTGATTAGGGCAGTACTTAATGAGTATGCACCAAATAATTACTTCTACATAGATCTGAGGAGGTTTGAGGAAAGTGGTTACGTGAGTTACAGGGACTTTGTTAAGGCGCTTGAGGATTCCATAAACGCTAGGGTTAGGTCAAGAAGGTTATTGAACATTCTCTCAAGGATTAGGGGGGGCGTAAGTATTAGTGGATTCAGGGTGAGTTTCTCCTGGGGGGCAAGGATAGGGTTATGCTTGCGGATATCCTGGACTCAATAAATGATTGGGCTGGTGATGAGGGGGGGTTGAGGGCGATAATAGTCCTTGATGAGGCCCAGGAGCTTGTTAAGGCGAGGGGCTTCAACGTATTACCGGTCCTCGCCTACGCATACGATAATTTGAGGAATTTAACATTCATAATAACCGGGTCCGAGTTCAGGGTTTTCACGAAGTTCCTTAAATTAAACGATCCAGAATCCCCACTTTTTGGTAGGGCTTACGTAAGCATTACACTTAATCCATTTAGTGAGGAACAAGCCGTTGAGTTCCTGAGGCGTGGATTTAAGGAGCATGGTATTAACTTTGATGGTGCTGAGAGGATCTATGAGGAGCTTGGCGGTAATCCCGGTTGGTTAACGCTCTTCGGCTACAGAGCCCTGAGAATGAGTTTTAATGAGGCATTGAACGAGACCAAGAGGGAGGCTATTGACCTAATTCGTAGGGAGATATGCAACTTCATTAATGAGGGCAGGCACTTGGCAGAGAGAAGGTACTTAAGAATACTCGAGGTTTGCGCCAATGGTTGTCGTTGGTCAACCATTAAAATGGCCCTTGAGGCTATGGAGGGTAGGGAGTTGAATAACTCCATTGTTGACTCACTGATTAAGGCGTTGTTGGATTACTCATTACTCATTAAGGAGGGTAATACCTACGTATTGCCGGATAAGCTGATGAGGGATGCTGTGGTGGGGCTTAGGTGTTTCGTAAACGCAGTAAATAGTGATAATGTTTAAAAATATAGTTTCTTAATAACCCTGGGACCTCTATGGAATATCTAGATTCGTAAGGTACGAGGTCAAACTTAGTGGTTATCTAGACCCAGCCGTGATTAGTCATTGCTTGATCGGTGGTTATCATGCTCTCTGAATTGAGGCGTAGCATTGACAGTATTGATGAGGAGTTGATAAGGCTAATTGGAGAAAGGATTAGGCTCGCTGTCGAGATTGGTAGGGTAAAGAGGAGCCTTGGGCTACCCATCATCGATAAGGACAGGGAGGGCGAGGTCATTGCCAAGTGGGTTGAGGGATTGAGTAAGTTTGGTGTTGATGCCGAGACCGCCATCGGGATTGCACAGTCAATAATTAGGGTTTCGACAAGGGCTCAGTTGGTGAGTAGGCTTGATATTGGTGTAACGATAATTGGCAGTGGTAGGGTTGGTAGGACCCTCGCCAGGGCGCTTGGTAGGGTCGCTGACGTAATACTCCAGAGACATGATGAGGAGTTGGTGCCTAATGACGTCATCATATTGGCCACGAAACCCACGGATGAGTCAATAAACATATTGAGTAAGTACTCAGGCAAGCTTAGGGGGCTCCATAGTCATGGACTCATTCTCAGTCAAGATGCCCATGTTTAGACTAATCGAGAATGAATCACTGAGGGCTGGCTTCCACTACATAAGCGTCCACCCACTCTTTGGTGAGTTGAGTAATCCAATCGGTGAGACCGTAGTCCTAATACCATCAAAGACTGGTGATGATAAGCTCGAAATTACTAAGGACCTATTTACAGGTGCCGGCCTCAATGTCGTTGTTCTAAGTAGCCCTGAGGAGCATGATAGGCTTATGGCCTACCTGCAGGTTGCTCACCACGTATTATTACTCACGCTTTACGCGGCATTGAGGAGGATCGGCCTCGACCTAAATACTCAACTCGTTACCCACAGCCTTAGGTATACGTTTAAGGCCTTGGAAAGGGTTTTGGAGCAGGTTGAGGTTAGTAATGAGTTGTTTAGGCTTAATCCATACTCGAGGAATGTGGTTGAGGAGTTGGGTGATTTATTAAAGGAGGTTGTTGAGGGACTTGATAGGGGGGGGCGACATGGTGGGGGGGGTGTTGGGCCATGATAATCAAGGTATCCAGGGATAGGGTTGATGATGTAGCCAGCCTACTGGACAAGGCTGGGGTTAGGTTCAGTGTTGTTAGGATTTATGGGGATGACCTAGTAATTACTTGGCCTGACTCCAAGATTGATGTTAATGCCGTTAAATCCGTGGATCCGAATGCCGTTATTATCGAGGTTAAGGCCAAGTACCAATTGGCGAGTAATGCCTGGAGGGATAGAACAATCGTTGACGTCAGTGGTGTTAAGATAGGTGGTGATGAGGTCGTAGTGGCCGCAGGGCCCTGCGCAGTGGAGAGTTATGAGCAGGTTAGGGATACGGCCATTGCCGTTAAGGAGGCCGGGGGGCTAAGTTACTTAGGGGGGGTGGTGCGTTTAAGCCTAGGACAAATCCATATAGCTTCCAGGGGGGGCTTGGTGTTGATGGGTTGAAAATACTTAGGAGGGTGGGTGACGAGGTTGGTTTACCAGTCGTCTCCGAGGTCATGGATACGAGGATGGTGAAGACCGTGGCCGAGTACGTAGACATGCTACAAATAGGCGCAAGGAATGCCCAAAACTTCGACTTACTCAGGGAGGTCGGTAGGTCAGGTAAGCCCGTGCTCCTTAAACGAGGGCTCGGTAACACGGTTGAGGAGTGGCTACAGGCCGCTGAGTACATACTCCTTGAGGGTAATGGCAACGTGGTATCTGCGAGAGGGGGGGTATAAGGACCTTTGAGCACGTCACTAGGTTCACGCTGGATCTGGGCGCCGTGGTTGCCGTTAAGAGACTAACGCACCTACCAGTTTGCGTTGACCCATCGCATCCAGCGGGCAGGAGGGACCTGGTAATACCGCTGGCGCTGGCCGCCATAGCCGCAGGCGCTGACATGCTCCTCGTAGAGGTTCACCCAAGGCCCTGGGAAGCCCTTTCAGATGCTGAGCAGCAATTAACATTTGAGATGTTTAGGGAGTTGATGGTTAAGGGTAGGGAGGTGGCTAAGGCGATTGGTAGGTCGTTATGAGGGAGTTCACGTATAGGTCGCGGGATGGTGACGTTAAGGTACTAATCAACATTAATCATGGCGAGGCCCTGGAAAGAATTACTAAGGATTACACCGGGTGTGTTGCGTATGCCTCGAGGAGTGTCGCCAATAGGGTTAAGATTGCCTGCCCAATGATTCCGATAGTGGATGGTGAGGAGGGTAAGAGTATCGAGACGGCGCTAAACATTGTGAGGAGCGCGCATGAGATGGGCGTTGATAGGGATGGCCTATTCATAGGCATTGGGGGGGGTGGGAGTGTCCTTGATGTCGTCGGCTTCTCCGCATCAATATACCTGAGGGGTGTTGATTATGTTAATGTCCCAACAACCATGCTGTCCATGGTCGACGCATCCCTCGGCGGTAAGACGGGTGTTAACGCCCTGGGCCTCAAGAATGTGATTGGGGTCATTAGACAACCTAGGTACGTAATTATTGACCTATCCTTCCTAGACTCACTGCCAATGCCTAATTACCTCGATGGCTTTGCGGAGGTTATTAAGTATGGCGTGACGATGGATAGGGAATTGCTTGATAAGGTAATGGGTAATACCGATGGATTGATTAATAGGGACCACTCACTTCTCGAGGATGTTGTCTATAAATCGTTGAGGGATAAGGCAAACATTGTTGAGGCTGATGAACTAGATAAGGGTGGTGTAAGGGCCGTTCTTAATTATGGGCATACCGTGGGCCACGCCATAGAATCTGCGACGAACTTCTCGGTTAGCCACGGCAGGGCGGTGGCGCTGGGCATGGTGTGCGAGGCCCGCGTTGGTGTTAAGCTGGGCTATACGCTAGGGATGTTCCTAACCTACTAGTGAATGCATTATCCATGTTCAACCTAATTAATGAGGTTAGCATTGACGTGAATAAGCTCGTAGGTGCCATGTTGAGGGATAAGAAGAGGAGTGGTGATTTCATAAAACTTCCCGTGGTTACGGACGTGGGTAGGTGGGATGTGGTTAGGGTGAGTATTAAGGAATTGACCGATTTGGTGATTAACGAATGCAGGTCTATGCCGTAATTGGTTATCCACTCAATTACACATTATCGCCCAACATACATAATTACGTGTTCAAAGTATTGAGGGTAAGTGCGGTTTACGTACCTCTTAGGGTATCGCCAAGTAGGTTGACGCATTTCGTGGAGTTTGCCAGGGACTCCCTGGGTGGGTTTAACGTAACCATACCGCACAAGGTGGCTATTACGGGACTCATAGATGGCGTGGTGGGCCCCCCCGCCAGGAACTCGGTAGTGTGAATACCGTGGTCAATAAGGACGGTGAATTAGTGGGCTATAACACTGATTATCTAGCCATTAAACAAGCATTAGGTGAGAGGGGTTACTCAGGCGGTGATGCGTTGATAGTTGGTGCTGGTGGTGTTGCCAGGGCAGTGGCACTGGCCCTTAGGGACTTGGGTTGCTCCAGGGTTTACGTCATGAATAGGACTGTGGAGAGAGGCCGTGAATTATGTTCGCTCATTAGTTCCTGGGGTGTTGATTGTATAGCACTTGGCCTTCAGCAGAATGCCGGTGTCAAGATTCAATTACTAATCAACGCCACACCACTGGGTATTGATGGCGATTTCCCAATAAACCCAAGGAATGCCGGTGCCGGGCTTGTGCTGGACCTCGCGTATAAGCCAGGTGGGGGGGTTACGGACCTGGTAAGACTGGCTGAGGAGGGGGGGTCTATACCTTACATTGATGGCCTCGAAATACTGGTTAGGCAAGCCCTCGAGTCGGATAGGATTTGGCTAGGTTCATTTGAAAAGCCGACTTGGCATGAGGTATTTGAGAGATTGCGCAGCGGTTTAATCTAGTTATTCCCTGTTGAACATCGATAATGAACCTTAAGTAACTTTACCTTGTTGCAAAGGCCAATGCTCAATTGACCAGGGCCTGTCCTTCCACGTACTGAGCAATACATTAGGGCTGTGTTCATGATTATCGATACAGCCCTATACGCAGGGTTCCTTGGGATCACGGCTACGTGAACATCATAAATACCGAGTAACCTGAGTAGGTTTAGGAATTCATCGTCATTAATTGAGAAGACCTTGTATATCAATGCCCTGAATCTCCTTGCAACGTCTAAATCCCTAAGCGCTAATTCATATGCATTAACATCCTTGCTAAACACGTGTCTCGACAGTATTGAACCCTCGGCAATATCCCCCCCATACATCTCTGGTACTTACTCAGTAGGTTCACCTCAATGTCTGGCAACGCACCAACACTCTTGCTAAACTCAAGAATTTCATACTTGACCTCAGGGTTTACAAAATGGCTACCACCCTCCTCACGCTCCCTCACAGTGACTATGGTTGGGTAATGCGATGCGTATTCCTCAATCACGCCCTTAAGTTCCTGGGTAAGGCCTAGGTTATCTATGTAATCAAGTCTGAGTTCCACCGCTTCGCAGGATGTGGGTAAGTAATAGAATGACGGCTTCTTCAGGGGTATTGCGCATACCAGCACTGGCTTGTTCATTAGTAATTTGCCCCCCCATGTAGGCATTACTAGGTATTTATACGTAGAAACTTAAAAATATTGTTACTATATACTGAAATTAAATAGACCATGGTATCATGGAATGAGGAATACATAACCTATGGAGGTATATCAATAATAAATGCAATACCTGCGTGGCTTGGCGGCGCTGTAGCCGTAGACCTGAAGGTAAGGGTGAAAATCAATGATGGGCCCTGCGCCATGAATGAATTCATTAACTTTATAATTAATTACTTAAGGGAAAGGCTTGGCATCAATAATGACGTATGTATCGAGGTTAATAGCGAGGTTCCTCCAGGCAGCGGCCTTAAGAGTAATAGTGCCGTTGCCGTGGGTGTTATATATACCTTATTAACTTCATTGAGGGGGGGTAACGCAAGCCCTGTGGAGGTCGCTAGACTTGCTGCTGAGGTTACGAGCCCATGGCTCGTCAATAACGGGTGCATTCGATGACGCATCAGCCGCGATACTGGGAGGCGCCGTGCTCACTGACAATAAGTCGTTAAGCATCATTAAGCAATTAAACCTGGACCCGTTCACTGTGGTCATAACAGGTCATAGAGAACGTAAAAATCTGAGATCCATTGATAGGTTAAGGGCTTTGTCGGGGATTTATCAGGCATTATTTAGTATGGCGATTAACGGCGATTTATGGAGGGCAGCAACAATAAATGGAATACTCGTTGCGGAGTCCCTGGGTTATTACAATGCGTTGGAGATCATAGGCAGGGCACTAAGGCTAGGTGCAGTGGCGTCCGGCGTGAGTGGTAATGGTCCATCAATATACGCCGTATTTAGGCCAGGTGAGGAGGGACCATTTATAGATTATATAAGTAGTACCTGGGGGGGCTACTACCTAGTCACTAAGTTAGTTGAGATTCGGTATCTGGTTTCGTGATTTCCCATGGTTTACGTTATTGAGAATATAGAGAATATAGGTTAGGATAATCCTTAAATATTTGTTAAATGTCTGTGGTTCCGTATGGAATATCGGGAATTCCAATGGTGATTGATGGATCAAAGATGGCAATTGACATAAATAGGCTTGTGGAGGTTAGGGATAAGGCCAGGGAATTACTGATTAGGCTTGATAAGGAGTTTCCATACATTCACCTTGGCTCCTCACTGGCTGCATTGGATATAATAAACATAATTATCAGGATCATGAGGAGAGGCAATGATGATTGTAGGGATTGGTTCATACTCAGTATTGGTCATGTGGCGCCGGCCCTATATGCCATACTAGCCATTGAGGGCTTAATACCAGTGGATAAACTTATGGAGGTTAATCAATCATCCTCCAACATATCAACCCATGCCGATAACCTGGACCTACCCTACATAGATGCCACAACGGGTTCACTAGGCCAGGGGGGCTCAGTATGGGTGTGGGTTTGGCATTGGCGAATAAGACCAGGGGGGGGTGCAGTGATGGTGTCGTTTATGTTTTAATGGGGGGGGATGGTGAGTTAAATGAGGGCCAGGCATGGGAGGCTTCAATGACGGCTGTTAAGTATGGTCTCGATAACCTAGTGGCAATAGTCAGCCTGAATGGGTATCAACTCGATGGCCCAGCAAGTAGTATTAAGCCCATTAATTATGCCAGGGTATTTGAGGCAATAGGCTGGAATATTCTTTATGGTAATGGGCATGATTACGAGGACATAATTAGGCTAATCACCAAGGCACGCGGGACCAGGGGTAGGCCGACGGTTATATTCCTGAGCACGGTTAGGGGGGGCAGGGGGGGAATTAAGAACCTCGAAAACACCAGTAAGCAGACCCTAAATCCGCCACCAAGCCGCAATTCTCAATGAGGGAAGCACTGGGAATTACCTTGGCCAGGCTTGGTGAGGATAATGATAGGTTGGTTGTCGTGACGGCAGATGTCGGTGAATCAACGAGAGCCAGGTACTTTGGCGAGAGATTTCCCAATAGGTACTTTAATGTTGGTATTTCCGAGCAGGACCTAGTCGGGGGGGTTGCTGTTGGGCTTGCGTTGGGTGGTTACGTGCCAGTTGCCATGGCCTACGCCATGTTCATGATGAGGGGGGGTTGGGAACAGATTAGGAATTCGCTAGGCAGGATGAACCTTAATGTGAAGCTCATAGCGACGCACGCTGGTTTGAGCGACTTTGCTGATGGGCCAAGTCACCAGGCACTTGAGGATGTGGCATTAATGAGGACGCTGAGCAACATGGTCGTTGTGGCGCCGGCTGATGCGTGGGATGTGGAGAGAATAATACCCAAGGTCATTGAGTATAGGGGGGGCCTGTTTATGTTAGGGTTGGCCGTGATTACTCACCGCCAATAACCATGGATATGGATTACGAGTTCAGGATCGGCGAGATATACGAGTTAATCGATGGTGATGACATAGTGGTCATGGGTTACGGACCGCCACTCCATAGTGCCGTGAGAGCCGCCCTAGAATTAAGGAAAATGGGTATTAAGATGGGTGTTTATAATGTACCGACGATAAAGCCCCTTAACGAGGATGCCGTGGTTAGGATAGCCCGTAGTCAGCAACATAATCGTTATTGAGGAACACTCACCAAGAGGTGGCCTTGGCTCGGCAATTGCAGAGCTAGTGAGTGGTTTTGCTAGGGTTAAGATACTTGGTGTTGACGGCTACGGCCATTGGGGGGGTAGGTCTGAGGAGGAGTTGCTGAGACTTTACGGACTTGATGAGGAGTCAATAATGGATACAGCAATTAAGCTTGTTAACTCGTAAGGCGCATTAATAATATCGTCTCCCTTAATAATCACACAAAACTTTTTACCTCAAGGTGAAGACAAACCTAAATGAGTAAATTAGTTATTAATGGCTTCAGGCTCAGGAGGGACTATCGAGGCTCCACCATCCAAGGCACTAACCCTTAGGTACCTCCTCGCCTCAGCCCTCTCGAGGACCTGGGTATCACTTAGGAAATTGAATTGGGGGTGATGATACATGGTCAATGATTAGAGGTGTTAAGCCGGTCTCGGAGGTCGAGATTAAGGATGACCATGTGAGGATTAGGCGCGGAATCACTACGGAAAGGTTTAGGGTTATTGACGTTGGTGAAAGTGGGTTCACGTTTAGGGTATTAACAGGGGGGGTTTACTCGGGTATTGATGGCGTAACATTACTAATGCCAAGGGGGCTCACTCATTGATAGGCCAATGGATGAACTACTGAATGCCCTTAAGAACTTGAATGCTAAGGTTGATAGGTTGGGAAGTGTTATTAGGGTCGTTGGCGGTAGGTTAGTCGGTGGTTATGTGATGATAAATGGGTCAATAAGTTCCCAATACATATCCGCACTCCTCTACCTGGCACCACTAACGGAGGGCGGTATCGAGGTGAACATCAAGCCACCGATAAAGTCGCGTCCATACATAGACGCCACAATAAATGTGCTTAGGGACTTCAGCATAAGTGCGGAAAGGAGTGAGGACATGATTTACGTAAGTGGGTCCCAGGAGTTTAGGGCTGTTAATGAGGAGTTCGTTATACCAGGTGACTACTCGTTGGCGGCATACTACATAGCACTCTCTGCGCTTGTTGGTGTGGACCTACGGATAACAAATCTAAGTAAGAGTAAAGCCATTGAAAGTGAGTATGTTTTCATTAAGTACGCCAGGGAGGTTGGGGTAGAGGTTGAGGAGTACGAAGACTCAGTAATGGTTAAGGGTTCCTCAGTTAAGGAGTTGAAGCCATTGAGCATTAACCTAGGTGATTCGCCCGACATCGTGATGCCACTGGCACTATTGCTTGCAAGGGCTCACGGAAAATCAAGGATACTGGGTGTTAGTCACTTGGTTTATAAGGAGAGTAATAGGCTTAGGGGGGGTGTTGCCAATGTCCTCAAGTGCCTCGGGGGGGCTGGCGTGAGCATTGATGAGACCAATGGCGTGATCGAGATAGAGGGCGTTAATGAAATAAGGGGGGGTGGCTGCGAGATTGATGCGTTGAATGACCATAGGATCGTTATGATGGGTGTAATAGGTGCCTTATCAGCCAGAGAACCAGTAACGATAATTAATTGGGAAGGTATTAGTAAGTCCTGGCCCACATTCATTTGGGATATAGAGAGATTGGGTGCCGAAGTAAGGATACTTAATTCCCCATGAGTATTACGTAATGGTTCATCAATTCTTCTGCTATTGACGAAATTCTTAATTATAATTCCTTAAGAATTTATACAAACATTTTTATTAAAATTAAGATAATAAGAAAAACGTATGCCCGAAATACGTGAAATAATATTTTACGGAAAGAGTGGGGATGGAATACACACAATCGCGGACCAATTGGTTCAGAGATTAATTAGGCGGGGACTCTATGTAATTTCCTACCCCCCCGAGTACGATCCCGAGCGTAGGGAGACACTGGCTAAAATACATGTAAGGGTCTCCAAGGAGCCTATTCACATTAGGGTCCCGTAATGAACCCAGAAATTGCGGTGTTATTTGATGTTAGGTTGCTCAGGAGTAATCAGGAGGTGTTAAGTGCCAGAAAGTTGATCGTTAATGCCCCCCCGAGTAGGGAGTTAGTAATGAAGTATGCTGGGGACGTCAATGGAGATATTATTAACATTGACCTAAATGAATTAAGGAAGGCTGGTATTGATTATTCGACCCACGTTATCGACCTAATAATCAACACATTATTTAATGACAACACCTGAAAGTTCCCGGGCCAGTTCCACGTTTTTCATTAATGCCGTACCCACAAGGATCGCGTTTGCACCTTCCCTGGCCAGTTTTAAAGCGTCATTAACGTCCTTAATGCCGCTTTCAGCAATTATGATGTTCGCCTTGCCCCTAACAGCCCTAATTATTGATACCGCCCTATCCAGGGATATTGATAAATTACCTAAATCCCTCGAGTTTATCCCAAGCATGACACCTGGGTTGTTATTAACGACATCAAGCGCATCATCTTCACTGTCAACCTCAACTAGGGGGGGTTCCAGGCCCAGCCTTATGGCATAGTCGACCAAATCCCAAAGTGCGTCACCAAGAAGTCTCTTAATGAATAGTACCGAGCTAGTACCCAGCCCCCTGGCCTCATCAATTTGTTCCTTACTAATAACGAAGTCCTTATACAGCACTGGCTTACCGTAATTAAGAGCTATCTTAACAAAGACTGGCGAGCCTAGAAAGTAAAATGGCTCAACTAAGACGCTGAATCCCGTGGCGTATTTACCGACGGTGTCGAAGTAGGCCCAAGGGTCAAGGTCAAGCCTAACGACCCCCCACTTGGACTAGCTCTCTTGTACTCCGCTATTAATGCCAGGTAGCCCTCAGAATTGCGTCTCTCAATGGCCTTGAGCATGCTTGGGGGCCCTTACATTGGACTTAAGGGCCTCCACCCGCCTTCTTGTTAACTCGCCAATAATGGTTAAAAAGTCCACGGTTTGTTAATTCTACAATTACATATAAGCATTTCCTAATCTATATATAATTAATATAAATATATATCTTTTGTTCGGTAATAATTACTAATGAACATTAAATACATAAAGCTTTTAAATACCCCCTGAGACAACTCGTTGGTGAACTCCATGCCCCCCCAATGGTCATAAGGAAACCGGGCCTGGGCGCGTACGTAACAGCCACATACCCAAGTAAAGAATCCTTCCTAAACGCGGTTAAGTGCCTATCAAGTGTTTCGGATTTCCTCGAAATAGGAATACCAACGCAAAACCCAAAGTACGATGGGCCAGTCATAAGGAAGACCCACTTTGCCTCTGAGCTTAAGGGTTTGGAGGCAATTAAGGTGACTAAATATGGCGAAGTACCGACAATACTCATGGGTTACGTTGAGGATTACGTGAATGACCTAGAAACAGTCGCTAAGACGGCAAGTGAGGTTGGTGCATCCTCAGTATTATTCCCAGACCTACTATTTGAGCATTTAGAAGCATTTGAAAGATATGTAAGCATCATGAGGGATTACTCGTTAAGGCCCTCATTCTTCGTTTCAAGCAACACACCGTATAGGTTAATAAACATGCTCGTTAAGTACGAACCACTATTCATATACCTAGGCCTATACGCAGCAACCGGAATAAGGCTACCACTTTATATTGAGAGAAACATTAGGGAGATTAGAAAGCTCGTTGATGGTGTGATGTTGGTTGCCGGATTCGCCATAAACACGCCCGAGATGGTTAGGCTCGTGATCAATGCAGGTGCCGATGCCGTGGTCGTCGGAACGGCGCTTGTGGATAAGTTAAACGACCCGAGGACCTGCACGGAATTCATAGTAAAGCTCAGGGGGTGGTCTACCATGATGATACCGCACTATTGGTATAACATAAATGTGGACCTGCCAAAGCCATTACCACCACCCATTGATCCCTATGAAGCCGATTCAAGGATTGCCCTGCTCATGAGGATACTACCCAGTGAGTTAATTGACCAGGAATTCACGCCACTCAGGTACGTGCCAATACCAGACGAGGTTAGGGAACTCTACGAGAGAATGGGTAGGCCAACACCGTTCAGGAGGGCCTATGGGCTTGAGAGGGCGTTGGGTAATGGTGTTAGGATTTACTATAAATTCGAGGGTGCACTACCGACGGGCTCCCATAAGTTAAACACGGCAATACCCCAGGTATACTACGCACTTAAGGATGGGGGGGCTAAGGAAGTCGTCACAGAGACCGGAGCGGGGGGGCAATGGGGGGGCCTGGCTGTGTCGTTGGCTGCGGCGTTGCTGGGTGTTAGGGCGACGGTATTCATGACAAGGAACTCCTACTTCAATAAGACACAGAGGGTGCTCTTCATGAGGACCTACGGCGCGGAGGTTTACCCAAGCCCCAGTGAATTGACGAAGTACGGAAAGGAAGCATTGAGAGCTAGGCCTGATCACCCAGGTAGCCTGGGCCTAGCCATCACTGAGGCGATCGAATTCACGTTAATGGGTGAGGGTAGGAAGTACATACCAGGTAGTGTGTTGGGCTTCGTAATACTCCATCAAACGGTGATTGGGCAGGAAGTGCTGCAGCAAATGCCAGAGGAGCCAGACCTAGTGATTGGGTGCGTTGGTGGTGGTAGCAACTTCAGTGGCTTCTCATTCCCAATGATAGGTGCAAAACTTAGGGGGGGTGAGGGCTTTGAAAGGACCAGGTTCCTCGCGGTGGAGTCAAAGGCGGCGCCCAAGCTAACCAGTGGCAGGTACATGTACGACTTCCCCGACACCGGCGGATTACTACCAATGGTTAAGATGCTCACCCTAGGCCACGACTACGTACCACCACCAACACACGCAGCAGGGCTCAGATATCACGGAGCAGCGCCGGCACTATCGATGTTAGTTAAGGAGGGCCTTGTTGAGGCGAGGGCTTATGGGCAGGAGGAGGTCATGGAGCGGCTAGCTATTCGCCAGGACTGAGGCATAATACCGGCTCCAGAGTCTGCCCATGCAATAAGGGCTGTGATTGACGAGGCTAAGAAAATGCCCAAGGGCTCGGTCATATTCTTCAACTTATCGGGACATGGTCTCCTCGACGTTGATGCTTATGGTAATGTGAGGTGACGGCAATGAAGGATGTACTCGAGAAAATAGCCAGGGGGGGATTAGCCCTAAGTGTGGATGAGGCTTATGAAGTCGCCAAGGGCATGCTAACGAGCATTGACGAGGCGTTATCAGCGGCAATACTAATGGGCCTGAGGGTAAGGGGGGGTGAGGCATCCAGTGAGATTGCCGGCTTTGCGAAGGCGCTCAGGGACTTCTGCATCAAGATACCAATAGATGATAGGGGGGGTAAGTACGTGGATACCGCCGGCACGGGGGGGGTGATGGGTTCGGAACGCTCAATGCGTCCACGGCAGCCGCGTTGGTGGCGGCTTACCTGGGGGGGCCCACGTGATTAAGCACGGCAATAGAAGCGTCTCATCAACCTCAGGCAGTGCAGACTTCCTTGAGGCGTTGGGCTTCAACATAAACCTACCACCCAATAAGGCAGCCGAAATGGCGATTAAGTACCGATTCACCTTCGCCTTCGCCCCCCCAGCCTATCACCCAGCGATGAAAAACGTTATGCCCGTAAGGAAGAAGTTGGGCATTAGGACAATATTCAACCTAATAGGGCCGCTGGCAAACCCAGCCCTACTCACTAGGCAGTTAATTGGTGTTGCGGATAGTTCATTAATGGATAGGATGGCTGAGGCGGCGTTGATGCTTGGTTATGAGCATGCCGTGTTTGTGCACGGTGAGCCTGGGATTGACGAGGTTTCGGTCTTTGGTAAGACCATGATTATCGAGGTTAGGGGGAATAATGTGGATAAGTACTTCATTGAGCCCAGGGACTTAGGACTAGGCATTCATAGGATTGATGAGGTTAGGGTTTCAAGTCCATTGAGTAGCATTGAGAAGGTTAGGCGGGCTATATCTGGTGAGGATGAGGCTGCTAGGGACTTCATAATTGCCAATGCCGCATTTACACTATATGTCGCAGGCATAGTTAGGGATCCCAGGGATGGCGTTGAATACGCTAGGTCACACCTGGACAACAGTTTTTGGGACTACGTGAGTGAGCTTGCCAGGGTGAGTAGGTCATGACATTGCTTAAGATTTGTGGTGTTACTAACGTTGAGGATGCCGTAATGGTTAGTAACTATGCTGATTATGTTGGTGTAATAGTGAATTCGAGGGTACCAACACCGAGGCTTGTTAGCAATGAGGTGGCCAGAGAAATAATAAAAACGGTTAAGGGAGTCAGGGTCGTAGGTGTCGTGGAGGGGGCTTGAGCTCATTGATGCCGTTAAATTGATTAGTGACCTTGGGTTTGAAATTCTTCAGTACCATGGTGGGTTCGAACCAAGTGGGGGGGAGGTTATGGACCTAGTTAATGATTTTGGAATTAAGTTGCGCCGGTATTGACGTACATGGGTGATAACTCAATAATTAATAAGGCCGCCAAGCTTGCGTTGATTAATTACGTGGAATACGTGCTCATTGATGCGCCAAAAACGAACTTCACTAGGTATGAACATGGACTCAAACTGCCGTTGGACGTGATAAGGGAGGCCAGCGCCATACCCAGGGTTGGTGTCGCTGGCGGTATAAACCCAGATAACGTGTCACTGGCGATGAGATATAGGCCGTTCTTAATCGATGTTAGCTCGGGGGTTGAGAAAAGCCCTGGAATTAAGGATGAGGCGTTAGTGAGGAAGGTCGCGGAGGTGGTTAGGGGGGGTGTCCGTTAGGAAGATACCCATTCAGTACTTGCCGAAACCCAGGGAACTCACTAATCACCTACTTAAGTCTGGTGAGGACTTTGTGACGCTACTCGAGAGTGGGCCAGGCTTTCCAGAGAGGTCTAGGTACACAATAGTTGCGTGGGGGGGAATTACCGAGCACCTGGTGGTTGACTGGGATAGTGATTTATACGGCGAATTAAAGGGGGGGTTGGTTAAGAGACTTGGTAGGTTTGAGGGTGGTGATATTGCCCTTGGCTACCTATCCTACGAGGCCGTGGCCCACATGGAGCCATACCTAAGGAATTACCTAAGGAGCCGCAGTGGCCGATTGCTGAGTTCATAATACCGAGCAACGTGGTTATTTACGACAACCTACTGGGTAGGGGCTATGTTAAGGGTGAACTGCCTAGTAATGCCTCGGTGGATTTAGATGACTTTGAGGTAGTTGGTAAGGTTGGTGGTACCAGGAGGGAGGACTTCATTAGGTGGGTTGAGTCATCGCTTGAGGATATTAGGAATGGTGAGATTTTCCAAATAGTCCTGTCTAGGTATGAGGATTACTCGGTGAGGGGGGGTGACGTGATGAGTCTATACATGAGGCTGGCCGATTTAAATCCATCACCGTACATGTACATAACCAAGTTCGGGGGGGATAAGTACATAGTTGGTACGAGCCTGAGCTGCTTGTTAAGGTTGATGGTGATAGGGTGGAGACACACCCAATAGCCGGGACTAGACCGAGGGGGGGTAGGGACCCAATTGATGACTTGAGACTTGAGGAGGAATTGATTAATAGTATTAAGGATAGGGCGGAGCACGTAATGCTCGTCGACCTGGCCAGGAATGACATCGGCAGGGTGTGTAGGTTTGGTACGGTTAGAGTTAAGGAGTTATACGCCATTGAGAAGTACCAAAGTGTCCAACACCTGGTTTCTAGGGTTGAGGGCGTCCTGGAGCGCGGTAATGATATTGTTGATGCCCTATTCGCAACGTTCCCAGCAGGCACGGTAAGTGGGGGGTCACCCAAGCCGAGGGCCATGGAATTAATTGCGAAGTACGAAGGCACGGCTAGGGGGGGACCCTACGCCGGCGCAATAGGCTTATGCATAGTGGCGGCGGTGAGTTTGCAATAATGATAAGGACCCTCTTCCTAATGGATAGCATGGCCAGGATACAGGCGGGGGCTGGAATAGTTTACGACTCAGTCCCTGAGCTTGAGTTTCAGGAGACCGAGCACAAGTTGGGTAGCCTTAAGACAGCCATGGGGGGGTGATCTAAATGGATCTGGTGGTTATTATAGATAACTATGATTCCTTCACCTACAACATTGCCCAATACGTGGGTGAACTCGGCGCGAAGCCCCTTGTATTTAGGAATGATGAGGTTACTGTTAAGGTAATTGAGAGACTTAGGCCCGGTGGCATAATCATATCGCCAGGCCCCGGGAACCCACTTAACCCTAGGGACGTTGGTATATCCAAGGACGTAATTCAGTACTTTAAGGGTAGAGTACCAATACTAGGTATCTGCCTTGGTCATCAATTAATCGGCACTACCTTTGGGGCCAGGATTAGGAGGGCCAAGACGATAAAGCATGGTAAAACCAGCATGATTAGGCTGGTTAGGCCCTCGCCGATATTTCAGGGGCTCCCCCCCGAGAGGATTGAGGGCATGAGATACCACAGCCTGGTCATTGATAATGTACCCAGTGAGTTGATTGTTACGGCGGTTTCGGAGGATGATGGTGAGGTTATGGCAATACAGCATAGGGACTACCCGATATTTGGTGTTCAATTCCACCCAGAGAGTGTCGGCACGCCAATGGGTAAGGAGATACTGAAGAACTTCCTTTCTATGGGCTAATTCAATTCATAAATTACGTAAAGTATTTCAGCAATAGTCGATTTTTGAAATTATAGTAATTATTTATTCTTACCAAATTATTTAAGCCGTCAAGGCATGGTCTTGCCGTGGCGGATTATAAATTCATAGTTTGGCTCAATGAGGAGGTTAAGGACCCATCAATACTGGGTGGCAAGGGTGCTAACCTGAATAAATTAGTACTCATGGGCGTACCCGTGCCGCCCGGCTTCGTAATAACGACGGAGGCATTCAATTATTTCATGACCGTAAACGGACTTAAGAACAAGGTACTCAATGTAATTAATGAGGTTATTAGGGAGGGCAAACCTGAGGAGTACGAGGAAGCTGAGAGGAGGATCAAGGAGTTGATAATCAGTACTGAAGTCCCTAGGGATCTCCATGATGAGATTGCCAGGGCATACATGGAGTTAAGCAGTATGTTTAATACGGATGCCGTGGCGGTAGCCGTTAGATCAAGTGCAAGTGCTGAGGACCTAAAGACCGCAAGCTTTGCCGGGCAGCAGGATACATACCTAAATGTTAGGGGGGGCGTTGGGGGGGAATTGATTAAGTACGTAAAGCACGTGTGGGCAAGCACTTACAATGCAAGGGCATTGGCGTACAGGGATGAGAAGGACATACCACATGATGAAGCTCAAATGGCAGTAATCGTGCAGAAGCTAGTAAATGGTAGGGCTGCGGGTGTTATGTTCACGATAAACCCAGTGACTGGCAATGAGAGTGAGGCGGTTATTGAGGCTTCCTGGGGCCTTGGAGAGGCCGTGGTCGGCGGTATGGTAACCCCAGACAGGTGGGTTGTGGATAAGGGTGGATTGGTGATTAAGGATAGGGTCATATCCAGGAAAAGCGTAATGATGGTCAGGGATGAGGCTGGGCTAACGAAAATGGTCGAGGTGCCCAGAGACCTCGTTGAGAAGCCTTCGTTGAGCGATAAGGAAGTACTCGCGCTGGCTAAAGTGGGCATCGAACTTGAGGGCCGCCTTGGTTATCCACTGGACATTGAGTGGGTCATTGATGCGGACTCGGGCAATATATACATTGTTCAGATGAGGCCGGAGACAGTGTATAGCGGTGGTAAGGCAAAGGTGATCAGTGAGGCAAAGGCAACGGTAGGTAAGGCCGTGGTTAAGGGCATTGCGGCAAGCCCAGGTGTAGCTGTCGGCAGGGTAAGGATATGCCTAACCCCCCCCGAGGAGGCCAGGGCTAAGATGAGTAAGGGTGACATACTCGTGACGAAGATGACAAACCCTGACTGGGTACCCTACATGAGAATTGCCTCGGCAATAATAACCGACGAGGGTGGTATGACGAGCCACGCCGCCATTGTATCGAGGGAATTAGGTATACCAGCAATAGTGGGCACTGGAAACGCAACCTCAGTGCTTAGGGATGGTGAGGTATACACGGTAGATGCCGTGCATGGGGGGGTGGTTTATGAGGGTGAGGCCAAGGAGTTAGTGGGTAAGGCAAAGGCCGTTAAGGAGGAGACCATGGCATCAGCCAACACTAACGAGTTAATACTACACATTTATAGGTCAATAAGGACCGCGACTGGCGTGTACATGAACTTGGGAGTTCCTGAGAAGATCGACGAGTATAAGGACCTACCCTTTGATGGTATTGGCCTAATGAGGATTGAATTCGTGCTTTCCAGCTACATCGGTGATCATCCACTTCATCTAATCAGTATTGGTAATGAGGAGAAGTTCATCAATAAGTTGGCCGAGGGCGTGGCCTACGTGGCCAAGGCCATATACCCAAGGCCGGTCATTGTCAGGTTTAGTGACTTCAAGAGCAATGAGTATAGGCAGTTAACCGGTGGTGAGAAGTTCGAGCCTGAGGAGAGAAATCCAATGCTTGGTTGGAGGGGTGTTTCGAGGTACATAAGTAGGGAGTATGAGAAGGCCTTTAGGCTTGAGGTTAGGGCCATCAAGAGGGTTAGGGAGGAAATGAACCTGAATAACGTGCATGTAATGGCGCCATTCGTAAGGGCTCCCTGGGAACTCGAGAAATTCATGGAGATACTAAATGATGAGGGGCTCGGGAGGGATAGGGATTTCAAGGTATATGCAATGGCCGAAATACCCAGCATAGCCCTGCTTGTTGAGGACTTCGCGAAGTATGTTGATGGCTTCTCAATAGGCAGTAATGACCTGACACAACTCGTTATGGGTGTTGATAGGGATAACGACATACTGGTTAGGCAGAACCCGAGGTACTTTGACGAGAGGGAACCGGCGGTGCTCAGGGCCATGTATGAGATAATAAGGAGGGCCCACGCAATGAATAAGAGCGTTGGCATATGTGGGCAGGCGCCATCGGTTTACCCCCCCGAGGTCACGGAGTTCCTTGTGAGGGTGGGTATTGACTACGTATCGGTGAATCCAGACGCCGTTATCTCGACTAGGCTCCTCATAGACTCAATAGAAAGGAAGGTAGTACTTGAGGAGCTACGTGAGTTAAGGAGAAGGTTAATGCCAACAGACCCAGAGGGTGAGTTCCGTGAAGTATTCAATAAGGTCTTTAAGGGATAATCACTAGGGCAAATAAAGGCTAAACCTAAAACGGGAAAAGGGAAATGCCTAACCTAGTTTTGCCTTTGGTCGTTAAAATGCTTGATTTTGGTGCATACTAACCCACTACACGCGTGGTCTGCCTTGGCCATTATACCGTTTCTTTTATGTTGAGGTTTTATTTTCGAGGTAAAAAAATATTCCCATATAATCAACACCCGATCCAATATATTGGCATGTAATTAATGTGGTATGACGACCCTAGAGGGAATGATTCTTAAGTTGAATGGGGGGGTTGGGTAAAAATGACTGGAGAACTATGGGTGGAATTTGGAATTTTAATTTGATATTATATGCATTTCAATTTCTGGCATTTTGCCCTCTCACTATCAATTTCTATTTATTAGCTTTATAGGAATACTTTTTATTTTAGGGCTGGATTTAATGGTCCGAATGCCAAGTTCAAAACCGATTGAGGAACTTCCCTATAAAGCCAGGGTATACATCAATAACCAAGTTCTATTACCTGCAAGACTAGTTAAGGCCCTGGGCATTGAATGGGCTAAATATGCGGAAATAACCATTAAGTACAAGGATTGTGTAATCACGTTGAAGCAGGTGGCATTACTAAGGACTAGGCATACAGCCAGTAGGCAATTCACAATACCAAAGGAGGTCAGGGATAAGTATGGCATAATGCCATTGGATGAAATCGAGGTAATCGGTATAAGGCCCTTAAGGAATAAGGAAATCAATGCCAAGCAGGTAATTAATGAATAATTTTTAAATGACAAAACACGAATTACCCCCCCTGTAGCGCATTTTCTAGGGTTTTTACCGTCGTTTCATCGATGTATCCCTCTCCTATGTACGCCAACTTACCATGAAGTATTGTCGCAGCCACGGCAACATCAACCTCAAAGCCCTTAAACGGTGAAAACTTAGCCTTAGACCTAAACCTCTCGGGCTCTATCCTATGCCTGGCCTTGGTATTTATTATTGTTAAATCAGCACAGAAGCCCTGCCTAATCCCCACATTAAGCCCAAGGAATTTAGCCGGTCTCTCCTGTATCGCCCTCATTACTGTTCCAAGGTCCGTAAACCCACGACGCCACAGTGTGAGTAGTAATGGCGCCGTTGTTTCAAGGCCAACGATACCCGGCGGTGCCTCATCATACGGCCTATCCTTCTCCCAATCAGCGTGTGGTGCGTGGTCGCTGGCTACGATGGGCACCTCACCCCTAACGAACATGGTCAATAACTCCCTCCTCGTGGTCTCATCCCTAAGTGGTGGATTAACCTTGCAGTAAGCAGGCTTCTCAGCCCTTGCGAGGCACTCCTCCTGGCTTAGTAACATGTGGTGTGGGGTTACGTCAAAGGTGATGTCAAGACCACTTAGCCTAATCATGCTTATTGACTGTGGTAGTGTTAGATGCGTCATGTGAACCTTGGTTCCATACCTATACACCAACTTAATGATATTATGAACACAGGCCAACTCAGCCCTTGGGCCCCTAATCGCATTATGATGTTCAAAATCCCTGGGCCCACTGTACTGGTTAATAATTACTGGATCCTCACAATGCATTACTATTGGTATCCCAACCCTAGCCGCCTCCCGAAATAGGGCCTCTAGGTATTGGTCACCGCCATAATCAAGAACCTCCTCGGGTAGTACCTCGCCAACCGCGTATGCGCCATTAATGAGTGCGTCCTTAAGTATAGACGGGTCCTGAGGGGGGGCGCCAAAGTAATGCCTAATATGCAGATTCGTTTTCCTGCCAAATTCCTCGATTTTTCTCCTCAATAATTCAACGGTTTTTATTGGAGGCTTTGTGTTGGGCATGTCGCCAACGGCTACGTAGCCGCCGGCCAACGCGGCCTGCGTTCCACTGACTGCATCCTCCTTATAGGATAGTTCGAAGTCCCTGAAGTGGACATGAATATCCACAAAACCGGGAAGTAAAAGGTATTGGCTAGGTAATTCCAATTTACTACCTGCTTCAATGGGTTCATTACCAACGTAGGCTATCTCACTGCCTGTGATGCCTATGTACGTCTCCTTAACACTACCCCCCCTTACGTAGGCCCTAGCCTAATTAATACATCAGTCTTGGTAACACCCATTAATGAGAAATTAACAACCCCGAATTAAAGTTATCCGTTACATTACGCATTCAGTTTCACGACCTCCTTAAAGAACCTCTCATAGCCCATGGACTCAATCATCTTAACGACCTCCTCACCACCAACATGAATAACCGAGCCCCCTTGCCATCACGACAACCCTGGTGGGCTTAACGTAGTGTAGTATCTCTGCGTGGTGCGTGGTGACTAATATCGCAGTACCTTCCTGGCAAGCCTCGCAATCGACCTACCTATTATTGCAATGCCATCCACGTCAAGTCCTGAGTCAGGCTCGTCAAGCATTGCGACCTTGGGCTTATACATTAGTAGTTGAAGCATCTCAGCTCTCTTGGACTCGCCGCCGCTGAACCCAGCGTGGACACCCCCTTGATAGGTGCTCGGGCTTCAAGCCAAGCTCTGCGGTTAACCTGGTCATCTCGGCAATGGCTTGCGGCGATGGTGGGTCAGTTATGTGCTTGCCAGCCTTCTTATTGAGCATAGCCGTTATTAACGTCGACAATCTAACCTCAGGAACAGGGGGGGTTGGGCTCTGCAGGGCGAGTAGTATCCCCCTCTGAACCCTCTCCTCAGGGTAAAGCTTAACTATTGATTCACCATCAAGCCTAATATCACCATTAACTATGTTATACTTGGGGGGGTAGCCTGCAATCGTTAAGAACAGAGTTGTCTTACCGCTACCGTTTGGACCCATTATGGCGACAACCTCCCCTGACTCAACGGTCAAGTTAACGTTGTTCAGTATCCTCTTACCATCAACTTCAACACTTAGGTTAGTTACCTCAAGCCTTGTCATTATTGATCACGTAGCATATGTGACACTGATTAAAAACTTTTCGGCAGTGTCTATGTAGACTCACCACTAGAAAGCTTAATAATAATAACTAATGGATATATTCTAAAGAATAATTATGAGCAGGGATGGTGTAAAACTCGAACTCGCAAAGTCAGAGATATACTCAAGCATATTAGGCCATGCAAAACCCATTAAGTGGGAGGTGGAGATTAGAGGTAAAATTACGAGAGACGTTATTGAGGAAATAAGTAGGGTCAGGGGGGGTGAGCCTGATTGGATGAGGAGGCTTAGGCTTAGGGCTCTGGAAATGTTCGAGAAGCAGCCCTGGCCCAATTGGCTTCCTCTTGAGGGTAACATCGACCTTGAATCATTGGTTTTGTATGCCAAGCCCAGTGTTGAGAGGGCAAGGTCATGGGATGAGTTACCAAAGGAATTAAGGGAATATTACGAAGCACTGAGGATACCTGAGCTTGAGGCTAGAGTTTTATCTGGGGTTATTGGGCAGGTGGATGGCGGAGTTGTTTATGAAAATACCAAGAAGGATCTTGAGAAGGCGGGGGGGTCATTGCGATGAGCATGGACGAGGCAGTCAGGAGATACCCTGACCTCGTTAAGCAATACTTCGCGAGGGTATTCCCGCCGGAGTATAAGTTTGCGTCATTGAACATAGCCCTTTGGGGCGGTGGCGTATTTGTGTACGTGCCACCTGGCGTCCATGTTAAGATGCCCATTGAGCTCGTTATCCTAATCAGTAGTGCTGGTATTGGGCAGTTTGAGCATTCACTAATCGTTGTTGACGAGAATGCAAGTGCTGAATTCATAGTTGCCTGTGCAGCACCGGTATTCACCGGGCTTAGCTACATGATGGTATGACTGAGGCATACATACATAGGGGCGCCAGAGTCAGACTCGTGGACCTTAAGAATTGGAGTAGGGATGTTATTTACTTCGGCAATAATAGGGCGATTGTTGAGGAAAACGCAAATGTTGATTGGTTAAGCGGTTCCCTGGGTGGTAAGGTGACGATCGTATACCCAATGAGTGTACTTAAGGGGGGTTAATTCAAGGACCACGGTGACGAGCGTGGCCCTAGCCAACGGGCCGACATGGAAGGAGGAGGGCGCCAAGGTATTCCATAGTGCACCACATACGTATAGTAAGGTCGTGAGTAAGGGCGTTAGTCTGAACGGCGGTACATCTGTATATAGGGGGCTTGTCTATGTTAGGGAGGGCGCCAAGTATGCCAAGTCATCCGTGAGCTGCGAGTCCCTTATTCTGGACGATAAGTCTAGGGCCTACACAATACCCCCATGAGCAGGTTTTTGAGGAGACGGCCACGGTCACACATGAAGCCTACACCGGTAGGATTGGTGAGGATAAGCTGTTCTACCTACGCAGTCGTGGCCTTAGTGAGGAGGAGGCCCGTAGCCTCATAGTCCTTGGCTACTTCCACGACATCATGGTTAACCTACCCGTTGAGTACGTATCCATATTCAATAAGGCCATTGAGCTGGAGCTATCGAGGATGGGCGGTGTTGGATAGTTCATTATAAGTTATTTCCGGGGACTGGTTTTTAAATAACCACAGTAGAGAGGCTCGGTGACACTGATGAGCAATAATTCGGCAGAGTCTTTGAAGACCGTTATTGAGAGGAGCTCCGTCGAGGAACTGCTCGGCCCAGAAATGGAGTTTGTCCCTTGGGAGGCCGTGATTAAGGGCAGGATAACGAAGGATATGATTGAGGAAATAAGTAGGATTAAGGGTGAGCCTGATTGGATGAGGAGGCTTAGGCTTAGGGCCCTGGAAATGTTCGAGAAATTACCGGAGCTAAGTGGTTACCAATTAAGGAGGAGATAGACCTGGAGTCCCTGGTTTTATACGCGAAGCCGAGCGTTGAGAGGGCAAGGTCATGGGATGACGTGCCCAAGGAGATCAGGAAGTATTACGAGGCATTGGGAATGCCCGAGCTTGAGGCCAAGGTATTAGCTGGATTGCTTGGTCAATTCGACTCTGAGGTTGTTTATTTGCATGTTAAGAAGTACCTTGAGGAGAAGGGCGCTGTGGTGACTACGATGGACGAGGCCGTTAAGAAGTACCCAGACATTGTTAAGCAGTACTTCGCAAGGATATTCCCACCCGGTGAGCATAAGTTCGCCGCATTACATGTGGCGTTGTGGAGTGGTGGTACCTTCGTCTACGTACCGCCAGGCGTTAAACTTGATATGCCAATAGAGTCCTTCTTCCTAATAGGTAGTTCTGGCGAGGGTCAATTTGAGCATTCATTAATAATTGCCGATGAGGGTGCAAGTGTTGAGTGGCTTGAGGGTTGTGCAGCCCCCCCGTTTACAGGGGCTTCAGTTTTCACGATGGTATGGTAGAGGGTTACGCGGCAAGGAATGCCCACCTGAGGATCAATACAATACAGAACTGGAGTAGGAACATAATCAACTTTAACAATAAGAGGGCTGTGGCCATGGAGAACGCGACAGTTGAGTGGGTTGAGGGTAGCCTCGGTAGTAAGGTTAGCTATACATACCCAAGCACTGTGCTTAAGGGCGAGGGCGCTAAGACAAGCATCATAGGCGTGACCATAGCTAACGGCCCATTCTGGAAGGAGAATGGGGCTAAGGCATACCACGACGCGCCAAGGACGTCAAGCAAGATCGTTAATAAAAGCGTAAGTATAAATGGAGGTACCGTAGTCTATAGGGGGCTTGTCTATGTTAGGGAGGGCGCCAAGTACGCAAGGTCCTCGGTATCATGCGACTCATTAATCCTTGATGATAGGTCCAGGGCCTACACAATACCCCCCATGACCAAGTTTTTGAGGAGAGTGCTACGGTGACTCACGAGGCATACACGGGTAGGATTAGTGAGGACAAACTATTCTATCTGCGTAGTAGGGGTTTTGATGAGGGAACGGCTAGGAGCCTAATCGTTCTCGGTTTCATACAGGACATAACCGTTCGCCTACCCACGGAGTATGCAATGACACTAAATAGGGTCATAGAGCTCGAATTCGGTAAGTTATCTAAGGTAGGATGACTTAAAAGGACCTTGTTAATACCTAGGTGGTCTTGAATGAGTAAGTGGCTTGTTGAATTAAAGTTAAGGGCTCGGGAGCTTGCTCAGAAAATACCGTACCAACAAATTAGGGATTCACCGTCAGTTAAGTACTACACGGATTGGAATGCCTTTGAGAAGTGTGTCGACCCAAGCATTGAAGAATTATCTAAATACTCTACTACGATGAATATACCCTATGAATTAAATATAGCCTCTATAAACGGTAATATGAGTATCGCGAAGGTTCCCAACGGCGTTAATGTAATGAGCATCAACGAATTAGGTGATGAATTCGGTAAACTGCTATTTAAGTCAATGGATATTTCGGAATCAAGGGCTCTGGCTCGGCATGTGGCTAACCTAATCAATGGAGTTTACGTTGAAGTAAATGATGACTTAAGGGAACCACTTAGAATAGGCGTTACAGCATCAACGCCAAGGCCGGTATTACTACCTACTCATTACACGGTTTTAATAAATGACGGAGTCACGGCATCACTCAGTATCTTCATACATGGCTTTGGTGGTTGTCCATCAACCACGGTGGAGATTTACCTGGGCAGAGGCTCTAGGCTGAATGCATTATTCGTGAGTACCCATGAGCAGGTACCCACCTACTCGTTGATTAAGGTAATAGCTAGTGATGACTCATCAATAACGGCTAGAACACTAATCATGGGGGGGGTTCCATGAATCACCATAGGGAGGACTACCTACTACAGGGCAGGAAGAGTGACCTAAATCACCTGGGCCTTGAGATTGGTCATGGCGCATCAAGGATTGACTATCAGGTAAATGCAATCCATACAGGCGAGCATGGCACAAGCTATTCGAAGGTACTGGCATAGCCAGGGATAAGTCCTTCATAATACACAGGGCCCTCGGCAGGATAACGGAGGGCGCCAAGTGGAGTGATACGAATGTTGAGGGTAAGGTCTTTGTAATGAATGAGGGCGCCTACGCAGCCTCAGTACCGATAATAATGGTCGATACCGGCGATGTTAATGGCGCGAGACACAGCGCAGCAGATGCATCACCAGATGAGGACCAAGTCAATTACCTTAGACTCAGGGGGGGTATTAGTAAGGATGAGGTCACTGACTTAATAATACATGAAATCGTTTCCCAATTCATGGATTCACTACCAAGCGAGTTCGTTCATGACGCCGATATCATAAAAACGCTGGTGATGGGTAAGTTGTTGAGGCAGTAATGGTTTACCTACGCACAGCCTCAATACACACGAAACCAAACCTCTCGGCTGCATGTAGCTCGACGATCTGCGGTTCCTCGGAATAATCACCAACACCCCTGGACAGCACGGCCACAGCCTTACCACTCACCGCAAACCCCAGAGACTCCAGTGCCTCCCTTACCTCATTCACGGTATAGAAATGCGCCACTGAGTAAAACCTGTGGCCCTTCCTGCCTAGTTCCATGTAAAACCTACCATGCTCACTATCCCTAGGTACTACGCAGGTAATGAGCTTACCAGCGGGTTTAAGGACTCTATACACCTCGGCAAGGGTCCTTCTCGGGTCGTCCAGGAAACATATTGTCACTATTATAACGGCATAGTCAAATGAGGAATCCCTAAGTGGCATGACCTCCCCCCCAACGCCAACCACTACATCAACACCCTTATCCCTGGCCAACTTAGCCATCGCCAGAGCGGGTTCTAGACCAATTGGTATCCCAACCCTACCGGCAAAGAACCCACTACCAACACCAATCTCGATACCAAGTCCCTTGGGCACCAACATTGATACTGCCCTAATCTCGGACTCGGCGATATCTGCATGCTTCGCGTACCAATTATCGTAGTCCCTGGCATACCTATTAAATATTGATATTGAAGACGTTGTGATCACCCATACGTATCGAGCGTTATCTCGGCAATGTCATAGCTATACTCAGAAACCCTCCTAATACTCTCCACGATCATCATCAACCTACCACCAACATCAACATGAAGCCCACTACCGTAAATAGACTTAATAACCTCAAGGCTCTTACCCCTCATGGCCATCCTCCTATCCAAGACCTCCATGCATCCTCAACATCGCCATTGATAAATGCCATAACCGACTCTCTAAGTATATCGGTTGAGTTAAGGCCAAGCTCGATTATGTCATCAACAATAGGCAACCCACTGAGCCTACAGCACATTTGTCCCGCCTCACCAATTATCTGAGCAATCCTCCAGGCATGATCACCGGCTCTCTCTATGGACTTAGAAACCATCAACGCATTCACTAGCTCCCTAGAGCTACTTGCTCCAAGCTTTGAAAGCACTGACTGATCAGTGATCCCCATCATGACCAGCCTCTCAATGAGCAGGTAAAGTCTATCGACTTCATTATCCCTATCAATGATATCCTCCGGCCTAGTACTTAATCCCCGCATCATATCCAGGGAGTCCTTGAGCATGCCAAGTACCGTGAGGGCCATCCTATTTAACAACCTCTTGATTGGTACCTCGGGTATTGGTGTTACAAACCTAAAGACGAGGTAATCACTACCCTCCTCAATAACCTCAACCCCCCCAGAAATCCTCTCCCTAACCAACCCCCCCTTAACCTCACCCTTAATGCCTACAAATCCCTTAAACCTCACCCTAACCTCATCAATACCCCCCCTAAGGTACTGAGTGATCAACTTCCTAAGCACGTAATCCGGGCTATCCCTATCGACCTCAATAACATTACTAACGCCTGAACTACGTATTGAGCGACCCAATGGGATGACTGCTATGTGGTCACCCATAAATCTAAGTAGAACGTACGAACCAGCCTCGATCCCCCCCAACGCCGAAACCCACTTCTTAGGTATTGTAATGGCTATTGAAGACCTACCCGAAGCCACGACCTTCCTAACCTCCTCCTCAACCACATGCTTCAAACGCAAACACTTAATTAATCTTATCAGCAATTAGGGAGAGGATGCTTAGGGTCCTAATAACAGGGCCACCGGGCGTGGGCAAGACCACCCTCATTAAGCGGTTGGTTGATCATGCAAGGTCAATGGGCATTGGAGTTTTCGGCTTCATAACCACCGAAGTTAGGGAAGGTGGTTCTAGGGTGGGCTTTAAGATAGTGGATATTAATAGCGGTAGCGAGGCTTGGCTGGCGCACGTGAGCCTATTCATAGGTGGGCCAACGGTTGGTAAGTACAATGTCAATCTAAGGGCCATGGAAGATGTCGGAATACCGGCAATAAGGTCTGCCCGGCTAGGCTCATTGCTTGTGGTTGATGAGATTGGCAAGATGGAGCTAATGCATGAGGGCTTCCTGAGGGCTCTTGAGGAGGTTGTTAGTGGCGTTCACTTCCTCGGCACGATATACATGGCCTATAGGGCCAATAGGCCCGTGGCATCCTTCGTGAGTAAGTACGGGTTTAAAGTCATTGAACTGACGAAAACTAATAGGGATCAAACACTTAATGAGTTAATTAGGGAGTTAGATAGGGTAATTAAGTCAGGGCATTAGGTATTGAGTTAATAATTACTTAGGTAACAATTGCAATAACATATGTAGTCAAGGCCAAGGCCCTTGGGATTAATTAAGGGCATTAATGATAGATACTACGTAATTAAATGCCGTACTCACGGACCAGCCTAGCCATATACTCGTCAATAACCTCGTAAATATCTCGCCCAACCTCCCTAACCATGTACATATTAACCAAGGTCTTTAAGCTCGTTGTGAAGGTCTTATCATCTATTGAGTGTCCAATCAGGGATTCAGCAAGTCTCTTAATCTCAACCCACCTAGCCCTACCTAACGTGGCCAAAGCCCTGTAAATGACAAGCTCGTACCTTCCCAACCCACTGAGCTCATCCTTAATAACCTCCCTGGCAATATCTCTTAGGGCATTCATGGCCTCTAAATGGTTCTTACCACTTGATCTAAGGCTTCCATAATATGTTAACCAACCAACAATACCGTCAAGCTCACCCACTGCATCCTCAATCTCAACATCACCGATGCCGATACCACAATCCCTCAAACCAACCCTCAGAAACTCCATGGACTGCTCCCTGGTAAAGCTTAAGCTCAAACCTAATCAATGGCCTACCCAGGGACTCAGGACTCCTCATTATTAATCGTGTAGTACCAATGAGTGAACCACTAAATACAAACCTAACCCTAGATTCGTTATAGTCTAACGGAAAGAAGCGCGGGGAGTTTTGGACTAATTATGTTCTGAACCTCATCAATGGCCAACACAACCCTTATGCCCAAGTCCTCGGCAACCCTATCCACGGCCTCCAATAACGACGTAAATACAGCCCTACCTCTACGCCAGGTTATGGATACACTCAGGGGCTGCATGCCTATTGAGATGCCATCAATATTACATAACAAACCAATTAATTTATCCTTAAAGCTAGACCTCTGCTGTAGGAAGTTTGTTAACGCCTGTGAGAACCTCAGTCATGAAACCTCTAATGTTCACTCCCCCCCTCATTAAGTATAATCCTCCTAGCATCAATTAGTGTATGCGGTATTCCATAACTATTTAAGAAACTCCTTAAGAGACTCGACTTACCCATCCTCCTAATGCCTAGTATTACTGCGATCCTACCATCCCTATAGCACGCGATCAATTTGTTAAGTTCGTCCCTAAAATCATATAACTCCTCAATACATTCCTTGGGTCTTAAATCGAAAAAGCACTGGTATACTACCAGCAATAATTTAGATACTTACTTCTATCGAGGCGCTTTGGCATAAATTATAATTAATGACTTGACATAAGAAGAGTTTATATTTGAGGTTACATTAACTTATATAATTAAACAATTACAATTATTCTCTTAATTTGGTTAAGTTATATTTTACATATATACCTTATGAACCTTATTTAACGCAGGTAAATTATTAAGGGCATTCTCTGTTCTTAGTGCTAATAATAGAAGGAGTATTCATGTAATTTAATAATCACAATCCTAACCATAATGCTTACATTAATACCCAAATCATTCTAATTATTTTACATTAGCGTTATTATTGCCACGTATTTCGATTATTGTTTCATTTAATTATTTGTTTAAATAATTTGGTTCGTATTTCCCCTGTTTTGATGGGTTAGGTTTAAATATTGTTTAAAACAAGCGTCTTCGTGGGTAGATTAAGGATCTTGCTTGTTTCGGACCTGCATGGTTCCAGTGTGGCTTATGGTAAGTTGTCTAATGCCATTAAGTTCTATAAGGCCGATGTGGTGGTCTTTGCGGGTGACCTCACTGGTAAGGCCCTGGTGCCTATTATTCGGGATGATGGTTCCTTCAGCCTTGGTTCTGGCGTTAGTAAGTACTTGGTTAATGTCTTCGGTGATGTTAAGGCTGTGGGTGATAAGGACCTTGACAAGGTGGTTAAGGACCTGAGGGGGGGCAGGGGGGGTTATTACCCGCTTGTTACTGATAAGGCTGGTTACGAGGAACTAGCCAGTAATAGGGACAGGGTTAGGGAGACCTTTATCAAACTCATGATTAATGCCCTGGAGGAGGACCTGGGCAAGGTGGTTACTAGGTACAGGGAGGCCGGCGTCAAGTTATTAATGATACCTGGCAATGATGATTATCCTGAAATTGCGGATTACGTGAGGAAGCAAGCCTCTGATATATTAATACCGATTGATGAGGATGTTGTTGAGCTCAACGGTTACTACTTCCTGGGCTTCGGATACTCAACACCAACGCCCTGGAACACGCCCAGGGAAGTCAGTGAGGAGGAACTTAGGGCGAGGGTTGAGAGACTAATTGGTAATGTTGATCAATCCAGGCTCAGCAGATTGATCATGGTTATTCATGACCCACCATATAATACGCTCATTGACCAAGCCTATCAATTAAGCAAGGACTTTAAACCCATGATTAGGGGTGGCGAGGTTTTGAGGACACACGTCGGTAGTAAGTCCGTGAGGGCCTTGATTGAGGAGTACTCACCGTTAATGGGCATGCATGGCACATACATGAGGCGCCCGGCATTGACTACGTAAAGAGCAATGCTGGTGCCAAGGTGCCCGTCATCAATGCAGGTAGTGAGTACTCGGAGGGCGTGCTCAGAATGGCTTACCTAATAATTGAGGATAATAAGTTAAAGAATTACTTCCTAATTAGGGGGGGTTAGGTAGGATTTTTAAATAGAGCAATCGAGAGTTAACTAACGTGGAGGTTAACCTTGAATCACTCATTAAGGACCTAGCCGTCAAGGCCGGCTCGTTCGTTAAATCTAAGTCCAATGACCTTAGCTACAGGCAAATAATGAAGAGGGGTTCAACGGATGTTTCGAGACGCATTGACCTGGAGGTCGAGGACATGATTATTAAGGATATCGAGAAAGAGGGCTTGAGGGCAGTAATCAGCACTGAGGAGAGAGGCGTTGTTAAGGTCGGCGATGGGGATCCCGAGTACGCATTCGTTGTTGATCCATTGGATGGTTCATTAAACTTCGTGCTAGGTATACCGTTCTACTCAATATCGATTGCAGCTGGTAAGTACGGTAACCCATTAAGATTCAGCGACTTAACGGATGGCGTCGTTTATTACGTCGCAAAGGACGTACTTTACTACGGTGGTTCAGGGGGGGCATTGAGTTCAGGGGGGGTGATGATCTTGGCGACCTTAGTGAGGATATTGATAGGCCCGTGATATCACTCTACCTGGAGCCTAATGCGGATGAGAGGTTGCTGCGGGGGGCTTAGGGCTGTTTATGATAGGTTTGGTAAGTTTAAGATAAGGAGTTTAGGTGCTGCTAGCCTTGAGATGGTGATGGCGTCGATGGGCAGATTCCTCGCCTTCATGGACCTCAGGAATAGGCTTAGGATATTTGACATTGCCGGTGCTTACGTGATTTCTAGGGCAATGAAGGTAAATGCTTATACGTTAAATGGTGATGATTTAGGTATTGAATTAGTGAGTGGTGATAGGAGATTTAGTGTTGTGGTTAGTAGGAATGGTGAGTTCATTAGGGATTTCCTTAGTTTGATGGGGGGGGTTAAGTGAAAGTTTTGCTATTCTAATTAGTTAATTAGTTAGGAGGTATTAAATAGGCGTTTACTCACTGTAAAACTGATGAGGATTAGACTAAACCTTGACTGTCCAAGGTGCGGCGGAGCATTGTTCCTAGAGGAGGATGAAAAAAGCGTGGGCATTTACTGCACCAGGTGCGGTCTCAGGGTTAGTTGGAAGTTACGTGACGCGGCCAGGAGGGCCATTAAGAACATTGACGGTTCATTAATATTTGATTGGAACTCAGTAATTGATGAGCTGTACCTCGAACTAGCCATTAATCAGTAATGGGTAATACCTAATTCATGGACTAGAAAGATTAATTTAAGCTGTCACGAAATACCTAAGGAATCCCTGGTGGTTAACTTTGTCTGAGGAATTAGCACCGCAATTAAGTAGGAAATTGAAGGAGTGGTTACTAGAGCTAGCCAGCAAGCTTAATTGGAGAATTGATAAAGTCCTAGACTCCTACAGACTTGCCCAGCGTTCAGAAATAATCGACGTCAGGGATGATGGCAAATCAATAAGCGGCGTTAGGCTTAGGGTACCATCAGAGACCAGAAACGACGTGAATTACTACGTGTCAGTTGGTCCATACGGCGCAAAGTGCACTTGCGAATCCTCGGTAATAAGAGGCGAGGTTTGTAAACACATAGTGGCCGGCCTGATAATGTGGAACATGCTAAGTGTGATCAAGTATGGTAAGTGGCTCGACCTCAATGAACTAGAATGGTTGAGACAACCCAAGGATAATGAATGACTAAAGCCCACCATGCTAGAAAGACAAATGCCCAAAATCAATTACCCACAAACTTTGAAAGATAATTCATCGCATTCATCCTCACAGACAGTTAGGGATTAGAAACTTCATAATCAACAACACATGTGGAATACCTAAAGGACTTAATGAATACATATGACGCAATCTCAAGAGCCTACACAGAAGCCAGGGAAGAGGGACTACTAGCGAGGACACTACTCAACAACATAAACGACTTAATCAATGGGTTAAACCTAGGGTTGTACTCGACATCGGGGGGGCAGGCGCTGGCGGTAACCTGAGGGTCACAAGGTCATTTCTAAACGCAGCAATGTACATCGGCTGCGAATTGAGTCTCGGCATGATAAAAGCAGCGCAGGAACAAATTGATTGGATAAACTGCTCAGCAACGCACATACCAATAAGGCCAGGCTCTGTGGACTTAGTTATTTCAATAGCCACGCTACACCACATACCCAAACACCTGGTGAATGCGGCCTTACGGGGGGGTATACACGAATCACTAAGTCCAGGGGGGGCTTATTTGTGGCCACCGTGTGGGGGGCTGTAATGAGGCCACGCTTAGGAGATTAAGGCGTATTAATGATTGTGAGGGCTATATTAACTGGAGCTACGGACTTAATGAAAGCATTACTAGGTATTACAGGCTCTATAAAAATGATGAGTTGAAGAACGAGGCTTTGAACGCGGGCTTTACTATCATTAGGAATGGAACTATTAGGTTAGGCAAATTTATTAATTATTACATAGTTTCGCATAAATAGGTATATAGCCAATATATAAGTAATGCTTTATTACGTATTTTGCTATAATTACTATGGGTAGATCGGAATGAGCACACAGCAGTATGACTATCAGTTAACGCTGGACAAGCTGATACGCAAGGCAGCGCTGATATACCCAGACGTCGAGATAGTGCACGCGCCACCCGGAGGCCCAATAATTAGATCAAACTACGCCAAGGAATGGGACAGAATACAGAGACTTGGTTCCGTACTTGAGGAATTAGGTGCGAGCCCAGGCGAGCCTGGTAAGTTCGGTAGTAAGGTTGCGGTGCTTGATTGGAACACGATTAGGCACTTCGAGCTTTACTACGGAGTGCCAATGTACGGTGCAGTACTTCATACGGTGAATGTACTTCTCGCGCCTGAGGACATAATATACACACTGCTCCAGGCCCAGGATGATATGTTATTCATTAATGAGGACTTCATACCACTCGCAAGGGTTGCAACCTCACTCGTGAAGTCCATAAAGAAGGTGGTGATAATGAGTGACAAGCCGGAGCACGAGGAGATATCTTTCGATGGAGTTGAGGTTTATTGGTACGAGGACCTCATCAGGGACGCGAGGCCCTACAACTTCCCAGAACTCAGTGAGAATACCGTAGCCACCATGATGTTCACCTCAGGAACAACAGGCAGGCCAAAGGGCACCTACTTCACACATAGGCAGTTGGTACTACACGCAATGTCAGTCGCCCTATCACTATCCGCGCCACCAATTAACGCCAACATATATGACGTAGCAATGCCCCCCCTCGTACCCATGTTCCACGTACATGCCTGGGGACTACCGTACATAGCCACCCTGGTCGGCATCAAGCAGGTATACCCAGGGCGCTTCGACTGGGGGGGCTGGATACTGAAGTTAATCAAGGAAGAGGGTGTTACAATAACCAATGGAGTACCAACAATACTATACAACATACTCTATCACCCAGACTCGCCAAAATACGACCTAAGAGGTCTAAAGTTCGTAATAGGGGGCTCAGCACTACCCAGAGGGCTCCTTGAGGAGGCAAACAGGAGGGGCATACACGTGTCCAGGGCTTCGGCCTAACAGAGACCGCGCCAGTAATACTACTAACAATGGAGAAACCAAAGATGAAGGACTGGCCCGAGGACAGGAAGAGAGATATCATACTAAGCGCCGGCCTACCAATACCTCTCGTGGACATCAGGATCGTTGATGAGCAGGGTAGGGACGTTCCAATGGATGGTAAGACCATGGGTGAACTGGTGGTTAGGGCCCCCCCGTGGATAACCAGGGAATACCTAAATGACCCAGAAAAAACCAGCAAGGCTTGGCGCGATGGCTGGTTCCACACCGATGACATAGCCGTTTGGGACAGCGAAGGCTATGTATGGATCATGGACAGGGCAAAAGACGTAATCAAGAGTGGCGGCGAGTGGATATCAAGCACGAGACTCGAGGACTTAATAAGCACACACCCAGCGGTTTACGAAGTGGCGGTTATTGGAGCCCCCCATCCAAAGTGGGGGGGTGAGAGGCCCGTGGCAATTGTAGTGCCTAAACCCGGTCAGAAGGTTACGGAGGACGAGATAAAGAATTACTTAATGAGCTTAGTTAATGAGGCAAGATGCCCAAGTGGTGGATACCAGATAAAGTGATAATCGTTGATTCCGAACTGCCAAAGACAAGCACTGGGAAGGTTGATAAGAAGGTACTTAGGGAGAGATTTCAAATAAGTCTTGGTTGATAATTACCAAATCCTTATTAAATACTAAAGCTAGCTCATCAAAATATGGAGGTTTACATAATAAAGAGCATGTCAAACAGTTATCTAACGAGCGACGGCGTACTCATAGACGCCGGCGCAAGGGTTACCGACATAACTAAGGTGGCTAGGGAACATGGCATTGACATCAAGTACCTATTCATAACGCATTATCACGTTGACCACACCAGGTATGCCCACGAAATCGTTAAGGCCCTTAACTGCAAGGTTGTTGCGTCAATACCTGAATCCAGTATCATTGAGGGTAAGGAAAAACCCAAGACCACAAGCCTTCTTCAATCAATTATATCAATCTTCATGAGAATAAAACCCGTGAGTGTGGATATTAAGGTTAATGACGGCGACATTATCGAGGGCTATAAGGCAATATACGCACCTGGCCACACGCCCGGTAGCACCGCCTACTTCAAGGACGGTATACTATTCAGTGGGGGGGACGCAATTGTTGAGCATGGCGGAAAACCAGCACCACCGCCGAGGGAATTCACGATAAATATGGAGGAGGCCATGAGAAGTATGGATAAGCTACTTAGCCTAAGGCCAAGGATTATTTATCCAGGGCACGGAAAGCCAATAAGCTTAAGTACTTAGGTTCTCATTAATCCTAAAGCCATGGTACTTAAACAACTCAATTGCGTTATTCATCATGATCATCTCCTTATCGATATTATCAACCTCATCACTACCATCAACACACTTAACATCACCAACTAAATCCCTAAACCTCCTATACGGATAACCACTACCAAACAATATCCTCTCCGGACCCAGGGTATTCAAAACGGGCTTCGCCGACTCATCATTAAACAGGTAGCAATTAATCCCCGGCGTACTTAGGTACGTATTATCATACTTCTCATCACCCTAAGAACCTCCCTAACCCAAAGGCTAAACCTCTCGGGTGGCGTCCCAAGGCCATTAATGACCATGTAAGGCCTATACTCGTCAAGGACCTCAGCAAGGTTCTTAGGCATCACATGCGTAATTATCCTCTCATCAACATCCTTAGGCATCCCCAAGTGCATCACAATCAAAACATTATTCTTCTCCGCATACTCCATCAACTGCTTAAACGCTGGACTTGTGGCCGGGTTAAAGAATTGAAGCGTTGGAGAGACAAACACGCCCCTAAGGCCCAGGTGCTCCAACTCCTTAATCTTCTGCTTAACATACTTACTACCAAAGCTTGGGTTAATACTCGAGAAAGGTATGAAGAAATCACTAACACCCTCCTTAAAAACCTCATACCAAAGCTTCATATTATCAATCATGTACTCAGGCCACTTATTAACCAAGTCATAAACCTCCCTAACCACGGACTTAACATCAACATACATGCCCAAGTCCCTACCTAATCTATATAGACCATTAAGGGTTAAGCTAAGTGTTGGGTCAACATCAATCGGGTATAGTACGGATGCAACGGCACCAACACGATGAAGCCTCTCCCTTAATACCCAAAGCTCTGCACCAGGATGAACATGGAAATCAATAAAGTAATTACCCAGCATTAATAATCTCTATATTACTGGGATTTAAAAATTATTCGCTAATATTTTAATCTATAGATGCAAATTCAATTACTTAATCCAAGTATTTTTACATAAATCAAACGATCAAGAACCAGTGAACCTCGGCCTCCTCCTCTCAAGGAAGGCACTAACACCCTCAACAAAATCATGAGTATTACCCAACTCACCCTGCAACCTAGCCTCAACAGCCAGGAACTGATCAAGGTCCTTAAACAACGCCTCATTAATCAACCTCTTACCATACGAATAAGCCTGAATGGACCCTGAACAAGTTCGTTAGCAAACCTCAAGGCCTCACCTAATGGATCATCAACAACCTTAACAAGGCCCATGGCCTCCGCCTCCTCAGCCGTAAACTCACCACCAATAAGCAAATACCTAAGCGCCCTAGCACCAACCAACCTAGCCATCATAAGCGTCAACCCAGTATCAGGAACAATACCAAGATTCTGAAAAGCCAAAACAAACCTAGCATTCCTAGAGGCAAAGGCGAAGTCACAAGCCACGGCAAGGCTAATACCAGCCCCCCGCAGCCACACCATTAACAGCCGCAATAAACAACTTATCACTAAACCTAATCTCCCTAAGAATCAAGTGAAATGAATCCCTAAGCTCACCCTCAAGATCCACAGCCCCCCCAGGACCACTGGCTTAACGGAAATCTCAGCACCAGACGAGAAGGCCCTACCAGCACCCGTCAATACCCCCCCAACCCTCTTACCCGGGTCAGCATTAAACCTACGCAGCGCATCAAGCAACTCAGCCCTAAGCTCAGGCCCCCCCAGGGCATTCAACTTATCAGGCCTATTAAGCGTGAAAACCGTTACAGGACCCCCCCTATCATCAACAATCACGTACCTATACATAACAACCACCTACTGCTCCACAGGCACAAACTCATACGTCAAGTAACCCTCAGGCTCCCTCCTAACAACCTGAAGCCTAACCCTCATACCAACCCTAACCCTCTTTGGATCATCAACCCTCAACCAAGCCAACACATTAAAGCCCTCCCTCATCCTAGCAATAGCCACCACATAATCCGGGTAATGCGAGTACGTCAAGGGCTTCGTATTTATCACAGTATACGTCAACAACTCACCCTCACCACTAACCTCAACCCAATCCATATCACTGGCCTTGCAATACGGGCAATCAGCCTGAGGCGGGAAGTAATACCTACCACACCTCCTACACCTCGTTGCATACACCTTACCCTCCCTCAAGCCCTCGAAGAACCTCTTAATCCTCTCAACACTAATCGAAAACCTAAGCCTCATCTCCCTAACATCATACCACAGACTATACTGACCCTTCTCATCAGGCGCTATGGGCAGTCCCGTGGCCTTGACAACCTCATTCAACTGCTTAATAGACTGCCTCCAAAACTCCTCATACCTAGCCTCCAGGGACATCACCATCACCTCTTGGGCTTCACCCTCGGCGAACCATCCTTATCCAGCGAATAAATAGTTACATAGGCATAATGACCAGTACCACCGACATTATGCGCCAAAGCCCAACCAGTATAGATATCAGCCTGCCTATCCCTAGGCTCAACACCCTGCCTCAACTGCTTAGTCATCTCGACAGCCATGCTCGTGCCCGTGGCACCGATAGGATGGCCTTTTGCTTTTAGTCCACCGTCTAAATTAACAGGTATCAAACCGCCTTTATATGTTTGCTCATTTCTAACTAGTTGTATGCCCATGCCTCTTTCTACAAAGCCCAGGTCTTCGTATGCCATGACTTCGGCTATTGTGAAGCAGTCATGTACATCGGCGACGTCGAAGTATTTCCAAGTATCTTTGTGTTCGATACCTATTCTCTTGAATGCTTGTTCGGCTGCTTGGTAGGCCGCGTCTAGTCCTATGAAGTCTGGTCTCTTGCTTAGGTTTGCGGTGCCTGTGGCCACACCTACGGACCTGATCCACACTGGTGTGTCTGTTATTTTCCTGGCCAGTCCTCACTGGCTAGTATGACGGCGGCTGCCCCCCCGTCTGTTATTGGGCTTGAGTCGTAGAGTTTGATTGGCCATGCTACGTACCTTGACTTGAGGCATTGGTCGATGGTTATCCTCAAGCCGTAGAATTGGGCCTTTGGGTTTATTGAGCCGTAGTAATGATTCTTAACGGCTACCCTGCAGAAGTCCTCCTCGGTTGCCCCCCCGAACCTGTTCATGTATGCGGTCATGTAGAGTGCGTAGTAGCCTGGGAACGTTAGTCCGAAGTTTTCGAATTCCCAGAAGTAGTTGCCTGCCCTGCCTATGAATTCGACTACCGTGGGTGTTGGTGATTCGTACATCTTTTCCACGCCTATTGCCATGGCTATGTCCGCCATCCCCCCCGAGGCCACTGCTAGGTAGGCATTGTAGAGCGCGGCGCTTCCCGTGGCGCAGGCTGCCTCGACCCTCATCGTGCCCCCCCTGGGCTTAGTCCGCAGTATTCGCCTACGACTACTGCGGGTAGTGACTCGGCGCTCCAGCCGCCGGCGTTGCCCACTACGAAGTATTGTATGTCCTTTTGGTCAAGCCTTGCATCATCAAGGGCCTCTTTGACGGCCTCCCAGGCAAGTTCCCCCCCTATTGTTGTGTCTGTTCTTCGTCCGAACTTGGCGTGGCCTATCCCGACCACCGCAACGTTTCTCATAGTTCCCAGTATTTCTTGGGAATGCTTTAAATAATAATGCCTCTCTGTTCACTATTGCTTGGTTATTATCACTATATTCATTATATATGGCATTGACGCGGATAATTTGAATAAATTGAAATCGCACTTAAGAACTTAACCAAGTTTCGAAGTATGATGAGTACACAAATCAAGAGGGTCGCGGTGATAGGATCAGGTACTATGGGTCACGGTATAGCGGAGGTGTCCGCCCTGGCTGGTTATGAGGTTGTGATGGTCGATGTGTCGCAGGACCTACTAAACAAGGCCTTGGAGAGGATTAAGTGGAGTCTCGATAAACTGGCTGAGAGGGGGGGTACGATTAGTAAGGAGAAGGTTGGTGAGGTCATGGGTAGAATAAAGACTTCGTTGTCTGTTGCTGAGGCTGTTAAGAATGCTGACCTAATGATTGAGGCGGTGCCGGAGAATATTGACCTTAAGAAGCAGGTATTCTCTGAGGCGGATGCAAATGCGCCTCCGCATGCGATACTGGCCACGAACACGAGTAGTTTGCCGATAACCGAGATTGCAAGTGCCACGAAGAGGCCTGAGAGGGTTGTTGGTATTCACTTCTTTAATCCGCCGGTCCTGATGCCCCCCCTTGTTGAGGTTATTAAGGGTGCGCAGACTAGTGATGAGGTTGCCAAGAGGGCCTATGACTTCGTTAAGAGCTTGGTAAGGAGCCGATAATGGTTAATAAGGACGTGCCCGGATTCGTCGTGAATAGGATTTTAGTTGCTCTAAACTCGGCCGCGTGTTTATTGGTTGCTAATAATGTTTATTCAATTGTTGAGGTGGATTCAGCCGTTAAGTACAGGGCTGGTTTGCCCATGGGTATTTTTGAGCTTCAGGACTTCACGGGGGGGATAGACGTTGGTTACCTGGTTGGTTTTGCGGTTGCTGTTAGGGACCCAATGCTTAGGGTCCCATGTCCATTGATTGAGGAGTTATATAAGAAGGGTTGGCTTGGTCAGAAGAGTGGCCGTGGTTTCTATGAGTATAAGGGTGGCCCGTACGAGAGGGCTAACATACCCAGGGAGGCTGGTGAGAAGGTTGACCTGGTGCTGATTTTTGCTCCGGCGATTAACATGGCGGCTTGGTTGCTTAGGGAGGGTATAGCGAGTAGGGAGGATATTGATAAGGGCGTTAAGATGGGCCTTGGTTGGCCGAAGGGCGTATTTGAGTATGCTGATGAGTTTGGCATTGATAAGGTTGTTGAGGCCCTAAACCAGTTGTACTCCAAGTATAATTATGACCTGTTCAAGCCAGATCCACTGCTCACGCAGATGGTTCAGGAGGGTAAGCTCGGGCAGAAGAGTGGCAGGGGGGCTTTTATGACTATGGCGCTACTGGCGTGACGGAGTTCAAGGAGATAATACTCAAGAGGGAGCCGCCGCTTGCCTGGATAATACTCAATAGGCCGCATAGGCTTAATACCTTAACCCTGACGATGCTTGATGAGGTCAGTAAGGCTCTTGATATGCTTTGGGATGATAGGGATGTTAGGGTCGTGATAATAAGGGGGGGTGCTGGTGATAGGGCTTTCTCGGCCGGTGCTGATGTGACTTCATTCCAAGGCCCGCTTCACACCTACTACTTCTTCATTTATAATAGGAAGTTCCAGGAGGCTGTGAGTAAGATTGAGAGGTTCCCCAAGCCCGTGATAGCTGCAATAGATGGTTACGCCCTTGGCGGTGGTTTGGAGATTGCCATGGCCTGCGACTTCAGGATAGCCACGGATAGGTCTGAGCTTGGTCAGCCTGAGATTAACCTGGGCATAATACCGGGTGCAGGAGGCACGCAGAGGTTGATTAGGTATGTTGGCCTTGGTAGGGCTAAGGAGTTGATAATGTTTGGTGATAGGATTAAGGCTGATGAGGCGTATAGGATTGGCCTTGTTAATAGGGTTGTGCCTAGGGAGAAGTTTGAGGATGAGGTTAGGTCATTTGCGCTGAGGCTTGCCCAGGGTCCACCAATAGCGCTGACCTACGCGAAGTATGCCGTGAACTTTGGGACGCAGGTGCCTGTTGACATTGGCTGATGCTTGAGGCCGCCTTCTTCAGTATGGCGGTTAACACTAAGGATGCTCAGGAGGGCGTCATGGCCTTCGCCATGAGGAGGAGGCCCGAGTTCAAGGGTGAGTGATCATATATAGTATAAATAGCAACATTACTTAAAACAACCCCCCCCTTATTATTCTCATAGTATGTCAGAGGATCCCTTTGAACTACTAAACTCAATGACCCAGCAGGCACTACCAAAAATAGCCAGCAAGGTTTCTGGTCCTGTGAAGGTGTTTCAATTTACTGGGGAGGGTTATGAACCGTTCTATGTAGAGGTTGGTGGAGGCACCGTAAAGCTTACTAAGGGTACTCACAAGTCACCAACTGCCACGATACAGGTGAATAAGGATAACCTGTTGAAGATGATTAAGGGGGGGCAGCTCGATGCCATGCAGGCCTACTTCTCAGGTGCCATTAAGGTAATGGGTAATATAATGGATGCCGCGTCGCTCATAGACATAATAAACACTGCACGTAGGTCATGATAAATAAGCAGAATCTATAAACTTAAATTTACTTAAAATCATTTGGTTTCCTGGTTTCTATATGATATATATAATGAGCATTTAATTACTGACCCAGGGATTAAGTGGTTATATGAGGATCCTAGTTACAGTGCCACTCACGGACAGACGTTGGTCCTCAGGCCATGAAAATGCTCAGTGAGGTTGGTGAGGTTGATGTTAAGCCCGTGACCACTGGGCAATTAAAGGAGATCATTGGTGATTACGATGCGGTAATTATCAGTGTTTGGCATAGGATTACTCGGGATATTATTGATGCCGGCAGGAATCTTAAGGTCATTGGTACGGCGTCCGTGGGCACCGACCACATTGATGTCGAGTATGCCGAGAGTAGGGGCATCAAGGTCGTTAGTGCTGCCGGTGCGTCGACCTATAGCGTTGCGGAGTTCACCTTCGGCCTATTGCTAATGATGGTTAAGAGGATTCCCGAGAACATGGATAGGGTTAGGGGGGTGGTGAGTGGGGGGGTTCCTTGTTAACGCCTGGTATTGAGTTGTTTGGTAAGACGCTTGGTGTTATTGGCTTTGGTAGGATTGGTTCCTACGTGGCTTCAATAGCCAATGCCTTTAGAATGAGGGTTTTGGGTTATGACCCGTTTGTGGATAGGGAGAGGTTCATTGAGGTTAATGCCGTTAGGGTCGAGAGCCTTGATGACTTGCTTAGGCAGTCTGACTTCATAACAATACATACGTCATTGACCAGGGAGAGCAAGGGCTTAATTGGTAGGAGGGAGGTTGGGCTTATGAGGGATGGCGTGTTCATTGTTAATACGGCCAGGGGGGGTGAGGTGGTTGATGAGAATGCAATCCTCGAGGGTTTAAGGAGCGGCAAGATAGCTGGGTATGCGACGGATGTACTCACCGGTGAACCACCAACCGAGGAATCATCGCCATTGCTGAGGGCATTTAAGAGACGTGAGGTCACTAATCTATTTGTGACTAGCCACATTGCTGGGGGGGTAACGCGGGAGTCCGTTAAGAGGTATACCCTGTACGTTGTGAGGGGGGGCGTTAGGGATGCATTAATGCTGCTTAGGAGGTGATGGCTATGGTAACTGGTGGAGAGGTAATAGTTAGGTCTTTAATCGAGGAAGGTGTGGATACCGTATTCGGCCTACCCGGAACACACGTGCTAGGCCTATACGCGGCATTACATGATTATAGCGAGAGGATTAAGCATGTGCTTGGGCGCTTTGAACCTAGCATGGGGGGGTTTATGGCCGATGGGTATGCAAGGGCCAGTGGCAGAGTTGGTGTTGTCATTGTCACGGCCGGCCCCGGCGCCACCGGCCTAGTAACGCCACTCGCCCAAGCGGCTGTTGAGGGTGTTCCTATAGTGGCGCTTGCCGGTTTAACACCGATAAAGACGGCGGGCAGGGGGGGCTATTACCACGAGTTTAGAGACACCAATGCGCAATTAAGCATCTTTAAGTCATTCACGAAGTTAGCCGTTAGGGTTGAGGAACCCAGGGAAATACCAAAGACATTGGCTAAGGCCTTTAGGGTGGCCAGGGAGGGTAGGCCAGGCCCTGTCTACGTGGAGTTGCCTAGAGACATAATTGATAGCGAGGCTGAGTGGACTGGCTACACCAAGGAGGAACCGACCAGGGTTAAACCTGACATGGGCCTGGTCGACGCAGCCGCCAAGGAATTACTCAACGCCGAGAGACCCGTTATTTACGTCGGTGGTGGCATCATAGCAGCCAACGCGAGTGAGGCCCTAGTTAGGGTTGCCGAGGAGTTGGGCGCACCCGTCGTTACGTCAATCATGGGCAAGGGTGCAATACCATTTGACCACCCATTACATGGAGGCTTAGCCGCGGGCTACTTCGGGGGGGATACTGTGGCTGTCAAGCTTGTCGAGAACGCCGACGTAGTGCTCGCGGTGGGTACGAGGTTTAGCGAGCTGGGCACGGGCATGTGGTCACTACCGATAAGGGGGGGGAGGCTAATTCACGTTAATGTTGATCCAAATGATATTGGCAGGAATTACAAGACCGACTTGGCGATTGTCTCGGATGCTCTGGAATTCCTTAATGCGCTGTATGATAGGGTTAGGGGGGGGTAAAGGACCTGGTAGGGATAGGGGGGGGTCAAGCTAATTAATGAGGTTAGGGCTTCCGTAGGCAATCAACAACTGAGGGAGCTTGGTTATGACGAGTCCAGGATAAACCCAAGTGAATTGGTTAGAGCTCTTGCGCATGTGATTGATAATGACATGCGTGAGGGAAAGGCAATAGTCACTTGTGACGCGGGGGGGGTAATCAAGTGGCCATGTTTGAATTACCCGTCTACAGGCCAAGGACTTACTTTAACCCGGCGGGCTTTACCTCACTGGGCTTTGCAATACCAGCGGCGATTGGTGCTAAGGTGGCTAGGCCTGATGCGACGGTGGTTGCCACGACAGGCGATGCGGCCTTCTTTATGACTGGTATGGAGATAGCCACGGCAGCTGAGCTGGGGGGGCTTAGGATAGCCTTTGTGATATTTAATGATAGGGCTCAGGGAGTACTAAAGCTGCAGCAGAGGTTCCTCTATGGTGGTAAGGTCTATGCATCGCATACGTATCCCATGGACTTCTGCAAGTTCGCTGAATCGCTTAATGTGGGCTGCATCAGGATTAGTGATAAAAGGGAGCTGGAGTCTGGGCTTGAGAGGTGTATTTATAAGTCTAGTGGACCGTGTATTGCTGACGTCTTCGTTAATCCAGACGCTGTGCCGATTCCAATAACTAGGCAGTTAATGGCGATATTCGGTAGGAGACAGTGATATCATTGTTTTTAGTTTGATTTGATGAGGTCGGTCAAACCCTAACCCCCCCACTTAACAATGGCCCTTGCGTGAAGTCCCTTCTCCAGGTTTTCATATGCCTCATTTATCTGCTCAGGAGCGTATACGTGGCTGACCAACTTCTTGATATCCACCTTACCCGAAGCCACTAGCCTAATTATCTCCGGTAAGTCAAGCCTAGGCCTGTAGCCCAGGCTTCCCATTATCCTAACGCCATTTATAACGAACGGCAGCACATTAACGCTGAATGTTGACTTTGGACCGCCAAGTCCAGTCACAACTATCGTGCCAGCCTGGACACCACCTCCATGGATAACTTAAGGTCAGGTTCTGGCCTGGCTTCGTGAACTACGTCAGCGCCGTCTGGGAGTATGTCCTTTATCCTGCTTATTGGGTCCTCCTTGCTAGAGTTTATCACGTGGGTGGCGCCGAGCTCCCTGGCCTTATCTAGTGCGTAGTCCCTAATGTCCACGGCAATTATTGGGTACGCGCCCATGGCGCTGGCTAATTGAACAGCCGATAGGCCGACGCCGCCAACGCCGATTATGACCAGGCTCGTGCCAGGCCCAACACCTGCCTCCCTCAGTGCGTGGTATGCAGTGCCGTAGGCGCAGGCTATTGGTGATGCGTAGTAAACATCGACGCCTCTCTCCAGGGGGGCTATAACCGCTATTTCAGGGACTGTTAGGTACTCAGCATGGCCACCATTAAGCCCAACAAGGCCCGGCATCCTACCCGCAGCCGCTGGGCAGTAATTCTCCTTACCGCTGGCGCAGTACTTGCATATGCCGTCTGGGACGATCCAGGAAACAATGACCGGGTCACCCTTCCTTAAGCCCCCCCATGGGTTCTTAACGTCGGGCCCAAAATCCTCAACCCAACCGGAGATCTCGTGCCCAGGTATGAAGCCCGGCATGACTGGCCCAAAGTCGCCCTTAAACAGGTGTATGTCGCTGTGGCATATGCCCGTGCTTGCTACCTTAACGAGGATTTCCCCCCCAGGCCCCCCCGGCTTTGGTGTTGGTACATCCTTAATCTCTAGGTATGGCTTACTTGGTCCCTTGAATGTTGCCGCTTCATACGTCATTTTTAATTATTCTATAGGATTTTAGTTTTGCTTATATTTAGATCACGTATATTAATGACTAATCACTCATGCTAAACCAGGGAATAAAGATAATTTTGAATTTATTTTGAAGCTTTAATTATTTAAAATTATTTAATTAGTCTATGAACTTCGTCGGCACATTCCTTGTGGTGTTTGCAAGCTTTACGGCGGCTGATGAGTATTGCATTAGGGTTAGGAAGCTACCCTTCTTGACCTTGATCTTCCTCGAGAGTAATGCAGAAACCGCATCAGCCTTTCCTAGGATTAGATCCTTCCAAAGTGAGTACGTGGCCTCTAGCACAAAGTCCGCATCAACCTTACCAATCCTTATATTACCCGGTAACTTTATTTCTGGCGGTAAATTGACCGGTAGGTCTATGTAGAACTCACTGCCTTGGCATGTACCGTTCCTGAGCACCAATTTTATTGCACCTGAGTCAACCTTAATGCCAAGGTCCTTTGGCTTAGGTAGTCCAAGGATTTCTGATAATTTATCAACTACGTTCTCCGGTATGCTTGTCGCAACAAAGGCCACGTCCCACCTCCAGTCCTTGGCAGCCTCCCTATACTCCTGGTTTTCATTTATGGCCTTACAAAATGCCTCGGCCCATTGTGGACTTGGATATACAAAGCCCTCGCTTGACATACATATTAAATACATATCTATTGGTATTAAAGAATTATTAATATAAATGCTATATATTATAATTAATAAATTAATATATAATAAATAGCAATTACGTTTAAAGTATCTACATATAATTAGTATCAATGAGTTATTTAGATCTTGACAGATTAACGGAGGAGGATGAGGTGATCAGACGTAATGTGCATAAGCTTGCCGAGGAAGTACTTAGGCCATTGTCTATCAAGGTTGATAGGATGGACGTTGGGGGGGACAGGGTTGCGCCCGGTTCGCCGTTATATGACGCAGTCAGGGAGATGAAGAGGATGGGCCTGCACAGAATTCACTTGCCTAAGGATCGTGGTGGTCTTGGGTTAACGAACTTGCAGAGGTACGTAATTGATGAGGAGCTTGGTTGGGCTAGCCTGGGCTTTGCGACGCTCATTGGTGTTGATGCGATACCCTTCACAATAGCTGCATTATTTGGTTCAGAGAGGGTTAGGGAGGAGTTGGTTAGGCCTTGGCTTGAGGATACGGAGGGTAAATATATCGGTTGTTGGGGGGGTGTCACGGAACCTGAGCATGGTAGTGACTACATACTGGCGTTTAGGGATAGGGAGGTTGGGTCCTTTGGTATGGGTAACGTGGTTATTGAGCGTGATGGTGATGAGTGGGTCATAAATGGGCAGAAATCAGCCTGGGTATCGGCGGCGCGATATGCACCCACATGGGTCTCCATGCCCAGTTAAGGGATGGTAAGAGCCTTAGATGGCGCATTCGTAATAGTACCACTCAACTCGAAGGGCGTTAGGAAGGGTGAGCCAGTGGACATGCTTGGCAATAGGGATTGCCCGCAGGGCCCGTGTTCTTTGACAATGTACGTGTACCTGACGATTACGTGATAGCCCAGCCACCATTTTACGAACTATTCTCAGATCAACTACTCAACTTAACAAGCGTCAACATGGGCGCATTCTCAGTGGGTCTCGCCAGGGCTGCCTTCGAGGAGGCCCTGAGGTACGCCAAGACCCGTGTGCAGGGTGGTAAACCGCTAATTGAGCATAAGAACATTAAGTTAAAGATTTATGAAATGTTTGAGAGGGTGGAGACGGCTAGGTACTACGTTAGGAAGGCCATGGATTACGTATACACCGGGTTCTTTGTTGAGCAGTCATTCACTATACCGCCCAGGTACGCAAGGGCTGCCCAGATTTACGCTAAGAAGGTTGCTTTTGAGGTTGCTCATGACGCATTGCAAATATTTGGTGCATATGGGCTCAGTAGGGAGTTCATTATTGAGAAGTTGTTTAGGGATGCCAGGGCATTGCTCATTGAGGATGGTACAGTGGAGGCGCTAAGCCTTGATGCTGCTGATGACATTATACAAAACTATAGTTTATAAATTACAATAAATTATAAATAGCAACAATGCTTAAAATGAAATTTACATACTTCAAGTATATGGTTCTAAAGGGCGGCGAAAAGGGTTTCGGAATACCGCTAAATGCACCATTGTACCCATCATCAACCGCCGTAACGAAGATTAACTATGGTAAAGTTAGGGTTGCCCTGGTGCTTGCTAATATTGATTCCAAGTCAGTAGACCCACTACTGCCCGAGGGTGTTGACCTGGCCCTTGAGATGGCTGCCTTTTGGGTTGGTGATTATGGAATATCGACGGTTGGGGTCTATAGGGAGGCATTGATAGCGTTGCCCGTGAGGACCGAGGTATTGAACTTGCTTATTACATACCGTATATTTACGTAACCAATGACGCGGCCATGGCAGCGGGTAGGGAGTTGGCTGGTGCGCCTAAGAAGCTTGGTGACATTAGGCTTACGGTCAATGATTACGGTTTGGTGATAGGTACGTTAGATAGGGGGGGCGGTGAATTAATGAGGGTTGAGGTTGCAATAAGTGGTAGGTTGGGCCTTGAGCAGTTGGATGCGTTCAGGGCGTTGATGCCTAGGGCTGATAACACGGTCACGCTACCCCCCCTACTCTCAATAAGGACATTACCGCCGCTACCCGACGGCACGCCCGGCATTGCCCAGTTAATACAGTGGTACGCAAGGTTTACCTTCACGCCAAGGGAAAGCCCACAGATATGGAGTGGAGAGGCCAGGGTTAAACTAGGCGGTACTCCCTTTGATCCGCTTGATGATATTAAGGTGACTGGGGTAGTTGCGGGCTTTTACATCGAGGGTGATATGGAACTAGGCATAATTAGGAGGGTTAAGGAATGGAAATTAGTCTGGGAATGATTTATATAGCATATAAAATTATTAGAATGCATTATATAGCATATAGATTATAAAGACTTTTAACTATTTTCAAATAACTAATATTAGGACCATGCAAATAAGAAGTGCCTTAATATTTGTTCTTGGGATTATATTAGTGGCATTGCTCATGTATGAAACCTTGACAATGCACACAGGCAATGGGCATAAAATGGCGCAAAAAGGCTCATCATTTAATGGTGACCCAATAATATACATATACTCACCCATGGTTAAGGCCTTCGGTTTTATATCGTTCGCTGCAGGTAATTATGATGGTATACCCGTTGTGGTTTACAAGGCTGGAGGCCTTTATATGCCCTCAGGGCAGATTATGACGGTATAAGCCCCCCCAACTACAACATAACGCTCAGTATGAGTTCTGCCGAGATAAGTGACATAACCATATATGCCGCGAACATAACCGCAACGGTCTACATTATAGTACCAATTACCATAACAATAACTCCGCAGAATGTGAACTTACTATCAATACTCTCGACAATAGCCTCGGAATTGCTACCGCTCTATAACGTGCAGATTTACGCATATTACATAAACTCAACGTCCATCTCGTACTCCTCAATTAAGGTATACACCGGATAAATGTAAAATTTTTAACAAAGAATAAATTTTTTATCAGCATTATTTTACAAAGATTAAATTTATAATGAGGAATATATACCATATTTATGAGATACATTTTAAAAATAATCCAAAGCATTCCAAATTGTATGAACTGGAAACTAACAGTAATAGGTCTGGGGTTTGTAATAGCGCTGCTCGTGGCAGCCTCAGTATTTGGTATATCAACTGATGCTGGTATACCTGGTCCTGTAACGATTTACTACCCGACAGCCACATTAAGTGGAATCACGATGTATGGTTGGATTTACTCAACATCAACGGCACCCAATCAATACGCTCCCGTAATAGCCCAGAGCATTAGCTCAATAAATGCACCCCCCCAGGGCCAAACCATTAGTAAGTCAGTAACGGTGTCACTACCTAACCCGCTCATGCCGAATTGCCCAACCTCCACAGTGGCAATAACGGCATCGCTGAGCATGAATTCTGCATCCCTAAATAATATACTTGTGTACGCTGCAGGTATTACAACCAAGTCAGGTACACTTAATAATGTTGTAATAGTATCCTCCGGCTTACCATATGTTGTTAACCAAACAATTGGTAGTGCCACAATGAATGGATTAACTGTTGATGCATACTACGTTAGTGTTGGTAGTATGTCGTACGGTGGTTTAAACGTTACGGTTACCCCCCCAGCCCTTATTACATGTAGCTCCTCTGGTGTATCAACAAGCAATACCGTTTCTGGATCATAAGTAATTTACTTATTTGATATTATTCAAAATATTATTTCTATTTTTCGTATCTAGTATATTTACCTAAAAAGGCTATATATAGATTAAGCTTTTAAGAGAAGTACTGGATTAATTATTGTGGACTTCTTTACAAAGTTTGGCTTTGTCTTAATTAACCTATGGAAACGTAAGGCACTCGTCTTACCAATACTCTTTGGATTAAATTTACTTTCCTGGATATACTTTTGGATTAGGCCGTCGCTGCTTGGTTTCGCGTTGATTATCCTCACCCTAGCCATTTTCCTAACTGTGATCTTTATTGGCGTAATACCTGTGGCTATTATTGAGGAGAATAACTACAGGGTCGATGTTGTCAGGAGCATGGGACTTAACTCCTTTATCTCGCTTATTGTGATTTATGCCCTGTTTATTTATGTTAGTTTAATCCTAATGGCTGTTATTAAGCCACCGCCACTCCTCATAGTAATGATGGCTCTCCTCTTTGCGCTACCCCTGACGCCCTTCGTGGTATTGGCCGTGCTAGTGCCGCCGCTCGTGGGTTATTTCATGAAGGCGAGGTGGCGATCCCTCAGGGGGGGTAGAATACCCTTCTGGGGTATTTACCTGGGTTTGTTGTCGGCTTTGATCCTGTTGCTACTGCCCATAATGTACTTTAGGGTGCTTTTCGTCAGTATGTCGCTGGTGGATTCCTTCATAATGGGTGGCGTGGTAACCATTCTTTCCCTAATACCGCTATTTTATCCCAGGCCCTTTATTTGTAAGGTGCTGGGGCTTGTGATGATTTTCCTGGGTATATTAATGTGGTTAATAGTTGCTGGTGGCCTAACCTGGGGGGGTTCCGTGCTTTCAATAATAAGTGGTGGATACCTGTATGATTGGAAGCCACGGAGTACGTGATTTAAATATAGCACGTGCATTTATGCATAAAATAATTATTACTGGTGTTTAAATAATGGTTAGCGAATAACGATACTGTGCTAGCTAATAAGTATGGTCTACAACTTACTATAATAATAGCAGTGGCTGTTGCACTATCTCTGGTGTTACTTGGCCTATTTATATATGATATATACCAGGAGGGCCTTCTGGCTTCCTCAGTACCGCAGTGCCAAACCCTACCTGCCTATCAATTAAATACCAGAACCCCTATTAAGCACGTGATCATAATATTCCTTGAGAACCATAGTTTCGATAATATCTTTGGCGTATACCCAAACAACGGTACCTTGGTCAATTCATTAGTTAGCCAATTAACAGTTCCCAATAACCTACTCACGATGAGTAAGATACCTAATTACCTACGGCCTGCGCCCATGGGTATATACTACACAAGGGATCCTAATGAGGGGGGGTACATACCGTACCATGCCGATTGGGACTATGGGAAAATGGATGGTTGGGTATGGGGGCTCAGGCCCGCAATCACTTTATTACTACACGGTTGATCAGGTGGCGCCTCTTTGGGACTTAGCTGAGGAGTATGGGCTTGCCGATAATTACTTCACGCCATACCTATCAGAAAGCGCGCCAAACCACCTCTTCCTATACGCAGCCTATGCGCCGGTCATTGATGATTACGGTCCACCGCCCTATATACCGGTTCAGGAGAGCGTATTCGCGGAGTTGTGCCAATACCATGTGAGTTGGGGGGGCTACTACGTAGATCCCAGGGAGTCTCCGAGTTTCCTTGACATTAAGTACTTCTACGGCATTAGTAAGTACTCATCGCACATACAGACGTGGAGTGACTTCATAAGTGAGGTCATGAATGGCTCATTACCGGCGGTCTCCTGGGTTATGCCAGACCCATCAACGGACATGGGGGGGCCTCCAGGCAATATACTGTATGGTGAGGCTTGGCTTCTTTACATAATAAATACGGTTGAGGAAAGCCCAATATGGAACTCGACAGTAATCTTCATAACATGGGATGAGTTCGGTGGTTACTACGACCATGTACCACCACCGATAATAAATGGCAAACCACTGGGTGTTAGGGTTCCCTTGATAGTAATCTCGCCCTATGCCAAGGAGGATTATGTGTCGCATACCCTGCTAACCCACGCATCGCTTATAGCCTTCATTGATTACAATTGGGGGGGATTACCCGCTCTGAACAAGTACGTGTTGGAGAGCAACATACCCCTTGACTTCTTCTACTTCAACATGAGCAGGGAGCCAATAATATTTAGTCAGGAGTTCCCATTAATAGGCAATGTGTATTTATTACCTAACGTATCCAATTACGAGGACTTATCGACCCTATACCCATTAACACCACAGATACCACTCGATGAACTCCCATATCCAAGGTATGGTTATAGCAACATAACGTTGGCCGAACTAGGATCCACTGTTTATGTGAGTGAGGATTTTGCGTATGTACCTGTAATCTACACGCCACTGTTCCTATGGTTAATCATAGCACTAACCATAGACCTGGCATCAGCATCACTATTACCCATAGACAAGGGAAGGCTTAATGCGTTACCCGTTAAGGTGCTTGGTATTGTTAATGGTTCAGTAATCACCGCATCAGTAACTGGCTTAATAACCCTGACAACAGGCTTCCTTAATTACCTGGGCAATACCGGTGAGGCACCACCACTGCTACTGGGGGGGTACCTCATTGGCCTGGTTCTCTTTCCGATGATTGGCATGGCACTTACACGCATCAGGTGGTGCATACATTATTGTTCTTCTTTCAATCATTGTTCCAGTACTTCTTTACCTACTGATCTATGTTCAAGCCATTCAGTCCTTCCTAATGAGTGATGAACCATTGTTGATTTACGGCCTATCATCCACGGCGCCCGCCATGTTAATTACACTATTGTTTCTTAGGAATTACATGAGTAGTGTAGGTGGGTCAAGGGCTTTGTTTATGCGCTTTCGCTGGGGCTGCTTTCATACTTATTAATACTAGTAATTGCCCTTGTATACATAAGGCTGTACCAACCTGGATTATCAACACTGTTACTACCAACGGAACTACTGGGTCTCTCGTTGACTATTGCTTGGTTTGTAACGTTAACGAGAAGCCCTAGTCGGGGGGGTGATTCTTCGTGAGTTATGACATCGCCATAATAGGCTCTGGCGTTATTGGTTTGTTTATTGCCTATGAACTTGCGCATTATAGGGTTAGGGTCCTCGTTATTGATAGGGAGGTTGAACCAGGCTTTGGTGTTTCAAAGGGTCATGCTGGTGTTATCCACGTAGTCCAGCCACCATTTAACTCACTAAGGAGTAAACTGGCCGTTGAGGGTAATAGGATGTATGATGACATTGCCGAGAGACTTCACGTCAGGATTAGAAGGTTAAGCGCATTATTAGTGGCTAGGAACTTAGGTCACCTAATTGCGCTACCCGCCGTGTGGTTAATCCTTAATCGCGTGTATGGCAAACACGGCTTTAGGGTTAGGATAATTGGGCCGCGGGAATTACATAGACGTGAGCCTAATGTTAATGGCCTGGGTGCAGTGGAGGTTGAGGGCTACGGAGTAATAAACTCCTTCGAATTAGTATCGCAGTTATACAACTTCTGTAAATTAAATGGTGTTGACTTCGCCCTAGGCACAGAGGTTAGGGGTGCCAAGGTGTTGGATGATGAGGTTGTCATACTCACAAACAGGGGGGGTGAGTACAGGGCCAAGTACGTAGTTAATGCAGCGGGTCTTTACTCGGCGGATGTTGCTAGGTTGTTTGGTGATGAGTATAGGCTTGAGTTTGGTAAGGGGGGGTTATGCTTGTTTTCTGGGGGGGCGAACAGACAAGGAACATAATTGCACCGCTGCAATTAATACCTAACCCAAAGACCAAGGGCGGTGCGGTAATACCCACCGTATTTGGCACGACAATATGGGGGGGACCAAGCCTGTCAATGGGCGAGAGGGGGGGTGATAGGTCAGTTAATGAGGAGGACATCGATGTCTTAATTAAGAAGTTCGGTAGCTTGTTGAGGAGTGAGGGTTTCACGCCGATAAAGGCCTATGCGGGAGTTAGGCCTATACCCGAGGGCGATGACTTCATAATAACATATAGCAAATTGAGCAGGCACGTAATTCACCTGGTGGGTATTGAATCGCCTGGATTAACGTCGGCGCCGGCAATAGCCAGGAGGGTCGTGGAGATGCTTAGGGAGGCAGGGGGGGCCGTACTCATGCCTAAGGATGAGGTTAAGGGGGGGTTAACCCCATGGTAATGACCAGGGATATAGTGGAGGGGGGGGAGGACCCATTAATGATGAGCAGGGCGTCGTCGTCTGTCCCTGCATGGGGGGGGTTACCAGGGCGGATATTCGTGAAGCTATTAGGCGTGGTGCAAGGACACTGGACGGCGTGGCCTTCAGGACTGGGCTTGGCATGGGTATCTGCCAGGGCATGTGCCTCGCAAGGCCATCAAGGTTATTTCTGAGGAGCTTGGTATTGATCCGAGGGAGTTGACCAAGTCAGGTGGTGATTCATGGTTGGTTACACGGTAATTGGCGCAGGGCTGGCCGGGCTCTCGTTGGCGACGGAGCTGCGTAGACTTGGTGTTGAGGTTGAGGTCATCGAGTATAGAGATTACGTGGGCGGTATCCATGCCATGGTTCCCGAGGTTAGGGGGGGTATAATTAATGGCATGATTAGTGAGGTTGGTGTTCGATTAGAGCAACGGCCATTAGGGCCGGCGGTGCAATATACGTGGTTTGGAGGGGGGGGTGGGTATAGGAAACTCGGTAATAATGTATTAGTGGCTACAGGATTTAGGGTTATGACAATGCCCGAGCTGGGCATCTATGGGGGGGAGAGCCCGCGGGTATTTACCCACATCATGCAGTACTGGACATGCTGTACTACGACTTACTACCTGGTAAAAACGTGGTAATTTATGGGGATAACCAATATGCACTATCATTGGCTAGGGAATTAATGAGGCGTGGTGTTACTGCCAGGGTCGTATCGCCGAGGAAACCAGGTGTTGAGGCTTACTCAGGTCCTGAGGTCATAATTGGCAGGGTTAAGTACGTTAGGGGGGGTATGGGCAGGGTTGAGAAAATCCTAGTGGATAATGAATGGATTGCCGCGGATACCCTGGTAATATCCATGTTTAAGCCATTCAACCCGTTCCCTGAGTTTAAGGCTGTTGGGCAGGCGGCCATTGAAACCTATGACCCAAGTATCGTTATTGAGAGCGGTAGGATAATGGCCAGGGAATTAGTAAGTAAATCCAATGACTTCATAGTAATAGATAGTGAATTATCCATTTACCCAGGTAATAAAGTCAGTAGGGATACACGTAGGGTGATAATCCCCCCCTGCAGGGATGTAGGGTCATGGTAAATGATAGGGAGTACGTGATTAACGGTGATGCCGCCGTTATTGAATTACCAGATACTGATAAGGTTAGTATTAGGAGGGTGGTTTCATGAGTCTTGGGGTTATTGATGTAGGGACTACGAACGTTAAGCTAATAATATATGACGAGGAACTTAACCAGAGGTATTTGGAAACAATAAATGTGCCGATGCTATTCCCCCCCGGCAGTTACTACGTTGAGCAGGACGCAAATGCGCTTAGGTCTGCCTTCGATCGTTTAATAGGCACGGCCAAAGAAAAGGGCGTTAAGTACCTGGCATCTCAACCTATAGGGCATCAATAATTACATGGGATAGGTCAGGCAACCCCCTCACTAACATAATCACGTGGCTCGATAGAAGGGGGGGTCTTGAGATCATTAATAAATTTCCATACTCAATAATGAGACGTTTACCACTGCTGGGCAGTATCCTAATACCCACATCGCCCGTCGCCCAAATACTATGGTTGTTAAGGAATAGGCAGGACCTGGCTCAACGTGTAAGGAGGGGGGGTGAGGCTTTCATTGGTACGTTAAGTTCATACCTGGCATACCTCGTTAGTAATAGGTACATTAACGATGCAAGTAATGAGGCGTTAACGGGTCTTTGGCATCCGGGTAGTTTAAGGAGGATTGACCTGGTTTATGAGTTGTTGGGCATACCCAGAGAGGTGGGGGGGGCCTGAGGTTATTGATAATATTCATGAGCTTGGTGGGGGGGTCGATGGAATGAGGGTTGGGGGGGTTTTAATAGCGGACCAGCAGGCGGCGATGGTTGGTGAGGGTTGCTTAAGTGTTGGTTGTGGTAAGGTTACGAATGGCACGGGCTCCTTCGTAGACGCTGTTGTTGACGAATTTAAACTCGTTGGTGGTGGCTTACTACCACTCCTCATACTTAAGTATGGTGGTAATGTGTTTTATGGAGTCGAGGGTTTCCTGCCCGCGACTGGTTCAGTAATTGATTGGTTAGTTAGGCTTGGGCTATTATCTTCACCGCAGGAGTTGGATGGCTTGGCCCAGGTCAATACCCAGGGTATAGTGGTTATACCAGCACTGGCTGGTGTTAATGTGCCGCCTAGGCCATGTGCAAGGGGGGGCTTGATTGATGGCTTAACACTAAGCACTACTAGGGAGGCCTTTGTGAGGGCCGTCGTTGAAGGCATTGTTCAATTGATAGGCTGATCTTCGATAAGATTAAGATCTATTCGAGGGCCAGTGTTGTTAGGGTTGATGGAGGCCTGTCAAGGAGCACCCTATTCCTTAGGTTATTGGCTACGGCGTTGGGTACCATCGTTGAGAGACAGAGGGATGTGGAGGCTACGGCTAGGGGGGGTGTTGCGGCGTTATTGAAGGTATTTAAGGGTGATTGGTCATTAAATGATGTTATTAAGGGTGTTCATGTTAACGTGGAGTTACGAGTTGAACCTGGCGAGGAGAGACTATCGTTAAATAGGGATATTGTTAAGAGGATTATTGAGGGGATGAGATGCAGGGCGTAATTGTGGAATTGATCAACGCCTTGGGTCACAATAAGGTAATAACAGGTGACGAGGTATTAAGGAGGTATTCCAGGGATTTCTGGCCGTTATTAATAATGCGTGAGCAAGTGCTTAATGAGGAATTGCCAAAGCCTCTTGCGGTTATTGTACCTGAGAGCGTAAATGATATATCACTGGCCCTAAGGGTAATTAATGAGGGCAGTGATGTAGTGCCTGTGGTTATTTATGGCGGTGGTTCAAGCGTCACTGGCGCCTCATACGGCGCTGGGTCAATAATCATCGACATGTCCAAGTTGAATAGGGTCATAGACATTAATACCTATGACTCATTAGTGACCGTCGAGGCCGGCGCCAGGTTGAGAGATGTTGAGACCAGGCTAAATGAGGTGGGGGGGTATAGCCTTAGGCATATTCCGCAATCATTCAATTACGCAACAATAGGAGGCTTGATAGCGACAATGAGCTCAGGCCAGTACAGTACGTTGTACGGCAATATTGAGGACATGGTAATAAACCTTGAGGTTGTCCTACCCAATGGTGAAATAACCTGGTTGAGGAGTAACAACGTTCCGCGCGCGTCCACAGGCCCATCACTTAAGTACCTATTCATTGGTTCGGAGGGAATGCTCGGCATCATCACAAAGGCCGTGCTTAGAATCGTACCATTACCGACACACACCATTTATGGCGCATATAGGTTTAACACCCTTGAGCAGGGTGTTGAGGCCCTCAGGGAATTAATGGTGAAAAGGGTCGTTCCGGCAGTTGCTAGGCTTTATGATGAGCAGGAGGCATCGATTAGGTTTGGTGTTAATAAGCCATTACTAATAATTAGTTTTGAGGGCTACTATGACGACTTAGTTCAAGCGCTGTGGAGGAGGGCTGATGATGTTATTAGGGGGGGTCACGGTGGTGAGTACGCGGGGGGAGTAAGTACTTCGAGGATTGGTTAAGGACTAGGTTCAACGTCGAGGAGGAGATAGAGGCTGTTAAGAAGTATGGGCTTTGGTTCGACACAATAGAGGTCTCAACAACCTGGTCAAGGATTAATCAATTATATAGGGACTTTAGGGATTCCCTGTTAAGGGTTAGTGGCGTTGTGGGTGTAATGGCTCACATATCGCATTTATACATAAACGGCGCATGCATATACTTCACAGTACTATTTAAGCCCGACGAAAATACCTACTGGGAGATATGGGATAGGGCCATGGAGGCTACATTAAGGAATGGTGGATCCATAAGCCATCACCACGGCATTGGCATTGTGCGTTCAAGATGGTTAAGGCACGAGCTCGGTAATGCGCTTGATGTTTTAAGATCAATAAAGGCAGCACTGGATAGTAAGGGGGGGGTATTGAACGTAAGGAAAGGCATGTTTTTCCCTAACTAAATCATATTAGTCTCAATAGTGAGATTTAAATCGATCTAGTAAATTAAATAATAACTTAATGTGGAAAGGGTTAAGGTTATTAGGAATTTTCAGGTTACGATACCCGCGGGCATTAGGGAGAGACTTGGTATTAAGGTTGGCGATGTGTTGATAGTTTATGTTGAGGATGATAAGATAGTATTTAGGAAGTTATCAGATGATAGAAGGAGGCTTACGTTTGGTAGGAAGTTGACGCTTGAGGATATTGAGGCTGGCATTGAAAGGGGGGGCGCATTAGATTGTGGAGGCGATAATTGATACTAACAATGTTATATTTTTCGATTTATTCACTGATTCTGAATTCTATAATGAGGATTCAGGTCTGAGGTATTGCCTCATCACTTAAATGAGCTTTTTATTTATCATTTTAGTGCCGTTTCTTAAACATCAATCTCGAGAAATCCATCCTGGGTAACTCTGACCTTGTAGGTTGGTAATGGTGCTTTTACATCAGCATACTCACACTTCACATCAGGCCTTACCTGTGGTTTCTCTATCATCTCGCCAGTCCTAACGTCGTACTTGGCCTGGTGTGCTGGGCATGTGGCTACGTAACCATTGACATCCGTCAGCAAGGCACACCCCCCCATGTGGGCGCATATGGCGAGCATCCCGTAGTAATTATCGCCGTACTTAACCACGAGTATTGGCTTATTATCGACCCAGGTAATCACGGAATTCCTCTTCTCAAAAACCTTGACCAGTATGGAAACCCTCCTCCACATAACAAGGTCCAGGGCATAGTCACCTGTTAATTAAGTTTATTGCACAGGCACGAGCTAAAATAACTAATGGGAAGCCCTACATGAGTATTACTGATACGCCTAATCTCCTGGCAACGCTAGCCTGCTCTCTATCGCTCGTTAGAAGGGTCCCCCTCTTCAATGCCTGGGCTATGTATAGGGAGTCATACACAGTAATGCCGTTACGTAACGAGATCATAAAGGCATCAGACATGTATTGTTCCTCAGGTTCCAGTACTATAACGCCGGTATCAACTAATTCAATCACTGCATTAAGCAATTCCCGGGCAATATAATCGGAAATTACTTGTCTCTTAACGTACTTCCATAATGCATTGGCTACCTCCTTAATTATGAGGCCAACTGAATAAATCGGTTTATTAACACGTATAAATTCATAAATATCCCTCCACCCCCCCACTTCCTTCAACACGTACTTAGCCAGGGTCGACGCATCAATGACTATCACGATCCTCCCTCACGAGGGACATGATAGAACCAGTAGGCAACTCAGGAAGTTTCTCGATAATACTATTTAGCCTATTCAATGCCTCCTCCTGCCTAATTTCGGTGATTCGCCTAATTATGAAGTTCCTAATTTCCTCACTCCAATTAATTATTCCGGAATACTTGTCCATAATTTCTTTCAATTCCTTTGGCACCCTTACCGTAATTACAACACTACCGCACATCAGTAATACAATAATGTAATACAGATTTAAACCCTTCACTTTATTACTTCATCAACATTCTAGCTGGGCGTAACTCCCTCCTGAATGGGTCCAAGACAAGCCCGAATATCTCAAGCGTGACTGCACCAAGTAGGTTCTCATCCTCCGTCTCACCAAGCACAACAGGCGTGTGCCTCTCACCATAACCCCCCCTCAATTCGATTATAACCTCCGAAACCCATCGTTTAACTACGGTACCGTCAGCAAGGACAAACTCCATCTCCTGCATAGGCCTAAGCCCAAGGTATTCCCAAACATCTCTTCTTAAGACCGTGTATATGGCCCCTGAATCGACAAGTAGCTTAACTGGTACGGACTTGTCCCCATGCTTAACCACGGCATCAACATAGACCAGGCCCATAATGCATCAATAATGTCTATCATAACGCTTAGTTATATATTTTGATAATCCTGTACCAATTATCCCTCTCGGCAGGTATTAAACCTAAACCCCCCCTAATTAAGTTTATGACCGCATCCCCTGTTAATACGGGCATCTTAAGCCCCCCCGTGGCCGGTATAACCCTCTCCTCATAAAGTGTACCGCCAAAGTCATTGGCGCCAAACTTAAGGGCCAGTTGCGCAACCTCAAGCCCATTCGTTAACCAACTTGACTGTATATTGGGCAGTTCGTTCTTAAACACGAGCCGGGCCACGGCAATGACCCTCAGGAGGGTGGCTGATGTCAGTGGGTACGGGACCTCCCTGGTCAACTCACTATTGCCTGGCTCAAAGTTCCAGGCTGTGAATGATAGGAATCCGTGTGTCCTCCTCTGAAGCTCAATTATCCTATACAAGTGCTCCGCCCAGTCGCTCACCGACTCCACGTGGCCGTACATCATGGTCGCATTACTCATTATACCATCCTGTGCGCCGTCTCCATTATGCCTAGCCAGGTCTCAGTATCAATCTTGTGAGGCGCAATGACTTTCCTCACACTATTAACTAGTATCTCACCGCCACCACCAGCCAACGTGTCCATACCGGCGTCCCTAAGCTATCCAGAACCTCCGAATAGCTCATCCTATGCTTCCTAGCCAGGTAATCGATCTCTATTGGGCTTAACCCATGGATTGCGACGTGAGGTAACCTAGCCTTTAATGCCTTGAATAACTCCTCGTAATACTCAATGCCTAGCTCTGGGTTTATACCTCCCTGCACCAGGACCTGCCTAATACCAAACTCCCTGTCAATGGCGACAACCCTCCGCACAGCCTCCTCAACACTCAATGTATAGGCCTCGGGGTGCCCAGGCGGTCTGTAGAAGGCGCAGAACCTGCAGGCTATTACGCATACATTCGTGTAATTAAGTATCATGTTTGGTATGAAGGTAACCACGTTACCGAAGTACCTCCTAGTTAGGTACTCGGCGGCGGACCCAAGCTCCCATAGGTCGGCCCTAAATAATTCCTCAATATCACGTGGGCCCAGTTTCCCCTCATAAATGGCCTTCTCAACAATGGGACTCCAATTATTACCCACGTCATTACGCGTTTATGGCATTATTTAAGTTATTACGTTATGTTTTTAATAATGAAGTAAATAGAATCAAAAGACCAATACTTAAAAGGAATTCAAATACCAACGCGGTGTCATGTGCACAATAGATGATTTACGTAATGCCGTAATCAACGGCATTACTAAGGCTGATGCTGAGGAATTCATGACGGAGTGCGACTTTAAGGATCTGGCCCGTGTCGCGAGTGAGCTTACGAGGAAGATAACTGGGGGGGATACCGCGACCGTGGTTAACAATGTCGTGATCAACTACTCAAACATATGCGTGGCCCAATGCCCAATATGCGCCTTCTACAGGCCTAAGGGCCACCCTGAGGCCTACGTTAGAACCCCCTGAGGAAATAACAAAGGGCGTACTGGAGGCCAAGGCACGCTTTGGCGTGACGGAACTGCACATAAACGGCGGATTCAACCCAGACCTAGGCATTGAGTACTTCGAGAATGTATTTAGATCAGTTAAGAAGGCGGCGCCTGACGTAATTATTAAGGGGCCCACGGCAGCGGAGATAGACTTCTACGCAAGGGTTTGGAGAATGAGCACGAGAGAGGTGCTTGAGAGGTTTAGGGAGGCTGGTCTTGATGCGCTTAGCGGTGGTGGCGCGGAGATACTGAATGAGGAGGTTAGGAGGGTGATAACTCCGTATAAGTTCAATGCCGAGACCTGGCTCAGGATCCAGGAGGAGCCCATAGGGTTGGTCTTATGAGCAATGCAACCATGCTCTACGGCCATATCGAGAAGCCAAGGCACATCGTCGAGCACATCTTTGCAATTAAGGAGGTTCAGGAGAGGACCCATGGAATACTCCTCTTCATACCAATAAAGTTCGTTCCCTGGAACACGAAATTGTATAGGGATGGTCTAGTTAAGGGACCAGCACCAACAGAGTATGATGTAAAGGTCGTAGCCATTTCAAGGCTGATACTTGGTGATTCCATTAAGAGGATAGGTGCGTACTGGATCTCAACGGGTAAAAGATTGGCCTCGACGTTATTGATGGCCGGCGCCAACGACCTCGTTGGCACTATGATTAATGAGCAGGTACTTAAGCAGGCGGGTTCTAGGGAGTCAGTGACACTCGGCGAGTTGGCGCACATAGCCCGTGAGGCTGGGTTAAGGCTGTTCCTGAGAGATACGTTCCATAGAATACTCACTGAGGTAGGCAATGCATAGAGATGGTGATGATGAACATAGTCAGGCTAAAGTATGCTCACTCAGACCCACTCTTCTATTACTCGGGGCTTAACCCAATATGGGCTAGCAATAATGAGTCAATTAGGCTGCTTCTTGAGGGCAAGGCAAGCATCGGCTTTGTACCGCTAACGTACGCTGCACATAACTGTGATGTGTTATATGTCGTCCCTAGGTTCGCTATTTACAGTGACGGGCCAGTTATATCCGCTAGGTTATTCAGGGGGGGCCTGGGCAGTGGGTACGCGGCCGTTAGTGACACAAGCGTTAATGCAATGGCCGTGAGGAGACTATTGGGTATTGACCTTAAGGTCATTGATGATCCATACAGGGCATTGAGGGATTTCGGAGCTGTGCTCGTTATTGGTGATGATGCCTTAAGAATGGTCGATGCTGGTTATCCGTATATACTGGACGTGGGTGAGCTATGGAGGGAGAGGGTAGGCCTGCCTCTGGTGTATGCGGTCATGGCCGTGACTAGGAATTATAATGAGGAGGAGTTAAACGTGGTTATAAATACCATCGAGAAATCTCTCGATCTCTTTGAGGAGGACCCAGAACCTGTTATTCAGTATACCGCGGGCAGGCTTGGCGTATCCAGGGAATTAATTAGGCAGTACTTCAGGGCTATTAGGTATAGGGTCGATGATAGGGTTATTTCAGGGATTAATGAGGAACTGAGGACATTCGGTATAAATAATTGCCTACGTTTCCTAGGCAATAAAACTTAATACCACGGGTAAGGCCTTAGCCTGATGGAGTTATTAATTGGGCATAGTCCTGACCCAGATGACGCATTCATGTTCTACGCACTGAAGAAAGGCTTAATTAAAGCGTCATTCACGGTAAGGGAATTCCTAGTCGATATTGAAACACTGAATAAATTGGCGATACATGGTAGGATTGACGTCACGGCAGTGAGCACGCACGCCATGGCATACATAGGAAGTAAATACTACATACTCAGGGTCGGCGCTTCCATGGGGGGGCTTAGGTACGGCCCCCGTCGTCGTGGGTAATACCGCAAAGCCCGAGTTAGTCGCGGTACCCGGCACGTACACCACAGCAACACTATTAGTTAGGCTCGCAATGCCTAATGTAAAGACCGTAGAGGTACCTTTCGATAAGATCATGGATGCGGTAAAGGCTGGTGTAGTTGATGCAGGTGCATTAATACATGAGGGGGGGCAAATAACTTATGAGAGGTATGGGCTTAGGAAGATCATAGACCTAGGTGAGTGGTGGTATGAGGAGACGAAGCTGCCAACACCCCCCCTTGGCCTGGACGTTGTTAAGGCCTCCCTGGGAATTGACGTGGCCAAGGCCGTTAAGGAGGCACTACTGGAGTCTATTGGGTACGCAATGAGTCACAGGGAGGAGGCCCTGGCGTATGCCATGGAGTTCTCGAGGGGGGGCCTAAACATGGTTGACACTGATAGGTTCGTTAAGATGTACGTGAATGAGTACACCATGGACATGGGGGGGATTGATGGCGAGAGGGCAATTAGGGTGTTACTAGAAATGGGTCATGAAGATGGTTTACTGCCTGAACCCCCCCAATTGTTATTCGTCTAGCTCACTTAATCACCACACCCAGTTCGGTTAGTCTACTTATTTCATCATGCGATAGGCCAAGTTCCATTAAAATCTCCGCGGTGTTTTCGCCCAGTCTCGGTGCCCTGCCCCCCCGCGACCTAGGTCTAGCGTCATTTATTACTAATGGGTTGAGGAATTCATTCACATTAAAACCTCTCGCAACTAATTGAGGGTCTTTCTCAAGGTCCTTTATGGAATTTACGGGGGGGCCGCTGGTACGTCATGGCTCCAAAGGAGTTTGAGAGCCTCGGCAACGGTGTACTTACCGAATTCCCTACTTAGCTCATTAATGACCTCCTTATCGAACTGCCTATTGATTAGGTCTTCACGGTTTAAGGCCCTGCATAACCCTCGCCAGAACTTAGTCTCTATGGCACCAATGGTTATGTAACCATCCCTGCATTTGTAAACGTTATAGAACGGGTACTTACCAGTTAGGCTTGGGTCTGCGCCCTCGTAGGTGATCGCCATGTTCAACGTATTGAAGAGCAACGCGGCCTCCATCATGGAGACCTCAACCCTACCACCAACACCACGTAGTAGTAGGGTTAGGACACCAATCACGCATAGCAGGGCTGAACCGACATCAGCAACCTGCACAGTAAGTGGCCTTGGCACTCCATCACTGAATAGACCTGGGTCTAGTAGGCCCGCAACGCTGACCGTATTAATGTCGTGGTTTGGAAGCCTGAGTACGGTCCACCCTCTCCATAACCATTTATTGAGCAGTAAACAATCCTGTCATTAATTTCCCTGAGTCTCCCATAATCAATGCCAAGCTTCTCAGCAACACCGGTCTAAAGCCCTCGACAATCACGTGACTACTCCTGACCAATTTATAGAATAATTCCCTGCCCTCCTCAGTCTTCAGATTAATTGCTACGCTCCTTTTGCCGGCATTCAACCATTCAAAAAGCTTTGGCGAGATCTCCCTTAGGTAATCACCGGTCTCCGTATCCTCAACCTTAATAACGTCAAAGCCAAGGTCAGCCAGTATTCTCGTCGCAACACCACCAGGAAAAAGCCTAGTTAGGTCTAAAACCCTAAACATTGCGTATGCTGCATACTTTAATTAATAAGTGTTTAACACGTGGTTGATTTAGGGATTGCCATTGTTCCTCTGTCCGTTGTTCTTAACCATGAACCATGTCCCTATCCCAACTGCACACAGTTTCTTGTTTGCATCGTATACATGACCCTCGCAACGGCCAAGTGCTTACCAGCCCTGATCACCCTGCCCTCCACAGTGAATGGCCCATTTATCAACGGCTCAAGGAAGTGAACCTTAAGCTCTGCAGTGTATTGATTAATGCCATCGTTAACGGTCATGACGGCAGTGCCAAGTACGGTATCGATCACGGTCATAACAACGCCACCGTGAACCATACCCCCCCCTGCCTAAGTATCTCACGCTTATATGGAAAAACAGCCTTAACATAGCCATCATTTACCTCCACAAACTCAAGGCCGATGAAGTTGAATAAGGGCTCATTACGCAGGTAATTGTTCATTAAATCAGCAATGTTAAGACCAGTGGATCTAGCCTTAAGAAACAACTCCCTAACACTACTTATTGATCCAGTCATTTTGATCAACTCATCCCATGCTGACACGTAATATAGGTGAGGGAAGGCCTATTTAAACAAAGTTATGCTGATAAGTAAATAGTGATAAGTAACCTATAAAGTTAAAGATGACCTACACAGGGCAAGCGAGTCCAACAGTACTACCTAGTGGTAGCCCCAATGGCTAAGGGCTACACAATTAGTTAGGGGGGGTAGTTCGAAAATAATAACCCAATACCTAAGCCAAATAGAAACACTAATACCAATAACATACGTAACAATGATTGAACTCAATACCTGCCAATCAACAAATGACTTCATTAATGGTAGACTTAGGATAGTCAGTTCCTTAATCCAGTCCACTATATTAATTGGTATATCCAGTGACTAATACGTTGAATGAAATTTACACGATAATACGACTTAGCTTAACAATGTGGCAGTGAATGATTTAATAGTGGCACAGTAACAGTATCATTCATAACAAATAAGGATAAGCGATTATAAATGATACCATGACCCACTAACTACCTAACAGTACAACCCTGACGTCAATGGATTAACACGGACATGGCATTACCATCTACAATACTCAGTGCTATCGGTCAATTATAATATGTGCAGGAACATGAAATATTGATACGTAAGTCATTGAACATAATGATGAAATATTGATCAATGCATCATGGTGAAATAAATCGTTAAGGTTAATTTCAAAATTATTATTCTTTTACTTTATTATTTTTACACCAAGAACCTCCTGGAAAAACTTCATCGCCTCGGCCCTACTAACCCTCTGATCCCTACCAACCTCGCTCCTAGCCCTCCTCCTATACATGACCCTTAACCCCCCCGGCCTCGTGAGTACCGTGACCACATTTAAGCCCCATACGCCAACTGCCGGGTCGTACTTAGTACCTGGTATCATTATGTGTTCCCTTATCCCGAGGCCACGTTACCCCCCCAATCATCGAATGAACCCTCCCTCAGTGTGAAGTCCACTGCAGCTAATGCCCTAAGCAGGAACCAAACGGCCTTATTCCTCCTTAGGGTAACCGCCACACCGATTGGTTCTCCCCTCCTAATATTCCAGTCCTTAATTGACCTCTTGGCAAGTCTATAGCTCGGTTCCTGCTGCGTTAATTCCTCGAGTACCTTGGCAGCCTTCTCAAGTCTTTCACCGCTCTGCCCAACACCTATGTTGGCTACGACCTTCTCAATCCTAATAACCCTCATTGGATGATCAGCGGGCAATACAAACTTCCTCCAGTCCAGTTGGTCCGGTGTTAATGTCTTTAAGTCCACCTGCGTTAGGTCTATTGCAGGCATCGTTTATGCGTGGGGAATAAGCATTAATAAAAATTTGCCTCATGGGCATTGCGTTGATATATAGGCATATTTATTTATAAATATGATAATTACTTTACTAACAAAAGCCCTATTAAGCTTCAGCCACACGAATCATGATGTCGGGTAAAACGCCCTTTGAACCACTTGATTGGTCGAACCCAACACCAGGACACCTAAAGCTACTATTCATATCAGGCGCAGGCTTCTTCGCCGATGCCTATGACCTATTCGCAATATCCATAGCCCTAGTATTCCTAAAGCAGGTCTGGTCGCTAACGGCTTCAGAAATAAGTCTAATATCATCAGCCGCGTTATTCGGCGCGGTAATTGGCCCCTTCATCTTTGGTAGGATTGGCGACATATTCGGCAGGAAGTACATATATGGCGTTGAGGCTGCCCTATTAACGCCGGCGCCATAGTCTCTGCCTTCTCGATAAACCCAACAATGCTCTGGATAACAAGGTTCATACTGGGTCTCGGGGGGGTTGGTGGTGACTACCCAATAAGCGCCACGCTAATGAGTGAGTACGCGCCAGCCAGGAGTAGGGGGGGTTTATTCGTGGCTGGTGTCTTCTCAATGCAGGGTTGGGGGGGCATAGTCACGGCGGCCCTACTCGGCCTGGGACTACTGAATGCTAAGGTTAATCCAGACCTCGCCTGGAGGGTAATACTTGGCTTTGGTGCTGTCATGCCCGCCCTCGTCATTTACTTTAGGCGTAAAGTCCATGAGACACCCAGGTTTGAGTACTTTGTTAAGGGTGATGTTGAGGGTGCCAGGAGGGCCATTAAGGACGTGCTTAGGCAGGACGTGGAGATAAACAACGTGAATAACCGCGATAATGGTTTTCGCACCAACTTCCTGAGGTACCTACCAGTAATACTAGGCACGGCAATACCTTGGTTCGCACTTGACGTGTTCTTCTACGGCATGAACATATTCGGACCCTTCGTAACCTCCGCAATGGGCCTAGCCAAGAACCCACTGGCCGGCGTATACGTTCAGTTATACGTCGTACTGGCCTTCCTAGTCCCTGGCTATTACGTGGCTGCCTTCCTAGTGGATAAGATGGGTAGGAAGTCCATGCAGATAATGGGCTTCTCAATAGTGGCCGCCGCATACCTAATCACGGCGTTCATGCTAAGGAACGGCATAATAACCCCAGCGGCCATAATAGCCCTGTACGGCCTAGCCCAATTCTTCACTAATGTCGGTCCCAACGTGACCACATTCATACTACCAACTGAGGTATTCCCAACCCGGTTCAGGACTACGGGCCACGGTATAGCCGCAGGCAGTGGTAAGCTCGGCGCAACAATAGCCGCGCTGTTAATCCCAATAATCTTCCCAATAACGAGCAGCACGTTGAGCACAACTGCTAAGTACATGGTCATGTCGAACCTACTGCTTGTCCTCGTTGCAATAGCAATAGTGGGTATAGTATTCACGGCACTCTTCATAAATGAACCTAAAGGCAAGCCGTTGGAACTATCCTCAGGAGAATTAGCAGCGTGATTTATTAAAACTAACCCCAATTCAAAGCTATGTGAGTATTTCTAAAGAGTTCATTAGAGACCTAATTAGAGATATCGAGCATGCGGTAAGGGGGGGAGATTAATAGGATCACGAGTAAGCCATATGATGAATTAGACGATGAAGGTAAGATGGCAGTTAGGTATGAGTTAATAGTCATTGCCGAGGCATTAATGGCCTTAGTAATACATATAGTACGTAGGGACTTAAACGAGAGGCCCAGGACACCTATAAATGCATTAATGATATTAAGGAACAGAGGTTTGCTAACGATCAATGAGTATGAAGACTTATCAAAATTGGTAAGGCTTAGGAACCTGCTTGTCCATAGGTACTGGATAATTGATGATTACTTAATATATCAAAATGTTAAGACGAACTTTAAAAGCCTAATAAACTTCATAAATAGACTAAGGAGTCGCTATGGAATTTAATGAGGAATACACCTATTACTCAATGAGCAGTGAGGGGGGGAGGGAATCGTTAATTTCGAGGATTAAAGGTGTTCTTAAGGAGTACGGTGTTTCCCTAGGCATCATATTCGGTAGTTTCGTAGATCTAAATGAGTTTAGGGACGTGGACATTGCAGTTTACGGAAAGGACCTTGGCCTCAATAGGTTATTAAGCCTTGGGGGGGTTAGGCTCGAGGAGGTCCTCGGCATTCCAGTGGATGTGGTTCCATTAATGGATATTAACCCCGAGTTCAGGCTTTCAATACTGGAGCGAGGTTTAATCATTCTAGAGGATGCTGATGGCTTATACGAGGCCTTAATAAGCGAGACCCTTGATGAACTTTACCTGGTTAAGCGTGAGGAAAACCTAGTACAATAAGTATGGCGCCTCCTTGAGCGTGCTCGTTGTTGGATCTATCATTAGGCCCAGGATCTCCAGCGTCGTTATGCCTATGAGGACCTTATCAATGATGTCACTAATGACAACCCTAACCGTGGCCTCCCTACCCATTAACCTAACCTTAACCTCGCCAAACTCAACATTGACTGGCCCACCGGCGGTCATGACAACGCCCCCCCTATCCGTCACCCTCAGCCCAAGCTCCACGGCTAATGCCCTGGGTATGACAGTTAGGGTAGCGCCACTATCCACCAATGCCTTTACCCTAACCTCCCTATCCCCCCCACTTATTAATTCGACATCAACCCAAACATGGCCCATATACTCCACAAATTCCACCATCACGGTACTTATAAAGTTTCTATAAAGACCTACGTCGATGACACCAGGAATGGCGTTAACTCCTCCCTCCACGTGAACACCCAAACACCGTTTTTCCTAGCCTCCTCAATGGCCTCAGGGACATACCTCATGCAATAAAGAACCTTAACAACCCTAGGCCTCAGGTACTGTGGATACCTACTCCTCAACTCATTTATTGCGCCCATCAACTCCTCAACCTTACTGACCCGAAGATCCAGGGTTGCATCACCAACCACGCACAAGTCATCGGTAGCGCCGTAAATATTCAACTCAAGCACCTCCCTACCGCCCTCGGTAATTACCAACCTGCCTAACTTAACATTAACACCGAGCTTCTCCCTTAATTTCCAGGAGACTACGTCAACAGCCTCATCCTCAATGCCATAGGTTAGCTTCTGCATTGTTCTATTCATTTGATTCAGTGTCCTTTTAATGTCCTGAACATCCCTGGTGAGCTCATCAAGCTTGGCTGAGTGACTTTGAAGTATTTCTGAGTGGCTTTGGAGTATTTTACCGTGCTCATCAAGTTTACTACCGTGCTCCTGTAACAACCTTGTATGCTCATTCAAAATCCTACCATGTTCCTCTAATAACCTTCTTTGCTCCTCAAGGCTTTACCATGCTCCTGCAATAACCTTGTATGTTCCTGCAGTATCCTGCTGTGCACCTCAAGGATCCTGCTATGTTCTTGCAATAATCTCGTGTGTTCCTCAAGTATTTGCCCATGTCTCTTCAACTCCTCCTCAATACTCACAATCCTACTTAGCATGGCATTAAAGTCCTGCCTAAGAGCCTTAAGCTCACTAAGTATTGCATCGAGACCCAGGGCACCAGCTACGGCAAGCCTAAATTCCTCATCAGTCCTAATCAACTCCAGGACAATCCTCCTAACCTCATCCCTACTAACCACACTAATCTACACCACAAAACATCACCTAGAATTAATAACCCTTCCCATCATGCTCTGCGGGACTAAAATCGTGGCCTCGTTAATTACTCAAGAGAAATGTTAGATGCTACTGGCGAAATCTTAAGGGTATCATAAATAGCGATATTACCATAGCTACTCTCATGATATGCGAAAATACTCATTAAACTAGGTAATCATACACGAATATCTCAATCACGACCAGTAATAGGTAGTAAGCCGAGGCAAGTAATAAGTTACGTGAAACATTAACCTTAATCCCAGGTAACAATATGAAACCGAGTAATTCAGCAATGCTCAGAATAAACGTAAATCCACCCAACACCAAGCTTATACCGAGTATTGCACTTACTGCAAAGTAACCAACTAGGGCGCCATTTAGGACTAGGATTAACCTATACAGGTGATTCAGGCCTAACCTAATCAGTGCAAATATGATTATGTAAATGAAGTAGTTATGCAAGAATATAAATGCAATATCCTGTAAAGTCAGCGGATGTACAGAAACGCTAAGGCGATGAACGAGGGCAAGCAACGAGCCCACGATATACGATGAGGTAATTAATGATGAATCAAGGGATATAGCCCTATCCATAATGCAATCACCAACGAAGGTAATAGGGCCAACAATACCCAAATTAACAAGGACTTAGCCATGGGTCTCCCTAAAATGAGCGACGCACCAATAATTGCCAGTGCGTTATTCACGGCATAAATCACCAGGTTCTGCACAGGCCATGCGAAATCCAGTGAGGTAAATGTTAAGTAAAATAATAATGACTTCCTAGCCAATGATGGGGGGGAGTAACCCAATGTCGTCAATAGTTTGAGCACTAGAAAACCATACACAATAAAGAATGCGAGGATAGACACGAAGTACGTTAGTACAAATATCACCATTACAATAATATTACCTGTAAGGGACGTATAAAAGAATGCGTATAGAGTTAGGTACTTAAGAATCAATAAGGTGGTTATCAATGACAACGGGTATATCAATGCCCGCACCTGGGCAGCAAGGCCTAGTTTTGATTCATTTATTTTATACCTTAACTCAATCGGATCATGGGTATCGAAGAACCTACTTAACAATGACTTGGGATTACGGATCTTATAAAGTGCCGATTTGAGGGCTTCCCTACCCACGGCCTTTACAGCATGTAAATCAGCCTCCCTCTCCGCAATATTATACTGCTTCTTAATTACGACCAAGAAGAGATATACGTAAATAATGATTAATATGGGTATCGAGATCTCCTCAATTCTTAAGTATTTAATTAGGTATATTGTGATGGGTAAAAAAGTAATGAGCATATATGGTATAAATACTATGTATGCTGATAGATAATCCCTGTTTAGAATATGGGCATACTCATGTTTTACAACAGCCATTAATTCCTCCTTATTTAATAACTCGAGGTACTGTCTCGTAATTATTATTACAGGAAGGCCCGTGGGCACGATGGCATTATATATTACAACGGGTTTATTTAATCGCTTAACACTCGTTTCACCACTGACCACATAGATCTGCTCATTATTTACGTAACTTACTTCGACCTGCTTATTCCTCACTAACAAATTCAGCCATGTTTCAAATATAACTCTCGATAAATAGAACATATAAAATAAGTAAAAGGACTCAACGATTGGAATAACTATAGTACCAATCATGGGTTTAATAATTATGACCAAATATGTTAAAAAGAGTATTAATAAAATAAAGCCTATTTGATATAAATCTAAGGTCACTCGTATCTTTGAAAAATCGTATATACTATGCATTTAAACATCACCGCATCATGTCGTAACGGCTATGGCAATTATAATTCCCCAACCAATTGGTCCCGACGCCATAGCTGTTCCAACAATGACCGCCCACGTAATTGGATTATCATCAGCATAAGCTAACACTGCTCCAAAGAAAGCAGCTAAGCCTGCACTTACACCGCCCGATGCGGCAGCAGGTACATTATTAGTCACGAAATAAACAGAGAGGGCGTTTCCTATTAATAGGGCTGCAGCGACCATTGATAACGCCTGAAACAACATTATTAGGCCCATATACTTAGCCAACACCTTCACTTCCTTCTTACCCAACAAGCTCATTAATACCAATAATACCAATTTAATTTATCTGATATATACATTGCGCCCTTGATTATTTATTTAATTTATTCTTTTGATCTTTAAGAAAGATGAATTTAAAATTTTAGGATTGATAGCCTTATTTCATAACATGGCCGCGTCATTATAGGGCTTAGTAGTTTCCGTGCTTTGGACTTGGAGAGTCGCTGTAGTTATATAATTACGGCGACTCTGCACTTCCAAAGTGCGGAAATTACCTAAGTATCTGCATGATCGTTGTTTTGTAAATGGGTAGTTGCCAGGCGTAGTATTCCCCCCCTATGCCGAGTTCTGGGTCCTTGGGTATTTTTACGTCTCCTATGGATGTGACCCATTTGTAGATTATTAGGTTGTTCCTCATCAGTATTTCGTTGAGCTCCATCAACCTGGTGCTTGGGTCTCTCTGTAATACATCAGGGTCGTTCACCACCTCAATCAACTCCCTCACTAATCCCCCTACCCTGACCTCGTCGATCACGGGCATTAACCTCTCTATCACCGAATACCTATACGCCGTTAGATCCCAATTAAACGTAGTCGCCAATTCCCAAAGGGCCCTTGGGTTACCACCAAGTAGTGCCCAGACATCGTCAAGATAAAGCCCACTGGGTGGTTTGAGGGATTGGTATAACTCCTCAAAGGACTCCTTATTGAGATTCCACATTAACTTAATGACCAGGTAATTATGCCTAATCAACAACCTGAGGCTCTCGCCTTCCGATGTTGTTGCGATAACGTTAACCGCTCTGGGCCCATAATCACTCATGAACCTCTGCATATACTCATAAAGCCACTTAATGTACCACTCAATATTCCCAAGGCCTATTGACCTAGTCACATCATCCACGGCGAGAAGGACGTACTTATCACTAAGCCTAATCTTTAAGGCTCTCTCAATCATTAAAGTGGCGACTCTAGCCAATGCCCTACCAACACCCTCATTAACAAAGCCACTTATTAACTCCTTAACCACGTCCATGACCAACTCAACACCTGGCGAAGTAATCACCGCCTTATTCAGGTCAATACCCTCAGTAGCGTCAATATAAACCGCCACCCCATCATCGCCGAAGTAATCCCTGAACTTCTTCACGAACTCCCTAAGCAGCCTCGTCTTACCACAGCCCTCCGGGCCATAAATGTACAGGGGCACGTACCTAAAGCCTGATGCCCAACCCCTAAGCCAACCAAGCTCTAAAGCCCTATTAACAAAGGGAGGTTCCACAGCCTAATCAGTATTCATGACCTCCTTAAAAATTCATCAATGCTAAACAGCACGCGTAAGTATAACGAAGTACCTTAGTCATAACTTGGACTTGAAGACCCGCCGTAATTATATAATTACGGCGACTCTCCAGACCCAAAGCATGAAAGACTACTGCGGATTAATGAGCGACTTTTGTTGTATCTCGTTTTGGGTTTTAAGTTAGTGTTGATATTGCCCAGAAGATTATTAGGGCTATTAGTGTTGGTATTAATGCTTGGTAATGCTTGTTCCGTAGATCCTGGCAAATATGTAGGCCAGGAATAATGAACCTATTATCGTGAATGCCAGGCCGACTGCCAGTATTGCTGGTTCGCTTAGGACGCTACCATGCGTTATCACTGCGTTAATTGAGTATTCAAATATTGGTGTGGTTACTACGATTGCGGTCTGCACCACACTCACGTAGAAGTAATTCCCACTGAGTAGCCAGGTGTCTGTGAAGCCGGTGTTAATTTTGAAGGCCCTGAGTAGTGCCATGAGTATTGCAGCCTCTATTAACCAGCCTATTACCATGCCCACGATGGTTGTTACGGGCATTATTGTGGCCATGAGTGATGTGAACCCTGAAATATCGCTTTGGTTTACGGCAACACCCTCACTGCTTAGTTGGGACTCAATTTGTTGAGTAAGTATTGGCGTTATGGTTGGTACAAGGATATAGGCCATGTAGAGGTATGTGGCAACAGCAGCCATCATGAAGCCCACGAGGCCGGTAATTCTCAGAAAAGCCTTATTATTCATTGATGAGGACTAGGCGCCATGTTATTTAAATAAATTGCGCTTGGCTTAAATGGTGGTTAGTTCCCTAATTAACTGTTCAATGCCCTCGTGTACCTGTGGTACATCGTAAGTCCTCGTTATCACACCATCACTTATTCTGGAAACCCTGTGGCAATTACCTATTAACTCGAGGTTATGAGTAACCATCACTATCGTCATCCCAAGCTCCTTATTCAACTTCCTAAAGATATCCATTATCACCATGGCCGTCTTACTATCCAGGTTACCCGTGGGCTCATCAGCCAGCAAAAGCCTTGGCCTGGCCACTATCGCCCTTGCAATCGCAACCCTCTGCTGCTCACCACCACTGAGCTCATTGGGTTTCCTCCTGGCCTTGTTTCTGAGACCAACCATTTCAAGAGCCTCAAGGGCCAGCTTTCTCCTTTGACTTGGGTCAACACCCCCCCTGGCTATTAACGGTAACTCAACGTTCTCAAGCACGGACATCCTAGGTATTAAGTAGTATAGTTGGAATACGAAGCCCAGGAACTCATTCCTATACCTATCGAGCTCCGCGTTACTGAGTTTATGCAGTTCATAGGGGGGGCCGACCCTCAGGTAGCCCTTACTAACCCTGTCCAAGCCGCCTATTAGGCTGAGTAGTGTTGTCTTGCCGCTGCCGCTTGGCCCGATGATGCACCTGAACTCACCTTCCTTAATCTCGAGATTCAACACGTAGTGCCGGATAGTCACCATAATATTTCCACACGTCCCTGGCCTCGATAAACGACACGGTGAGTTATTACAACGCCTCTTTAAAATACATACTCACCAAATACCCATATAGTGTAGATAATAATGTGCGCATTTAAAGAGAGTATGGTTTATAAGAACATACATGGCCTTAGGTTCGATGTCGAAAATGATAACTAATAGGTATACGTTAGTAATAATCACGGCGTTAATCACACTACTGACCTTAATACCCCCCCTGGCACAGGCACAGCAGTACTCAAACACTGCACCACCCTTCTCAATAGTCAGTATATCCTCGACACCATCACCAACCATTACTGGCGTTTCCAAGGTCTCAATAACACTAATATACACGGGCGGCTACTACCTATACAACACGGAGTTCTCCCTAACACCCTGCAGCGGCGCCGTGGTTTCCCAAAACCCTGTATTCATTGGTTGGCTGAACCCTGGGCAGGAGGTCACGGTCACATACCTAATAAACTCAACACTACCCATTAACTGCCAATCGACATTAACCATAAGCTGGGGGGGCGCCGAGTACGAGACATCACCCAGGGCCCAGGTAACCACGTACATCGAGGTGGCGGGCTCAGGCTCAATGAACATAAACTTCCCACTGGTTATTTACGGCTCCCCCAATAATCACGGCACAGACCAATACACAGTACCTAGTCAGTAACCTTGCTAATCCGGTGGAGCTCGTGATAAGCAATAATGGTAGTGGCCCCATTTATGATCTACAGGCCAACGTGGGAATCGAGGGCGCCACCTTGGCTGCGGGCTCCAACACATTAATAATTGGGACGCTAAACCCAGGAAGCAACTACACAACGATACTGTACGTACTACCAACGGGTAGTGGCCCAGTAACGATTACCATAAGTTACTCAGGCCTCGACGAAGTTGGCAATACTGTGAGCGGGAGTATTTCAATAAGCATGAGCGTTACTACGGTATCCTCAAGTCAAGTCATTGTTTACCCAGTCAATTCCTCGTTAAGTATTGGCTCTGGCAAATTAGCCATTGGTATTAGAAATGTGAACCCAGTGCCTATTTATAACGTGACCCTGGTCATAGCATCAACCCAGGGATTAAGCCTAACGGGTAATACCACGTATGACATTACAGAGATAATGCCCGGGTCAACAGATTACATTTACGTACCCATTGCCGTCCCAATAACCTCATCCTCAGCATCCATAACATACTCACTAACTTATCAATACACCGGTGGATACCCAGGAGGTACCCAGGGCACGATGACCCTCTCGGTGTTAAATGAACCATCAATACTAATCACCGGTTACCAAGTAGCGCCAACACCATTGACGATTGGCGAGACTGGCTCCGTGTCCCTAACTTCGTTAATACGGGGGGCCGGTACCAGCCTATAACCTAAACATAACCGCAATACCAGGCCCCCCCGGCATTGAGATGATTAGTCAGTCAAGCACCTACATGGGCACGCTGAACTCCCAACAATTAAGTGCTGTGGCCTTCAGTTTCACCATTATGAGAACCATGAATACTACCATAACCTTCCAAATACAGTACACGGACCAATTCGGGCAACAACATACTCAGTATTACACCGTGCCAATAACCGTGATTAAAAACGCAACACTAATTACGCAGTCAGCATTTCCACAGACTGGACCGCAAGGCACCAACTATGGGTATTACTATAGGTATCATAGGGTCAGCCTCTTCACTTACGTAATAATTACGCTGGCCATAATAGCCGTGATAATGATAATCACCGTAGTTCTACTCCTGCGTAGGAGGCACGGTGGCTCCTCATGAGGATTAGTGACTACTTTAAACTGGCGTGGAGTGCGGCGTGGGAGCGTAGGGGGGGCAGGACAATAGGCGCCATTGTAGGCATAGTAATAGCCATAGTGGCCCTTGGCCTCGCCATAGGCATGGGGCAGGGCTATAAGGCGTTGACCACGAGCTTCTTCGAGAGGGTCTTTGGAACGAATACCGTGTTCCTATTCCCAGGACAGAATTCCCAGCTAACGATCACCGACGTTTACGAAGTCATGGACATACCACACGTGACTAACGCCATACCGATCCTCTCCACGGTGGCTAAGGTAAATATTAATGGGCATGAGGTGACGGCCACGGTAATAGGGGGGGCCACGGAACAGGAGATAATGCAGCTCTACGGAGTGACCTCACTGAGCAATGCCATACTGGCCGGCGCACCGGTACTATCACCTGGCCTGGCCCTGGTTGGTTACGACATTGCCTTCACAAGCACCGGCCAGCAGATTGCCTATCCTGGGCAGGTCATGGTGATAACAACGCCAGGTGGTTCTGAGTTGACTTACACGGTAGGCGCCATAATGCAGCAGAGCGGTATTGGTGTCATTGGTTTGAATCCGAATAATGCCATATTCATTGATGAGAACACGTTCCTCTCTCAATTCGACCCGTCCGGCATAGTTGATGGAATAATCGTTTACGTGGACTCACCAAACAACATAAACTACGTCACTAACGAGTTAAAGGCCCTATTCCCAATGGACCAGGTATTAAACCTATCAACACTACTATCGAGCATTAACCAGTTCTTCACGGTGCTCGAGCTCTTCCTAGCCTTCATAGCCGGCATAAGCTTCGTAATAATCGGCATCTGGATGTTCGACACGATGATGATAAACGTGATCCAGAGGACCAGGGAGTTCGGGATAATGAGGGCAGTGGGCTTCAGTGGCAGGTCAATACCACTACTCCTCATTATCGAGGCCGCGATAATAGCCATAATAGGCTCCGTGATAGGCACGGCACTCCTCATGGCCATAGTCAGCGCCTTCCCAAGCCCATCATCAATGATGGGGCCAGCCTTTGGAGGACCGGGCAGGGCCGTGAGGACTACCACCGCCACATCATCAATAATGCTACCCATAGCCCTAACACCACTCGACTACGCCACAATATTCATACTACCCATAGCAATAAACATAATAGCCGCGTTAATACCAGCGATAAGAGCCATGAGAATACCGCCAGCTCAAACTCTCCGTTATGAGTGAGGACCGGGATGCTTATTAGGTCTAAAAACATGTCATAATTTAAGTACAGCCCTCCTAAGTATTGGGTCTGCAATTACGTACTCCTCATCGACCCTCTCAACAATGCCGTGATCCATCAACTCCCTGAGTAGTATGTAGAGTGACTTATCATTGATTGACTTACCCTCCGCAGCCTCAAGGGCCGCCTTCAACTCCCTCCAACCTCTTTTAACGAATAATTCCCTAAGCAATACCCTTTATTAAATAATCACTTCCTTGGCTTCAGTACCGCACCTAGTATTGCCAATACCACACCTATAATGCCAATTACTATACTCATAAGAAGAAATGAACCGACGGATACGAGCCCATGATAAATATAATACGTGATGGTCACGGGCACCGTGTAATTATTTACTAAATACAGAGTACCGGTGCCATTGCCTATTAGTGAACAAGTCACAACATAAAGGCCATAGACGTATCTTTGAAATATGATATATCTTTGAGGTGCGTTAGGAGGTGCCGTAACGTAAAATTCCAGGGATTTATTAATAGAGTCCATATAGGACATGGTAAATACCTTACCTGGACTTACAACGCCTACTGCGATTTCCTCACCAGGGCTTAAAGTCACTGTCATAACGGTGAGCCTTACCTGTCGGGCAAGTATGTACATGCCAAAGACAAAAATCACAATAGCCACCACGATTAAAACCACGCCGGCCATCAACAAGCCCTTCCTCATACAATATCTTGAAAACCACTTAACTAATAAGCACTGCTTTCCAGGACTTGAATGAATTTTGTAAAGTCATAACTTGGACTTGAAGACCCGCCGTGATTATATAATTACGGCGACTCTCCAGACCCAAAGCACGGCATCCTTTATTTAGTGCCTATGTCTCTCATATTTAATTAGTTGATTTGGCATAATTCTTGGTGTTATTTCTATTTTTTATTAGAGTAAAGCTTATAAACCCCCCCTGGTTTATCTTAGTTTTGATGTATGTGGTCCTTGGAATAACGAGTGGGATGTCGTCGATGAGCTTTGAGGGTAGGTATAAAGGTCCCAGTGACATTAAGGATGTCCATGTAAGTGATGTTCCTAGGACTAACCACATACTTCACAGCTTCATCATCACAAATAATGAGGGCGATCTTGTTCTTTGGACCTTTGATATACCTGGTTATGAGACCCACATATACTCAATGATTAAGGAGAGGGCCACATTGCTTCTATGCCCAAGGATTGACAACTCCACATACCTACTACCTGATGCTTCGTTAGTTGGGGAATTGAATTCAATGCTATACAGGGATGCCAGGTCAGCTACGTACTTTGTTAAGCCTATGGATAGGTCCTTCTTATCCAGGGTTCTTAGGGACACGGTTAACGCCGCCAGGGCTTTGATAATGGAGAAGGTCAGTAACCTACTTAGGTCTAGGGGCCTTGCAACGGTTAGATTAATGGATGAGCTTAGTGGCGTTAGTGATGATGTAATCACGTCGGCCAGGTTATGGGCCGGTAAGGGGTTTGCCGAGGAGGTTAGCGGTGTATACTCATTGGTTGACTACGTTAGGTCATCCCTAGAATTAAAGAGGAGTAGGTCGAGGAGGAAATAGCTTTGCTTAAAATCAGGACTTCACCGTGTAATAAACCCTCTTCTTATCCTTACCCCTACTCTCCGACTTCAGGAAGACAATCTCCCCAATCTCCCTGGTATTAGCCACGTGTGGTCCACCATCAGCCTGAATGTCAATTCCCTCGATCTCCACGATCCTCCACTCCTCCCCCCCAGGCGGTGGCTCCCTCTCCGCGAGCTTGACAATGCCCGGTATCTTCATTGCCTCCTCCTTCCTGAGGAAGTAAATCTTCACTGGGATACCCCTCTTAACGACCTCGTTGGCCTCAGCAATTAAGTCCTGGAACGCCTTCCTAAGCGCATCACCACTCAGGGTTAGGTTGTAGTCATCCCTGGCATACTCAGGTGTTATGTCACCGCCAGTCACGAGGGCGTTGTACTTCTTATATGCCAGTGCGGCTATTATGTGCGTGGCCGTGTGAAGCCTCATTAACCTATACCTCCTATCCCAATCGATTATGCCGTGAACAGCATCACCAGCCTTGAATCTGGGCTCTCTATCGAGGATGTGCACCGCATCCTCACCCTCCTTAACCACCTCCTTGACCACGTACTCCTCACCCTGCCAAACAAGCTTGCCCGTGTCATTGGCAACGCCACCACTCCTCGGGTGGAAAAGCGTTTGGTCGAGCCAAACCCTATTGCCGTCTATCCTAACCACAGTCGCATCAAACTCCTTCCTGTACGAGTCCCACCAGTAGAGGAATTTGGTTGGCATGGCTTTTTAAACCAGCGAGTAATTACTTAACAATTGCGCTACTTCTCAAGACCAAAGAATCTCCTCACTGCGTAGGACATTACGTCGTGAGTCTTTAATAGGTCGTCAACCGTGACGTACTCGTTATACGCATGCGCCAGCGCCAACTCACCAGGGCCGTAAACAACCGTTGGAATGCCCCCCCTAGCCCTCAGGTACCTACCGTCAGTGGCGCCAGTCACTATTATGGGCTTTGGCGTGGCACCGAGCACCCTCTCAATACCCTCATGGATAAGCCTAACAATGGTCTCCCCCCCAGGACCCGTGTAGTTCGGCTCGCTTGTGTCCAGAACCTCAACATCGGCCACCCCCCACTCAACCCGTTCCTTAGGTGGTTAATTACCTGGTTCGGTGAGACCCCCCCTGGTGGGACCCTCATGTCTAGCTCAAGCTCTGCGTAGTCAGGGACCATGTTTATCTTTGAACCACCCCCCCTAATAACCCCCCCAGGATTAAAGGACACGGTACCAACAACCCTCTCAAAATCACCAAGCGTTAGGTTAAGGCCAGAGCCCCCCCTTGAGGCCTCCAGGTAAACCTCAGCCGAATTCTTAATAGCCTCCATCAACTCACTGGGCAGCTTAATGTTTCTGTTAAACTCGTTAATTAGTTCCTCAGCCTTGCTAATCGCCCTAATGAGCTTCATGATAGCGTTATCACCAAGTACTGGTAAACTACCGTGGGCAGGCCTACCCCCCCTCGCCACAAGCTTAACCTGGCAAAGACCCTTCTCCCCCCCAATGTAATACCTAAAACCGCCAGACGGCTCAGCAACTATCGCGGCATCACCAACCAACACGCCATCCCTAACCAAGGCCTCAACACCTGGGTGACCACCAGTCTCCTCATCAGCCGTTGCCGAGAATACCAACGTACCAGAGCCCTGCCTCTCAATTAATGGTGCTAACTCCGCGAATACGGTCATTATCACGGCTAAGCCGCCCTTCATGTCCGTGGCGCCCCCCCTACCGTATATCCTACCCTCAACGATCTTCCCCGAAAACGGTGGGTAAACCCACTTGGACTCATCACCGGGAGGGACGACATCCATGTGGCCATTAAGTATGAGCACGGGCTTACCCTTACCAACCCTGGCAATCACGTTAGGCTTATCCTTTGCATACTCCCTAACCTCACTCGTAAAACCCAAACTACTCAACCAATCCCTAATGAAGCCAGCGATGTTAACAGTATAACCGGGAGGATTAACACTGGGCATCTGAATTAACTTAGATACTAGGTTTGGAAGATCATCCCTTAGATCCCTTTCACTCATTATTTGGTGATTGACTCAATACTTAATTTGCATTACCTTCATTAGCACGTTGAGGAAATCGCTATCGACATCCTTACTCTTAATGCTGATTCTGAAGTATCCCTTGGTCAGTGGTGGTATGTTTGATAGGTCACGTATTAGGAATCCGTGCTTGATGAGTTCCTCACCGAGCCATGGTTTATGCCTTATCACGAAGTAGTGAGTCGTTGATTCGTAATAATTAATGCCGAGCTTCCTCAACGAGTTCAAAACCCTCCCTCTCTCCTCCTCGACGTATTTAATCGTTAACTCCCTGAATCCATGGGCATGCCTCATGTACCTTGACACCGCGTACTCGGCTATCGAGTTTACGGGCCACGTGGGCACCAGGTCCTCAATGCTGACCTTAGTGAATACCGCGCCAACCCTGAGCCCTGGTATTGCTAGGAACTTGGTGTATGACTTAACGATAAAGACATAGTCCCGATTCAACGCATCCCTAATTAGTGACTCACTAACCCTCACAAAATCCATGAAGGACTCATCAACGATCAACACACCACCTCGCCTACCCAACTCCTCGGCCAACTCAAGCAATTGCTCACGCTTGATTAAGTAACCCATTGGTGAGTTTGGGTTTGAGAGTACGACGATAGTGCCTGGCACTACGTCATTGATCAGCGAGCTCACTAGGTCTCCACGTCCCCCCCAATACTCAATTAACCTGGTTTCAGCATTTACGAGCTTACTTAGTCGCAAGTAATCGCCGTAGTTTGGTATGGGTATTATCACTCGCCGAGGCCTTAAGTACATGAGTAGTAATTGCAGTGCCTCCGTGGCTCCATTAAATACGTACGTAAACTCAGGCCCAATACCTTCAAAATCCGCCAGCGAATTCCTTAATTCACCGCCAAGCTCCGTTGGGTAGTGCGAGTAATGACCATTATCCACACCCTCCCTAATCAGCTCAATCAATTCCTTTGGAGTACCCAGTGGTTCATGTTTGAGCTCATGTCTATTAACCCATACCTCCACCCATACCCACCATGTCCCCCCCTGGTACTCATGATTCAGTTTAGGATTTTGTGAGATAAGTTAAATAAATCCCCCCCACTACTATTGAATCCGATAATTAATGTATCACGAGCATGGACGCTTCGGTCCACCGCCGCAGTGGTTCATAAAGAGGAGAGGCCTGAAGTACTTGATACTTTACCTACTCAGCAGTAGGGGGTCCAATGACCGGTGCACAGATTATTGATGAGATCGAGAGGTTGTCAATGGGCTTCTGGAGACCAAGTCCAGGCTCTGTCTACCCGGCCCTTGAGGAGCTTGAGGCTGATGGCTTGATTAAGGTGGCTAGGTTGAGGGAACTAAGAAGTATTACGAGGTCACTGATAGTGGTAAGGCCTTTATTGGATTACCAAGCATTGACAAGACCACGGCAGCGGTTAATGACTTCCTATCACTTGCCAAGTACATTATTGATAACTGGGATGTATTGAGCGAGGCCGATAGGGATAAAATCAAGAGCATCCTTAGAGACCTCATTAAGGCAGTCGGTATTCAATGTTAGGCAACGCTATAGAGAACCACATGCGGCATCTTCAGTTCATCAATGAACCACTTATTCCTAACCTCCATTATTAATTGCTTACCATCAATATAATTACTCAATAACTTAGTGATCACGTTACCAAGGCCCTCACCGAGGCAGAAATCAGCATTTTCGATGAGTATTAATGACGGTTTCCTGGCCACCAATAACTGCGTGGTTAATGCCAGGATTGTCTTCATGTGGCATGGTAACTCATCACCAATATGGACGAGGCCCCCCCTCCTATCTATGTAAGAGAGCACCAGATCACCTCCGTACCAACCAGCCCTGAAATTCCTAAAGCCAAGCTCGCTAAAGATCTTCCTCAAAAGCCTCACGTCCTGGTCCCTCCTTGGATCAGTAAATAATTGAGAGAGTACCTCAACGACGTGCTCGCCATGCTCGCCGACGAAGTCCGTGTATGAGACATCAATATTTTTAACACGGCCCCCCCTAAAGTCTATGTACGGGCCCATCCTATAAACACCCACTGAGGATAAGTACTCCCTAAGGACCTTAATGACCGTTAAGGCCGTGTCATAATCCTCAGAGGCACTGCTCACGAGCTGCAGGGCCTGCCCCCCCTTGGGCGTTAACCCATCTGGATTTAATAACACTGATGCATCGGCAACCTCCACATCCAGTGGTACTTAACCCTACTAACGCCATTTCTAAGTTCAACGACCATGACCTCCCTTTCACCAACTCTCACGGTGCTGACATAACCATCATCAAGACCAACACTAATTGATATATTATCCCCCCCGAATAACCAACCTCCTCAAGTTTCCTCTTAACTCTATCATCAAGTGATATTGTAATCTCAACCCTAGCGTCACCAACCCTGGATAAATCCTCAAGAATTACCCTATCCCTGATCCCCCTGAAAACTCTCCACAATAACTCAATGATCATTGACTTGCCAGAACCAGGTGGACCTGTTATCACGGTTAAGGGCCCGGTCTCAATGTTGACATTTACTCCATTAAACCCCCCCTTGATGTTCAGCCTTGTTATTAACACATCATTATGTTAAAGAGCCATTTATTAAAGTTGAGGTTCATGAATTGTGTATATCATGGATCTATGGAATATATTAGAATACAGTGTAGTTTATATATTTAATAAATAAAGCTTAAATAGTAATTCAATAATTACGGTGCGTGAACCTGGACCTAGCGCCGGACCCTCTTCTCGTGGTCCCTGGACCATCACAAATACCACCTAGGGTGATGAGAGCCTTAATGAGGGTTGTTGACCATAGGTCTCCTCACTTCCATAGGCTATATAGGGACGTGGTTGAGGGCTTAAGGTACGTCTTTCGAACAAACGGTGATGTATTCCCAATAACCGCGAGTGGTACCGGCGCCGTTGAGACCATGGTCCTCAACTTCGTCAGGCCCAGGGATACCGTTCTCGTGCCAGTCTTCGGAAGCTTCAGTAGGAGGCTTGTTAATCACCTTAGGAGGGTTGGTGCTGAGGTTATTGAGGTTGATTATGGTTGGGATAGGGCGCCCACGTATGATGACTTAAGGGCTCGTGTTGAGTCAATGGGTATCAAGCAAGTTGATGTATTCGCCACGGTCTATAACGACACAAGCCCAGGCATTGTGTTTAGGGACCTGCCAAAGGTTGCTGGGTGGATTAAGTCCTACGGCGCCTTGGTGCTTGTTGATAATGTGTCCGCCCTAGGCGGTGATTACTTTGAGGTGGATTCCTGGGGGGGGATTGACGTTGCTGTATCTAGCAGCCAAAAATGCCTTGCTGCCCCCCCGCCGGTCATGTCGTTCATTGCTGTAGCCTCGAGCGAGGCCTATCGTAAGGCCGATTCCGTGAATCACGCGAGTATTTACTTCGACATTAAGTTAATGAGGAAGTTTGGAGAGAAGTCTGAGACACCGTTCACGCCCTCCGTTAATTACCTATTCGCCATTAGGGAGGCCCTGGGCATAATTAGGGAGGTTGGCCTTGAGAACTGGATTAGGTGGCACGTAGAGAGGGGTAAGGCGATTGTGAACGCCCTTAATAAGATGGGCCTGGAACCCTTTATAAAGAATGACTACCACAGATCAACAACGGTACTCTCATTTAAGTACCCACAGGGTATCAGCCCTGATGAGTTCAGGAAAACGGTATATAGGCTCGGTGTGTCGATTTCGGATGCCATGGATGATGTGAAGGGTAAGGCCTTCAGGATTGGTAACATGGGTTACCTAACAAGGAGGGATGTGCTTACCCTGGTTTCGTCTATAATGGCCGCATTATCGATCATGAATAACACCGGCAGTATTAATAACATAGATGTTTTTAAGGAGATTTTGAATTACTGGGAACCACAGCAATTCTCAATGGATGAGGGCTAATATTGTGCCTGTTAGGGCTATCGTTCCAATCACGGCCACGGCAACCCCCCCTATCACTATTAATACCGCGTCCACAGTTATCCTGGCGTACTTCCAATGCCATAACTCGAGCAGCAGTGTTCTGAGGCCTATGAGGCCATGCGTTAACGCGGCATAGAGGAGTATGTATAGGACAGCTGCGTATGCAAAGTCCCAGGCCTGTATATGGCTTATTGCGGCTGAGTATGTTATTGATTGCTCATAACTCGGCCACCTGAAGGCCAGGTGTATTCCAACAACCACAATAAGCACTATACCAAGGAGGTATTGCCACTTTCTTAGTGTGGATGCGCTCACCATGCCCATCACCATATGAAGGCCACTAGTGTTGCTAGTATGAGGAATATGATGACGACAATAACGGCTACGTACTTAAGCCATGCCTGCCCAGTCTTCCTAACCGAGGGCACTGCCCTTGGGAATGTGTGCCTCTCGGGCCTTGGAAGGCCAACACCGAAGTACTGCGTTAGTATCAGCCTGAAGCCGTTGGCACCGTGAACAGCCGCCAAAAGCGCTATTAAGTACTCAATTACTGTACCGACATGCACATGCCCATAGATCGCCGGCCCCCCCTCTATGGTGCCTATTATTGTATTCCACGTTAACTGCGACGGATGGCCAAGGCCGAGCGCCGTGGATATTACCAGGGTATGGCCGATTAGGTATAGAATGAGGATTGCGCCACTGACCTTCTGGAAAATCAGTAACCACTCGTCAAGGCCCTTAAACCAAAGGGACCACTTTGGTGGGACCCTCTTTACCTGTTTCTGTTGCGCCATTCCCATCACCTATTACGCTTACCTGTTAATAACCACTTCTTCAAAAGGTTTATTGCCAGGGCTGGATCAACATCCTTGGGGGGGCATACCTTACTGCAGGTGCCGCTGTAGTGGCATGACCAGACGCCGTTCTCGCTATCAACGACCTTAAGCCTAAGCACGGCGCCCTCATCCCTACTATCGGCACTCCACCTATATGCCTGGGCGAGGGCCTGTGGGCCAGGTAGTCCTTGTTCAGAAAAACCATTGGGCAGGCCGAGTAACAAAGACCGCATTTGATGCAGTATGCAAATTCCAAGTAATCACTTAGTTGTTCCTCCGTCTGTGGGTAATAGGTCTCCAGCTTCTCGAATTGCTCCGTCTCATCCTTCCTAATCAACCAAGGCTTAACACTCCTATGCTTCCTGAAGAAGTCCGAGAAGTCAGTTGCTACGTCCTTTATTGGTTCGAAATTACTGAGTGGTTCTATTGTTACGACCTCAGTGCCTAGGTCGTAGGGCTTTGTCTCGCAGGCCAGCCTTGGCGTTCCATTAATTATCATGCCGCAGGAGCCGCAAATGCCCATCCTGCAGCTATACCTGAAGGATAATGTGGCATCTTGGCTCCACTTAATCTTCAGTAGTCCATCAAGCACTGTTTCGTGATTTGTGAGCTCGACCTTGTACTCGCGCCAGTAATACCTCCTCTTTTCTGGATCATACCTCTTAACCCTAAATGTGTATGTACGCTTAATGGGTGAACCAAGTGGTGGTTTGGTTATGGTTATCTTTCCCGTAGCAACAGTCGTCTGTAATGCACTGCCAGTCTGTTGAGAAGACACGCTTAGCTATGAATAATAATGTCTTTATAAGTTCTTCCTTGGAAAAGAATAAAATGGAATAGTTAATTGCCACTTGGCGTTCTCGTGATGTCTACAATCACGGTAAAACGCATAAATACCAGACTTTTGTATATTTCTTAATGGTTGAGTATGAGGGTTTTATAACGGACATTATGATTAGGATAGCCGGCGACATAGTACTCTCAGAAAATCCCGGCAAGGGAATTAGAAAGTGGCGCGAGTTCTTCGAGATGTCCCAGGCTGAGTTGGCGGCTAGGCTCGGCACATCGCCAAGCGTGATCAGTGATTATGAGTCTGGGCGTAGGAAGTCACCTGGTTCTCAATTCATTAGGAGGGTTGTTAAGGCGTTGGTAGATTACGAGCTTGAGAGGGGGGGTGGGCAGAGACTTTACATCCTGAGTAGGCAACTTGGTGGCGAGAGGTTTTGGGAGGCGATTCTTGACATGAGGGACTTCGACGTGCCAATCGAGATTAATGAATTCGTTAAGGCTATAGGGGCCACGATCGCGGTGGGCCTGAGGGTTATGTCGATATTCATGGGTACACGGTGGTCGACAGCCTAAAGCTTGTCCTTGATGTGCCATCCCACGAATACCTAAAGCTTTATGGAAGCACAACGCAGAGGGCTGCCGTGTTCACCAATGTTAAGTATGGTAGGTCCCCCCCATTAATCGCCATAAAGTCTATGATGGCGTTCACGAACTTGAGACCGGCCGTGATTATTATGCATGGTGTTGATAGACCTGACTACTTGGGTATTGAGATTGCCAGGAGGGAACGAATACCATTGGCTATTGTTAATAATACGATTGATGAATTACTAGCGGCCTTAAGGAATCTGGCCGAGCGACAGAGGATGGTCACTAGGTGAAATTACCTACTTGCGTAATTAGTGAGGTTAGGATCTTGCGTGCTTTTTCCCTGAGTTCGTCGATTGATGAGTCATTAACTAGTATATAATCGGCCCTAGCTATTAAGTCGCCAAGTCCATACCTCAACTCCCTAAGGTCCCTCATTAGGAAGTCCTCAAGGGTCTTCGGGTCATCGGGCCTACCCCCCCTCCTTAGCAACCTCTCAAACCTTAACCTCCAGGGTGCAACTACGTAGATTAATACCGCCTTGGTAGATAATACCTCCTCAATGGTTTCAACCTCCCTAATACTCCTAGCCCCCCCATCAATAACAATGGCATTCAATGACTTTGGGATCTTATCAATAGTCTTATAGGCAATTATCCTGGTGCCATTTCTCAACCTAAGGATTACCGATGCATGGATGAGGAGATACCACTCTTCACGGCCTCCTCCCTAATTATATCACCCATGGTTACCACAGGGAGACCCAGCTCCCTCGCCACGTCGGAAACTATTGTTTTCCCAGAGCCGGGTAAGCCGGTTATCACTATCACCAGCACATATGACCAGAGCCACTAGGCTTATTTTATTTACCCACAATAATCTCCCTGATCCTAAGCAGGTCAGCGTTTGTTCTAAATCCCTTAATGTGGAAGTGGGACCTCACGGCTTGGTAACCAAGCCCTCTTATCACATTTATGATATCATTAATGGGCAGTTCACGCCCCCCCAAGTCCTTGCCTACCTCTGTGGTGAGTGCATAGGGTATGTTAGGTCCGAGTGACTCATCGGTAATTAACATGCCAATTTCCTTAGCCCTATTACTGAAGTAATCCCTAATGTTCCTCATGAAGTAATTTACTAGGAATCCAGCATCCCATAAATTACCAATCCATAGTGGGCCCGCCAGTCTATACCTAGTAATACTAGGTATTGGGTATCCAGGTATAAAGCCCCCCCTCTGTAATGTGCCTGACCTGTAGTATGCATAACCAAGGTTCTTTAGTGTTTCCAGGGCGTAGGACCGATCCTTAAGAATCAATGCGCAAACCCTGTAGTAATGGCCGTCGAGAAATGATACCAGTGGTTGTATCCCGTAATCCATTGATAAGGCGTACCGTGCAATCAACGATATTAATATTCTAATGCCTACCTCAAACCTATAGGGGGGGAACTTCTGCGGTAATGCCCCATAACGCCTAACGCACTTAATTGGGTACTTACCCGATAAAACGCCTACGTCAGTCGCCGTCACGCATAGTAGACCCTGATCCTTAATGGCCCTAAGGCTATTCTCTATGAATGGCTGTGGAGACCCGAAGGGGGGGTCAATATCGACTACGTCACAGCCACCCTCACGGGCGGCCCTCAATAATAGGTTATTTGCATCGTCCTGTGTACGTTAATTATATCGTTTAGGCCATTCCTATCTATGTTCAACTTTATTAACTCATAGGCCTTTTCAGAAATATCGTTAGCTATGACCCTAGAGATGCCATTGACCTCCCTAGCGTACCTAACGGCCCTAATCCCAGTCCCTGACAACGGCTCGCAGGCAGTAATGCCCACCTTACCCGTATAGCTTATGTAACCATTAACTACGGCTATGGACAACGACCTATTAACCTCCATCCTGGGGTTGTAAAACACGGGTGCATGGGCTGGCTCGGGCCTATTGCCAACAATGTACTTTGACAAATCAGGTGCGATTATTGAGACCAAGCCCTCCCTAACCTCCATTCTTGGGTAACTACTCATATGTATTCACAATTAACTCCTGGATTCCAGGAACTCAACGTCACGCTTATCAGACTCTATCACAGCTAACCCAACACCAAGTACCTTAGCAACACTAATAACCTCATTGCTTAACCTACTCCTATCCTCAACTAAGTACGACTCACTTGATGAGTGAGCCGCAACCTTTGTGTGGGCCTTCAATAGCGAGTATAGCCTAAATGATGATAGTAATTCCCTGATGCCCTCATCAACCATTTCCTCCCTCTCCCTAACCTCATTAATGACTTCCTCCTCCCTAGGTCTCAGGTCAACATCACTCAATACATCCTCATTGAATATGCTAACAAGCATCCTAGCCGTCCTCTCCGAAGCCTCCATAGACTCCCTCTCATACTCATAGACAGTCCTCCTGGTAACACCAAGCATTTTCGCAAGGTCGCCAAGGCTCATACCCCTATCCTCCCTCAACCTCCTAAGCAATTGACCCTTCACACTAGCCCTCACAATACCCTTATCCTTCACGAACTTAACCCCCCCTCATTATCCAAAATCCTCTTAAATGTCCTAATACCCACCGCGTAGATTCCATGTACCTTATACGCCACTCCATCCGCCATTTCCTCATCACCGTAATTAATACCCACGATTATCGGTGTTGAGTTTGAAACTCTGGATAATACAATGAGGTCTATTATAGATTCTCTACTCATTCTACCCGCGTCCTCCTTAACCTTAATAATGAACTTGCCCTCCTCATGGTCCCTATAATTAGGTACCCTAATTATAGCGTCGTAGGATAGTGATGAATCACCAACAAGCAGCACCTTAGCTCTTCTACTTGCTGCCAAATTCAACATATGCGTTATGAGTTCATTGCTCATTACCTTTATAATCATACGCACTATTTTATTTAAATCCCTTTTTGCCAATATAATGAATAATTACGATGACTTCCTACCTATAACCATGGCGTGGGCCGTGTCGTAAGGCTCCAGGTGAACCATGTCAAGTATTTCATAGCCCCCCCTGTCCTTAAGCACGTCAATCTCCCTCTTAAACGTCTCGCTTGGTTCCTTAGTAACGTCGATGCTCATGGCCTTTATTACCAGCATTACATAGCCGTGGCTCTTCACGTAAACATCGGCATTGTCAGCAAGTATCTTTGCCTGGAACGGCTGTGCAATGTCTATGTAGGCTATGTCAACCGCCTTAACAATGTGCACATACTGCTCCGGATACCTTGCATCAGCTAGTATTGGTATTACGTTCTTCCTGCCCTGGTCAACCAGCTTTTCCATGAACTCCCTGAAAACCCTCGGTGAGAACTCGACGGAGTAAATAATACCGTTATTACCAACTATGTCGCTTATGTGACTTACCGTAGTCCCACTGGCCGCGCTAGGTATAGTATTCGTGACCCCCCCTCTCCTATTGGCATTACCTTAAGCCCATTCATAATGGCCGCGGCGAGTTTGGACCTGTATGGGTTCCAAATCCTGTATTCCCTACCCTCCCACTGGATTAATTGTTCACCATAAACCCTCCTACCTGGCGTTAGATTAATTGTGGCAAGCCTCTCGGTACCATCCTCGAATGACACCCAGTAGACACCCTTGAATTTCTCATGCTCCTTAACACCAACAACCTGTATTAATGAAGACATTGGGAGATGCGTATTTTTAAGGGATTATAAATCTTAATATCTCACTATCTACGGCCTCTCTTTTCGTGAGATCTCTTCTCCTCAGCCCTCTTGACCGGTCCTTTCTTCTCGGGGGCCTTCCTGGCAGCCTTGACCTCAGGCTTCCTTGCTGGTGGCTTGGCATATAGTGTCTTAACCTCCTGGATCCTCTTCATTAAGTCCTCCTTAAGCCTTGGTGCGATGAAGTTGCCCGTGAAGGCGTCAGCCTTAGCCGCTATTGCCAACTTCGCAGCCAATGCCCTGGCTATCTTACCACGCTGCCACCTTGGGGCCCTAAATATCTCTGGGAATTGGAATATGACGCCGTGCTTCGGCGGCTTACCGCCAGTCCTCAAAGCCCTAAACAACGCCTTCTCCGCACCGAGTACCTGGATTGTGGATGCTGGTAATAATGCGAGCCTCATCAAGCCTCCCGCAAGCATTAAAAGCCTGGCGCCAAGTAATGGACCTACCAACTCCCTGATATTCGGTGCAACCTCAACCATGGCCTCATCTATGTATTCAGACAACTTATTCCTCAGGTCTGATAATTGCACATAAATCCTTGCATAGGTCCTTATGGGCTCTAGGTCCCAATCAGCCATCTCGGCACCGACGCTTTTACTCGCCGCCTCTGCAATTCTCTTAGCCCTATCCTGAGAAAGTCCCAGCTTTGTAAGGTTATCTAGCGTGAAATTGCTCCTATGCCCTAGCTCGGTGACCAATGTCATGTATTCCTTATGGTCCTTGACCAAGTCCTCAAGCTCCGGGAAGTGGAGGCCGTACCACTCCCTAACCCTCGAACTTATTAGGTTGAGTATCTTGTCGAGATCGTCGACGGAACTAATGGCCTGGGCTATGAATAGGTCCCTCTTCTCCGCAACCTGCCTTAACTTATGCCTTGTCTGTACCGTCGTTATTTCATAAACCCTTGCCAAGTACTCATCCTCAGTTAGGCCAAAGACCTCCTTGACATACTTACCAATGTTACCTCTATAAATCATACCTGCCTTATTCGGCAACTCGGACCTAATTTCAACCCCCCCAGCAACCATGTTTGCCAGATTCCTAGCCAACTCCCTGTTCTCAACGATGATCTTCGTAATGCCCTTACCCCCCCTAAGTTCATTTATTATCCTAATGACTTCATTAATTGGTTCGCCAGTCTCTAGTTTATTCATCTTGTCGGCTATCTCATCCGTACTACCCTCATAGAGAACCTTGGCTATCACATCACCATTCTCATTCAGAGCCACCACACCGAGGACGTCCAGTACCAAGTATGCCACGCTCATCAGTACTCACACTAATCACGAGATTGATTCACTATCTTTTAAGCTTTTATTTCATTCTTAGGATTTGACCTAACTATATACAGTATGTTAATTGTAACGAACAATACACCGATGATGAATAATACGACGCCTAGATCCATCATTATACTTAGTATCACCGCATTACTTATCATGTATTGAGATATTGAGGTCACCAAAAGTGAAACATTAAGTGGCGTTGAGTTTTCATTAAGTAGCACTAATGAGTAATTACCGTGTTTGAGTAGTGGAAACATTACTAGATAAATACCCCCCCCTCCTGTTTATAGTTCAGTGGGGGGGTTAGTACATGTCCAAATGGGTCAAATACGTAAATGGATAATGGGTATGAATTATTAAGCATGACTACTATGTACGCGGGGCTTTTTATGTAGATTGGCATTAGGTACTTCGAATTAACGTCCATTCTTACCGTGGTATTGTTTACTGTATTAATCATCACGTTATATACCTTGGGCAAGAATGAATTGGATATTAATAGTATTGCTATTCCAATTATCATTAGCGAAATGCCCACTCTTACTAAATTCACAGGTATAAAATGAACGAGGTCCCTTAAAAACTTAATTTAAGTAGTTCTCTGCGCTGCTTCAGGAATACATGTCGACAAATTCAAGCCACGTATCAATTTCATCAATACTCATCCTACGCATTGCATTACCTCTTTCAACCATGCCTCCCTCGGTATTAATTCATCACCAACCCTAGCAAATACAATTCTCACTATGGGTCTAGGCTCATCACTGATTTCCGCCTCAGTTCCAGAAGCCTCCTCTTCACTTGGTGCATGAAATAATAATTCAACGGAATCCCCACTCTCTCTGATCTCGTAAAGTGGATTACCCCCCCTAATGAAGTTAATGAGTTTATAATAGTTAATTGCCTTCATACCACATGTAAATAAAATTATGAGTAATTAAATACTTTGTTCCTCGTAAAAATCCATCAAGACAGTGAGATAGGTATTGGGCGACTTAGGTAATTCATGGTATTATGTGGTATATTTTCATTAGCATATATATACCTACGAGCACTATTATTGCCCCCCCATAAGCAATCCTCAGAGTCCTCTTTGGGACCTTAACAGCCAGGTTAGTGCCTGCGTAACCACCAGCCACACCGCCGGCCACGTATAGTAGGGCTATGAGTACTAGGACGTCGCCGTAATACCAATACTCGGCACCGCTGGCCACACCGAATGTTCCAACACTTATTAGGCTCGTCCCAATGGCCCTCGTTATGCACAGGCCCGCAGAGAACATTAGGCTGGGCACAATTAGGAAGCCACCACCAATACCAAAGTAACCACTGACCAAGCCCACTAGGAAGCCGAAGACTGCCACCTTGAGTATAGTCGACATTGTCAGTCTCGGGCACCTCTGGAAGGCGTTAAGCACGTGATTAACCTCATCGGCAGTACCGGCCTGCGTTGACTCCCTCCTAATTGCCATGTATATACCAAGCACAATCATTGCTATTGCGAAGTAGGTCAGTAAGTCAGTGCCTGGTGTTATGTGGCCCAGGTAAGCCCCTATTAAGGAACCAACGAGGCCTACGCCGGCGAATATGCCTCCGATCCTCGGTGCCACGTTCTTCTTCCTAAGGTGCATGTAGGAGTTTATGTACGCGTTTAAGCCAACGGCCAGTGCGGTAGTCCCAATGGCTATATGGGCTGCGTCAGGTATTGTGTCAAGGCCAACGAAGTATAGGAACAATGGGACAGCCAAGATACTACCACCACCCCCCCCAATAAGACCGAGTGAGAAACCAACCAGTATCCCCCCCGATACTATTGACAACACGTACTGCACCAGTGTTATTACCACAGTCATACACCCTCGTTAAGGAATTAGTCCTTTTTTAAGTTTTTTAGTTCAAAATTATGACATATTCATTAAATTTAGTGACATTTAGTGATAATCAATAGATGAATACAGCATTATTGTCCTTATTTATCTATCGTTAGGTTTCTGTAAAATGGTACCTTTAAATGCTTTTTAATGGTGGTTCGGCGTATTAGTATATGTGTATCTTTGGTGCCTTGCCCAATATCTTCAGGGACTCCTGGGCTGCCACGAGCCTAGCCACTGGTACCCTGTAAGGCGATGCGCTGAAGTAGTTGAGCCCCCCCTGCCCACAACCTTAGCCAGTATCTTTATTGAGTCTGGGTCACCGCCATGCTCGCCACATATGCCAATCTCTATGTCTGGCTTCACGGACCTGGCCGCGTCTATGGCTATCTTCATGAGCTTGGCAACGCCATCCTCATCGATGGTCACGAATGGGTCGTAGGGCAGTACGCCGAGCTCCAGGTACTTGCTCATGAACTTATTCTCCACATCATCCTGCTAAAGCTGAAGACTGCCTGTGTTAGGTCATTTGTTCCAAAGCTCATGAAGTCCACTACCTTGGCGATCTTGTCGGCTGTTAGGCATGACCTGACGGTCTCCATCATGGTGCCGATCTTGAAGTCAATCCTATCGCCATATGCCTTAAATACCTCCTCTGCCGTGGGCTTAACGACATTGTTAATTATTATCTCAAGCTCCCTAACCTCCGCGACCTGCGGAATCATTATCTGCACATCGACGTGCTTACCCTTCCTCTTAAGCTCAAGGGCTGCGGACAGTATTGCCTTAACCTGCGCCGCGTAGATCTCTGGGTACGTAATGCCAACCCTAACGCCCCCCCTGTGCCCCATCATTGGGTTAGCCTCCATCAACGCCTTTACCCTGCGAGCAGCCTCTCCTTCTCAGGATCCGGCTTGCCCAAGGTCCTGGCCCTGGTCACCTCAGTGACTAATTCCTCGAAGTTTGGTAGGAACTCGTGCAGTGGTGGGTCGAATAACCTAACCGTTATTGGGTAACCCTCCATTATCTCGAATATCTCCAGGAAGTCCCTCTTCATCATCTCGGCTAATTGATCAAGAAGCTCCTTCCTCTCGCTTGGGTTGTCCGAGAGTATTACCTTCCTAAATAGGTCCAGCCTACCGGGTGCTCTGAACATCCTCTCGGTCCTCAATAGGCCAATGCCCTTGGCACCAAACCTCCTGGCTATTGCGGCATCGTCAGGCGTATCGGCATTAGCCCTAACCCCCAAAGACAGACACAGAGTCAGCCATGTCCAGGAACTCAAAGAACTCAGGCGGTAACTTAGGCTCTATCGTCGGTACCTTACCGACGTATACATTACCCGTGAACCCATCAATCGTTATCCAATCACCCTCCTTAACAACCACATCACCAACCCTCGCAGTCCTAGTGCTGTAATCAATCTGTAGGGCCTCGGCACCAACTACCGCCGGCCTACCGATCGCCCTGGCAACAACCGCCGCGTGGCTAGTTGCACCACCCCTACTTGTTAGCACACCCACTGATGCGTAGAAGCCGTGAACGTCGTCCGGCTTCGTCTCCTCCCTAACCAGTATAACCTGTTTGCCGGCCTTGGACCACTCCACGGCCCTATCTGGGTCGAACACGGCTTGCCCACTCACTGCGCCCGGCGATGCCGGTATACCCTTGGTCAACGGCTTACCTGCCTTGGACTCGTCAATCCTCGGGTAAAGCATCTGCAGTATGTACTCTGGCTTAACACCCATTATTGCCTCCTCCTTCGTTATCATGCCCTCCTTGTACATGTCGACCCTCGTCTTCAAAACAGCCAATGGATTCATCTTAGCATTCCTTGTCTGCAGGAACCAAAGCTTGCCCTTCTCTATCGTGAACTCCACGTCCTGAACCTCCTTCTTAGTCTTCTCAATGAGCTTAACACCATTATACAACTGCTCATAGACCTCGGGCATCTCCTCCTTAAGCTTCTCAATGGGCTTTGGAGTCCTTATACCCGCAACCACGTCCTCACCCTGGGCGTATGGCAAGTATTCACCGTAAAGCCTATTCTCGCCAGTGGCTGGGTCCCTTGAGAAGACGACGCCAGTGGCCGATCTCCAGTCAGCGTTGCCGAAGACCATGGTCACTATTGCCGTGGCCGTGCAGTCAGCGATGTCGGGTGTTATCTTATTGGCCTCCCTATAGAACCTAGCCCTTGGTGAGTTCCACGACTTGAACACGGCCTCTATCGATAGCCTTAACTGCTCCCATGGGTCATCAAACACCTTACCAAACCTCTTAATGTATACCTGCTTGTAGATCTCAACGAGTTCCTTAAGCCCCTCGAGCGGTATTTCCGGGTCCTCCTTAACGCCGTACTTCCGCTTAATCTCCTCAAGGGGCTTATTAAACTCCTCCTCAGGTATCCCAAGGACTATCCTACCAAACATCGCCAGGAACCTCCTATATGCGTCGTAGGCGCCGTGCTCATTATTGATCCTCTTGGCTAGTCCGTGGACAGTCCTATCATTAAGCCCCCCCACATTTAGTACCGTATCCATCATGCCCGGCATTGAAACCGCAGCCCCAGACCTCACGCTAACGAGTAATGGCTTATCAGGGTCCCCAAGCCTATACCCTGTCTTCTCCTCGAGATACTTAATACCCCCGGGTAACCTCATCCATCAATCCCTCAGGTAACTTCTCGCCCTTGTCATAGTACTCCCTACATGCCTTGGTTGTTATTATGATGCCTGGAGGAACTGGCAAACCAAGTCTAGTCATGAGGACAAGACTGGATGCCTTACCACCTATTAATTTAACATCATCTGGATCGGCTTCTTCAAAGGTTAACACGTACTTGCCGAGAGAGCCCATTATGTATTTATGGATCTCTAGTTTTTATAAATTTTATTATATCGATCATTATTAATACTTTTTCTATTGATTAGCTATTAACAATAATTATAAATACTGAATAAACAAGCTCGAGCAAATACCTGAGTCATTATTCTATTAATAATGATTTATATGTAAATTTAATCTCGAAAAATAATTATGGCAAAATTTATTTTTAGCAATAAAGAACTACTAATAACTACACAATCATATAGCCAGGGCTAGGATTAGGTGCATTAGTAATGGGCCTATCAAGGTGATGGTCATGTGCGCCACTGGGTTGGTTAGGCTCACTGCCGCTATAACTGGCGCGAATACTATCGAGACGGTATTGACGACCTTAATGAGTGGGTTTAACGACGGTCCAGTGGTGTCCTTGAATGGGTCGCCAACCACATCGCCAACCACGGCGTTTTTGTGTGGTTCACTCTTCTTGCCGAATTTCTGGCCATTTACTTCGATGCCCTCGATCTCGATGTACTTCTTGGCGTTGTCCCAGGCGCCGCCTGCGTTGGCCATTAGTAATGCCCTTGGGAATCCTGCGAGTATTACGCCGAATATTGTACCGACCAGGCCAATCCAACCAAGTGCCAATCCAACAATTATTGGTATGATAACGGCCGATAAGCCAGGCACTAGGAAGTTCTTAAGTGCGTGCCTGGTCACTATGTCAATGGCCCTATTATAATCGGGCTTCTCCTGAGGCCAAAGCTCAAGAATTCTCTTAGTCCTGAACTGCCTTCTAATTTCCTCAACGAGCTCGCCGGCCGCCTTACCGACGGATGCCAGGGTCTGGCTTGAGAAGAAGTACACGAGGCTACGCCGATTAGGGCTCCAATTATTATCCTTGGGTCAATCACCGTCAACTCACCCAGGGCCTGTGCTAGTGTAATCCCCCCCATTCTCTCCACAATCTCGTATATGAAGCCTATGAATAATATGAGGGCAGCTAAACCTGCGCTCGCTATTGCGTAGCCCTTCGTGGTGGCCTTGAAGGTGTTACCAATGGCGTCCAGGGAATCCGTTATCTCCCTCACGTCTTCCATACCCGTCATCTCCACGAGACCACCCGCATTATCACTGACCGGTCCGTAGGAGTCCAGCGAGATGACTATGCCGGCTAGGCTTAGTAGGCCTACGGAGGCCACGGCAGTGCCGAAGATCCCGCCCTCTACCGTGTGCACCATGCCATTAACTGGTATGAAGAACCAGCCTAGCATGAATGATATACCGAGTGATGCAATCACCATGAGTATCGTCGGTATGGCGCTTAATAATCCATAGGAGTAACCAGCAACTATGACGTTTGATGCCGATAACACGGCCTGGCGGGCTATGTTCCTGACCGGTGGGAATGTGTAGTGGGTGAAGTACTCCGTGGCGAATAAAACCACGATCGCCGTAATCATGCCGAGTAAGTCCGACACGAAGATTGCCACTGCCTCCATTAATGGGAATGCCAGGAATGAGTATATTGCGACGAGTATGGCAGTGACTATTATTGTGGTGTAGAGCGCAAGGTTGAGCTTACCCATGGCGGCGGCCGCCAGGTTCTTGCCCCCCCTCACCTCACCCCCCCTAACTACCTGTACGCCGATTAAGGTTCCAATAAGCGTTAATGCGGCAAGCATTATTGATAGCATTATTAATTTAGTTGAAAGCCCAAATACGGCAGCCAGCAATAGTGCTCCTGCAAGGACGACTACGAAACTCTCATAAACATCACTAGCCATGCCCGCGCAATCACCCACGTTATCACCCACGTTATCCGCAATCACACCTGGGTTCCTAGGGTCATCCTCCGGTATCCCCGCCTCGACCTTGCCAACTATGTCGGCGCCCCAGTCAGCGGCCTTCGTGTATATACCACCGGCGACCCTAATGAACAGCGATATTAGGCTTGCACCAAACGCCACAGGCGCCAGTGCCTCGGCCCATGATGGATTTGGTAACACTGATGAGTATGCCTTGTATAGTACCGTGACTATTAATAGGGCAATACTGGCTAATGATAACCCCCCCATTACCGTGCCTGCCTTAAACGAGGTGCTTAGGGCGGCCCCCATGCCATTCTTAGCCATCCAAGCAGTTTTAGCCGCGCTTCTTGTGGTTACGTACATCCCCAGGTAACCAGCTACGGCGCTGCCTATGGCGCCTAGGGCGAAGGATAACGCGGCTAACCCAGCCATCAACCCACTATGGAATATTAAGTAATACGTTATCCATATTAATATAGTTAGTACGATGCCTGTGGGTAATATTGTCTTGTATTCCCTCATTAGGAATGTTTTGGCGCCCTCAGCAATGAGCATGTTTATTTCCGTAAGCTCCTTCTTCCCAGGCTTTATCCTAAGCACTGATGATGCGTTGTATCCAGCCAGGCTAGGCCTATAATTGGAACTATTATTGCCAGTAGTAATTCCAGTAGTTCCAGGGACAGCATCGTAAGAGGCGTAATTATGGAATTAATAAACATTATTACTCATTTACTCGAGCTTACCCATTTTAATGGTTGAACTCTAATTTCTGCAATGTCTAGTATTGGACGTATTATGTATTTTTAAGTAAGAAATATTAATACTTTTCCAGAACCAGTAATTGTGTCTCGGAACTTAAGTATTCAACAAGCCGTCAGGATAATTATTGAGGAGAACCCGCTTTACGTAACCTTACTGTCGAGCGGTCTCGTTAATTTATCGGCACTTGCGAGGAACATTAAGCCACTGGTTGACTCAATGATTGGTAAGGACACCAAGGTATTCACAATAGTCAAGGCCTTGGAGAGGATTTCCATGAATTACAAACTTGTTAATGAGTATCCTGACATTGTTAAGGCATTGAGTATGGCGGAGATCATAACATACAGCGGCATGGGCGAGGTTGAGATACCGTTGATTGAGGAGAACATGGAGAAGGTGGCTAAGCTTAGGGATTTGCTTGCGGCCGCTAAGGTTCAGTTCATAATACTCAATGATGGTAATAGAATGCATGTGATTGCACCGTTGATGTACATAGCCAGTGTTTGTGCGCAGGCTAGGATTGAGGAGTACGGCATGGTGAGGATAATGTTTGCTGAGAAGGCGCCAGTCGGTATAGTGACTTTCCTGGTGCAGGTCATGAAGTCTAATCAAATAACAGCTAAGCACGTGCTTAGGTATGACAATGACATATACATAGTGGTGGAGAGGGAAAAGACTCCCCCCTTCTCCTCAATATTATAGAGAAACTAAGGGCCATGGCGTCACTACAGACAGTTCAGTCAAAGGCTATGAAATAATGACTTAAAGCCCTGTGGTTTTATGTCAAAAACATCGGTATCTAATGATGATTCTACGGGATCTGAGCAATGATGTAAGCGGCCTCTGCTGATGTGGGAATAACTTATTATTAGATACTTATGACCAATGCCGCATGCCGGGTATCAGCAGGATTGAGAGATTAATTGATGAATTACGTAGGTCACAGATAGGGTTGGCCGTTATTGTTCCGGGACCTAACTTTAGGTATTTGGTTGGTTCTAATATCGAGACCTTCGAGAGGTTCGGCGCATTGATTGTTTGTTCAGGCAATGGTACATACGCTTTAATATTACCAAGGCTTGATGAGGGAAGGGCCAAGGCCACTGGCTTGCCGTACATTGTTTATGGGGGGGATGAGGAAGGCCCATTAAGCGCCATTAAGACGTTCATTAATGATAACTGCGGCGCTGTTGGTAGGGTTGGTTTCGAGGGCAGGGCCGCACTCAACTACTTGTGGGTTATACGTGGGGGGGCAATTGGCGAATTTAGTGATTATTCTATTGATGGTTTATTAGCATCAATGAGGATAAGTAAGGATGATAATGAGCTAAATAATATTGAGCGGGCGGTCAGGGCTATTGAGGATGGCATTAAGGCGGCGCGTGAATCTATTAGGCCCGGAATGACTGAGCTTGATGTTGCTAAGGTGATTAGTGATGCCATTAGTAATGCAGGTGCTGAGCCTAGGGATGTACTCGTTCAGTCGGGCCCTAACTCGGCCATACCTCATTGGACGCCTTCCCGTAGGAGGATTGAGGTTGGTGATGTGGTTGTCATCGACGTCACCGCAACCTACAATGACTACTATGGCGATTTAACAAGGACATTCGTAATAGGCAACCCACCAGGCGATTTCTGGCACATTTACAACCTAGTTAAGAAAGCCCATGACGAGGCAATAGCCGGAATCAAGGAGGGCGTCACCGGCGCATACGTTGATTCGATAGCCAGGAGAGTCATAACCGAGGGTGGTTATGGGGGGAGTACTTCATTCATAGGACTGGCCATGGTATTGGGCTTGAGGTTCATGAGGAACCATTCATAAGCCAGTCCTACGATAAGGCGTTACCGAGGGGGTAGCGCATTCACTATTGAGCCTGGCATATACCTGCCCAGCAGGTTTGGTGTTAGGCTTGAGAGTAACGTTGTGATTAGACTTGACGGTAGGGTTGAGGTTCTCGATAGGTACTGGCCTGAGGTTATTGTAAGGGTTTAGTAATGCTTTATTACCCGGCATATCCGTAGTCACTAACGTGATATTATACCTTGTTAGGCATGGTGAGGCGCAATTGAATACACTTGGAATACTTCATTCGAGGAATTACGATGATAACCCATTGACGGACAGGGGTAAGCTCGAAGCAGCCGCAGCCGCGTTGTTCCTACATAGGATGGGTGCTGGCGGCCCTGTATTTACCTCGCCATTACTGCGCGCACGCCAGACTGCCAACTGTATTGACCGTAATTACAGGGTTGATGATAGTTGAGGGAGATTGACATGGGTGAGTGGGAACTTAAGAGGATAAGTGAGGTTCCCTTCGATGACTACAGGAGGGACCCTGTTAAGTACCATCCACCTGGTGGTGAGTCTATGGAGTCTGTGGTTAATAGGGTCATGGACTTCCTAAACTTCGTCAAGAGCATTAATGAGAGGTCTGTGATTGCCGTAAGCCATTGGCACCCCCCCATTGCTACAATCGCGGCCCTGATCATGGGATTACCCCCCCTGAGTAATATCTATAGGTTGCGTATTAGTACAGGTCTATAACGGCCATTGACTTGGATAATGATGACGTATTATTCCTAAACCTAAGCCCATTAAGGGTGTTGAGAAGCCTTGGCTTTAGTGACAGTGAGTTAATTAAGGAGTGCGGTGAGTAGGGCTAATTACTATGAATATTACCTGCAGTGAGGTTCATTGGAGACTTGTTGAGTTGAATATGGATCACGCATGCGGATTAGCAAGCATATTGAAGGTTATTGGTGAGAGACTAGGTATTCTTAGTATCCCGGATGTGGTTGATGTCATGGTTTACGGTAACTACGAAACCGCCAAACAAGTACTGGGTAACTCGGTGGTCCTTGAGAGGTCTCTGGTTCCGGGGGGGCTTTTCTCACGCTCAATTCTCATAGGTGGTATTCCCTACGCATCTATTGAGGATTTGGTTGTATCCGTAGTTGTTAATGGGGGGGATGTACCATGGTACGTGGACATAGTCCGGGAATTGATGAGGAATAATAATGTGAGGAATAGCCTGAGGTGGGAGTGGATTAATGAAGTGCTTAGTAGATTCGGCGTTACAAGGATTTTCAACGAAATTATTTCGCAGTAGGTTCATAGATACAGGCCGGGTCTGAGGCTAGGGGGATCTCCCAACTCTGTAAATGCCCTTGCCCTTGAGCCACCGCATACGTTCTTGAACTCGCACATGCCGCATTTGCCGTTGAACCTAGCCTCCCTTATAGTCCTCAATACTGAGTGTTCCTTATACACCCTGACTATGTTATCCTTCCTCACATTACCCAGCGTGAGCGGTAAGAAGCCGCTTGGGTATATCGAGCCGTCACTCGCCACGAATATTATCCCATAACCATCCCTAGTCGGTGTGAAGCTTGGTGGTTTTGCGATGCCTGATGGCTCACCCATTAACTCCCTGAGTTGTTTTGTTAATTCCCAGTATAGTTTACCACCCTCATACTTAATGCCGGAGCTCCTCTGCATAATGACCCTCCTGAAGAAGGGCGCCTCCACAGTCCTTATTGGTAATCCATAGAGTGATGCGTCGTATAGGAATTGAACAACATCCTCGGTCTCCCAGGGGTCCAGGGGCTCGAGTTCCATTCCCCCCCTACCCACGCGTATTAGGAAGAAGACCTCCCATGCATTGGCCCCACTGTCTTTAACTATCTTAAATACCTGGGGGGGTAATTCATGAACGTTAAGCTTCATAACGGCCGTATTGACCTGGAACTCAATACCATAACTCCTCAGTTTATTAAGTACCTCCAGCGTTGTCTTAAAGACGTCAATCCTCTCCAACGCTGTCCTTCTAATGTAATTATGCGTCTCAGGCCTGGCCCCGTCCAGGCTTATTGATACGGAGCTCACACGACCCTTTAACTCCCTGAGTAACTCATCATTAAGTAGTTTTGTTGATACCGCGGGTGACAACGCCACGGGTATCCCAAAAGACCTAGCATGATCTATTAACTCCATTATGTCATCCCTCATTAATGGATCACCACCGGTGAGTATTAGTACAGGGTATGGTCTGCCGAACCCTGTCAAATCCTCTATGAATTTCTTAGCCTCCTTAGTGCTTAACTCAGTGGGTAATGGCTTAAGTAGTGCGTTGGCTCTGCAGTGCCGGCATGCCAATGGGCATGCCTTCGTTGTCTCGTAAAATACCAGCAATGGCTTCTCCTCAAGTGGCCATCTATGCATTGCGTTGGGTTCAAGCCCCCCCTTATTTAATAACTTACTTCTTAGTGTTATTTTACATACATGGGCAAGCAAGATTTTATACTTGGTTAGGTACCTGCCAATTGATTAGATGATTAACATAACGAATTTGGTGGTGGGGGGAGTGGTACCGTGAGCCTTTCTATTAAGGGTCATGACTACGTGAGAAGTGATAGGGAGTTCACGGATATTAGTAGGCCGTTGATATTCTGGAATATCACGTACAGGTGCAACCTAAAGTGCATTCACTGCTACATAAATGCAATCCAAGGCTTATCAAGGGATGAATTAACTACTGAGGAGGTTCTTAGGGTCGTTGATGATGCCCATGAATTGAGGACACCCTTACTCATTATTAGTGGTGGCGAGCCTCTAATTAGGGAAGACATTACTGAGGTCATGAAGAGGGCTAGTGATTATGGTATAAAGGTTTCCCTTAGCACTAATGGTACGTTAATCACTAGGGATTGGGCCTTAAAGCTTAAGGAGTTGAATGTTCAATACGTAGGGATAAGCATTGACTCGCCAGTACCTGAAATCCATGATAAAATAAGGGGGGGCGTCCAGGGAGCCTGGGACCTGGCAATTAGGGGGGGTATTAAGAACGTGATGGAGGTTGGGATACCCGTCGGTATTAGGACAACCGTTACCAAGTTAAATATTGACCATGCGCCTGAGGTCGTTGAGCTGGCGCATAGGTTAGGCATTTCAAGGGTGGCCTTCTATCACTTAGTACCAAGTGGTAGGGGGGGTAGGGGGGGCATCATTAATTTATTACCAAGCCCCGAGCAATTACTGAGGTTTCTGGTGAGATTAATCGATACTGCTAGGAAGTACCCTGATGTCGAGGTATTGACTGTGGATAACCCAGCCGATGGGGGGGTCGTTGCATCGTTACTGGCGAGTAGCGATGAGGGTGAGTTCATGGGTAAGTTAAGGCTTGTGAGTAGGATGGGCGCATGCAGTGCCGGTAGGAAGGTTATGTCCATTTACCCCCCCAATGGCGATGTTTACCCATGCCAATTCTTCAATGATAAGCCAATGGGTAATGTAAGGAGGGAGAGATTAACCGAGATTTGGCTTAGGCCCAGGGTAAACACCGAGCTTGTGATTAGGCTTAGGGAGAGAAATTACGGCGACTCACCGTGCATGAGATGCCCATACCTGAGGTACTGCGGTGGTTGTAGGGTTAGGGCTGAGGTTCTCAATGGCGATGTTTGGTCTATGGACCCACTATGCACCATGAACTCGCTACTGCGTTTATGGAGACTTGGTGAGGTTGATCTAAGGCCCTGGCAGGTAAGGGTCATGAGGGAGTTTGAGGAATCGTTGGGTATTAATGGTAATTAAATAATAATTTAATTTATCGTAATAACAAAGTACATAAACCAGTTATTTATTGACCACTTGAGTAAATGACTGATTTAGTAATCAAGGTTTTAGGTGGTGGAGGTGAGGTCGGTAGAATGGCTATTTTCGTTAAGGATGCCAATTCAGACAAGGGTTTCCTCTTCGATTATGGCGTTAACTTTGATGAAAATGATAGGCCCGTAATGCCTAGTCATGTCAGGCCCAGGGACATAATGGCGGTATTCCTAAGCCACGCCCACTTAGATCATTGTGGTGCACTGCCGAGCCTATACGTCAGCTCGCCACCACCTGTATACGCCACGCCATTAACGCTTGAGCTTGCAGACATCATGTTTAAGGACGCCATTAAACTGAGCGGTTATTACCTGCCCTACGAGGATGAGGAGATCAAGGCCGTGCTTGACCACGCAATACCCGTGACCTATGGCGAGGATGTTGACATATCAAAGGATGTTAGGGTTACGATAATAAACGCCGGCCATGTGCCGGGCAGCATGTTAACCTTACTGGAGATAAATGGTGCCAGGGTACTATTCACGGGTGACTTTAACCTGTCACCATCAAACCTATTGCGTGGTGCCGATATTAATAATGTGCCTAGGGACGTTGACGTGGTCATTATGGAGGGTACGTACGTAGCAAATACACACCCGCCCAGGGAGGAGGTTGAGAAGGAGTTCATTAGGGTGATTAAGGAGACTATCGAGGATGGCGGTTCAGTATTAATTCCCGTACTTACAATCGGTAGGGCTCAGGAAATACTAATAACGCTTTATAAGAATGGTATTGACTACCCAATAATAATTGATGGCTTGGCTAGGGTAGCCAATCAAATAGTGGCTAAGTACCCCCCCCATTACCTGGCGAATCCCGAGCTTTACCTAAAGGCTGTGGAGAATAGTCTTGAGATCACCACGGACTACCAGAGGAAGTCATTAACCAAGGAGCCCGTGATAATAGTCTCGCCAGCCGGTATGCTAAAGGGAGGCGCCGCTGTTTATTACCTAAAGAAGTTGGGTAGGGATAGGAGAAACGCTGTGATACTTCCAAGCTACCAGGCGCCGGATACACCGGGCTTTGAGTTATTAACGAGAGGTAGGGCGTTCATTGATAAGGCTGAGATCGTGCTTGAAGCAAGGCTTTATTGGTTTGACTTTAGTTCACATAGTGGTAGGGCTGAGTTGGAAGCGTTCATTAATCACTTCAGCCCAGATACTAAGGTTCTCCTCGTTCATACGGATGCAATAAAGGCTCTTCAATTCCTTGAGAGGTTGAAGGTTAAGTACGGCATTGATAACGTACATATGCCAATTAATGATGAAGCATTATTAATGCGTGTGGGTAGGTAAATCCTTTCGGTTAATTAATCATTATCGTTAATTCCATGCTGAAAGGTTTAAAGGCTATATATTTTAACTTCGTTAATTGCTATGTCCCAGATAAGGATTGAGGAGGTGAAGCCAACCTTCGAGAGGGTTGGACTACATAGTCACATCAAGGGTTTAGGCGTTAGGGATGGTAAGGTGCAGTTCTCGGCCGATGGCTTCGTTGGGCAGGTCGAGGCTAGGGAGGCGGCTTACTACGTTGTTAAGATGATTAAGGCCGGTAAGTTTGGTGGTAAGGGCGTATTAATCGTTGGTCCACCGGGCACCGGTAAGACTGCGCTCGCCATAGGCATTGCCAGGGAGCTTGGTCCTGACACGCCATTCGTGCAAATAAGCGCAGCCGAGGTCTATAGTATGGAGGTCAAGAAGACGGAATTCCTGACCAGGGCCTTAGGAGCGCCATTGGTGTTAGGATTAGGGAGTGGCGTAGGGTGTATGAGGGTGTTGTCAAGAGCATCGATATTCAATACGGTAAACACCCATACAACCCATACGCCCAAATACCTAGGAGTGCCGCCATAACCCTCGCCACGAAGGACGAGGAGAAGAGACTTAGAGTCCCCCCCGCGGAGATCGCCGAGCAGTTAATCGAGCTTGGTGTCGAGGAGGGTGATGTCATTTGGATTGATGAGGAGACTGGTAGGGTGTTTGTTCAGGGTAAGGGTGAGGGTGGTGAGACTTACGATATTTACGTCAAGAAGAAGATTGAGGTTCCCAAGGGCCCCGTATATAAGGAGAAGGAGATAACGAGGTTCTTCACACTCAATGACCTGGACATATACCAGGCTAGGCAACAGGGATTGCTCAGCGCCATGATATTCGGCTTCGCGGCTGAGGAGCGGGAAATTCCAAATGAGGTTAGGAAGGCCGTTGATGAGTTCGTGATGAAGCTAATAAATGATGGGAAGGGTGAGCTTGTGCCTGGTGTATTGTTTATTGATGATGTTCACATGCTCGATATCGAGACCTGGGCCTACTTGAGCAGGGCTATGGAGAGTGAGTTAAGTCCAATACTAATCCTAGCCACCAATAGGGTATAACGAAGATTAGGGGCACGGACGTCGAGTCGCCTCATGGCGTTCCACTGGACATGCTTGATAGGCTCATCATAATTAGGACAAAGCCTTACACGGCTGATGAGGTTAGGGAGATAATAAAGATTAGGGCTAGGGAGGAGAAGGTCTCATTGGCCAATGACGCGCTTGAGGAGTTGACTAAGGTAGGTACCGAGGAGAGCCTTAGGTATGCAATACAGTTGTTGGCGCCTGCCCAGTTGAGGGCTCAGGAGGTTGGTCACAAGGAAATTACTAAGGAGGATGTTGAGTATGTTAAGAAGTTGTTCCTAAGTGTTAGGGAGAGTGTTCAGTATGTTAAGGAGTACGAGAATTACTTCCTACGTTAGAATTTCTACACTCAAGAAAAGTTAAGGTTAAAAAGGCAATAAGCAAAGCCGATTATGGGGGGGTACTCATGCTTGGCCTTAACGATGTCGTTCAAGCAATATACACGGTGACGAGGGTCGTGACTGTACCCGTTAATATACATGCAATAGTGTACTTAGCCGGTAGGGATTGGGCGATGTTCGAGAGGGATGGCGCATACGTCATTTATAAAACAACGGATACTCAGGGAAACCCAGTAACGATTAGGTTAAGGGTTAGGGAGATGGGGCCGACCGGAAGTCATTACTATGAGGTTTACGGCATGGAAATGCAGTTTAAGTACTTGGGTCAGGATTTCTTGGCAATATACCCAGTAAGTGGCGGTTTTAGTAAGGCCAAGGTTGATGACAAGTATCTACTGGACATAAGTACCAAGATTAGTGGTGAGCCGTGCATAGCGGCCCTAAGGATTGGTCAAGTACCAGCCATATGCAAGCAGATTGGTAAGTTCTACCTGGTCATTGTCAGGGCATGATCAGCAGCGGCGTTCCGGCATCATCGATCTGCTGGGTTCATCCTCATCACACTGAACTAGTAGGGAATTGGTTTATATAACCCTTGGCCATACTTTTTGCCCTAGAGAATGTCAAGGTTCATAAGAGACTTTTGGGGGGGAAGAATATTATCACCACTCTACGTGGGGGGGAGAGGGAGTTCCTGAGTAGATTGGTGACTCATATTGAGCTTAGCCAGAGGGCCATGGCAATACTTGAGGATATGGTGTTGAGCGCCGTTGAGAATAACAGCGTTAGTAAGACCAAGGTTTCCGAGGGAATGAGGGAAATAGCGGCCCTTGAGCGTGAGGGTGATGAAATCGTTAGGCAAATAAACGATTCAGTGCTCAGAGGCGCTGTTCCGATAACTACGGTATCAATTATGGATACAATACTGAATAAATCGGATGATATACTTGATGGGATCCATGTTCTATCGAGGGAGTTAAGACGTATGTATTACCTATGCAATACTGAGCCCGTTAGGAAGTTCCTAGGTGAGGAGTTCCTGGAAATGCTTAGAATAGGTAAGGAGGCCTTAAGGATGCTCCTTGAAATGATAAATAATCTCGATAAAAAGAGCTTTAGTGATATAAGGGTCACGGTTATGGGAATACAGAAGCTTGAGGAGGAGGTTGACGACATAAAGGACTCGGTTCTGGATAAGTTGTATTCCGATGCAAGGGAATTAACCTACGTTGAGTTCATGAGCAGTATGAGCCTAATATTCGGCATCGATGACGTACTCGACTCAATAAAGGATATAGCCTATATGCTATTAACATTAATTAGTACGTATGGCGCCTAACAATGTGATTAGTGTAAATGCCGTATTATTTGACTATGATGATACGTTAATAGACGCCAGGGAAGCAAGGGATAACGCAAGGCGTGCAGTTATTGATTTTTTGTCGTTAGTGAGCGGCCTTGATAAATCGCATGTACTTGATGTATTCATGAATATTGAGAGACAGATGGAGGCTATTGGTCAATTTAATAGGAGGGTTTGGTTTAGGGAAGTAGCCAGTGTATTGGGGGGGATTAGGCTAAGCGATCATGAAGTTAATGAACTTGTGAAAATGTACTGGGACTCATGGCGTTCAGGGAGTAGGTTATTTTCCGACGTCCTACCGACCCTGGCTAAATTAAGGAGGTGTGGCTTAAGGCTTGGGATAATTACAAATACTGATGGCGAGCCTGGGCTTAAGAGAGATAGAATACGCAAGGATGGTGTTTACGAATTATTTGACCTAGTAATAATTGCTGGAGATGATACGAAGCATGTTAAGCCACACCCAGAACCATTTATGAAGGCTTTGCAAGTCCTAGATATGCGGGGTAACGAAGTCATTTATATTGGTGATAATGTGGGCATTGACGTACCTGGAGCAAAGGCAGCAGGTATGCGTGTGGGTATTATCAATAGATATAATACGGTGGATCCTGGGATTACCAATTATAAAGATGTAAGGCCGGATTTCATAATTCAGTCACTAACGGAATTGCTTCAATTAATTGGGTGCTAACGCCCTCCGGCTTATTTTAGCGGGTTGATATAGTGCTCAATAGATGGTGCTATTTATATATAATGCAATTCATTGTAATATTAAGGGTTAATTAGTATTTATTTAAAATAACTTTGCTTACTCAACGAGGATCTTTGTCAGCTTATCCTTCAATTTCTCTATTTCAAGCAATATTAACCCCCAGGTTTGGATCCGGCTTTGCTATTGCAGTTAGGATTAAGTCCTTGCTTATTGGAGCCACTAATAACGTATTCCTGGTATATTGGGATACGCTTATTATTGATTCACCAAGCCTAGCTCTGCGCCTAGCCTATCCATTGTGCTTCTGGCTATTGCGACCATTGCACTAACTACCTTTGCATTAAATTCTCCACCAACCTTAAAGGCCACTGGTAATCCATCACGCCTAACAACCAATGCACCAACAATATCCGGAAATACCCTATTCATGAATTCCTCCAGCGCATCCACAACCTCCTTGCCTACACTGGAACTCATCATTGTACATTTTTTTCAATCCTTAAAAACCTTTCTATCTAATCTATCTAACGAGTGGCCATACTCTTTAAAAGCTCTCGTTATTCTATAGCGTTTAAAATGCCAACGAAGGAGCACCTAGACATTGTAATGGGGGGGAGTTCCCAGTACATAGATGATGTTAAAATGGATGATATGGTTTACCTTCATGTAATTAGGTCACCATATGCACGCGCAAAGGTCTTAAAGATTGATTCACCAAGCAACAAATCTTTACTTTTTCTAACCGCTAAATCCATTGGAAAATTATTAATGCCTGCAATGCCAACATCCAATGCCAGGATTGTCAGAATGCCCGTGTTACCTAACGATACCGTGAACTTCGTCGGTCAACCAGTGGCGGCCGTGGTCACGGACTCCAGGTACTCACTTGAGGATGTGGTTGATGAGATATCTATCGAGTACGAGCCTCTGAAACCCGTGGTTACTATAGATGATGCGCTGAAGAACGAGGAGATAATACACCCGGAAATAGGCACGAATATTTCCCTGGACACCGTGTTAGAGGGCGGTGACCTTAACGTGTTTAAGGACGCGGACGTGGTTATTGAGAGGGAAATCGAGCAGGCCAGGCTGGTTGCCAACCCAATGGAGCCCAAGGGATGCGTTGTTTACTATAATGGCGATAAACTCCTTGTTTACGCATCGACACAATCAACATTTAGGGTCAGGTCGGACCTGGCGGAGGTTCTTGGATTGCCCATTGATAAGATCGTTGTTAAGGCGCCTAAAAATATCGGAGGAGCCTTCGGTAATAAGACGCCGGCTTACCCCGAGTACGTACTTGCTGCAATAGCTTCAATGAAGTTAAGAAGACCTGTTAAGTGGATCGAGACAAGGACCGAGCATCTAAACAATGCGACCCAGGGCAGGGGGGGAGTTAAGTCGAGGATGAGACTCTACGCTAAGAGAGATGGGACAATACTGGGTATTGAGGGTGAGGTCATCGTTAACCTAGGTGCCTATAACTTCACGATAAATGCCTCATCACCAATCTTCATAGCTAACCTATCCACGGGACCCTATAAAATGCTCGCTGCCAGGGTCAGGGCGATTGGCGTCTTCACAAACACACCGCCCTCAGGTCCATACCGAGGCGCGGGTAGGCCTGAGGCCGCGTTAATTCATGAGACCCTAATTGATGACCTAGCCGATGAACTTGGTATGGACTGTCGAGGTTAGGAGGAGGAATATAATCAGGGACGGTGAGACCTACAGGTCACCTCTAGGTCTTATGATTGATCCTGCCAATTATCAATCAATTCTCGAGGATGCGGCGAAGCGTTATTACGAGTTAAGGAGTAGGTATCCAGATAAGGGCGTTTCCATCGTTGTTTTTGCTCTATACGTGAGCACGTTTGGGGGGTGAGGGTGTTAAAGCCGTGATTGGCAATGGTAAGTTGAGACTCATAATAGGATCTCGACCGCAGGGTCATGCCCATGTATCGGCATTTACCAAATACGCCTCCGAGGTCTTTGGGGGGGTTCCTGAGGAACTTATTGAGGTTGTGCCTGGGGACACGGAGACCCTTAATTACGGTGTTGGCACATTCGGTAGTAGGAGCGCTACCGTGGTTGCGGCCGCCATTACTGAATTGGCGGAGAGGGTGGCGTCGAGATTATCATCAATGGGTCTGTCGTTGATTGATGCCATTAAGTCTAGGGACGTTATTATCGAGGAAGAGGTTGATTATAAACCAAGCATTGCCATACTTGCGCCAGGCGCTCACGTAGTGGTTGTCGATTTCGACCCAGAGACCTTGATGGCCAATGTAATTAATTACTACGCTGCCTATAACGTCGGTAAGCCACTTCTTGAGGAGGAGGTCGAGGCGCAGCTTCATGGTGGCATACTCCAGGGAATTGCACAGGTACTTTGGGAAGGCGCAATATATGGTGATGATGGAACACCACTTCACACGACGCTTGCTGATTACGGATTGCCAAGTCCTCCTGACGTGACGTATAAGGTATTGACTAAGGGTTTGAATACGCCGTCAATACTGCCCGGCGGGCTTCGTGGTATTGGTGAGGCTGGTACCACGGGCGCGTTGGCAAGTGTATTCCTGGCCCTTGAGAAGGCGATAAGGGCTAAGACAGGTATTAGGATCAAGCTTAATAGAACGCCGGTGACTCCATCGTACCTGCACAGCCTAATTAATAATCAATTTTAATACCTAGCGTTTTAGGGATTATTTGGTTGTTTCAAGTAATGCCTTAAAGAGTGTTACTGGGAATGCGCGGTCCATGCCAAGATAATCAATGAGTAGTACGTATAATTCATACGGCAGCGCGCCGGCCAATATTGTCCTTGCCACGAAGAACTTCGCATCAGCATCACCACACGTCTTCATCGCCTCCGCAGCCTGAAGCGCTGTGAAGGCGGCGTATATTCCAGGGTTAACGCGGTACACCGCGAATATGGATAGTATGCTGTCCGCGTATTCGCTGATGTCCGTCGTGCCTATGAGCTTCTTAACATTTTCCTGAATCTCGGCAAACTTGCTTATTAATGCGTTAATATCATTTGATAGTTCAGGGAATATCTTGAGCAGGGTGCTTAATGCGTTTTTTGTTATGGTATCGTAATTCTTTAATATACATTCACTTGGTTTTACGTTAAGGTTTGTTATAATTAATTGAACGGTCTTCTTTATCTCCTCCTTCACGTCGGTATTACCTGTGCTCATCATTAGAGGCCGTAGTAAGGGGGGGTATTTAAGTATTAGCAGTAGAAAGAAGAAAAATAAACCACAACATTAAATTAATAGAATTATAGATTAGGGAAAAATTTAACGTATAAAACGAATATAATTAGCCCCTAGTTTCACTATTGTACTTCTCGAGTAGTGCCTTAAGTAGGTTTATTGGGAAATTGTGGTCCAGGCTTAGGTAATCAAGCAGCAGCCTATACAAATTATTTGGGAGTGAGCTGGCCAATAATGTCCTCACCAGGAAAAACTTTGCATCGGAATCACTGCAGATCTTTGCCGCCTCCATTGCCTGCAGCGCCGCAAATACTCCATAGAGTCCTGGGTCAACATTGTACGTAGTGAATATCGTCAATACAGCATCCGCGTACTGCGCTGGGTCCTTAATCCCTACGAGTTTTCTACTGGCCTCCTGAATCTCCTTGAACTTGCTCGCCAATATGTTGAACTCAGTCGATAGTTCTGGGAATAACTTAAGCACTTGGTTCATTGCGTTCAGGGTTATTGTACCGTAATTCTTCAGTAGGCAGTCGCTTGACTTTACTTCCAGGGCCGATGTTATTATGCGGGCAATATAACTGACAATCTCCTTCACATCAGCACTACCTGGTATACCGACTATCGTACTCGGTCCTGATGCGTCCATTATATTTATTAGTAATTGAATAAATATAAATGTTAGGTGATTGAAATAATGCTACTTATGCATTAGACTTAAATAGATACTGTTACAATTATGTCATGCTTACCGTGACTAATTTGAATGATTATTCATGTGTAGAAAGTGAAAAAAAGAGAATCTATCTATAATTGGTATAAGCGCCACTGACGAGATTACAACAATAGGCTTCCAGGGAATTAAAGCCCTAGGCGCCTCCAGTTGTATTCTCATATTCTCAATAACATCACTAATGCACCGGCCCAACGGCTTAATACATATCCTTCTTTCTTTCACAAAATGCCTTAGTGCATCATAAACCTCATAGACGATATTGAACCTAGGACCAATGAGGTGCTGCAGATACTCCCTACTAATTTCGATCTCGGTCTCTATTACCCCATTACTGAAGATCCTCGTATGGATTTCCCACGGCTCATGAATTCTCATTACTAAGCTATACGTCTCGCCTTTATTTACTGACAACATTGTTTTTCTAAACCCTCTGTTGATTAGCCCCCCATTGCTGCATCATATACTCTATAGGGAGGTATCTTGATGATGAATATGGGATTTCGTGAACCCCCCTCATTATTAGATTAAGAGGTATTCTATATCTTGTTCCATCCTCAAGACGTACAAGCCAGGCAGGTAAACAATGTAGGTACTCCCTATAAGTAATAATCAACGTGATCCTTTAAATTCATTTCTACATAATTTAAATGTGATGGGGGGGAGACTCCAATTCTGCTTTTCATGATTAGTTAACTGGTTTTGGCTTAAGGTTCGGAGGTTGGGGGGGAAATGACCCCCCCTATAGACTTATTGTAAAATGGCCACCAATTCCACTTACCAAGCAGAACTATTATAGCCGGCACGAGTAATGGCCTGACTACGAATGAATCAATAATTACTGATGAGCCACTGCGAGGGCTACTTGCTTGAGTATGTAGATGCTTGATAGTGCTAGGGAGGCAAAGGCCATGGCCAGCACTAAGGCCGCGCCCGTTACCACGGGCCCCCCCGTAACCTCAACTGCCCTGACTATAGCGTCCTTATCACTTAATCCATTGTTAATCTCCTCCCTGAATCTGCTGACTATGAATAGGTCGTAGTCAGTACCAACACTCAGCAATAGTGATATTAAAATCACAGGCATTAACCAATAGGTTTGTATCCCCCCCATTAATCCCTGAAATACGAATATTGTTAATGCCAAGGACCAGGTGATGCTCATGAGAACCGTGGCCACGAGCCTCAGTGGTATCATTACGGACCTCATATAAATTGTGAGTATAACAATGTTTATGGCTATCATTACGTAGATTATGAGACCGTAGTACTCACGCTCAAAGCCAAGCACGAAGTAATACTTATCCGCAGGTGACCCTCCAATCAATACCTTAGTCCCATACTCCCTAGCCACCTCATTAGCCACCTCCCTTAGGCTTAGGTATATTGGTATAAGTTTGTCGGATAATGATTGTTGATTAACCGTGGCGGTTATTATATACATGTCTGACCCATTGTATGATAGGGCCGCATTTATTACATAGTCCTGCCCCCCCTTAATGGCATTGAGCAACGCCAACGCGGCTGTCTTATTGCCATAAATAACTAAGTACGCTGTTGAATAATCATAATTCCTGAAATAACCAATTAATAGGCTAAGCCCAACCTTAGCCGGCGTATTAGGCATGACTTGCACGGGGTCTGTGGTTATCCTAATGTTTAGCAATAAGTATGTGAGGGCTAAGGCAGTGATTGCCAGGAATATGGTCACGACTAACCTCGGCCTATCAACGGCGAACTTGGCCATCCTTGAGAGAAAGGCGGTCCTCAACTCAACGGACTTTGCCTCAATCCCATGGGCCATAGAACGCCATCGCCAAGTAACCTCATGAATTCGGGCAGTATTACCGCGGTTGCCATTACCGTGAATGCCACGGCGATTATGAACCCAATGCCAATGTCCTGTATGTAACCGTACCTAGATATTACGAAGCTGCCAAGCCCAAGTCCAACAACCGACGCACTGGCTAGTATTGTTGGTCTAACACGGGATAAAACAATACTCAATGCTTTATTCTTATCATGCCCCCCCTAATCCTCTCCTCTAAATACCTACTAAGCATGAGCATGCTGTAATCGACACCTATACCAAATATTACTGGGGCTATCATGTAAACGGTTAGGTAGTAAAGCTTGAAGTGTATTGCCCAGTTATAGAGTAGCCCGAGGGATGCCAGGTATGTTAGGCCAAGTATTGTCAATGACATGACTGGACCCACCAGGGTACCGAGCATTGCAATCATTGTTACGAACACGAGGGCTGCCGTGGTCTTATCAATGATATTTACATCGTTTGTAACCATCTCCTGAAGTTCGTATAGAATAACATCAGTGCTCACTGGGTATACCCAGTCCTTCTTTGTTAGTAGGTCATAAATTGTGTCCTCGTAATTGCTCGGTAGTGAGATGAAGGCTACGGTGTACGTATCATTTAGAAACTCCTGGGTTAGGTTGTCAGGTAAATCGAGAATGCTTGGCGGCGGATGCTCCTGCATTAATGCGTTGGTTACACTACTTCTTATTTCATTCAATACCGTATTTACTACCGATGTATTATTGTTGCATGCTAATTGGTAGATATATGGCGTCAATATAATGGGTGTGTCGTTTATATACTCTTGCATTAGTAAGAGCCTTAGTAGTTTCATGTCCGTGTTTGGCCCTATTAATACGGCAATCCCAAGGTCTGTGTAATTAACGTCGTTATTAAGCAACACGTCGTAGACATACCCAGTTATATTGCCTATGTTAATTCCTGGATACTCCTGCTGAATTATGTACTCGTAATTCATTAGTAGGATCCCCCCCGTTATATTTTCTGAAATTAATTTATACGGCGATGGCCCATTGCCAATATTACTAACTAATTGAGTAAGTGTTCTATTGGCTAGTTCATCTATGTAATTGTCATAATGCCTGTACTTAATTTCGTAGTCTTTTGTCGTCAAATAAAATAACGTAGTTAATGATGCGTTTGGGTATTTCTCCAGGTAATAGTCCTCAATTTCATAATAAAGGAGCTGCGCATAATCTATTGTTGCATTAAACTTGCCGCTAATATCGTTACTAATGTTATAAACCATGGAATAATACTCCCTATTCAGCCGTATTATTGATGAGCACTCATTATTTAATGACCAATAAAGACTCCATACACTGCCGGTTTCGTTATTAATTATTTCGGCAGTGACGTTATTTATTGTTTCATTATATATCGTGTACGCGTCATTATATACAGTTAATAAATCAGTAATTGTTATGTTTGGTGCATCAACCTCCTTAATAATATTATTTACGTAATTCAAGTGGTCTTTAATGCTCATTGTACTGTTGCTGTTCAACTTGACTACAACAACAAGTGTTGTCTCGTTGGAGGTACCTATGTACTTATTAACTAGGTTGTCGACGATCACCGGCTCTACGTTACCCGGCATTAACTGCGTCTCATCGTATGTTAGTACATTAAATACACGGAATGAGTAATGGGCTAGGTAAATCATAAGAATCAGCCAGGCCATAATTATTAATATTGATAGTCGACTCCTCGATATCATTCTCAATAAGGGATTTTAACCAGTATTAAATACCATTCCCCCCCGTGAGGAGCAATGAGGAGGTCGTTAAGCTCGTTAATGTCAGTAAGAGGTATTACCTGAGTAGTAGTGTTTATGTTGATGCATTAATTAATGTGAACCTAACAATCAGAAGTAGGGAAATAGCAATCATAATGGGACCCAGTGGGTCTGGTAAGACCACGTTGATGAACATAATGGGTACACTTGATAAGCCGACTAGTGGGCAGGTCATTATTGATGGCATCGACGTTACTAACATAGATGAGAAGTATTTATCGAAGTTCAGGCTTGAGAGGCTGGGTTTCGTATTTCAACAGTATAACCTTGTTTCGCAATTAACCGCCCTTGAGAATGTGATGCTACCAATGCTATTAACGGGTAGGTACACGAAGGATGAGGCCAGGGAGAAGGCCAGGTTACTTCTAGATCTAGTTGGGTAGGTGAGTTTGCGAATAATAAGCCTAGTCAATTAAGTGGCGGTCAGCAACAGAGGGTGGCGATCGCCAGGGCATTGGCTAATGATCCATCATTTGTGATTATGGATGAGCCGACAGGGTCCATAGACCTGGCCAGTTCGTACATGATCCTGGATCTAATTAAGTTATTGAACAAGGCCGTAGGTGTCACCTTCGTGATCGCCACGCATAACATGGAGGTTGCGGCAATAGGTCATAGGATCATTTACCTCAGGGGGGGTGGTAGGATAATGAGTGAGAGTGATCTTGCAAGGATTAAGGAGGAGTTCAGTAGGCTAAGGGTTGATCAGGTGGCCGTGATTAAGTCGTATCTTAGGATACTCGATCTTGAGGAGAGGAGGTTGAGGAGGCTGGGTCAGGATTTAAGTGAGATAGAAAGGAAGAGGAACCTAGTAAATAGTTTTATTGGGCCTATATAGGGAATTAGGTTTAATTAATTATGCCCTAGTGTTTTATCGATGAATATTAAGTACAAATTGGTACCAATCTTGGCAATCATGGTTTTGTTAATGATGAGTATTACTACATATGCGAATGATTCATTAAATGCGTATTTCACCATTAATTACGTAACATACCTAAACCCCGATAATCAGGCCACGAATTATTACATCGAGTATTACCTGGTGCTTTATAATAATGAACCCAACCCAGTATCACTTAATGTATCAATGATAGTATTACCGTACTCAAATATAATATATGTATCGCCGCAAGCAACTTCAATAAACGGTAACACCGTTACTTGGGTCATCACAGTACAGCCCTATTCGGAGGAGACTCTTGATTTAAGATTCAAGCCGGTCTACACATTATTGCCAATAGCATCACTGAATTACCAAGTCCTTGTTAATAACTCAGGCATTAATTCAACAATAATTAATGGCGGCGTTGGTACTGAGGTTAATCTCTCATTAAATGTAACCAATCTACTTCCATTCCCTATAATGACCACTGTGACCCTGACTAGGCAATCAGGGTTATTTTATGAATATAATATAACGCCAACTTTATCCCAGAACATACTTGGTTATGAGGTTGATTATTGGATATTCAATACCGAAAACTCCACACCCTTCTCATTAAACATGCTTGTTGAGGATATGGGGGCCATGGCACAGCGTTAGGATTAATCCAATAACCGTTCAGGTAAGTATTGATTTGAATGAGTCAGTAAGTTCCCTAAATGAGGCAATTACTAACCTAAATAGCACACTTAATCAATTAAGGAGTTTCACGGAGTCATTAACAAACTCCTCTGGGCTAGAGGGCAATTACACGGCGCAATTCCTACAGTTAATAAGCCTACTCAATGAGACGTCCCAAGTGCTTGGTGCTTCAGCATATATAATAAACTCAACATTAATGGTGGAAGGGCTCCTTCAGGCTCAATTGATCGAGCTCAAGGTGGCCCTTTCAACGGAGGGGGGGCAGGTACTGGGTACGGAAGCTAACGTGATCTCCCAGATAAGGGGATTATTAAGTCCTATTGTGAGCAATGAACAAAGCTATATCAATGCATTGAATATGCTGAAGCAGGACTTAACCCAGATAGAGAGTTCCACCAACAATGCAACGTTAATTAATGAGATAAATAATGCAATAATGATAATAAATCAACTCGAGAATCTATTAACGGCGCTTAACCAGGTATATAATGGACTCGGTACGGTACAGAACGAGTTAACGTCAACGCAGGTCCAGGTCAACCAGGCAGTGAGTGGTTTGAACTACGCGATATCAGCTGCCAATGAGAGCGAGGTATTGATAATTAGTATATCGAGAGAGCTCTACATGCTCCATAATGAGTTAACAAACCTGACCAATCAATTATTAATCACGTACATAAACCTATCATCATATCAAACAAGGGCATTGTCATACATGACACAGGTAAGCAGATATGAAGGCGAGATTGAGAGCGACATCATGAGCGACGAGGTTAAAAAGGCAGTACTGACGGCTCTAGCTAGGCAATACCTTACGTACCTAAGCATTAATAATACGAATGCTGATATTGACGTGACCGTGGAGGAGACGTTCGTGATAAATATGCCATCGGTTGTAAACACGCAGTATTTATTACAGCTCGTAAACATGACTGCGGCCCAGGGCAGTGCACCGCCGGGTGTCAATGCTGTTAATGATGCATCATCTAATGCGATGAAAATGGATACTGTTTATGACATAGTGAGCAAAATGAGAGCGGCCATTATTACTGGTAATTACTCAGGGTTTATTGCATTGATGCGCGAAGTGGTATTGTCAGATGCCGTTGGTTTAATGCAACAGATTAGTGGTGAATACGCCAGTTATTACTCAGTATTACCAATTGTTATTGTGTTGTTTATAATACTTATATCAATGATTATGAGGAGGATCCATTGATAATTATTTTTAATGGGCATGGGTGTTTACCTTAAATAGAGGTATTATTTCGGCTGTTCTTGTGCATAGTGATCATGATGAATTAATGGAGATGGAGAAGTACGTAAGCAGGTTAATAGAGTTCCTAGGCGATGATCCAAACAGGCCTGGCTTAAGGGAAACACCCAGGAGGTTCATGAACGCACTTCTCGAGTTGACACGAGGTCTAAGGGAACCACCGCCCAAGGTTAAGTTCTTCCCTATGGAGGGTAATGAGTATGTTGGTCGTATATCAATTAATGATATTAGGTTCATATCACTGTGCGAGCACCACATGCTACCGGTCATTGGAACAGTAACCGTGGTTTACGAACCACTCAACAGCGAGGTTCCTGGCCTGAGTAAGGTGGCTAGGTATGTTAAGTGGCTCGCGGCAAGGCCCATGCTCCAGGAGAGGTTTACGGCAAGGCTAGCCAACGAGCTTAAGGAAGTGCTTCATGCCAGGTACGTCTATGTCAAGGTTTGCGCATTGCACATGTGCGCCATGATTAGGGGTGTTAAGGATGAGGATATGTACATGGTCACGGAGGCTTGGTCTGATGGTATAAGTAATGAGGAGTTGAGAGATTTAAGGAATTCAACGCATTGTAGGGTCCCTAGGATAGTCTTGACTAAGGAATATTAATGAGATTAGAATTAAGGATGGTTAGGTGTTCACTAGGATGAACCCGGTGGAGCATGTCGAGCTTAGTACGCATGTACACGCAACGGAGAGCGAACTCAAGGTTGTGAAGGCACTACTTAACTTAATACCACCTGAGTACAGGGATGGAGTGAGTATAATAAGAAGTGGAGGGCAGGGGGGGCATTTCGGTAATGACATAAATACGGTAAAGATACAATTAAAAGGTGAGGAGGCACTACGTACTACGCAATACATATTTAGGGGGGGGATTGATCAATTGGATAGTGAGATAATACTAGTCACATTGAGCAGTAGGTTCGGTGATGGTAAATTATACCTCAGGTTTAATAAGCAGTTGGCCTATAGTGGCGTGGCTAGGCTTGACGATGGTGATGACGTGATTAAGGTGATAATAAGGTTTAATCACTGGGTGATTAAAAATGAGGGTATTGAAAACGTAATTAGGCAATTAATTACCCGTTAAAGCCTTGGTAGGGTCACGGCGCCCATTGACGCTGATGTAACCAACGACGCGTACTTAGCCAGTAATCCCCCCCTTGTGTACCTAGGCGACGGTGATTGCCAATTCTTCAACCTCCTCTTAATCTCCTCCTCAGGCACCAGCAAATCTAGGCGGCCATTCTCTACATCAATGAGTATTCTATCACCATCCTCAACAACGGCTATCGGCCTCCAACGGCCGCCTCGGGAGCCACGTGGCCAACCATGAAGCCGCGGGTAGCACCGCTGAACCTGCCGTCAGTGACCAACGCTACGTCCTTACCCAACCCAGCCCCCCCTACCAGAGCTGCCGTGACCCTAAGCATCTCCGGCATTCCAGGACCACCCTTAGGACCCTCATACCTAATGACAACCACATCACCCGGCCTAACCTCACCCCCCCTCCTAATTGCCTGGAACGCCTCCTCCTCACTATTGAACGGCCTTGCCCTACCCTCAAACCTCATTAACTCCGTAGCCGCGACCTTAATCACGGCACCCTCAGGCGCCAATGAGCCCTTGAGTATTCTAATGCCGCCCCCCCAGGGCTTTATTGGGTTGCTCACGTCCCTAACTATGTGGTCATGCGGTACATTTGGGAACTTGTAATTCTTTAGATTCTCCTCCATTGTCTTGCCCGTTATTGTAAGTACCTTACCATTGAGTAGACCCGCCTTTAGTAGCTTCAACATAACTAGTGGGACGCCGCCGACGGCGTCGAGGTCGGCCATTACGTAATCACCGCCAGGTCTTAAGCTCGCTATGTATGGGGTTCTCTTGGATATCCTGTCGAAGTCCTCGAGTGTTAACTTAACCCCCCCAGCCTCATGTGCTATGGCCAGTAGGTGTAGTATGGCGTTGGTTGATCCGCCCATCGCCATTAATACCGTTATGGCATTCTCAAAGGCCTCGTATGTCATGACGTCCCTAGGCTTAATACCAAGTTCCATGGCATTCATTAGCGCAACGCCGCTCTCAACCGCATACATTACTCTTCTAGCTGATGTGGCCGGTGGTGAGGCACTCCCTGGTAAGGCCATGCCCAACGCCTCCGCTATGGCTGCCATGGTGTTTGCTGTGAACATACCTGCGCAGGTTCCATAGGTTGGGTGGGCCCTCTTTTCTATTTCATAAAGCTCATCCTCCGTGATCTTACCCGCGAGGTAGGCGCCTATTGCCTCGTGAACATCCTCAATTGTGAGTTTAAGATTACCGTAAAAACCAGGCTCCGCCGTCCCACCGTATAGGTAAACAGCGGGTATGTTTAACCTAGCCATGGCCATTAGGATTCCCGGTGTTGTCTTATCACAACCGCCGATACCAACGAAACCATCAAACGCATGCGCATTAATCTGGGCCTCTATCGTATCAGCAATGACCTCCCTACTCACCAGGCTATACCTCATACCCTCAGTACCCATCCCAATGTTGTCATTAACGACTATCGTCGGCACAGTAAGCGGCGAGCCACCACCCCCCCTACGCACACCCTCCTTAACGTGGACGGCCAATTGAAGTGTATGTATATTACACGGCCCAGCCTCACTCCACGCAGCAACAACAGCAACCAATGGCTTACCAATGTCCTCATCCGAAAAGCCTATAGACCTCAGGAAAGCCCTGTGCGGTGCGTTTAAGACACCTCCATACCTCTCCTGACTTCGCAGGTTGACCTTAACCATCAATAATCTATATACCCACCCCCCCTATTAAATTAATTCACTACTTAACACATTAGAATGAGAATCAACATAATACTTAATAATTCGGTCATAGATCAATAGTAATTTGTATGTCATTTACGTTAACAAGCCCCCCCGCCTTTAAGTATGGTGAGAGAATCCCAAGGAAGTACACGTGCGATGACGTTGATGTAAGCCCGCCATTACAATGGTCAAGTGCACCACCAGGTACTAAGTCCTTGGTTCTAATAATGGAGGACCCAGACGCACCAATAGGTACATTCACCCACTGGGTTCTATACAATATACCACCCGATAGGACTGACCTCCCTGAGAACGTACCGAAGACCCCCCCAGTAGTTGAGGGAATCGGCGTGCAGGGTATTAATGACTTCGGCAGGGTTGGCTATGGCGGTCCATGCCCACCAAGGGGGGGCCACGGTCCGCACAGGTACTTCTTTAGATTATACGCATTAAATACTGTACCCAATATTAAGCAGAGGGCGTCTAAGGATGAGGTTTTAAGGATTATAAAGAATAATATAATCGGTACGGCAGAGTACATGGGGGGGACGTACTCAAGGTAATAAGCACTTTTTAACTTCGTTCAAAATTACGCTTCGCTTAAATACCTCCAGGAAAGCACGATTCCTATTATCGAGAATATTGCCGCGAAGGCTATTAGGTATGTGAAATCAAGCAATAAGTTATACCCAGTCACGCCAAGTAATAATTGCCTATTGATGTCGTTTACATAAGTCAATGGGTTCACATAGGCAATGGGCTTTAACCACCAGGGCATTGACTTAACCGGGTAGAAGGAGTTGCTCGCGAACATCAGCGGCATGTTCAGTAGGTTCATTATCGCCATCTGAGACTCCCAGGAGGTTGACCTTAGGGCTAGCGTCACGAATAGCGATGCGAAGCCCATGGACATTAGGGCAAGCGCCGCGTAGGCACCTAGTATGTCCAGCGGGTTTAGGCTTGGGTTTAGGCTCATGCCGAGTAGCATCGCTATTATTAGCACTATTGTTGCTTGAACCAGGGATCTAATCATGGAGTTCAGGACCTTAGCCATCACGATATTGCCCCCCCTAGGCACTGGCGTAGTCAGTAACTTGCTTAGGACCCCCCCAAGTCTCCTATCCCACACAATACTCATGCCGCTCTGTAATGATGTGAATAGCGTTATGAAGGAGAGCATGCCCACCGCCAGGAATGAGAAGTAGTCCGTGGTCCCGAAGTTCGCCTTTAGGACCTCAGACGCAATCTCATCAATTACCTGCTTGGGTATGTTTAACCCAGGTATATTAAGTCCACTTGTAAACATTGTTGCAAAGTTCATGGACTTACCGAAGAACGCCAGCCAGACGATTGGTTGTATCAGCGATATTATCAATATGACGGGTGCCTTATACCACTTAGCCAACTCCCTATTTGTTAACGCCCAAAGCCCATGCAGTGGGTGTAGTTTCACGGCCATGCCCATCACCTCCTGGCCCTAGCCACAGTCCTCCTAAACCTCATAAACTCCTCCGAACTACCCTCCTCATCCCTAAGTCTCCTACCCGTGAACTCCAGGAATACCTCATCCATCGTGGGCTCCTTAATGGTTATGCTCGTAGCCCTAATACTAAGCTTATTAAGGGCCTCAAGTATTATTGGGGGGGCCGCCGTATTACCATTCCTAACCTTAAAGGTTATCGTGTTACCATTAACAGTAACCCCACTAACGCCATCAATACCCTCAATAACCTTCCTGGCGGTATTAACATCCCCATTAACCTCAATTGTTATCACGTCGCCACCAACCTTCTCCTTAAGCTCCTTCGGTGTGCCGATGGCGAGTATCTTACCATGATCAATGATCGCAACCCTCTCCGCATACTGATCAGCCTCCTCCAGGTAATGCGTGGTCATGAATATAGTCGTGCCATACTGCCTCCTAAGCCTATACACGTAATCCCAAATCGCAGCCCTAGTCTGGGCATCGAGGCCCAGCGTAGGCTCGTCAAGGAACAATATGGCAGGCCTATTAATGAGGCCCATGGCAATCTCCAACCTCCTCCTCATGCCTCCTGAGTACGTCTCAACCTTCCTATCAGCCGCATAAGAAAGCTCCACCATATCAAGCAACTCAGCAGCCCTCTCCCTAGCCTCCCTCTTAGGAATACCATACAGCGCAGCAATAAGCATTAAATTCTCCCAACCAGTCAAATCCTCATCAGCAGTATACTCCTGAGGTACCACACCTATACTTTCCCTAACCTTAGCTGGCTGCTTAATCACGTCATAGCCATTAATTATTGCAGTTCCCTCGGTTGGTCTAGTTACTGTGGTTAGCATCTTTATCGTTGTCGTTTTACCTGCACCATTTGGCCCAAGGAATCCAAAGACCTCTCCATAATATACCTCGAAGTTTATATGGTCAACCGCGGTGAAGTTTCCATAGCGTTTCGTTAAGTTTATCGCCTTAATAGCTACTTCCATAATGGTCGCGTAAGTCGTTCTATACCTTACATATAAATCTTTCTCTAAATCGATATCGAATATTCGATTACAAATTAGCTCTCTTAATTACCTGTGAAATATTTGGTACGAATTTGTCTAGGGTTATGTGGGGTATGAATTGCCTGATGTACTCAAAGGCGTTGACTATGGGCCAGTTGGTGTTGTTTCCTTCGCTTCCTCTTAACTCGATGTATCCTGCTCTCCACAGGGTGGTTAGTGCGTCGGCGTAGAGTTTCCTGACCTTTATTGCTTCCTCGGCTGCGGCAACTTCCCTGGGCATTACCTTAATGGCTATCCTGACGTTACTTATCATAGCCTCTAGTTCATCCTGCGTATAATTATTCTTAATGACTGGGCATAGTGTGGATACGACGAACTCCACGTTGAAGTCAACGAGTCTTAGCTCCGGGTCTATTATGTACCTAATCACCCTAGGCAGGTATGGGAAGGACCTGCAGGTGAGTGGTTTATAGAGCGAGTGAACCTTACAGGTTTTATCCTCTGGGTTTAGGAATGGGCACATGCCCCCCCTACTATTTAACTGCATTAGGTATGACAGCGCCACCCTAACGCCGTTCTTGATGTCCGTCACCACATAGCCAGGCTTAAAGTTTAGGTCCTTCACGTCCAGTTCCTCAGCTAATTTACTCAGTATTATTACTTCATGTGGGAATACCGTCACTGGTGATATTGTGCAGCAGTAGCCGCAGCTTGGCATGCATCTGAATGGCACTGACACACCTTTCACCCCCCCTGACTTTACTAGTTAAATTATTTTCTTCACTACACATCATGAACAGCCAGAAACTAGATGAGGCACTAGTAGCGTTTCCTTCAACTTCCTAATCGCGTAGGCCTTACACCTAATGAGTTCGGCAGGGCTTCCACTACTAATCAGTGTACCGGCCCTGTCTATGTAAACACCAATTATGTCATCAAGCATGGCGCCCAGTAGGTCCTCCTTAAACCCGTCACCAACGTGTATCGCCACGTCAGGTTCAGCACCGTGTGTGAGCAGTGAGTATGCACGTTCGAAGATGGTTGGGTGTGGCTTGGCCCTACCAACCTCGTCAGCATATACCTGGACGTCGATGAACCTACTCAAGCCAAATTTATCAAGTAGTTTCCTGGTCACTGCGCTGCTCCAGAATATTACATTAGATATTAGTCCTATCATAAATCCATCACTCTTCATTTCCATAAGCACGTACTGCGCATCCTCATTTGGCGTTACATTTTTTGATTCAAGTAATGTGTTGGCTATTATGTTCGCCACGTCCATAACCATCCTCTCATTAAGTTCAATCCCGTATTTACGGGCTAACCTCTCAAGGAATGTCCTGACATTGTCCATTGGCGGTACATACGCCATCTCAACAACCCTCCTGAGCCTAATCTCCCTATCAAGTCCCATGTAAATCTCGTAGACATGGTCGAAGTGGGCCTCGATATCCAGTGACTTGAGGTACTTGGTTATGTTCATGGCTATTTCCTCAATTAATTCCTTACCGTAGTTTATCAATGTGTTGTAGGCATCAAATGTAATTACCCTTAGGCTCATTAACTACATTGTTCAATCACATTATTTTAAGTATTCCTACCCATTTGAGGGTTATGTTTTTAAACTAAAGGTTTAAGCTCGGTCTCGGTGTTAAACCTTTGGTTCAAGTAACAATAATCAGGTTAATTGGGTACAGGGAGTGGACTGAGAGCCTCGGCCCCGATAGGGAACACATTATTCAGAGGGTCCAGTCCCAATTACATAATGAATTAGTCAACGTGTTCTCTAGGGTTAATGCCTGGGCCCACCCACTTAGGTATGATTACCTACTTGCAATAACTAACGGTTTAAGTAATGGCGAATTAACGAGTATACTCAGGGAACTTAGTAATTATAGTCCTGTGCCTTTGTCGAGTGGTTCATACGCAGATGTTAATCCTAGGGTTGCCGAGAGGGAGGCGTTCAGGCTTGCCATTAAGGCAGGCCCTGGTGAATCACTGGTTAATGGTAGTGATGATGGAATTGTGGCTATTGCGCACATTGACCTCATTGACTCGACATCAAGCACCGCATGGACCTCGAGCTACCAATTATATGAGCATGTGTGGGGCGTTGTCAACCAAGTAAGGCTTTACCTAGCCCCCCCGTATGGGGGGTATCACGCTTTATCTGGGTGGCGATAACATAGTCTCAATAATACAACCAATAATTAGGGAGGAGGACATAAGGCCTTTGGCCAGTCTGGTAAATGCAAGGATAGGCGTTGGCATTGCGCATAATGGCAAGGTTGCCATGAAACTGGCCACCGAGGCTCTTGATACGCTCAGGTCTAGGAATAATCACAGGGTATTGGTGCTTAGGGAGGATTAATCGAGCTTAGCCCTTTTTATGAGCTTGATCTTGTTAACCCTACCCTCCTTAATGACCTGGATATATCCCGCATTCTCAAGCCTCTTAATTGCCCTCCAAAGCGTTGCCTTAGGGATACTTAACTTCCTCTGGAGATCAGCTTGGTAAGCCTCGCCGCCCATTTCAATCAATGCCTTAAGGATCTCCTTATCGGTTGGGTTCAATCCCTCGACAATTACAGGATTCACCTCAGGACCCCCCCTATGTCTAACCACGAATAGGTAAGCAATCAATGCAGCCGCGGCCACAGTTACCGCAATAACTATGTAATAGAGCATAGGACCTAGGTTAAATGATGAAACAGCCTTGCCCGTAGTTGTGGTGGGCCCTGATGCATTGGTGATAGTGGATGCAGAGGTTGTGTTACTTGTGCCAATTGGGGGTAACTATGGTCCTATTGGGCATTGGTGATTCCGGTATGAAACCTATTGAGTAATTACCCGGTGCTAGTTGAAGAAATATTCCATTGCTAGCCTTTGTAAAGTTCATTATTAAGTTCACCGGCAATTGCGTTATGAGTACGTTATTGCTCACGAAGAGGTTTATCACATACGGTGATGATACATTAATAACCAAATAACCACTGGGCGTCTGCGTTACGTAGGGTACGTACTCAATTACGAATGAACCATTTCCAAATACAGGTATTACCAGGTTATTCCCTATGAATATTGCGGATACTGTTGAGCCACTAGAATTCTCAACAATTATTGGGCCCAAGGGCCTTACAGGCAATGTTATATTTAACAAGACAGTATTCTGTACCGTTGTTGCATTTATACTTACCAATGAGCCGTTGCTCAATAGGTAAATGAATACTGTAATTAATGCTTCAATCATCACTGAGTACTAATAAGCAGCACGATTTAAAAACTTTATTTATTCATATGGTAATAAAAAGAGAGTAAACGGAAGTTTGAAACAAAAATTTAATTTTAGTGATGATTTAACAGGGACAATACGAAAGCCTTATTCATCTTATTTAGCCATTGCCATTACCATGCTGTCCCTTCTGGCCGCCTCCTTTTCCCTTCTGGCCCTTGCCTTGTCCCTGTCCCTGGCCCTGCTGCCCATGGCCATGTGACTGCCAACCCATTGCTTCCTGGTTAAATTGCTGGGTCATATTGAGCCAGTCATTGAATCCCTTACCATGCTTAAGCAGCTGTAGTATTTGTGCTTGGGCAGTCTCGTTACCCTGAATTAATGGGTATATTGCCTTAAGCTCCTTATATAGCTCATGAAGCTCCTTAACACTTGTTATATTAAGACCAGTGATATTCGTCAAAGTGCCCAGCTCATGATCAAGCATGGCCAATTGGTTTAAGGTGTCATTTAGTGTCATGGAACCACTTATTATCTGCATTAAATAGTGCTCAAGTTCATGATCAACCCTGTTGGCGAAGCGATCTTCTGCTCCTCATAGTACTGGCTGGTTACATTACTAATTAAGGACTTATACTCACTAAGTAGTGCAGCTGTCTCTGAGTAGTTGCCACTGACGATAGCACCCTTCAACTGACTCAACAGACTATAGACCTCACTTGCCTGTGTACTATTTAATAACCCCCCCTGCTGCTCCAGCCTTGTTAGTGTCTCATTGAGTAACATCAACCTAAAGGTTAGTGTTCTATTAATTATCTCGGCGTGCTTCTCAAGCACGTACTCATGGACTAGGTAGTGCCTAAGGTGCACGAGGAACTGAAGTGCCAGCAGGCACTCACCCTTACTAACATAGTAATTAGTAATGTTCTGCAGTGCTGCAGGTGCTAAGCTGAAGCCCGTTATGTTGGACGTGGTCATATTCAACGTAGTCGTATTGGATCCTGTGAATGTGCCGTTTATGGTAGTCTCATTAAGGCCTGTGGTATTGGTTGCGATAAGCGATGTGGTATTGAGACTGCTCATATTGGCGCCAGTTCTCATTAACCACATGTCGTCAATGTACAGGTTGGCCTGCACGGCTGTGAGTAGGCCGGGTGGGCATGTGGTTACGTTGGTTACGGTAGCATTACTTACGGTCGTTGCATTAACACTTACTGTGGAATTCGTGGAGTTAGTCGACCCAGAGGCCAGTAGTGGGTGTGCCGTTAAGACCACGGTTAGTACTAGAGTTAGCGCCAGTAGGGTAACAAGCGATATTATTTCTACCTCCCTTATTGAGACCTCACCTCTTATAATCATCATAGGCCTACGCAGTAATCACTTTAATAAAGAATCACAATGAAAAGTCTCGTTTAATTACCATGAAACGGAGTGAAACCAGGGATATTTTTCTTAAAGGCCTGGAGTTAACCAAGAGTTTGTGCTTGTTCTTATTGACCTAGATGGTACCTTGCTGCCTCTCGAGGCGTGGGACCCGTGTTCCAGGAGATTAGTATGAGGATAGCTGATAAGGCCAACGTGGATTGGAGGATTATTTACAGGGCCGCGAAAGACCTGAACAAGGAGTTAATGGGAAGATTCACAATAAGGGCTTTTGATTGGGACCACATATTTGCTGAGGTTGCCCGTAGATTCGGGGGGGTATCCATGGATATCGAAGTGGGCGGCGTATTGATGAGGCACGTGCGTGATTTCAAGCCATTTGATGGTTCCTTGGAATTGCTAAGGTTAATTAGGGATCTGGGGGCATGAAGTAGTTATTGCAACCAATGGTTTGTATAAGTATCAATCCGTGGTTATTAAGGAGCTTGGCTTTTCTGAGTTCATTGATGGCATTAGGACACCCGACATAATTGGTTGCCCTAAGAATTGCCGTGAATTCTTCGACGGGGGCCCAGGTAATGATAGGTGATAACCCACTCTTTGATGTTTATTACCCAGCTAGGTTTGGATTGATGACGATATTCATCGGTGATTGGGAGAGAAGGTTGGGTTACGTAGTGGATGTGTGGGGGGGTATTGATTTATCAGGCATTAGGCCAACCTACTCCTTCAAGAGTATTAGGGATTTATTAACGGTAATAACCACCATACTTGATCAATGAACCGATGCGTTAGGCGTTTTTCTTGCTTTGATGAGGAACACCGTTATTACTATGAAGTCTATTATTATCATTGCATGCATTATTGTGCAGTATATGCACAGTGCATGGAGTAGGTAGGTCTCAACGAAGATTAAGTATGGAACCACCACTATACCAATAAATCTCCAATAAAACAGTGAATCCAGTGCGAGCTTGGCCAGATTCCCTGGGCCTAAGTCGTATGTTAATACGAGGATTATATTCACTATAAACCAGACCGCCGCCAACAGGTCCAGCGGAACGCCGCCTATGTCTGAGTACCTACTTGAGAGCACCCTTTCGCAGTCAATGGTTACTCCTGGGAATGGAGATCTAAATGATGTGCATAATGGCGGTAGTTCACGTAGGTAGTAATACGTGTATATCACAATTGAGGATGCAAATAGGCCTATTGCCGAGAATGTAAGCATGAGTACTAACCACGTACTTGTTAGTCTCCTCATCATTACGTTGATAAAGCCCTGAACTTAAATACTAATCTCACAGTGCAATTACTGCATTGTTAATTAACTTTAACGAGCTAATTAATTTATTAAAACACCACATCTTCTTACGCACAATGTCTGAGGCAGGTAAGAGGGTAATATTTCATGAATTATTAACACCTGAGGAGGCATTAAGCAAGGTATTCAGCACGGTTAGGATTGAGCCTCTGGGAACCGAGGTTGTAAGTATTGAGGAGAGTTATGGGAGGGTCTTGGCGAAGGACGTGTATTCACGTATTGATGTACCACCATTCGATAGGGCTACAATGGATGGATTCGCAGTTAGGGCTGAGGATACGTTTGGAGCCGATGAACTCAACCCGATTAGGTTAAAAGTCATTGGTAATGTTGAGACAGGGGGGGCTGAGGAGCTACCGCAGGTTAATCATGGCGAGGCGGTTGAAATAGCCACCGGCGCCCCCCCAATGCCCCCCCTGGCGCCAATGCAGTGGTTATGGTTGAGTATACGAAACGTAGTGGTGATGAATTGGTGATATACCGCTCAGTGACGCCTGGTGAGAATGTGATGTCCGCGGGCTCAGACGTGATGATGGGCGAGTTAATACTTAGGAGATGCACCGTAATTAGGGAAAGAGAGGTTGGTTTACTTGCGGCTATTGGTGTTGACAGGGTTGAGGTGCTTAGGAGGCCTAGGGTTGCGATAGTATCCACGGGTAATGAATTGGTTAGCCCAGGTAAGGAGTTGGGTCGCGGTAAGATTTATGATATAAACACGTACACGATAGCCCACGCCGTTAGATCAATGGGTGCCGAACCATTGATCATGGGTATTGTTAGGGATAACATTGATGAGATGAGGGATGCCGTGAATAGGGCTTTGGGCATAAGTGACCTGGTGCTTCTGTCAGGAGGAACCTCCGCAGGGCTTGCGGACCTAACGTATAGGGTACTCAATGAGATAGGGCCGCCGGGCATAGTAATCCATGGCCTCAAGGTGAAGCCCGGTAAGCCCACGGTTGTCGCCGTATCACGGGATAATAAGTTGGTTATTGGCTTACCTGGATACCCAAGTTCGGCATTGATGATATTCAACATAGTAGTTAAGCCAATACTGGCTAGGATGCTGTGCACGGGTGTTGATGAGGTCAGGATTAGGGCTAAGTTGGCTATTAGGCTGATGGCGCGAAGGGTAGGAGAGCCCTTTACCCAGTTAGCTTAGTTGATACGGGTCATGGGATAGTGGCCTACCCATTACCTGCCGAGTCAGGCGCCATAAGCACGCTGGCCTTCGCCGACGGTTACATAGCCATTCCCGAAACCGTGGAGTACCTGGACAGCGGCGATGATGTGGAGGTGACCCTATTCACTCATCAGTATATGCCGGCTAACCTATACATAATTGGTAGTCACGACCTTGGACTTGACGTGTTAATACCAATGCTGCCGGGCTTTGTTAGGGCTAGGGTGATCAATGTCGGTTCGATGGGTGGGCTATACGCGGTCAAGCGCGGTGAGGCTGATGTGGCCGGTCTGCACCTCGTTGATGAGGAGACTGGTCAGTACAATGTGCCGTACATGGTTAAGTACAGCGTTAATAATGCCGTTCTAATTAGGGGGGGTTATCTCAGGGAGCAGGGATTGATAGTGCCCAGGGGTAATCCCAAGAACATAAGGGGGGGTATTGAGGACCTGCTAAGAGGTGATGTGAGGATTGTTAATAGGAATAGGGGCGCTGGCACGAGATTTCTACTGGACCTGAAGTTAAAGGAGATAGCGGTTAGGATGGGTGTTAAGTTCGAGGAATTGGTGAGGAAGGTGAATGGTTATTACTATGAGGTTAAGACGCACACGGCAGTCGCGGCGGCCGTGGCTCAGGGCAAGGCTGATGCCGGCGTTGGTATTAGGGCGGCAGCGGCTATGTATGGTCTCGACTTCATACCACTTGGTTGGGAGAGTTATGACTTCGCAATACCCATTGATAGGCTTGAGAAGGATAGTGTTAAGGCATTCCTCAGCATGTTGAGAAGCAGTGAGTTTAGGGATTCCCTCAGTAAATTACCTGGTTATAGGGTTCCTAATGACATTGGTGAAGTTATTTGGAGGGGACGATAATTTTCAATTTAATACCATAATTATTACTTAATGGGTAGCCTATCTACGAAGTAAACCTTCCTAAGTTTCTTGTAAAACGCTACCCTGGAATTTACGAAATCAATCAATTCCTTGTCAGACACCTTACCCCTATATTCATCATGCAGCACTACGTAGGCCACGGGTAATTGACCAATGCTTGGGTCCTCGGCTTGCTCACCGGTTACGTAGGCCTCCTTGACGGCTGAGTGCCTCATTAATATTATTTCCAGGTCGCGCGGGAATATTGGGTAGCCCTTGTACTTAATCATCCTCTTCTTAACGCCCCCCTGAAGTAAAGTAAGCCCTTATCATCCATAACCATTAAGTCACCGGTCAATAACCAACCATTATGAAAGGCCCTCCTCGTGTCATCTGGGTCCGAGTAACCCTTCATAACCCAGGGAGCCCTTGCCGCCAACTCACCAACACTGCCCACACCCAATTGCCTCTGTTAAGCCGTAGAACTGCACAAGCGGCACACCAAACCTCTGGTAAAACCCTAACTGGGTCGCCGGCGGTAATGGCGCAGCTGCCGAGAGGGCTAGCCTCAATGACGATAATGCATTGGGGCTTAAGTCCTTATTGTTAAGTATTTGGTCAAACATTAAGGGCACACCTGCAAACACGGTTATTCCATACCTACGTATTAACTCAGGCGTGTCCTTGGCATCGAAGTGCCTGGCAATAACGGCCTTGGCCCCCCCCTCACGAAGGCCGACATGAGCTCGGTAAGGCCGAGTATGTGGGATAACTGGGCAACCACAAGCACAGAGTCCTTGGGGGGCTTAGTCCTATTGCCTCGCCAAATGCGTATGGCCCTGAGTATAGGCTAAAGTACGTATGCCAAACCTGCATTGTCCTACCTGCAATACCCGCATAGTAATAGATTAGTCCAACATCGTCAACCCTAACCTCAGCCGGCCTAAAACCTGTTATGGAACCACTGCCTAGTAGTTCCTGAAAGCTCAGTACGCCTTGTCTAGAGGTATCAACGCCTATGATCCTGTACTTAAATAAGACTGTGGCCTCCCTCTCAATTACCGGTCTATCAGCGATGATAACCTTAGGCGTTAAGTCACTTAGTTGGTAATCAAGGTCTTCTGATGTGGTTAATGGGTCTATGAGAACTGCCGATGCGCCAAGCATCCATACTGCAAATAATGAGATTACGGCCTCGATACTATTGTTCATAACTACGGCAACCTTATCCCCCCCATAACCAACATCAAGTCTGCCTAAGGAGTTGGCTAATTTGGCTGACGATTTATAAAGATCCTCATACGTTAATGATAGGCCATGTTCGTTGATTAGGAACGTATCGTGAGGGCGCACTTTCAAGTAATTGAGCAGCGCATCAACGGGGTTTTGGTATGGATAGCGTAGTTTCATAACCATAGACAATGCACCATAGAGGCTCTCATATTACTCGGTATTGACCAATAGGATGCCCGGTTAATGGATAATAACGAGACCGAGGTCAGGTACGTCATTGAATATCCGCCAGAGTCAATGCCCCATTTTGTGACTAGTCGTCTTATAAATGCCTTAATTACTGCCATAATTCAATAGGTAATACCCGAGCTTAAAAGCATTGTTTCTTTAAGGAAGCAGTCACTAATGTTGATAATTATTTTATGTTGATTGTGAAGCAGCCATTTTCAGTTAACTTAATATTCCAATAAGTATGAATTATATCAACTGGAAATCTCTGAAATCTATAATTAATATTACTATTTAATTCCGAATTACATTGTTATCTAGACAAACAAGTATTTAAACATAAATCAGGGCATTGTTGCTCAATGATAATTGACATTGCCCAATTAATCGTAAGACTTAGGGCTTATTGGGTGTCGATTAGAGGCCTTAAGGAGTTCATTGAGGATTACCCATTCGACGAGATCGCTCTTAAGGCTCTTAAGGGTCGCGGTGCAGTTTACCCATTTGGGGGGGAGGTGGCTACGTATGGATCGGCGCTGCTTGGTTCAGGGGGGTTTACGATAAGAGGGGGGGATTTCCAAGGGTTAAGACCCTGGATAACTCAATAATATTACTGCCACCGGCATTTACACCAAAAAGGCTTGAGAAGATGGCTGAGCTTCTTCGGGAGCCCACTTTCATGGACGTGAACCTAGAAGGCTCATTGGGTGGTTTTAAGGTTTCCATGCCCATAGTCGTCGGTTCAATGGGCTCCACGGCAATAGCCAGCAAGTTCGGCCTTGAAATAGCCAGGGCAGCGGCTAAGGCGGGCATTATCATGGGTATTGGGGAGAACGTGGCCACGGTTAGGGGCTACTCGAGGAGGTACACGAGGGGTCACCCAAGCTTTAAGGAGAGGTTGATGGCTTACTTAACTAATGTTGATAAGTATGGTGGGGTTATTATCCAGCAGAATGTGGAGGATGCGTATGATGAGCTTTGGAATAAGGTGTATAGTGACAGGGATGTGGAGCCGTACATCGAGGAGGGTCTCGTTGGTTTCGAGATTAAGATGGGGGGGCAGGGGGGGGCCAAGCCCGGCCTTGGTGGCGTGATTAAGATTCCGAGGGAGGAGGCAATTAGGCTTAAGGCAAAGTACCACTTTGAGGTTGATCCTGAGAAGGTTAAGGATAAGTTCATAACCAGGTACTCAGTGCCTGGTACATACACGGAGGACATACTCAGGGGTATGATTAGGTTCATGAAGACGGCATACCCAAGGGCGAGGATTTGGATCAAGCTCGGTCCCTACAGGGATGTGGATAGGGTCATTAGCATAGCCCATGAGGAGGGCGCCCACGCCGTGGTTATTGATGGAAAGGAGGGAGGTACTGGGATGGCGCTTCAGTGGCCATGAAGGACCTGGGCTACCCAACCATAGTGGCTCTTAAGAAGGTACGTGATGCCAGGAGGCTAGGTATAACGGACATATCCCTATTACTCGCCGGCAGGCTCTACAATGGTTCGCACGTGGTTAAGGCCATGGCCCTGGGGGGGCCAGCGGCGTTTACATGGCTAGGCCGTTCCTCATAGCGGCGATGGTTAAGGGCGAGAGGGGGGCGTTCTAAACTACATAGAGGCTGTTAAGGAGGAGATGCAGATGCTGGTATCTGCATTGGGTAAGTACGATATTAAGGAGGTTAGTACAGAGGATGTTGCGGCAATCGATAAGGACGTTGCGAGATGTTTGGTATACCGTATGTCTACTCACCCTCGTTTTAATACGGTCTAACTTAATAAGCTGGTTCTCTTTGGCGTATACCGTGAACCTAAGGGCACTTATTAGGCTTTCCAGGATTGAGCATGGAATACTAACAAGCCTAATCACCATTGCGTCATACGTAGTAGCCGGTGGTAGGAGCAGCGTGGCCATGGTGCTACTCTTCCTCTCATCATTACTTACGGAGGTATTTCTCTTCGCAACAAATGACATTTACAATATTGAGGAGGATAAGATCAATAGGCCGGACGCACCACTCGTACGTGGCGAGGTCACCATTAAGGAAGCCTGGGCATTATCACTATTATCCGTAACTATTGCAGTACTATTGAATGCGCTGGGTATTGCGCTCGGTCACCTAATGGTTTGGAGTATCGTCATACTAATCATGGCTATAGTACTTGGTTTTTCCTATAATTATGGGTTGAAGAGGGTCATTGTAGTGAATAATCTCCTTGTGGCGTTAACGTCATCACTAACATTCATATATGGATTATACGCAGCCACATCGACACCACCGACCCTCAACCTACCCTATCTGCTCCTCACGGTTTCCTTCCTGGCCACGATGGGTAGGGAGTTGGTTAAGGGCGCCATTGATGTTGCGGGTGATGTCAGGGCTGGTGTCAAGACTGTGGCCAATGTTCACGGGGGGGTCAGAACAGCATTGGTTCTGGCGGTAGTATTCACGTTAATCGCCGTTTTCATATCACCATTAATAATCATTTACGATACCAAGGAACCTTACGGATTAGTTTTATCGATAGGTGTGTTGATAACGGATGCCATGCTCACATACACATCAATAATGCTCCTGAGGAATAATAACTACATGCATAGGTTTAGGTTTTTGTCTCTTGGGGGGGCCATGGCCGTAACGATTGTGGCCTACCTAATACTTGCGTTACTATTGATGATTCACTAAATCCCAAGGACACTTCGGAGAATTGCCAGGTAATTTACCTCCTTAAACCTCATTTCCTTAAATGACGGTATCTCAATGAGCATGGGCTTCCTCATCTTCATCCTCATCTTATCGAAGTCCTCCCTAACCCTATCCACGAGGTTACTCGTTATCAATATCGCGCCAACACCCTCCTCAAGACTTAACTCACTAATCACTGATAGTATATTCTCGCTTTCACCAACTACCCTACCCTCAAACCCAAGTAGCCTGAAGGTATAGACCGTGTGTTCATCACCAAGTACTACTGCACGCACGCGTTACCAATCTACAAAGCATCTTTTAAAGTTAATTACATCATCACCAAGGCTCCCTCTTAAGCCCTAGGAGGTAGGCTATTGTGTTTGTGGCCAAGTGTATCGGCGGCGTTATCAATACGGCAATCACCACGTAAATCACCTTTAAGGCGCTTGGTTGAACGAGCCATAAAGCCAGCAATGCCGCCAGTAGGAAATCAAGTTGATCAAGCAATGGCGCCGGTGCCCCCACGGGGGGGCAAGCCAAGCCTCCTCTTAATGAACGCCCCGAGCAAGTCACCCAGTAAAGCCGCAATGCACATTACGAATACAGCCAATGAGTTTGGGAGTTCTGAGGCGATATTTACAGCCCTGGTTACCATGATGTACGTCAACTCACCAATTACGAAGCCGGCTATTAGACCCGTGATGAAGCCCTCGTATGTCTTCCCATCACCAAAAATCCTTCTCCCATCAATGAAATTCCTACCAAAATCTATGGGCGTCCTACGCCTAAACACCTTACTGGCAACTACGGGCGTTGCATTGGCGACGTACGGAGGCCAAATAATAAGTAACGTAATTATGAAGTCCCAGAGTAAGCTCACGTGTAATCACTCGAGACTATGCCTCTTGATTAAGTGCGTTATCGCGGAGTTCTTCGTTATGAATTCCTGACCGCACACGAGACAGTAGTAAACATCCATCCCATTACGCCTAACCGAAACTATCAAGTGCTCCTTAATGTGCCTAAGGAATGCCCCCCCCTCACCATTTAACTTAGCGCCGCATACGTCGCATGTTATTGTTTTACCGCCAACCCTGCCATGCCTGCGCATGTGGGTGACGAAGGAGTTTGCGTCAACCTCAGCACCACACTTTGGGCACTTCAGCCTGGGCCTTGGTACGGCCTTAGTTATTGCATCAACTACCTTATTAGCATCCTCACCCATGTAATCACATAGTGGGCATACCACGATCTTAGTCAATGCCTTGGCCACAGCGCTCATAGTCGTGAGAACCCTAACTAACTTACTTTTTAAGTTCTAACACTCAATCCAAGTAATGGGTAGGGTCGTAGGCCTTGCAATGCCCAGGTGGGACTTGGGTACGGTGGGTTACGTGGCTGGTTCACCCGTTGAAATCGATAAAGCATACTCGGAGCTGTTCCTGCGTTGTTACCCAACCACTGTGGATATGACTAGGGAAATGGATAGTAAGGTCTCCTGCATAATCAATGTAATTAGAAGGGGATTGCCAATAAATAGTGTTGTGTTTTTGCTTGATCCATACGGCATCGCCAATGATGTAGGTACTAAGCGCGGTATCAGGAGGGGCTCATTCTAGATGGTGTGTATTCATGGTTCATTAATTACCTAAGGAGTAATGGCTTTCTTAGTGATGAGGATATTGTGGAGCTTGACCAGGAATTATCAGTATTAATGCCTAGGATTAAGGCCAGGGTAGGTGGTTATGCCAGTATGATGGCCGGTGTCATAGCAACGATTTTGATGGTTAGGAGGGTTAGAATTAATGAACTACCTATTAGGATGGTTGATGTTCGCAACGACGCCATTAATTACGTAATGAGAGCTTTCCCAAGTCATTAATCAGCATTTCCGGCGGTCAATCATTTATCAGGCAAATGCCTCCTCATCACCGTATACTGGCATCATCAGTGATTTATAAGGCCTTTGTGACGTTAGGGTGATCCTTAAATACAGCCTTATTAATTACCTAAGCTATGGTAGGGGGGTACGCCGGTTAAGGAGAGCGACATTAAGAACTACCCGCATGAGGTGTGGACCAAGTCATTTCAATACAATGTAACCGCCGGCACTGCCTATTCAAAGTTTCTTGAGGGCTTAAAGAATGGTAAGATTTACGGCACGTACTGCAGCAAGTGTGGTCACGTGTTTGTACCACCCAAGATGTACTGCCCGTACTGCTTCAAGCCTGTGGATGGTTGGGTTGAGGTTAAGGATGAGGGCACAGTAATTACCGCTGTGGTTAGTTACATAAGTGGTACGAGGGAGCCGCTTAAGGAGCCCAGGGTTGTCGGTGTGATTAAGCTCGACGTGCCAGGTAAGGAATTCAGTGAGCATAGGTTCCCTGGCATAATGCATTACCTATGTGTTGACCCTGAGGATGTTAAGTCAATGAAGGTATTCGGCATGAGGGTTAGGGCCCGGTGGAAGCCGGTTAATCAAAGGGCGGGTTCTGTCCTTGATATTGAGTGCTTCGAGCCTGTGAGGTGATGGGCATGTCCTTTGAGAAAATAAATGTTAATAGGGATATTAGGCATTGGCTTCATACAATTGAGCAGGGTTATAGGTATACGGCCGGTCCAATAGGTACCAAGTTCCTTGAGGGCCTTAAGGCCGGTAAATTGCTCGCTGGTAAATGCCCTGTATGCGGTAAGTTGTTAATTCCTCCAAAGGCCTTTTGTCAGTACGATTTTGCCGAGATTAAGGAATTAGTGGAGATAGCGCCCGTGGGTATTGTCAGGACTTACACCGTGCTTTACGAGGACTCGTACGGAAATAAGTTGCCTAAGCCCGTGGTCATAGGCTTCATAGAGTTCCCAGGGGGGGTCACTGGCGGCCTTGTTCACTACATAATCAATGTTGAACCAGGTAACGTTAGGGTTGGGCTTAAGGTTAGGCCTGTGTTTAGGCCTGAGAATGAGAGGAGGGGGGGTTCCATAACGGATATCGCCGGTTTTGAGCCCGTCTAGGGCTAATGAATGACAAAAATCTTAAATAGGCATAGGGTTGTTGGTTTAATCGAATGAGTCAAGCGCAGAGGAGGATTCCCGTATATAAGAAGATACTCCAGGATAAGATTAAGGAGTGGATGGTTAAGGAATTCCTAAACTACAGACTGGCTAAGCAGGGCTACGTTGACTCTGACGTACTGAAGACCCCCCCGCTCGGCACAAGGATTATAATTTACGCTGAAAGGCCAAATAGGATAATTGGTAGGAAGGGCGTTATTGTCAAGGAATTGACGGAACTACTCAGTAGGAAGCTTGAGGTTGAGAACCCAATAATCGACGTGACACCCATACAGAACCCAGAGCTTAACCCCCCCAAGATCATCGCCAATAGGATTGCCTGGGCAATGACAAAGGGCGTTAAGTTCAGGAGGGCCGGTATGATAGCCATTAGGCAGATAATGGACGGTGGCGCAAAGGGTGCTGAGGTCACGATTAGTGGCAAGTTGACGAGTGAGAGGTCAAGGTTTGAGAAGTACGTTTATGGAGTTATTTACAAGAATGGTTATGACTCGAGGACCAAGGTTCAGAGGTTCGTTGGCCAGGTACTACTGAAGCCGGGCCTTTACGGTATTGAGGTTAGGATAACGCCACCAATTAGGTTTAGTGATGAGTTCCAGATAAAACCGCCGAGCAGGGAGGTAACTGCCGAGGCCCAGGCACAGCAGGTAAAGGGTGGTGAGGGTGGCGAGCAGGCAGAGACTTAATGCGAGGACTATTAGGAGCATGAAGCCTGAGGATAGGGCTAAGCTACTCAATGATTTAAGGAATGAACTGCTTAAGCTGCAGACGCAGAAGGAGCGTGGTACCCTGGAAAACCCTGGCAGGGTTAGGACCGTTAGGAGGGCCATCGCCAGAATACTAACCATAATGAATGAGGAGGCTAGGAGGTCGGTTAAGGCGGGTGAATGAGTAAGTCATTATTATTCAGGTTTATAGAGACCATCAACTGCAGGAATGAGTCCCTAAACGGCATTAGCGGTGTTGTTATTGATGAGACCACCAAGACTATTAAGGTATTGACATTGACGAATTCTATAAAGGTTATTATTAAGGAGGATTGCTGGTTTTATGTGAGCATTGGCAATTGCACGTACTTGGTTAATGGCCGTAAATTAATTCTTAAGGGAAGGAAAGGAAAATTTTTAAATTCGTAAAATAACCTTGCCACGTGTCTGAGCAGGAACTTACTGAGCGATTGATTAACGGTATTATTACACGACTCGAGAGCGAGATCAATGAGTGGAGTAATAATGCTAGGCTTAGGGCTGAGGCTGAGCTACTTGATGGTGTCAAGGCCATTATTAACAAGTACTCAAGTGCTCTTGAGAATATTGATAAGGAACTGAACATGGAGAGGGAATATAGGCTTTATGACGAGATGATGAAGGAGAAAAAGGAAAAACTTGAGATTCTTGAGGGTGCATACGATGAGGTTGTTAGGAGGATTAAGGATAGGATTAAGTCAATGAGAGGCACTAATGATTATAAGAGATTTCTTAAAAATTCAATATTATGGGCGGTATCAATAATAGGCTCGAGGGAATTAATGATAATGGTAAGCAAGGCTGATGAGGACGTCACTAGGGAGTTAATATCGGAGCTCGGCCTTAATGCCGTTGTAAATACGACGAATGAGGACATATTGGGTGCGGTTGTTTCTTCGATGGATGGGTCGGTCAGGGTCGACGCAACGCTCGACTCTAGGCTCGGGCTTATGGAGCATCAAATAAAGACCTTACTGGCGCGTCTAGCATTGTCAGGATGAGTCATTAATGATGTAGAATTAATTTTAAATACTATGAGTTTTAGCATTACCGTGTCATCGAGCAAGGGTAGGATTGTCTACATAAGTGGGCCTGTTGTTAAGGCCGAATTGCCTGGAGCATTACTCTATGAATTAGTCTTTGTTGGCGAGCTCGGCCTCTTCGGCGAGGTAGTTAGGATCCAAGGTGACATGGCCTTTATACAGGTCTATGAGGAGACTACGGGTCTGAAACCTGGCGAACCAGTTACTAGGACTGGGGAACCACTTAGTGCGTGGCTTGGTCCCGGCATACTAAATAGGGTTTATGATGGTGTTCAGAGACCACTGCCATTAATATTTGACCTAACGAAGAGACCCTTTGTTGCGAGGGGGGGTATTAATTATGAGAAGGCACCACCGCTGGATCTCAGTAAGAAGTGGAAGTGGATACCAAAGGTTAAGGTTGGTGATGAGGTTGAGGTCGGCGACATACTCGGCGTTGTCCCAGAAACACCGCTCGTTGAGCATAGGATCCTCTATCCACCGATATATAGGACTGGCGGCGTTGTTAAGTACGTAGCTCCCGAGGGTGAGTACACAATCGAAGACGTGATTGCAGAGGTGGAGACTAAGGAGGGCACGGTGAAGGTTAAGATGTGGCATAAGTGGCCCGTGAGGAGGCCAAGGCCATTCAGGGAAAAGCTGCCGCCAGTTGAGCCATTGATAACGGGTATTAGGACCGTAGATACCCTATTCCCAATAGCCATTGGTGGCGCGGCCGCGATTCCCGGGCCGTTCGGCAGTGGTAAGACCGTAACAATAAGGACGCTGGCAATGTATAGTGAGGCTAGGTTAGTGTTCCCAGTGCTCTGTGGTGAGCGTGGAAACGAGGCCGCGGATGCACTACAGGGTTTGCTCAAGCTCGTTGACCCGAATACGGGTAGGCCATTGATGGAGAGGACAACAATAATAGTGAACACCTCCAACATGCCAGTGGCGGCTAGGGAAGCGAGTATATACATGGGCGTCACCATCGCTGAGTACTTCAGGGACCAGGGCTATGACTCCTTCCTAATGGCTGACTCAACGAGTAGGTGGGCTGAGGCGATGAGGGAGGTCGCCCTGAGGATCGGCGAGATGCCCAGTGAGGAGGGGGGGTTCCCAGCGTATTTGCCAACCAGGTTGGCTGAGTTCTATGAGAGATCCGGTAGGGTTGTGACTCTTGGTAAGGGTAATAGGTTGGGTTCGGTTACGATAGCCGCCTCGGTCTCACCACCTGGCGGTGACTTCACTGAGCCCGTCACCAGCCACACACTTAGATTCGTAGGTGCCTTCTGGCCGTTGGATGCGAAACTTGCCTACTCAAGGCATTACCCAGCCATTAATTGGTTAATGGGCTTCAGTAGGTACGTCGATACGGTGGCTGAGTGGTACCAGAAGAATGTGGCGCCTGACTGGAGGGAGCTTAGGGACGAGGCCGTGAGGATACTGACCAGGGAGGCTGAGCTTCAGGAGGTCGTGAGGATACTCGGCACCGAGGCACTTAGTGAGCAGGAGAAGCACCTGTTAAATGCCGCATTCATAATTAGGGAGGGCTTCCTAAAGCAGGATGCTTATCACCCGGTTGATGTTAGGTCATTACCGCCAAAGCAGTACTGGCTTCTTAGGCTCATTATAACGTTCTATAGGAAGGGGCTTGAGGCAATTAACCGTGGAGTACCTGCCTCAGCACTTAGGGAGTTGGATACCGTTAAGAGGTTGCCTAGGCTTAGGATGGAGGTTAAGAATGAGGAGTATAAGAAGCTTATTGACTACGAGCAGGAATTGATAAATGCTATCGAGAACCTAGTCAAACAATACGAATCACAAAGGGTAACGACAACTGCGTAGGTAAAAATAATATTAAATATTGATGACCGTGTTTATTAACGACCTTATTACCTGGTAATTCTCGTTCCCACATAGTACAATTGCGTACTTATTGCATGAAATGCTATCTAATTTGCTTAATTCCATGGAGGCCTCTTGCGACAATTCATCGAGGTAGTTATTAAGCCTGAGTATTAGGAACCTATTCTGTGGGCACACGTATTTTAGGAATAACGCCGCATCAGAGCCATTCTTTATTGCAATATCCCTAAGCCTTACAATGGAATCCTCATTAATGCTACGGTTAATTACTGATGCGTAGCACCTCCTACACTCGCACTTAAATACCTGGGAGAACTTTGTAACCTCCTTTATCTCGTCAATACCGAGATCACGTAACAACCTAGTGAGTATCTCCTCACCCTTACCTGTTAATTCAGCCCACCCCCCCTCATGACCCTAATCGCGCCCTGACCCTTAAGCTCACTCAATACACGCCTTACAACGCCCTCGCCCATGCCCGAAATGGCGCTCAGTGAGTACCTACCCATTCTTCCATATTTCTTAAGTATTAGGAGAACCGTCAACTCCTCGGCGGTCATTTGCATTAGTTAATTACTGTGTAAGGTAAAAATAATTTTTCTTCACCAAGTTATGCTTATTAATACTAATAATAACTGTGCTTGGTGATCATTATTTGCCCAGCAAGGGCATGTATGTAAACTCGAGGGAGTTGCCAATAATGGTCTATAACACTGCTTCCAGGAATTTTGAGAAAATAACATTACTACGACCAGGCCTGGCCAGGATATACGTGTGTGGGTTAACGCCGTACGACTCAATGCATGTTGGTCATGCAAGGACGTTTGTGTTCTACGACATATTTAGGAGGTACCTGGAGTACCTGGGTGTTGAGGTTAGGTTTGTGACTAACTTTACGGACATTGACGACAAGATAATCAACAGGGCTAGGCAGGAGTTTGGGAACGACTTAGTCAATAGGTGGTATGAGGTACCCAGTAGGTACATTAAGGAGTTCTTTGACGCAATGGATAGGCTATACGTAAAGAGGGCGTATGCATACCCAAGGGTCACCGAGAACATAAACGACATGCTAAGGTGGATCCAGGAGTTAGTGAGTAAGAGCTTGGCCTATGTGAGCCCTGACGGTTCCGTGTACTTCGACATAACCAAGGTGCCTAAGTATGGCGAGTTTTCAGGACAGAAAATCGAGGAGTTAATAGCGGGCGCCAGGGTTGAGCCTGAGCCTGGTAAGAGGAACCCACTGGATTTCGCGCTTTGGAAGTCATGGAGCGAGGGTGAGCCCTGGTGGAATAGCCCATGGAGCCCAGGCAGGCCCGGCTGGCACCTGGAGTGCGTGGTCATGTCCAGTAAGTACCTTGGCGTGCCCTTCGACATACATGGCGGCGGGCAGGACCTAATATTCCCGCACCACGAGAATGAGATCGCCATTGCCAGGGTTTACTTCGGCATTGATTACTTCGCTAGATACTGGATACACGTTGGTCTAGTGATGATTAGAGGCCAGAAGATGAGTAAGTCCCTCGGTAATATCATACCTATTATGGACGTATTGAGGAAACACGACGGTGAGGTACTGAGGCTTTACTACGCCATGACCCAGTACAGGAAGCCGATGGACTTCGACCCAGACGCCTTGGACCAGGTCAGGAATTCATTAATGAGTGTATACGCGGCCTATGACATGCTCACTGAGGCCATAAATGAGGCCCCCCCCGACGTGGGCGACAGGGACGCTGAATTACTAGGTAGGGTTAATGGCTTCGTTAATTCCTTCGAGGAATCCATGAACAACGACATAAACACCAGCGGCGCCGTTGCGGCGCTCATGGACTTCGCCAGGTACGTTACGTCCACAGTAATCTACAACACACAGCACTTCTCAAAGAATGCCCTAACCAATGCATTAACAGCCTTCAGTGATTTAGCAAACATTCTCGGCGTATTAAACAGGACAAGGCTACCACCATCACTCATCTCATTAATAGATACTTTGATAAGGGTCAGGGCTCAATTAAGGGCTAAGAAAATGTTTGATATAGCCGATGAGATCAGGAACGAACTTGGAAGGCTCGGAGTCGTGATAAGCGATGTCGGTAATAAGACGTATTGGTACATCGATAGGGATAGGCTATCTTATTTTTAAGTTGTGATGCCTTGGATATGAAGAGTCGCTGTAGTTATATAATCACGGCGGTTCTTCAGGCCCAAAGCGAAACATTAATTTCACAAGTTATGCTTTCGGTACTGATTTACTGTCGAACCCCCCCTGAATAATGCTTAATTATTTTCCTAAACTCAACACTAAGTGTATGAGGACGGTGTTCCTTAGTAATGGCTCGTTAGCCGTATTATACGATGAGAATTACTACATGAGGGACGTTTACTACCCATTGCTTGGTCAACATCATCACCATTCCTTTGGCGGCAGGTTCAAGATTGGTATTTGGCATGACGGTAAATTCACGTGGCTTGAGGGCATCGGTAATAAGGAGATTAGATTGTCAGGTTCAAAGGCTGAGCTTCATGCCCAGTGGGATGGGCTTGAAATACACATGGAGGATACGGTATTAATACCGCAGCCAGTACTTGCTAGGCATGTATCGATTAGGGGGGGACCTGGATTCGTCAGGGTAATCTTTTATCACGATTTCAAGCTGAACGATTATGAGGCGGGGGGGGATACTGCATTCTATGATCCGTCATTAGATGCCGTGTTCCATTATAAGGGAACTACGTGGTTTGGCATAGCATCAACTAACCCAATCTATGAGTACACCACGGGTAGGAGGGACCTCAATGTAGTACTCCCCCCCGACTGTGAGGATGGCGTACTTAGTAAGAACCCAATAGCCCAGGGCTCCGTGGCTTCGGCAATGTCAATAGCGAGCCCCCCCGAGTTTTACTACTTCATAGTGGCAGGTGATAATTACGAGAGGGTTATGAGGATGATAATTGAACTTAGGGATAGGAATAACGTGGAGACCTACTTCCGCAGGTCAGTAAATTACTGGAGTAATGTGGCCTCGGAGTACAGCGATGATGAATTAGCCTCACAGAGTATTGTAGTTCTGCTCGGCCATGTTGGTACTAACGGTTCAATACCGGCCTCACTGGATACATCAATAATTAAGTTTAACCTGGACACGTATGGCTACCTATGGCCTAGAGACGCGGCATTTGCAGCCATGGCCCTTGACATGGCTGGCTATTACACGTTCACGAAGAAGTTTTATTCCCTGGTGTTTAAGCTCTTTGGGCGCGAGGGTTTCCTATTCCAGAAGTATAATCCAAGTGGTACCTGGGGGGGTTCTACCTGGCACCCATGGACTGCCAGGAGTAGGAAGTCACTGAATATTCAGGAGGATGAGACGGCCACCGTGATTTACGCCTTCTGGCATTACTTCCAGAGGACGAGGGATTACGACTTACTTAGGGAGGTCTATGATGTGATAACTAGGGCCGCCAACTTCATGACTAATTTTAGGGATGAGAAGCTGAAATTACCCCTCGAATCCTACGACCTATGGGAGGAGAGGCTCGGCGTGCATACGTATACGGTGGCTTCGGTATACGCAGGACTACTCGCGGCTAGTAACTTGGCTAAGATGCTTGGTGAGTACGAGAGCGCCAGTAAGTGGGAGGAGACTGCATGGAGATTCGAGAGGCAATTAGGAACTACCTATTCGATAGGGAGAGGGGGGGCGTGTTTTATAGGTCTGTCAGGATTGATGATGGTAAGATAACGGAGGTTGATAGGACAGTCGATGCGAGCATAATGGGTGTATTCCTCTTTAACGTGTTCGACGTGTATGAACCCATGCTTGAGAGTAGTGTTAAGGTTATTGTGGATAGGCTTTGGGTTAAGCCCATAGGAGGCATTGCCCGTTATGAGGGTGATTACTACCAAAGGGTTCCCGGTGATTACAGTGGTATTCCTGGTAATCCATGGATAATAACCACGCTCTGGGTTACCCAATACTACATGGCTAAGGGTGATTGCTATAGGGCTAGGGAATTCATATCGTGGGTTAACAGGGTTAGGACATCAACGAACCTACTACCTGAGCAGGTTGACCCATTCAGGGGATTACCTGTTTCAGTAACCCCACTTGTTTGGAGCCATGCTGAGTATTTGAGGACTTACATAATGAGGAAAAGGCAATGCGCTTAAGTTCCCCCCCAATACGTCTCATAAAGCTTCATCCAATAACCACTAACTAACCTATTCTTACCCAGTACCTCGGTTATCGGTACCCTGACTATGTCACCACCCCCCCTATAGGCCACCATCTTTCCGAAGTCACCACTTTCAATCGCATTAAAGGCCTCCGTGGCAAACCTAACAGCCAATACCCTATCAAACACCGTCGGCGGCGCACCCCCCCTAATTATGTGGCCTGGAATCACAGCCCTAGTCTCGATACCCGTAACCTTCTCTATATACTGAGCCAACTCATTACCAACACCGCCAAGTCTCGAGTGCCCAAACTCATCCTTAGGCCCACCATACTCCTTAATACCCTCAGAGACCACGATCAATGCCCACCTTCTATCCTTGTAAACCTCCTTAACCCTATTAGCAACGATGTCCCAGTTAACGGGCTTCTCGGGTATTAAGACAAAGTCCGCCATCGTGGCTAACCCAGTAAATAGGGCTATCCAACCAGCCTCCCTACCCATAACCTCAACAACACCAACTCTCTCATGCGAAACCAACGTTGTCTTGAAGGACTCAGTAACTCTAATGGCTTCGTTAACTGCCGTGTCAAAGCCGATTGTGTAATCCGTACCGTAAACATCATTATCGATGGTCTTTGGAATACCAACCACGTTAGCCAAACCCCCCCTCGCCTGCGTCTGGGCAGCGGCGCTCAGTGTATCATCGCCGCCAATCGCTACGATAACGTCTAGGCCAAGTTCCCTGAGATTTTTAGCAAAGGTCTCAGCCCTAGTTTCATCCTTGAAGGGGGGGTTCGTCCTTGAGGTCCTAATGAATGTACCACCAGTAAACGCTGTGTCTATTAGGTCCTTAGACCTGACCCTCCTAACCTCCTTATCCAGTATTCCCCTCCAGCCATGGAATATCGCATAAACCTCGTGCTTACCCTCCAATAACTTAGTCAGTGTGTACACGGCTATGTTGAGCCCGGCGCATCACCACCCCCAGTGAGGATGCCCACCTTCATTTAACCTCACCCAACACCTCAACAACCTTCTTACCTCCATACACGATCTCCGAAAGAACCCTAGCGAACTTTAACGCATCCCTCCTCTGCCACACATTCCTACCAACCGCAATACCGATGGCACCAGCCTCAAGAACACCCTCAACCTGCCTCAGGAACTCCTCCTCAGTCTTCGTCTTAGGGCCACCCGACATTAACACTGGGACCTTACCAGCAACCTTAACGGCCCAGGCAAAGGTCTTCGGATCACCAGTGTACTTTATCTTCATTGCATCGGCACCAAGCTCAAGGGCTACCCTGGCCGCGTAGGCCACAATCTCCGGCGCCGTCTCGTTCGTGACCTTACCACCCCCCCTCGGGTACGACCAAACAATCAGCGGCATGTCGAACTTAACAGCCTCCCTCTTTATCCTGGCCAATTCCTCAAACATCTTCCACTCATAACCACTACCTGGATATATCGTGTAACCCACGGCAGATGCACCTAGGCTAACCGCCTCCTCAACAGTGCAATTAGCCACTGATATTGGCTCACCGTTATATAGGTTCGTCTTACCATTCAACTTAACAATAAGTGGCACACTACCATCGTAGTACTTCTCCGCAATACCCCCCCTCTGGAAGACGACGCCGTCAAAGCCAGCCTCACGTGCCAGCTTAAGTATGTACCCAGGGTCTGCGGAGTCTGGATTATCGAGGAAGTCTGTTGGCCCATGCTCAATGCCATGGTCATAAGCGAGTATTATTGACCTACCCCCCCTCCTCGCGAATATTCTCAGGAACTTCTCAATTAATGCTGTCATCAATTACTTCGTTGACTAAGCCTATATTTAATGCATGATTGTTAGAAATGTGTTGTTGGGTATAATGATTACACCGTTTTAGGCATTACCACTCTCATTGCTAATTGTAATACCGTAAATAACTCGAATCTGACTAAGCAAGTCATTAACCATGAACCTAAGTATCTCAGAACCAATCTCAGGCCTTACGAGGTCCCTACGCAATGAACCAATAATACCCGTCTCACTAACGTCAATAGTCCTGAAAACGTTTATGTTACCACCAACCTCGGTATCAATGATCCTATCCCACCTAACAAGGCCCTTGTTTATTGCAGCGATTAATGATGACTCAACTGCATCTGCATGGCCGAAGGATGGGAAATACCTCATTACATATTCAATAACACGCCTATTAAATAGGTAGTAATGATAAACCCTAGGCCTAATCCTTGAGTAATTCCATTCCTTGACCACGATATTCAACGCATCGACATTACCACCATGCCCATTAACAAAAACAACGCCAATAGGCCCCCCCACGCGGAAACACTCTCGATAAAGTCAAGAAGATAATGAACTAAGTTTTCAAAATGAACCCACGTGGTCCCCACAAACCTGCGTGCTCCATTGAGGAACCAACCGCTATCAATGGGTAAAGCAAGCCCCTATCTGGTATTCTACTTTCTATCTCATTAGCGACATAATTAGCGATTATGGAGTCAGTACCTAAGGGCAGGTGGGGGGGTCCATGCTGTTCGATAGATCCAATCGGCACAATAATCAATGGGTCCTTAGGTACCTCATCGCGGGTTATCTCCAGTATTTTCACGTAATTGCGGAAAATACATAATTATTAAAGCCTATGCTCAAGCCAAGCATCTCCACACCAATAACTTCCCTAATATATGGACCTAGGGCACTCCCAAGGACACACTACGTGAATCTATCGAAGGCGCGCATCGCAGCTCATTGATAAACCACACACCTTACATTGCTCACAACCCTGAGCAAAGCATTCCTAGCGAGACCCCTTAAAAATCCCAACCAATACCTGGACATTCTACCTCAAGCTCATTAAGTATGCCTATTAGGCGTTGGATAATACCCGTAATTACTGGCTTACATGCATGGGCTCTGGTGCTCCAGAGCACTGGAGCCATTATCACTACTGACTAAACAGTCTTGAATGAGAGGATTGCGAATAGCCCAGGATCCCTGGGCTGGAGTACATTCTCAATGAATGACTTTAGGCACCAGGAATTGCTAACGGAATAATTCCTTGAATTATTAATAATTCAAGGATTAGCATGAGTTTCTCATTGCCGATTTTCTCGAGGACAATGAGTTGGTAATCAACCATCCTAGTTTAATCATGATCACCCACTGGCTTGTAAACGAATAATGAGCAACGGAAAGGTATTTTGGTGCGGCCGCCGGGATTCGAACCCGGGTTCTGCGGCTCGGCAGGCCGCCATCCTAGACCAGGCTAGACTACGGCCGCGATTTGAGACACGCCACTTTAGGTTTTAAGCTTTTTGTATCGATTCTAAGTCCTCTTTCTCGATCTTGAATGGCTTCGTTGCCAGCAGGGCATTATTCACCTTTCTTAGTAACTTCTCCCTATTTATGTGGGGGGGTATTTGGTTTTTTGCGATTAACTCCCTCGCCCTAGTGATTAATCTCTTAAACGCCTCTAGGTTGTTTTCCTGGATCTTCACGAAGCCGCCGCCAATATTATTAATCCCCGTATACCCTCATCCTTATTCCTACGCCAGACTTTTTCGAGCACCTCATGGGCCTCCCAAAACCTCTCCTCATTGAATAACTCGACGTACTTCCTAATGGCGTATTCCTCATTTAATTCTTCGTTTTCCTCGTTTATATTTATTGTTTCTTTAATGATGAAACCAAGTGCTTGTATTTTTTCTGTGGTTATGTCGTTATTGTATAAATCTATCTCGATATGATTACTCGCCACCCTTATATTAATTACCTTAAGTCCTATCGATCGTAACCTACTCATTAATTCCTGCCTATGGGCGGGCGTGAGACCAGGATTGTTAACTATGATTAAAGTTCTGTTGTTCTGCATTAGCTATGCCGTTACTATATTCTTTAGTTCGGGATATATTAACTTCTCCTCCTTATTAAATATCTTTATTTTATCAGGCTTAATGAGCAGGTGGACCTCCCTACCTGGTTCTATTGGTTCATCGGACACCACTATTATGTTTATGTTATCATCGGATATTGGAGACACCACTATTCTAAAGACACCTAGGGTATAGCTTGATACCTTAACCCTTACCCTACCAATATCAATGAAACCACGTATATCCTGCGGTTCTGTAAGTAATTTCATCTCATCAGGTCTAAGGCCGATTATAGCCTCATTATCGCTAATTAATCCCTTATTTAGCGGTATTTTTAGATTGGCTATAAGTGCTGTGTCCTCAACCACCTTAGCAGAGAGTAGGTTTATGTCACCGCTGAGTGTTGCTATTAGTGTCGTAGCTGGCGTATTGTAGATATCGGCTGGATTCCCTATTTGGGCGAACTTTCCATTTATTATCACACCAGCCGCATCAGCTATTGAGAATATATCGGCAGGGTCGTGAGACACTATCATTGTTGTTAATTTACGTTCCTTTTGTATCCTCCTTACCAAGGCCCTTGCACTATCTCTCAACGCTGCATCTAAATTACTAAACGGCTCATCCAAAAGCAAGATCCTGGGATTCTTCACCAAGGCCCTCGCCAACGCTGTCCTTTGCATTTGCCCACCCGATATCTCCTTTGGGTAATGATTAAGGACTCGTGTAAGTTCAAGTTCCTCAGCGATCTCGCGAACCCTCTTATCTATCTCGTGCTTACTCATTTTAGCCATTTTTAACGGAAAGGCTATATTATCGTAAACCGTCATGTTGGGGGGGTACAAAGCCCAGTTTTGGAAGACCATGGCTACATTCCTCCTCTCAGGTTCAACAACTATTTTACCTGGCGCCGACATAGGCTCATCATCGAAGTATATATAACCGTCTGTGGGTACCTCAAGACCAGCTATTAATCTCAGTAACGTTGTTTTTCCATGACCACTTGGACCGAGAATGCCAAAGGCTATTCCGTCACTTATTTTATAGGTTATATGATCTACAGCCTTAACTATATTCTTTCCCTTTTTAAAGTACTTCGTCAGCTCCTCCATTCTAACAGTAACCATAGTGCTAAATTTACTACGTTGATACTTTACTTTAAATTTTTCGTGGGTGAAATGTTTTTACCTATTTTAATTAGTAAACCTTCAACTCTATATTCATTAAACACCCTTAGCGCCACCACCGAGCGCTGCTAATCCTCTTATGAAGTACCTTCCCAGGAAGGCAAATACGATAAGCGGTACTAATGATGTTATGACTCCAGCCGCGAATGATCTATTGTAAAGTATTGCGTAACCTCCAACATATTGCCTAGCGGCCACCGGTAACATGTATAGACTTGGCCTCGTGGCTATTATTAATGGCGTGAAGAAGTCCTGCCACACCATGAGGAATACGAATATCAATGTTGATAAGAACCCTGGCAGAATCAGTGGGAATATTACGTGCCAGAATATGGACCAATCACGGGCACCATCGAGCCTGGCGCTCTCTATTAAGTAATTAGGTACGACAGGTAGGAATATCGACATTAAAAGCGCTGACATTGGTAAGTAGAATATGAAGTACGCAAAGGCGAGGCCCCCCCAATACGTCTGGTATATACCTAACGATGATGTCAATTCTATTAGCGGTACGGTCAACGTCTGGGCAGGTAGAAATGTGGCTAGCGAAATTATTGAGAAACCAACATTACTAACCCACGGCCTCCTCTCCATCTGCATGTAGAAAAAGTAGGCACCCATACTACCTAAAATCACTGAGGCCAACGCCACTGGTACAGTGATTAGTAATTGACGTATCATGGGAAACTCAAGCCCAATTAGTGTACCGAAGCCAACCCAATCAAAGTAATAGGCCTCCGTCGAGAATTGCGTGGGCGGCAATAGAATTGGGGCTGAGGCAGCTCCATGTTTGATTTGAAGCCGCCAACTATCATGGCGTACAATGGTAATAACCATAAGATGACGAATATTGCCGTCACTATTTGAAGTATGGCATACTTAATAACCCTGATGGCATACTTATTGTTCATACCACTCACCTCCTGAAGACCCACCTCTTAAGTCCGAGTAATGCGTATGGTATAATCACAATAGCGGCAATTATAGCAACGAGAGTAGCCAATGCGGCTGCGGCTGAGAAATACTCAGAGTAGGCATATAAATAATAGATGTATGTTACTAGTGTCATTAATGTTGGGCTTGTTGCTGAACCGCTCATTATGAATGGGATATCAAATATCCTAAGCGAAAATAGGAATAGCAGTGCCGTAGATATTATAAAACCATTCATTGAGTTTGGCAGCAATACCCTAAATAGTAGGTTAAAGCTGGATGCGCCATCTAATCTCGCGGCCTCGATTATTGACTTATCCACACTTAGGAATGAGGCTAAGTAAAAGAGTACGGCTAAACCCGTATAAGCCCATACCTCAACTAATACTAGAGCTAATTGAGTGTTTAATGGTGTTGCAAACCAAGGAATTACTGGTAAGCTAAGCTTTGCCAATAACCAATCTACACCAATCTGCGGATTAAATAGCCACAACCAAACCAAGGCGGTTGCGGTCGGTGGTATTGCTATCGGATAAATAAATATTGATAAGTACACGGCTCGCTGCGCATTACTGGGTAGGAAATAAAGCAGGGCGGCAAGTAATAAACCGAGTATATCACCAATAGCCACAAGTCCAACTGTAAAGAGTAGAGTGTGTTGTGCTGATGTATAAAAGAAGTTTTGAGTGAATAGGTATAGATATGATTGCGGGCCCGTGAATTTTGGGGTTGGATTAAATAGTGACCAGTTTTCGAGTGATAGTATGAAGTTCCATATTAGTAGAAACACGATTAAACCTCCAAAGAATAATGTTGGTATTGCCATTATTAGTGATTGCTTTGACATTGATAAAAATAAGGAATTTTTATTTTTAAGTTTTAATGGGTATGGTTAGGTCATTAGCCGCTTGTTTGCCACCAGGGTGTGTATGGTTGGTAGTGGTACGTTGTTGGGTTGACCCATGGTGGTAGGTAGTTGGCGAATGGGTGTCCAGGGTAGCCCATGTAGCTACGCCGAGTTTAACGGCGGCCATCCACTCATTATACGTCTCCTGCTCTGCAGAGACCAGGAAGCTATTGAATGTCGGTATATAACTGGCACCGACCTGCTGAAGACTTGAAACATACGTATTTAGATTACTAAATACATCATCAAACAAACCACCATCACTGGGGGGGCGATTGTGAACTGGTTAGGTGGTGTTGATATTAACTGTTCGTAATCATACCACTGGGCTGGCGTTGGGTAGAAGTCGGTGCCGTTGCTCCAAATAATTACACCCTTGCCGCTTGAGGTCCAGATCTCCATGCCTATATATGAATCCCAAAACTCTGCCAATTTAATAGCGGCGCTCTCGTACGGATTCTCATAAGCAGGTACTGCGACAGAGTCTATCACTAATACGTAAATGCTGGGTCCCTGGGAATGGCTCCTCCATTAGTGTTATGTTTGTCCATGATGTGTATGGCGGTATCGCGGGTAGGTTATTGTGTGATACCAAATATATGCATACTCGGTTACCCAGTTGCCATTTACCTGGAATGCTGCCTTGCCCTGTATTATGTAGGCTAGGCCTGATGACCACGTCATTGTTTGCCATCCTGGGCAATCGTACTTCGTGAATAGTAGGTAGTATTGGTCTGTCTCATTTATTAGGCTTGCTATTGCTGGGTCGTTAAGGTTTAGTGTGCCGTATAGGAATTCATTCATTAATTGAGCCGCCGTGGCAGGCCCGTACTTCTCACCAGCCAAACCAAGGAATATGTACTCCCAAAGGTTGAGTTGATCCCAGCCGCCATCACCACCAGGAATAATCCAAATACAGGTCATGCCGTGGGATGCGAGGTACAGTGTCTCATTGGCAAGCTGCTCAACGGTAGTCGGGATAGGCAAACCATACTCAGCCAAAACCTGTGGATTGAAGTAGAGCATGCCGCCCCTATGGACATTTGTCGGCAATGCGAACATTGTTCCATTAAACATACCAGCAAGTACGGCCTCAGTCACGCCCTTACTCAATAAGCCCGTTTGTATAGCTATTGGTGTGAAGTTCACGAAGTCTGCAGGTCCATGAGGCATAATCTCAACGTAAGAGAGAACCTCAGGTGCGAAGTGCGCCTGGAAGCTTGCCGGTGGTTTGCCCGCCTCCAACATACCCAGTATTACGTACTTGGCGTTCGTACCACCAGCGCCAGGTATTGAGTAGTACTCAACTGAATATCCTGGGTAATACTTCGAGAAGTTCCCAGCAACCCAATCCAGGCCCTGGGGGGGATCTTCAGGGCCCCACCACGTTAAAAACTCAACAGTGGTCGGCGTTGGAGTCGGTGGCGCACTTGGCTTATGACTAACCGTTGAGTAATACCAACCCAACACAGCACCGACCACAACCACTATAACCACAACAACTATTATCGCAATTAACGCGGACCTAGAAATACCTAGACGGGACGTCATACAGCCCTTTAGATACTTTCATAAGTTTTAAAGCTTTATGGTATTATTAGTATACCCAGTATACCCATATATTTATATTAATGAAAATATACCGCACTTATTAGGGTATAATACTATAGTTGTGAGTAGGTCATATTGAGTTAATTATTTCATAATGATTAAAATAGTGCTATGATTAGTTATAATACTAAAATAGTGCTATTAGCTTTTATTGCTGTATGGAGTCTGTAATCATGACCGGCCTACCCGCTATAGTACTTAATCCAGGTGATAACGTTGCTGTTGCCCTTAGGGATTTGAGGCTGGTGAGGATATTGAGTTAGTAATAGGTAATTCAAGGGTCAGGGTTAAGCTAGTTAATGATATACCCTTCGGTCATAAATTCGCCATTAGGGATATTCGCATGTGTGATTACGTGATTAAGTACGGCCATGTGATTGGCAGGGCTAAGCGCGACATTAGGGTTGGCGAGTACGTCCACGTCCACAATGTGGAGAGTTTAACCGCAGTTCACAGCGTATGCAGGTGGTAATCCATGAGTAGGCCCACAATACTTGGTTACGTAAGGCCCGACGGCAGAGTCGGCGTTAGGAATTACCTGCTCGTGATGTCTACGGTCATTTGCTCAAGCTTCGTGGCCCGCAGAATCGCGGACCAGGTACAGGGCGCCGTGGCCATTGAGAACCCATTCGGCTGCGGCCAACTTGAGCCTGACCTTGAGATCACCAGGAGGACGCTGATTGGTATGGCGAAGAACCCAAATGTGGGTGGTGTTCTTGTCGTTGGCCTCGGTTGCGAGCAAATACAGGCTGATGACTTGGTTAGGGAGATTGAGAGGACGGGTAAGCCCGTGGAGAAGGTCGTGGTTCAGGAGGTTGATGGCGGGACCCCCCCGGCGGCGATTGAGAAGGGTGTTACGCTGCTTAGGAAGATGGCTGAGGAGGTACTTTTGCAGAGGCCTGAGGAGTTGATGCGTCAAACCTGGTCATGGGTGTTGAGTGCGGAGGGTCGGACGCAACCTCCGGGTTGGCGGCTAATCCAGTCGTTGGTTACGCATCAGATAAATTAGTTGATCTTGGTGGCACGGTAATACTCTCCGAAACCCCGGAAATGATTGGTGCCGAGGATATACTTGCCAAGAGGGCTGTGTCTAAGGAGGTTGGTGATAAAATAGTTAGGGTTGTTAGGAAGTGGGTTGACTTAGCCGCGTCCTACGGTGTTGACCTGGTTGGGACACAGCCATCGCCAGGTAACATAGCGGGTGGCCTAACAACAATTGAGGAGAAGTCCCTGGGTGCAGTCATCAAGGGCGGTTCAAGGCCGATACAGGGCGTTGTTGACTACGCCGAGGAGGTTAAGGGCAAGGGACTGTGGATAATGGATACGCCGGGATACGACATAATGTCGGTGGTCGGCATGGTGGCCGGCGGCGCCACCCTAGTCGTATTCACCACAGGTCGTGGGACACCAACGGGCAACCCAATAGCCCCAGTGATTAAGGTCACGGCAAACCCATACACGGCAAAGAAGATGCGTGAGAACATAGACTTCGACGCAAGCACCGTGACCCTCGGCCAAGAAACCATTGAACAGGCTGGTGAGAGATTGTTCAAACTCATAATTGACGTGGCGAGGGGGGGCAAGCCAACAAGAGCTGAATTACTCGGGTTTAGGGAGTTCGTGATACACAAGATAATACCATCATTCTAGAATTAAAGCAATAATTGTTCAGTTTCCTTAAGCGTTCCCCTAACAACATCAACCTCAAGGCCCAACGACTCCAATGCAGTGACTCCAAGCACATTAATGTCTCCCTCCTCACCGAATATCATCGTTACGGCACCCCTCCTATCCATGACCTCAATGATCGCACCACCAATATCCCTCTCAACATAGTCGCCAAAGGCTAGGAATCTCCTCCTCTCAAGTGGCTTAATTCCTAATTGAGTTTAAGAGGGATGACGCTATCACAGAGTAAACAGCCTCAGTATCTACAATTCCATCGACCTCAATGTACTTACTCATGTCCGCCGGATTATAAACCCTGAATTTAACCTTAACAATACCCATTAAATGCGCGTTGATACGGAGCTTTTAAACCTACCCATCACTAATGCCAGCCATTTCGTAGTATAACTTCAGTAGGGCCTGCGTCCCCTTCTCGCCCAGCCCCCTAGCCACTAAGGCATTGTATAGTTGCAGTGTTAATGCCGTGCCTGGAAGCGGCACGTTAAGCCTATTAGCCGTTTCAATGGCGTACCTAAGGTCCTTCTTCAGGTGAGCCGCCCTAAACCCGGGCTCGAAGTCTCCCCTCATCATTTTGGGCATGTAGTACTGAACAGTGAATGAGTTGGCAGCGCCGGTAGATAGCACTGTGAATAGCTTCTCCATGTCAATACCCGCCTTTTTAGCGAGTGCCATCGCCTCGGCTACGGCTAGCATGTCGATACCAACAACTATTTGATTGAGGAGCTTGAGCATCTGACCATTACCAACATCGCCGGCATATATTATCGTCTTACCCATCGCCTGGAGAATCGGCTTAACCTTCTCAAAGACCTCGTACTTACCACCGACCATTATGGTTAACGTGCCCTGTCTAGCTCCAATGTCACCGCCAGTCACCGGTGCATCCAGGAACTCAATGCCGTACTTACCCAACTCCCTGGCGAAGTACCTGGCGTAGTCGGGTGAGTTTGTGCTCATGTCAATGACTATAAGACCTGGGTGGGCACCATGAACAACACCATTAGGGCCCAGCAGGACTTCCTCCACGTCTGGCGCGTCTGTAACCATGTCAATGACGACGTCAGACCTCTCGGCAACCTCCCTTGGGCTCTCAGCGACGGATATGCCGAGCTTCGCGAAGGGCTCTGTCTTCGACCTGGTCCTATTGTAAACAATTAATGGGAAGCCAGCCCTGTGGATGTTCATGGCCATGGCACTACCCATGATACCAAGCCCTATGAACCCTACCCTAAGTCTCTCCATACAGGTAGCCCAAGACGCGCCACTTAATAATCATTGCCTATAACCTGTTTAATTGGGATCATTATTTAAAGGCGCATTTGGTAAGTCGGTAATGTGAGGCTTGTTAGGGTTGAGGATGCGGTTGGGCAAGTGCTTGGTTATGATACGACGTATGTGGGTAGGGATGGGGGGGCAACGGTATTACTGCCCAGGGGCCACGTGATCACAAGGGATGACGTCGAGAGGCTGAAGAACTCCGGTGTTTACTTCGTGTGGGTTGAGGGTAATGAGGAGTCAAGCGATTTAATGTATGAGTGGGAGATTGCCGAGACAGTGGCTAGGGCAGTGGCTGGGGGGGAGAATACGTACGTCAAGCCCGCTAGGCAGGGCTCAGCCTGGATCATGGCCAGCGTCAATGGTGTGCTTAGGTTGATATACACGGCTTGACCGAGTTAAACCTGGGCGGTAATGTTCTTTTGATTACTAGGCAGGGCATGAGCGGTGTTGTTAAGGATGAATTGGTTGGTGTTGTTGACGTGATACCACTTAGCATGAGGAGGGGCGAGGTTGAGGAATTACTGAGGTATAGGAATTTAGTCAGTGTCGTGCCGTTCAAAAGAAAGAGGATTGGCATCGTTGTCACGGGTACCGAGATTTACCAGGGCAGGAAGAAGGACCTTTACTACCCAGTGATTAAGGCGAGGGCTGATAAATACGGCTGGGAGGTGGTATTTAACACGGTGGTGCCTGACGACGAGGACAAGATAATGGGCGCCGTGAAGGAAGCCATAAACAATGGTGCGGAGGCCGTAGTAATCACGGGCGGCATGTCCGTGGATCCAACGGATAAGACACCAATCGCGGTCAGGAGGCTTGGGGGGGCTAGGGTCATAGCCTATGGTGTACCCATTAAGCCAACGACAATGACGATGATAGCCATACTCGATAATACACCAATACTCGCAGTGTCCGCCGGAGGAATATACTACAGCGACTACAACGCCATTGACATATTTCTACCAAGGTTAATGGCAGACCTAATGCCAGGCAGGGAGGAAATAGCGGCAATGGGCCACGGAGGGTTATTACCGAACTATAAATTGAGTCATTAAATCGTTATACTAAGTAGGCCTTATAAGTTTTGGAAATAGGGTGAGGTTAGATGGAAGAGTTGATTAGGGTTGCTGAGGAGCGTGGTATTGACGTTGAGGACTTAATAATAAATGCCATTAAGAGTAGGAGTAATGATCCATCAGAATCAATAAGAATAAGGCTTGAATTGGCGAGGAGATACATGACCGAGGCCAGGGAATACATGAGCAAGGGCGATTCCATTCAGGCCGGCGAGAAGGCTTACATGGCAGCTGAGGAGGTGGTGAAGGCATTGGCGGAGAAGTATGGATTACCTGAGTACCAGCAAGCCACGAGAGAGGGCAGGTGGTATACTCATCAATTAAGTTCTGCAGCCAATAAATTATCAAGGACACTGGGCAGTTGGGTCCTAAATGGCTGGAGTAGCGCCTACCTACTCCACGTCTGGGGGGGCTTCCATGAGGCTAAACTGGGTATTGATGACATAAATGGCTATGTCGATGAGGTTGAGAGAATGATTAAGGAGGCTGAGAAGGCATTAACGCACTAGATTTGAACTACTAAATATGTAAAATAAAGTGTTTTAAGATGTTCATATTATGGCGTAACCGTGGCATTGTTTGGTTGGGAGGGTATTATACGTTAATCTAAGTAATGGCAGGACCTAGGTAGAGGTTATTGGGGGGGATGATGTTTATGATAAGGTGCTCGTTGGTGAAGGACTTGTTGCTTACATAATCTATAAGCGCCCCAGGGAGATAAAAGGGCCCTCAATATAATAGAGACTGTGAATACCCTACTCCTCTTAAAAATTCTGGTGCTGGTTGAGCTAGGGCTCATATGCGTATTCTCAGTATGGATAGCATGTACGTGAGCGGCTTTAATTACAGGGATATTGAGGGTGCTCCGCCTCATAGACTCGTTATGGAGTATGGTGTTAGCACGAATGAGCTTTAAAGAATCTGATGAGTTTCCTGACACCAGTTAGGTGCCGCTGGTTACAATTACCTCGGTAGGCTTCTACACGATTTGCTATATTAAGGGTTTGTTCACGGCTGTGGCTAGGCAAGTGGTAGATGGTGGAGACCGGTTATTGGTGTCAAATTCTATTCTTTAACCTATTTCTTATGAAGTTGATAACTTCAGTTATGTCCTTCTTGACTAACTCCTCACTTGTGTATCTGGAAACCTCGCTGTCCCTGTCTAGGCCGTTGTATTGGAATTCATGTAAATTAAGGGCTATTTCTACGTAGAGCCTAAGCTCCTTATCGCCTATTATTGAGGCTACCTCCCTAAGTCTTGAACTTGGCATGACTGCTATCAGCCAATCAACTCTATCAACTACCTTATTTGGTCCTAACCTCCTGGTGCCTGGATAGTGCTTTGCTAATTCATCCCTATGATCAACGGTTAGCCCAGCCACGTAGGCCTTAATGGCTTGATAGGCCTTGCCGGCGGCGTTCCTCATTAATCCGTTCTGGAGAAACCTCTCGGCTAGGTCAACCTCGTAGAGGGCTTCCCTAAACCTATCCTCCTGGTACTTCTTAGCGTCTATCCAGGGTTTTGCGATTTCCACATTTCCAATTCTGCGTGAGGTGATAAAATACTTTAGGTCTCAATAACTCTCCTGGCGTTGGTGATTAGGTCCTCAATGAGCTTTAGGTAGCTCGTTAGGTCTTCAACGCCTAGTTTACCTTCATGGAAGCCCCCCCAAACATGCAGTGCGTACCCGGCCGCCCAACCAGCCGCAACCCAACTCCCCCCCAGCGTTGATGCGAGCCTATTACTGGCCTTTTGAAGGTAGTGCGTAAACCACCTTCCCTCCTTCAACGCCTGTTGGAACTCTGGCAAGTTGTATTTCTCTGCAAGGGCCTTAATGGCTTCTTCGGTTGCTTTATACGCCTTCTCAGAGGCTTGGGTTGCATCGCCCTTGGTCACGTATTCCTTAGCTTCCTTTAGGTATTTTTCGGCAAGTTCAAGCCTAGCCCTAGCCAGTTCCCTAGGGTCAAGACCCGCTACTTTAATAATGGAGTAGGTTAGTAGGTCCTCAACGTCAAGCCCCCAAATCCTTAATCTTATCATAAATCGCCCTAGGTAATTCTATTAAAACGATATTCTCACTCATCGAACGTATCTATCAAATATTATTAATAAGCCTAACTACGTAAGTTTTAAGATTCAACTACCCTCCTGGTGTTAGTTATTAGGTTTTCGATAGGTCTCATATACCTTATTAGGTCATCAGTATTCAATCTAGCTTCATGAAATCCCCCCAGACATGCAGGAAATACGCACTACTCCACCCGTTTAATACCCAATCACCTAACTGCTCAGCTAACCTACCGGCCACCGAACCCAATTGGTAGGTATACCACCTACCCTCCTTGATTGCTTGCTGGTGCTCGGGCGTGTCGAATTTCTCTGCCAACGCCTTGACGCACTCCTCGGCAGCCTTGTAAAGCTTCTCACTGGCTTGAACAGCATCACCCTTACTAACGTAATCCTTAGCCTCATTAAGGTATTTCTCAGCGAGTTGTAGTCGTAGCTTTACCCCCCCGATTGATGGATCGTTCTTACTTATTGCATTTATTATTAAGTCCGTGATGTCGATACCCCTCTCCTCAGCAGCCTTTATCAATTCCCTGGGTATTTCCATTTAATTAAGGGTTAATGATCTGGCTTATATTTTTACTTACCTAATTTTATCACGGGTGTTCTCTGTGTCCCAAGCCCTTATTGGTACCTCAACGATACCTCCCATGCATTAGGGTTATGGGCCTCGGCGGTATTACGGCGGTTCCTGTCGATAATAACGTTTCATCAGATACCGCATTATCCCTAGTTAAGTACCTTATCTATACCCTGGCTAGGTAACGTTGAGGAGGGTGATAAGCTCCTTGGGGGGGAGTACGTGAATAGGCTTGTCCAGGAGGTTCCGAGAGCGCAATCGTACTGTTCGGCTCCAGGGCGTGCGGTGATTACTTACCCAATAGTGACTATGATGTTGCGGTTATACTTAGGCATGTCACTGATGCGCGTGGTGAGTTATTGAGGCTTCGTTCATTGAAGCCTGAGGGTTTATTCCTGGACTTACTCGTGCTTAGTGTTGATGATGTTGATGACCCAGTCATTAAGGAGATGCTTAGGGGGGGCTGTAGGCTTCTCTATGATGGACTAGGTATGGGTAGCCGCCTCGGTTGTAAACAATAATATTTTATGATGGGGTTATTTCTAACACGGTCTTTATGTCATCGTGGGTCCACGTATATGCCTCCTGGTAATTACTTAGATTCGCCCTCTTGGTTATTAACTTGGCGGGCCAGTTATTGAACTCGTCCTTAGCCCTCCTCAGGTGTTCCAGGGCCATTTCGAAGTGCCTGATCCCGGCGTTCACGGAACCTATGATCACCTTATTATTAAGGACAACATTAGTCATTAACTCGCCAAGACCACTTAACGAACCACCGCCCGGGTATACGCCGAGTAGGACGTAGACACCATTTGGTGCGATGTGCCTGAGCCCCTCACTAATTACCTGTGGCGATCCAGTGGCCTCGATCACTATGTCAAATTCACCGCTTATCTGCTCAGTCATGGAGTCCACGTACGTACCGCCAAGCTCCTTAACGAGCCTCGCCTTTAGGCTATCCGGCGGCCTTGTGGCTGTCGTCACCGTGCTAAGGCCCATCAGTCTAAGGACCATCGTGGCCAGTAAACCCACGGGCCTGCGCCAAGCACTAATGCGGTCCTTGGTTTCCAGTCAAACCTGGCCTGCCCAATCCTCATGGCCATGTCAATCCCCTTCTCAACCACCGAGAGTGGTTCTGTGAGCACTGCAACGTCAATGGTCTCTTTCGGCACCCTAACCAAGTACTTGGCATCAGTCACTGAGTACTCGGCTGCGTGACCGTGTAATCCCCAAATGCCATGTTCCAGGTAATGACCAACTGGGCAGAAGTCCACGGGTAGGTCACAATTCAGTGGCCTCCTCACCGTTGGCACCACTATGTCGCCGACACCCACATTATCCACGCCATCACCAAGCTCAACAACCTCAGCAACCGCCTCGTGACCAAGGACTAGGTATTGACTGCCCTCGGGTGCCTTGCCATATCTGCCCTCGATTATCTCCTTATCCGTGCCACAAACACCTACCCTAATTGGCTTGAGCAGGACTTGCCCCCCCTTACTGGGGGTTGGGCTTGGGTACATCCATTAACCTCAGCGATTCTGGTACACCTGGGATAACCGTGACTGCTTCATATGACCACTATGTAGGGTACTAATATAAATATTTTAGAATAGTGGTTTCATTTAAAAATGATTTTAGGGACCCTTCATGAGTATTATCCTCTCATCCTTATCCTTCAATATCTTCTTAACGGCGTCGTAAACCTCATCAACGAATATGGGCCTCCCCGTGACCTTAACGACCTTGTGCCTAATCTCAATACCTGTCTTCTCCCTAATCACGCTGGCGGCTTGCGCGTCGTAGTTCGACTCAACATCAATTATTAACTGCCCCCCCTTACTTAGGGCGTTCTTCACGAAATCGCTTGGGAATGGTATGAACATCTTAAGCTGCAGGAAGTTAACCCTATAGCCCTCCCTGTTTAGCATGTTCATGACGTCTAGTAATACGCCCTTTGTTGATCCCCAACCAACGAGGGTTATGTCCGCACTCTCCGGCCCGTATAACCTAACTTTGTCCGTGATTGGTATTTCCCTATCCGCAAGCTCGAGCTTCTTCATCCTCTTCTCATACATCTCTGTCCTTGTGACTGGGTCCTCGGTTATGTGGCCGAACTCGTCATGTTCATCGCCAGTTAACCAGAATATTGGTCCTAACCGGGTATTGACCTTGGCGATACTCCATCCTTCGTTATCCTAAACCTCCTATAATCATTATCATCCTTCGTTACTATTAATCCCCTATCAATCTTGAGGGCCTTCTTGTCGATGTCCCAGATAACAGTTGAGTATGAATTGGCGAGGGCCTTATCAACCAGGTGGAACACGGGCATTTGATACCTCTCGGCCCAGTTGAGGGCTTTGTACGCGTCCTCAATCGTCTCCCTGTGATCACCCGATGAGATCACTATCCTTGGGAACTCGCCATGGCCCATGTGCATCACGAACCTAAGGTCTGACTGGCTATTCCTCGTTGCCATACCCGTGCTTGGTCCAGCCCTCTGGTAGTGCGTTATCACGATAGGCACCTCATTCATTCCCGCGAACCCCCCCGTACCCTCAACCATCAGACTCAATCCAGGCCCTGATGTCGCCGTCGCAGCCCTGGCACCAGCAATCCCGGCGCCAATTGCCATGTTTATTGCCGAGATCTCATCCTCAGTTTGGACAACCACTACACCAGCCTTCTCCAGGGCCTTGGCCTCCTCAGTGACCGGGTCAAGGCTAACTATGTTGTGAGCCTCTATGAAGAAGGACTCGTCGGCTGCGGGCGTTATTGGGTAATAGGTCTGGAACCTGAGGCCACCGAGTATCTTGCCTATTGCAGCTGCCTCATTGCCATTAACAATTATTGCCCTGACATCCCTCTTTATTGGTGGTAGTGATATATTGGTCTTTATGGACTTTGCATAATCATAAACAACCTCAACGATGGCCTTATTATACTCAAACAACTTACCCCCTCCTACCCGTGAACACATCCTCGAGGCCCTTAAACACATAATCAATGGGCAGACCCATCACGCTGTTGAGTAGGCCGTCATAACCACGTTCGAGTACCTACCAATGAGTGAGGGTAGGTCGATGTCATGTAACCTCTTCTTAACCTCCTGAAGTAGGTCAGCGTAGTGCATTGTTAGTACATTTACCCCATTATTCCTCAGGTAGTCGATGACGCCCTTTACCGTAGGCTCAATGCCGGACTTACTAAAGTACTCCTTAAGTCTCTCCTTAAACTCATCCTCCATGTATTGCATTTGATCAAGCCTTGTATTGAAGGTTGATGTATCGAGGATTACGTACCCACCACGCTTAACGTCCTGGAAGTGCGTGAATACTGACTCCGCATCGAGGGCCACCAAAACATCTATTGTACTTAGAAATCCTCCCCTGGGTTCATCACTGACCCTGACCATGAAGTAGCTATGCCTACCCTTAATGTTTGAGAAGTACTCCCTGTCACCAATTACGTAGTAGCCAGCCCTGGCGACAGACCTCATGAAAACATTAGCACCGGTGTCAATGCCTCCACCCTGTGGTCCACCAATAACCCACATTATGTCCGTAGGCATTACACTAAGCTCTCTGAGACCTATTTATTAAGTCTTCTCCCATTGTAGAATATGTATTGATCGTGTAAGCTTGAGTCTATGTAATTAATTCAATAAAATATAAATTTATTCGTATGAATTAATGAATTAAGGCTTAATAAGTACCTTCCCAATCCTAGAATTATTTCTCATAAAATCCAGGGCATCACTAAACTTATCCAATGGATATGTGGCAGCCACGATGGGCCTAACCAACCCCCCCCTACTCAGTATTCTGAGGGTCTCGGCAACGTCAGACCTATTAGACCTGACATTGCCGATGACAACTACGTCCTTCAATATCAAGTAACCAAGCCTCAGCGGATAGCTCTCATCAGGGTTTACATTCCCAATCACCACTACCCTACCCCCCCACTACGCAGGCTCTTTAGCGATTCATCAAGTGTGGGCGTCCCCACGGCCTCTATAACCACATCCGCACCAACACCATTGGTTAAGTCCTTAACGACCTTACTAAACCTCTGCTCGGTAATAACGTCATCCGTGAACTGCCTAATGAACTTGGCCTTGTCTGGCGACCGAGTAACCGCAATAACCCTAGCACCCAGCGCCTTGGCTAATTGAACCGCGTGAATACCAACACCGCCGCTTGCACCGGTCACGACAACGGTCTCACCATGTGTTAACCCAGCCCTCTTAATTCCCTTATATACCATGGCTATTACGCAGGGAACAAGCACAGCCAACTCATCGGGCACCTCATTGGGAACCTTAACCAATGCATTGCCTGAAACCCTCGCATACTCCGCGAAGAACCCATCAACGTTCTCACCATAACTAAGCGCATTGATGCAGTACGCGTCGAGACCGCGCATACAGAATTCACAGGTGCCATCAGGCTCATGTAACAGCGGCACAACCCTATCGCCTGGCCTAAACCTAGGATCCCTAGACTCAACCACTACGCCGACAGCCTCATGGCCCAAAATAACGGGGTACTTCATGCGCGGGTAATAACCAGCCAATTGGAGTAGGTCTCGGTAACACAGAGCGGCATAATTTATCTTTATCAGTACATCACCATCATTAAGCCTTGGCATCGGTACATCACGCACCTCGTACTTACCCCCCCTTTCATAAACAACGACTGCCTTCATTAATTAATAACAGAATTACCGCGTTTTAAGGAATTCCCCCCCTGCCTATTCCTTAAATTCAACCCTGGCTAGTTCATAATCATCGGGCTTCATGTTATATAGCTCATCAACGAGGTTCACCTTCAGTGACGCCGGGCCAAAGGATCTCTTCTCGGCCTTCTCTGCGGCTACCTCGAACGTGACCAAGCCCTCCACCGAGGCAATTAGGAAGTCCCTGTTCACGGCCATGAAGCCTGCAATTACTGAACCAACCATACAGCCACTACCCGTTATGTACTGCAGCATCGGTGTTCCATTACTAACAATCGCGGTTCTCCTGCCGTCAGACACGTAGTCCCTGGGCCCCCCCGTGATCACGGCGGTGACGCCGTACTCCCTAGCCAACTTCTCAGCAACCTCAGGGCTAGCCTCACCCAGCGAGTCCACGCCCTTAACCATGCCAGACACGCCGGCCAAAGCCATCATCTCACCGCCATTCCCCCCCTTAAGCACACTAACCTCGACCTCATTGAGTATCTTGAGCGTGGTCTCGGTCCTGAGCCTAGTGGCACCTGCACCGACTGGGTCCAGGAGAACAGGCACGTTATTCCTACTCGCGGCCTTACCGGCCAGTATGAAGGACTCTATCCACCTATCATCGAGTGTGCCAATATTTATGTAAACGACATCAGCCCTTGAGGCTAGCTCCTCAACCTCTTCCCTGGCATGGGCCATTATTGGTGATGCGCCTACGGCAAGGGTTATATTCGCGGCATCATTCATAACCACATAGTTCATTAGGTGATGAATTAGGGGTCTCTTTTTCCTGATGTTTTGTAGGTCATTCCAGTAGTTGATCATCACTTTTTCAATAACATTCTTATTAATAAACACTAAGTGTTTTATTCATTAATTTAGGACCAGGGGTAAATAATTACTCGCATAAAGTAATTCAACACCCAGCGACGCATCAGTGGTTCATCCTAACCTCCCCATGATTTCCAACAAGAGCCTTCCACCCTGGTGGAATAATTATTGTTGAACCATACTCCTCAATTATGGCTGGTCCCTCAATAGCCTGGTTCATCGGTACATCATCACGCCAGTAAATAGGCGCCTCAACCCAATCATCAAAGAACACCCTCCTAAAGCTCCTCGGCCTAGCCTCGCCCTCGGTCCTTGGCGCCCTAAACCTCGGCTTAACCCTGGTTATCACCGCGAATACCCTAATGGTAACAACCTCAATGGGCCTACTCAGCTTAAAACCATACGTCGCATAGTGCCTATCATTGAATACCCTCTCAATATCACTCATGCTCGCCGGCCTACCGATGGGTATTGTTAACTCCCAACCCTGCCCAACATACCTAACATCGGCATACCTAAGGAAGTAATCAACCTACTCAACCTACTGAGCAACTCATCCTCAAGCCTCCTAAATCCATCCTCAAGATCCCTTGGGAATGATGACCTAGCCTCAAACCTCTCATCAGCCATTAACAGGCCGAGGGCGCTGAAGGCACCTGGCTCAGGCGGCACAATCACGGAGCCAATCCCCAACTCCTCGGCTATGTAGGGCGCAAACTGAGGACCAGCACCACCAAAGGCCATTAACGTGAAGTCCCTCGGGTCAAGACCCCCTCTCGACAGTCACAAGCCTAACGGCCCTAGCCATCTCAACAACCGCAAGCCTAATGGCTCAAGGGCCACGTTGATGGGATCGCCAAGCCTCACCAATCCCTTAACGCAGCGTCCCTATCAAGTCTCATCTCACCGCCGAGTAGGTAGTCGCCAATCCTTCCAAGGACGACATTTGCATCAGTCAGCGTTGGTTCCTTACCACCCCCCCTACCATAGCATATAGGCCCCCCCGGATCAGCCCCCCCAGCGCTAATAGGGCCAACCCTAAGGGCCCCCGCCTCGTCACGCCAAATAATAGTCCCACCGCCACTTGAGACCTCGGCAAGGTCAATGAATGGGAACCTAACTGGGTAGCCACTGCCCTTGACTAGCCTCCCGTGGTGGACCTCACCGCCGACCTCGTATTCCGTGGTCACCTCAGGCTCATGCCTTAGTATTGAGGATGCCTTAGCCGTGGTGCCACCCATGTCAAAGCCAATAACATTCTCAACACCAATTAACTTAGAGAACTCCGCAGCAGCCACAGCACCGGCTGCGGGGGGGCCGGACTCGATTAATTGAACTGGCCTCTCCACAGCCTCATTCGCATCCACGAGACCACCTGCGCTGGACATTATGTAGAACTTACTAATACCAAGCTCCTTAAGGCCCTCTGAGAACCTGGCTATGTACTCACTGACTATCGGCATGAGCGCTGCGTTAACAACCGTCGTCGAAGTCCTCTCATACTCCCTAGGCTCAGGGGCTATCTTACTCGATAAACTAACGTATTTGAAGTACTTCCTAAGTACGTCACCTGTAACCTCCTCATTGGCTGGGTTAATGTATGAGTGAAGGTATGAAACAGCCACACTAACGACACCCATTGACCTAGCCTTAACGGCGTACTCCTCAACCTCCCTGGGATCAACCTGCTTAGCCACCGTGCCATCAGCCAAAACCCTCTCCTCAACCTCAAACCTAAGCTCCCTAGGGACCAGGGGTCTCGGTTTATCGAAGAACAGGTCATAAAGCCTAGGCCTATTTTGACGGCCGATTTCGACAATGTCCCTAAAACCCTTCGTAGTGAACAAAGCCACCTTGGGGGGGATCTCAAGGCCGACCTGCCCAAGCAGGGTATTAGTGCCGATGGTCGTCGCATGAAGAACCTCGGAAATAGGCTCCCTAATTCTCCTTAAGCCCTCGAGTACGGCAACCTCGGGACTCCTCGGAGTACTGAGGACTTTGATCGAGTATATAGTCCCATCATTCCTGAGGATAACGAAATCCGTAAATGTGCCACCAACATCAACGGCAACGACCACCATGTATAATCAGGGTGTGAAATTACCACATTATTATTTATGTTTTTACCATGCGTATATTGAGTAAATAAAATAGAAAATGAACAAAACAGTTTTACACCCTCATTATCACTACTGTGCTTGCCTGCATTAGGTCGCCCCCCCAGGCATGGGCAAGACCCGTATACACGGGCTTCTTAACCTGCCTCTTGCCTGCCTTCCCGGCTAGTTGCCAGTAGATCTCGTTAACCTTCATAACGCCGGCAGCGGCTATCGGGTTGCCAACACCGAGTAACCCACCCGATGGGTTTATTGGTAAGTCACCATCCCTCTGAGTAACGCCATCCTTGGTTAACCTTGGGGGCTTCGCATTTCTTGGCCAGCCCAAGACCCTCCATGTGATGTAACTCCTTATAGTCAAATGGGTCATAAACCTCCGCAACGTCGATTTCCCTCCTCGGGTTTGTTATGCCAGCCATTTTATAGGCCATCTGGGCGGCCACGTTGGCGTACTCGGGGAATGCCAAGTCCCTGTTGGTCCAGGACGTTGTGTCCAGAGCCCAACCAACTCCATCAATCCAGACCGGCGTGTCCGTCTGCCTCCTGGCAACGTCCTCACTGGCTACCACGAATGCCGCTGCCCCCATCACTTGCAGGCGATATGTCGAGTAGTTGGACGGGCCAGACCAAGACTTCGCTCTTGAGCACGTCGTCCACCGTTATGTTAGCGGCCACTTGGGCCGCTGGGTGGTCGAGGGCATTACGCTTATTCTTAACGCTGACTAGGGCTATGTCCTCCTTCTTAACGCCGCACTTATACATGTACCTATGCATCTCCATCGCGAATATCCAGATTAGGTTCGGCTGCAGTGGTACCTCAGTTACTGGGTCCCATATGTACCTAAACACGGCCTGTGGATGCGGTATATCCGCGTTGCTCATTTTCTCCTCAGCAACCGCCAGCACAGTCCTGCAGTGCCCACTGGCCACGTGCCACCAGGCTGCTATTGGTACCATCACGCCGGTAGCACCGCCAACGAAAACCCTCATTGTCGGCTTACCAACACCGCCAGCCCCCCCATCAGCCAGGTACTCACCCTTCATGTGAATCCCATCAAATGTGTCCGGCGCGGACCCAATGACCACGCAGTCAATATCCTTAAGCGTAAGCCCAGCCTCATCAAGTGCCTGCTTAGCCGCTATCCAGGCAAGCTCCTTGGGCGTCTCGAGCATCCTCCTTCTAAATAACGTGAGTCCTGCACCGATTACGGCGGGCCTATGCTTAATGTAAATGTTCCTACTCATGAAATACCACCCATGGCTTGCTTCTTAAGCATTACCGATCACCTACTTAACACGGCGACGACGCTTGTCGTGGTCGGCACACCACGCCATGAATGAACAACAGCCCTCTCAGCCCTATCCAACTGCATCCTACCAGCCTCACCCCTCAGTTGAAGTACTGCATTAACTAACCTGGCGAGACCATGAACCTCGAGTGGAACACCCTCACCAAGTGCGCCGCCGCTTGGGTTTACCGGGAATAGGCCATCCCTATCAAAGGCGCCCTCCAGGAGTAGTTTATGAGCCTCACCAATAGGGGGGGCCAGCTTCAGCGCCTCAATGAATTGCAACTCCTTGAAGCTGTACCTTGCATCAATTTCTGCAAAGTGAAGTTCCTTAATTGGGTCCTGAATACCAGCCATTTTATACGCCGCCTCGGCAGCCCTCATAGCGTGCACTGGGAATTCCCAATTATGGAATTCGAGGGATGGATCCTCAGTAATCCAGTGAACCCCCCCGTCAACCCACACGGGCGTGTCTGTGTACCTCCTCGCCACATCCTCGCTGGCTAGGACTACCACTATGGATGCATCGACAAATGGTGCTATGTCCAGCTTAGTCAATGGTGATACGGTGTATGGCGTATTAAGTACCTCGTCCATTGTTAGGTTGGCGCCGTAACTAGCTTCTCGTTATGGAGAGCATTCCTCTTATCTTTAACTACCACGTAGGCCAGGGCCTCCCGAGGCACGTTATAACGCGACATATACGCCTGGGCCTCCAATGCGGCTAATGCGTGGTAATTGGGTGTGTTTATTGCCCTTATGGTTATTGGGTCCATGGCAAAAAGCATCACATCATGCATATTGGCAATGTCGCTGGGCTTCGCGTGGGATTCCGCAACTACCACGTCGAACTGCCCGGTCTTAATCATCATATAGCATTGGCCACGCACTGAAGCCCATCACCGGGTGTTGTGAATACGGGCTTTAATGTACCACCAATGGGCTCCGGCGCGAATTCGTCGGCTATGGCTATACCCTCCCAAAAGTCCTCCTGGCAACTGGCGAAGGCGTCGACATCGGTCCTTGGGTTTAAACCACCGGCATCCTCATAGGCGCGGGTTGCGGCCTCAAACATCATCTCCCTAAACGATGCCTCCTCAACCACAGGCCTAAACCCGTACCAACCAACCCCCCCTATAATCGCAACCCTCCTTGACATAGTAATTATGGTGCCAGGGACCTTTTAATTTATTACCCACATACCCGTTGTTAACTCACCAAGCATTAATCTTAATAACTCCAGTCAGGTTTTAATTAATCGTAAATTCATGGTAAATCCATACGCATTGCTCATGATGGACTACCTAGTGGTAGTGATTATTCAAATCGCGGCCTCTGCGCAGGATTTAAGGACTAGGGAAATCAGTGACTGGACATGGATAATAGGTTCAATAATATGCATACCGCTTGGCTTGTACGTGGCCATCGCACTAAATCAATTAATCCTATACATCATTAATGTGGTCATTGGCTCGATATTCGCATTGTCGGTCTATTGGTTGAGGGCCATGGGTGGTGCAGACTCTAAGTCCATAGCCTTCATATCAGCCTCAATACCCACACTACCCATGACCAGCCCAGCACTAACTGTGATAAATATCACGCCATTATCAGTACTGATTAATTCACTAATCATAGCCCTGATAATATACATGCCCTACAATGTAATTCAAAACATTAAGTACAGCAGTAATTGCGAGGCCCTATCCAGGGTTAAGGGGGGGCTCAGCAGGATAATATACCTGGTGACCCTCATGTGCGTACCAGCACATAGGGTCTTTAGAAACCCCAATAACTACGCAATATCCCAGGAACCCGCTGACGGTGGTTTCCAACCAGTGATTAGGCTTGGTCTTGAGGTTGATGACCCCAGGGAATTACTAATTGAGTGGTTGTCCCAGGGCAGGATCAACGTGGACACGCCAGTGCTGACTTCATATCACATACCATTCATAGTACCCATAACCCTCGGCCTAGTAATGTACATAATAACCCATGCAAACTTCCTAACGCTTGCCCTGTCCTCACTATGAACACGAAAATTTTTATTTAACCACTGTATCGGTGATCTGTGGTATTTGATGACAAGGACCTAAGGCCTGTCAGGGGGGGAATGAAAGACCTAACGCCTGAGGAGTACTACCCAATGATGCAGATCTTCGATAAACTGGCCAGGGTCGCCGAATCCTTCGGTTACCTAAGGGTTGAGACACCGGCCCTGGAGCACTATGAAATACTTAAGGCCAAGGCCGGCGAAGACGTAATTAACGAGATCTACTACTTCAAGGATAAAGCCGGTAGGGAGGTTGGGCTTAGGTTCGACATGACCGTGCCTGTGGCCAGGGTCGTGTCGTACAGGGTCGATGTGCCGAAACCGATCAGGTGGTACTACATAACGAAGGTTTGGCGTTACGATGAGCCGCAGCACGGTAGGTATAGGGAGTTTCACCAATTCGGTATTGAGTTCATAGGTTCCTCAAGCGTTAGGGCTGACGCTGAGGTCCTTGCCATCGGTGTTGAGGCGCTCAGGCGCTCAATATTGGTGATTTCAGGGTTAGAATCAACGACAGGAGGGTAATTGATCAAATACTCGGCAAATTGGGCATTTCCAATGATCTTAGACCTGGTGTTCTCAGGATAATGGATAAGAGGGGGGGTAAGGTGCCTGATGATGAGTTACTAAGGATGCTGAGGGATCTCGGGTTAAATAATGACACATCTCAGGAGGTCCTTAAGCTAGCCAGCACTAGTGAGGGTATTGATAAGGCCATCGACTCATTTAGGGAATTTGGCGTTGACAATGAATTCATTAAGTACTATAGCGAGTTAATAGAGCTTCTCGACATGTATGGCATACGCAGTTACATGGACCTTGACATGGGCATTGTGAGGGGGCCTCGATTACTACACGGGCATAGTCTTTGAGATGTACGTACCGGATTATAAGCTGTCAGTGGGGGGGGTGGCGGTAGGTATGATAACCTAATCGAGATCTACAGCGGTAAGCCAATGCCAGCCTCGGGATTCGCCATGGGCATTGAGAGGTTACTCGAAGTACTTGAACAGAGGGGTTCGCTTAAGCGTGGTCTTCCGCAAGTTGATTACTACGTGTATGTACTTAGCAACGAAAGGAACCACTTGATGCTTGGTTATAAATTAGCGGGTAATTTGAGGGCCCGTGGCAGTAGGGTCATTGTTGACACGGGTGAGAAGAGCCTTAGGAGTGCCCTTGAGTATGCCTCCAAGATAAACGTAAGGTACTTCGTGATAGTTGGTCCCAGGGAGGTTTCCCAGGGCCTCGTTAAGGTTAGGGACATGAGCAGCTGGAGTGAAAGGGACGTCCCACTTACTGAGTTCGGGATTAATGCCTAGGGTAAATAAGTAAATAAAGGGGTTGCTTAAATATCAGTGTAATGGTTAGGGAGGAAAGTTCAGGTAATTCAAAGTACCTAAAGGCGGACCTTCTCGATGTAATTGAAATACCTGAAGAGGGCGTCGCAGTCATGCTGTTCACAACAGAGGAATGGGATGACAAGGTACTACCCATAAGGATCGACATAACCGCCTCATTCTCAATAAAGAAGGCCTTGGGACTGGTGACCTTTCATAGGCCATTAACCCATGACTTACTCGTCGACTTAATAAATAGGCTCGATGTCGTAGTGGAGAGGGTGACTATAGATGCCATGATCGACGGTGTCTACCTAGCCACAATATTCGTAAAGGATAACAGGACGAACGAGACCTTCCAACTCGACGCTAGGCCCAGCGATGCCACCGCAATAGCCGTGAGGCTTGGGGCACCTATATACGTGGCTGACCACCTCGCGGCTTACGCAGAACCACTTGAGAATTACAGGGAGTTGAGGGCGAGGTATGGCTTCAGCTTTAACAAAAACCTATGAATTACCTGGTACTACTCACCAATAGCCACAAGAACCATGCGCCTATTCCTAGGCCCATCGAATTCTGCAAGGAAGACTTCTTGCCATGTTCCGCGAATGAGTTCGCCATTAACGATGGGTAATACATAGAATTGCTTGAAGATTGTTGTCAGTAAGTGGGCGTCTGCGTTATTATCGATCTCATTATGAAAGTAATTGCCATCGGCAGGTACTAACCTCTCGAATAGGTTCTCGTAATCCCTCCTTACCCGCGGTTCATCCTCATTGGCGAATAGGGCCGAGGTTGCGTGCGGTAAAAATACAAGTACCATTCCATTCTTAATACCTGACTCCCTAACGAATTCCTCAACATGGCTTGTTACGTTAATAACCTCCCTACGTTTCCTACTTTGTACAGTAACCTCCTTGGTAACAACCCTCATACTACCCAAGTACTACCACGCACTTAGTAAAACCTTACTTCATAATCGCCTCAGCTGCTTCTTAATCGTGGAGATTAACCTCTCCAACTCAAGCATTGTGAGCCCAATCGTTGAGTCATCACCACCCTGAACCAAAACGCCAATCACGAAGTTATCAACCCTCTTAATCACTATGTAACCCGCGCGGGCTTGAACAATTGAGTGGTTTGAATCCTCATTCAGCAACTCCTTACTAACCCTGTCACCCACGGCACTCAATGACGCGATCATGGCGGCCACGCGGTCCGGGTCAACATTAATCCTAGACGCGTGGGCAATTAAAAGCCCGTCTAGTGACGCTATGTAGACACCGCTGATGCTACCCACTGTGTTCAGGAAGTCCTGGACAATCTTACCCATTGGTTCCTTTATCTCCTCCATACGCTCTATCTATTTTCTTCTGGGGAGAATATAAATATAACTTTCAATTCGCCTACCTCCTAACAACAATCCTCCAACCACCCCCCCTCAACCTCTTAATCAAATCCCTCCTAACCAACTCCCTAAACAACTCCACATAAGCCTCACTAGGCTCGGCACCCCCCCTTAGTTCAATCCCGTACCTCCTCGCCAAGGACTTAACATTATTGACGCATGCCTGCCTGAGCGGGCAGGTTGAGCAGTAGTTGGTTAGGGGGGGTTCGCCGTTTATTACCACGAGTCCGTGAATTGGGTCTATGAACGCGCCCTTATTCATCAATATACTGAGTATTATCTCCCATTAACGTCCCTGACCTCATAAACAACGTAAATCCGACCACTCGGTAAGTACCTACTACCCTCCTTAACAACCCAGCCTGAGTTGAGGAGTCTCCTTAAATGCCTCGATAACTTACCCCTCTGCAACCCAGTCCTCCTCATTATCTGTGTGAAACTATTATTACCGCCTATTACTGTGAGCATTATCTCCAGGTTAATATTATCAAGTATTGCATTGAAGTCCCTCTCCCTCATCAGCACGTACTCACTATCGTAACTGGGAATAGCAACCCCCGCCCTTTCCATTCAGTGTCACTATTATCTCGGGCTTAATGACAGCGTTCATCAAGCCAATGACTAATAACCGACTTATTAACCATTTTCCAAAAACCAAAATACCTAATAAGGGTCCATGAGGTACTCCTTATTAACTCAGCAATTGCACATGGGAAGTATGCCATTTAGGAGTTTCGTGAGGCTTGAGATACCTGACGTAATACTCGTAGAGCCCGTGGTATTCCCAGACATAAGGGGGGGCTTCTTCGCAGAGCTCTACAAGAGGACTGACTTCCTAGCCGGTGGCGTGCCCCACGACTTCGTCCAGGTAAGCCTAAGCAAGTCAAGACGCGGTGTCGTACGCGGACTACACTACCAACTCAAGCCCATGGAGCAGGGAAAACTAGTAACAGTGGTCAAGGGCCGCGTGGTTGACGTGGCAGTCGACGTCAGGAGGGGGGGCTCTCCCTGGTTCGGTAAGTACGTAATGGTGGAGCTCTCTGCCGACAACCCAAGCTTCTCTGGATACCGCCAGGCTTCGCCCATGCTTCCAAGCCCTTGAGGATGACACTCTATTCCTATACCTACAGACCAAGGAGTACAGCCCACAACATGAGAGGTGCATTGCCTGGAATGACCCTGAAATAGGCATACCATGGCCAATTAGGGAAAACGTGATAATCAGTGAGAAGGACAGTAAATGCCCGCCACTTAGGCAGGCAGAGACTAACTTCGATTACCCAATATGATCAGTCCTCACACGCATCATCACTGTTAAATCAGTGATCACTAATCATCACAACAAAGCTTAATATGCAGTCCCTTAAATAGTAATTGCAATGATGAGTTGAACCCACGCCGATCGATGGCGAGGCCTAAACCGGCTGAGGCGGTTCCTTAATGATCACTAAGGGTTCGCCAGAGCTATGTAATGCTTGATCCACTTATTTCTCAGGGCTATGTTCAGTTCAGGGTCTAAATGCGGCTTCACGGTCTTTATAAACCTGGCTATTGATTCCCTCTCGTGGATCACCAGGTAGAGTTTGCCGTCATTGCCGGGAAATACATTGCTATTAATACCCAGGAACTTCAATGCAATCCTCAATGCAAGCCCCCCCAGTGATTTATTCGGTATCCTAATGCTGAGTACGAAATTGGGGACATCAAGGCTGGGTTCTGGGTCGATTAATTCCCCCCCATAAAAGTCATAAAGCCCTCTGAGCAATTTAATCCAATCATTAACGTTGAAAAACATTAGTAACCTGGTTGGTTTCTGCAGGATTTTACTTACCTCATCGCATAGACTACCTGTTGCTTTGAGAATATTATTACTCATGGTGATCCCCCCCGGCTCCAATGACCTCACGTAGTCAACGGCGTCAGAAAAACCCTCAATGCTTCTCCAACTCACTGAGCACTCGTTCATGAAGGCGCCAATTAGGTAAGGGTTCACGAAGAACCTCTTAATTATATGCTTTAATATACTTATACTACGTCCAGTATACGCGTTGGTATGAGTATTGAGAGGGCCATGGACATACTGAGGAAGTACCCACTATGCAATCACTGCCTTGGCAGGTTATTCGCTAGGTTAGGCACAGGGCTTGATAATGAGGAGAGGGGGGGTAGGGCGATTAAGGACTACTTGTTAATGAGGATTCACGAGAGGATATTAAATGAGGGACTAAGCGATGAGTTGCTCAATGATATTAAGGCGCTGGCGATGAGTGGTCATGAACCAAGCATAAAATTCCTAGGTAACATGGGGGATTAATGTATCGCCGGTCAAATGCTACGTGTGCGGCGACAACATCTTCACTAGGCTTAATGAGTGGGCCGATAATATTGCGAATAGCCTTAGGTCCCTTGGTATTGAGTTTAGGTCCTTTAGGCTTGGTAGTAAGGTGCCGCTGGATATCCTGAGTAGGGAGTTAAGTATAACCACCGAGTTCAACGTATCGAGTGCCGAGTCCATCAAGCGCGAGATAAATAGGGAGTTGGGTAAGAGGGTCTCAGCAATACTCGGCGTACCATTCAATAGGGAGGAACCTGACGTGGAGGTGGTCATAGACATTAACACGGGCTCCGTGGAGACGCAGGTAATGCCAATATACATATCGGCTAGGTATAGGAAGGTACATAGGCTAGTTAATGAGGAGGGACAGGTAAGGTGGCCCATCGATAGGGTGATGCAGGCCTATGGGGGGGCTGAGGACGTGGTAATACACACCGGCGGTGAGGATCCAATGGGCGTCAGGGTCCTTGGTAACGGTAGACCAGTAATACTGCAGGTAATTAGGCCCAGTAAGAGACCGGCATTAATGATGTTTACGCATTACTTAGGGATTCAGACTATGACGTTGTGCTTGACAACCTATCCAGGGTTAGGGCCTCCGCAGTTGTTAGGATGAAGGCTAGGGTCAGGGATTACGTAATTACGTACAGGGTCCTGGCAATTACGGATAACCCGGTCACCGACGATAACATTAAGTCGCTACGTGAATACTTCAGGAATAGGCAGGTGGTTCAGGTGTTTAGGCGTGGTCGTAGGGTTAGGAGGAGGGTTAGCATGGTTTACGAGCTTGATGGTAGGGTTGTTAGGGTAGGCTTGTGGAGTTCCTGATTAGGTGTCAGGGCAACCTATACATTAGGGGTTTTGTACATGGTGGTTTCGGTGATGTCGAGCCGAGTATTGCTGGCACGCTGGGCTTTGGTATTAGGCCTATTGAGGTTGATATACTCGGCATAAGTGATTGATCATGATGCGGATGCCTTAGTCTCGGTGGATTGGGCCTTGAAGGGTACTATGTGGTCGGGTGTCGTTATTATGACCTTCCTCTTACCGCCAATGTATATCTCGATCTCGTAGGCCTTACCCCCTCCTACCAATTATTGTGCCTACCTTGCCCTGGTACCTCCTGTGGGGTGCCGTGGTTACGAATGTTGGGTCTATGTCGATTACGACCTTATCACCGACCTTATACTCATAGAGCCACCTGGAAATCCCTGGCCTACCCTTCTCCCTGGGCTTCTTTGCCAGTAGCTTCCTTGACTTGTAGCGTAGGCCGTGTGTTCGGTGCACGATGAACCCCCCCAAGCACCACAATTCTATGGAGTATTTAAGCATTCCCCCCCTCATTAATGATCTATGTTCACCAATCCTTAAATTTAAATAGGGATTTTTATTAGGGATTTAATTGTGGTTAAGCGTATCATTAATTCTGAGGATATTTCCATGCCCGAGGCACTCAGGATTCTCGAGGAGAAACTAGTCAGTGTTAATCCTGGGATTACCAACGAGGTCGTCAACAACACCCTGGACTACCTCAGGAAATTCTCTAAGGTCGGTTCTGACAAGGCTAGGGAATTAATTTCGGAATTAATGAAGAGGTTTGGCCTGGCTAGGTTAACAGCCATTCAGATAGTTGATTTAATGCCTCAGACCGCCGATGAACTTAGGGTATTACTCGGGGGGGCCGAGAAGAGGGAGTTCAGCGATAAGGATGTTGAGGAAATCCTGAACCTACTAAAGAGTGCCAGGGGGGGTTCTTAAGGGGGGGTGTTCTGAATGGTTAAGAGGGAGGACTATGCATACGTACTTGACGTAATACCTCCGGAGCAAATGCTCATTAAGGACCCGTCCCTCATCAAGAAGGGGGGGTTTCCAAGGAATGAGGCCTATGTGCAGGCCATTGGTGAGCAATTCTTCACGCTCCTTGAGTTAACGCTTAAGCCTAACGTCACTGCCGAGGTTGGTGAGAGGGTTTACATAGGTAGTGGGACCAGGGATAAGGTGAATAAGATTGTCAGGAGGATTAACTATGACGAACTCACTAATGAGGCCAAGAACGCGCTCCCCGAGGTTGTTGCTAAGATTGTTAAGGCCCAGGAGAGTAAGTTCGTGGACTTCTTCAATAAGGCTGGGCCAATAACCCTTAAGATGCATAGTCTCGAGCTTCTCAGGGGGGGCATTGGTAAGAAGACCCTTTGGCAGATACTTGAGGAGAGGAGGAAGAAGTCCTTCCAGTCCTTTGAGGATATTAAGAGTAGGGTTGGTATTGACCCTGAGAAGTTAATTATTGATAGGATATTGAGGGAGCTGCAGGGTGCTGATCAGTATAGGATCTTCGTTAGTTAATTTTAACTACCTAACCCTAATTATCTTCCTCCTACCTGCAATATCCCAAACCTCAACCTCAACGCCCGGCTCGATTTTACCCTTAATATCTTCCTCAATTTGATTCTGCGGGACCTCAAACGTTGTGTAATTCCTCAAGTCCATCAACTGCCAGGAATCACCGACCTTAGCCACGACCTGTGCAACAAACTTCTCAATAATTGGTACCTCGACCTGGGCATCGGCAGGCACTATTAGGGTCCTCTTAACATTATCGAAGACGCCAATACCCACAATCCTCACCTTGGCAGAGCCATGCTTACCAGTCTTGCTCTTTTCAACCTCGACTATCTTGCATGGTTCCCCCCCATCAATCATTAGGTAACTGCCCTCCTTCACAGAACCTGCCTCCGTCGGCTTCGTTGACATACAAGTCGATATACCTAAAGCTAATAAAAGGTTTTCTATCGAAGTAATTCCCTGAGAAATTACTTATTAATTCACCTATCTGCATTAACCTGGTATTAATGAGGATAATGATTTATATTGGCAAGTACGAGGATTACGCATTGGCGAAGTTGATAATCAATAGGCTTAGTAGTAATGGCGTAGAGATAGTGGCTGCCAGGGACGTGGAGGTTAAGAACCTCGGCATACCGAGATGGGACGGCGCTCAGGGCGTTGATATAGCATGGTGATTGGCGGAGATGGGACAGTACTAAGGTTTTTACACGAAATTATTAATTCCACGGACATACCCATATTTCATGTAGGTACTGGCAGGGTTAATTACCTAAGTGACGTGAGCGCCAGGGAGTTACCTCAGGTTCTTGATAAGATAGTTAAGGGTGAGTACACGATTGAGGAGAGACTCACGTTAAAGGCCATTGCCGTGGACTTCGAGTGCACCGCGTTAAATGAGGTCTTGGTTAAGGGCGTTGATCCTGGCCACTTAATAAATGTTACGATTGTTGAGAATAGCGGTGAGGAGTTAATAAGGGCTAGGATGGATGGCGTCATAATAGCGACGCCCACGGGCTCCACGGCATACGCACTAGCGGCAGGGGGGGGCCCGGCGGTCGATATTAGGTTGGCCGTGAAGTTAATAGTACCCCCCCTAGCACCCTTCTCCAGGGCCTTGGTCCCCATTATACACCCATACGAGATACCAATTAAGGTATTAACGAGTGAGGTGGCCCACATACTCTGTGACGGCATTGTTGCGCAGAGGGGGGGTGCCGAGATACGTATTACGCCGGGTGACCGGAGGGTTAGGTTTATCAGGACTCGTCAGTATAGGATGTATGATAGGTTGTTTAGGAGGTTATTCATACCATGAGCCCTGGGGGATACTGTGATACTTGACACATCGGCGATACTTCATATGAGGGATTTACGCCCATTAATGGATATGGGTGACCTGGTGACTACGAATTACGTGATCAGTGAGTTAAGGGATGCTAGGGCGGTTGTTATACCTGAAATACTAAATATAAGCGTTTATGAGATTAGTGAGGATGAGATTGCCAACGCCCGGAGGAATTATCATATACCGAGGTTACTAAGTGATGCCGATGTTTCATTAATAGTCCTGGCCATGAGATTGAGGAATAAAAATCCGCTGGTGATTACTGATGATTCAATGTTGATAAAATTCCTTAGGAAATTGAAGATTAGGTATTCAGTGGTTTTCCTGAGAAGGCGTCAGTAGGGCCTTGGCCTTAACTTGAGCTTCCTTGGCACGTTCTCCTCAGGTATCTCGGCACCGGCCAACTCTATCGTTACGGTGTCCTGGAACCAGGGTGTTGACCTACCGAAGGCCCTGGGCATGTAGTTCCTGATCTTACGACCCTTATGAACGGCAGCATGGACAATAACCACATTATCAACATTGAGACCCCCTATAATTGGCATTGTTCTCGAGGTTCTTAAGAACCTCCAGGTAGGCCTTGGCAACCCTAACGGGCCACTTGGCCACTGGCCAGCCCTCCCAGGGCGTTGTGTGGTGCGCCTGCTTCTTGGTGAACCTCCTTATTGGTATTGGAGCCTTCATCTTAATGACGTTATTCAGGTACTCCTCGGCCTGCTTAATGGTGAAGCCCCCCCTAATGAACCTGGCAACCTCAACAGCCTTCTTCCAACTAATCCTATACTCATAACCGAGGGCCTTAACCACTTGGTCCTCGGTAATACTCGCTCCATAAGTCTCCCTAACCCTCTTGATGATATCCTCGGCATCAATGCTCCAGTCAATCCTAGCCATACCCAAACCAACGCGAGTAATGCAATATAAAAATATTTACCTACCGTAATTCACGAGGCAAATAACCTACGCGTCACTATAGACCTCCTTGATCAATTGTAAGTATACATATATGGACTTAATAATGTCATTAACCTCTACGTACTCGTCAGGTCCATGGGCACTGTTGATATTGCCAGGTCCATATGTCAATGCGTCTATGCCGGCTCTCTGTAAGTAACGAGTGTCAACAGGAACCCTTGATACGCCTACCCTGGGACTTATACGTAGTACATTACCTATGGCATTAATCAACTTATTTAACAACCTTGATCGATCATTTAGTGCAGATTCTATCTTACTTACTACGTAAATATCTATGGCCGATTTAATACCGCCCCTTAACTCGTTCATGTAATTTATTAATTCATTAAGTGCGGTCTCAACATCCTCGTTTGGTAGTATCCTCCTATCTATTGAAAATTGAAAGTAATCAGGCACGAGATTACGAGAATTACCACCCCCCCTAACGAAACCTCCTAACGTAATGGCCGCCCTCTCGCCCATGAACTGCCTACCCTCAATCCTAGGCTTCAACTCCTTAATTAATGCATAGGCCTCCCTAACACCGTCCTCGAAGGCATTAACTCCATACCAAGGCTGCGCGGCATGGCTTGGTATGCCCCCCCTAACAATAACATCCAACTGTAGTATTCCCATACTACCAATCCACACAGTGTCAAGCCCAGTGGGTTCTGCCACTATGGCGTAATCAGGCTTACTAACCTGGTCGATGAGGTAATTAACGCCTGTTAAGCGCCGATCTCCTCGTCCGGGGTGAAGGAGAATTCGACACACCCATGAAAGTCCTTAGCCTCACTAAGTTTCTTTGCTAGTAATACCAGGCTGTCACACCGCCCTTATCATCAGACGCGCCCCTACCGTAAATCCTATCATTAATAAGAACGGGCCTAAAGGGTTCCGTAATTAACCAACCTCCCCCTCCAGGAACCACATCATAGTGGGCATTAAAATGAATCCTATGGTCCCTGGAATTACACAGCTCAGCCACTAGTATGTATCTTGGGTAATCAATATACTCAGGATAATACCTCTCAATCACTGGCTTAGGTACCTCAATCATCCTCGTACTCAACCCAAAGTCCACTAACAACCTATCTAGGTAAGTTACGATTTCCAGGTAATTCTCGCCAGGCGGTGCTACCGTCCTCAGCCCAATTAGGTCCATTAATACGTTAATTACCTGCCTAGTGAATTCACTCATCTTCACTTAATTCATTATATATTGCTAATAATTCCTTACCAACAATACCCGGTGAGTGCCTTTGGGTAACAATAGCCTTAGCCCTGGCGCCAAGCTCCATGGCGTAATCAGGGTAGTTTATGAGCTCCTTAGCACTATCCAGGAAGCACTTAACGTCATCGACCTCGCACAATATGCCACCGTCGCCAACAACCTCGGGCATTGAATCCACGTTAGACGCAACGACAGGTATGCCCATGCTCATAGCCTCGAGCGCCGTGAATCCATAAGCCTCACCCCCCCTGGTTGGGAAGAGAAGCACGTCAAACTCAGCCATTAACTTAAGTAGTTCATCCCTCCTCATTGGATTGTGTACTCAATACCCTCAATCCTCCTTGGGCTTTTACCAACATAAACCTTCCTAACATGCCTTGGTAATTTAGACATTACGTTCTCTGCAATATCACCACCCTTCCTATGATACTCAACGCCGACGAAGCCCACTGTTATCTTATTATCGATTTTCCTAAAGCTCGTCCTCATTGGTGGTGGCACAACCCTAACGTCCCTAAACCCCCCCTCCTCCTCAAGGCCCTCCTTACTCCATTGCGTCCAGGTTATCATCACCACATTATCCCTATTGAATAAGTACCTAAAGGTCTTTACAGCAAGCCCATATAGTGAGTCCCTCCTTGATTTGCCCATGTACTTCTCGAATAAGTTGAATATTGGTTGGTCAATCTCCTGAACCCAGGGTGTGCGTGGTATGAAGAGGTTCAGGAAGAATGCATGGGTTAGACCCTTAATCTTAAGGGAGTATATGGGCTCTATTATAGCCTTGAGAAACCACTTTGATGAATTTATTGTTTCATTAATAACTTTATAACTAATGCCTGGGGGGGTGGGTATTCAAGTCTCAGCCTTACCCCAGTCCTCATTTCCCCAGAAACCTTATTCCTACTTACTATAATATTTACAAGCATAAATTAGGTTGAATAGGCGCAGGATTATTATAAATATTAATTTCCCTTCGCAATTCTCTGCCACTCATTATTAGTCTCACGTTAGTATGGCATGGCCGCTCAACAATAAATTAGAGGTAATCAAGCAATGAACCACGTCTCCTATTATAACCCGATTTACTACCCTCTTGTCTCGTAACCTCCACCGTTGATGGTTTCATTACTTTACCCTCCTTAATTAATTTCCTGGCCTGCTCAACTATCGAGTGGGCAAGCTTATCACCAAAACCCCTAATAGTGCTTATGACCCTCGGATCCGCATTGGCCAAGTCCTCAATGCTCCTGAAGCCAGCATTATAAAGTGCCCTAGCTCTGGCCCTGCCAATGCCTTCGAGGTTTGTTACGAATTCAATCAACTCATCTTTAACGCCGTATGTCAACCTCCACCTAAGTATGTTCAGTCTCTCCTCATGTCTTCTCATGTTGAGGGCATTGGCGAGCTTAGTCACCGCGCTGGCTAACCAATCCATCAAGTCACTATATACTCTCAAATCACCGGGCCCCCCCACGTCATAGTTCTTGTACAGCTCATCCTCGGAAACCTCGTTAGCCCAGTCAAGGAGCATCACTGCGGTCTTCACTGTGGAGAGGTAATCCTCAACCTCCTCATCCTCAAACTCCCCATTCTCAATTTCATCCCTAGTAATTGGTGGCTTAATCAATAGGTAATCCCAGTTATCGAGTACGAGTTCCAGGTAATCCTCGAACTCATTCCTCCTAACCCTCAGCCTCGGCACCTCCGGTGACTGAACAATTAAGTGAACGTAGCCTAGGTTGTTAGTTTCATCCCTAGTCCTAAGTCCACGAATATAGGTATTCGCCGTGTACGGGTCCAGGTATAGGTTATTTAGTAATGAACCCAGTACTGTTGCGGATATGTAATCATCCCTCCTCTCAAGGAACCCCCCCGACTCAACCAGAAAGTTAATGATGTCATCTACTCCTCCTCAACAGGTCTCTAAGGAATTCATTCCTGTGAAAGCCACCTTGCACGTATCCGAGGGTTGATGATATGAACCTCATCACGTCATCAATACTCGAGGCATAGCCGCTGGCTATTGCCGATAGCATGTGCGTGGCCAGGTTCTTATCAGTCAGGAACTTGGACTTTATGTCCTCAACCTTAGCACCTATATAGTTCCTAATTAGGTAATCAACCTCATCCTCGCCCCCCCTGGCAATGAGTATAGCCTCGCCGTACGGGTCAAGCCCAGGCCTACCGGCCCTACCGGCCATCTGCTTGTACTCCATCACGGGGAGCTCCTCCATGCCAATGCCGGCTCGTACCTCCTATACTCATGGATAATAACCCTCCTAGCCGGTAAATTAACGCCTGCGGCCAATGTCGTTGTCGCAACAACGACCTTGATCAGCCTATCCCTAAAGGATGATTCTATGATTGTCCTAGTTTCCATGTCGAGACCAGCATGATGAAACGCAACACCGCATCTAACAGTTTTCGATAACTCCTCACCAAGCAACTTGGATTGGGAGGCCTCGATTATCGCGCCAGAAATCCTCGCTAATGCGTTGGGTTCTATGAGCTTTGTGCCGTAATTGCATACGTAGTGGGCGATTTGCTGGGCGAGCTTGACCGTGTTTGCCCTTGAGTTAGTGAATACAAGAGCTTGACCGCCATTAATTATCGTATCCATCACAAGCGTTAATACGGGATTGCCCAAGTCCTTAATAGTCTCCCTGGACCCATCAGCATAGTAAATAACTCCATCATAGTACACACCCTCTCTAAGCTTCACGGGTCTCCAATCAGAGATCACGAGCTCTGCATTTAGGTAATTTGCGACCTCTTCGGCATTACCCACGGTAGCCGACAGGGCAAGCATCTGGGTATTAAGACCCAGTGCTTTTACCTTTGCAATTATTGATTCGATGGTTGGGCCTCTCCTATCATCATCGATATAGTGAATCTCATCAATGACCAAAACACCGACCTGCCTAAGCCACTCAGCCCTATGTCTCAGTATGCTGTCGAGCTTCTCATACGTGGTAACCACTATGTCATAATTCATGAGCCAGGCATCCTCCTATCATACTCACCGGTTGTTACGGCAATCCTAACACCAAGCTTCTCGTAAATCCTCAAGTCCCTGGCCTTCTCGTAGGCCAGGGCCCTCAGTGGTACGGCCATTATTGCCTTAACATTCCTCGTAAGCACGGCATTTACCATTGCCAATTCAGCCATTAGGGTCTTCCCAGTGGCTGTGCTTGTGCACATGACAATGTTCTTACCATCAAACAAGCCCTTGCGCACGGCCTCCTCCTGCGGTGGGTAAAGTTCCTGAATGCCCCCCCTCTCCCTAATTATGAAATCCCTCAATATGTCTGGAAGCGGCAGGTCAGTAACACGCAAACCAATCAACCAATTACCAATCTTCAACAGGATTAATAAAGAGTTAAGGCCTTATCAAACGCATAATTCATGGGCCTCGGTATCAATGTCCCAAGTACTCGGCCAATTACCACCAAACCTATCAATTAGGTATGGCCTTGCGTAGTCAGGCCATGAACCATCAAGCACGTAATTAGTAACGGCCAGGGCAAGGGCAGGGCCGACCTCGGCCCCCCCATACCCATTAAACCCACCAATAAGGAGTAGTCCATCATTGATGCGCCAATCACAGGTCTCGTGTCTGGTGTTCCCTCGCAATAACCAAACCTGGAACCAATGAGCCTGACCCTACCGAGCCTGGCCCTAACCTTTTTTCTGACCTCGTCTAGGAAATCATTGTCGACACCCCCCCTCTCCCTGCCTGGTTCCGTGACCTTAAAATTGCCATCACCGCCAACGATTATCGAAAGCCTCAAACTACTTAATGCATTATCGAGCATGGAACCAAGGGGGGGTCTCACGTAAATGCCGAGAACGTAATCATAAATTATATCATTTACCACCCTACCAAGGAACGCCGCTGCTTGGCACTTATAGGGCAGTAATGGCACCTTTAAATTGGCGTTCCTAATGATCATGGAATTCCAAGCACCAGAGGCAATAATTACGTAGTCACCACGGAACTCCCTACCATTTACCAAGACCTTAATGCCGCCATCAACAAACTTAATACTTGCGAAGCCATTAACGTAGTTGATACCCTTGATCTTACGAACCCTACTTATTAATAATGGGTAATTAACGAGGTTATCACCATTACTACTAAGTATGTAAACCTCCTCCTCACTAACCCTCTTGATACCGTACTCACTTACGTCACTTATGATTCGTGTACTCGCCCCAGCGTCATGCCACATACTCATTATTTGCATGGTATCGTTATAGCACGTGGTTGGTATTATCGTGATCGAATCCACGGGTCTCAACACATTGGTCCCAACCTCCCTGGACAATTCCCCCCCATACACATCCTCACTAATCCTCGCCAGCCTTATGTCCTCAGGAAACCTCAGGAGCTTTGAGTGGATAAGTGGGAACCTTGGCTTCTGTAGGTCTGAGTTTATCAGGGTGACGTTTACATTCCTCGAACTAAATAAGTACGTGAGCACCGTCCCTATAACACCTCCGCCAATTATCACGACATTCATGCACTGCCCAGACCTGGAATTAGGTATTAAGTATTAAGTTCTTTGCAGGGTATTTCATGAACGCCCACATTACTCGGCCGCGTAATGATTAATACATAGTCCCTCAACCCACCTTTATTCAGTAATTCGCCTATTCGGTCTCTAGGCGGTTCACGGTCAAAGACCCCAAATAGTGACGGACCAGCGCCGGATAATGCCACGCCAATCGCGCCAATCCTTAACAGGGCATCCTTAACCACTTGGTAGTGTGGGTAGAACTTGGCCCTTATTGGTTCAACGATTGAGTCACCCATCAACGCCTTACCGAGTATCTCCCTATTATTCGTTATCAATGAGTAAACTAGCATGGATACATAGGCCGAGTTATTCTTGAGGTCCTTCATGTCCACGGCGCTCGGCAACACCCTACGCATCTCCCCCCCCGTACTCACCTTACTACCGGCCAACACAATCGCAAGCCAATAATTACCGGGCACCTCAACCTTTACGAAATCCCCAGTCACAGGGTTAATAATGACCAAGCCACCCAGCAAGGACGCAGCCACATTATCCATGTGAGGAACACCAGCCGCCGCGGTTTCACCTAAGGCCGCGATATTTATTAATGACTTATAATCAAGGTTAGCACCCAATAACTTATTCAATGCGTAGGTTAGGGCTGCAGCGTCGGCACCACTACTACCCAAACCGCTTGCTGGTTTAATTTCCTTCTTAACGATAACCCTCACACTGAAGTCAAGCCCCCCCGTAACCCTCCTAAACTCCTCAATTACTGGGTAAAGCGTGGTGGCTCTATAATCGCTTGGTAAATAATGTGAGTAACTTCCAACAAATTTGATATCGTCATTACCACCCCCCCGTCTTACTTCCACGTAGATATCATCGTATGGTTCTATAATGGCAAGCGACATTATGTCAAATCCAGGTCCTAAATTGGCTATAGAGGCTGGGCTCCTAATACATATTGGCATTGTTAATAAATACGGTACCTATTTATAATCATTAACCTAGGCGTTCACTAATGAATGCCTTTTGTTTCGTTGACATGGAGGATCACTGGGTGTCGACCCACGTATTTAATTAATTACCTAAATACAGGGCAAGAACCTAGGCGTTGCATTAACTAAGGATTTAATGCACAGTGCATTCATGTAAGGATTTTAAGCCTTAATATCGATTCGTTGATCAGCGAATTATTACCGCTCTGGGTATGGTAACTCCTTCATTAGCGGTATTAAACCAGGTATCAACCACTTCTCCCACATCTCATCAACCCTCCTCTGTATGTACTCAATATCCTCATCAGTTAGGTGCTTAAACCTAGTCTGTCTCCTTATGTACTCCTTAACGGGCTTCCTCTTAATCTCGCCACTTGCTATTCTGGCGCTCGTGCTCGTCAGCTTGAACTTACCATACTCTATCTCAAAGAGCGGCCATATGCCCGTTTCGACTGCCAACTTACCTATTTCATGGCTGTACTTAGGTCGAAGCCCCCCCAGCCCTTCGGGCATGGGTCTAGGGTGTGTATGAATGTTGGTCCACCAATCTCCAGTGCCTTCCTTACCTTATTGTATAGGTCTATTGGGTCTGCCGCTATTGCCGTGGCCACGTACCTAACCTCCGGGTGCCCAACGGCCATCATTGCGGCCATGTTCTTCTTCCACCTATACTTCATGATCCTTACCTGCTTACCACTTGGCTGAAGGTCGTAAGTGCTCCGTATGGCGTCATTGTTGTTTCCTGTATATCCGTGTTTGCGCTGGATTCGTTATCATACATGAGTATTAGGAAGTTATACTTCGTGTGAGTCAGCGCATTGGAGACCTCCGACAGCCCCCCCGCATCTGCGCAGCCTAAGTCACCGCAAATGCCTATCACGTTTATCTTTTCATTGGGCAGCTTGCCCTTCTCCATAAGTGCCTTCAACGCGGCTGCCGTACCAACCACGGCCGACCCAGTCCCAGACAGTTGAGTGTGTATCCAGGGTAGCGCCCAGGCCGTTGTGTAATACGTCGTGTTAGCAACGTACATGCACCCAGTCGCTCCAATAACAATTGTGTTAGGGCCAGCCGCCTTGGCAACCCACCTAAGCACCATTGCCGACTCACAGCCCTGGCAGGTCCTATGACCAGCATCAAAATACTCAGTCTGAGCCATCTGTAGTAGGTCCTTGACTGTTCTGGCGAGCTTGATCGATACCGTCACACCCAATCACCCCCCCATACCCTCCTTATAAATTTTTCTTCTATCCCCCCCATTTTACTCTCTAACTCCATACCAAATCACCCTCTGCTCAACCCTACCTTTTCTAGCTGCATCCAAAGCCATATTGAACATATTAATCGCATCGTTATAGGTGATCTCCCTACCACCAAGACCACCAATGAAGTTCATCATCAATGGCCTATGCTCCGCCTCGTACAATGCACTCCTAATCTCGGTGAAGACAGCACCACCGTCAAATGGCGAACCAAAGGAGTAATCCCTATCCACGACAGCCACGACCTTAACGCCACTCAAGTAGCGTATTATATCATCAGTTGGGAATGGCCTGAACCACCTAATCCTCAGGAAACCAACTCTCTCACCCTTAGCCCTTAATCTCCTAACGGCCTCCTTAATTGGCTTAGAAACGGTGCCCATGCCGACCATGACCACATCAGCATCCTCAACCATGTACGGCTCAACAAATGGGTTCCCATAGTCTCTACCGAAGATCTTCGCGAAGTCCCTATAGGCCTCCTCAATAACCTTCCTCGCATTCTTCATCGCCTCATCCATCTGCTTCCTAATCTCCGTAACCCAATCCTCATTGACCTGCGGCGCCACACTAATCACATTGCTTGGGTGTAGCTTCCTATTGCCTAGGTCGTATGGCGGTAGGAACTTCTGAACCTTTGACTTAGGCGGTATCTTAAACACGTGCTCACTATGCGTCAGGAATGCACCATCCATTGAGATGCCCACCGGAAGCATGACCCTCGGGTCCTCAGCAACCCTGTACGCAATTAACGTGGTGTCTAAGGCCTCCTGGGCCGTATCAACCCAGACCAGGAGCCAGCCCACGTCCCTGACCATTAATGCGTCATTATGTTCGACACCATATGCGCCGGGGGGGTCGTCCAACGCCCTATTGCCTATCAATGCAACCACTGGGTACCTATCGGTGCTTATGGCCACGATGGCCTCAATAGCCAGTAACCAACCGACACCGCTTGACCCAACGAATGTCCTGGCGCCAACCGCGGATGCGTGCTTAACAATCTCGAACTGGTCATGCTCGTGGGCAGCCACTATGTACTCGGCCTTCAGGTATCCATCAGCTATTAACCTAGCCACTGTCTGCATGACACCGCCATAGGGCCTTATTGGGTATGCTGACGTCACGTCAATGTCGGCAAGCATTAATGCGTAGGCAACGGCGTCGGTGCCCGTACCAACAACCTCCACCTCCTCATCCCCCCCTTAAGCACTGCCTCGAGACGCTTGGATTCAAGTGCGGAGACGGACATGCCCCCCCTCACCTCTTCCTCACACTTATTACCTGCGCCTTTGGTAATAATGACTCAAACCACTTCCTATAGGCCTCCCTATTCTCCTTCCAAGCCCTGTACTCATCAATGAACTTCCCATAGCCATCCTCAAACTCCATCTCATCAACCATAATTATTGTGTCAGGCACTGGGCAAACCTCAGCGCACACTCCGCAACCCTTGCAGTAGGCTAGTGCTGGGTTGAAGTAGCCGTCTGGCGTGACGTCAAACACAGAGTCTGGGCAATACTCCCAACACAGGCTGCACTTTATGCACTTGTCGAAGTTAATCACGGGCCTATAATGCTTGGCAGTGCCGCCAGTGAAGTATGGGTTCCTCTGGTTCGGCTTTAGGCCTGGTATTGCGCCGCCAATCATCATGTCCTTCCAACCGGGTAAGTGCGGTGGTTCATACTTATACGGCAGGCCCTCGCCAGGTCTGACCTCCCTCAACTTAACGAGTGATTGATAGGCCTCTAAAGCCCTGTTAACCCTCTCGCTGGGCTTATCAAGGCTCTCCAGGTACCTCTTAACATCATCAAGAGTGAGTATGCTGGGCATTACCTTGGCAATGGCGCCGAGGACCCTCTCCACAGTGCCGTCATCCGGGAATGTCCAGAAATCACCAATACTCCTCTCACCATAAACAACGACCAGGGTGTATGGGGGGGAGTCCCTGGCAGGTATGAACTTAAGTAACTCATCTGGGTTCCTCTTGGAAACCACGATTAATAAACCACCAGCCTCAACTTAAGATGGACTGGCTGAATGCCCTGCCAAGCCCAGGACTCAACACCCTTGAGTATGGTGTCATCAAGCACTATCGATACATCAACGTAGTCGGGCTCAACCCTAGCAGCCTCAGCATCCAGAACCTCCTCGCTTGCGCCCTTGGCTACAACCACGAAGTACTTCGCAGGTGAACCATCCCTCTCCGGGTCATCACCATACCTCTGGTAGGACAATGCAACATTACCAGCCATCCTAGCCGCGTAAACAATCCCCCTGGCTAAATTCCTGGCCAAGTGTCTCTGGTGTATCCCCCCTATAAATGATCTCTATCGTGTATATACTTGAAGCTTGAACAGACATTCTAATCAGAGATTGATTATATTGTACTTTTAAAGCAATGCCCTCCCAAGTATATTAAAAATAACACATTCGATACGTTCTTTACGTGGACTCCGGTTTATAAACAATAATATATAGCATATATAGATCTACGAAACCAACTGATTAATCCGTTCCCTAACCCTGGCCAGGGCCTCCGCGTTCTCCCTAAAATCATCCATTAGGTTATTTACGAAGTTTTCATCGATCTCCTCAGGCCTAGACAACGCCTCCCTAACCATCTCCTCAAGTGTGGCGCATCTTCTGAATACGTAATAAATAGCGTCGATATCAGCATCGCTTAGGCTTATTATCCCGGCCTCCAAGGCCTTGGAGACCACGTTCCATCCCCCAATCACCGATAGTACTCTCGCTAGGAATTTCTATGTTTGCTTCCCTCAATTTCTCAAGCAATTTCTCCACAGTAAGTGCAACGGCATTCCTCAACCCAACAATTATCGCATTTAACCTGTCAATCACGACAATATAAAACTAAATTAATAATTATAAGTATTTCGTAATTAAATAAAAAGTGTTTCAAATAAGCACCCTCTTAACGTAACCAGGCTTAGGCATATAAATATCCCCTGACTTAAGTAGAATATTTATTGCCTTATCCACCGCCTGCCTATCAAGGCCTGCGGCCTCGGCCTCCTTATACAGGTCCTCGACTCTAACGGCTTACCGCCACTGGACTCCTCGAGTTGAGCCAGTAGGTTCATTATCAATGCCATCCTCTCCTGGGTTGACTTCGGCTTTCCAGTCATTATTATGTCAATATCGATCTTCCCAGACTCAACATCAATACCAACACTACTCAGGTACTTCATGAAGAGCCTAATGGCCCTATCAGCATCCTCAGCCTCAACCACGGGGGGGCTAAGCCTCATCTTAGCCTCAGCCTCGGAAAGCCTAATCAAGGCTTCCAACTGCCTAGCCGTTATGGCAATTGGCGAATCCGGTTCCCTGGACTTCGCCCTCATCTGCACGTAGAACTGCACAATCCTCTCCCTGGCCTCTGGCGTTAGTACTGGCTTGACGTGCTTACGGGCATAGGCAATGTACTTCCTAAGTAGGTCAGGCGGTATAATATCGGCAAAACCCTCGGGAACCTCGCCAGCATGCAGTGTCGTTATGTGCTCGGCAATTGCCTTGTCTCTATCTAAGTTTGGCTCATCCCTAATGATGAATATTAGGTCAAACCTCGATAATAAGGTGACGGGTAGGTCCACGTTCTCAGCCACAGTCCTATTGGGCAGGTACCTACCGAAGGCCGGATTAGCGGCGGCTAGAACACTACACCTGGCGTTCAGCGTTGCCACAATGCCAGCCTTGGCTATAGATACCGTTTGCTGCTCAAGGGCTTCATGAATCGCTACCCTGTCCTTGGTATCCATCTTATCAATCTCGTCAATAACAGCCACACCCGTGTCAGCAAGGACCAATGCACCGGCCTCTAGGTAGAACTCGCCAGTGTCCTTCTCGCGCACGACGGCCGCCGTCAGGCCGGCCGCCGAGCTACCCTTGCCTGTGGTGTATACGGCCCTTGGGGGGGCTATCTTGGTTACGAACCTAAGCAACTGCGTCTTAGCCATACCTGGGTCGCCAACGAGCAGTATGTGTATGTCACCCCTAACCCTAATGCCGTCTGGGTAGACCTTGGGTACGCCGCCGAAGAGTAGGCAGCTATGGATTCCTTAATGTCCTCCATGCCGTATATGGAGGGCGCTATTGACTTGATTATCCTCTCCCTAACGTCGGGCATCTTCGAAAGCTCCAGTATCCTCTTCTCATCCTCCGGCGTAATCTCGATCTCCACCAACTCCCTCTGCTGGCTCTCCACGTAATTAACCTCCATGAAGCTGGAGACAACGGGTGGCTTACCCTTCCTTAAGTCGGCTAGGTCGAGGTTCATGATACCAACCAGGTAAACCCTATCGCCGGGCTTCACGGTATCGACCAAGTCATCAAGCAGTATCGCCTCAATACTCCTAGGCAACTGACCCGGTGGCAACTCCTCGGGCTTCTCCTGAACGATTACCTTCTGCCAATCAATGAACTCACTCCTCTCCTCAACAAACACCATACTATTCAATGCACCACACTTGGGACAACGCTTCGGCGGCTGAACAAAGCCCGTGGTTGGTTGGGGAATCTCAACCTCATAGCCACACTGCGAGCACCTGAACACGGACCTCCTAAGGTAATGCTTGGGCGGCGTCTGCCTGGTTATTATACCCTCAACCATTATCAACTTACCCAAGACCTCACTCCTCAATCTCCTAATGGGCAGAGACTCAGGGAGTCTCCTAAACCTCATGTAGAAATTCCTAACCGACTTAGCCAGCTCTGGATCCCTCTCAGTTATCGCCTGCCTAACAGCCTCAGAACCGGCCTGAATAACCAACTGAGGTCTCTCAAGAAGCATGTCGGCGAGGTCCTTATTGCTAATTAGTAGGTCGTGGAAGTCAATCACCAAGGACCTCTTCCTCTGTATGATCATGTTATTAATCTCATCAACATACCTATCACTCGACTCAATAAAGCCCCCCCTAAGCCCCCCCTGGATCAACGAGTCGAGACTAACCTCGGCGGTTTCCGGCGTAGTCATTGCAGGCCCACCACTGCATTGAGGAATTCCTTGATTAATGGTGCGATGGATTTAACGAGCTCCTCCTCCTCAATAGTTAGCTTGTCCAGGAAGTCCCTGGAATCCGCAATGCCGGGGGGGTTGACGGCAATTAACGTGAGTATCTTCCTAAGCCTCAACTGGGCGAGCTCCCTCAATTGCTGGGCGTAGATCCTAACGCTCTTCTGATCACCACTAACCATGCTGAGCCTAGCCCTGATGTAGAAGTCCCTGGGCAACTCCCTTAATTCACTGGGAGCCCTATTCTCAAGCCAAACCCTCTTAAGAATCTCCTCACTACCGACCCTATCCTCATCAAGCAGGGAGGCAACACCGCGCTTAATCAGGACCTCAAGCACGTTGGGTGGTGCATTAATTACGGAACCAGCCTTGGCAGGGGGGGCAATACTGATTATGCCTAGGTCAACCCCATCAACGTCCCGCGTCAACACAGCCCTAACGCTAGGCATTAAGTACGAAAAACCCATCAAAAGTAACTACCACAAACCAATTAAAAAGGCACTACAGGAAAAGGATAAGTAATATTGATGAGATCCTAAGATGCAAAATCACGGCAATCCCCATCCATCACATCCTCAATAGCCCTCTCAATCTCCTCAACAGCGATAGACCACCAAGCCTAATCACAATCCTCCCAGCAGCGTCCTTAACCATACCCTCACTAATGGCATATCAAGCCACTAAATTAAGCATTCACCTAACCCACAACCTAACCCAACTGCTGGGATTTAGTAACATCCATGTAATCAACCTCAACCACATCCCTAGGATCAACACCAAGAGACTTGCTCAGGCGGTCAAGCACGTCAAGGGCATAATCAGCACTGGCGCCATAATCGGAGAAGGCAGAGAACTGAAGACCGGAATGCGCGATAATCCTAACCTCAGTCTCTGAGCCACGCTCAATAATCAAGGTCATGCAGGCGAGGTAATGACCAATCCTAAAGAAGAACTTCTGCCCAAACGCAACGGCAACCCTGGGGGGGTTAGTACCCAAAACCGTGAAGTAAATATTAGAGGCTGGGTCATAATCCTTAATCACGTTAATGACAGAATCGAAACTCACAGGGAAGATGGCCCTAACTCCGTGAGCCAAAACCCTATTACTCATCAAATCAGCATGAACCAAACGCATTCTTAAAGATATTTACTACATCGTTATTCCTTGGATCACTAAGGGCCTTCTCAATAGCATTGTGAAGACTTGAATCATCATTAACATACCCATAATCACGAAGAAAACTCTCCAAAGACGGAACTACAAAGATAAAACGAAAATGAACAATGCCGCCCTTATACCTCAAGGCACAGTCATAGTACGTGAAGGACCTCACACGAACTTCCTGCCCACAATCCATGCCCGGTTTATGCTGTGGAAACCTATAATAGTTACTAATGAGATTATCAACGTCACGTCTCAATTTATTGAAGGCACCAACCGCATCGTTAGAGTCGGAATCGCGTAAGACCAATACCCTAGTAAATGATTCACGGATAGAACGTAATTTACTAATTAGGATCATGACATTACGATTAAGCTATCCCTACCACCCTCAACAATGATTGGAACGTAAGGAAGCCGCCTGCTATCTATAATATGCCTAATAATGGAGTCCTTATACTCAGGGCCCTGGTCCTTAACCTTGCAATTAACGTTAATCCTTCTGATCAATTCCTTAATAAATTCATAATCGTGCTTACCCTCACATAATATAATCAAGGCGTGGTTAGGGACCCCCCCTGAGGTCTGACTCGAGTTCATGTCTCTCGTCATACGCCTCCTCACCGCTCAACTGCTCATAATCAATACTACCATCAGGCATTAAGTAAAGCCTAACCAACCTAACCCTATCAAGAACACCACCCTCCTTAGCCGCATTAAGCAGGTAATCAAGGAACTCAAGGGACTGCGTGGCCATAACGAACTGAATACGATTAAGGAACCTAGCTCGACAATGTACTTAGTTATTACCTCCATAAAGCCAGGGTGTAAGTGAGTCTCAGGCTCGTCGATTAAGGCAACGTCAATGCCCATGATAATGAGACTAAGCATCCTAACCAAGGCCTTAAAGCCATCACCCATCAAGTCATAGGGTACGGAGACCCTATTACCATTAAAATCAAGAATAACCTGCCCGCCCCCCCTATAATCATAGAAATAATGAACCTCCTTCCTCAATAGGTCAATTAACTCCGTCTGCTTATCGGGAGATAAATCATCTATTAAAAATGGGTATAACGACGAGTGTTGTATATGTATTGGTTCAACTTTCACCCTTTTACCAGTAATGATTATCTGACTTTCCGAAATAACTTTTCTTAACTGAATATTTACTAATCTCTTGGCTTCGAATGAATTTAATCCTAGCCCTTTCAACTCATTAATTATATTCTCACTAACTCCTACTTCACTTAAGGGCGGTAATGCAACATTAAGCAGCTCACCATCAACATACGTACTTATGAAAATAGCATCCATTAACAGATCACTTACATGATTACTAAATACGGAAATCACACCGTCAACAAATTCCTTAATTGCATCAGGAAGATTCTTAACATCTTTACGTTCATGGACTAAGCGATCCCGCAATCCTCTACGAAACGCTTCCATAAGAATTTCTTGAGATCTCGGCGTTAACTCGGTGATCGATTTCACTACTTCTTGCATCACGTTATCGCGGAGATCACCAAGCCCATTGATGCCCTTGGTCACCCTCACCTCAATACTATGCTTCACGCCTTGGTCAACCACATCGCCAGAAATAATGGCAAGGCCCTTACTACTCCTTAAATTAATTAAGTACCTACTCTTTGACTTAAGGTTTGAGAGCACATCGATGTTGGATGTGGCGACTTTAAAGTCATTAATTGATGAGAGGAGTAACTCGATGGCTTCCAGTGCCGTGCTCTTACCCGTATTATTCCTGCCAACGAATATCGTAATATCGCCAAGCTCAATATCAAGCCTGGTGAAGGGACCGTAATCCTCAAGCAGCAGCTGCCTCAATACAGTAACCACAAAGCAATTATAATAACTCAGTTAAAATGCCTTTTGAGGAGTTAAGTCACGACATACTCGCCCCCTCATCGTCGATCTCGACCACCACGTACTGAGAAGGGTTGTGACAAAGGCGTAGGCGGGCATTAAAGCCGCTATCATTATTGGTACGTAAGTAGCCGTGTAAAGGACTATTAAATCATTAGGCGTTGGCGTGGTGGTTATTAAGTGGGGGGGTGGAAAACCTAGAACTACGTATAAGTAAGCAACTTCAAAAATGGGCGTGATTAGACATATGGCTAGATAAATCAGGGATTGAAGAAGAGCTCTCCTAAACCCATATTTAAACTCCACAATATCGTCTCTAAGGAACTTAGCCACAAGGACAAAACCAATTATTGAAATAGCCACTTGGTAGAGCATTGACAGTGAAAAACCCTTAACTACTACGGGCGGAACAATGAAAACCCAGGCAAATGGATTAAGAAAAACGGCAACACCAAGCCCGTACAATAAGCGGATATAATTTTGAGACATACTTATCACCATTAATTTCTGAGCCTAAGAGACATTTAAGTTTTGGCAGGACCACATAATTTAAACCCACACCCTCAGTTTTAGTAAGAGACGCCATATGACAGCTTCATTATGGTGGGCTTTTTCTCCGGATATTCAGACAAAAATACTCGAGAAATGATGAGGAAGATTAATAAGCGGTGCTGATGGTTAAGTAATTGGATGAGCTCCTCCCGTCCCCCCCACTGAACAGTGATGTGAACCGGGCCGGCAGTGATCAACCCCCCCTAATAAATCAACACATTAATGATCATCTAACCCCCCCACCTCATCACACCTCAGCCTAGGATGCCCAATCACCATCACTCAATGCCCAAAATGTCTCATCAACCTTACCCAGGAATTTTCAAAAATAATACCAGCGATATCTATATATATTAGTTAAAATAAGGTGACTTAATGAACCGAGCAATGAATAAGAGGGGCTCATAATCATCCTTGGCGCGGCTGCCCTATTCACCGCCGTATTACTCACGTACCTACTCCCATCGTACTATGAACTTGCCTACCTCACGGTTAGGCCAGGCTTCCCTGTCATTAAGTATCCCAACGGCACCACCGTGGTTAATCCAACGCTGCAATTCGTCAATGGTGGCTTAGCCGTGCTAATGCTGCCGAATGGATCGCAGTACGTATTCAATATAACGAGTGTTAATGGGTTCATGAGCCTATACAGGGTGATGCCTCAAGCATTTATCAAGCTCAGCGGGTCTAGGGCTATTGTCCTGGTCATACCGAACGCATTCAGGGGGTTGGGTTAAGATAAGGGGCGTTAATGTAACACTAACGTACTACTTCTACAATTACACCGTCATAAATGGCTCATCCCTAGAACTCACGTACCTACTCGATAGTCAGGTATTGCAGGAGTTAAATAAAACGAATTCAAGTCTCCTCAGGTATGCGCCCTACGCCATAAACGTACTACTAGCGAAGCCCAGCGAATACGGTGATAACCTAATTGTGACCGATTATGTTGAGTGGGATCTTAAGGACTTGCTTGGATTAACAGTAGCCAAGGCTGATCAGTATGTGCAGTATGAGACTGACTGCGTATCAAGTATTTACTGGGCCACGGGCTGGATAGACGTCGGCGGCATACCTGGGTACACCTTCTACAACGAAATAACCATTGGTGGGCAGATGTGGAGCGGTTGGGGGGGCAGTTTATCGGCGCCTCAAGTCACGTTCCCGCAACCGGTCTCATTTATTCAGGTTAAGGAATCGACAAGCTTCTATTTCGGCATTAATGAGAATGGTTATGGCGCCTATGGGCAGGTTGCGTCTGGAACAGTTGTTTGGGACCTATACCCAACGGGTATTTACTACGTTGCATCGGGCACGGCAATACTCAACTCGCCATCAAGCTCCGGTTGGCAGTCTGTCTGCAGTTAATGAAAACCTAAGATTAGTGAAATTTCATAGACTTGGAACCCGGAGTCTATCCAGCTTGTCGTGCCGTAATAATAATACTCAGTCGGGCATGCACTTTGGTCGTAATTATTATAAAAAGATAGAACGTAGGCGAGAAAGCCCTGTGAGTTCCAGTTGAAAGCTCCTAAATCACCAATGGGATAGACGTAGCAGTTATACAGCCCTATCGATGGAAAGCTTGGCACCAATACCTCACCTTGATTCGGCGATTCAACTATATATTGGGCATATGGGAAGTACGTTGAGTAACCATTGAAGTTATTGGACACGGTTACCGTGACGCACTGGCCCTGGCCATTACCCTGCTGATTAACCACCTCGTAGCACACGGTCCATAGCTCAGTATTACCATTATTTGTAAAGGACGGGCTACTTATGTACGAATAAATGTAATAACCCTCATACTGTGAATAAGGACCCTCCGCAAGAACCTGTGGTTCGTAATTAAAGGCCGTCCCAGTATACCAAATAATTATGGTAGGTCCAGATCCCTCCCACATATATCCGGTCTGCATGTAGGGTACTAAATAATTATAGCTTGGTCCGTAGCCTACCCAGACTGCGACTGCTGTGTTTGAACCGCCGCTTATGCCTGAGGGTACGTATAGGTAGGCAGATACATCAGATAGTGAGTAATTGTTATAATAAACCACGTAACCAGCCCAACTTACTGTAGTTTCTGTTTCGTTTATTAGTCTTATCTTATTTATTTCCTGCACTATGCTCTTCGGTATTAAGGTTATCTCTATTCTCTCTATCCCCCCCATTGGTTCCAGCGGATAATACTTGACGTGTATTATGCCGATTCTAGTGCCGTTTGGCGCAATTACGCTTATTGCGTACTCAACACCAACCACACCGACGACTAGGTAATTCCCAACCCTAATAATGTTCATTATGAAGCCCTCACTAGCTGGGACAAGACTACCATCGCCTACATACTCCTTAACCACGGGTATGCCCATCAGTAACTTCACAGTACCATTGAACGCCTTATCTAGGCTAAGCCTATTGTAGTTAAGGAACTCGCTAATTAAGCCCATGACGCCACCGAGACTGCTCTGTGCGAATATCGATGTTGGGATAACGAATTGGGAAGCGCCGCTAATGATGTAGCACGTGAAATTAACAACACCCACTGGCGGGGGGGTTATGCCGGTTAGGTTAATACAGTGTTGTTCACTGAGTGGTGGTTGTAGTGGCATGAACACTGGAGGTATCCAGCCACGTAGACCGGCGCAGGGGCATGGAGGACCGGCGGTAAGCGTCTCATTGAGTAGGGTCTTACTACCCTCATAAACAATGAGATCAACCCAAGATCCAGCAGGGCATGGGCAAATAGGGGGCCTAGACATTTCATAAGCAAGATAAGCAGAGGCAATAGCAGCCGCAATAACCATCATTAACACCATCACGACCAACCACCTTATTCTTGGGCCCATAGTCATTGGGTTCTCCTAATCCGCGGGACTTTTTTTAACTTGAGTGTTCAGACAAAATACTCGAGAGATGATGAAGACTAATAAGTGATGCTGATGATTAATAGATGAGCTTTTCCTGTCCCCCCACTGATCTGTTGATGTGAACCAGCCGGCAGTGATTGCGATAATGCCATAAGTATTCAACAAACTATCCTCATCGCATCCTCAGCCTAGAATGTTTTAATTACCCTAATATACTTATTATATTGTATGAATTACGAAGTTAAATTGTTTTGGATTACTTATGTTCTTTTCAAAATAACTCCGGCGATATATATTAGTTAAAATAAGGTTGCTTGATGAACAAGCAAATTATCATATGGAGCCTGATAATCCTTATGGCAGTGTTAAGTACAGTAATGGTCTTACTTCCCGTATATCGTGCACCACCGCCATGGCTTGGAGGAGGGACATGGAAGAGCTATCCTATGTCTATTAATCCCATAAGCCCGCTATGCGGACCTACGCCTCTTCCTCCTTGCTGGGCAATGTAGTTATTTTTAATTTTAGCTAAAAGTTTAAAATAAAATTATTAAATTTTATTCGATGAGGCGCTTATTTGATTTATTAATTGGATTTATAATAATTATTACGGGCATAACCATCGCATTACTCCTTTATCCATTTTACTTTCAAATCAATAGTGGTGCCATAATCATAATCGCCCTACTAATTCCGCTTCTATTTGGCGCCGTTGGCATTGGTTGGATCCTAGGTGGTTGGGCTGGGGGGGTTGGCGCGGCCATTGAGGAGTTGGGTCTCAGGTTCAGGATTTGGCTGCTCATGCACTTGCTATACGGTGATAGGGAATTCCTCATAGACCTAATGCTGATACAACACGTATTAATGAAAATATATGAAATACCCTACGAACTCTCCATAAACGGGCGCGAGGTCATAATCAAGGCACCACTGAGTAGGGACGCGGGTATCAGGCTCATGAACTACCTAAACCAGAGAATGAGTAAATTACTTATTGTAGGTGTAGAATCAATGGAGCAATGAGTAAGGTGGCAAATACTACTGTGGCTTCGCGATACTCAGGGCGTTGATGAGTAGTTCCCTATCCTCACCGTTGCATACGATCACCGTACCCAACCACCTTACGAACCCTAACACCAAGCCCAACAAGCTCATCCCTAAGCCTCCTGGCCTCCCCCCCAGAATCACCCAATGAAATCAATACGCAGGACTCGGTATACTCGTAGCCCCCCCTCCCATTACGGCCCTGGACGCGTGCACATGCCACCTCCCGACCCTGTACCTCCTAAGCACACCAACCACATCATCAATGCTCGGCATCCTCCTCGGCTCACCATAAAACCTCTCATAAACACCGAGCATCCTAAGAATGCGACTAGTGTCCTCAATGGGCACATAAATCTCGAACTCACCATCACGCTATTAACACTGACGTTGAACCCAATAGCCCTCAGATCATTGGCTATGGCCGTTGCTAACCCCCCCTCATCACTGGTGGACTTAGCCAAATACCAACCACGCCCTATGTTGTGCTTCCTCAATATTAATTCATGACCAAGCACGTTAATGACTGGGTACTTGGCGTAGGTCAGGCAGGGCGTCGAGTACCTAACGGCATCCACCAACTTAACAACCCTATCAGTAAGCCCGTACGTAGCCACGAACCAGCCAAACCAACGATGTCACCAATCACCAACGCCTTAACCGGGCAAAGGATGTAATGCTCACTACCCCTAGCCGAGGAACCACCAAAGAACCCACCAGAACAACCATAAAGCCCACACAGGAACTCATCCATAAACCTCCTAACAGGCTCATCAACAACAAAGGAAAAACCAATGTCAAAGGAGCCACGACCAACATGACCAAGAACACCATCACCCAAAAACCAACCAAGCAACGAAGCCCTACCAATAAAACCATTAACCGCATAATAAACAAACCTGATCTGCTTCTTCACTTTAACACTGTTCCAGTTGTTTATGGCGTTTCTGAGCCAGGGGGTTAGGTGGTTGGGTATCTTGGGATTATTGAGGAGATCTTGGGCTTTGATGTTATTAACCCTGAATATGTCTAGGTCGTGCTTATTCGTAATAACTACGTGGTATGAGACGGATAGCCCCCCCTCTTTCCCTCTGCCGCTGTTATGTAGAAGCGCATTGTCAATTTCTTCTCACGTAGGTAATTCCCCCCCACCGCGAATATAAATGACGATATTAAGTGCGGATCTGGCGTTGATGTTGATGTTATATTGCCACTTAAGTACACGTCACTTATTGCGAGCCCTGCTAAGACCTGCCTTAAGGCATCATGGTCAAGATTCACCTCATCTAACTCAATATTTAATTTGAACGATTCACTTAACTCGTGCATCCTAGTGCCTAATCCTGAATTTCGCACATTCTTAACGCTATTGCGCTTTATTTCATCCCAATTATTTACTATCTCATTGCTTAAGTTCGTCAGCAAGTTGTTGAGCTCTGACAACCTAATCTCTGAGCCATGTAGGTCCTTCGTTAGGTCCCGAATTGTGGCCATAGTTGATGCCCTTAACCACGGGTATTTAAGCATTACCCCCCCAATTGGTGTATTGTAAAATTGAACATTAAATAAAGGATAGCATTATAAAGCCTTGCACTAAGTTAGGTGCAATGGTCTACATAAACACGGGCATAAGAATTCGCTGCCCCCAAATGTGGTAATTATGGAACATTAATCATAAAGACTAAAGGTAAGTATAGGCAGGCCTACGTAATCCACTGGCCAGATAAGCAGCACTACATATCAAAGTTCCTCCTCCTTGAAATGGGAATAGACATTGACAAAATCCCTCCCGCAACTAATGAGGCGGAAAATCACCGTTAAATCAAATAATCCTCATTTAACCAATGAAGAAACACTTATAAATAATAGGACCCCATAAAAATGCGGTGATAGAATATACCATCCCACGGCAGTCTTACGAAAGCGGGCAAGGTGAGGAGTCAGACGCCTAGGATTCCGCCTAAGCCTAGGAAGAATCTTATTCCTAGGAGGAGGAATAGTCGTAATTATAGGCGTTTGCTTTTTAGGCTTGGTCAGGGTCAGCAGGTTTCGTGATTTTGTTGTTTAAAATTTGTTTTGTTTCTTTGGTTTTGTTGTTTCCTTGTTTGTGGTGGGTGTTAATTGTGTGTTATGTTATTTTAAGTGGTTGGTGAGGTAATATATATATCAGATAAAATAAATAAGATACGTATGTGGTCTGTGGGTACTAAGGGGGGATGCGTAGGAAGGAGGTTATTGAGGCAGTTGTTGCTGTGTCAATCGTGTTGCTTTTTGAGTTTGCGGCGCCAGCGATTGCTTTAGGTATTGGTACGATGGGTGTTGGTGATATAGTGGCTGCGGCAACCTTTGCGGCTGGTTTTGGAGAGGGGGGGGTTGCGTTTTGGGGGGGGAGGGTTCGTGGGAAACTGTGCTTACTCAATCTATTTAGGAATCACTCATGGTTGGGGGGGTGCGTTTAATAGTCCATATCCCTGGTTTTGTACCTTTGTTACTGTGGGTATTGCGTGACGGTGTAATAAACAATGCCGGCACTTAGGTTAAAAACGAAGATTTATAATTTATTTTTCGGCATTTTAATAGCCGCATTGGTATTTTTCACGGAGCTTTACCTGTCTGGGATTCTCAAGAACGTGAGGCTTTCGCCCACCCTGAATTATGTTGTAGGTAGTGCATGGAGCCTTCTAATAATTGCATATCTAGTTCGTGGGGCGTACCGCGCGGTGTTCGGGTCTGTCAGGGATGAGGCGCTGCGACACATGGTGATTAATATCATTACATTGCTCGCGGTATTACTTACCGCGGAACTTACGGGCATTATCTTCGTGTATCTTCATTATCTGTTTAGGCTTTCGATAGGTTATTTCGTGGGTTTTGTCATTGCCTATTTCATATTGTCTATGTTGATTAATGAAGCTTTGATATACACCTACATTAAGGGTGCTAAGAGCTTTGATATTCATGGAAGTAAGCGTACGCCGATTCATTTAGTTAGTGATGGCAAGTATGGTGGTTATACCATAAGCATGCTTTACCATGATTTAATCATTCTGATGCATCCTGAGGTCTATGAGGGTGGTGTTATCGAGGTTATTAATGCTCATGAGGACTATCACGCTAGGTATAAGCATACCGTGATCCTCAATGCCGTTTTATTCATTAGTGTATCCATCCTGGTTTATTACGGTGTTAGGGGTTACTCAATGCTGTGGACTGCGTTGCCCCCCCTCCTAGCAGTGCTAATTCTAATACTAATCAGGTCCTTTGAATTACTTGCTGACAAGGCGCCTATGGTAAGTTGGGGCCTAAGTCCCTGGATTACTTTAAGGTAATACTTAAGTCGCTCTATGGCGTTAACGACCCGAGGAGAGCCCCCCCATTAAGTCTAGGATTACCCACCCGGTAGGAGGGACTTGGTGTTGTCGAGGGGTGATATGATTGGCGCTTACGCGCCCTGGGAGTTTCCACTGCTTGCATCCTTAGTTGCCGGCTTCCTCGTTGTTATCCCCACATATGATTTACCTAGTGTTTATCTTAAGTTGGCGTTGCTTATTTACGTCGGAGTTATCATCGGTTCATTCTTATTAACTATCCTGCTTGGTGTTATTTTTAGGCCTATCGTTAGATTGTTTAGTGGGGGCTTAGGTGATGAGCTAGTCGTGAACCTCTCCATGATGGGTGCGTCGATATTTACAATGGTTTTTGCAGCATCTCCCGCCTTATATCTAGTCTATCATGTATGGCTTTACTCGAATATTACAGCCACGCTAATCTCGTTTTTGCTTCTGTCGTTAGTTTCTTGGCTCGCCCTGCGTAGTATAGGTCGTGCCTTTATGACTGCCGCTGTCCTCACGGCGATATTCATTGCCTTGAATTACTCACTATATTCGGTGTTGTCCCTTGTCCACGCCCTTTACATGCATGTATTGTTTAGGGGGGGTGATCCGTATTAGGAGCGTTTATGCCATTTTGGGTGGTGTGGTTATTATGTGGGTTGGCGTTGTAGGCGGTGTTTTGTTGGGTTATGTCTTTTCGCATGGCGTGTGCCTACATGCGGTGTATGATGTATCGCCGCTGGGCTTACTCTTAATAATAATTGTTAGAAATGCGTCTTTTTCGCTGGCGGTCTTCCTAGTTAGTTATTCATTGTTCATAGCTTATCTCGTATTGTTTACTGAGGGTTTGTATGTTGGGTTCTCCATGTCTTTCACTGTGAGGAGTCTCACGGCCTTAATACCCCTGCTCCCTCACGGAATTATTGAGTTACTTGGTTACTCGTTGTTTGCATTGGCTGGTGTCAAGTACCATAGTGGTGACGTGGGTTATTGGAGACTTCTCGCCTTTGGAATTGCCGCGATAGTGGTGGCTGCGTTCATAGAGGCCTTTATATCGACACTAATAGCAAGGCAGTTATTTAGTAAGGCCTTATGCAGTGTCGTTATTTAGCCCTTGGTACTTTATCATTCAATTCCGAGGAATGATTATGCCGTATGATTAACTCAAAAAGTGCAGCCAATGTAATTAGTAGGATAGTGATGAGTGCGATGTATGATGTGTCGTTTGTTAGGTAGTACCATTGGTCTTTGATTAGGGTTTTTGGTGTTGTTAGGTATGTGGTGCAGTGCCTAGTTGGCATTGTGTGTAGATGATTGTGTTGTTGCTGGTGTAGTCCATGTATAGGCTTGGTCCTAGGTCTCCGCTTATCCCTGACCATGAGAACCTGGTTACCCTGGTCAGCACTTCACCGTTGCTCACATTAACTATTATGAGGACCTCGGGTAAGCACACGTAGCCGCTCGCTGTGTACGTTAATGCGAATGGGCTTGCCAGTACTAGGAAGTAATCGCCCATTAGGTGGATTGCGCCGGCGCTGAAGGAGTATATCTTCACGGCGTAGCTCGGTGCGCACCAGGGTGGTTTGTAGCTCCAGATCGCCCTGTCCATGAGTACCGTGCCATTTAGGGTCACTGTGCTCATGATAAGCGTGTTGTCGTTCATCATTAGTACTATGCTTTGCCTTCATACGTCGTTACAGAGGTTAGATAGCCCATTATTGGTATTGACCAGGTCTCGTTGGTCACCATGTTCGTACCGCATATGCGGGTTCCGCATAGGTAGATTACCGTGTTGTTTATTACGCCGTAAATCCTGGCGACACCTGATGGCGACGTAATGAATATACTCCTTATCACCCCCCCGCCGCTTGCCCTATTTAGTAAGTATACGTGTATTGTCTTGTTGCATGGCACGGTCATTAGTACGTATTTGGTGCCTTCATGGATTCCTATATTACCTGTTGTGCTGTATGGACCACATACGTCAGTTAATGTTTGATTCCAGGCCAGCGTGATGTATGGTGGCGAATCGCTCAGTTTGTAATAGGTTATGATCATGCTGTTGGTTGATGGTGGGAGTATCATTATATACACGTGATTGCTGATCACGTTAAGTACGGTGGCGTACGGCGTGACTGCAATCACCGTGGAGTTTATTACGTTGCCCATTAATGTGTTTATCACAGTTACATTTATTGTTGTCTCGGTGATGAGCCATTTACCAGTATGGTAAATATATTGGCCGTATGTTATGAGAAATAGATCATTATTAACTAGGGAGAAGGCGATCAACGGTGGTATGAGGCTGCTCGATACCACGTTCGTTACCCACAGCGTTTTGCCATTAATTACGTTAACACCCTTAATTATTATTTCAGTGATTAATGTACGAAACGACAGTGGCGAATACTCACTGTATAGGATTATCTCATTATTTCTCATAGTGACTAACTGGTACGGGCCTATAATCAATGTCCCTATGTATGGGAATGGGCTACCGAATATATACATATATGCTAAGTAGCCGTTAAGTAGGGCCAATACTATTATGGCGATTAACAGTGCCTTACGGATTAGCTGCCCGCTCATTAATAAATTACTTGCTAATGCAGTTTCTTATAAAAGATTGTTAACGCAACTAATAGTGCGGTTGTGGCGAATGCATGTATGGTGTGTCGTTTATTAGGTAGTACCACCATTCATTGGTTATGGCTTTGGGTGTTGTTAGGTAGTAGGTGTATTGGTGATGGAATGTGCGTGAGTTTAGGGCGTTGTTTATTGAGTATACCACGTAGTCGTTACTTAGGTAGTTAATACCCAATGCTTGCCAGAGATTGTTAAATGAGTATGGGTATGCGTATAGGTACGCGATCCAGGCGGGTTTAGTAATGCTTACTACTACATGGCCGCTGCTTAGGTTTAGGATCACTATTGATTGAGGCATGCAGCCAAATCCTCCGCCACTGATGTACCATATTCCCTCAGGGAGTATGATTATTAATGCGTAGTTCCTGATTGGGTATGACTTAGCCATAAATATGTACCTAAGTCCCACTGAGCATAGCATTAGTGGTGTTGTGTATGTCCATAATTCCCTGCGGAATAGTAATGAGCCGTTGCTTGAAATGCCGTAGGCCCATATTGTGTATCCCGTGGTTGCTAGTACCAGGCTTTGTCTCCACTGATTGTTACTGATGTTACGCTGCCAATTATTGATAGTGTCCACGTTCTATTGCTAATGAAATCTAACCCACAAATTTTACCTCCACACTGATAAATTAATGTGTTTCCGGCAATGCCGTACACGCTTGAGCCACGTCAGCCCTTAGCATTAACTTTCCATTACTTGCATTTAACACGTATGTGAGAGGTTTATCATTGCACGATACTGTTATTACGACGTAATTACCAAACCTCTTGATTCCAGTCACAGCTATTGAGAATGGTATACAGGAATTAATAACCTCAGTACGCCAAACCTCAATGCCGTATGGTTCCCTGCTTAACAACTTGATGTCAATTACCGTAGTGTTTACGGGCCTTAATGGATCACTCAATGGTATTATCACCACATACACGTCATTATCTATGGCATCCATAGCCATGTAATACCTCGTTGATGATGCTGCCGCCAGTACCGTATGGTTAATAATTTTTCCCGTAAATATGTTAATTATGGTTGCGTTAACAACAATCGGTGACTCCAGGTCATTATATATACCTCCATAAAGATTATACGTCGTGATGAACAATTTATTACCAATTGGTATGAAGCGTATTAGTGGAAGGAGGCCTGGTACGTAGATGGTCTTCATCCAAATATACTTACCACTGGTTATATTCACTCCCTTAAGGTCTATTGAAGCCAGCGATACATCATAAAGTACTAGTACGCCTTTATACACACTGGCTACGTCATAATCCCCATAATAACCAAGCACCTTTACGTAGGGTAATGGCGGTGCCAGTAAGTATATGTAAATTGAGTATGCATCAGTAATTACCAACACTACAATGATTACTATTAGCAATGTCCTGGTACTGATTCGCCTAATCATTTTGAGTATTTCCTAGGGTATTCTTAAATTCTTTATACATTCATGCTTGGCTATAAGTCCTTTTAAATTGGCTATTGCCCTTGATTTTAAATGAATGCATGCAGTGAGCAATGCCTTAAGGTGTTGAGTGTTGTTAGGGATTTAATTATTAATAACTATTAAGGATTTTATTCGCTTTGCCGTGCTTTTTGGTTCGTTGGTTTATGGCGTGTTTGGCCCCCCCTTAGTGATGTGGATGTTGCCGTATTGTTTAGGGATGGTGTTGATATTATTGATGTGTTACCAACGTTCATTAGTGACCTTGCCCTGGCTTTGGGCTTTCCTGAGGGTAGGATTGACGTTGCCGTGCTTAATGACCCGTTACTGCCCTTTGAGGTTAGGTTTAGGGCTTTGACTCAGGGCGTGCCCGTTTACATTGGTGATCGTGGGGGGGTATTCATTAGGGAGGTTGTTAGGGCAATTAGTCTTTATGGTGATTACCAAGTGTTTTTACGGGTTAATGGATTTAATGAGTTGATTAGGAGGAGGTTGGTGAGTTGCGTGGGTCGATTAGGTGATTTATTAGCGGTTATTAAGAGGAATGTCGATGAGGTCGACACCCTGGTCTCGTACCGGAATAACGCATTTAGTAGGTACCATAACCGTGCAGTAATACTCAACGAATGTTAACGAGACCAACACGATGATCATAATGTTAATGCCAAGGCAATGAATTACGCATCGATGCTATTACCCACGGCGTAATCATAAAGCTAAGGGCAATCCTCAATAAGTCCCTGTAAAGGGCCTCAGCCAGTATTTCACGGAGGGCATCAATGGAGACCTGCGAATAGTTATGCACTAGGACGTTCCTGAAGCCAATCATCCTCCTAAAGACCTTTGAATCATCACCACTTATAACACCGGCCTGGCTCAGGTAAATGGGTACCTCTGAGTACGTAGATGGCGCCTTAAGGCCCTTCTCAACCATTATGTGCGAGCCCATGTCAATTAACGCCTGTATTGCAACCTGAAGCATGTGCAGTATAGCGTTCAGTAGCACATAATCACTGATTAACTCATTAACGCCGTACCTATCACGCTTACCGACTTTTGCGTTCATCGTTAATTCAATACCGCTTACGTAAGCAATTACGTAATTACTAACCTGGCTGTGTCGTGGGCTTTGTTAGGTATTGATATGCGTAGTGTGCTGAGGCTATGATTAATAATGCGTATGTGGGTTTCATTTCATGAAGTAGCTATTTCCGTATTTTTGCCCCCCCTTTAAACTGAATGGGCTTTTAAATCAGCAATATGTTGGGTAGGATTATTGATGAATTAACGTGGAAGTATGGGTAGGGAGATAACGTTATGCAGGGTTGTTTAAGTCTCCTCAGGTGTTTCGTACCACCTAACCCTCTCTCCAATGGCTGCTCTCATTCTCCACTTCATGCTCTTTGGCGCCCTATCCATGGCCTCCCTAATCCTATTTAGGTTGTTCACGACCTTGTCCTTGACCTTCCCCGGCAGTTCAATGGTGTTTAGGTAATTCAGCGTCCTCTCTATGTTTACTGTGGTCGTCTTGTAGAGTCCCCAGTCGTCTGATGTCAGTTCTACTATCCTGCCCAGGTCTATGGTGCTCATGTCATCCCTATCGCCAAGCTCGAACTTATGGAGCATGGCAACTATGTCCTTGAGGTCCTTCTCATTAATCTCCCAGACCTGGAACTTCGTCATTAATAGGTCACTTGGTGGTATTGTTGGGCTGAACTTCTCGAGCCTATCCTTAAGCTCTATTACGTGGCTCTCCCTAAAGATGTCGAGGAAAACATCAACCTCATGTTCATTTGGGTATCAAAGAACCTAAGTCTCTCCGCACCATGAAGCGCGTTAAACCTGACATCAGCCCTCAAGCCAAGTCCCTCAAGGGTCTTGGTTAACTTCCCCGAATCCCTCCTATGCGCTGCTATGTCTATGTCCTTAGGTTCGCGTATTAATGCCGGCACCTCAGGATATACGTCACGAACCAAATAGGCTATGGCAACGCCACCAAGTAGCCTACATGTTAACTTATTACCTTCGCATGCATCAACAATAGCCAAGCCCCCCCTCTTAATCTTCCTCTCAATGATATCCTGCGACATTACGATCATAGTAAGCCGTGGACTTATAAAACTTTTATTTTCATGGGTATGTGCCATGGTCGGCTCATTTTATGTTTGTGAAATAGCATCAAGGCTTGGTGCCATTAAATATATACTATATTTACGTGATAGAAGACTTTATTAAGTCAGAAGTACCTAGTTATGAATTGGGAGGTTGAGGTGGAGGGTGACGATCAATCGTCTAGTTACGAATCAGTTATAGGTACAGTTTATGATGAGTTAGCCCCCCCTGTTTATGAAAGAATTTTTCTAAGATTTTCCCAGTATTATAGGCATTTGTATAATGAATTATACGAAATATTTGGAAACTATTTTGATGGCATCAAGATACACAGTAAAGTCCTTGATCTAGGTAGCGGTACTGGCATTTGGACGATGCTACTTAGGAAGCGTGGATATCACGTTGTCAGTCTAGACATATCCCGTGTATCGCTAACTAAGTGCGTTAGATCCAAGAGATGCAGTGACCCGGTGCAGGGTGATGCCGTTAGGTTGCCGTTTAGGGCTGGGTTTTTCGACGCTGTTGTGGCGTATGGAAGTGTCTTCAACCATATCGTAAAGTCTGAGGAGGCCTTCAGGGAGGTTTCGAGGGTTTTAAGTAATGGTGGCTATTTACTGTTTGATGTTGATAACTTGGTATGCCCCCCCGACATGGCCTATGAGGCGTTACTCGGTGGTATATCAATTAAGGGTTTCCTTAAGGGCTTAATTAAAGGTAGGGGGGGTCACGTGGGTTATTGGTATGGTAATGGTAATGAGGCAATACCCTTTAGATTCTTCACAATTAGGGAATTGCTTGACATACTGAGTAGTTATGGATTTGAGGTCGTGAGTCTCAGGGGGGGTATTCACGTACTTTCGAATATAATTCCATCAAGGATGCATCAATGGAGTAGCGGTAGAATTACTAAGGCAGCATCACTATTGTACTCATTTGATAGGGTGCTGGGTAGGTATATGCCCTTTAAGTACGTGGCCACCACATTCCTCATTGTCAGTAGGAAATTAGGTTCTTAACCCTGGTATTGCTCGTCGAGCTTCTTAACCACTTGGTCTATCTTATCGATACCCTCATCAATCTGCTCCCTGGTTATTACTAGGGGGGGCGGCGCTATTATGAACCAGGACGGACCACTAAACACATAAACACCCATGCTAAGTAACTCGGCGGCGAGCTTATCAACCGGCGTAGCCACGCCCCCTGTACTTATCCTCATACGTGCCGAAGGGCGTCTTCCTGCTATCCTTAATGAATTCAATGGCCCAGAACAACCCGACGCCCCCTAACATCGCCAATGCTCTTGTGCCTCTCCTTCAACTCCTCAAGTCTCTTACTCAAGTACTCGCCCATGGCCCTGACATGACTAAGCAAGTCAAGTCTCCTATACTCCTCAATGACCGCGGGTATCGCCGCCAAGGAGACTGGGTGAGCCTCGAAGGTGTGTCCATGCGCGAAGAACTCATCCTCGAAGTAATCAGCGATTCTCTTACTCACGGCCGTTATTCCGATGGGTACATACGAGGCCGACGCACCCTTAGCCGTTGTTAACATGTCCGGCTTAACACCCCATAGGTTCACGGCCCACCAATCACCGACACGGCCCCCAACCAGTCATAACCTCATCAGCAATGAATAACACGTCATTATCCTCCGCAATCCTCTTAAGCGTTGGTAGGTACTCCTTGGGTGGAACGACGACGCCGTTAGTGCCGGTTATTGGCTCAACAAGTATCGCGGCCACATTCTTCTCATTCTTAATGACGTAATCCACGTAATTAACGCATGCCAAGCCGCACTCAGGGTATTTAAGGCCGAGTGGGCACCTGTAGCAGTATGGCTCAGGCACCCTGACAACACCATGCATTGTGTGTGGCTCAATGAACCAACGCCTATAATCGCCTGTCATGGATATTGAGGCAAGTGTGGAGCATGGTACGACCTATACCTAACGATGACCTTGTAGGCAGGCTTCTTATAGAGCCTGGCGATCTTAACCGCAGCCTCATTGGCCTCGGTACCCGACGTTGAGAAGAAGAACTTCGTTAAGCCTCAGGCATTATCTCGAGCAATGCCCTGGCAGCCTTGGCCTTGACCTCCGTGGCAAAGACGGGGGGGATATGTATTGTAGGGTTTCGAGTTGTTTTTTGATGGCGTTGATCACGTTTTCATTACCATAACCAAGATTGACGTTGACAAATTGGGAAGAGAAGTCCAGGTATTTCCTACCCTGGGAATCATAGAAGTAAACACCCTCAGCCCTAACAATGTTCAGTGGTTCCCAACCCCCCCTCTGTTTACGCCAAGTGCTAAATAAATGTTCGCGAACAGTTCGACTAACATAATCGTCCATACACAATAGGTAATTTTGACATTATTATAACTTTAACGGTATTAGAGGGCTTAGGCGGGTAGGAATGTTGGGTTTTTGTCTGTTGCGGGCTTTATGGTTTCGTCGTTTAAAATGGCCCTTACATGCCTTGGTAACGTGAATAATGCCCTATGTATATCACCTTCATAAAATCTGAGTTCACCAACTATCCTCTCCTTAATTCTATTATTAACCTCATCGGGCAATAATATTGCTGGGTCATACCTCTTAGATCCAATTACGAAGCCCCCCCACGTACTATCGAAGGAGTGCATGTACACCTGGTAAGCCCTGACTATTGGGAATACCGAAGCGACAGTCCTGTAAATCGTGGCGAAGGTCCTTATGGAGTACGTCGTTGACGTGGCTTGGGTCACCATTATACCATCATCACTTAGCTTATCCCTAACAATGTTGTAGAACTCAATCGTGTATAGTAGGTATGATGGACCACCCTCAAGTGGGTCTGTAAGGTCCAGTATTATCACGTCATACCTATCCCTTGATTCCTCAAGGAACTTCCTACCATCCTGAAGCACCAGCTTAAACCTTGGATCATTAAATACGCCCTGGCTCATCTCAGGTAGGTACTCCTTAACGAGCCTAATCACCTCATCATCAATATCGACCATGATCACCTCCTCAACACTCCTATGCCTAAGCACCTCCCTAGCCGTAGCACCCTCGCCGCCACCAAGAATGAGCACCCTCCTCGGGTTTGGATGCGTTATCATTGCTGGGTGAACGAGCGATTCGTGATAAACGAACTCGTCATACAACGAACTCTGTATCTTACCATCGAGCACCAATGCCTTACCCAAGTCCTCAAACTCGACAATTGCAATCCTCTGATACTTGGTAACACCACTATACAGAACCCTCCTAATACCCCTAACATGGTAACTAAATGGTGTGTTAAACTCAATAAACCACGTACCTCCTTACTCATCCTCTCGAGACTCATCATGTGAATTACCTAGCTCGACTTTTAAACATTATTTATGGTCAAGCACCACGCTGATTATGGAAGCATAAATAAGTAGGGGGGGAGACCATATTTTAACGGGGGGGATTTAATGAATGCTTGATTCACCACCATTCCAGTAGTTTCTTCACATCATCAATCTTAGCCAGGTCTGCGTTGTATAGCGCAGCCATCTTGCTTATGTCGTAGTTGTACGACCTGTAGAGCTCTATTACGCTTGCCTCTATTGAACCCTCCGCGTGTATCATACCAACCGAGAGCAGGGCGCCGAGGGCCGATAGGAATTCGCGAGCAACCTGGAAGAGCCTTATCCTGACCCTTGAGTCCGTGCCCCCCCTCTTACCAGCCAGGTACTTAACCATGTACTTCTCCTCGGTTGGGTTGCTTAACTCGCTTGTTGATGGTATGTCCGCCAGTAGGCCTCCGGCTACGTCTATCATGTCCTTAATGGCGTCTAGGTACTTGGCATTAGCCGTTAGCTTGCCCACGTTTGTGTATATTGGGTTTGGTATGCAAATGCCCGTGTTTGGATCCTTAATGCACTTCTCGGCTGAGGCTATGGCGCTGGATACTAGGTACTCCTTATACGTTATTATGTCAACGATATCCCTCCTAATGTGGGACGCAGTCTCAACATCGTTATACTCAGCAAAGAGCTTTGCATAGCCAAGTATTATATCAGCCAGGGCGGCCCTGTAGGATATCGCCGTGAACCTGTGATAGAGCGCGAAGGTTAGTCCGTACGGTGCAGCGAACTCATACTCGCCAGCCAGGAATACCCTGTCATTTGGTACCTTAACATTGTCGAATATGGTTAACGTCTCAACCTCCACATTGGTCTTACCCATTGGGAATTCATCACCGAGCATGTTAATCTCAACCTCCCTCAGCGGTCTCGGTATCAAGACAATACCCTTGGCATTGACCGGCGTTGCAAATGCAACTGCGTAGTCGGCGTCCTCCTTAACCATATTCCTGTATGGCAGGACAATGAGTTCGTTAGCCGCGATGGACTGCGTCGTGTGAACCTTGGCACCCCCCCTGACAATTATTCCGTCAGGTTCCCTACCAACAATGTGGACGTAAAGGTCAGGGTCCTCCTGCTGATAAGGCCTGAGCATCCTATCGCCCTTAACGTCGGTCTGGGCAACGGCAATTGTGATATCATCCTTAACCACATGTTCATAATACCTCATGACCCTATCATAGTAATTAGTGCCCCCCCTCGCCCTATCAAGTTGCTTGGATGCTATCATGAGGCCGAACAATGCGTCTGAACCAATGGTCTTCATTATATTGAACATGCCCCCCCTACCAAGCAGTGTTGTGTTGTAGATCAACCTGAACCTCTCAATTAAATCACTGGGGCTCCTGGGCACCTTATAGAACCTGCTTATGGTTCCATACTGAGTATCATCATATGTTAAGTATCTCCTTAACTCAGGATCCGCCTGCCACTTGTAGAGCTCAAGGGCGTGATTAATCGCGACCCTCAGAACCTCATGCCTAGTAACATCATCTACGGGCTTACCCCCCCTATAATAAACGACCCTACCATCACGCAAACTATTAACATAATCCTCAGGAGACCTAACCATACAAGCAATATAGTGAGTAGGGTTGTTAATTAAACTGCTTAGTATAGTAAATATATAGTTATTTATAATATAGTGTAATAAATTAGGTGAAATATATAATGCTAATCTTTAATAACAAAATGATAAAATGTAAAACATGGAACTAATCACAAAACAGGTAGGTGATACTGAGGTTCAGGTCATACCCGAGGGGGATTACATATGCGAGACTCATGATGACAGGCCCTGGTTTAGGTTCTGGCCTCCTAGGGTTACAAGAAGGATGGATTACCCGAGGGTTCCCTTATTCAATATCGTTGAAGTTTCAGCAATGAGGTATCCAGGTAAGGACGTTATCATTTACTACGGGTTTAGGATTAAGTACTCAGAGCTTTGGGACTCAATAATTAGGCTCTCGGCGTTTCTCTACAACCTTGGTATTGATAGGGGGGGTGATAGGGTTGCCATTTACATGCTAAATACACCCCCCCACTGGGTAATATCATTCTTCGGCATCCTAAGGGCCAATGCAATTGCTGTGCCAATAAACCCATTGGTCGCACCTGATGTGCTCGAGTACATATTGAAGGAAACTGGAGCTAAGGCTGTGATAACACTAACACAGTTACTACCTAGATTACTCAGTGTTAAGGATAAGGTCCCATCACTTAAGTACGTAATTGCCGGCAGATATAGGGATTACCTACCTGAAAAGCCTGAGCTCAAGCTTCCCCAATTAATGCTTACGGATCCCGAGGTTCCTCAGGGAGTTATTAATTGGAGGGATGCCATGGCATTCAACGGCAATCCACCCACCGTGAAGGTTACGTATGAGGACCTCGCCGCAATCCCTTACACATCAGGCACAACGGGTATTCCTAAGGGCGTTATGCATAGTCACGGTACCATGTGGGCGTCTACGCTAAATGCGGCGGTTTGGTATAATATTGCACCGAGTGGTATTGTATTAACGGTATTGCCCATATTCCACGTGACCGGCCTGGTGCATTCTGTGCTTGTGCCCCTCTATGCTGGTTCAACAATGGTACTAATGACTACTTGGGACAGGGAGACTGCGTCGACGCCATTGAGAAATATGGGATAACTCATTGGACGAGTATATCCACCATGGTTGTTGATTTATTGGCAATGCCAGGTATTGAGAAGAGGAACCTATCATCATTAATACTGGCCGGTGGAGGTGGCGCGCCAATGCCCGAGGCCGTCGCCAAGAGGTTTAAGGAGTTAACGGGGCTTGATTACCTGGCTGGTTATGGACTTACTGAGACCTTCTCGCAAACCCACGTTAACCCACCTCACAGGGTCAAGATTGGTAGTGACCTCGGTATTCCACAACCCTGCACAGACGCCCTTGTGATTGACCCGGACACAAAGGAGGTTCTGCCGGTGGGTAAGACGGGGGGGAACTCGTGGTTAGGGGACCGAATGTGTTTAAGGGTTATTGGAAGAAGCCTGAGGAGACTAGGGAGGCGTTTATTGAAATTAATGGTAAGCTTTACTTTAGGACTGGCGATGTTGTTTATATGGATGATGAGGGTTACTTCTTCTACGTTGATAGGATTAAGAGGATGATTAATAGGGCTGGTTATAAGGTCTGGCCGTACAGGGTTGAGAACATACTGTACATGCACCCAGCCGTTCTTGAGGTTGCCGTAGTGGCGATACCCGATGTAAGGGTTGGCGAGGAGGTCAAGGCATACGTGGTCCTTAAGCCGGAATACAGGGGGGGCAAGGTGAAGCCCGAGGACATAATACAGTGGGCTAGGGAGAGGATGTCGGCGTATGAGTATCCAAGGGTTGTGGAGTTCGTGGATTCATTGCCAAAGACAGCTACGGGTAAAATCGATTGGAGATTACTTCAGGAGCAAGAGAGGAAGAAGGTGGGTGGTAAGCAATGAGCCGTGGTATGAGCAAGGTACCAATCGTTGGTGGAGGTGAGATAAACCCAGGTGACATGGGTATAACGTTATTCCACGAACACCTTAAGGTAACCACTGAGGTTGTTCGTTGGAACTGGCCGCACTTGTACAATGAGGATGAGGAGCTTAGGAGGGCCATCGACGCCGTAAATGCGGCCAAGAGGTATGGCGTTAAGACGATCATAGACCTCACGGTAGCTGGGTTGGGTAGGGATGTTAAGTTTGATGAGAGGGTCGCGAAGGCAACCGGCATTAACATAATAATGGGCACAGGCTTCTACACATACACGGAATTACCGTTCTACTTCAGAAACAGAGGCATTGATTCGCTCGTTGATGCATTTATTCATGATATAACCATTGGTATTCAAGGAACTAATACAAGGGCTGCGTTTGTTAAGGCCGTTATTGACTCACCTGGACTAACCAGTGATGTGGAGATGGCCATTAGGGCCGCGGCGAGGGCTCACATCAAAACCGGCGTCCCGATAATCACCCACTCATTTGTTGGTAATAAGTCAAGCCTTGAATTAATCAGGATCTTTAGGGAGGAGGGTGTAGACTTTTCTAGAACAGTAATTGGGCATGTAGGTGATACGGACGATATTTCATACATAGAGCAGATACTGAGGACTGGGGGGGCATTCGTAGGTCTCGACAGGTTCGGCCTAGATACATACTTACCACTCGAGAAGAGGGTTAAGACCACGGTTGAGTTGATAAGGAGGGGTTGGGTCGACCAGTTACTCCTCTCTCATGATTACTGCCCAACCATTGACTGGTACCCACCAGAGGTTGTTAAGAGCACGGTGCCAGACTGGTCAATGACACTAATCTTCGAGAAGGTAATACCAAGGTTGAAGAACGAGGGCGTAACCCAAGAGCAAATAGACAAAATACTCATGGACAACCCAAGAAAAATATTCACTGGAACACCCTAATAACCATTAATTCCAAGAATTAAAACATGAAGGCACCCATATCGCACCTTCAGCGTCGAAAACAATGTAAATACCATAAGGACTAAGTAACAATAGCCATAGCTTAGGCAATCAATTCCTTAACTCCTCAACCCGCATGGAGCCCCTACTCAACTCATACTCAACATTAACAAGCAACTCCCATAGTCTATCCAAGGCCTCGTCCTTACTCATTAATCCAGCCCTACCATGTGCAATAATCCTCAAGGCCTCATCTATTAAATCAGTAACCGAGCACGAACCTGGTCGCCCAACTGACTTGTTCCGAAACATACGTTTTCATTTGATTTATTTGATTTTTAAATTTTTCTATATCTTAATACAGATATTGTTATTTATACACTTAGTCAGTTTTATGTGAAATTGCTAATAACATTAAATGCCATGGTCACGACACGAACAGAATCCTAGAATAATTAAGGTACAGATCGCCTTAATGCCATACCTAAACCCATTGAAGGAATAGGCTACAATTAGTTAAAATCATGAAAAACAGGGCAGGTGATAATCATACCCAATACCATAGCACTCGTTAGGAACCACATATAGATAGACCGAAAGCCTTAAAAGCATAGGGAAGGACCCATAAACCAGCGGGGGGGTAGGGTAGCCTGGTAGCCTGCGGGGGGGCTCATAACCCCGAGGTCCCCGGTTCAAATCCGCCCCCCCGCTACCATAACTTAAATCTAGATCAAAATAATTTAAATTAAAACAAAAGGCGATGTTGAATTATTTTAAAGTAAAAAGATATTAATTATTTTTGTTCATTTCTTTTTACAGCTCGTCAATGCGGATAATATGAATATTATGACACCTAATACTACGAATATCCAGCTATGCATGATAAATACGCCAGCTATTACCAATGCAATTGATAAACCAATACCAAACCAACAAACAGACATTGATAATAAAAGGGCAACTACAAATGCCAAAAGTAATATGACAGTGGAGGAGACCGACATAGTCCCACCCTATGCACTGCTTACCTTGCTTCCATACGTTTTTCTTCTCATTATTAGTATCAGCACTATAACGATGAGCGCAACGAGTATTACTGCAGTAAGTGGCGTGATGAATACGTTGATTGGTTTTGGCGGTTGAGGACTTGAGGGGGGGGTTGGCGATGTGGTGGGGGGGCTAGGTAATGACTTGAAGGTTACCTGTACTTGCAGATTATTACTTGTTATTGTTATTGTTCCTGATGATGGCATTACCGAGTATCCACTTATTGGCGTAATACTATAGTTGTATGTTCCGGCGGTTACATTAAAGGTTATGGTTGAATGGGAGGAATACTTGGTCTGTCCATCTAGGGTTACGGACACGTAGTACCTGGCGGAAGCAGATTCTATGAATGACACCACGTACTGAGCGTATGTGTTAATTATTGATAAGCTGACAGACCCGGAGTTTACCACGTATATACACCCATTCATTGGGTCATACGCAATGGAGACCGGGGTTTCAACAACATCTATATTCGCTATGACTGAAGTATTATCAATAACTGAAATGGATGCCGAGCCGACCGTTACGATATAAACATGCTCATTGGAAGGGTCATAGCCAAGGACTTGAATATGCGTCCACAGTAATATTAGCTATAACAGAGGTACCGTTAATAACGGAGACTGAGATAGTGTTTAATGAACCTAATGGGTATTATCAATTTACAATACCCAGCGTAAGTAATTATGCGCCAACGCCATCCAGTGGTAAGTTACTGTAAGTAATGGAAATGTAATCATCACCGTATACTTCGCACAGGCACCTAGCTATCAATCGCAATCCAAACAAGCCATAGGCATCTTCGCCCTCAATTCATTACTTATTGACTTAATAATTGCCGTAATAATACTACTCACTACTCATAGTGATAATAGTTATTGAGGCTTTAAAACTAAGGAGAAAATGAGCCCTTATTATCAAATAACATTTAATTTATTGAGAAAAACCATCACAGTAACCCAGGGTTTTTGTCACGGTTTTTCGTGACGATTCCTTAAATACGTATCAGAAATAAAGAGATATGGTGGTTGATTGATGAATATGGGTATGGCTGGGCTGTTGGTTGCCGTGGTTGTTCTGGCAATTGTTTCTGTTTTCTTTGCGTATCAATGGTACACGTCAGTACTAAGCTATAGGCCTGAATTTCAATCGCTTGAGACTGAGTATAGTGAATTACTTTCCAGGTACAACTCATTAATGACCAACTACACGAACCTGGAAAACAGCTACAATACCCTGCAATCACGATACACATCACTCCAAAGTCAATACAACACCGTGCAGTCCATGTACAACTCACTAATGATTAATTACACGAACCTGCAGACCGAGTACAACGAATGCGTATCAATGCAGGCTCCCTATACGACCTCAGGAACACAAACAACATTACCTCCAGGTACTTATTACGGTATCTCCATGGGAATGTATACGCCTTATACGAATTCATCGCTTGACCCAGGCACGTATGTCTTTACCACGCAAACTCCGACAATATTTTACTTACTCATTAGTCCACAACCTATAACAAGTATACAAGGTTCATCTTTACCACAGGGTACATTAGTCTTCATGGGAGAGAACTCAATCACATTAACTCTTAAGAAACCTGAGAATGTGGCCATATTAACACCAACGCAGACGCAGTTAACCATCACGTATAATGGAAAGCCGTTATATATAACCGCAATTCAGAGTGCTCCCAATAGTCAAAATAGTTGTGGTTATAATGGTTATCCGTATGGTTATCAGGGATGTGGCCCCCCCATTTATATAGTATTATGGTTGACTGATGGCACCCATTACTTCTATGTAAACGGAGCCCCATTTTGCACAGGGTTTACGGCAAACCCGGTAATGGGTGAGACTGCGATACCCATTGGCTCAGCCAATACGTGCTCGGGTGTAACAATTAATAGTTAATTGGTTCATTTGCATTTCCATGATTAAAAAGTCCTATGACTCTATTTGTATTGGTATTTTTAGTACTCCTGGTGGCGTTAATGATACTCCATGGACTATGTTATACTTCCTACTTATGCTGGTCCTCACTGAGCCATAGCCCGTTAGTTCCACATCGCCTAGGCTTATTCGCCCATTTATGCCGTAGCTCCTCGGTATCCTTATTGAGACATACTTAATGTTGTTGAGTATATCTAGGCTGAAGTAATCCCTTGGTGGGTAGTAGTATAGGTTGAATGAGTAGTTATAGTTGAAGGTGCTTCCTGGGGGGGCCATTGATTTACCTAGATTAAAAACTAGATTGCATATGTTTATTGGGCACTTATCTCTCTCCAGTTTCTCCACCGCCTTCGCATCCCCGCATCTGAATCTCAGTGGTTCGTTCCAGTCAATGTCGCCATAAACCCTAACAAAAACGTTGTTTATGTCTGTAAGGCCCGTGTTCTGCATCGTTATGGAAACGCTGTGCTTCATGGTTAGGTAATTACTCGCAAAACCATTAACATTAAGTGTTATCCTTCCTCTTCTAATAAGGCTCCTACGCGATATGGGTAATGCAAGGTCATACCCCCCCTCACCATCAACGCACCTAATGATGATCCCCCCCATGCCAATACCCCCCCTACCTAATGCCCTTGAGAGCCTCTGTTGATGCCATGATGTGAGCCTCATTAATTCGGTGAACCTGGCGCAGGGAGAATAAAGCAATAGCCTAGTCATGATCGCTAATAAAAATTGTAAATCATTATCAAGGTAGTACTTTTTAAGTTGCACAATATAGGTTATACTTATCATTTAAAAACTTACTTAAAGATACAAAAATAATTAATAATAATTTACTTTGAATATTATTCAAAATTAATATAAAAATTAATTTCTTCTTCCACTATAAATTTATACTAGGTAGTATAATATACTCTACGCCATATCACCTAAAATTTCTGCCTATATAATAATTATTTTATTAGATATATTTTGATTGAGGCATGTAAATACTCTTCTTTTATCTTTAGGGTGTGAGTATCGTTGGGGGGGTAAATCTTAAATAAATCTTTATCGTGTAATATATGATAATGTTGTTAAGCTTTATGAAGTTAATGGTTAATGGAAGTTCCATCTCGTTTTTTTCCATTATTAATGTTTTTAGGAATATCGAGGATGCAGTTAATAGTGATGTGGAGTACATGCACGTCGTGATCAGCAATAGCACGTATTATGTGAATCAAATCAACTCGTCAATAGGCGTCACCACAAATCAAGTCCCTAAATCATACATACCCAGTCTTAAAATAGTTTACGTTATCTACAGCATATTTTTGATCTTTATATTAATTCAATTACTATCAATTGTGCATTCGGCTTATGGCTTCACGAAAGGCAGGACCATAGGTCCGGCCGCTGTTGATCCGTTACCCAGGATATCGGTTATAATACCCATTAAGAATGAACCGATTGATGCAGTTGTTGAGGTTATTAAGGGGCTTCTAAATGTGGATTACCCCCCCTTAAACCTGCTTGAGGTTATCATAGTGTCTGATGATGATGAGGCTTACGTTAAGGAACTTAACAACGCCTTAGGGCTAACGCTAAAGGGAATTAACCTAGATTACAGGGTTATTAGAAGGGATAGGCCCGTTGGTTATAAGGGTGGTGCCGTTAACTACGCCGCGTCTCTAGCCACGGGAGACGTCATAACGATCCTGGACGTTGACACTAAGCTTCCTAGGGAGTACTTTAGGAGGGCCTTGGATTACTTAGCGGCTGGTTATGACGTGGTGGGAGCCCCCCCGTTCCTTGGGCTTCCTAAGGTCTCGACCAAGTTCAGTAGGGCCTTGACCATATTATTTAATGTATTGGCCATGGTTCAGGTAGTGGGTAGGGCAATGATTAGGACGAGAAGAGGCTTCTACATGCTCATAGGTAATAATTTAACTATGCTTAAGTCGACTTTCATGAAATACGGCGGTTTATGCCACTGCAAGGCTGATGATATTGACTTAGCCATTAGGGTCTTGCTAAGTAGAGGTAGGATTGGGTTAATGGATGTATACGCGGTGACCGAGGTGCCCAGCACATACTATGCATTTAGGTCGCAGACCATTAGATGGGCCACTAACGATATATGGGCCCTCAGGAAATACGCCAGAAGGGCATTATCAATGGGTTTCCTGAACTACATTGATTTAATGCTATGGTTAATTAAGTACCCAACTGCCTACATAGGCCTGGCCTTAATGGTACTATCCCTATTCATGCAGTTAATAGGTGTATTAATACCACCGCTTCCAGTATTAATATTAATGATTGCCTCAGACATTCTGGGCCTAGTCATGATAATTCAATTACTAGATATAGGCCGCAGGCTTGGTTACAATATTCTAGATACCTTCAAGGCATTAATAGTAGGTGGCTTAACAGTTTATGCACTCACATACCCACTGGTGTTTTACTTAACGAAATCAGCCATATCCGACATACCCTGGATGAGGACACCCAAGGCTTCCCGAGCTTGAGACCGGGAGAATCATTATTGAACAGTCAGTTATGTTAATAATGCTGGTGTTGGGCATAATCTTCCTATTAATGCATCGCCCATTAATATCGATCTATATGATAACCAACGCCGTATTAATACTCACAGGATATAGAATAGGCATTGTAAAGATACCCATGGCTAGGTCCGGTTGATAACGCACACACGTTAATGCACTTTTACGGCATTCTCACGGTTTTCATCACGCTAGATATTGGCATATAAAATCATAAACATGAGTTCACCAAGGCCATTTTAAATCGTGATGATTATTACGCCATCCCTTTTTTACTATGGCGTTTTTACCTTCACTGGGCTTCCCTCTTCTTGGTGATTCCCCCCCTCCAAGTCACGAGTACGCGGCCATTATTCACCAGTATTGACCTTGCAATGCCCATTAATTTCTCCATCTTCTCCTCAGGTACTAATTCAGCGTTTTTAAGGGGGGGCCAGTCTATGCCTAAACGCTCATATTTAATGCTGCAGTATTTATTGAATGCCAGTAACTCATACCTCTCGGCCGTTGGTAGGTTATCCCTTATGAACTCGGCTATGCGCCTTATGTTATCTTCGTAATCCGTATAGCCAGGTATTATTGGTGTGTGGACCCATATTGGCTTGCCTAGTTTGGCTATGTTTATTGCATTCGTCAATACCCTATCAAGCGACACACCAACATATTTGAGGTGCTTCTCTGGGTCCATTATCTTTATATCCAATATGACGAGATCCACTAATTCAATGATTGGTTTTGTATGTTCCCAGGGGAATGGTAATGCCGTTTCTATAGCCGTGTGTATGCCGAGACTCTTTAGTTTTCTCAACAGGGCTATCACGAACTTAGGCTGCATGGTTGGTTCGCCACCACTAATTGTAACACCACCACCCGATACGTCATAGAACACCTTATCCCTCATTACGACCTCCACGACCTCCTTAACCGTATAGCGCTTACCAACGACGTCTAGGGCACCCGTAGGGCAAACCTCAACGCATCTACCACATAAGTCGCACCTCGCCCTGTTTATGACTATCCTACCGCTAGGCATTGGTATGTAGGTCAATGCATTTCTCGGGCAGGCACCTATGCACTTTAATTCATAAATACATCGATTCTCGTACCAAATCAATTCCGGGTATGGCTTAATACCCTCAGGGTTTTGGCACCATGGGCAATGAAGCGGACAACCCTTTAGAAACACTACGGTCCTTATACCTGGACCATCGTGGATGGCCTCACGCTCGATATTGAATATGAGACCTGTAACTTCATCATCATTTTTAAGGAATTCATCACTTGACATAGCTCATGTCACTTCATACTCAAGCCTGGCTATTATCTCATCCTGAAGCTTCTTGGGAAGGTCAATGAAGCGCCAGGAATAACCAGTAACTTTAACCACTAGGTCCGGATACTTCTCGGGGGGGTGCTTCTGGGCATCTAGCAGTATCTCCTTACTTATTGGGTTGAACTGAACGTGCTACCCCCCCCAAGCATGAAGTACGCCAGGATTAACGATGCAAACTTTTCGAGACCCTCCTCATCCCTTATATTAGCTGGGTTAACGTTTAGTGTGAGCGATGTGCCGCTACTTACCGTGGGTATGCCTATGCGTGCAGCTGACCTTAAAACGGCCGTGAGCCCATTCATTTGCGTGCCTTCCACAGGCGCTATACCATTGGAGACAGGTTCACCAGCCTTCCTACCATCCGGCGTGGCGCCAGGTACTTACCCTCAAAGAGCTGTGACCCAGATACGGACACAAAGAGCACCCTCCATGTACCTCCCATCCAGAACTTCCTCCTCCTACCCTCCTGAACCATGACATCCGCAACCCACTGGGCTATTTCGTCAACATATGGGTCATCATTACCATACTTCGGAGCCTTCCTCCACAGCATCTGCCTAACCTCCTCAGCACCCTCAAAATTGCTCTTCAGAAGCTCCAGTAATTGCTCCATTGTTAGTAACTTATTATCAAAGACAGCCCACTTAATCGCAGCGAGTGAGTTGGCTACCGTGGCCAGTGCCTGAGCGCTTATGGTTGCGTGGTTATAACGTGCGCCTCCCCCCCAGGTCACATCCTTACCAGACTCCATACAACCCTCAATCGTTGCGCTAAACAACGGCAATGGGTAGTTCTCGGCAATCACCTTATCCTTCAACTCGGTTCTCCTCACCATGAGATCTACTGCATAGGACATCTGCTCAACAAAGGCCTTCTTTAAATCCTCGAATGACTTAAACTCCGTGGCCGGCGGCGTTGGTGCGCCCACAAGCCTCCAACCAGCGGCGCTTAGGTGTCCTCCAAATAACGTGGCCTCAAGCACCTGCGGTATCCTAACGGCCTGCCCTGAAGTATAACCATTGCTATTACCTGCGCCTGTGAGCTCAACGCATCCGACTACCGCATAGTCCCTGGCATCCTCCAGCGAGTAGCCGTCAGCCATTAAATCCTTGATTATCGTCTTATCGTTATAGAACGCTAAACCAGCCGTGGTCCTCAAAACCTCCACGGCCTTCAAGACAAAATCCTTCGGCGTTTTCTCCGGGTGTATCCTGACCGCAAGCCCATCACGCCCACAGCCCTTCAACCTCTTGAAGGCCTCAAGGAATAAGTAGCTGACGTCATTTACGGCATCCTCGCCATTCCTATCAACACCACCAATCGTAACTAGGTTCGGGCCTGCGTCAAGGAACGTCGCCAGTTACATAGGTACTCCATTATGAGCTCAAGGGCTTGATCAGGAGTGAGACGCCCAGCTTCAATGTCCTGCCTGTAGTATGGATATAGTAATTGATCAACCCTGCCAGGCCCCCCCATGATCAATTGATTACCGCCATGAGCTATTGAAATAGCGACCTGCGTAAACCATATTGCCTGTAAAGCCTCAATGAAATTACGTGGTGGATTGGCAGGGACGTGCCTCATCCTCTCCGCAATCTCAAGTAACTCCTTCCTCCTCTCCTCGTCGGTAGTCTTGCTCGCCACCTCCTCGGCAAGTTTAGCATAACGCTCAGCAAATTCAATAGCCGCCTGCGCAGAAACCTCAACAGCCCTTAGGAAGTCCTCAGCCTTCTCATATGTGTTTTTGTCAATCTTACCCTCCATGAACTCCCTCCTAAACCTCTCTAGCTGCTCTCTGGCTTGTTTTATGATACCATTAAAGCCCAACTGAAGCACCTTCCTGAGACCGATTATTGTATGTCCCTGCATTGGCACGACAGGAGCGAGTAAGTCATAAGTCGTCTGCACCGCCGCTAAAAAGGTCTCCCTCTTTTCCTTCAAAGGTTCTCCCAATAACCCGGCCTTCTCCCACTCCCTACGCATTAGAGCGCCTATTGTTCTATCCCTCCAGTAAGGCACAATCTCCTCCTTAAGCAATTTATACTCCTCCTCAGAAATCCTGGTATACCACTTCAGAGCCTCGGGCGATAAACTACCAATACCCTCAGGAAATACCTCCCTCAACTTCTCCTCACTCCTATAAAAGTAATATGGAATAAGTATTTCGTTTAAGTATATAGACATTTCAACATAAACAGGCTGGCCCAAGCCCTCCCTCTTCGATGATATGTGCCCAACAAGCACCTCCTCATCATCAATCCAAATCGGGTAATTACGGAAGGTCTCCTGAATAGCCAGGGCCGCTCGCATGGCTGGACCTATTGGCTTACCCTCAGTCTCCCTGTATACCTTCGTAACCCACTTAACCCTCTCAAGATCAACAACTATGGGACTCGATAAAATCCTCTCCTTCATTTCTGAATACGTAAAGGCACACCACCTCCCAATAACTTTGAAGTATCCATACTTATATTATAATCACAGACAACATTAAATAGCCTTCTTTTATACTTTATAAATATAGTATATATTATATTTCGTATCTATATATAAAATAATAATTAAGGCAACGATCACGAGATTTTCCATAAAGTATATTAATTTTATCTAGGATAATTGACAAATACACAATAATAGCCCTTAAGTAATGTTTTGCGTAATTTAATGTATTAGCATTAAAAATATAATTTATATATTTCATTAGAAGGGATATATTTATTTAGTTGAGGTTATTTTAATACGAAATTAATTACAATGATAATTTTAATGATGCCAGGATCAAGTGATGAGAAATTAGTTAATAAGGCTGTGAGAAAGGCATGGGCTAGGTTAATTCCCTTCTTACTTGTTGCGTTAATACTTTATAATTTTGATAAGGCTAGCTTTACATTCGCAATACCCGGTATGGAATCCGCCCAAGCCTGACTCCATTTATTGCGGGGCTGGCTGCAGGAATTTTCTTCTTTGGATATTTAACATTCTCAATACCGGGGACATACTTAACACAAAAATACGGCGTTAAAAATTACTTCCGATATGGATAGCTGGGTTTGGGATCTTCGCGACGTTAACAGGTTATGTTCAGAATGCGGTGGAGCTTTTAGTGATTAGGTACTTGGTTGGGTTCTTTGAGGGCCCATTTGCCCCAAGTATTACGTACTACATTTCTACGTGGTTCCCAAGAGAGCAAAGGGCATTGGCGATGTCCTTATACCTTCTTGGTATACCGATATCAGGCATTATTGGGTCCCCAATACAGGGCTGGCTCGTTGAGTTTTACGGTTGGAGGATCATGTTCATAGCCCTTGGCGTACCCACGATAATCCTTGGGTTATTGACGTTCTTCTACCTGACCGAGAGACCTGATAATGCAAAGTGGTTGAGCGAGAATGAGAAGAGAGCATTAATTAGTAGGTTGTTGGAGGAACGTAAGATCATCGAGGCATCTACAGGAAAGTACAGCATAGGTAAGGCTGTTAGCGACTGGAGAACTATAACCCTAACCGTATATTACTTCTTCGCAGCATTGAATTTCTCCGGTGTCTTTGTTTGGACGCCTACGATATTGGAACTAGCCAGTAAGCTTGGTCTTTACTACATTGGGTGGATCCTAGGCGGTGTATGGTTTATTGTTCTTGTTATAATGGTGCTTTGGGGGGGCAGACACTCAGATAGAACCAATGAGAGGTATAACCACGTAGGAGTTGGCGTGATACTATCCCTTATCGGCGCACTACTGGCCTACTTATTCCCCCCCGCAAATATGTTAGTGCTTACCGTAGGACTATCCCTCATAATAATGGGTACGATGATGGGTATAAGCCATTCTGGGCATTAATAACGCAACTCTTCACTGGGGGGGCGGCCTCGGCGACTGTTGTAGCGCTCGTAGATTGGGCTGGTAATGTTGGGTCCTTTGCGGGGCCAACAATATTCGGCTACCTTAATTACATGACTGGGAGTTTCGTATCGGATTATTTAATTACATTAATCTTCTACGTAATTGCCCTGGCTCTTCTATACGGCGTGAAGTACATGGCCGAGAGAGGAAAGTAGGTATTTATAACCGGCATACATTAATTGAATTGCTTTGTCTGTTGGCATTAGTTTTAAATATGACTTGTTTCTGATAACGGTTTTGGTCATTGATGGAGTATAAGTGGGTTGTGTTGACTAATACGACGCTTGGAGTGATTATGTCTTCAATTAACATGTACATTGTCCTAATATCGCTGCCCACGATTTTTAGGGGGATTGAATGTTAACCCATTCCTACCTGGGGGAGTTTGATTACCTGCTTTGGGTTCTCATGGGCTACAGCATAGTCCTCGCCAGTGTCCTAGTTACCTTCGGCAGGATCTCGGACTTATTTGGCAGGACTAGGCTCTACACACTCGGCTTTATAATATTCGCAGTAGCCTCGGTACTGCTCTCATTAATACCGAGTGATTCAGGTAATTTCGGTGCATTGTTACTGATAGGGTTTAGGGTTGTCCAGGCAATTGGTGGTGGTTTCATTATGGTTAATAGCACGGCATTACTGACCGATGCCTTCCCACCAGGCGAGAGGGGGGGTAGGGCCCTTGGCTTGAACCAGGCCTCCTTCATAATTGGCTCCTTCCTTGGAATAATACTGGGCGGCCTACTCTCAAACTATGACTGGCACCTCCTATTCCTCGTTAACGTGCCCTTCGCAATAGCCGGCGCTGTGGTCCATATTTAAGCTAAGGAGGGTTGATAGGGGAAGTGCGAGGGTGAGGATTGATTACTGGGGTAACTTGACGCTCGCCCTCGGCCTCGTGTTAGTAACCCTGGGCTTCACATACGCACTGATGCCCTATGGAAACTCGGAGATGGGTTGGACGAACCCACTGGTCATAGCCTCCTTCATAGCCGGTGCAGCATTAATAATCGCATTCATACCCATAGAGCTTAGGCAGGAGGAACCACTCTTCAAACTATCACTGTTTAGGGTTAGGCCCTTCACCTACGGTGTGATGGCCCTCTTCCTATCATCACTGGCCAGGGGGCGCCATAATGTTCCTAATAACAATATGGCTACAGGGCATATACCTACCGCTCCACGGCTTTAGTTATACGGAGACCCCGTTCTGGGCCGGCATATACATGTTGCCCATGCTCGTGGGCACCGTGGTAATGGCGCCAATCGGTGGTTCGCTCACGGATAAGTACGGCGCGAGGATCATAGCTACCGTGGGCATGGTAATAATAGCCATATCGCTCTACCTACTCACGCTACTCCCCCCCTACAACTTCAACCTAGTCGAGTTCGAGTCAATACTATTCCTTAACGGTGTTGGCAATGGCCTATTTGCCTCACCAAACACCGCATCGATCATGAACGCCCTGCCACCAAGGGATAGGGGGGGTGCGGGTAATGGTATGAGGCAGACCCTGAGTAATGTTGGTTCTACGATAAGCATGGCCATGTTCTTCACAATAGCCATGAGCGTTTTCTCCCAGTACGTGCCAATTAGGATCCACAATATTGCCCTAAGTTATGGGCTACCCACAGGCATAGCCGATGCACTGGCCAGCATACCAGCATCTAGCCTACTTTTTGCGACATTCCTCGGTATGGACCCCCCCGCATCGGTGCTGCCCAACTCAACAGTCAATAACCTACCAGCAAGTGTGGTGAGGCTCCTGGACAGCAATACATTCCTACCCAGCGTCCTTGGACCACCATTCATGATGGGCCTCAGGTTCTCGCTGTACATATCCATAGTCTTCGTGGCCATAGGCGCCGTGTTGTCATACATGAGGGGGGGTGGTAGGTACGTTTATGAGGAGAGCATAAGGGAGGGCGCATACGCATCGTAGTAATGCATCACCACTAACTTATCAAGCTCAATCCATGTCATAGACCTGACAGTTTTTGCCCTGAGCCTTAGTGCTCTACCTTATCTATGCCGTTATTTATTTGCCAGATAGAGAATATTTTACGATATAGATAAACCCGCCAGCAATGGGAAGTAAGGACTTAATCAATGAGGTGCTGGCCCTAAAGCGTGAGAGGAATGCCGTAATACTCGCCCACAACTACATGGACTACGACGTACAGGTCGTTGCTGACTTCATCGGTGACTCATACGACTTGGCGCTAAAGGCCATGGAGACGAATGCCGAGGTCATAGTCTTCGCAGGCGTCAGGTTCATGGCCGAGCAAGCCAAGGCGCTTAATTACGATAGGGTTGTCCTAGCACCAGACCCTGGCGCTGGTTGTACAATAGCCGATGCCCTTGACGTAGACACATTAAGGCGGGTTAAGGAGGAGTATCCCAGCGTCCCCCCCGTGGTTCTTTACGTTAATAGTAATGCGGATGTTAAGGCGTTGGCCGATTATATCGTTACGTCATCGACAGCCATTAAGGTCATTAGGAGATTGAGTAGTGACGTGGTTATCTTCGGCCCCGACTCTAACCTGGCTGACTACGTTGCTTACATGACTGGTAAGCGTATAATTAAGGTGCCTCCCAACGGTAAGTGCGTAGTTCATGCAAACTACACGGTCGATGTGGTGAGGGAGGTTAGGACTAAGTATCCAGGGGGCTAGGGTGATGATACATCCAGAGGCGCCCCCCCTTAATGTGTTGAGGCTGGCCGATTTCGTGGGGGGGTCCACGAACCAGATGATTGAGTATGCCAGGAATAGTGGTTATGATGAATTCGTGGTTGGTACGGAAATAGGCATGCTAAATGCCCTGAGGATTAAGGTGCCTAATAAGACGTTTTACCCATTAACGACGGGCCCAAATGCTAGGTGCCCATTCATGGCGATGATAACCCTCGATAAGGTCTATAGGTCGCTCCTGGACATAGTTCATAAAGTTGAAATACCGAAATCCACCGCCGACGCCATAAGGGAGGCCTTCGAAAGGACTCGAAAACTCCTTGAGGGGTGAGGTTGTTGATATACATAATCGGTAGCGGCATCGCTGGGTTGTCGGCCGCAATTGCCCTTAGGAGGGCTGGCTATGACGTTACCGTAATAACTAAGGAATTACATGGGGGTTCGAGCTACGTATCTAAGGGCGGCATAGCTGCTGCCACGGCAATTGATGACTCACCGCAAATGCATGCGGAGGATACGCTTAGGGTTGGTGATGGGCTTTGCGATGTGGAAGCCGTTAGATACTTTACAAGTGAGGCGCCCGTCATTATTGAGGAATTGATAAGGATGGACTTTGAATTTGACAATGACTTAAGGCTTGAGGGCGGTCATTCCAGGAGGAGGGTTCATCATAAGACCGACGAGACTGGGAGGGTATTGACCGAGTTCCTGCTTAAGGAAGCCATTAAACTCAGCGTGAATATTGTTGAAGACGAGTTGGTGGCACTGCAGGTAAGAGATGGGGGTGATTAAGGGTTTCGTGACGAGGGAGCGGGGTCTTATCAGTAATGTGGATTACCTAGTGTTGGCGATGGGTGGTTATGCGTATTTATGGCAATACACATCAAATCCATCAACGAATACTGGTGATGGGGTAGCCATAGCCCTTAGGGCTGGGGCTGTGGCTTCGGATATGGAGTTCGTTCAATTTCACCCAACCATAACCACCCTGGGCGGTGAGACTATGCTCTTAACCGAGACCTTGAGGGGGGGTGAGGGCGCCAGGATTGTTAATGAGCTTGGCGAGAGGTTTGCGTTTAAGTATCATGAACGTGGTGAGTTGGCTCCGAGGGACGTACTATCCAGGGCAATATACATGGAATTGATGAGGGGGGTCATAGGGTGTACATGGATTTAAGTGGTATTGAGGATTTTGAGGGGGGGAAATTCCCTGGCGTCAGTGATTTCCTGGGGGGGAGGCACGGATTAAGTAATAAGGATAGGGTGCCTATTTACCAGGTGCGCATTTCACAATTGGTGGGCTTAGGGTTAATGTTAGGGGGGGTGAGACGAACATCAAGGGCCTTTACGCAATTGGTGAGGTAGCCGATACAGGCCTGCATGGAGCCAATAGACTAGCCAGTAATTCACTGCTTGAGGCCCTGGTAATGGGGGGGTTTAACCTACCCAGGTACCTGGGTGAGCCTTGGGTTGGACCGAGGCTTGACGATGGCTTGCTAGTGACTTTAAAGCTTAGGGATAATGGGCCTTTAATGAGTATTGATGAGGTTAGGAGGGTTAATTGGGAGTACGTGGGCATACTTAGGAGCGGTGAGGGTTTGAGGAAGGCCGTGGACCTTTACGAACGAGTAAACATGGCCGTCAGTACTAGGGAGTCCAACGCCGCCTTGGTCTCTTACCTAACGGCATATGCCGCCCTACTCAGGACAGAGTCCAGGGGGGGAACTCACTATAGGGTTGATTACCCAGTTAAGGACATTAATTGGCAGAGGAGGATTTACTTCAGGGTGTCCCCCCCATGATTGAGGAGCTCTACATAAACAAGCTTCTTAACTACCTTGAGGAGGACGCGTATCCAGAGGATATAACCAGTAAGTTCCTTGAGGGCATTAGGGCCAGGGGGGGCATTGTTAAGTCTAGGGATGAGGGGGTAATCGCCGGGCTTAGGTTCATAACCCCCCCATTCCTCAAATACCTCGGTTTCGAGGTAATTACGCACAAGCGCGATGGTGAGGCACTACGTAAGGGTGACATTATAATGGAGATAATTGGTGACGCGGGCAGGTTATTAACGGTTGAACGATTAACCCTGAATTTCCTCTCAAGGCTTTCAGGTATTGCCACTGCCACGAGCACCATGGTTAGGTTGGCTAGGTCCGTTAACCCAACGGTTAGGGTTGCCGGTACGAGAAAGACAACGCCCGGGTTCAGGGCATTTGAGAAGTATGCGATAGAGGTTGGTGGTGGCGACCCACATAGGTTTAACCTGGCTGATGCAGTGTTGATTAAGGATAATCACGTATTAATTTACGGAGACCTTGAGAAGCTCATCAGGCTGATTAAGGAGAGGACAAGCTTTACCAAGAAGATTGAGGTTGAGGTGTCTACGTATGAGGACGCAATCAAGGCCTATAGGGCCGGTGCCGATGCCATACTGCTCGATAATATGAGACCCAGCGATATAATGCCAATAGTCAATGAGTTGAGGGGGGGAAGGTAATACTCGAGGCAAGCGGCGGAATAACACCTGACAACGTGATTGAATACGCAAGGACGGGCGTTGACGTGATATCCAGCGGTTACATAACGCATAGTGCCCGATCTCTTGATCTAACAATGGATGCGGAGAGAGCTTAAACTAGACGACCATGCCTACCCCCCCAGACTGAACATAGTGACCTTAACCGGGACGCCAACCCCTCCTGGAATCACCTAATCACCTCAGGATTGAGTGATTCACCCGCTGAGCTAAACTTCCTAATCCTTAGGTTATACCTACCTATGTCCTTTACGGTGCCCATGATTAGTCCGTAAGCCGTTGGTGCAAAGGTAAAGTTAGTAGCCCTCAACTCCTCCAGTAACCTAAGCGTGTCCTCAGGGGGGAGAATGACCTGTCTAGGAATACGACGGGTTTACCAAACATCAATGGGTCTATGATACCGTAATAAGGCCACCCCAGGGGGGGTCTGCACTGTTTCAAATCACGTCACTCTCCTCAAGACCAATGCCGCACTTCATATAATGGTATTCAGAAGCCATGTTGGTCGAACTTTCTGTTTCTTTTTGGTTATTCTCGTGTAGTATGTTTTAAATGGGCCTTAAAATAATGCCTGCCATGATATGGGCATCACCAATAAGCGGAGCACTGGGTGGGTATTGACCCTACTGCCGTATAGCGTCGCCATCGGCCCGCTGAGCACCTTGATAACCCTTGAAATCGCCTCATTAATGGGTGGCCCGGTGGATGTTGGTTACGCCATGGCCGCGGCTCTGCCACCGGAATAATCGCCCCCCCACTGCTGTGGGGCTTCCTACTGGATAGGTACGGCAGTAAGGAGGTGCTTGCCCTGGGCTTCCTCGGTACGGCCATATTCATCCTGGCATTGTCATACGCGCCCAACGTTCCGCAGATAGCCCTTTACTACGCCGCTTCATCACTGTTCTCCTCCGCTGTTGGTGTCTCCACAAGCTTCATACTTGTCAAGTCCTCGAGTAAGCTTAGGCTTAATGAGTCGTACTCCATGCTCAACTTCATTAATTCACTGGGTTACCTGGTGGGTGATGTCTCGGCGGCCGTATTATCGGGCTTCATGGATGTTAAGTCCATACTCCTCATCATGGGTTTACTGCCCATGGTATCCTCGGTTTGGTCCTTGGTCTCAGTACCGAGGATTACCAACGGCAGTGGGAAGGCTATGGAGAGACTGTTACCCGGTGGGCGGGGGGGGCTTAAGGTCAGCCTTGGCGAGTTAGTGACGCTATACCTTGCGCTCATTATTTTCTACGTCTCATCGGGCATCTTCAACACGCTTTATCCCTACGGCCTCAGGGTCGGCGGCTTATCGAGGACTTGGGTAATGACCATAATCTCCGTAGGCATGGGGGGGATCCAGATCGTGGGTTTCATGATTACGCCACGCATGATTAAGGTACTTGGTGGTAATGCCAGGGCTTCATCACGTGCATTACTCTTGAGGGGGCTTGTCGTACTTTCTAATTGGTTTAACTTCATCAACCCCCCCGAGACCATGATCATTACGGGGCTAACGCTATACCCACTGGCCGCGGGTATCGCCTTCTCAACGTTCTACACGGCATCGAGCGTGATAGTCTTTGAGAGACTCAGCAGCGGTGAGGAGGGTAGGGGTCTTGGAGCCTATAACTTCATCACCGGCTCGGCATACCTGGCGGGTTCCTTGGCATCCGGCTACTTAGCAGACTCCATCGGCATTGGTAGGAGTTACATGGTCGCCGGCGCAATGCTTTGGGCGTCATCATACCTCTTTGAGCAGATACGTAGGTACGAGGCGGCGAGAAATAGCGTGATCAATGCGAATTAAGCCGCGTAAACTCATACCAATGCCTGCATATCATAACTTAATTAGTCTTCAGGCATAACTTTAATAGAGAGAGTAATTATTAACAGGTCGTGACAATTAAGGGTGTTAATGGGGGGGTTATAGGCTTCGTCAACCTCTCGACGGGTGAGGTCAAGAAGGTACAGGTGCCTGATGAGGTTTATAGGAATTTCCTGGGTGGTTATGGGCTAGGTGCCTGGTTCCTATACACCCACATGAAGCCTAAGGTTGACCCGCTTGGCCCCCGACAACATACTGGGCATAATATCGGGCCTACTAAACGCCAGTGGTATTCCAATGACTGGTAGGTCCATGGCCGTTGGTAAGTCACCACTGACTGGCGGTTGGGGGGGTGATTCAAACGCCGGCGGTAGGTTTGGACCTAAGCTACTGGAGCTGGGTTGGACGCCATATTCGTCACTGGCGCCTCTGAGAAGCCCGTCTACATATTAATTGATAATGGCGAGATACACATAGAGAGCGCGGCCGACCTCTGGGGGGGTAAGACCGCCAGGGAAACCGAGGATGAATTAAGGCGCAGGTATAAGGGAGCCCAGGTGGTTAGTATTGGTCCTCCTGGCGAGAGACTTCAATTGATCGCCGCCATTATTAATGAGTATGGCAGGGCCTACGGCAGGTCCGGGCTCGCCGCTGTGATGGGTAGTAAGAAGTTGAAGGCCATAGTCGCAGTCGGCGACAAGAAGCCGGAGATCCATGATAGAGACCTACTTAGGCAGAGGATTAAGGAGATGCTCGATGCCCTAAGGACGACTAGGGCGAGGGCATATGAGATTTGGCATAAGTATGGAACAATATCAACACTGGACACAAGCGTTCTCTCCGGAGACACGCCAATCAAGAACTGGGCCGGCATTGGCGTTAGGGACTACGGGACCAAGAACCTGGAGAAGTTCGGAACTAACACGGTTATTAAGGACAATGTCAAGCCCTACGGATGCGCCAGCTGTCCCGTGTCCTGCGGTGCGTGGATCAAGAGGAACACTAGGTACGGCCTCGTCGAGGGCCATAGGCTTGAGTATGAGACGGCTCCCTATTCGGGCCGGCATTATTAAATGCTGACCAGGACTCGGTGGTTTACGTGGGCGAGCTCTGCAACATGTATGGGCTCGATACCATATCAACCGCGAACGTGGTGGGCTTCGCCTTTGAGTTATACGAGAAGGGGATACTGACGGAGAAGGATGTTGGCTTCCCACTGAGGTGGGGTGACCCTGAGGCCGTGGTTAAGCTCGTTGAGTTGATAGCCAAGGCTGAGGGTATTGGCAAGGTACTTGGACAGGGCGTTAAGAGGGCAGCGAGATAATTGGTAGGGGTGCCGAGCAGTATGCAATGCATGTTGGGGGTCAGGAATTACCATCACACCACCCGCAGTTCCTGCCGGGACTAGCCATTACTTATACGGCTGATCCAACACCGGCTAGGCACACGGCTGGTGGTGTCCATTGGTGGGGTGAGGGTGGTAAGAGGCTTTGGACACCCTTCGACATAGGCATGGACCTGGGCGCATCGCCTAAGTATGACTATAGCGATAAGGGCCGTAAGGCAGCCATAATAGCCATGACTACGCAGGTGGAGAACTCCCTGGGCTTCTGCCAATTCGCTTCCCAGGTAATTTATAGGACCCTACCATACATAGACCTGATATACGCGGTAACGGGCATGAAGTACACACCGCAGGAACTGCTTAAGGTCGGCCACAGGATACACACGCTCAGGCAATTATTCAATGTCAGGGAGGGTGTCAACCCGAAGAGAGACTTCAAGCTACCTAAGAGGGTTCTCGAGCCATTCCCAGAAGGCCCACTTGCCGGAGTCAAGTTGACTGAGGAGGATGTGGAGAGGATGAGGGAGCAGTACTGGGAGACGCTTGGTTGGGACCCAAGCACTGGCTACCCGAGGAGGAGGACTGTTGAGGAGCTTGGGCTTGCCGAGATAGCCAGCGACATCATCAGCATCCTGCCTCCATGATCATTTTACCTAATTAATACGATAGGTTTAAAAACGGTAATTCCCTAGCCATAACCCGTGCTTCGAGGAAGCATCATAACCGTATTATCAACAAATGAGCAGGAGGCCTTCAGGGTAGCGTCAATGCTTGGAAAGAGGGATAGGGGGGGTGAGGAGAGGGTTTACTATAGGAAGGTTGGTGATCTCGTACGTAGCATATTAATACCAAGCCCAGGCAGCGTGCTTGATGAGGCCATAGCCCTCTCAATATCAAGCTCCTTCTACTTCAGGGTTAATAATGAGGTCACCTGGCTCGACGGCGAGAAGGCATTACTGCTTGAGGCCTCTGGAATACCCGGCGTGGTTCTTGCGGATGATACTAACCTATTCATGAAGTACTTCGGCGAGTTGGGCATCTCTAAATTCGTCTCCGAGTTTAGGGAGTTTGATGCTGAAGTTCCTGATAGGGGGGGTATTGTCTATGTTGATAGGGCGTTTAACGTCAAGGGTGTTGGTGTCGTGGTGCTCGGCTACGCATTGACTCAGGTGTCTGTTCATGACAGGTTCATTGCCTACCCAATGAAGTTGGAGGTTGAGGTTAGGAGTATACAGGTTCTTGATGAGGATCAGGACTCGGTAATGCCGGGCACGCGTGTTGGCTTGGCGCTTAGGAATGTGAGGCTTGAGGATATTGAGGGTATACAGGCGTTGGTTAAGCCGGGTACTAGGTTCATTGGTTCTATTAATGATTTCAATAGGTTTAAGTGGGGTGATGATGCCAGGGAGGTTCACGTGATCCTCAACGGCATTAAGGTCATGGGTAAGATCGAAGGTAATAGTATTGCCTTGGCCAGGGAGTTACCCATGGTTAGTGGCAGGGCATTAATAATAAACGTTAATGCGAGACCCAGGAGACCAAGGATAGTTGGCTATGCCGTCATCAACGCCTAACGGCCTTCTCAACGACTTCAAGCAGGCCCATGGACCCATCCCTAAGCACTATGTCGTCCATTGGCTGTAGGTGCCTTGAAATCATGGGCTTAAACTCCATCTTATCCAATATATCCCTCTCGATGTCAACACCCGGTGCGTACTCCTCAAGGACCAAGCCCTCACTCGTCAGCCTGAATACGGCCCTCTCGGTTATGTAAAGGACCTCCTTACCCATCTTAAGGCCGAGTTCGGCGTTGAAGCCAACCTTGTATGGCCTCCTCACGAACTTTATTATTGGCCCATCCCTAACTATGGCAAGCCTACCATTCATGACCGCTATATCCCTCTTACCCGCCGTGAACGCCCCCCCCGCGAAGTAAAGCCTCGGCGAACCATGGGCAATGACCGGGAACCCACCAGGCCCTGTAACCCTCTCCGGCAGGAGGCTTGGGTTTACATCCCCATTGGGCCCAACCTGCATGAATCCCAGTGATGCTGCGTCTATGATGCCGCCCTCGTACATTATGAATTGATCGGGCATCGGCAGTACTGCTTGGGGGATAACGCAACTCCGAAATCATCATCACCAAGCGCTATCCCACCCCCCCAGGGGCCGGACTCTACCGTGGTGACCACGTAATCCTCAATACCCTCGCTCCTTATTATCCTGGCCGCCAGTGCGGGTATCCCAATGCCTAGGTTAACGGCTATTGGCCTACCCAATTTCTCCACGAGCCTGGCAAACTCGAGCACCACCCTCCTGGCTATTACGTACTCGAAGTCAGGCTTATCATCGCTGGGTAGACAGACGTTACTCAGGACAACGCGACCGCACATGCTTGGGTCATACCTAACACTGGCCGATTGCGTGTGGTACTCAGGCGGTGAAGTAACGATGTAGTCAATTAATGGGCCTGGTACATGAACATCCCTGGGATTAACAAACCTACTTACATACAGTACCTGGGCAATCACAACACCTGGTTTGGGTTGGGCCTTAACGGCCTGTGCTATTGCTAAAACGGTTCCGTATATCGCCTCCTCACTCATTGTTAGGTTGCCAAACTCATCAGCCGTACTACCCCCCCTGATTAAGCCAACCCTTGGCTTTGGGCAGTCATAGAGCAGGTACTCATCACCATTAATGCTAACTAACTCAACCCTACAGGTCCTCCTCTCCCTCGCCAGGTCATTTAAGTATATACCGTCCTGCCTAGGGTCGAGGAATGTCCCAAGGCCAACCTTAGTAATTGCTGGTAAGCCAGAGGCCACACTCCTAAACCACCTAGTCGCAACACCAATGGGGAATGAGTAGGCCTCAACCCTATCCTCAATAACTAACCTCTGCAGTGATGGTGCAACACCAAGGAACGGCATCATGAATCCCCCCCTAATGAAGCCGAAGTCGTTATCCTTAATCATGCGCTCGGCAATTAAATCAAACGCGCGCCCCCCCTGGCTGCAGGTAATGAGTCGGCAATTACGAATAAATCACGTGGATGCCCCCCCGTCTCCCTATACCTATCATAAAGCCTAATGAGCAGGTACTCAGGGGGGGTTGTCGCCATGTTAAAGCCAGAGACCGCAATAACATCGCCATCCCTAATGATGCCCAATGCTTCACCAACATCAACAACCTTGCCCATAACCAAGTAGTTATGAAACCTCGAAATTTATACCTTTATAAAAATGCATTTTGCCTAATCCCTTGTCGAACTATCATTGATCAAGAATATATGAAAATAAACAAATGAATAGAAACATGAAAACGAAGTAGGGCACAGTACGTGGGGACGCATCAATAACTTATATGTCCACCACGAACGTGAGCTCCAGTAATTATCAGCCTTCCTAATCTCCATCATGTTGTAGGTCATTGCCTTAACTATTAGGCCCCCCCTATAACCATGCTTATTAATGTCGAAACGCTCACCACCAACGGTGGCCCTAATCCTGTACGGCCCATTACCCTCAATACTGACCTCCCTAAAGTAATCGCCATAGGCAAACTTCCTGCCATCAAATAGGTAAATGAACTCATCAATCCAATTAAACAATAACTGCTCTAGGTCCTCGCCCTCCACGTTAACCTCCACGAACTCCCTCGGTTCAACCCTATCAACGTAGTAGGTGAGGCCCGCAACCCCAAGCGCAGCATTCCTAAAGGCCTCCTCAAGCGTGCATCCGTAGCTATCACGCGACGTCGGCCGTGTGCTCCCCATACTCATACCTGGCGGGTAATTGACACTGCATCAGGATACCGCTATTAAACCCCTTTAACAACCTTACGTGTTGTTAACCCGTGAGATTAACTTTTAAGGGTGTCAGTGATTCATTAATGTGCATCGTTGGGTTTACGTGATTGATGCATCGGTTAGGTTCTTCATTAGGGATATCAATTCATTTAGGTTATTAATCATTAATGCGGCGATACCAATAATCATACTCACGACATATGAATTATTAATGAATATACTTAATACATACATAGGTTCGTTGATTACTGCCGTAGCCCCCATACTCAGAGGCCATCATTAATAATGTGGTTTACTTCATAAACTCCATAACATACCTAGTAATCGCTGCCCTCGTTATAATCTTTCTCATAACGTCAGCATTCATGGTTAATGGCATAGTGAGGGATTTGAAGGAGGACTTCAGGGCTATGATTAACATCTTTAGGTCGGGTATGGGGGGGGTCATCACGTATATTGCATTAATAATGCTCCTAATCTCCCTATACTCACTCGCGTTGGGGGTCTCAATATCGGTAGCCCTAGTATTGGTGCTAATGAAAATCCTGACAACATTAGGCGTAATACCAATTGTTAACTATGGCGTTGACGTAACAGGCGTATTACCAGCGGTGCTACCCCCCCTGGCCTGCGTCATATGCGTTACATACGTCATTGAGGGCATCATAGGGGGGGTGCGGAGGTATGCCTATCTACTAGGGTTTAATCGTAATTGCACTGTCCGTTTACCTGGTGGCTATTGCGCTCGGCTTGGTCACATCCACCATATTAGCCATGTATTACCTACCACAATTATTCCTCCTCAATATTGGTAATGCCACGATTAAGAAGGGTGGGTCGATATCGATATTCACTAGTTGGGTACCAATAAGCCTGGCCTACTCCCTTAGGGATATAGGTATAACGGCTATTCCCGAGGTTATAGTGCCGTCAATAGTCAATGGGACGCCAGTTATTGTGAGAGGTATTGAGCCAGGTTACATTAGTTACTACGGTATAAATGCCACGCAAACCGAACTAAGTAGGGGCGCGCTGGTTGGTCGTGAATTGGCTAAGGAACTTCATATTGAGGTTGGTGATGAAATAGTAATAACGTCCTTTAAGGGCATTACCAATAACGTGACAGTCATCGGAATAATAAATTCAATTAAGTACCCACAGCTTAATTATGAAGTGGTGATGAACATAACCATGGCTCAACACCTGAATTCCCTACCAACACCCATAGTTAATGTAATATACGTCAATGCGAGTAATGAATTAATAAGCAGGGTAAACCAGGTCTATGGGCTTAGAATAATCACCAACATGACCAGTGACTACTTGGCCGTACTAGACTCGATGAATCACACAGTGTTTAATGGACCCCCCCTTACTAATATGACGATCGCATTACCCTTCGGTGCTTACTACGCGATCGCATACAATAAGTCGGCAATTACCTGGTCCTCCCAAGTAATACTGACTGAGAACGTGACCATTCAGGTTATGAGCGTTTCTGTGCCTAGGTTCATAAACGTGGCCCACGCATTACCAGGTGAGTGGATCATCGTAGAGTGGCCCAATGGCTCACTAGTGAGTGATTACTACCTGTTGATTTACTATGGGAATGGTTCATTAGCGTATTCAACGGTGGGGGGGGTGGCGTTACGCCAGTGTCGCTGCCAGGAGGTATGTATAGAATTGTCGTAATTGCAGGTTCCACGTATTACTCCGTGAGTAGGTACTTAGGGCCTGGGTTGAATGTTACGATAGTGTTGACGCCGTATTCAATCATAATGAGTGAGTTGATGACCCACGCCTATAATTACTTCACAAGTGTGGTCTCGCTAGGTCCCTATTCAGGGCCTGAGGTATTAATTAGTGTGTTGAGGGTTGGTGTTGGTACATTCATTGGGATCATCATTAGCTTATTAACGGTTATCTCCATTGGTCTAGTGGGCATTAGTGAGTACTCGATTAATGTTAATAGGGAGTTGATCATGTACCTAAGGCTGAATAGGGCGGGTAATTTAAGCATGGCATTAATACTTGATTTCCCAGTAATAACCACGTACATAGTATCCACGGCGCTGGGCTTTGTCACCGCTAATTACCTATGGCCATTCATGGTTAGGTTAATGGATTTAAGAATATTAAGCCAACCAATTTACCTAATCACCGTGAGTAATTACTACCCATACATTACCGCGTTGATCACGGTTTCATCATTACTAATAATAATGTACTTAGTACCTAGGTTTAGGGTGGTGCATCTTGATTAGTGTCGGCATTAGTGCGGTTAATGTCTCTAAGTCCTTCAGCAACTATGCTGTGCTGAGGAATGTTAGTATTGACGCACCGCCAAACTTAATAACCTGCGTGGCTGGGCCAAGCGGCAGTGGCAAGTCGACATTGCTGAGGATAATGGCTGGCTACCTAAGGCCTGATTCGGGTAGGGTCTTAATAAACGGTGTTGATGCTTACGTGGATTCAAGAGCCCGTAGCATTATTAACCTGGTCTCCTACGTGCCTCAGGACGACTTATTAATCAGTGGGTTAACGATTAGGGAGAATCTCAGGCTAGCCCTTAGGGTTCAGGGACTTAGTAATAGGGTTATTGAGGAGAGGATCAAATGGGTTAGTGGGTTATTGGGTATTGAACATGTTCTTGATAAGAGACCTGGACAGGTGAGTGGTGGCGAGAGAAGGAGGGCCTCGATAGCCATTGCCCTTGCCAGGGATCATGAGTTCCTCATTATGGATGAGCCCACGAATAGTCTGGATAGGGCTAACGTGGACTTATTAATAAGGATTTTAAGGGAGGAGGCTGGGTCCGGCAGGGTTGTGCTTGTGGCGACGCATGATCAGTACTTGATTAGGAATTCGGATAGGCTTTACATGATTAGGCTGGTGAGTTAACAACGGAGTTTTAGGGCTTGAGTATATCCAAAGGGTCCTGCTTGAGTATGCCAGGTCATCACCAGACAGTGTGTTGAGTAGGTAGTTCCTTGGTATGCTAACCATGCTATAGCCCGAACCGTACAGAAAGCCAATCCTTATGTTCCTCTCAGTAATCATGAGCAGTCCGGATGGTGTCTCACCATGGAGAAGGTAAGTGGTTGGGTCTGAGGAGTTAATCCCCGTCATGAACATGATCATTGATCCATAACTAACCGATGAGTATAGCGTGGAATTCCTTGGTATCAGACCATATATGGCGTTGAACTCCTCATAATCAATCATCCTATAGACGGTGAGGGTTGACGAGGTTGGTAACGAGTATGTGTATAGGGTTAGTACGGCGAACATGGGTAACGAAATTATCAGGACTGCCGTGATTGTGTACGCAGCCGCCTTAAGAAGAAACCTACGTCTCATGGCTGAGGCAATCACCAATGCCGTTGGTATTAGGAGGAAGGGCATCACGAAGTCCAGGGACTTGGAGAGGAATAGCAGCTCCATTGGGTTGCTGCCCATGAGCAGTACGTAGAGCATTATGGCGAGTGATATCACCGTGGTGGCGGCGATTACGGGCTTCTCAAGTCCGTAGAGGGCTAGGTAGAGTACGGCTATGAGGATTGGTAATACGTAGGGTACTGATGATAGAACCACAGCCCCCCCATTAAACCCCCCCTCCAATACGTAGGGTAGGAACTTACCCATGGAGAACATGGCTATTAACGCGAGGGCAAGGACCGTTAATACGGTGTAAATCAGTATTCGTGACCCCCCCTACGCATTGTTACGTAGTCAATTAGGAGGAGGGCTATGAGGATTGGTGTCGAGACTAGGCCTGGCGTTACGAAGGCAGTAACCGTAAACGCCCTCAGGTAGTCCATGTACCAGAAATAGGTGAGTAGGCCAAGGGCTATTACTGTAATTACAACATAAAGCCCGTGACTGACGTCATTATCACTCAAGTAATTATTCACCAACATCGTTATTGCTATTATGAAGGAGTATGCCAGGGCCATTAATAGCGTGAAGTGGTGGGCGAAGAGTATTGCTATGAAGGTCAAGACCATGACAACCAGGTTCTGCCTGAGGTGCCTCCTATCCATTAGTGCCATGTACGTGGCCAGCATGTAGGTGTAGAACGGGTACTGAGCCGCGGTCTCCTTCATTACTGATGAGTCAACAAGGAGCTTAACACTTAGTACTGCGAATAATAAGCCCGTGATCAGGGTCACCGTGTTACTTCCCGTAAGCCTCCTCACAAATAATGCAAGGGGGGGTATTATTGATAGCGACGCGAGAATGCTCACGACATAGAACGACTGTAGAGGCCCTAGCCAAGCACTGACTGTGACAGGGCGAGCAATAGGTTCACCGTGGGCCACTGGTAATTGTAACTGACCATTGATGGATTTTGTGATGGACCGAAGAGATAGCCAGTCCTTAACAGGGTTTCTGAGTGGGCTATGTGGATCCAGGAGTCTGGTATGTACGGTAGGCCATTAATCACGTAATTGAGCAGTACCAATGATGTGAGTATTGTGAGTGGTGCGATTATGGACGCGGCCCTAATCACTTCTCTATCTTTCTCCATACCAACTCCTTATTCCACAGGTTCCTGATGGCGGCCACCACGAGTATTACCTGGGTAATGACCCAAGTCCTGAAGAATCTATTGATAAGTAGGGCGGCGCCTATCAGTAGTAATGCGATGGGTATTAAGGCGTCGTGCATTGCCGATATTATTATAAATACGATGCCTATCATGAAAAGCCAGGGATTAACTAGGTGCAGATATGACTCATACATCATTATTTGCTTATAATCCTGGGTGGGTCCTTACCATCAATAATCACATACTTCAGGAATCTTGAGAAGTGCTGAATGAGGTGCTGAGCCCTCCTGACCCTCCACATCCAATAACCCTGCTCGGCACATACTCAATGCACCTGACGTCCTCGGGAATAATGGCCCTATAACCCATCAATGATATTAAACTAGCCGTATGACTATCATCAGCGCCCATATCCATTGGGAAACCACCAACCTTCTCAAGCAACTCCCTCCTAAATGCCGCTAGTTCGCCGTGGAATATCGCCGAGGAGAACCTCCTACTCTCGGCAAGCCTAAGCAAACCATAGTAACTCCTATACTCGGTCTCAACATCCTTATCAGTCCTCGGTATCTTATTGCAGGAAACGGCCCCAATGCCATCTCTCATTAACCAAGCAACCGCATTCTTAAGCGAGTCCCCCCCTTGCCACATCGAGTCGGCATCAGTAATTACGACCGCATCACCCCCCCTTGAGTATTTCAATGCCGTGTTTAACGCGTGTGCCTTACCCCCCCTTCGAACGCCCTCCTCAATAACCCTCACATTAATATCCCCCCCATGATCCTTAACCCACTGATTAATCAACTCAATAGTTCCATCATTACTCCCCCCCGAATCGACGATGATAACTTCATACCTATCCCTTGGGTAGTCCTGTGAGTAGACATTATCTAGCTTCTTCGTTATTACCCCCCCTGCCTCGTTATATGTCGGTATTATTATTGATACAAATGGTGGGTCATTAATCAATTCAGCCTTGCCGTATGTTGCATCGCCGTACCTTAACCACCTTGTCGCAATTACATAATAAATACTTGGTACAAGGAAGTGAATTGCCGTGAGTGTAATGCCCAATCCCTCAATGAGCATTAATAGACTTATCATGATTATTCACCGTCATTGAACAATTCTCTCTTTTAAGGTATTGAGCAATATTAAAGTATTACTTTGAGATGTTTTCTCAAGAGTTACGAATTATACAGGGATGCAAACCACGCGCTCCTTAAAGGCGTTGCATATTGGTTCTACGAACAACCTCTGTCCAATCAGTATAGTACCCTCCCTGACCAGGCCCTTAATTCTTAAAGGCATTGAGTACTTAATGACGCTTAATACATCAGCATAATCACCACCGCCAACAAGTCTCACGTTTAAATTCTCAATACTGCCTAGAGTCCTCTCAATCATATCGAAGTAATTATCCCTATTAAGTACGTAATTAATTATTTCGCCATCCCTATTTACAGAAATGATATCCACCCTTGGGATCCTCGTTAATAACTCAGCGGTTAGGTAAATGAAGATCTCCCCCCCAACCCTATCAATCAATGCAGAACTTGTTGCGTAGGATAGTAATACTATGGGGGGGCCCGTTAATCCCGGGCCCTGTAACAACTTAATAATTAGTCTATTCAATTTTGCGCTCTTTTTCCAATGTAACCTCCTAATTGGGTCGCCTGGCACGTACTCCCTGACCTCGCGTATATCCTCGGCGCCCAGCGTTAGTGCTGATTGAGCCAGTAGGCCCCCCCTTGCGAATTGAATTGCCGTCCTTGCCCTAGGTATTACGGTAATGCTCGGATGCCTAACAACCCTCCTCACCCTTACAAGACCGTACGTATCAGTGAATGTGAGGGTCAATCTCGGTCTCTTCACACCGCCAAGGCTATACCTAGCGCTCACGTTGATGGAGGCCTCACCATTAAGGTAAAGCCTAGTTGGGCTTATCCTGAGGTTTCTCGGGGCCCTAACCTCCATTACTGCCTTGATATGGGGTTTCGTGATAATCGTTAATGAATACGTCAATTCAGAACCTGCATTAATACGCAGGCTCTTACTTGGTTTTAGCTCGATGGTTATCGTGTAGAATCTAATGGTGTTTATTAGCGATATTAGTAATATATAAAGTAGCGGTGCGGCGAGCGAGGCGGCGATGTAAAACTGCCTAAGAATCGCAGCAAGTAATGTCGATGTTGCCAGGGGGGGCGTTGCGTAGAACCACCAGGGCTTTTCATTACCCATCCTAAGGGCATTGTCGATTAATATGATTGATATCAATGTTAACGCAATGTCTATGGGTGGTGTGACCAACGATACCAACGCCGTCACACCCAGTGATAGTGGTAATGGGTACTTACTCCAGTAAAGCCATGCGATAATCGTGATTGCTACATACACTGCGAATAACGCCACATTACCCAGTGAAAGCGCTGCCGCAGTTATAAGTAATGATGTGGCGAGTATCCTTACCCACCGACTACCGAGTTCCCTTATCATGGCCTTATTGGGGGGGTTTGTACGTAATGAGGAACGGGGGGGACCTTATTCAACGCTTCATTGATGACGTCCATCGGCGTTACAGAACCTCTAAACTCAGGCCTAAGGATTATCCTATGCATGAGGCTGGGTACACCGCTGCCTTAACATCATCAGGAAGTACGTAGTCCCTACCGTCAAGGTAGGCCAGCGCCCTAGAGAGCTTGAAAAGGCTTATGGGCGCCCTGGTACTGAGCGTTACCTGGACCCTTGGATTGCTCCTAACCTCCCTAATCAAGCTCATGATGTAGCCCAACACAGAGTCATCAACATATACATTCCGCACATCATCCATCAATTTCGTAACCTCCCCCCAGACTAATAATGCTACCCAATGTGGATAGTTCACGTTCTATCCTATCAATATCCTTAACAATCATTACCTCCTCAGCATCGCTTACGTAATTCACGTATATACTCGACATAAACCTATCAAGTATTGCCATCGGCAGTGCCTGGGTGTAGCCGAGTTCAACCTCGATTATATTCATCGTTGCAAGGACTATGTGGGGGGGTCTAGGTAGCTCAAGGGGGGGTATACCGTCAATGGTTACCTGCCTTTCCTGCATCGCCTCAATCAGTGCTGATAGGGTCCTTGGTGGCGCCCTGTTAATTTCATCGAGGAGAACCACGTTTGCGAAGATCGGCCCTTTAATGAGCCTAGGTTCTGTACCTGGTGCGTAGATTATGAAGCCCAGTATGTCCGATGGAAGCGTCTCATTAGTCACCTGAACCCTCTTGAATGAACCCCCCCCTATTATTGATGCCAACGCCTTAGCCAGCGTCGTCTTGCCAGAGCCTATTGGGCCTAGTAGTAATGCGTGACCTCACTGAGGAGGGTTGCCAGGAGTATTTGTATTGCTGGTTCGTTACCAATGAATACCCTTGAAATGCCATCCTTAATCCGCTTAATTGCGTTAAGCCACTTATCGCTCATACCTCATTGCCGCGTCTTACCTCATTTATTAATAGTACCGCTATGGTTATTACTATTGGCATAACTATTATGAAATAATTAATTGGGTAAGTAGATGCGTAGGCATAGGCTGTTAATAACCAAGCCTTAATAGTACCTTGAGGGTTGCTTGCCAACGTACTCTCCAGGAATAGTGCCGTGCCATTACCACACAAGTCCCTGAGGAACTCGGCATTATTGGCCTCATTAATCATGGAATTCATGAACACGCCAGGGCTTGATACTAGTATTACGTAACCCCTGCCAACGGGTACGGCAACGATGGCTGGGAATGGACCCGTGGAATTACCCGCAATACTAAACCTACTTGTCTCGGCAATAACCACAGCGCTGGATCATTGATTTCTATAGCTGAGGCGTCAACGAGTGCTATTGTGGCTGCATTGGTTTTAACCACGGGATTACTCACTATGAAGCCAGTGGGAATTTCTCATTAATTACATTTAGTACTGGATCCTTAATAACACTGTCCGTGAACTCACTTTTAATGCCTAGCTTGCTGAGTAATTGATTGCTATATGTCTCATTCCCATTAAGCACTATCAACCTGCCGCCATTAGTTACGTAATTAAGTAACTTCATGGTTAAAGGCCCACTAATATTGTTCTCTGGAATTATGAATATTGAGGACACACCCGTTAAGTTGTTAGGCAGGTCATAAACGGGCTTTAGACATATTGATGCAGCCCCTGAATAGCCATCCCAATAGGTGTTGTAGGCATCAAATGGGGGGGTGAGTGATGGGCCGAGCGCAATTAATACGAGTATTAGCAGTAGGAGTAGCAGGGAAAGCAATGTCCACCTTACTGAGTAAATCTTCTCGCCAGTTCCCATGCCCTCCTCACGTCCTCATCACTCGGTATGTGGGGGGGTGAATACAACGCGTATTCACCAATCCTAACCAACTCCGCGAATATTGCAAACTCCTCGTTACTTAACTTACCCTGTACAGCCCTTAGGTACTCCCTGAGCGTATCCGTACTCTTAAGCCTGATCCCTGTTCTATTGCCGATCACGTAAATAACGCTGGCCAATGCATCGACTATGTCCCTAACGCCTTTAATGCCAATCTTACTTCTCAGCACGGACTTCATAATTTCCTTCCTCAAAGCCCTAACCTCCGCGCTCGGCCTAACCACGATCTGCATGGGGGGGCTTACCGAATACTGTAAACCACTAATTGAGGTCTCCTCCCTGCTCGGTAATGTTATTATTCCAAACTTGAGTGACAGAGTTAATGCGGTAATCATTATTATTGGTATGACTATCTCGAGTATGTTTATTACGAATATGCCATAGGTATAGACGGCGCCCATTACTGGTGGGCTCGAATTTACTGAGATAACGATACTATGCCTACCCATACTTAGGAGTGGTGATGTTGGTATTGATGCCGTGAAGTTAGGATCACTTAAATTGAGGTATATGGTCTCGCCGCCCACCGATAGGGATATGGATAAATTACCAACCCAGGGACTTACGAAACCCCTCAAGGTAATGGGCAAACCCGCTATTGCCAGGTAATCAGTACTTATCGTTATGTTTGTAACTATGGAATTCACGAAAACTGAACCAACCAGCTGCGCAGGTGAGTACGGGCCAACTGGCGGTGCGTAAATCATTATTGAGTAATTACCTGACGTTATGTTGAACGTGTTTATTAATATCGAGAACGCGTTATTGATCGTGTACGTACTTACGTTAAGCCCATCAACACTAATAATTACCCGCCTAACGGGAGGGCCACTCACGTAACCACTCACGTTTATCGGCTCACCCCACATAACCTCCCTCGTGTAATTAACCATGAGTAATGTCGTGTTGAATAGGACGCTTATTGGTTCCGTGGCTCTAGAGGGTAGGTAATTACTACCGGGTGGTGGGTTATAGATTGCAGTCACATTAACCTTATCCACGTATATTTGAGGCATGGAGAATGTTAGTGAGTATTGACCATAGGCGTTAGTTGATGCCTTACCGACGTAGTCACCATCTACATAAATACTTATTGAGGCGTTGGGTATTGGTGTGCCATTAACCGTGGTTAATGAGCCATATGCGGTAATTAAATCGCCTATGGTGACATTGCCTGGGACAACCGTTATTGTTAATTCAGTCCTTGTGTAGTTGCTGGTTAGTATGTTTAGGAACGTCTCATTGAGGCTAAGTAGGTACTGCCTAATTGATTGGGTGGCGCTAATTACCTGCCCAACACTGCCCGGCGCAGCGTTACTGAGCATGTTTAGTATGGCGTTCAATTCATTATTAGCCTCACCATCAATTAGCAACCCCTCTAACGCCAAAGACCTAGCGCCGCTGTAATTCCCTAACGTTAATAGGTTGATTACTTCATTGTAAGTGTTATTTAACATAACCAAGTAATTTGTGAGCTGGGCCTCATCCGTATTTAATTGGCTTATTAATGGTGAGGCCTTAACCGCGGCTGTGACGCCAAGAACCTTCATAATGCTTGACGCACCCGTGTAATTACCAAGCGTTTAATTCGAGCGCAGTTATGTAGAGTTGAAGGACTCCCCCCCGGGTATTGACTGAGAGCTTCTCACTAAGTGGGTTTGGGATTGATAGTGATGGCCAGGTAATGACGCGGCCTAGGTAGATCACGGCTATTAGAAGCCCTAGGGCAATGAGGGCGAGGTACACGACCCTCATATAAATGCCACACCGAGTATTTGGAGTATCCTAGTTATTGCGAAGTATAGGAATACGGCAACGAGTACTGCCGTGACCACGTTAGCGACCCTACGCGTGCCAGGTGGTAGTGGGTGCGCTGTTATTATCGTGACTAGGTAAATAAGCGTGACCAGCGATATGTAGATCGCGAAATCATCAACGCCTAGGTAGGCTAGGAAGGCTATGACCACCGTGTACAGCACCAACTGCGTTATTAATAACCGCTTAAGGACCATGACCAATCACCCTAAGCCTAATGACCACGTCCCTACCCCCCCTGACCTCCTCGGACTCAATCACGACCGGCGAGTTAAGGGATTCCGCAGCCACCGAGGCGACTAGGGAGGCCGTTGGTGAGCCAAGGATGGCCCTGGTAAGCTCATTGCCGTACAACTCCCCCCCAACCCTTGAATCCCTAATCACGACTGTGATTCCATCCTCGCTTGGCGTTGCCGTTACTCCACGGGCCACGGTTAAGTGATTAACTAGGCAGTTGGTTAGGCTCGTAGCCACGTCGCCGCCGATGGCGCCAACGCTCAAGCACTTACTAACCGCTATTGAACCCGGCGTGTAAAGCAGTATACCCGTCTCGCCCTCACTACCATACCTAATCGCGAAGCCCCCCCTTGGTAACCTAATACTTGGTGGTTCAGGCCTCACAAGCGGCACTAGGGCCATGGACGTTCCAGCCTCGGTGGCTGAACTGGGTAGGTAAATGGCCCTACTAGCCGTGCCTATACTCTCCAATAACGCACTAATGTTTGACCACCCAGACCTGGCGAGCTCCAACTGAGTCCTATCCAGTGACCCCTCACCCCACGCCGCCAGGAGGCCCATTATGAGTACGGCTATCCCAAGCACGAGAACGGGAGTCGAGTTTAGGATTAGGTAACCAATGGCCGATAGGCCGGCCCCAAGCACTATCAATGAAATACCCAGGTCGCTATTCATCCTTGGCATCTATCCTCACCTGCCTCGAAGATCCTCGCTTTCCTAACCAGGGCAACCGTGAGTAGGGCTACCGTGACCGCATTCGTGGACGCCACAATGGGTACAAACCTGATGCCCCCCCACGGCGTGTAATTAAGGATTAAGCCTATCAGCGGTACAACGGCTAGGCTAAGCCCAATTGATAGGGCGAGCCTCTCCAGGGGGGGACTTAACTCATCACCCCCCCTTGGGTACAGCGACTCAACAAGTGCGTAGCCTGGCATGAATAGGAGCATCAACGCGCCTAGGCCATACCTAAGGTAGATGAGGGGGGGCCCGCTATTTATTAGGGTCACTGCGAGTATCGACGCGGCAACGAGGGCTAGGGAGACCCAGTACCAAAGACCCTCTACACTGAAGGTGTAGGCCACGGGATTGCGTGGGACGCCCTCAAGCTCGAGTTCGCCATTCTTCCACATCATCATAACCTCATAGGCGACTAGGCCCCCCCTGGAGATGCCCAATGCCCTGGACACCTCGGTTACGAGCTCATCAACGCTTGCGCATTGGTTCGCATTAAGGGTTTTTTTGATGGCATTTCTAATGTCGCGGCTATCCACTGGGCATCACCTGGGTCACGTTGACCCACAGCTGTACGTAATTACCCGTGTAGACAAGGGTTAGGTTGTTTGGGTCGTACATCCACAACTCACCGATTATCCTGTAGGTACCCGTTGAGTTAATGCTCAGTGTTAGTGGTTCGACCCAGGACTCATTATTCATGAGGACCCTCTGGAAGACCATGATGGGTGTCTGATTGAGTGGTGGTTGGGCCACCGTGTTATTAGTCACGAATACCCTCACCACGAACCAGGTTGGTACGCCCATGTGGTTATACACGTATATGTATAGGCTTATTGGTTGGCCTATAACCACCGTGCTTGGGTAATTACCGAGTTTGCCCGTGGACCCAAGAAGCCCAATCGCGGAGAAGGATTGGGTATAGCTACTGACTATGGATTGGGCGGTTAGGAACACAGTTAGTATTATCACGAGGGATAGGGCCACCGCGGCCACCTCCTCATTGAAGATGAACGTCCTCGACCTACCGGGGGGGCCACCACTCCTAACCCTATTACTGCCCCCTGACCCTTAGCCAAATCGAGCCTATCAGCTCGCGTCTCTTGATGTAGAGCATGGCAATCAGGGTTATGACCACAGCCACAACGACGGCCTTAACGACAATGCCCACCATGTACCAAAGCCTTGCGTTGGGCATTAATGATTGGGCCCTAGTGATTAAACTGCTCAACACGATTGACGCATTACTTACCTGGCCTGAGACCTCAAGACTTATTACATTGTTTAGTTCATTAACGAGGGACGTGGTGTTAACGCCCAACTTGCTTAACTCAACGATGTATTGATACGCAGTTAATGCACTTAATTGCTGTGAATACGCCGTGATCCCCAACACCATGAGTAGTAGGGCCAGCAGCAGTAGGTGTCGAGGACTCACCCAACAAACCACCTATACTGCATAGGCCTATTGAGCCATTGCAACCCAGCAATTACTGGGTTACTGGGCTCGCCGAGCCTGGTCCCTACGACATAAGCAATGAATGATAACTTCCTAATCACGGTGTTTATAAGCACGTCAATAACGGCATCCCTGAGCATGCCTATTAATGCCGTAGACCTAATGATGAAGCCAGCCCTCATGTAGGTAATTGCGGCGTTGATCAACGCCCTCTTAAACGGGTTAATCCTCCACCAGGAACCGCGCCTAATGGCAAGGGCCCTTACATGAATTAAGATGGGTGGGCTAATACGGTCAACACGCCTCATGAGGAACTCCCTGACCAGGTTAATCACGTTATGATCAATCATTCGACGTTATAGACTTAAGGAACAAAATAAAGTTTTACTCACCCGTCCTGGTGAACGGCATTAACAATGGCTTCACAAAATTGGGTAGTTGATTAATGACGGACCTGGGTATTGGCCTCATGATGTATGTTACGAGGATCGTCACGAGGAGAATAATTAACTGATACAGTGGCCAGGAATTGGCCATTAATAGGTATGATAACGCACTGGCGATGGTGAGGAGTAAGTAAACAACGAGGTTCACCGCAATATCGATGGCGTGGGGGGGGTTCTCATCCATGAATAGGTAAATGACTAACGAGACAAACGAGCCTAAGTACGCCGCGATTATTACGGAGTAAAGGCCCAAGTCTCTATCAATGATTATCAATGCCAGTACCGAAGCAACATTCACCGCAATGCCCACGGAGGAGACCTCCAGGGCAACCCAACCCCCCCTGCCGGACACCCAGTAATACGTCGAGTATATAGAGTTCACGGACCCCCCCAGCACCGCTGTTCCGAATAAGGCAATGCCGTAGGGTATCGTCTCGACGTAATCACCATGGACAATACCCAACAGCGGAAGCAGTGGCGATGCCAATACGGCTCCCACAGCCAGGATGCCGCTTACAGAGATTGCCGCGACCGTGTAATCACGGATTAGGTAGTGCCCATTAATGGCGCCGGACCCCATCGCGTGGGCCACCCTACTCCCGAACACGTTCGTTACGGCACCACCCAACGCGGTAATGGCCCCCTAGGATATAACCCGCCAGGCTGTATAGGGCTACGTATGTCGTGCCTATGAAGGAGTATATGATGTACGTAATAACGTAACCACTAACCGAACCCAGGTAACTAAGCAACCAATTCTGAATCCCAAGGCTTAGGTAGCCCCTGAAACCCCCTCCTAATCAGCGAGATACCCTGCCGGGATTAACAAAGTGCCTAACTATGGCTAGGTAGTAAAACAGGGTCGCTACCTGGCCCATAGCCATGCCAATGAGTATGGCATAGACATTCCTGAGCAGCACCAGTAGGGCTATCTCAACGCTCCTAAACACAGTATTACCCACTATACCGCCTATTCCCTGGGACGCTAACCTACCCGTCATCCATAGGTACGCCGATAGCGCGCCGTTAACCCCCCCAGCCGTAATTACATAGATGGCGTATATGAAGACTAGGCCCATGTACTCACTGGGTATCTTGCTGACTAGGTATAGTGGTATTGCGATTATAAGCGACACGGCGTAGAGTGTCGACACAGCCAGGGAAATCGCCAGCAACGCGGCGTAGTGCTCATCAATGTTCAAACCCCCCCTTGAGTGGAGCATGGCGCCCTCCCTGGCTATGGCAGCGTCGACGCCGAGGGTTGGGAAGAATAGCCCAATCATGCCCATCATTGCCATCAACGTGTTGTAATAACCGTACTGAGCCAGTGGTATGAGCCTTGTCAGTAGGATTACGTAGGCCAGGGCGAATGCGTAGGTAATGACCGTGTATAGGTATCCAAAGACCACGCCACTAACTGGGGGGGACTCCTTCATACAGTGGCATTACTAGGCTTGAGCCAGGGTATAATATTTAATGATTACCAATAATACGCCTGATCCTAACTGAAGACCTATAAGGGATGCGCCTGATCTAGACACTGAATGAGGTATGTAGCTGCGGCAGCGCTAGCCCTAATTATGGCTATGTCAATGCCCAGCGCGGTTTATGCGCAGTTGATAACCGTTAATCCACCGACCAACGGTGCCTGTTGGGGGGGATTGTGGAATGTAACAGTACTTCCAGGCCAGTACCTGTTGATTCACGTGCTCAGTAATAACTACAGCCTATACATATTCACCCCAGGTCAATACAGCAGGTGGGTCTCGGGTGAACAGGCCTACGCTGTGTATGCCCAGAACATGACGGGCGGCGCGGCTTACGTAATCCCAATGCCGCAGGGCCAATACCCAGTGGTTCTCTACCAACACCATGCGGTGTGGGGGGGATTAACGCAGTCGCCAGGGTCATTAACCAGCCCGGGGTTGGCATAACATCCCTAGGTCCAATAATCACTAATGAGTTGCTGGCTTACGTGAACATTACGGAGTACCAACCTGGTAATCCCATCAACATCGCCCTTGGATCCCTGGTGGTGGATTACCATTATTCCGAGACAGCCGAGTACTGGTTGAGGAAATCCTCAATGTTTCCAACGGTAATTCCCTATTAACGATTTACGTAATCAACGCCACAAACAGTGAACCCCCCCAGGCCCTGGGCACGGCAATGATATGGCTGGGGCGCGTTGAGATTCCATATGCCCTGTACCTATCGGTTATGGTTAATATAACCAATGAGAATGCCACGATTTGGCTTGGCTATGCAGTGATAGGGAATGGCACTCACTATGGCGAACCAGGGATTAACTGGGCATACGAGGCGTCGTTGGGCCCCCCCGCCACCAAGGTTGTCATAATGATGAACCCATACCTAGCCACACCCAGTGGTTATTCCTACGACTCAGAACTGGTAATCAGCAATGGACTGGGTAACGCGCAGCCGTTTAATGCCCAGGTAGCACTTCTTTATTGGAATGGCGAGTCCTTCACGCCAGTCACGAATACGTACAACTTCGCCATTAACACGAACCTAACATCAACATACCTAGCACAACCACGTGCGGCGGATTAACCTGCGTCACAAATGGCGAACCGAATTACGGACAAGTCAGCGCCTTCAATGCGTTAAGTGTCCCAATGACTTATGTGGAGTGGGTGGGGGGGTTGGATGGAGCCGTGCATAGCACGTACATAGTGAGCCCCATAAACATAACCTACCCACAAGCCACGGAGCCTACACCCGGAGTATTGGTGAGGCTCTCCGGCATATGGGTCATGACCGATGGAGCTTTGGAGTTCCTAAACACCACGGGTGTTGAGGTTAAGCCGTCAAGTATTCCCAGGGTGGTTATCGTTAGGCCTAGTTACTCCATGTACTACCTAGTTTCAATAATGAGCACGGGCCAGGTAAGTGTCAATGGGTCACTGGCGAGTAATTACGCTGGGTGGGTCAGGGCTGGCTCGGTTATTAATATAACCGCCGCGCCGAATTACCTGGGTAATGGAACCAGGTTACTACCCGTTAACGGCTCCTCACTATTAATTACAGTGGATAAGCCAATGAACATAACCATTGACTGGGTTAGGCAGTACCTAATTACCGTGAGTAGTGAGTACCCAGTTAACGTGAATGGTTCCTTAACCACGAACTACACCGATTGGGCAAACGCATGTAGTCACCTCATTGTGAACGCGGATGCCTACTACCTGGGTAATGACACTAGGTATGTGGCGATTAATGGGACGGGCACATACGGGGGGGTCTGCAGCCCCATGAGCATCACCGTGGATTGGGCAGTTCAGTACCTAGTGGTGGTTACGAGCCAGTGCCCATCTTGATAAATGGTGCTGAGACTGTGAATTACACAGGATGGCTCGCCAACGGAACAAGCCTAGTCATTATCGTACCTAGGTATTACTACCTCGGTAATTCAACGAGGCTTGTAATTGAATCCCCCCCGGTTAATGGCACGGTAATAATCACAGAACCGATCCACATAAACATAACTGGGTCTCCGCAGTACCTGGTGATTATTAGGAGTTCACTGCCGATAGTGGTCAATGGAACCAGGACCACGAATTACACGGGGGGGTGGGTGTGGCCAGGCTCGGTGATCAGACTGTCAATACCCAAGTATTGGGTTCTGCCTAACCTAACCCTCGCCGTCGCCTCATTAATCAGCGTCAATGGGCATGAGTACCCACTACGAGGCAACGCAATACTAGCCATTGATTCGCCAATGTACGTTGTCGTGAATTACCGCGACTACTACACGATATACCTGGCAATGTCACTCACGGCACTAACGGCGCTATTGATAATGAGGTTTAGAAGTGATAGGCAGGAAAATGACGTGACCACGATATGAGCATTGCACAGCCACTTTGGCGCCAGTAATGAACCAACCTTTTAATAAGTTTAAGTAGCCACCAGCAAGCAATTTATGAATACTGAGACCCTTGAGAGAGGACTTTGCCTAAGCCGGGTACTATGGTGATAGGAAGTTGGGCGTAATCATTGAGTACGCAATGAGCAACTCCACACAATGCATCTAACCAGGGCTGTGATTCTCACGTCTATATTGTCAAGGATGAGCAAGGAACCGAATTCCCATGTCTATAATTGTAATCATAGATAACATGCCAATAAATTAATGCCTATTCTTATTGTTTCTTAAAACACGAATGCTATGGTTTAATAAGAAGTTAGAGGTATATGATTGAGTATGGACGTGGTTAAGCTCATGGCGGTTCTAGTGGCTTTAGCCATTGTTGTGGTGTACGTAGTGGTCAATAACGTCCCAGCCAATGTGCATGACTACGTGACACAACCAATCAGCATAATCAACAAGTCACTAAGTGAGGTGGGCAGTAGCGTCATTATGCCGAACATAGAACTGAATGCCCAGGGCCTCTCAAGTGTATTGAGCGGCATTGGTAATGGCGCTGGGCTACTGCGTATATACATGCCGAGCACGCCGATGAACGCCACTGGAGGCTCATCTTCGAGGTGCCCAGGATACCAACCAGCATGAATGGGACACTGGGCATGAGTGTGCAATCATACAACAGACAAACCATGACATTACTGATCACGAACAACCTCAACTGCACGGTAATCATAAACAACATGACGGGGGGGAATTACATAACCATGAATAGGCAATACATAATCCCACCACGGGCACAGCCCCTGTAACGCTAATAATAACTAACGCCCAAGCCCTCTACCAATCATACACGGCTGGCAAGGAGGCAGTAACCATGAACATAACGGCATGCGGGGGGGTGGGAATAACCACAGAGGGCGTACTTGGTAAAACAACCAGTATATCATTATCGATACCAAACCTGGGTGGTGGGTACGTAAGCATTGGCGTCAGGAATAATTACCCATTCACGGTAACCATATACAACATCACGGGCAGGTACATAACCCTAGTCAGCCCTGTGGAGGTACCACCAAACAGCACGGTAAGTGCGGAGTTCCACATATGGAATTACACGGGCTTCTACACCCTATACCAGGAGGGTGAGGAGGTGGTTAACGCAACAATGAACCTAGGCGGCACTGTGGTCAGTGGCGAATTCGTACTGAGCAGGGGGGGAATTAACGCCACACCAATCAGCATAGGCGGTGTGTTGAGGATCAACGTGGAAAACCAGCTGAGCACTGAGGTGATTATCTATGAATTACGGGGGGGCAATACATAGAGCTGGCGAGCTCACCACAGGTAGTCCCGCCTGGCCCCCCCTCTTACATAGCCATAAACGTGAGCAACTACCTCGGCTATATAGGAGTATTGCCATGGGTAATGAGGACGTATTGATAAAACTGGGCATTAACGGTATTAACCTAACAATGGTAATGCCACTAAGCGCCACAGCAAGTCTCGGTAGCCTAAGGGGGGGCGCAATACTGAGTATACCTGTCGAAAACCCAACGAACTATGCAATAACCATATACAACATAACAAGCCCAATCCTACACCTAATGAACACCACGGCAGTACCGCCCATGGGGAAGGCCGTGCTGAGATTGGTCATAACAAACATAACAAACCCAGTGGGGAAAAACTTGACAATCCTCCTGGGCATCATGGGCGTGAACCTAACGGAGGAGTTCACGATAGGTAATACGGGGCTTGAACCAACAATCATAGAGATCCCCCCCATCAGGAACCCGCTCGGTGTGCCCATGGAGATAATGAATATAACTAACCAATACGAACACCTTATGGCACCAGTCGAAGTACCGCCGAACGGCATTGGAATACTCAGGCTCAGGGTGACCAACGCCAGCGCCCTTAATGAGTACGTCAACGTGACTGTCATGGTAGGCTCAACAATAATAAGGCTGAGGGTGAGGCCATGATGGTTAGATACCCAATTACCCTGGTGTACTTGGCCCTTGGGTTAGCCGTGGTGGCAACACCACTGTACTGGTGGACCTACGACTTCGGCGGGCTACTCATTATCAATACATCACCATTCCAATTCACAATAACACTCCTGGGAGTGACCCTGGAGATCTCGGGGTTAATCACGGCAATACTCGAGGCATACAGGGCGTACTTAATAATAATCCTGGCGAGAAACATATACCTAGTGGCTATGAAGGGGGGTGCCGGTAAGGACCTACGTAATTGCCTCACTATCAATTCCATACCTCATATACCCACTCATTATTTACTACATAGCGAACTACGTATTTGGCATGTACCACGTACCAGCGAAATACCCACTGGTGCTCATGGGCAGTGGCATCATGGGCATGAATTACGGGAGCGCCAGCATAATAATGACAATAACAATAACCCCCCCACACTTAGTATACTGGGTGGCCCTAACCATAGGTATAATGGCGATACCAGCGGCCATAGAGACAGGGAGGCGCGGTAAATCAAGGTAAGTAGGCACAGAGCGAATGGTTCATTCTCAGGGCAATGCTTAAATAATGGTCCTAACCCAACCTAAATTAATAATGTTTATACCGCCCGAGGAGGCCCTGGGACACGTTAGGAATTTCCTGAACAACACCATCAACGTAATCAGTCTACAACTAATACAATCAATTAGGAGGGTAGCCATTAGGCTCGGCGTCTGGTGGAGGGTTAACCCACTTCGCAGGGGGGGCCTCCTCGAGGCGGCCATTCCATACCTAAGGCGTGGTCTCAGGTTCAAGTCACCGAAGGCCCTGGAAATGCTCAGGGAGGCAGTAATAGAGGCGTTAAGTCTCGTATTAATAAGGAAGGTGAGGTTCATGGCGTACCTAATCGGCAAGAAACTGGTTGAGAGACTTAAGTGGGTTGGGCCCATCGTTAGGAGGGTCCAGGACATAATTAACATGGGCCTAATGTGGCTAAACACGCCAATAATGTATAGGCCAGGGCTAACGTGAATGCACCAAACCCGTAGTGGATTCCCAACCGCTGAAGGTGACGGACCATAACCACTCATCAACATGGGCAGAAAATCAGACCCACGCCTACTCATCACCGCGTTGATGCCTAACTCATTGTATTCGAAGAGGATTAGGCTGAATCTGGCCCCGGACCTGCAAGTCGAGTTCGTTGATAGGGACTTGGCGCTTAAGAGGATTGTGGATTGGGCTGAGAGGGGGGGTACATACCCCGTACAAGTCATTTACGGCCCCCGAGGGCTGCGGCAAAACCGCATGGCTCCTACAGGCAGTGGAACTCCTTAAGGATTACGGATTCAACGTGATCTACGTTAATCCAATTGAGCAAGAATTCATGGCCGAGATCGACGTCGAAGACATAAAGAGAAGGCTCATTGACATTCTCCGTGAAGCCACAGGCGATGCCTGGGCTAGAACCGTGTGGGCAATCATCGACCTAGCCAGGGAATTAATCAGGGTAAGGAGGGGGGTAAACTGGCGGTTATCGTTGATGATGCGTTTCAAGTGATTGGTTTGGATAAGGCCGCGATATACGTCAAGGGGGGTTGCTTGGGTTGATTGAGCACCCGCCGGAGACCTACGAGAGGGTGGTAGCCATAGCGGCTACGAGTGAGGGCGTCTCGAGGCGCGAAATAGGCAGGCACACATGGGCTAACCAAAGGGCGATGTGGAATATGCCAAGGGAAGGATTAAAACAACTTTATGACCAGTTACCTGGAGAGAAGCCGGGCTTCGAGGAGGTCTGGCGATTAACCGGCGGCAACCCAAGGATGCTGGGCAGGCTTTATGAGACTGGGTGGAATGCGGAAGCCGTAATTGGGGATTTACGTGACGAGAAGGGCCTCAACACATTCACAGCCTCACTCACGGGTGAGGAAAGGCTGTGGCTTGAGGAGGCAATAAACGACCCAGACACACTCATGAGTAGGGAAAGAATACCACTAATGAACAGGTTAGTCGAACTAAACCTAATCATCGACAACCTACCAGACAGAGACCCAAGACCATGGATCGACACCCCCCCACCACCCAAGAAGGACCCTGAACTGGGTATTGGCAAGTACGTCGCCTGGCAATCACCGCTCCATAGGGAGGCGGTTAGGAGAGCACTGGAGGGTGTTAAGCCATGAGGAGGATTAAACTCAAATTTGCAGGGAGGGAAGTCGAGTTCGTTGATAGGGACCTCGCCCTCAGGCTTGTTGAGGAATGGGCTGAGAGGGGGGGTACATACCCCCCCGTACAAGTCATTTACGGCCCCCCCGAGGGCTGCGGCAAAACCGCATGGCTCCTACAGGCAGTGGAACTCCTTAAGGATTACGGATTCAACGTGATCTACATAAACCCAATTAATAGGCTCGCCCTCGCTGAAGTAAGTACTGACAACATAAGGGAGGAGTTTCTCAACCTAATAAAGGAGGCCATTAACCAAAACGCACTAGCTAAGGTGGCGTGGATAGCCTACAACGTGGCCTACGACCTAATCAAGGCAACCAGAGGCAAGATCGCGGTTATAGTCGACGACGCCTTCCAAGCCATTGGCATTAAGGAATCCGCGTTGTACGTGAAGGCTTTACTGAATCTCATTGAGTATCCACCGGAGCACTATGAGAAGATAGTCACTGTGGCGGCTACGAGTGAGGGTGTTAGTTTGAGGGAGATTGGGCGCCATAGGTGGGCCTGGTCAACACCCATGTGGAACATGCCGAAGGACAGCTTCGAACAATTATATGACCAAATACCCAGTAACAAGCCGCCATTCGAAGAAGCCTGGAGAATAACAGGAGGGAATCCGGCAATGCTAGAGAGCCTGCACAGGGTTAACTGGAATGTAGATAAGATAGTGAGCATGCTCATTAAGGAGAAGGACTTATCATACGGATTCGTTAAGAAATGGTTAATCCACCTAAGGGAGGCGATCAACGACCCGGATTACCTATGGTTCAATGCGCCTGAGGAGCTGGTCAATGAGTTGATTGAGAGAAACCTCATCCTATACTTCCTACCCAAGAGGGACCCAGAGCAGTGGGTGGACCAGCCACCACCGGAGAAGGACCTGGAACTGGGCATTGGGAAGTACGTAGCCTGGCAGACGCCACTACACAGGGAGGCAGTGAAAAGGGCACTGGAGAGCGTCGGTGAGTGAGTCACGTTAAGTACGGCATTAATAAGCCATGAAGAGGATTAAACTAGCCTTTGCAAATTCACAGGTCGACTTCATAGACAGAGACTAGCGTTAAGGCGCATCGAGGAGTGGGCCGAGAAAAGTACTTTCCCTGTCCAAGTCGTATATGGACC
>NZ_BBBI01000002.1 GCF_001315985.1 Vulcanisaeta distributa JCM 11216
TTATCGCTGGCTTAATCCTATACTTAGTACTCAATGGTTCAAAGTTCCTCAGGGAACCCGCGCCCCCCCTGAGGAGGACCATGTTTATTGGGCCCTTACCCTCCCTCCTCCTCTTCTCATTGAATTCCGCCTTGCTTAGCTTTTCATAAACGAGTTTTGTGAATTCATTGATGTAATTAGCCGTGGTCCTGGCATCATCATTTAAGGCCCTGGTCTCTAAAACCCTGGCACCAGTGGCATGTGGGTCAGTATCGCTGACATGCGGTGATACATTGCCTCTAAGGACTAGGACACCCCCCCTATGCTCCACAGTCTGCTTATAAATAGCCTCAATGCCATACTTACTCCTTAATACGGGCAGTACCTCGTTATTGATTATATTCTCTATTTCCCTAACCTCATCGGGATTTATATACCTGCCACCTCTCCTATCAATGACCACTAAGTCATTATTGACAGTGGCTACGTTCGTCCTAAAGGCGACATCCCCCCCAGGGTTAAGCGTTAATCCCGCACCCAATGCCTCAAACGGTCCCCCCCTGCCAGGGTAATACTTGTACGGGTCATAGCCAAAAATGGCTAGGTGAGCCGTGTCACTGCCTGGCCTAATGCCTGGCGATATTACGTCCATAAGGCCACAGGATCCCTCAGCAACTAACCTATCAATTGTGGGTTTAACGGCAAATTCCAACGGAGTCTTTCCACCAAGCTCCTTAACTGGTCGGTCAGCACAGCCGTCTAAAATAACCAGTAATGCCCTAGGCATAGGCTTAAAGCAATGCTGGGGGGGCGTTAAAAGTATTTGCCTTAAGTGGAATTAGCTTCGGTTAAGCGTGTCATCAATCCACCTCAAGTACTCATCAAGACCACCAATTATTGCAACGCGATGATCTCGGGGGGGACCTTATATGGATGCCTCTCCCTTATTGATCTTATCAATTCATTAAGTTTATCCCTCCTTGATTTGATGATGAGTAATGCCTCATTATCCTCCTCAACCCTCCCCCCCTCCCAATAATAAATACTTCTTAATCCATCAATAATATTCACGCATGCAGCCAGTTTGTTATTAATTAACGACCTAGCTATTTCGGCACCGACATCCCTGTTAGGCACTGTAACAAGAATAATTACGTAGCCATCCTCAACCATAACTCCTCCCCCCCATAATTCATGAGGAATAATTTACTAAAGCATTATCTTCATTGTAAATTAAATCAATTTGTAATGAACTTCGTAATAATGTTTAAATGTGAAATAATTAGCGTCATTCTCGATGGAGTACATAAACCTTGGCAAGACTGGGTTGAAAATTTCGAGGATAGGTCTCGGTGCGTGGCAATTCGGTGGTGATGCTTGGGGGGGTCCCTACGAATATGGGATTGCCAAGGAGGTTATCGCCAAGTCCGTTGAGCTCGGTATAAATTTCATAGACACCGCGGCCGTCTATGGGCGTGGCCGTAGCGAGGAGTTTGTGGGTAGGGCAATTAGGGAGTTGGGGGGGATTAGGGATCATGTTGTTATTGCCACTAAGATACCTGGTGATTGGCATAGGTATGATGATGTCCTCAAGGCAGCGAGACGAAGTAGGGAGAGGCTTGGTGTGGATGTTATTGACCTCCTTCAACTCCATTGGCCAGCCTGTTGGCATAATGTACCAATTTGCGAGACCATGAAGGCGATGGAAAAGTTAGTTGATGATGGCGTAATTAGGTACATTGGCGTTAGCAACTACCCGCTCCAGCTCCTTGAGGCTGCTCGCTCATGCCTTAAGAAGACTGACATTGTCAGTTCCCAAAACAGGTATAATCTGATCGAGAGGGATGCGGAGAAGGAGCTCCTGCCCTACTTACAACGTGAGGGGGGGATTACGTTAATTGCCTGGAGTCCATTGGCGAAGGGTGCAGTCACTGGTAAGTACAGCCCGGAGAATAGGCCAGGGGGGGTGACCTTAGGGAAAACGAGCCGGTATTCTATCCTGATAATCTTAGGGAGGTAAGTACTAAGTTAGTACCAGTGATTAGGGAATTAGCGAGTAAGTACGGCAAGACGCCGGCCCAAATAGCGCTTAATTGGCTTATAATGCATGACAATGTTGTGCCAATACCAGGAGCCAAGAACGCGGCGCAGGTTGTCGAGAATGCCGGTGCGGCCGGTTGGAGGTTAAGCGAGGAGGACTTTAGGAAGCTCAACGCTGCAAGTAACTCCTTAGTCATAACGTATGTTACATGGTGATTAAGCCATTAAATTTATAGTTATTCATCACGTATTCCTAGTCCTAGAAAAAATAACTAGGCTAACGGTTAAGATACACCGGCAATGGGTAGAAGACTGAACAAAGCAAAATAAGGGGGGGGACCGCAGGTAATAACATTGTATGAAACTTCCTAAGGGAATATATGGAATAACGGATACGAGCTACACGGTAAAGAACCACGTGGATGCAGCCAGGGCATTCCTCGAGGGTGGGGGGGTTAGGATTGTTCAGTATAGGCGTAAGGAGGGTAGTATTAGGGTCATGCTTGAGGAGGCCAGGGCCATTAGGAGACTTTGTAATGAGTATGGGGCCGTATTTATTGTTGATGATAGGGTTGACATAGCCGTATTAAGCGATGCGGATGGGGTCCACGTGGGGCTTGACGATGCGCCCGTGGATGAGATTAGGAGAAGGTTTAGCGGCCTAGTGATTGGCGCTAGTGCCAGTACGGTCGGTGAGGCCGTACAGGGCGAGAGGGCTGGTGCTAACTACATAGGCGCAGGTTCTGTATTTCCAAGCCAACTAGGCCGGATTACAGGGTTACGGGTATAGATGGGCTAAGGAGCATTGTGAGGTCCGTGAATGTGCCCGTCTATGCAATAGGCGGTATAACGCTTGAGAGTATACCAACCATTAAGGCTACTGGTGCCTGGGGTGCGGCCGTTATTTCAGGAATACTGGCGTCAAAGGACCCGGTTAAGATGGCTAGGGCATTCGTCGAGGCATGGGAAAATGCCTAGTTCTTTCTATTATCGTAATTTTATAACTAGTATATGAGGATCTATGCCATGTTTTACCCCCCCGAGAAATCTTTATTAATACTTGATATTTAGCAAATAAAACGTGGCAACTACTACACCACAAATGAGTAGGAAGGAGATCGCTAGACATTATGCTAATGCCATAGTTAAGCTCGTGGTATACATAGTCGTATATGTAGTAGTCGCCGCGGTAGTTCACTGGTTGATAGTGTATTTACTGCCAACGATGTTTCACATAGATGTTAAGCCGTATGAGGGTTATGTTAATGTACTGCTTGCACTTGCCTTTGGTTACCTAATCGTGTCCGCCTTCGCCGATGTCATTTATTGGGCCATGAGATTTAGGTATGACCACCCGACAGCTAGGGCCATGAGGAATGTATTCCTACTAATAGGTATTGGTGCATTGGTTGCGGGCATCGCGGGTGGAATTGGTGGTGGAGTTGCTGGTGTGGCTGTCGGTGGCTTCCTCGGTATTGTGATTGGCTTTGCCGTCCAGCAGGTCCTTGGGCAGGCGGTGGCTGGCCTATTCCTACTATTGGCTAGGCCGTTCAGGATTCATGACCATGTGAATCTGCTTGGTGAGGAAGGTATTGTTAATGATGTTGCAATACTGTTCACTGAGGTTATTAAGAGCGACGGCACTAAGGTCTTGATACCGAATAATTCAATAATTGGTAATAAGATATACCTACTGCCCAAACAGCAGCCTCAACAACAGCAGAAGTGATTCGTCAACATAAATAATATTAAATTTATTAATTGGTATTGTTTTCATTTCTCGTGCCTTTACAGAGCCATGTTCAGATTGGCATCGTCGGCAAGCCTAACGTTGGTAAGTCCACATTCTTCGCTGCGGCGACTATGATCGACGTTAAGATTGCGCCTTACCCGTTCACCACGATAGAGCCTAACGTGGGTATTGGCTATGTTAGGATACCCTGCGTGTGCAGGGACCTGGGCGTTAAGGATAATCCCAGGAACTCCATATGCATTGAGGGTAATAGATTCATACCAGTGGAGTTGATCGATGTTGCTGGCTTGGTACCTGGGGGGGCTTGGCAGGGTAGGGGGGCTTGGGCAATCAATTCCTTGATCACCTTAGGAGGGCTCCTGTGCTTATTCACGTGGTCGACATGGCAGGTGCGACTGATGAGGAGGGTAGGCTTGTTAAGCCTGGTTCTCATGATCCATTGGCTGATATTGAGTTCCTTAGTAATGAGGTTACCATGTGGATGGTCCAGATGCTCAGTAAGGATTGGGATAAGCTTGTTAGGCTCGTGGATTACGCGAAGAAGCCTCTGCTCGATGTATTATATGATAGGTTCAGTGGGCTTGGCATAACCCAGGCGCAGATAAGTGATGCATTGGTAAAGTTGGACCTAGACAAGAAGCCGCTTAGTAAGTGGGGGGGTGGTGATGATATTAGGGGTTTCGTTTCCATGCTTAGGGAGTTGAGTAAGCCCATGGTCATCGCAGCAAATAAGATGGACATCCCCCCCGAAGCCGAGGATAATTATAAGAGGGTTGTTAAGGAGGTTGGTAGTAAGTACAGGGTTATTCCCGTGAGTGCTGATTACGAACTTGCACTGAGAAGGGCTGCTAAGGCAAATTTGATTAAGTACATACCTGGTGATGACGACTTTGAGATCATATCAAGTAGTCTAACGAATGCCCAGAGGGACGCCCTGGAGAGGATCAGGGACTTCATGCATAGGTGGGGGGGTGGCACTGGCGTTATTAAGGCGTTGAATACTGCCGTGTTCGACGTACTCGGCATGATTGCGGTCTACCCAGTGGCTGATGAGAAAAAGTTCACAGATACTGAAGGCAATGTGCTACCCGACGTATTATTATTACCCAGAGATGCCACGGTTCTAGACCTGGCCAGGGAGGTTCATAGTGAGATTGCTGAGAAGGCCGTTACGGGTGTTGACGCCATTACCGGTAAGAGACTTGGTGTTAACTCGAAACTTTGGCATAGGGCGGTCGTGAGGATCTACATAACGAAGTAACTCAACATTACATTCTTCTGAGTTTAGGTATTCCGAGTATATCCATGGCATTTCCAAGTACGGTTCTCACGGCATTCACGAGGTTTATCCTAAACTCCCTAATACCCGGCTCAGCATTAAGTACGGGATACTTCTCGTAATAACTGTTAAAAACCAGGGATATCTTATTCACATACTCAATGATGTTCTCAAGCCTCAACTCCTGGGCAGCCTTAGCAACAACCTCGGGATACTCACCGAGTAGTAATATTAATTCCTTCTCCTCATCAACAATGTTGTCTGGTACCTGGGTTATTCTAGGGATCTCACCGGCCTTCTCGAGTATTCCATTTGTCCTAACGTATGTGTACTGAACAAATGGGCCACTATTCTGTCTCAAGTTCAGTACCTTATCCCATGAGAACGTTAAAGGCTTGTTCGGGCTTACCGAGAGGAATGAGTACCTGATCGCGCCGACGGCCACGGCCTCGGCCACCTTACCGGCTTCGTCAGGCGAGAACCTGCCTTTCACGATTTCCATAACCCTATCCCTGGCCTCGTTCAATAGTTCATCAAGTGATACGTAAATCCCCCCCTTCCTACCACTCATCTTCATTCCAGCCAAATTAACCATTTCATAGGAATAATGAATAAGTCTCTTGGCTAAATCGTGATACCCCATGCATGTAATGCCAACCTAAGCTGAGCTTGTGGGTGGGCTTGTTCAGAGCCTATAACCCTTATCAACTTATCAAACTTGAAGTTGCTCCAGAACCAAAGGGCATAGGCAATGTCTCTCGTTAGGTATAGGCTCGTCCCGTCACTCCTGAGTAGGGTGGCCTTCGGTATGTACCTAGGTAGTTTAAGTTCGTTCCAAAGCCCAAGGTCTTGCACGTACTATCCGCCCTAAATACCAAAGCCCCGTTATCTCTCTCCATGTACTGCGGAACCTTCCTGAGTAATTCGTTAATGACCTTAGATACACCACCATTATCAACAGCGACCTCACTCTCGAAATCCCACGAATCAAAGCTTATGCCGAGTCTATCAAGGGTTATCCTAAAGCCCCCCCTGAGCACTATGTCCACTGCTTCCCTAATGACGCTCCTAACGAATTCATCACCCTCCTCGTAAGCCCTAGACCACTGCTTAACCATTAACGGGAGATCCTCAAACTTACCCAACCCCCCCTTAAGTAAACCCTCAGTGAGTTCCTTATCCCTCTCCATAAAGTTGTTGATTACGGAGACCCACTCATCCCTCTCGCTAATTAGCTTATTAGCATCCTCATACTTACCCTCATTCTTAAGCTGCTCAATTTGCTTGCTCAATCTCTTAATCTCACTTACCGCATATGTTACTGAGTATATGATGCCCATCACATCATCAGGCTTCCAACCACCATTAATCCTACTTAATACCAGGTCCTTAGCCACGTAATAGCCAATACCAACATATGGCATTTGATCTCCGCAATCATTAACGTAGAAATGAACCTGACGGAGGCACCGCAAAACCTTAACAGCCTAGCCAGTGAATCGCCGAGCACGGCATTCCTACCATGACCAATATGCATGGGTTTAGCGGGGGGGTTCGCACTCGTATGTTCTATTATATAACTGCCCCCTGGACATTTATTAGTAAGACCGTATCTATTACCGAGGTTGTTAATTGCTGACAAAACCATGCCTGCGTAGTTCTTCATATTAACATCAATGTTTAAATAACCATTAATTAATACAGCCTTATTAATTAGCCTTAATTGATTTATTACCTTATTATTTATTATTTCATTAATATTAGTATATTCCTTTACGATGTTATGCATTGGGATTGCTAAATAACCATATTGTGGCGGTGCCTTATCACGTCATTCACGTACCCAGTCACGTCAGTACCAATTTCCTTACTTAGAAGCTCGAGAAGCCTCTGCACCTCCCTAATTACTTCATCATAGGGATTATTCATTCAAGAGTGTTGTTACTCTCACAATATTAAATGTTTTAGTGTCATTGTTTAGTCATTGGTGTAAGGCTTATATAGCCTTATGATGAGCGTAATGACGTGAGTTCAGGGGGTAGGAGGAGGAAGACTGAGGAGCGCTTTAGGAGGATTCTCGAGCATGAGTACATGCCTAAGGCCGAGATCGTGCCCAAGGAAGAGGTTAAGGAGATACTCAAGCAATTGAACGCTAAGGTTTTCCAGCTTCCATGGATTAGGGCGAGCGATCCATTGGCTAGGGCCATAGGCGCCAAGCCTGGTAATGTAATTAGGATAATTAGGAGGTCAGACACGGCCGGGGGGGAGTTCGTCACGTACAGGTTCGTGGTTCCAGGCTAATATACAAAGCAATATAAATAAGTTCTTTATGGATTAGTAGGAGCCATGGCTGTTCGGTTTATGGATTATTATTCTGGAAAAAAGAGTTTAAATATTAATTTAAGCATGGGGGGGTGATTAATCATGCCGATAGATAATCCTAATGTTGATCGTGGTAAGATGGTGGATTCCGTGTCAATACCGATACTTAGGTCTAAGAGGGCTTACACGGCATTCCCATCATCAGACGACAGGTGGGAATTAGTAAGGGCATTCATTAGGGAGGGCGGCCTTGTTAGGCATCAGATTGATTCGTTTAATGACTTCGTTGAGAAGAAACTGCAGGAGATAGTCAATGAGAATAACATAATTGAGACCGAGGTTAAGGGCCTCTACATAAAGCTTGAGAGGATCGAGGTTGGGAAGCCAAGGGTTAGGGAGCAGACGCCAGCGAGCATATCCTATACCCAATGGAGGCCAGACTCAGGAACCTAACCTACGCGGCACCGCTTTACCTAACAATGGTGCTTTACGTGAATGATGAGGAGGTTGATAGGCAGAAGGTCTACATAGGTGACCTACCGATAATGGTTAGGTCAAAGTTCTGCAACCTATACGGTCTTAAGCAGCAAGAGCTAATCAGTAAGCTTGAGGACCCCGATGACCCGGGTGGTTACTTCATAATTAATGGTAGTGAAAGGGTCATTGTTTCCCAGGAGGATCTAGCCCCGAATAAGCCATTTTACGATAAGGGTGACAAGGCCAGTATTACGCATGTGGCTAAGGTAATATCAATTGGCGCCGGGTATAAGACCACGGTCACGGTCGAGAGGCACAGGGACGGTATTATATACGTGACGTTTCCGGCAATAGCCACTAGGATACCATTCCCAATAGTGATGAGGGCGCTTGGCCTAGAGACGGACGAGGACATAGTACTTGCGGTAAGTGATGACGCCGATATACAGAATGAGTTATTGCCATCACTACAGTTCTCCGTGCAGATAGCCAGTACCGTTGATGATGCATTGGACTTCATAGGCAGTAAGGTGGCCATTGGACAGCCCAGGGAGGTTAGGATTGAGAGGGCGAAGCAAGTGCTCGATAGGTACTTCCTCCCTCACCTAGGCACTACCGAGGATGCTAGATTGAAGAAGGCGTTGATGGTTGCAGATGGTTAAGGGCGTTATTGAGATGTACCTTGGGCGTAGGCAACCGGATGATAAGGACCACATAGGCAACAAGAGGGTTAGGCTAGTTGGTGACTTGATGACTCAGTTGTTCAGGGCCGTATTTAAGCAGGTGCTCCAGGACATTAGGCAGCAATTGGAGAGGCATTACTCGAGGGGGTAAGATACCAAGCCTGGTTACTCTTGTAAGGGCTGACATAATAACCGAGAGGGTTAGGCATGCATTGGCTACGGGTAATTGGATAGGCGGTAGGACCGGGGTCTCACAGATGCTTGATAGAACTAACATACTATCAACATTGAGTCATCTAAGGAGGGTCGTATCCAACCTAAGCAGGACACAGCCCCCCCACTTTGAGGCAAGAGACCTACACCCAACCCAGTGGGGGGGTAGCTTTGCGCCATTGAGACGCCTGAGGGTCAAAACTGCGGTTTGGTGAAGAACCTAGCCCTACTCTCCACAATAACAGTTGGCGTTAATGAGGAGGAGGTAGAGAAGATGCTTTATGACCTCGGTGTTGTCCCGATACTGAAGGCTAGGAAGGAGGGTGTTAAGGGTACTGAGGTTTACCTGAATGGTAGGTTAATAGGTATTCACACCGATCCCGATAAGCTCGTGAGTACGATTAGGGAAATGAGGAGGAGGGGGGGGCAGATAAGTCATGAAATTAATATTGCAAGGATTAGGGACAAGTACTTGGATGAGGTGAGGATTAATTGTGATGGTGGTAGGTTAAGGAGACCATTGATAATTATTGAGAATGGGAAGCTAAAGCTAAGGCCTGAGCATATTGAGAGGCTGAGGAAGGGTGAGTGGACATGGAGTGACTTAATTAGTAATGGCATTATTGAGTACCTTGATGGTGATGAGGAGGAGAATGCCCTTGTCGCCATTAATCCTGAGGAGGACATGAGCAAGTACACGCATATGGAGATTATACCGTCCGTCATGATAGGCGCCGTTGCGTCTATAATACCATATGCGGAGCATAATCAATCGCCAAGGAACATCTATGAAGCCGCAATGGCAAAACAAAGTCTCGGATTCCCAGCAGCCAATTATAGATTTAGGATGGACAGTAGGGGTCACCTACTTATTTATCCTGAAAAACCATTGGTTATAACGAGGGGTATAGAACTCAATGGTTACTTAGAGAGACCGGCTGGTCAAAATGCCATTGTTGCATTATTGACATATACCGGTTATAACATGGAGGATGCCGTAATACTAAACAAGTCAACTATTGAGAGGGGGGGAATGTTCAGGAGCGTGTTCTTTAGGACGTATGAGACGGAGCAGATGAGGTATCCCGGCGGTGAGGAGGATAGGATAGAGATACCATCGGCCGAGGTCAGGGGGGGTTACAAGGGGGGGCCTGAGGCCTATGCGCATCTGGACGAGGATGGTATCGTATCCCCCCGAGGTATTCGTATCAGGTGGTGAGGTTCCCATAGGCAAGACATCGCCGCCCAGGTTTTATGGTGTTTATACCGAAGCTGTTGTATCTAGTGCGAGGAGGGATTCCTCAATAACTGTTAGACGTGGTGAGAAGGGCATCGTCGATAACGTCGTGGTCACAGAGACAAACGAGGGTTATAAACTCGTTAAGGTCAAGGTCAGGGAGTTGAGGATACCGGAGCTTGGTGATAAGTTCGCCAGTAGGCATGGGCAGAAGGGTGTCATGGGCATGATGATACCAATGCAGGACATGCCATTCACGGAGGACGGAATAACACCAGACATAATCGTTAACCCACATGCATTACCGAGTAGAATGACCGTTGGTCAATTACTCGAGTCCATGGCAGGTAAGGTTGCCGCGTTGAGGGGGGGTGTAATGATTGATGCGACGCCGTTTGAAGGCGTAACTGAGGAGGAGCTCAGGGACTTGCTCATTAGGTCCGGCTTTAGGTGGGATGGTAAGGAGGTAATGTATAGTGGGTTAATGGGGGGGAGGAGGCTTGAGGCTGACGTATTCATTGGCGTTGTTTATTACCAGAAGCTTCACCACATGGTTGCTGACAAGATACATGCCAGGGCAAGGGTCCCGTACAGATATTGACTAGGCAAACAACGAGTAGATCCAGGGAGGGTGGTCTCAGGCTTGGTGAGATGGAGAGGGACGTGTTGATAGCTCATGGCGCGGCTGCCTACTTAGGGAGAGACTTGTTGAGTCCAGTGATAAGTACGTTATGTATGTCTGTGAGGATTGCGGAATGATTGCTTGGTACGACTCCAATAAGGGTAAGCCTGTCTGTCCAATACATGGTGATAAGGGTAGGATTGTGAGGGTTGTTGTGCCATACGCATTTAAGTTGTTGCTTCAGGAGTTGATGAGTCTTGGTATTTACCCAAGAATTGAGGCAGGTGATTTAATTGAGGAGAGGAGGGCTTGATAAGGTTTATTTAATGGCTTGTCAAGGGGGGGGTGATGAGTAATGGCGACACAGACAGAGAAGATCTCCATTAGGGAAGAGGAGATACCTCTAAAGACCATAAAGGCCATTAAGTTCTCGATCCTTTCACCAGACGTTATAAGGTCGATGTCCGTCATGGAGATAACGACATCGGAGACCTACGATGAGGCAGGTAGGCCAATGGTTGGCGGATTAATGGACAGGAGATTAGGCGTCGTTGAGCCTGGTGCCAGGTGCGAGACCTGCGGTAACCCGCCCGATAAGTGCCCTGGGCATTTCGGTAGGATAGAGCTTGCAAGGCCGGTAATACATGTTGAATATGCCAAGTATATACATGACCTGCTCAGAACAACGTGTAGGGAATGTGGTAGAATATTACTTACGGATGAGGAAATCGAGAAGTACAGCAAGAGATTGACTAAGTTAAGGGCCAGGTGGAAGTTGCTTGCGGATAGGCTTATTGAGAGGATTAGGAAGAAGGCCATGGAGAGGACCGTATGCCCACACTGCGGTGCTAAGCAGTACAGGGTTAGGTTTGAGAGGCCGTACACGTTCTATGAGGAGAAGGAGAATGGCGTATTGGAGAAGCTGGACCCAATGAAGATTAGGGAGAGGCTTGAGAAGATTCCGGATAGTGACCTGGAGTTATTGGGCTGGGATCCGAAGCTTGCAAGGCCCGAGTGGGCTGTTTTAACTGTGTTGCCAGTACCGCCACCGCAGGTTAGGCCCTCAATACAGCTGGAGACTGGGCAGAGGAGTGAGGATGACCTAACGCATAAGCTTGTCGATATTGTTAGGGTTAATGAGAAGCTTAGGACGGCCGTTGAATCCGGTGCGCCAAGCAGTGTTGTTGATCAGCTATGGGACTTACTTCAGTATCACGTGGCCACTTACTTCAACAATGAGCTACCAAACCTGCCACCCGTTAAGCACAGGAGTGGTAGGCCTCTAAAGACCCTAGCCCAGAGACTTAAGGGTAAGGAGGGTAGGTTCAGGGGAAGTCTATCGGGTAAGAGGGTTGACTTCTCATCAAGGACTGTGATTAGTCCGGACCCCCCCAACCTAAGCATTAATGAGGTTGGTGTGCCAATTGACGTGGCAAAGGTATTGACGGTGCCCATGACAGTCACTGAGTGGAACCTAGAATTAGCCAGGCAATTGGTACTCAATGGACCGGAGGTCTGGCCTGGTGCTAATTATGTGATTTACCCAGATGGTAGGAGGGTCGACCTTAGGTACTTCAGGGATAGGCGTGAACTAGCCAATAAGTTAGCCCCCTGGATTCGTAATCGAGAGGCACTTAATAAATGGTGACATAGTACTATTCAACAGGCAACCAAGTCTTCATAGGATGTCTATGATGGGCCACATAGTGAGGGTATTACCGGGCAGAACCTTCAGGCTGCACCTTGCTGTTTGTCCGCCGTATAACGCGGACTTTGATGGGGGGGATGAGATGAACCTACATGTGCCTCAGAATGAGGAGGCCAGGGCAGAGGCAAAGACGTTAATGCTTGTTCAGAACCACATAATAACGCCTAGGTACGGCGGGCCAATAATAGGCGCTAGGCAGGACTACATAACCGGCGGTTACCTACTGACTAGGAAGGACACGTTCATAAACAGGGAATTACTCATGTACATACTGGCCGCGGCTAACTATGACGGTGAAATAGATGAACCAGCCATAATGCACCCGAAGGAACTTTGGACTGGTAAGCAGGTAATATCGATGCTCCTACCCAAGGACCTAAACTGGGTTCAGCCAACGGCAATTAAGGAGAGTTGCAAGGACCCATATAACTGCTACACTGATGAGTACATATTAATTGTTAATGGTTACATGGCCACCGGGGGGGTCCTTGATAAGAAGTCCATAGGTGCCGAGCAGGTTGACTCGCTATGGCACGTGATAGTTAAGAGATACGGCAATGACTACGCAAGGAGGTGGGTCGACTCAATACTAAGGGCATTACTCAGGTTCTTAGACCTCAGGGGGGGATTCTCGATGGGTATTGATTCACTGGAGATGCCTCAGGAGAGCTACAGGGAGCTTGAGAGATTGTATGAGGAGAGTGAGAGGAAGGTCCTTGACTATATACAAAAGTATAGGGAGGGAAAACTTGAGGCTGAGCCGGGTTATACGATTGATGAGACCCTGGAGAATGACGTAACAATTGAATTAAGCCGCGTAAGGGAGGCTGCGGCCCGTGTTGCGGAGAAGTACATTAATAAGGATGGTGAAGCTACATAATGGCTAAGACAGGCGCCAGAGGCAGCATCGTTAATATAACACAGATGGTTGCGATGATAGGCCAGCAGACAATAAGGGGTGAACGCTTAAAGAGGGGTTTTGCTGGAAGAACCACGGCGCACTTTGAGCCTGGTGACCTGGGTCCAACGGCAAAGGGATTCGTTAGGAATAACTTCAAGGTCGGCCTAACACCGCTCGAGTTCTTCTTCCACGCAGCCGGTGGTAGGGATGGCCTAGTGGACACTGCCGTAAGGACCGCCCAAAGCGGTTACATGCAGAGGAGACTCATTAATGCGTTGCAGGATATTTACGTTGCTTATGATGGGACGGTTAGGAACGCCTCAGGCTCCATAATACAGACTAAGTACGCTGAGGATGGCATTGACGTTAGTAAGAGCGATCACGGCAGGCTTAATCTAGATGAAATATTTAGGAGGGCAGGTATAAGTAGGTGATGGGTATGTCCGAGGTAAAGAACGTGGTCTCCCAGGAGGAAATAAATAACTTACTGGCGCAGTTAGCTAATATATTACCTCCAAGGATCATTAATGAATTAAAGAGTAAGTTATCGAATGTGGAAATCACTAGGGAGCAATTGGCGAATTTAATAAGGATATTGGTTAATGAATATTATAAAATGCTTGTTGATCCTGGGGAAGCAATAGGCATTGTTACGGCGCAGTCGGTTGGTGAACCAAGCACCCAAATGATACTAAGATCGTTCCACTTCGCAGGACTTAGGGAATTCTCAATGGCACTTGGTCTACCAAGGATGATAGAGCTTGTTGATGCTAGGAGGAAGCCCTCAGTACCCATGATGACCATATACCTAGACGAGGAACATAGGAAGGACCCAAACAAGGCTCAGGAAGTTGCCTACAAGATTCAGTTAACAACAATAGAAAATGTCACAAAGAGTGTAGAGGTTGATTACATAAATTCACAAATAATCATTGAGATTGACGAGAACGAACTCAAGCAGAGGGGGGGCTTGAGTATGGAGGATGTCAGGAAGGTTGTTGAGAGGATCAAGGGTAAGGGCGCCCAGGTGGAGATTGAGGGTAATGTCATTAGGATTACGTTGGAGGAGGCCGACATAATAAAGCTCAGGAGGATTAGGGATAAGGTAATGCAGACGAGGCTAGCGGGCATTAAGAATGTTAAGAAGACGTTGGTTAGGTATAAGGATGGTGAGTGGATAATAGAGACTGAGGGCACAAACCTGGAGGCTGTCCTCACGATAGATGGTGTTGATTATAGGAGGACAATAACTAATGATATTCATGAGGTCGCGGAGGTACTGGCATAGAGGCCGCCAGGACTGTCATAATGAGGGAGTTAAAGAAGGTCCTTGATCAACAAGGTCTGGATACGGACATTAGGCACCTAATGCTCGTTTCCGACGTAATGACTTGGACAGGCAGGGTCAGGCAGGTTGGTAGGCATGGTGTTGTGGGCGAGAAGGAGAGCCCATTGGCCAGGGCTGCCTTCGAGGTTACGGTTAAGAACCTAGTTGAGGCATCAATTAAGGGTGAACCCGAGAACTTCAGGGGCGTTGTTGAGAGCGTACTCGCCGGTAAGTACATACCCATTGGCACCGGCATTGTTCAGTTACTAATGGAGTTTGAGTAAAATATTATCTCAACTTATCGTTGGCATTAGGTTTAAATAGGGTTTTTTCAGGGCTGTCTTGAATGATTGATATTTCACGAGAACTACAGGTAGCGTTGAACACAGGTAAGGTGACCCTTGGTTATAGGGAATCACTTAAGGCAGTAATTGATGGATCGGCAAAACTGGTAATAATAGCGTCAAATGCGCCCGCTGACGTTATGAATACAGTGCAGCACTATGCAAAGATCTCAAATGTGCCAGTATATGTGTTTCAGGGATCAAGCTGGGACCTTGGCGCAGCCGTTAGAAAGCCCTTCAAGATCTCAACAATAGCCATAATTGACCCAGGAGAAAGCAATATATTGGCTTTAGTAGCGCAACGTACCGGGTGATCGTAATGCCTAGCATTAGATTAACAGAAGAGGAAATCAGATACGTGGCATTGTTTGAAAAGATAACTGGGATAACGCCGAGGGATACGGTAATTGATTCTCAGTATAATAGGATAATATTCATTGTTGATAAGAATTTTGCGCCGCTTGCCGTCGGTAAAAATGGTATTAACATTAGGAAGCTAAAGGAATTAACGGGTAAGGATGTTGAGGTAGTCGAATACGGAGAAACACCTGAGGAACTAATTAAGAACAGCCTATATCCGGCAAGGGTTATTTCGGTGAAAATAACCAAGTTGCCAAACAATGGTAGCATTGCCATAGCCACAGTACATAATGAAGACAAGGCAATAGCAATAGGTAAACAGGGACGAAACATAAACAGAGCTAAACTACTGGCTAAGCGGTACTTCGACATTGACAGAGTAAAAATAGTATCGCCTGAACAAAGCCAGTGACGTGAGGAAAAAGTAAATAAGCACTTAAATCAACGGTGATAGCAATGCCCGGTAAAAAATCACCACTCGGTATGTTTGCAGCAAGGGGGGGATTGAAGGAGAGGAGGAAGAGGTTTAGGTGGAGTGATACATATTATAAAAGGAGGGCTCTTGGTATAGCCAAGAAATTTGACCCACTCGAGGGGGGGGCACCAATGGCAAGGGGGGGAATAGTCCTTGAGAAGGTCGGTGTGGAGGCAAGAAAACCAAACGCTGCCGTGAGGAAGTGCGTCAGGGTCCAAATAACTAAAAATGGTAAGGTGGTCACGGCATTCGTGCCATGGGACGGCGGGTTGAACATAATAAATGAGCATGACGAGGTTATAATCGAGAGGATAGGCGGCCCTGAGGGTAGGGCTTATGGAGACCTACCCGGCGTTAGGTTTAGGGTCATAATGGTTAATGGCGTTAGCCTAAAGGCGATTTTGCAGGGTAAGAAGCAGAAACCCGTTAGGTAATTTAATAGATTTATGGATTTTTATATATTTAACTTAGTCCTCAGATCCTTGATCATTATCATTACCTTGATTAATAGATCCTGTGTAATTACCTTCGCTTTTCTCCTCATGCTCACCAACGGGCTTTATAGTTATTAATGGTTTGTGAGCAACATTGGGTGGTCCCTTGGGGTTGGGCTTAACCGTGTAGTAAACGGTTATTGATACTGTGTAATTACCTGGTGTTAAGTACACGGTATACTCATCCCTATGCAGATTGAAAGTTAATGTCTGATTACCAATGGCTACAACAACTGTGAAATTACTAAAGACGTCATCCAAGCCTTCATGGTGAAGTTCAACCTTGAAGTATCCCGAGGAATTAACGTATAGATATGCCGTGGCCTCAGCGGTACCACTCATTCCTGGTGTCAGGTTGCCGAGGTCTATGTAGGCAGCAACGGTACTGTACGTAGGAGGTGGTGGTAGGATTAGGTGATAGCTTAGGTAGGCGAGTACGCCATTCATGTTAGCGGCAACAGCCATTCCACTGAACCCTGCTAGGAAGGCCAGTGCTATTAGTAGCCACGTCTTCATATTAAAAAGAGGAATTGATCGCCATTTAATAAAAGTTGCGCGACATAAGTATTTAAAGAAGATTATGCTAGGCATAATTTAAAGTGATGTAAAGGTTTCCGGCCTGACAAATTGATGACATCACCCCCCCTTACTGATGACAACTCAACCCACCTTATACTCCCTTAACTCGTCACTAAATACTCTATCGAATACATTGAATGCATCATCACCATAAAGGCAAATAATTATCCTCCTCACACTCCTAAGGCCCGATGCCTCTCTCCTAATTGCCCGCGCCATTATCCTCGCCGCATCCTCATATGGACACCCAAATATACCAGTACTAATTGCAGGGAAGGCTATACTAACTAGTCTCAATTCCTCAGCCTTCCTAAGTGAGTTCGTGACCGCATCATCAAGCTTCTCAATAGGTTCAACACCGCATCTGGGTCCAACGGCGTGAATCACGTATTTAGCTTTAATTTACCTGCGCTGGTAACGGCAACACCACCAACCGGGACAGGACCATGCTTCCTAACCCACTCCCTGGACTCCTCCTGAATAACCCAACCACCCCTCCTAACGATGGCTCCGGCAACACCACCGCCGTGTTCGAGATAGGAATTAGCGGCATTAACAATGGCGTCAGCCTCAATTTCTGTTATATCGCCCTTAGTTAACTCCACAGTGACTCCATTGGGAAATCTGAAGTTGGGCATATGCAATATTTAACTTAACAAAGCATCCTTATATGCATTAAAGTGTAAATTTTATAACTGGCTACCTACAGTTACTGTAGGTAGCCGGTGCTCTTTGATCCGAAGCCTAAGGAAAGAAGGAGGATTTGTTTGATAGAGATGATGAATTGAACAAGCTCAGGACTGGTCTTGGTTATCCGGTCACTTTATTGCTTGGTATAAGGAGGAGTGGTAAGTCGTCATTAGTTAAGGTGCTTATGAGTGAGGAGAAAGACGTAATATGGATATACCTTGACCTGAGGAAGTATGAGGGCTATGCATACATAACCTATAAACATCTATTGAACGAATTTGAGAGGGCATTAAATACTTGGCCGAAATTCCTGAGGGAATTACTGCGTGGAATTCGTGGGGTGAATATTTCGGGGTCTGGGTTTGAGATTAGATTAAGTTGGAGTAAGGATAGAGTTGAGCTTGCTGATTTATTTGATAGGTTGTCCAGCATTAGTGAGCGTGAAGGCCGTAGGGTTATAATCGTGTTTGATGAGTCCCAGGAGCTTAGGAAGCTGAAGGGGGGGTTTAATATATTGTATCCGCTTGCCTATGCATACGATAATCTTAAATTGAGCTTCATATTTACTGGGTCTCAAATCGGCATGGTTTACAGATTTTTAAGGCTTAAGGATCCAAGCTCGCCATTGTTTGGGAGAGCAATGTTTGAGGTTCGCGTAAATCCATTTACGAAAGAGCAATCTATTGAGTTCCTTAAGGCCGGGTTTAGGGAGGTTGGTATTTCCGTAAGTAATAACTTACTTGAAGGTGTATATGATGAGTTGGGTGGTATACCTGGTTGGTTAACGTACTACGGCTTTAATTATCTGCAATTTGGCGATCATGAGGAGGCGATAAAGAGGACACTGGAGTATGCGGTACAACTTGTTAGGCAGGAATTTGAAAACTTCCTGAGGGGGGGTAGGGAGGAGGCTAGGGAGCGTTACTACGCAATAATGGTCTATGCAAGAATGGATGTAGGTGGAGTGATGTTAAGAGAATGCTGGAGGCTAGGGAGGGCTATCGCATCGATGATAAGAAGGTAACGGAGTTACTACAAAACCTAGTGGATTCATCATTTCTGGTTAAGGATGGTGACATCTATAAGCCAAGTGACCCATTGATTACTAGGGCATTTTAAGTGTCATTCACCCAAATAGAGGTACTTTGGTACGCTTTGGTGGCTTGGGTACAGCAACCCATAAAGCACCTGATATAAATGCCAGTACAAGCACTATTAGCAGGGCGTGTTCTAGTGCACCAACCTCACCGTAAACCGGTACGTAGTATTGCGCAATTAGGCCCGTTATTAATGAGCCAAGGACATTACCGCCTGTAACCGCGCCATTCCAGACAATAGACGTCGCCCAACTAACCTGTTCCCTCGGGAATAAGTCCCCAAGTACAGCCATTATCAATGGGAAGTTACTAAGCACGAAGAGCATGGCGAAGAACGCGAAGATTAGGTTGCCAGTATATATGAAGGCTATGAACAGTATTGCGAATGCGAATGTGGAGAACGAAGCCATAAACCTCCTACCAACCTTATCACTCAGCCAGCCTAATATTGGTTGGCCTATTATGGCCGAGGCGAGTAATATTGAAAGGATTTCTCCATAGCTTATACTGAGCTTTATACCTAGTACCTTATTTATGTATATGCCTAGGAACGTCTGTATGCCCTGACCGGCGGTGTTTCTAAGCAATGTTATTATGAATAATAGCATTATTAGTATTATAGAGGTTCTTAGTGTTGCTGATGTATTTGGCGGATCGTCCTTATTACCGCCCCTCCTATATGCCTTGACATCAAATTTGTAAATACCGTACAATAGCACCGCAATACCCACGATGAAGGTTATGAGGCTAATATCCATAGATTAAAGACGGCGCTCACGGTGCCCGCAAACACGACGATTGAGGCAATGAGTGGATATAATGCCCTACCCAGACTTCCAAATGCACCGTTTATTCCAAGGGCTGAGCCAGCCGTTCCACCATAGGTCGCTGACAGCAATGCACTACCTATTGGATGATAATAGGCGGCGCCTACGCCTGCCAAAACAACGCCTACGTACACGAGGTAAAGGTTATGTACTAGGAAGCCTATTGAGGTGAGCCCTATGGCGAATGCCCACAGGAACATGCCGAGTGCCATGGCCCTCATGTGACCGCCAAGCCACTTAATACTAAGCGGTACTAGGGGACTCGCTATTGCCGATATAGCTGCGTAGAGTGCGGATAGTAGGCCTATTATTGCGTAATTAACACCCATTTGATTCAGTACTGGAAGTATTATTCCAGGTATTAGCCACATGTTTCCATCATTAATGAAGTGGCCAATCGATGTTAATCCAAGTATTGTCACCCTATCCTTACTCCTTTCTCCCTGTATCATCAGCGTTAGGGCTACCCTAACGCTTTTTAAACCAATCGCGCCTAACAAGAATTCATGAAATAGTTAATGAACTATTGACAGGCGCGAAATTTACATAAACTAGGCAGAGCGTTGGGACATGATGGCAAAGGTAGTCTTCCTAATAATGAGTGATGACGTTAAGATGGATTTGGCATTAACAATGGCTGCAAACACTGTCGGCACAAATAGGTATGAGGACTTCAAAGTCATATTCTGGGGCCCTGCCCAGGAAAGGCTATTGAGGCTTGAGGGTCCTGCCAGGGATAATTTCGAGAAATTGCTAAGGCAGGTGCAATTGATAGTGCATGCATTAATTACGCGAGGAATAAGGGAATAGATCAGCACTTAACCAAGATAGGTATTAAGCTGCATCCCGCCGGTGATAGGGTCGCGTACTACATAAACAATGGGTATCAAGTGTTAGTATTTTAAAATTTAAAGAAAAATGAAAAACGCCCTCTTAAACCCTCCTTAACCTCTCAATACCCTCCAGGTTTATAACACCAAGTCTATTGCCATTTTGGTCATAGGTATACACCTTATTATCCTCCTCATCACGCACGAGCTTATGCTTACCACCGCATATCGGGTACACATCGCTCAAGCCGCACATGTAAATCTAAACCGATTCGCCACTTGGCGTTTTATACTCATATGGCCCCTGGCTGTATGGAGTATTACCCTCACGAAGTCCGCATTAATTGCTGCGTCTTTAAAAAGGTTGTTACTAAGTTTAGAAACAAATATGAATTATTACTGATATAAAATGACTTAATTAATACCAACTTTTTACCAATTATTAACGAAGTGAGACCTACCAATTAATTGATCCTTGAGATCGGGTAATTCTAATGGCGTTAAGTATTGAATTCTTAATGCGGCAATCCTATTGCCTAAATCGCAGGAATCGGCAGGACTTAAGCCGTACATGATGCCCACCGTGTAAGCCGCATTAAATGCGTCGCCAGCGCCTATCGTCGTCACAATATTACTCACGTTATAGGGCTGGCATTGTTGAATCTCGACATTATTCACTAGGGCAGCGCCATTACTGCCTAGCTTTACTACGGCAATGACGTTAGTGCCGTATATAGCATTTCTCAACCCATTCATATTGCTAAATAACCTCTTCATCTCCTCCTCATTCATGAGAACAGTATCCACGGACCTAACCAGGTTAATTATGAGGTCCCTATTGTTAATGGATGGTCCCGTATCGAGGAAGATTGGGATTGAATATTCACGGGCAATTTTAATTACCTCAGTAAATGTGTTAATGATATTCCTCATAAACGATGCGTAAAAACCATTAATGAATATAGCCCTTGAATTCCTAATGATTCCTTCATCAATATCATTAATCACTAACTCCCTACCAACGCCTAGATAACCCATGAAGGCGTGGCCGTTTACGCCGATTATGTTGTTAGATACTGTTACGAAGCCACGCACCCTCTTCATAAACCCTGTATGCACACCGGTGTCATTAAGGTACTTAATGAGCACGTCAGAGAATGGGTCGTCGCCAACCCTATCAATTACGGCGACCTTAAGGCCCAGTTTACGGGCTATTAAGGCTGTGGTGCATGCACCACCTGGTGATAACGCGATTATATCGGATACCGAAACATCACCAGCCCTAATTGGTAATTCCCTAATCCTATAATAAATATCCAAGACACAGTCAGAGATTATTACCAGGTCAAATTTATCCTCATTACTTCTCATACTCCCACGCGTTAATGCTAATTCCCTTACCAGTCTCAACACCGATCAAGTACCAGACGAGGGAAGCTGCGAAACCAATACCGAATATCGTAACCGCCAATGCTAGATACAAACTCACTGGCAGGTAAGACGACAGGAATATCACTGGTATTGAACCACCCAACGACATAACCCTAACAGCCGCAGTGTAGGAACCCCCCCTGCGCCTCGTAACCCAATACTCAGATTTTAGTGTATCTTCAGTTAGGAAGTACGTATTTACGAGTATTGAGAATAATATGAAGAGCACCCAGAAGATGTATTGGTCATTCACGAGACAGTTAATTAGTGATAGTATAAGTACTGAGGTAACTAGGGATCCTAACGATGAGATGAGTAACAGTAATTTCCTGCTGGTCCTGTCAGTGAACATACTTACTGGTATTCCAGAGATGAAGGATGCTGCCGAGAAGGCAAAGATAAGCCAATTGGTGAGGTTGGGGGGGAAGTAGTAGGGCCCGAAGGTTAATACCATTAACGTGAAACCGGCGGTATACGACCAGCCAATTAAGCCCCCAATCACTACCCTAACTGGTAATGGTGGTAACCTTATGGATGTTCGATTACCTTCCTCTAAATTAAGTCCCTGATCCTCAGGAATTGACCTCCTAGCTGAGCCAGTATGGCGATTCGGGAATTAATGACCTAAGTAGGTAAAGCACTGGGATTATTATGAGTATGGTCAATCCAAGCGTGAGTTTTTGAAGCATTACTGACGTTATGTTGGCCAGAGCCAAGGCCGCGGCCAAAGCGCCGCCGAGGTTCGTGAAGTTAAGTATTAAGTAGACAGCACGACTCCTAACACTGCTTGGGAAGTATTCATGGGATGAAATCATAACTGTATTATACTCACCACCGACGGCGAGCATTAATATGGCTATGGAAAATAGCAAGAATGCATAGTTAATACTAAGTATTAGACTCAGGGAACCTACTACGTACATAATCAACGATAAGTAAAGGCTCCTTCTCCTACCAATGGCGTCCGATATGGGCCCCATTATAGCGCCGCCAATTAGTAGCCATAGAGGTGGCCAGATGGATAGTAGGGCAATTAGGGTCCTCGGTACTGAGACCCAGTTGGAGGCTATGTAGGCTATGGAGTATATGTAAGCCTCAATCGTGGTGCTTATGGAAAATACCGTGAAAATTAACGCATGCGCCCTATTCCGTTTTTCGTTATTCATCATGATAGGATATACATCCTATTTATTAAATACTTCCCAACACGAACCCACTAATGAATTAAAGCATGATTTGCGCAAGGAATATTAACTAATCACGACCATTAATAAATGATGGATTTATCGTTAATTTTGGGTATTGTTGGGCCTATAGTTACTATTGTTACGATTTTGGGTACGACGCTTTATTGGCTTGGTGGTAAGTTTAGGGAGATTGACATGAGGTTCCAGCAGATAGATGAAAGGTTCAAACAAATCGACAGAAGGTTCGAGGAAATAGATAAGAGGTTCGAAAAGATAGATGAACGCTTTAATGAAATAGATAAGAGGTTTGACGTAATCGAGAGAGATTTAAAGGGTTACGTGGACACCAGGTTTGGTGAACTCAAGGGTTATGTTGATTTAAGGATTAATGAGCTGAAGGGTTATGTTGACTCAAAACTTAATGAGTTTAGGAATTACATGGATGGAAGATTTAATAGGCTCATCAATGTTATTTCTGGCCAGAATGAGTTCATCACAGAGTTTCTCGGTTTTAGGGGTGTTCTTGATAGTAAGGATGTGAGTTTCGTTAAGGCTACGCTGCGCAGTATGATTACAATGGCTACCAATCCACTTACAGAGACTGAGAAGAGGAGGTTGCTTGAGCTCATTGATAAGGATGAGTTAACGCTTGAGGAGGCCGATGAATTACTGCAGTTGGCTAGGAAGTTCGTCATGGAGTATGGTGATAAAGGACCTGATGTTTGGAAGTTGTTATGGTATGCGGCGGCAATGCACGGTATAACGCTTAGGAAACTTGGAGAGAAGAAGGCGAGGGAGGGTCAGGGAAAGGGTTCCAGTGAATAGTTAGGGTTTTTAATTGCCTGGGTTCGTTGGTTCTCTCGTGAAGATTAATCTTAGTAAGGATTGGGTCGACTTCGTGGTTGAGAACGAGGATGACCTATACGTAATTTACCTATTGATTGATCCTGGCGATATTCTTTATGGCTGGACTGTTAGGGAGTTTAGGGGGGGTAGGGAGGGTTCCAGGGGGGGTGAGAGGGTTAGGATTTACGTTGGTCTTAGGGGTTGAGGGCTTAGAGTACCATGCCTTCAGGGGGGGTACGCTTAGGGTTAGGGGGGGCGTGCTTATTGAGGTTCCTGAGTGGTTTGAGGGTGCCCGGGGGTAGTCACCACACGATGGAGTTGTCCTATGGGCTTGAGTATAGGTTAGTTAAGCCTAATGGGATTGATAGGGAGTTCATTGGCAAGGTTCTGGATATGTTCAGTGGAGCTTCAATAAGTGTGCTGTTGGTTTCGGTTTCTATGGAGGAGGTCGCTGTTGCTCATATTCGTAGGTTTGGTAGGGAGTTGCTTGGGACGATACCAATACAGGGCGGTGGTAAGGAGGGTGAGGATTCACTTGATAGGTTTAGGAGGTCACTTAGGAATGCGCTTACTCAGGTTAAGCAGTGGGTGCAGGTTAGGAGGCCGACGCATATTGTGGTTGTTGGTAATCACATGACGCTTTCAATTGCCAGGGACGTTATTAACGATGAACTGAACAAACTCGGCATATCAATTATTTACCATGAGCAGGGTGAGGGTGGTTTAGCGGGTATTTATGAGTTTGAGAGGGTTGGTGTTGATGTTCTTAAGAAGTTGAACATAAGCCTCGGGCAGGAGTATGTGGATGAAGTATTCAGTAGATTAGGTATGAATAATGGATTAGTTGCAGTGGGTATTGACGAGGTTAGGAAGGCGCTTGAGTTTGGTGCCGTTGAGACTATGATAGTCCTTGATGAGACATATAAGGAGAGGGGGGGTGGTGAAATGAAGGATTTAATGGGCATGGTGCTTAGGACCAGGGCGAACCTCGTAATAATACCGTCAAGCACCGAGGGTGGTGAAAAGTTGAGGAGTATTGGTGGTATTGCCGCACTACTTAGGTTCCCTATTTCTTCTCAGCCTTAGGGCTGGTTCCTGGTGATCCCTGGTTTATTATCTGCGTTACCTTATCATAAGCCTCCAGGATAAGAACCATGGACTTAACGAGTTCATTTATCCTATCGATATCCTTAGTCTCCTTAAGCTCGTTATTGATCATCACCAACCTCTCATAGAGCGTGTCCCTAATGTCCATGAGACCGTACTTAATCATGACCTCCTTCTCCTCAGCATCAGACCTAACAATCACAACAGGCCTATCACAGTTAGCGCAGTAATACTCGCCAGTCTTGAGTCTAAGCAGCGGAGTACCGCAGACCGGGCACGTGTAGCTAGTCAGCGTCGCCCCCCCAGCCCTAATTAACTGAGCCATCTTCTTAGCAACCAAGTCCCTACTACTGACACTCACGTTGCTAAGCTAATGCAACCTGCTTATAAACCCAACGAAGCAATGCCCAAGTTAAGTATTTTAAGGCCTTGATTAGGTTCTTCGCTAAAGTGATGAGTGACATGCCATGTGAATGGTGATCGATCCTGGGGGGTACCTGATTACATTCACACTAAGAAATAAGGTTAATAGGGTCTGGTTACATGTTGGCATCCGTGGAGTATAGGGTATTTAGTAAGACCGGTGTTAAGGTATCCATAATAGGCATGGGCACGTACTACGACCCAGGCTGGATAATACTATCAAGACTCGGTATAAGACCCGGCTACGAGAGAAAGCTTAGGGCATTAAGGGTTGGTCTAGAGGGTGGCATTAACTTCATAGATACGGCAGAGATTTATGGCTCAGAACCACTGGTCGGCGAGGCTATCAAGGATTTCAATAGGGAGGAATTGTTCATAGCCACTAAGGTCTGGCCGACGCATCTTAAATACGACGACGTCATTAAGGCTGCGAAAAGAAGCCTTGAGAGGCTTGGTGTTAAGTACATAGACTTATACCAAGTACACTTCCCGAACAGGAGGGTTCCAATTACGGAGACCATGAGGGCCATGGAGTACCTAGTCGATAATGGATTAATAAGGTTCATAGGACTTAGCAACTTCAGTCTTGATCAAATTATTGAAGCTCAGAATGCACTGAAGAAGTACGAGATTGTTTCCATTCAAATGCCCTATAGCCTAATGGATAGGAGGATCGAGAATGACATAATACCATACGCGAAGAAGAATGGTATGGCTGTGATAGCGTATTACCCACTTGGTCATGGAAAGCTCATTAGTAGGTTTCCAAGGGATGCCCTGGAAATGATAGGTAGAAACCATGGTCAAAAGACCGTGGCCCAAATAGTGCTTAATTGGATAATTAGTAAGCATGAGCATGTATTCCCAATACCTAGAGCCTCGAACCCCAACCACGTTAGAGAAAACCTTGGCGTTGCAGGTTGGAGATTAACTGATGAAGAAATTAGGTATCTTGAGGGTATTAGATTTTCTTGAGTTATGGTCTTCGAATCAGCGCTGGCAATAATTAATTAAATAATTGATTCAGTGAGTCATGGAAGGTGCATAATAATCATATAAGTATTTCATGAGTACCTTGGTTCAGTAAGGTTATACGATAATGAGAAAAGGACCTTTAAGCTAAAGTTTTGATACGGTGCTTGCGAGTAAGCCTTGAAAATTTCGCCATTATTAGGGAGTTGAGACCTATGCAGTTAGATTATGGTAATTATTAGGATAGTTGTCGTTAATTCTCCTAAAGGTACCTAATAACTTTATAATTAGCACTATTTTTAATACCTACTGGTAGTAATTACGTATATTCAATGCCGACAATGGCCTTTAAGGTGTTTTATGATGGATTGTTGTTTAGCGGATTTACTGGCAGTACTAACTCCATTGAGTACTACCTGAGGAGGGCCATTAGGCACTTCATTGAGGACTTTAAGTTAAGTAAGGCCTCAAGGACTGACCCAGGGGTTAGTGCCATCGGTAACGTAATCTCAGTAAAGTATGGCGACGGTATTAGGTTAATGCCTGGTATGTTAAATTCTAGGTTGCCGAGTGGAGTTAGGATATGGGCCTGGGCTGAGGTTAGTGATGATTTTCGTGCAAGGGCTGCGGTGTCTAGGACTTATGTCTATGTAATGCCCTGGCTCTATGAGGATGTTGATTTAATGAGGAGGGCTGCGGAATTATTTGTGGGTATTCATGACCTAACTAATTTCCAGGTTAGGGAGAGGGGGGGTGTGCCGACCACGGTAATGATAAATAGCGTTAACGTTGAGAGGCTTGGTGATTACTTGGTTTTTACCGTTGTTGGTCGTGGGTTTAGGAATAAGATGATTAGGAAGATTGTCAATGCACTTAGAATGGTTGGTTCTAATGTATTGACTATTGATGAATTACGGGACTTAATAGAGATGAGGATTAGAAGGCCAATACCGCCTGCGCCGCCCTACGGATTGTTACTGCTGAATGTGGGTTATGGCGATAGGGAACCAGCATGGTTCTTGAGTGTTGATGATGTTTCATACGTAATTAATTACTTAGTAAGTAGGTGGTATAGCTCGTTATCTAGTTCGTTTGCTATTTCAAAAATTCTTCATGATTTTATGGATATAAATAAATTATTTAGTCGTATTTAAACATAACATGGACCAAATGTTTAAATAATAAATAAAATAATATGCATACGGGAGTTTTGTGGCATATTTAGACATTGACATAGCTTGTAGGGAGGGCTTTGGTGAGCGTAAGTTAGTTTCCATGATTCAACAACGGATAGATTCCCTATCCTGGGATTTAGATTCCAATGAGCAGGATTTCCTAACAAGCTATGCCTATCAGGATTTAAGATATTACCTATTACATAAGTTTGGATTGATTAACCTAAGTAATGAGGATGCATCATATGAATTATGTAAGAGAATTTTGAGAAATGAGGAGCAGGTGGCGAGGATTGTTGATGAGTGGTTTAATTGGTGGGTTATTAAGTGGAGGCAGAGGGTTAAGCTTGTCTTTAATGAGAGTGAGCAGATGAGTAATGATAATAACGCTAATCTTCAGACTGAGGCTGATGAAATTCTTAAGAGCATACCCAAGAACCTAATTGATAGGTTACGTAGGGAGATTATTGTGGAGTTAATAAGGCAGAATGAGGTTTGCAGCCTTGACGTAGTTTCAGACTTCATATTAAGGACTACGCTTGGCGAGCTCATTAGTGAGTATGGGAAGGACGGCGCATTGAAGCTAATATCGACGAATGTCACGAGTGTACGCCTAAGGTTGTTAAGGAAGATAATGGAAATAAGGGATTCTAATCAACCGCTTGTGATACTTAGGGTTAGGATTAGCCCATCACAACCATACCAGGGAATTTCATAACACAATGAGCGCTTACCGTAAGTCCTACAGGAAGGGAATGATTAGGGTAGCCATTGCATACCCATCGAATTCCAGGGTTGCCCTCCAATCACTATCAATACACATAATCAGGAAACTACTGAATGAGCACTCCAATGTGTATTCAGACTTCGTATTCATGAGTGATGACGGTAAATCCACAACCAAGTCACTTAGGGATTTCGACATAGTAATATTCTCTGTGCATTACGAACTTGATTATCCACGGATACTGAAGATGATGGGGGGGATTAGTGGGATAAATCCGTACAGCCCCCAAAGGACCGTGGATGATCCATTAATTGTAATGGGTGGACCAACACTAATGGCTAATCCAGAGCCCATGGCGCCCTTTGCCGACATTGTGCTTATCGGTGATGCTGAAATGCTAATCCCAGCTCTCATTAATTATTACCCGGATTATGGTAAGAATGTTGAGGAATACGCAAACCTAACGGGATTTTACGTACCATCACTTGGTAAGCATGACGTAACCAAGGCATTTGTAAGGGACTTGTCATACTCAATAAAGCTCATCCATGATACAGCAATTGAACTAAGTCTCAGTAATGTCAGGTCCATATTTAGTAACCCAGCCATTCTTGAGGTTATGAGGGGTTGCCCTAGAGGTTGCTTATTCTGTATGGAGGGCTTTGTTGGAAGGCCTGTTAGGTTTGCGGACATTAATTCCATTAAGGGACTTGTCCTTAGGGATTTAGGTAAGGGTGAAGGGCTGGTTAATGGGTATCCTTGATAGGTCTTTCCGTAACTGATCACCCAGGTTTTAAGGAGTTAATGAGTTTTTTAGTGGATGAGCTAGGCCTTAATGTTTCTGTTCCCTCTTTACGTGTTGACTCATTAGACAGGGATATCATTAGGTTAATTGCAAGGGGCGGTCAAAGAGTTCTCACGATAGCTCCAGAGTCAAGTGAGAGACTGAGGAGGGCATTGGGTAAGGGTTTTTCGGATGACGACATTGTTAGGGTGGCGATGGACGCGGTTAGCGTGGGTATTGATCACCTAAAGCTGTACTTCATGGTGGGATTGCCGGGTGAGGGTGATGACGATGTGAAGTCAGTAATTAACCTGCTATCAAGGCTTAAGAGACTGGGCATTAAGCACTCACTCTCTGTTAATCCATGGATACCCAAGCCACATACACCATTACAATGGCTACCAATGGCTAATGACGACATAATCAATGCCAGGGTTAAGGAATTAAGAAACGCACAGACGTACATGGAGTTCTCGACATACAACATACTTGATGCAAAGGTTCAGGCACTACTATCGCTCGGCGATAGGGATGTTGGTAACTTAATATTTGAGGCTTCATTAACAGGGCTCGATAGGGGGCTCCTGGAGAAGACTGCTTAGGAAGTATGAGGACTTACTTAATAAGTACGTATATTCATGGAAGTCGCTTAACGGTGAATTGCCCTGGAGCCACATAAGAATTCCAGGTGCTGATGAGGAAAGCCTCAAGTCATTGATGCTCAGGTACGTCAATGAGGTTAATATAAGCCTTCCCGCTTAACCCATAAGATGTACCCAGGACGAAGATATTGCTCCCAATAATAGTTACCACAGGCGCCGCAGTAACGATTTAGCAGGTATTGGTAATAATGTTCATGGTACTATATACATTACTAAGCAATGTTAAGGAGAAGAAGCTCGCTGACATAAGGGCGTTTAGCTTATAGGAGGGGGGGAACGTATTATAGGGATATCAGGATGAGCAGGATTAATCATATAGCCGTTGCATTATTAATAGCGTTACTCATAGTGGGAATACGCATATCTGGGCTTCCTGGGATGGGGGGGCCGTACCATACAACCCATGATAATTATTTAAATAGTTGCTAAGTTGTTTGGGTCGAGGGAAATGAGTAGGCGTAGGTTTGAGGTGGCGCCATTAAGTATTTATGGGACATCAACAATAGGTGTTTATGTATTCACAAATAATGCCCTGACGATAGTGCCAATGGACGTCCCTGACAAGGTCGTTAATTCAATAAGGGATACCCTCAGCACGAACGTGATTAAGGCATCGCTTGCAAAATCACCATTAATAGGGATTTTCATGGTTGGTAATGACAATGGCGTATTGGTGCCGAGCATAGTCACGGAGGATGAGATAAACGAATTGAAAAAGAACGGCCTTAACGTGTCAATAATACGCACGAGATACACGGCCATCGCCAACCTAGTACTTACGAATAATAAGAAGACGATTGTGTCGCCAATAATTGAGAAGGAATACATAGGGTTGATAAGGGATACATTGTACTGAAGTCATAGTTGATGAGGTTTGCGGCACTTACCTCGTGGGCTCGATCGCGGTGGCTAATGATAAAGGCGTCTTACTAAGTCCCGAGGCTAAGGATGAGGATGTAAAGAAGGTGAAGGAGTACTTTGGCTTACCGGTTAATGTTGGCACGGTCAATAGGGGTAGGAGCTTCCTCAGGGGTGGATTAGTCGTTAATGACAATGGCGGTTTAGTTGGTAGTGACACCACGGGTTTCGAGATAGTGAGGATAATGCAGGTATTCAGTGGTTCCTAATCAACGGTAATATTCCTCAGCCTTAGATAGACAATTCTCGCCAAGTTTATGCGCGTTGATAATTAAATTATTTATTAATTGCTCAACCCTATCACGTAACTTGCTTGTTACGACGCCCATGCTGATATATGTTTTATATTCATCATAATCAATTACATTAGCCTCATTGGAGCCCCACCTCTTAACTACATCTACTGCCAAGTCGATATAAAGTATGTTGGCGCCTGTGAACTCAACGGGCGTATTAACGTTAATGTATATACCCTTAGGTCTCCAGGAGCCATCAACATACACATGGGTTAAGTACTCACTACCCAATGATGTACAGGTGATTGCCAAATCACCCTCCTCCTTAGGAAGACCAAGACCATCGAGATAACCACCACCCTTAATCTACGTAGGAGTACTATATCGTCAGGTTCGAGCTTAATCACATCGGCAGTACCCAGCCTAAGTACTTCACCACTAGGCCTTATATGGATAATGCCGACCCTATACCTCCTACCCATTAACTGCCTCATGAACTCAGCACTAAACCCAGCCCTATCGTTACAACGACCAAGTAATGCCTCAACTAGGTCTAACAACGCGGTATTCCTCCTTAAGGTCTTATACGTGTGATGACCAATTATTGTTGGCATGACGTTATTCCTGACATTATCAAGAAGGAGCTTAGCCCTGCCATTAAGCATAACCTCAACAATGCACTCACCATCCTGGAGCACCGTGTAAGGAGCCGATGACTTACTAGCCGACTCAACCTCATTAAGCGTATTTAACGCTCTCTCAATTTCCTTAATGGCCTCATCCTCATCCAGGAATTGAGCACTACTCCTCCACTTAATGCTATAACCACTCAACCTACCAACGTACTTAAGACCAACCTTAAGCAGTGCTTGCCTAGCCTCATAATCCTTAATATGCCTACTAAATAATACAGTACCACTGCCCGGCACTATGGAGACGTACTCAGTATCAACCCTAACGCCAGGTACAGCAACCAACTCATCACTTGGGTAAACCCTAGTCCTACTTATAATGACGGGGGGGATCACATCACCCTCATTATACGCGCCACCTAGCGCCTTAAGTACGGCCCTAACGCCATTACCAACATCAACGAAATAATTACTATTAACAACATTGACGACGCCCATGACTACCCTATGAAGAGGAACCACCGACCTCCAGACCAACGCCTCCTCCTCAACAACCCTAAGCAGGTTATTAACAACATCATTAACCACACCGCACTTGCCCATTACCGTTAACGCCCCCCCAGGAACTCTCCCGGAGTCCTTAATCGTAACGTCAGGCGCAGAATTATCAACATTAATACCAAACCTACTGATTATCACGTCAGAGGCCTGCACAATGGTATAACCAAGATCAAGCACCAACTTACTAATTGCAGTCGCGTACTTACCCCCCCTAATCCTAACCCTATAATTGCTAACATAACCCATTGCTTATCACCACAACTTAACCTACTAAATCACGCTAAGTCATAAATTATTAATTTATGCTTAAGGACATGTCGAAAATCCGAGAATCAACTGTTGGAAGTAATTATCAAAGATATTTTGTAAATATTATGAATAAGTTAAAGATTTTCTGGAAAAATGATTAAATATTTTTCTTTTAAATTGCAAAAAGAAATAAATAAATATTAATAAATATAACCTATTATTAAATAATGTTTTACAATCATTGAAACAGTAATATATATATATTAGATAAAATAAACTAATTATAGTGAGAGCATGAGAAACGAAATGAGAAGAGACATGGCCATAGCAGGTCTGGCACTAGCAGTAATATTACTAATGCCAACAATAGTAATACCATTAGCCGCTGCAGCAGCTGCAGAAACAGGAGTTGGATTAATAGCTTTCGGGATTGCATACGGATTTTGGGCTGGGTCATGTTTATATAGTGCTAGTACCCATAGTACCACAGACGTATTAATAGATTGTGTAGTAGGTTTTATTCCCGTGCTATAAGTGATAGGTAATGTTAGGTCGAGGTTTAAAATCAAATAAACGAGATATTCTTATCTTAATTATAATTTCTATTTTTGCTTATATAACATTTTTTCTAAATATTATTTACAGAAATAAAGGCATTATTTACGCATTATTCCAATATATTGCCTTACCAATATTTTGGATTGGCGTAATATACGTATCATTGCATAGTTATTTTACTATCCTAACAGAAAAGGGTAGACCCTCCGGAAAAATAGCCGTCGTTATGTTCTTATCTTACGTAAGTATGATGATTATACTTTATGTGATAATTATCATGATAATGTCCCCTTATTTATCTAATATCGCTAAAGTTGTGAATGGTGCATTTTTATTTCCAGTATCGTTGTATGTATTGTTCGTTATTTCCTATGGTATTTCCTTCTTATTAATTTTTGCCCTTTCGGCTATCGCTGAATTAATTACTTACGTCATTATTAGTCGTGTAAACGCGCCCTTCATTACCCGCGGTAGTAATTACCTGGCTGTATGGTTATTCGGTTATCCTAATTATGGCGGTATGGCTTTTGGTGGTGTGTATAAAGGCTTCGTAATAATTAGGTCTATGAGTGATGAAGTCAATGAGGTTGGTAGAGGTATCTTGGTTCATGAGGTTCAGCATGTGCGTGGTAAGCACGTACCTCTAATATTAAGTTTGGCGTTTACGGTGCCTGTGTATTTATATTTATTACTTACATCAGGTGTTACTTCTTCATTTTTTGTGGATTTTATACTTCCTTTTATGGTGTTGATGCCTTTAGTTTTGTTTAGGGCTTGTGAGGTTAATGCTGATAGGGCCATGTTTAAGGTATATGGTAGTGATGCCTTAAATTATATATTAACTGTATTGAAATCCACATATGGCGTTTCATCCACAGAAAAGGCGCCATGGAGTAGTAGATCAACCCATACTGGTAGGCGAGACCTTGTGTTGAAATATGGTGATGCTATTGCGCCGCATGCCGTTTGGGAGTTCCCATTACTGCTTTCGCTCCTAACGGCTTCTATAATAACCATTGCGTATGTAAGCTATGCTATTCTTTTAATTAATAATATGGATTTAATTGAATATTTAGCATCACTTACGTATGTAGCATCCATGTTAGGCTCTATGGTATTGACTATGCTTTTGGGTTTGATTTTAAGGCCAATTGCTAGATTATTTCTTACTAATACTTTGACTGAGAGGGGTTTATTGAATATTTCCACGCTTACTGCTGGGCTTTACTTAGCAGTAATGGGCTTTGCCTTTTATGGCGTTAATCAGTATTTATTGATTGCGTTATTTTTATCAATAATGTTATTAATTATTAGCTATTATGCTGGATTTAGTACTAAGTCACTTATTTACTTAGTGTTTTCGTTTGCCGTATTATTCGTCATTTCACTCGCTATTCATTACATCCTAATATTAATGGTTCATTATATGAGGGTGCTGCCAATTATGAGTGGTTAGTATGGGAAGGCCTTTATTATATGAAGTGTTAAATTATGTTTTTATTTTTGTCTCAGGTCTTCTCGTAGGTTACTTTACTCTTCATGAGTTTTTATTTTCATTTAACGAGGTGATGATTGATTATAAAATTAATGAGTCATTTATTAAACCTGGACTGCCATTATTTGATATAATATTGATTAAGAATTCTCAATTTTCGATTGCAGTTTTTCTGCTTGGTTTTAATAAATTTATTCAATATTTAGTTATGTTTATTGCTGGCCTTATTAGTGGTCTTTTATTATCTCCATTAATGCCGATTTGCGCGGCTCTGGGGGGGATTTTGCCGCATGGCTTGTTAGAATTAACTGGATATGCATTAGCAGGTGTAGGAGGCTATAAATACTTTGGTTTACATGTAATTTCATTAAGGGACTCACTGGTTAAGTATTTACTTCCATCATTAGTATTACTAATTATTGCGGCACTGATAGAGGCATTTATTACGCTAAAAATAATATTAATTATACCAACGTGTAGCGTTTAAGATCTAATTTTGTCAGCATCTAAAATACTCCTTGCAAGGTTCACGAGAGCCTCGATGTCAGGTAAGTCCCTCCTGACCTGGTCAGGCCTTAACCTCGCTTCGTGAAATCCCTCAACATGCAAAAACCATGCACTCTTCCACCACCACCTTACCTCCCTCCTGCCAACCTATCGGCAGTATTATCCACCGCATCAAATAATAGTTGTGCCGTCCACCTACCAATCTCGGAGGCCTTCTTTGCCTCATCTAGGCCCAGGGTTATGGCTATTGCCTTGATGGCCTCCTCGGCGGCTTTGTAGAGCTTCTCGCTGGCCTGCACGGGGGGGTCCTTACTAATAAGTTCTCTACCCTCATTTAGGAATTTCTCGCGAGCTCAAGGTGAGCTTTGCCTGTTGTTGATGGGTCAAGCGATAGTGCCTTGGCTATTAGGTCCACTATGTCTATTCCCTTTCTTTCTGCCTCGTCGATTATCAGCTTTGGTATTTCCACGATTTACATTGCTGATGCGGAGTTAAAAATGTTTGTTCGTAGTAACGTTAGTGCCTTATTAATTGGGGGGGTGTTACTATATTGACGTGAGTATTAAGTGCATTGCCTCAGGCCAGAAGGGTGGTGTTGGTAAGAGCACGCTGGCACTACTGACGGCTAGGGCTGCGCCTGCGCTCGGTATTAGGCTAGCCATTATTGACTTAGCCATGGGTAATCCAAGCACGTCCCTCAACCTACTTGGTAATATACCGAGGCATACCCTGGCTACCTACGTAATTAATGCGTCTAAGGTTAATGAGGCCATTCACGTAGTTCCAACAGAGCACGGACCTGTTTACCTAGTGCCTTCGGGATATGGAGATTTAGCGCTTATTAATGAGTATGGGGATTTTAGGGAGAGGTTGGGCTCCTTGATTAAGTATTTGATTGATAGGGTTGGGGGGGTTAATCATGTGGTTATTGATTTCCCATCATTTGAGCCAAGCTAGATAACGTGCTAAATGAGGCATTAAGCGAGTGCGATATTGTTTATCCAGTAGGTATTCAGGACCTTGGCTCAGTGGTTGCCCTGAGGAATCTGGTGCATTTTGTTAGGAGACTTTCGATTAATGTTGGTCGACCCGTGATTAATATGTTTAGGGAGTCCCTGGGTAGGCAGTGGGTTGCCGCTGTTGGTAAGCTCGTTGGTTTGGAGCCTAGCGTGGTTCATTATGATCCCTGGGTCATTAGGTGGGTTCATGATGGTGCTGGTCAGTATGGTGCTGGTGTTAAAGAGGCTTTGTCATACGTAATTAGGGAGATTCTAAGTTAGTAGATGTTACGCAAAATGGTTTTAAGGCATTAATTACTAGTCATTAATGCGGTGTCCGTTGAGGAGTTTCGAGGCATCACCGTGGATTCTGAGGATAGTGAGAGGTGGCTACTTATTGCCGATACTCACGTCGGCCTGGAGGTTGAGCTTGGTAAGAAGGGTGTTAGGATACCTAGCCAATCAGCCAGGATCGCGCAGCTAGTCCTGGACTTCGCCGAGAGGACCGGGGGGGCGACCTCGCTGGCTATACTCGGTGATGTTAAGCATGAGATAGCGAGCATAGTCGAGAGCGCCAGGGAGGTTAGGGAATTCCTAGATAGGATTAGCGGCAGATTCAATAAGGTGGTCCTGGTTAAGGGTAATCATGATGGGAATCTTGACTTAATATTGAGTAGTGATGCGAAGCCCAATGTATACCTCATAGACTCCAGAGGCTTCATAATAAGGAGTAAGGACGGCAAAAACCTCCTACTGCTTCACGGAAATTCAAAGCCTAGGATTGAGGATTTCATGAATGCTGACGTAATAATAATGGGGGGGCACACCCACCCAGCCATACTCATACAGGACGTGACTGGTTACGTGATGAGGGCGCCAGTCATCGTTAAGGTACGTGTCGATAAGTCCGTGTTCGGTAAGAACATGTATAACACCGAAATAGGCGCCACGGGGGGGCCCATGAACGTAATAGTACTACCAACATTTAACCCATTGACCGTGGGCATGGACGTGTTTGAGATATTCCCAAAGGACCTCGTCGAGGTCGAGACAATACTCCACTACGCACGCACCTGGGAAATACTTAGCAACATAGAGGTTTACCTGACCGACATGACGTACCTCGGCACAATGGATGTACTGGCCAGGATAAGGGAGGAGATTGGTGAGGGTGGTTACGAGGTTAACTGGTTATAAGTATTGTTTTACACGTGCATAAAGAAGCCTATGTATTTAAGGATTTACCGTTAAGAATACTAATTAAGTGGTTTCATGAATAGGTTGTGTGGTGGGGGGGATTTTTAAGGCCATGATCATTGGCTCTACCGTGCTTGGTGCCGTATTCCTCACTTCATATCAGTCTTGGCGGCAATAAAAAGGTGTATGTGCCTCCTCATGCTATATTATCCTAGTAATGGCTATCGTGTTAATGATGAACCGCTCATTGATCGTGCAAGTAAGCCTTAAATTGCCGTCATTATTAATCATTATGTTATGAAGAACCCCCCCAGGTCTCTTGTATTGAGTAGGGAGCTTAGGTTTGGTGTTGCCTTTCTAGTTGTTGGTACAGTATTGCTTATGATAATGGCGTTCCTCAAGTCTACTGATGTATTAACTGATGGATTTTATGGAGGGATTATTTCATTATCCATCGAATTACTGTTAATAGGCTTGGTGCTCATATTAAGCACGTACATTACGGCTAGAGGAAACGCATCAATCATTAATTGCGGTATGGCTAAGAAATTAATTGATGGTATTTCCGGCGCCGCGGCATTGCTGGTTATTGGGGGGGTCCCAATTATTTTATCAATATATCATATAACGATAAACTCACCAATAGCCATAGTACTTATTGCACTAACCGGCGCAGGCTTCTTCACCTGGGCCTATGTATATGGCTATACGAGGAGACATTGCTGGGATAAACCTTAAAGTATTTTGTTTAGATTACGAAATATGAGATGGTGCGCCCTTAAGAATGCGTTCAATTGGTTCATTAGGTATGGTATTGGCTTTATAGTGACCGGCATCGTATTATTCATGGCGCTACCATACCTTAAGCTGGCCTTAAGTTCCTCAATACTCATTATTGCTACATATACTTACTCAGTAATATTCATGGGAATAGGCATTATGCTAATTATTATGTACTTAATAATATACACACTATGCATACGCGAAAAGAAGACAGAGGTAAGCCTTAAGTAATGATGCGCATTTTACTATTAAATTAAGGTTATGAGAAAATGGCTCGGGGGCCTAGTGCTCATTGCCATAGGACTTGGGCCAATTGGTATTGGTTTTGCCCTGAGGTTACTTGGCCTAATAACGATAGGTATTTTCTATGGACTAGCCTTAGTCTCCCTCGAGATTTTCTTAATATTTACAGCATTTGCCATTGGTTCAATAATTAAGAGGAAACATGGAATTAATTGCAGAGTCGTCAATAGGCTCTACGGCTTTACCGGCTTTTACATATCAATATCAATGCTTGCAGCATTTACACCGCTAGTATTTAACATACATACGCCTCAATGGGTCAATACTACAATAACCATAGCATTAATTGTTGCTCTTGGCTTAATGCCAGTTTGGATCTTAATGATGGTCTTTGAGGAAAGCTGCCGAAGGACCTCTAAATTAATCAATAATACCTGAGATATGGGTCCTTATTATGAATAAGATAATGAAAGTATTTTAAAGAATCACCACAATGTTATACCGAATATTCATACCACATGTACGAATTATCGCGTTCTTAATTCCTTTACGCATGGTCTTAGATGTTTACTAGCTCACGGCCTAATTGTGTAATCATTATTACCATTAAACCCTAACAATTTAATAACTAGTTGATAACTGCCAACCATTGTATGAAACTGCCAATACTAATTATAAACATGAAGGTGTATACTGAGGTACTCGGTAAGAGATCTCTTGAACTCGCCAAGGTTGCCGAGGCGGTTTCCAAGGAGTTGGGCGTATCAATTGCGATAGCCCCACCAATCACTGAGCTTAGGCTTGTGGCTGAGAACGTGGGAATACCCGTCTATGCCCAGGGCGCTGACCCAGTCGAGCCTGGAGCCAAGACAGGGCATGTACCGCTTGAGTTCATTAAGGAGACTGGGGGGGCGTCGGGGGGGGTAATCCTTAACCACAGCGAGAATAGGCTCCTCCTAAATGACCTTGGCTGGCTCGTTAGTAGGGCGAAGGGTCTCGGTCTGGAAACCTCGTGTGCGCGCCAGACCCATACACAAGCGCAGCCGCCGCGGCTCTTGGGCCAACGGCGGTGGCTGTCGAGCCGCCTGAACTGATTGGTACGGGTAAGGCCGTGAGTAGGGAGAAGCCTGACGTAATTGTGAAGACCGTGGAGCTTGTTAAGAGGGTTAATCCAGGCATTCCCGTGATTACGGGGGGGGCAGGCATTGAGAGCTATGAAGATGTTAAGAAGGCCCTAGAGCTTGGTACGCAGGCGTTTTAGTAGCGAGTGCGATAGTTAGGGCTAAGGATTGGAGGCAGAAAATAATGGAACTTGCGAATGCATTGCATTAATATTGATTTGCTTATTACGATAATTCCTGATGATTTACGTAGGGATCTTAGCCTATTTACCCGAAATATAATTAATTTAAGATATTTGTCAAGTATAAGATTACACTTCATCACCTTTTTTGTTAACTTGACATACTGGAATAAACATATTGAGGAATATATCATGTTTTACGCCGCGGATGAAAGTTCATGGTTTAATTGCTCAGAATGAGTAAGTTATGAAATAGAAATAAACCGTGAATTAATAATGGCGTTAGGCTTATAGTTCCGGGGGCGGAACTAAGTTCTGGTGCGGAACTTATTCGATCCAAGACCCAAGAGTTCCAGGGGGGGTGAGCTTTTCGATAGAGAATATGAGTTGGGGCTCCTTGATAAGTCAGTTAATAAGCCCCCCCTCATTGTTGTCCTTGGTATTAGACGTATTGGTAAGACATCCCTTGTTAAGTCCTTTCTTGAACCATATGATGGTGTTTACATTGATTTACGTGGTGTGGTTACGCATGCAGATCTTTATGAGAGATTATCTGAGGGTTTAAGTAGCGGTCTTAATAAGTTGAGGAGGGTTATTGAGGGTATTAGAGGTATTAAAATCATGGGGTTTGGTGTTGAGATTAAATGGAGGGGGTACGGATTCCATAAGTTTATTGGGCCTTCTTGAGGAGTTAAGTCATAGAGGTCAATTTATCGTTGTGCTTGATGAGGTACAGGATACAAGGCCACCCATATCGGCTGAGCTTAGGAGGGTTTTGGCGTATGCTATGATCACCTGGACAATATAACAGTGATTCTAAGCGGTTCTGAGGTAAGGTTATTAAGTGATTTCATGGGCATCAACAACCCGGAGTCCCCATTGTATGGTAGGTACTTTGTTGAGGTTGATGTTCGTAGATTCTCAAGGGATGAATCACTGGATTTCTTAAGGCTTGGCTTTAAACAGGAGGGTATTGAACCACCCGTGGATGTGCTTGAGGATGCTGTTGAATTCTTTGATGGTATCCCTGGGTGGTTAGTTCAATTTGGCAGGAGCTACATAGATGGGATTCACGACATTAGCGCCATTAAGGAGCAAGCCATCTCCATGGCACTCAGCGAATTAATGAGACTATCCCAAAGGGAGAGAGTGGTACTTAGGGCTATTGCTGAGGGTGCGAAGACGTGGGGTCAGGTTAGGAGATTCGTTGAGGAAAGGCTTGGCGTGTCTATCCCTAAGTCTAGCTTAACAAGGGTCATTAATAAGTTGGAGTCCCTTAGTATAATTAGGGATTATGAATTTTTAGATGGTATTTATCGAGAAGCGGCTAAGCGATTATGACTGCTTGCTCTCCTGCCTATGTCTCTTAATTATTTGCCTAAGCACGTACTGCAGTATTCCTCCATTAAGGAAGTACTGAACCTCCATCGGTGTGTCAAGCCTCACGAGCAACTTCGTCTTAATAACCCTACCATCGGGCTTGTGGATGACCAAGTCCACGGTCTGCCTAGCTTTAATCCCTGGGATAGCCCCACTATGTCGAAGGTCTCATCACCGGTTATACCCAGCTTATCCGCGTCCTCACCCTCCATGAACTGTAGCGGTAGTATACCCATCTCAACCAGGTTACTCCTGTGTATCCTCTCGAAGCTCTTCGCAATGACTGCCTTTATGCCCAGGAGCTTTGGACCCTTCGCAGCCCAGTCCCTTGAGCTACCGGCGCCGTAGGTCTGCCCAGCCAGTATTATTAATGGTACATGTTCATCCTTGTACCTCATGGCTGCGTCAAACACAGTCATTAACTGCCCATCAGGCCAGTGAATGGTGTACCCACCCTCAATGACTTTACCGCCCATCTTGTTCCTAACACCCTTGTTCCAGAACGCGCCCCCCCTCACCATAACCTCCCAATTACCCCCCCTCCTAGTACCGAAGGTGTTGAAGTCACTTGGCTTAACGCCAAGCGATAGTAAGTACTTACCTGCGGGTGAGTCGGCGGGTATTGAGCTTGCCGGTGATATGTGGTCTGTGGTTATGTTATCGCCAAGCACCAGTAACGCCCTGGCACCAACTATGTCCTTAACTTCCACAAGCCTATCTGGGTCAAAGTCGTCAAAGAACGGTGGTCTCCTTATGTACGTATTCTTTGGATTCCACTGATACAGGTCACCACTTGGTGCCTTCAATGTGTTCCATTCATCAGGCACTAGGTCTCCTATTTTCGTGTACTTCTCCGTGAATTCGTCAGGTGTTACATACCTCTCAACGTAGCTCCTAACCTCGTCATCACTGGGCCATAGGTCCTTCAGGTAAACGGGCTTGCCATCGTTGGTGTACGTCACAGGCTCCTTCGTTAGGTCCTTATTGATGGTACCCGCTAATGCGTAAACCACTACCATGGGTGGTGAGGCCAGGTAATTAGCCCTAACATCTGGGTGTATCCTACCCTCGAAATTCCTATTGCCGGAGAGTACGGAAGATGCTATTAGGTCATTCTCCCTAATTGCCTTAACAATGGGTTCAGGGAGTGGACCAGTATTGCCTATGCAAACCATGCAGCCAAAGCCAGTTATGTAAAAGCCAATCTTCTCAAGGTACTGAAGCAGTCCCGACCTCCTTAAGTATTCCTCAACAACCCTGGAACCTGGCGCCAGCACGGTCTTAACGTATGGTGGCGGTAAGACTCCAAGTTCAACAGCCTTCTTAGCGACTAGGCCCGCGGCCATTAATAGGTATGGGTTGCTCGTGTTTGTGCAGCTTGTTATTGCGGCGATGGCCACAAAACCATCCTCAAGCTCTACCTTCTTACCGTCAAGCTCTATGACGACCTTCTTCCTACCACTTATGTTCCTCTTCTTATTCCTGTCCTCAATGACTGGTTCAAGGCTCTTGGGCACATCGCTCAATGACCTCCTCTGCCACGGAAGCGAGGGACCAGCGAGACTCGGCTCTATGGCTGATAAGTCAATATTAATCACCTGGCTATACTCAACATCACCCTCCTTCGGCGATCCAAAGACTCCCTGTTCCATGAAGTACCTCTCAACGAGCGATATTAACCACTCATCCCTACCCGTAAGCCTTAGGTAAGCCAGCGTCTGCTCATCCACTGGGAATAACCCAGTTGTTGCGCCATACTCAGGCGCCATGTTGGCTATCGTTGCCCTATCAGGGACGGGCAACTCCTTAACACCCTCTCCGAAGAACTCAACGAACTTATCAACCACGTTATACTTCCTAAGGGTCTCAGTTACGTATAGCACTATGTCCGTAGCCGTGACGCCAGGTCTCGGCTTACCATAAAGGTGAACACCAACGACTTGCGGCGGTAATACCGCTATTGGTTGACCAAGAAGCGCGGCCTCGGCCTCAACACCACCAACACCCCCCCAACCAACAACACCAAGCCCATTAATCATTGTGGTGTGTGAGTCCATGCCAACGACGGTGTCGAAATACGCAAGTCTCTCGCTAGGTCCAAGGTCCTCCGTCATCACGACCCTAGCAATATGCTCAAGGTGCACCTGGTGTATTATCCCAGTACCCGGTGGGAAGACCCTGAAGTTCCTAAAGGCGTTCTGAGCCACTTAAGGAATTCATACCTCTCCGCATTCCTCTCAACCTCAAGCTTAATATTTAATTTAACCGCATCAGGCCTACCCCAGTAGTCGGCCTGTACGCTGTGGTCGATTATTAGGTCTGTCGGTACCTGCGGATTAATTACCTTTGGGTCAATACCGTACTTAGCCACTATCTCCCTCATCACCGCCAGGTCAACTAGGCGGGTACTCCCGTGTAGTCCTGCATTAGGACCCTCGCCACCTTTATCGGGACCTCCTTAGTACCTGGGTTCTTCGGGTTCCAGTGCAGTAAATTCTCAATATCCTCCTCAGTGATTGCCTGCCCATCGTAATTCCTTAGCAGGTTCTCTATGAAGACCTTGATCGTGTATGGGAACCTGGCAATGTCAAAGCCCTCCCTCTCAAGCACCCTTAATGAGTAATAGCGAACCTTGATGCCGCCCACATCCATTACGCTTAAAGTATTCCATAAATTGGGCAGGTTCTTGGCCACGGGGGGGTTATGATTAGTTATGGTTTTTTAATTATTTGCTCTCAATGTACTATTTAGCGAATTATATTATCCCGAGGCGCATTAACCATTACCGGGAATGTGCTGGCATTATCTCTTGATAGTGACCTTGCCTACGTGTTCAACCTCGAGCACGTGAACAAATCGTCAAATTATGCTAAGTTCGTTATAATTGTTTAATTTTTATTAATATTGCTTAATCGCCAATCATCGACTTTTCTTCGGCAGTGACCTCCTCCTCCGAGTCAACATGTAGCCTTCTTGTCTGCATTCCATCGGGCGTAAGTAATACCATCTTTACTGATGCACCGTCCTCACCGAACCTCGTTAAGTACCTAAGAAGTACCTTGTTTGCCAGGACTATGCCTATGTGCTGTGTCTTACCATTTAGCGAGACGCTTTGGTGGTAGTGCCAAATCTCCTTCTTAGTTATTATGTTGAATTGCTTAACTATGGAGTCCTTATAATCATCGAGGACCAGGTTATAAATGCTCAATACCCTCCATATCCTTTTTATCGGGTTTATCTCCCCCATAAATAACCACAACAGGTCTCTCGGTCTTTTTCTCCCTAACTCTTGATTGGTAAATTGCCGTTATTACGGGTTTAGAATCAAGCATTAATAAGTCCTTAATGAATTGCCTATACCTAATCACGGCAGCCATGAAAGGCATCAACAACCTAAACCTGAACTCAACACCATTGGGTATTTTTATACTGTCGAAATTACAATTATAGCAATGAACCCTAATAATTGCCGGTGAGGGTTCTATTATCCTCCTTATGAAATCCTGACCTTCCTCAATGATTCCCTCATTACCCACCTTATTCGATTCATCGTTAATAGCCATCAATATTCTATACCTTATAGAATTTATTAAATTTATGGTTCATAATGATAATATTGCCATGTGGAAATTGTGCAGATTATGCACCTTACAAACTACTTTTTAATGAGGCATAGCAACAATTAATTGTATGATAAAGCATGAATTAAGAAAGTACATAACCTATGGACAATTAATTATGTGGCCCAGATTAGTCATAAATATGAAAAACCACATCAAGATACTGCTAACCGTAAGTACAACAGGTAAGGACGAAATCAGGAACATTAGGTGCTCAAGTATTGAATTAATGAAGCGCGGCTCACCTCTCAGCTGACTTAAGGGAGTAAACAATGACCTCCTTATTACCCCCCCTAATAATTACCTGCCTCTGGATCAACCCCCCCTTCCTAATTAAAATACTCAATGCATTTCTAACAGTCCTGCTCGGAAGCATGGTCTTCTCAACAATCTCCTTCTGCGTTAATTGACCCTCATACTCAAGGATCTTAAGTATGAACTTAGCACTTGGAGGCAGGTCCATGTTAGCCAGTAGACTTATCTTCTTCTCATAACGGCCAATCGCACTCGAGATCTCACCAATCCTAATAAGCTTGAGTGGTTTCCCAGACATTATCCTGACTTCGCTACCCACGTATGTCCTAATACTACCGTCGATTATCGCTTCAGCCTAGACCTGGAGATTAGGTCCCTAATCATGATCACAGAATCACTGGGCACGATAACGGGTACGCGAGCCAAATTCGTACTATTTACAGGCACGATCTCGATGACCTGGGCTCTCGAGTGTATTAATGGGCCTCCCGCCGACATGGCGTACGCCGTGGAGCCCGTGGGCGTCGATATTATTAGGCCATCAGCCACATCATGCCATAGGTACTCATTATTCACGTAAAGGCTATACTCAAGAGTCATCGCACTCCTTGCCGGGAATATCGCAACCTCATTTATTGCATATGGTAATTTCTTCCCCTTAATATTCACGGAAAGTCTCAGTATCTCCTCAATATCGTAATTACCATCAACTATTGTGGTCAATGCCTTATCCAGGTTCGTAATATCCACGGAATTCAAAAAACTTAATCCGAAGCCCACGGTAAGGACAGGCCCCCCCTCCCACGAATTCAACCTATGAAGTTCATGAGTATGAACCTATCTGTCCCAATAACACCCACTACATCATACCCATCGACATCACCACCTACCTCGGTGACGATGGTGAAGGAAGAATAATTGCCAATGATCTTCTTAACCTCATCAATAACACTGGGCATCGCTATCAATAACCCCTTCATCTTTGCTAATTATAGAACAATCAAGGAATTTTATTTTTTACCACCCATCAGGAACCACTGTAATGTATACCTTAAAAACCGCGGGTAGGCACCTACCTGAATGCTAACAGCAATGATTATAGGCATACTCGGACTAGTATTCATCGCAGTAGGCTGGACACTCACACTAGGTGATGTACCACCACTTAAGTTAACAATACCGTACCTACTAGGGAGCACCCTATTAACGGTATACTCAGCACTAAATTGGAACACCATATTCCTAGTACTAAACGGCGCATCAACAATACTCTCCGCAATCAACCTAATAAGGCGGGTTCGAACGCCTAAGGCTAATTCCAAAAATCATGGACAGGGCAACGAGCTCAAGCATTAAATCACCCCTGACCAAATACGTATCACCACCATTACCCAACAACCAGGTTACTGGTGAATCAAGAAGCAGCGTATTCCTCGCAGTACCCCTACCCAACGCCACAACGTACTCCCCCTGGTCCTTATTGGCCATAACAACGGTATAAACAGAACCAGGGACCACTCGGTCACTAACCGCGATTTCAGCCACACCAACCACATCAATTACCCTAACACCAACAAAGCCGAGCAGCGACAACGCATCACCCATGGAACCCACGCCCTGAATTTTCCTAAGCATGCTCACTACCGACAATAATACACCCCCCCTCGCAGTACCCCCCCTTTGAATTGGTATGGAATTTCCATAGGGCAGCAACGATAGAACAACGGAACCCCCCCTAGCTCTGCACGCACCACTTATCGAAATAACAACACTACGTGGAGGCACGTCACAATTACCAACCTCCACAACCTCTTCACCCAACTCCCTAACCACATCAACAAGCCATTGCGGTGATTTACCAAATACATAAATCAAGGCTCAATCACCAGGGATGGAAAAATTAACCACTTAAGACGAGTGTAAAAAACCGTTCTCCAACTCCTCAATATCCTTCAATATCGCATTTACGGCATCCTTAATAACATCAAGCGGTGGCTTCCCCCCCTTGGTCTTTATCCTAAACCGAACATTCTGAGTCAATGGGTGATCAACATCGTACATCGCATACTCAACATCAGGTCTCTTAAGTAAGTACTCAATCAACGGCGCGAACAACGTGTACGTCTCCCCCTGCACCACAGCCTCCAGGTAATTGTCCTCAGCCCTAACAATGCTTATCTTGATCACGAAAACAATGTGGAATAGTAGCAAAATAAAAGCTTTAGCTCTAGCTTAAAAATAATACATTGAGCGAATAACAAAGTGATGACAACCCCCGGAACAGACCAATGAAGAATTCACGTACCGACTGACCACACCTAACCCAGCTTTTACGAGTTCATCACCAACACCGTTCTTAGCATTCACGTCAATCATTCCTGGAAGACTTAAATACCCGCTTTACCACTCATTAACTGATTGTTGCGGTTAATTATCGGCTTATTACAGGTAATGTTTAGTAATTTTCTTAACTTACTAAGAGGAAAACTAAGCCCGTGATCTTGACGTTACCTGGTCGCGTCATTAGTCTAGTGCCAATGATAGTCTCATTTATTAACTCTTGCGAGGAAACAATAATTAGGAGATAGCTAGGCAGGTCTTAGGTAAGGACTTTAAGCTTTATGAGTTAAGAAGATTTCGTCGCATGGATGATAAGCCAGAAAGTAACTGAGTGCTGTGAAAATTCTTCAGGGCAGAGCTCCGCCGAGTGAGTATAGGGTGTTGATTGAGCATTATTGGTCGCCTAGGCATGAGGAGCTACGCCAATGGTACTTGAAACATACGCCTTGTTTGTTGTGTTTGTGATTGTGTCTGTAAGGCATTTATTTCTTGGAATCGATTGCTCAGTAATGTCTCGACTTGATAAGTCTCGTGATCTTTGGAGGATTAGTCCCGAGCATTTACTCATAATTTTTATCATTGCTTTAATAATCGCAATCATACTGCTATACCTTACGCATTTCCAGCCAGTATTAGGCCCAATAATTGGCGCCCTAATCTCGGTAATCGCGGTGCTAAGCAACGACCTAGCCAAGTACTACTCGTCAACGAGTACGTTAAGGCTTTCCCTGGGTATTGGCGGTGAGAATGATTCAGGACTTGACGTTGAGGTTTTTAATCCAACGCGTAGGGTCTCGGCAATGATAATCAATGATGGTAATACGATTATTAGGGATGTAAAGGCGTCATTAACGATTAAGGTTAAGAAAGGAAATGAAGAAAAATACCACCTCGGCGACGTTCTACTGCGTAGAGCCCAATTTGATGATTATAAGAAGAAGTATAGTAGCATTGAGAATTTACTCAATTCATACAATTGCCAGAATTATCTCGTTAATGAGATTAATCCTCACGTAATTGGTGAAACACTTCCCTGGGCACTTCCTGAGAAGATAATACCGAGACCCGCGGTATACTTCCCAAGGAGGATTCGCAGGGAGAGAATAAAGGAGTTAATTGCTTGTAAAGACGAGGATAAAATTAATTTATTTAACCTCCTCGAAATTACTTGTAAAAGTATAAAGGAAGTCCTTGATAAATGGCTTTCTGATGAATTGCCGATGCCTTGGTTCTTCACTGATTATCAGCACATAACCTCGATATCTCCTGGTCAGAGGAATAGGTTGTTAATATTTGATTACGTAAAATTGAGTGAGGATGAGTACTTAGTAATGCCCTATAGTGAGTACGGTGGTGAAGGGATAAGTGACCCATCATTAAGGCCCTACAGGGCATGCCTAAGGATAACCAAGGATACGGAGCTAATGCTTGAAGTCACGGTACACGGCGAGGGCTCAAGAAATCCCCCCCTAAAATTCAACCTATGCATAGACTTTGACAAATTAAACCAATTAGAGAAGGCAATACAATGCGGGGATTACGACCAATTACTCCAGGCGTTGAACAAGCTCAAATGCCAAGGCCAGAAGTGGGTTATGAAACCACTGTGAGTCACGACTAAGACAACGAACACTAAGCCAAGGTAGAGAAACTTAGTAATTGATACCTTAAGCACGCGCCATGCTTGCCATGTTCTTGAATTTTACGGTATCCATAGTAACACTAATCATCTGCTCATCTTTAACCACGGACCCACGAGAATTGAGCCAGTAAATCTGACCTGTCCAAGGACCACAGTTAGTGGGAGGCCAGGCAAGGCCCAAGGCATTCTGCATTAACCTCACACTCTAGCCTGAGGTTATTTACGCTTTATAGTGCATTCCTTATTTCTTGCCCTTAGTCTTTGTAGCTCCTGGTAGAAACAATAACGCATAATTTTTATTACATTAGGTTTGGTAAAAGTAATGCTGTGGATGAGGAACGTAAATTAAGGGAAGAGAGTGGTATTAAGGGTGATTGTGACTTATTACGGGGCATTTACGGTGAAAGTATTATTGATTATGCGTTTAAGTTATTAAGTGAATATCATGCATTACTTATCCTAGGTCCTCCAGGTACTGGTAAGACTACGTTAGCTAGGTGTTTGGCCCGTAAGCTTGGTGCTGATTTGATTGAGGCTACGGTTCATGGTTGGTTCAGTAGAATGGATCTAATAGGCGGTTATGTACTTCAGAGTGGCGACACAGTTTGGAGGGATGGAATACTGCTTAGAGCTGTCAAGAGCGGTAGAAAGACCCTAATACTCCTAGACGAGATTAATAGGGGGGGTGAACCCGAGAAATTCCTCGCCGAACTATTCACAGCACTATCAAGGCCCGATAAGAAATTAAGCATACCAGGCACTGGCACTGCCCTGGGCAGTAATGATGTGATGATGGAATTCTCCGGCAATCCATTCTCAATAATAAACTCATTCAGGAGATGGAAAAAGGAAGGAGGCGAATACGTATGGGGTTTGGAAAGTGATGGTATTAATAAGTATATCCTAAATAAATTGAATGAGTACATGACTAATGGAAAAAGGGTCTTTGCAGGAATATTTTTCTACGGAAGAACATACCTCAATAAAGAGAAAGATAAAGTTATACGATTATTAGCCTTATTCGGCGAAATATCTAGTTTGAAGCTCGAAGAGGATGAAAAAACTGCCGGGGAATACATGCTTAATGAGAGATTTAATTTAATTTTAGGAATAAAGCCATTAGCATATCTTAAAGTCCTCGATAACGAGGAGAGAATATTTATCATAAACATAAGAGATACTAATGAAGAGAGAAGACTTAATGAAATTCGAGATTTAGGAATTTTCGTTAACGATAGAAACTATGTCATTAGTCCTAATATTGAGGATGAGAATATCGTAAATAAGGTTTCCATGCCCATCTCACTTAGTGATCATCCCCCCCTTCCACTTAGTTATGCGCTTGGTCGTTGGAATGAGACATTAACTGTTGGTGGTTTTCTTAGGGAGTTGGAGTCAACGGGGCTTTACGAATTTACCGAGGATGGTAAACGCTATTTGAATAGCAGCGATGATGGATCTGCGGAATTTTCTTTAGGCAACATCTATATTGTCGCCACTGCTAATACTGCTGATATTGGTGTTCTTGGCGGTCTTGGCTTTGCGCTACAGAGGAGGTTTAAGGTTGTTAGGGTTGATGCTAGTAAGGGTGCCCTGCATAAAGCCTTGGATGCGTTTAATGTTAAGAGGGATGAGTATTTGAAGGAGGTAGATGGGATTTGGGATGCATTGGAGAGGTGCCTTAGTGATAGGCTTGGTAGGGGGGGTTATAGGGATTATATGCCAGGTTGGTCCTACTTCATTGATTATGTTAAGTTAAGGGATGCCGGGTTTAGCAGTGATGAGGCATTTAAATCTGTGTTTAACATCTATGTTGAGAGACTTGAATGTACGCGGAGCGGTGAGTCGCTTAAATGAGCTTCAATGATGAGGATGTGAATAAACTCTTGAGTGCCATTGTAAGGAGTAGTACGGCTCTTAGGGTGATTGAAGCTCTCGGTAGGGTTAAACTCGTTAGGGGGGGCGGGGGGGAAGGTTATAGAAGCGTCGTTAGGCTTAGCTGCGAAAGCAATTACTGCAAATTCGTTGAAAGCGATTGCCCAGCTTACACGTTAGCTTCGGTGTACGTTCTTGGCTTATTTAGGGACTTATTTAGGATATCAGCTAATTTAAGGCCCATGTACTTACTGAGTGCTGAGGCTCATGGTGTGATACTAGATAGATTAGCCTATACTATACCCTATGGAGTGTATGAGAACTTAATGTACATCCCCCCCAATATTGATACGCCTGAGAATAGATTCATGAAATTCATACTGAATTCAGTGGTTAGGTGCGGTGAACGGGGGATTAGGGTTCCGCGGTGGTTAATTAATGAGGTTAATTGGGCGTTAAGGTTCACGTGGTTGAGTAAGGTTACTGATGTTGAGGAGGTTGATTTAAGGGAATTGATTGCGAGAAAGCCTCATTTAAATCCGCCTTATGATGTATTATTGGAGCTTGGCGGTGTTTTGAGACGTGAAACCGCTGGAGTTGAATATATTTATAGGCTCCTTGAGATATACGTACTAGGCATTATCGTCGATTCATTAGGTGAGGGTTATGATATCGAAATGAGCATTAGAGGTGGTGGTTTAGAAATAAACCTTAGCAATGGCGTTAAAGTCTATTATCAAGTAGGTCTTGGTGAATTGTGTGAATTAAAGGAGTATGAGTGCTGGGTCCCTGACATCGTGGTTATTAAAGATAATTTAATATTTGTGGTTGAAATCAAGGCCACGGGCTATGTGGATTACCTAAAAGATGGTGCCTTACAAGTGCTTAACTACGCTAGACAGCTTCAGGATTGTCTCAATTACGTGAATGTGAAGCCAATCCTGGTGTATTATGGCGTTAAAGACGAAGATGTGAATAAGTTGATTTCGGAATGCTTCAGGGACAAAGTTGAGTCAATAAGCCTAAAACTGGATAATCATGAATCTAAATTACTAGGATTATTTCATGTTCTGTTCAGGACCTATTTTCGTAAATTTCAATGAAGTGATGATTAATCATGAATCAATCAGTTAATGAGCGGTGAGACAGATTTAAATACGAAACTGGCACCGCCAGATTTTGAAGCGAGACCACGGATTAATTCCCTATTCCGCAAATGTTACTGTGTTAATAGGCGGTATATCACTGAGCCAGGCCGCACAGCTCATGCTGTCACCACCAACGAGCTTCGTAGTCACTTGGCAATCAACATACCAAACGCCACTTGGCACGAGAACAATAACATGCACAGCGACGACGTACATACCAACGAATCAAACAACACAGGCATGCACAGGCTAGATAGGAAATGAAGCTTAAAGTCTATTGGAAGCGCATGTTGTTGGCGCACGGGTTAAGAGCTAAGTAGTGGTGCCTTGGTGTTCTAATGCTTGTTTGTTAGATGTAGTGGTGCTCTTGGTTTTGTGTCAGTCGTTGGCGAAGTAATCACCGGTCATTAAAGGGTGCGTTCATCACGGGCTAATTAATTACTCGCTGGGTGGTCCTCCGCGTAGTCTTCCTCTCCTCTTTATGTCCCTTGTTCTGTTTATTTCCCTTTCGATTCTCTTGATCAAGGTCTCAAAGGCGTACCTAACGGCGTTGACTGGGTCCCAATCAACCTCGTTGACCGTGTACGTGTTTGCGTTGTCCTTGAGCATTATGTGGACGGAGTACTTGCTTCTCTTCTCCTCGCCTCCCCTCTCGTACTTCTTAATGTTTATTTTCATGTCGATTACGTTAGTCATCCTATTGATCTTGGCGATGTAGTTCGAAATAACCTTCTCAACTAGTGGCTTAGCGTCCTCGTCAATCTCGGTGAGCTTTGCCTCAACGGGTATCTCCTCGTATGGTTTAAGTACGGCCCTTATCACGTCGTAGCTCGACACGACGCCCACCACGGATTCTCCCGAAACCACGGGCATTCCTGAAATGCCCTTGTCAAGCATTAAATTGACCGTTGTGTAAACATCATCGGCTTCATTAACGGTTATTACCGGAGTAGTCGCTATTGCCTTTACGGGGGGGCCGCGAGTACGTCGTCCTCGGTACCAACAACGTCACCCCTCCTGCTACGCCGTGGTATTGATGCATAGTATAATCGCTCAACTATGTCTCGCATTGAAACAATGCCGTAAAGCTTACCTGAATCAAGCACTGGTAGGCGTGTTATTCCATGCCTAATCATGAGCCACTTAGCCCTTGCCACGGCCTCGTCGGCGTCAATCGTGATTGCCGGCTTAGACATCACCGATGAAACCGACGTGCGGGGGTAACATCTTATTATTAAGTAGGTACCTCATTATCTTCTCCCTTGTCAGTATACCGACAAGGCTCATGCCTGGGTCAACCACGGGTATCGCCCTAACCCTCAGGGTTAGTATCTTAGTCATTGCCTTAACGAGGTCTGAGTCCTGGCTTATTGAGTATGGTGGTGACATGGCGCTTGAGACCTTTGATCTAAGGCTGATCCTTCTCTCAAGCAAATCCCTGTAGCTTAGTACGCCCACTAATTTGCCATTCTCGTTAATGACTGGGACAACCCAAGCCTTATAATCCCTCATGTCCGAAATTATCTTGGAAATAATGTCCTTGGGCTTTGCAATAACTACTACGTTATCCATGAGTTCACTGACCAGTGGTGTACTCATTAGGAATTTGATTTGTAAGGCCCTTTAATAATTTAATTGGGTTATAGTTTTATAGGAGGCGCTGAGTTGCGGCGTGATGGATTGCCAACAAGCCGTTAACAACGTAATACCCGTAATTCACAACCCAGCCAGTGTGCAGAAATTACTGGATGCGGTAAAGGTCTCACTTGGCTTCGGCTTGAAGACCATAGTGGTCACCAAGGCCGTGGGTACAGCAGCCCAGCAGGGCGTGCCTGAGGCCTTTAGGCTTGTGCTCAGGTCTGGGGGGGCCACATTGATTGTACTGCCTGACATTAAGGATGCCGTTGAGCTTCTTCACCCAGACTCTGTATACTTCTTGAGCACTAGGGGGGGTGATTCCATGGGGGGGATGAGGTTAGGGGGGGTAGGGTTTTGGTTGTGATACAGGCGTCTGACCAGCCATTTATGCAGAGTGAGTTGAGTTTGGGTCGGCAGGTTAAGGTTGTTGGCCGTGACGTGGGTAGTACGGCACTACTAACACTGGCGCTTAATAAATTGCTTGGGCAGTGTGTTGAATGAGGTTATTACTTAAAAATGCCTCATTACTAGTTCTTTCGGTCACGATGTCAGCCTTCATTGATGCATTGGCGATACTGATAGTGCTCGTGGTGATAGCCCTAATAGCCGATGCTTCAATAATATATATAGCGAGGAGAATCGCCGCAAGGAACCCAAACGCATCTAAGCTCCAGAGGTATGAGGCTGGTAACCCACCGGTTGGTGAGGCTAGGTATGTCTTCCCCATACAGTACGTAGGTTTTCTACTCATGTTTCTCGGTATGGAGCCTATCATTGTCATATTACTAATCCTATCATCAATCGCCATCAAGGCACTACCAATGACCTATATAATACTGGCTGTGCTTGTAATAACCCTACCAAGTATCTATGTTGGTTATAAATACGCACTAAAAATAGCGTATCCCAAAGAATTTATAAGAAGGCCAAGCGGTAGGTGACGCGAATGTCGCTTGACAAATATTTAGAACCCTACAAGAAGTGGGGGGGCACGAAGTACTCCCTATGGCCTGTCCACCTCGTAACGGCATGCTGCGGCGTTGAGATGGCGCATACCTGGAACCCAACCTACGATGCGGAGAGGCTTGGTTCATTACCATGGCATGCACCAAGGCAGACAAACCTAATCCTTGTTGAGGGTACAATAACCTTCAAGATGGCCAGGGTCCTCAGGTATGTTTGGGAGCAAATGAGTGATCCAAAGTACGTAATTGCCATGGGCTCCTGCGCCGCCGAGGGCGGCATATTCTGGAATAGCTACCACGCGGTCCCCCCCGTTAATAAAATAATACCAATTGACGCATACGCCATCGGTTGCCCACCAACGCCAGAGGCCGTTATCCAAATGATTAAGATCGTCCAGAGGAAGATAGAGACGGGCGAGGCCAAGGCCAATGTTAAGCCAAAGACGATTGACTTAACGAAAATATTCACACCATCACCAACTAAACAACCCGCACCAAACCCACCGCACAGGATAACCCCCCCCAACCCACACATACCCATTTGCCAGGAAAAGAAGGTTGAGTGGCCCTTCGGTTATGAATTAATAAACAACCAATTAATGCCCACACTCAAGGAATCGGCCAAGAAAATCGTTGTAACTGACATTAATAGAATATGCATTGATACGGAACCCAATAAGTTAAGGGATGCCGCATCATCGCTGTCAAAGCTTGGCTTTGACCATGTTAAGTCGGTTAACGTTATTGATGCACCCCACGAGAACAAGTTCTATATTGAGTACTGGATATCGAGTTACGGCAAGAAGGAGTTAATGCCAGTGCTCATTTCATTAACAACTGAGATACCCAGGGACAACCCCAGGGTGCCAAGCCTAATCGACATTTGGCCAAGCGCTGACTACATGGAGCGTGAGATGTATGACTTCTTCGGCGTTTGGTTCGAGGGTAACCCATGGATGGGAAAGAACTTCCTACTTGACCCAGACACCCCCCCTGTTAAGTTCCCGCTTAGGAAGGACGTACCAATAGTTAGGGAGTTCTACATAGTCGATAGGGAATTCCCTGGACTACCAGTGGCGCCACCACAGCCGAAACCGACTGCAGCACCGCAGAAGCCAGCCCAACCAAAACCTGCACAGCAGGCTCCACAACCAAAGCCCACAGAGGCTACACCGCAGTCAAAGCCAGCTCAGGAAAAGCCAGGTGAGGGTAAGCAGGAGGTGGGTAGCACCGGGTGATGGGCATGGGTAGTAATGAGAGGTATGCGGAACTGCCCGTTAGGATGGAGGTGCCTGAGGAATTCGTTAAGAACTTCGTACCAATACCAAAGGAGTACGTTGAGGAGGCCTACAGGAGCGAGGAGTACCTGGTCTTCATAGGCCCTCAGCACCCAGGGAGTGGCCACATGAGGATAATACTCAGGCTTAAGGGTGACTACATCGTTGATGCAATACCAGACCCAGGCTATGTCCATAGGGGCGTGGAGAAGCTTGCCGAGACCAGGCTCTACATACACATATTACCGCTCATCGAGAGACCCACGATTCAGGACTCGGCAAACTTCGACCTTGGCTACTCACGCGCAGTGGAGAAGCTGGCTGACCTAGACGTGCCCAAGAGGGCCCAGTACATTAGGGTTATACTGGCCGAATTAAGTAGGATAGCCACGCACCTATACGATACTGGAATCCTCGCCGTATTCATCGGCCACAGCACTGGCTACATGTGGGCCTTCGGACTTAGGGACGTGATCAATGAAGCGTTCATCAGAATAACTGGCACGAGAACCACCCTGAGCTACACAGTGCCAGGTGGTGTTAGGTGGGATGTTAAGCCCGATGTCCTCAACTTCGTAAATGAGTTAACGAATTACCTGGAGAGGAAGATGAAGGATATGGAGTCAATATTCGTTAAGAACCCGGTGACGATACATAGGCTTAAGGAGGTTGGTGTACTAACGAAGGAGGAGGCGATAAAGTACGGTCTAGTCGGCCCATTCCTTAGGGCATCAGGTGTTGAGTATGATGTTAGGAAGGTCGAGCCGTACGAGGCATATAGTGAGTTTGAGTGGGACATACCAGTGGCTGATGAGGGTGACTCATACTCTAGGTTCCTGGTTAGGGTCGAGGAGATTAGGCAGAGCATTAAGATAATTAGGCAAGCTGTTAAGAACATACCAGACACACCAATACTAAGCGAGAAGATATTATCAAGAATACCGCCGAAGGATAGACCACAGGCAGCGAAGGACATTAGGACATTCCTAACAAAGACTCATGTTGGATTAACGCCAGGTGCTGGCGAGGCAACAACATTGACGGAGGCTCAAGAGGACTCCTGCTATTTACATTAGTATCTGACGGGCATAGCAACGTGCCGTATAGATTAAGGATGGTCACGCCATCATGGCTACTACTCAGGGGATTCATGGAGGCGCTAAAGGGTTATAGGCTAGCGGACGTACCGGCCATATACGGAAGCTTCGGCTACTTCCCACCGGAGGCTGACCGATGATTATGAAATTAAGTCACAGGGAAATCAAAGTCCCTTTATTTAGGTACTTACTTTTGATGGGTTTTACAAGTCAGTTTCATTGGCATAGATAGTATTAATGCTGCAATAACGAAATGTAACTTTATTAGGTATTTTAACGATGTATTGGTGATGTAGTATGGAGGAGTTGATTAAGGTCGCTAGGGAGCGCGGTATCGATGTTGAGGACTTAATAATAAGTGCGTTGTCAAAGATTGATCCTCAGGAAGGGTTGAGGATAAGGATGGAACTCGCCAAGAGATACCTAGACGAGGTGGATGAGTACTTAAGAAAGGGTGATGCTGTTCAAGCCAGTGAAAAGGCCTATAAGGCTGCCGAGGAGTGCGTTAAGGCGTTGGCCGAGAAACTAAACATACCTGAGTATCAGCAGGCTATAAGGGAGGGTAGGTGGTATACTTACTTATTAACGAGGGCTGCTGGCACGCTTTCCACGAGATTGGGTGATTGGGTATCTAACGGGTGGAGCAGTGCCTACGTGCTGCATGTATGGGGGGGTTTTCATGAGGCTAAGTTGGGTGTGAATGATTTAATGCCATACATTGATAAGGTTAGGACATTAGTTAGAGAGACTGAAAACGTATTGAGTCGGTAAGAGCTCGGGGGGGTGTAATTGCAGACCTTGCTCATTAGTGCTTTATATACCTACCTGTAATCATACTTTGATATGTTACCTAGTGATTATGGGCCTGGGGATATTGAGTTTTGGATTGAACCTCCATTATTACTTTCTATACAATCTGATGTTAAGGAAATGCTTAATGAGGGTGTTGATTCGCAGGTACTTGCCCTGGTCCGCGGGTTGAGGAAGGTAATTGAGGATAGGGGTTTGACTAGGAGCATTAGTTCATCAGCAAGGGCCTTCAATGCCTATGCAATAGATTCGAGTTACCCAACACCACCTCTTGAGCTTATTGGCGGTGTTATGACAGTGCTCTCCTATGGCTATGTTGGCTACCTCAATGGCTCATACGATAGGTACATGACCGGTGAGGTTGTTTTTGAGGATGTTGGTGAGTTTGAGAGGGTAATTACGAGGAGGGCTCAGGTTAGGGAGAGGGAGTTGGCGATTAGGCTTCTTCGTGATAAGGCCAGGGGGTAGGAAGGGTGTTGACTTGGTAATACTTGATGGTGAAATACCGGTACACCCGCTGCCGTATAACCTACCTGTTGAGGGTGGTGTGCTTGCTCGTGTTACGAACGTTATTGGTGACCTACTGGAATTGGCTATGAAGACCAAGACGCCGATTATTGGTGTTGTTAAGAGGGTTAGGTCCAGGTTCCTATCGGTATTAACTAATGAGTGCCTGCCAATGAATGATAAACTTATTGCGAGCCTAGTCCTGAATAACGGTGAGTACATGGTACTTGGGAAGTACGATAATATATTGCCCCCCCAGTGGGTTCGGATAAATTACAGCGATTGCGAATTGAGAAAAAGGTGCAGGAGTGGGAAGTGCGACGACATTAAGGATCTAATGAGTAGAAGACTTAACGAGGGCTTGATAAACCTTGAGAGGGTATTTAGTGGGTCTACCCACCCTGGCTTGAAAATGCTTCGTGACATATACGTGGTGTTTTATAAGCCACGTAATGGCGCACCTGCGGTTAAGCTCGAAATCTTCAACCCAAGTGATGGTGTGAGTATTGAGGATTTGGTGGCGTATCTCGAGGCTCAAACAACCGATACTGGTTACCCCTTCCTGCTTGATAGGGTTGATGAGTATGTTAGGCTCGATCCTAGGATACTGGATTATGTGAGGAGCCTGCTAATTAAGGATTCAAAGGATTTGAACCCAGCCCTGTTAACCATGCTCCAATTGACAAATCCACAGAAGGCCTACTTAGTGAGGAGGCTAGAGGCGTGACTTCCAGTTTGTTTTGGCGGGCTATCTTTAATAACCGGGAAGTAAGGTTCCTATAGTAATGAGGATTGGGATTAGGATGATGATGTTAATAATCAAGGTTTCTGTATTCCTGCCATTGGCGATAGCCGCCGTTGTGAGCATTAGGTTTGTCACGCCCATTTTCGCGCCCATCATAATACTTGCCTTACTCGTGCTCATAATTTACCTCAATGGCGTATTAAATAGGAAGCTTTCGCGTATGTGGGGGGGATTGCAGTTATTAAGTATTGATAATTATGCAATTTATGAGAGGGGGGGAATTTATGTAAAGCCAATGGATATATTTTACTCATGGGATGAATTAAACGGTGTACGTGATGATCAATTACTCATAACATTCGTATTTAATGATGGTACCGAAATATCATTATCGAGAAGTATTATCGAGAAATTGCATGGTTGTCCCTGCCTTCGTGGAGTTAAACAGCAGGTAGTGGGTAAATAATAAATAGTGCCATTTTAGTATTAGGGAGCGGTGATTCCTCATTGCGGCGGGTAATAATACTGGGCGCGGGCGGTCGAGACCTGCACGTATTTAACATGTACTTCAGGCATAACCCTGAGTATAAGGTTGTGGCTGTAGCCCAGGTTCAAATACCGGGTATTGGCGGTAAGCGTTACATAAAGGGTGCTGGAGATCTCTATCAACCAGGTGGTATACCACTCATTGGCCTTAAGGATCTTGAGGACCTCGGCCGCTTAATAAGGGATTTAGGCGCCGATGAGGTCATCCTAGCTACAGTGACCTGCTCTATAATGATGTGGGTAGGATAATAAGCATTGTGATGGCTAACGGTGCAAGCTTCAGTATTCTTGGTCCTAGGGACACCATGATAAAGTCCTCAAAGCCCATGATAGGTGTAGTGGCCACTAGGACTGGTGCCGGCAAGTCAACGGTGTCGCATGAGGTAACTCTCGAACTTGTTAAGAGGGGTTTGAAGGTCGCTGCGATTAGGCATCCAATGATTTACATGAACCCAGATGACATGATGGTGCAGATATTCAAGACAAGGCAGGACTTGATGAAGATCACGTTCGAGGAGAGGGAGGAGTACGAGCACTACATAGACATTGGCGTGCCAGTACTTGCCGGTGTTGATTATGAGATGATTCTCAATGAGGCCGAGTCCATGGCGGACGTACTACTATGGGACGGCGGGAACAACGACTTCCCATTCTACTACACGGACTACCTGATAACGGTTACTGACGCCAGGAGGCCAGGGCATGAGGTTGGGAGCTTCCCAGGCGAGGTGAATACTAGGCTCGCCGATGCTGTAATTGTGACTAAGGTCTCGGACTCAACCCCCCCGAGAATGTAAGGACCATAATCAATAATATAAAGGCTGTTAACCCAAGGGCGTCAATAACGCAGGCAGATCTCGAGGTATACCTAGAGGATCCAAATGCTGTGGCTGGTAAAAGGGTGGTGATAATCGAGGATGCACCGACGGTAACGCATGGCGGCTTACCATACGCGGCGGGTACATAGCCGCTAAGAAGTACAATGCCGAGATAGTGGATCCGAAGCCGTATGCCGTGGGCATAATAAAGGAGACCTACGCGAAGTACACGCACATGGGGGGGCCCGTACTACCAAGCCTAGGCTACACGCCAGAGCAGATTAGGGATTTGGAGGAGACAATAAGGAGGATACCCGCTGACGTAGTTATCATGGGTACGCCAGCCCCGCATCGAGGATGTGGTTAAGATCGATAAGCCCATCGTTAGGGCCAGGTGGAGACTTAAGGTTCTTGAGGGGGGGCCAACGGTAAGTCAATTAATCGATGAATTCCTTGAACGTGTAAGGCTTAAGTAGGTTTGCGGGACGTGACCAAATCCATTAAATATTTCGGTATTGGCTTATTATTCGTACCTATGGGCATGCCGTAACTCACAATTATTGGAATTATACCCTCCCAATGCCTATCACTACTAACGATTGGCCCACCATCCCTCCTCTTAATTGCAAAGTCCTCTATCCTAATCCTAACAACGGCCACCGATTCCAACTCATTGGTTGTTGGTAACTCAGTATCGTTTAGTCTGCCAGGTACTAATCGATTAATTAGTAATTGAAACACACGGAGTTTTTCGCTTAAGTCGTTAATGAAGGATCCCCCCCTGCCATATATGATGGCTGATTCATAATTTATTGAATTATTGCATAAATTGCTCGAGAGCACTATGCCATGAACCTCAGTAACAGCTATCACAATTGGAGATCCACTACCAATTATCTTAATCAACCTGCTGTCCGGTGAACCATGCATGTATATGTATTGATCATCATTGACATAAAGCATTGGTATTACGTATGGTTCACCACCGTCAATGAAGCCAACGTGACATACGAAATTCCTATTCAGTATCCTCATTAATTCATCCTTATCATACGAGGCTCTCTCACTGTACCTTATCACCTTAACCTTACGAAAACCCATGCAATTAGCAAGTCTTGAATTAATTTAAGAATTACCATAGCTTCTTACTTATTCATGAACCCTGGACCTATCGTATGATTCCCACAACTCATCCATGCCAAAACTGTAGACCTTACCCAAAGTAACACTACGCCTTAGATATAGGTGCAGGTCAAGCTCGTCAGTAAACCCTATACCCCCCCATGCACCTGAATGCTATCCCTAATCGTGTTTGGGACAACCCTTGATGCGTAATCCAACGCCATGGGCGCCAACTTCAGGTCATCGGCAGCCCTTAAGTATAGTGACCTGGCGAGTTCTATGTTGAGTGCCATATTCACCAATTTATGCTTCACAGCCTGGAATGCACCTATTGGTCTACCGAAGGCAATCCTCTTCTTTGCATAATCCACCGATAACTCGAGAGGCGGCTTACCGGTGCCCACTATGGCTGCGGATAATAAGAGCGCTACTAAGTCCCTATTCACACTTACCTTAGTACTCCTCCTAAAGCTGACTTGACACAACTTCATCGAGTTATCGAAGGAGTTCAGGGGGGGCTTTACCGTGGCATCATCCTTCCAGATTAGGTTATCGCCGATTATTATGGCGTCGGCCCTATGCGCCTCGGGCGCCATGCCTGCGATATTTGATATCGATATTTTTAACCTACCCTCATACTTCTCATCGCCGAGTTCGTTACCCGTAGCTGCGGCTCCTATTATCGTCGTTACGACAATACCGGGCGGGAGCCTTGAACTTACCTCCTCCATCAGTATTGCCGCATCCCTCGGCTTAGCATCCCTGAAAAACTCAAACAAACCAAAATCCACCAAGGCCCTCCATAACTCATCAAGTACTGATACATCGCCCTCACCATAACTCCTTAGTTTAGTCGTTGACCAAGTCTTACTGAAGAGTTCATTCACGTTATTCAGTATTAACTTCAATTCATCACTTAGGTAATCCTTAACGCCAATAATCATACTAAACACCCTTTGGAAGTCCCAGTACGAGTTCTCCAAGGAGGTTACGCAGGATTTCGGAGGTGCCGGAGAGCAGTGTATAGCCCTTACTATCTATGTACCCAAAGGACCACTCAAACAAATCACCCTCAACAAGAGCCTCAGGACCCAACTTTGAAATAGCGGTTATGTATATCTTCTCAAGAGCCTCAGAAGCCAATAACTTTATTGAAGCGGTTTCAGGACCCACAATCTCACCCCCCCTCAATGCAAGCATGAGCATCCTATCATAGAGTTCCTTAATGGCTAAGGCCTCCTCGAGCAGCGCCAACGTATCCGCATCACGCTTTATCTCCGCCAAGTGCTTAGCAACGCTTACTGCGGCATAGGCGAAGGCGCCGCCTATGTTCAGTCTCTCGAAGTTCAGGGTAGTCATGGCAACTCTCCAACCCTCACCGACCTTGCCAACAACGTTCTCCCTGGGGGACCTTAACGTTATCCAGGAAAACCTCACTAAACCCCCCCGGCCTGCCATTGATCTGCTTAATGGGCCTGTAGGTAATTCCCTCGGATTTCGTGTCCACGATAAACATAGTCAAGCCCCCTATGCCTCTCCTCAGGCGAGCCCGTCCTGGCGAGTAGTAGGTAGTAATTGGCCAGGTGAAAGTCACTGCTCCAGACCTTCCTGCCATTTATTATGAAATAATCACCCTTGTCCTCGGCCCTTGTGGTTATTGCGGCTAGGTCGGAGGCGCAGCATGGTTCTGAGAAGCCCTGGGCCCAAACGTCCTCGCACGTTAGTATCCTCTTCAGGTACTTCTTTTTCTGTTCCTCATTGCCGTGATAAAGAATAGCCGGGCCAGCGACGGATAAGCCAATGCCCGGGCAGCCGGGGGGGTAAACAATACCAAGGCTCAGCGCAACATCCCTTACTATTAATTCCTTCCTAACATCATCGCCAAACCCACCATATTCCTTAGGCCAACTTATACCAACCAAACCAGCTTCGTAAAGCGTTCTATGCCACCTAATGGCTGCATCAATGAATTTAGGGTCCTCATAATACCAACCAATACCACCACGCCTAATCCTCATCTCAGGAGGAGCATTCCTAATGAACCAATCCCTAACATAATTCCTGAACCCCCCCTCGAGTTCAGTCTCTGGCATATAAAAATCTTAATTAATTAAATTATTTTTATAAGTATTGCTTTATCGTAAATAAATGACACGCATAAAATAATAGCAATATAATTTTCCTATAGTATATTTAATAACTTATATGATTTAATGAACGAATTAAATAATATGTATTTCCGAGAAAAATTTAAATAAATTTTATTTATAATAAATTTAATGAAAGAGCAGGTCTCGCAAGAACATAAGTATGATACTAGAGAAGAAATCTTTAATGAGATTATACCTGGTTATCAATTAACCATTGACAAAATACTCAAGACAGGCGTAACGTTATTTCCCAATAATGAGATTGTTTATTGGCCTCCAAATGGCCGTAGGCTTCGTTTTACATTTAGTGAGTTTAATGAGAGGGTTAACAAGCTTGGATGGGTCCTTAAGGAGCTTGGCGTGGTTGGTGGTGACCCGAGGAGGATGGGTACGAGGGTTGCCATCCTCGATTGGAACACGCATAGATTCCTTGAGTTGCTATATGCTGTTCCAATGTACGGCGCGGTGCTCCAACCGGTTAATATTAGGCTGGCCTCTGAGGAGATTATTTACGTGATGAATAAGTCCAAGGACGAGGTAGCCTTTGTATATTCTGACTTCCTGCCATTGATAAAGGCAATAGCCCCCCCAAAGCTTGAGTACCTAAGGAAGATAGTCGTCATGCATGATGCGAGGAGCCAATAAAGATTGAGCGTATCGGCAATGCCGAGGTATACGATTATGAGGAGTTGATGAAGGAGGCCAGGGAATTCAATTACCCAGAGGAGCTCGATGAGAGGACTGTCATGGTGATGATGTACACCTCAGGCACCACTGGGCTGCCCAAGGCAACGATATTTAGGCATAGGGAAATTGTACTACATGCAATTGCCGTATTGATAATCGCAGTGTGGAATTGGTACCCAGCGCACTACTTAAGATTCACCAGGAACGCCTATAACCCACTCGGTGAGCCATCACTCCTCCTCGTACCGTTCTACCACGTACTTGGTTGGGGGGCGCCGTATTACAACATCATGGGTGGTACGCCGAAGATAGTACTGCCGGGTAGGTATGAGTGGAATCACATCATTAGGTTGATCAAGGAAGAGAAGGTAAAGAATGCGGCGGGTGTGCCAACAATGCTATACCTAATGCTAAGCAGTCCCGAGCTCAAGGACGTGGACCTGAGGGGGGGATTCCTATGGAGCCTGGGCGGTGCGGCAGCCACTAAGGGTTGATTGAGGAGGCTAGGAAGAGGGGGGGTGTGATATTAACTAATGGTTACGGATTAACAGAGACAGCACCAGTCGTTATAGCGCCTGCATTGTCGCCAGACCTAATAACGAGCCTAAGCGAGGAAGAACTCCAGGAATTAATAGTCAACAGCATTGGAAAGCCCCTACTTTGTTCAAGCCAGGGTAGTTGATGAGAATGGCAAGGATGTGCCTAAGGATGGAAAAACCGTGGGCGAACTGGTGCTGAGGGCACCCTGGATAACCCTGGGTTATTACGGAGACCCAGAGAAAACAAGGGCCGCCTTTAGGGATGGTTGGTTCCACACTGGGGGGGACTTGGCAACGTGGGATGAGAGGGGGGGCTTTATCTACATCGTAGATAGGGCTAAGGACGTTATCAAGAGTGGTGGTGAGTGGATATCAAGCCTTAAACTCGAGAGTTTAATATCGCTCCATCCAGCAGTTGGGGGGGAGGTGGCGGTCATAGGCGCTGTGCATGAGAAGTGGGGGGGTGAGAGGCCCGTGGCCATCGTCGTGCTGAGGCCGGAGTTCAAGGGCAGGGTTAAGGAGGAGGATATTATAAATCATGTGAGGAAGTTCGTGGATGAGGGTGTTATACCGAAGTGGTGGGTACCTGATAAGGTGATATTTGTTGATGAATTGCCGAAGACCGGCGCCGCTAAGATTGATAAGAAGGTGCTTAGGGATAGATATAGGGATGTATTGATTAAGTAGTGAAAATAATTATTCTCTTTAAGAATTAAAAATAAATTTATTCCTAATTACCTAGGATAATTTATGGGAAGGGCGTACATAACAGGTTTTCATCAAGTAATTGAGAAGGAGAGCAGGAGAGGCTTCTTCGAGTTGATTGGCGAGACTGTGCAGGGGGGCTCTTGAGATGGGTGGTATAAGTATTGACGAAATTGATGGGTTAGGTGTTGTGCACACCACCGCGGTTGATGAAAGGCCGATCAGGATAATGCTCGCTAACCAGGTTGCCAATTACCTGGGTATAAGGAGGCTTAGGTACATTGACGTAGCCGAGTTTGGGGGGCGCTTCATTCAATGCCCTTGTTTATCGGGCCGTTAGGGCTATTGAGAATGGCCTTGCGAGGGCTGTCTTGGTAATTGGCGGTGGCAAGAGTAGCGTATTTAGGAGGAGGGGGCATTGATGAGAGTCTTGTGGCTAGGAACTACGTGAGTACCCACAGGGTTATTGAGTTCCTACCAACCAGCGACTACGCATGGTAGCCCTGAGGTACTCGCATGTGTATAATGCCACTGATGAGGGTAGGGCAATGATTGCCGTCAGGGAGAGAGCCAATGCAAGGTACAATAAGGATGCATTGTTTAGGGAACCTATAAGTGTCGCTGATGTGTTGGGTTCACCAATGGTGAGTTACCCACTGAGATTGCTGGAGGTTGTAATGCCAGTAGATGGTATGTCGGCATTCCTAGTTGTTGATGAAGGCCTGGCTAGGAAATCGAGGATCACGCCAATCTCCGTTCTTGGCTACGGTGAGGCTCACGATCCATCCCCACTCTTTGATAGGGATGATATATTAAATACCGTGATCCCAATAAGCGCGGGTAAGGCACTTAGTGAGGCCGGCATCGGCTTAAACGATATTGACCTATTCATGCTTTATGATGCCTACACAATAATGGTCGTATTGGAAATAGAGGGTATAGGCTTGACCGAGGAGGGCCTGGGTTGGCGGTTTGCCGAGGAGCATGATTTCTCACCATCATCCACATACCCAATAAATGTTAACGGTGGTTCTCTAAACACGGGGGGGCAGCCAGCATACATGAGCGGTGGCGTGATACTCACAGAGGCATTAACCCAATTATCTGGAATGGCCGGTGAAAGACAGGTCAAGGGAGTCAGCAAGGCGCTTGTTAATGCAATTGGTGGCATACTTAACCACTCAACGACGTTAATCCTCGGTGTTTAATATGGAACTCAATGAATTATTGAAAGAATATGATAAAATCTATGAAAGTGGACAAATACCAATAACCCAGTGCAGGGCATGCGGCTATAAATTCCACATGCCAAGGACCAGATGCCCCCCCAGGTGCGGCTCAGTGAATCTCACGGTTATCGGCTATGTCGAGGGCACCATTTACTCATACACAATAATAGAGAGGGGGGGTTACCGGCAAGGGCCATCGTCGTTATCGCGGATTTTGATGGAGCTAAGGTCAAGGCAAATTACATTGGTGAATTAAATGCGCTGAGGATAGGCGCTAGGGTAAGGGTTGTTAGGAAGGATGGTAATATATACTTTACAAATTATTAATAGGTATATATTGATTATATAAGCTAATATATTAGGAGTAAAAATACACTTAATATTTACACTTACGTAATAGTTAACTTAGTGTATGCCCGAGAGAATACTTATGATTGGATTTGGAACCATGGGAAGCGGCATAACCGAGGTCTTCGCAATGAATGGCTTTGAGGTTAATGTGTATGATATGTATAGAGACGTAATACCCAAGAGCCTTGAAGGCATTAGGTGGAGCCTTAATAAATTACGTGAGAAGGGGTCTTTACACGAGGATGTTGATACAATCATGAGGAGGATCCACGTATTTGATAGCCTAAGCAATGCGGCTAAGGATGTTGACCTAGTAATTGAGGCTGTATTCGAGGACCCCAAGGTCAAGCACCAGGTATACAGGGAATTGGAGGGTTATGTTAGGAGGAATACAATAATTGCAAGCAATACAAGCGGTATACCAATAACCTACCTACAATCGGTGCTTCAGTACAAGGACAGATTCGCAGGATTTCACTGGTTTAATCCGCCAGTGCTCATGAGACTTGTGGAGGTCATAAAGGGTAAGGACACAAGTGATGAAACGGCTAATGTGCTCATGGACTTGGCGAGGAGGGTTGGTAAGGAGCCAATACTCGTTAGGCGTGATGTCAGGGGTTTCATAGCCAATAGGGTGTTTGGTGTGCTGAGTACGCAAGCCTTCATATTATACATGCGCGGTATTTATGATTATAGGGCAATTGATTCGGCATTGATCTACAAACTCGGACTGCCAATGGGTGTCTTCGCGCTCACAGACTTCACGGGAGGGATAAAGCTAAGCTATGAGAGCAGGAACTTGTTTGAGGAGATAGATAGGGTGGCGCCCGAGACCGAGCCGTCTAAGGGGGGGCTGGCTAAGGCTAGGGCCGTCGTATTCAGCCTAATTGAGAAGATGTACAAGGAGGGCAGGATAGGCATAAGAACCGGGAAGGGATTCTATGAATACCCGGAGCCAGGTAAGTGGGTTAGGCCGGATATACCGAGGGAACTGGCGGATAGGGTGAACCTACTGGACCTGCTGGCGCCCATGGTCAACGAATCACTAAGGATGGAGAGGCTGGGCATATGCACCAGGATGATATAGATAAGGCACTAAAACTTGGCTATAACTGGCCAAGGGGCTTGTTTGAGGTATATGGCAGGGACTTCACGGCTAAGGATGTGGTAAGTACATTGCGAAGAATGAGTGACCTAATGCCAGACCTAAGGGAGTTTTATGAACCAGACCCGGCATTACTAAATGAGGCTAGGTGAACGTGAGCCCCCCCTCCTAAATGATGTCAAAATCATAACCCTCATACGTTTATAACCTTTTCATCCCTAATCACCGTAGGATTAACGTAGGCGCCCCCTCCCAGGTACTTAATCGCTAAGTCAATTATGAATTGAGCGGAATCAACCAACCTATCTTCATCGATTCCAGCACCCCCCCAGCCGTTACGATTAAGACATTCCTCGTCTCCGGCCTTATCCTGGTAATCTCGGAATCCCTATAGGGATATACATGCAGGATTAAGCCGTCCACGGTCGAGAGTATGATTTGATTCCTCGTCAATGCCCTCTGTGGCGAGCCGATCGGGTTGAAGACCTCGCCATCCCTGGCATAGCGAATGACGAGGTCCTTACCGCCAAAGCTATCAATATCGTAGAGCCCAATAGGCACGAGGAATTTTATACTCGCCACATTACCAATATCAACCATTGGGTTAATCCTCGGCAAATCCTCACCCCTGAGAATCCTCCTAAGCAAAGCCTCCTGGGCAGGCCTCTGCTTCGTCGGGTCAATACCAAGCTCATGCCAGTAAAAGTCCCTGTAATACCTAATGATTGGGTCATCCTTAAGCCTATCAAGGCTATACTTCGACCTAACTTCCCTAACAGCATCATCAATCATACTTAACAACACACTCGGGTACTCACTATTCTTCACGTTACGAACAATGCCCACGCCGACGAAGACCTTACCCCCCCTGAGCTTACCATCTATTGAGAATTTCACATGATACGCGGTAATCCGCGGTATTAATACTTTTACCCGAGCATCAGCTCTGGTGCCAATCCTCACTGCTCAGAAATACCAGTCATCATCACTGAGACAAAACCAATTAAGGAAGTTTTTAATACCTACCTCAACGCATTTAATACGGTGATGACCACCTCGACCCCCCCTGAGCAATGAGGAGTGGTATTACGACTGATCAAGCCCAGTACTCAACAAGGCTAACCTTACGCCTAACCACAGCACCACAATTAGGCACTGAAGCAACTCCCCCCCACCCTTCCACCTCAATGGATGACCACACCTAGGGCACTTGGCATAAACCACACCAAGCTGCGCATCCCTTAGGGTCAATGTATACGGTGGATCCCTCGATATAACCCTCGCCCTAATTATATCGCCAATTCCAAGAACCTCACTGGCGCTACTGGGTTTCCCGTTCAATAATTGGGATGGAGGTACTATACCCGTCACGTCATCCCTTAGCGCAACCTTACTGCCATTATTTTCAACACCAATTATCTTCACAACGACAACCCTATCATTTGGCATTGCCACAACCTTACCATAAACAATATCGTTCATTTTCAACAACGAATTACTACTCCTTATCGGCTTAACACTGACCACATGCTCCCGATCATTACGTATGACTACCCCCATAACCTGAGCCCTTAATTTACCATCCGCATCAACCTCAACATTCTCCCCCCGGCAAATACTCCTCAGCAACACCAACAACATCTCCTGGAGCAACGACCTCCTTACTCATGGCTCATCCACCACTCAAACCCTGACTTATAGTCCTTGACTAGTGAGCACGAAACCCTTTATAAACCTATACCCCCAAAAGCCATTGTGGTTAAGATACTCGTAACAAACCAGCGCTATAGTTATGTGACTAAAGGCCTTAATTTAAAAATCACCTCTTACTCCGATTCTCTCATTTTCTCAGTCCTCTTTGCATTAGTCTGTTTGGGTCTCTTTGTCTGTATTATGTCTTTGGATTAGGTGGTGAATTGCGTATGGGTCTTTGGTCCTTAATACACGTACTATTAATTACAATAGTCCACGTACCATGTTTATACGTAGCGCCCTCAAAATCTCACTATCAACATAAGAGAGTTACAATGCTCTTTGACAGCCTAGGGCCTTTACGTAAATTGGCTTTTATTGTTATTTTAGGTTCGTGGGCCTTCTCCATAATTGCCCTAATTACGAATTATATCGTGAGCTTTCTAGGTTTCTTTCTTCCTGTTAAGATCTCGATTATTGTCTTCGCGTCCACGAACTAAACAATCTCCCTACTCTTAAACTAAAGCCCTATTAAAATCTACAACATCTATACATAAACCCTCTAACAAACAAATCTAATAGATACATCAGCATAGATAAAGCATACGAGGACAGGTAAGGAGAAAGGAACAAAATAAAGACATTGCTGATTTTTATATTCAAATGCCAAAATAGTAAAAACTATGTCTGGAAGTCTTGATACATGTCGCATGTGGTGTATTGGTTAAACATCTGCGTATACTGAACATTAGAATTCTCAGCAGTATTATTAGCGAGCGTACCCTGATATAGATTTACACCGGAGCAGTAATAGAACGTGCCAGAGCCACCGGAATTAAAAATTACATAAGAGACGTCAGCGCCGGCCCAAACAACATTAGATGGAAACCAATAATCCGAGTATTGAGATGGTATATTCCATACATATGTCCAAGGCCCATTCGTATTAGGTACTGACACCTGCTCATACACATACGAAATCATGCCATTACTATTCATACCATACAGGATATACCAAACAGCGCCAGAGACGAGAGCCCACGGTACATTTGATACCTCTCCAGGAATTTGTGGTTGCCAAATGAGGGCAGGATAAATCACACATGGGGGGGGTGGGACCCATATCTGTACAGTGAATAGTAACTCATTAGAATACGCATTGTATGCAATAATTCCCTGGACCCAGTATCCATTGCCTTGAGTACATACGAGATACTGATCTGGGTTGAACTGCAACGAAATCCAGCCATCATCATTTGGTCCGTAATACTGCACAGTCATAGTATTGACGATAACCGCGTGAACACTTACAAAGCTCGGCGTACCTGTGGTATCAACCTCATAATTACACCCACCGATAGGTTGTGAGCATGTGTTTTGCGCAACCACGCGTCCTGAGAATACCAACACTACCGTTAACATTATTAAGAGCGTTAATAAAGCAATAATTGTCACATTCAGGTTCTTCATCACCATGCTAATCACCCGTTGGTGTTTATCTCATTTTTATTTGAGTAAATGACTGCGTAATTCGTAGGTAATGGGTACCAGATATACCCTATTATGTACTTTGGTGCTATGTTGCTTATCCCCCCCGGCGTTATGTCGTCCATGCTTATTGATTGCAGGTTTGTGATTGACTTTGTGATCACGTATATCGTGGGCTCCTCAATGATGTATTGGCCGTTTTCAAATAATTGCTTGGCCGTTGGTAAGGACTTACTCGTGCTTCCAAAGGTGCCGATCAAACCATACTTAACCATTAACTGGACCTCCTCGGCCTCGCTCGTGATGTTGCAGACCGGTAGTGCGTAGGGGACTGCGGAGTATAGGATCACCACTATGGTGTCACCTGGAGTGACGTTGATTGCGGGGAACCCAACGCCTATTCCCGTGTGTACCACGTACCAATTCTCCGTATTAGCGATTTGCCAGAAGTTCATGGTTTTATTACCGTAAACGTATGGATGATTGACCGTTATGGCCAATGCCTGCAGTGGCTGTGATTGATTATTTGAGGCTATTAACCTGCCGTTCAGGTATATGCCAAGCCACATGGCATTGCCTGAATATGACATGCTGGCCCATGATGACAGCGTCTCATTTATTATGGCGGTTGGGAAGTCAATGTATAATTCATAACCATTAATCTTCATATCCCCATGAACATGGTATACAAGGGCTATTGCCGAGCCACCGGGCATGATGAGGTCATAAGAAGAATTACACCAGATAGCACCGTATTGGATTATGATTGGCATTATGGTTGGCGGATGCTCAATTGATTGACCCACGTGAGAGGGACTCACGGAGCCGGAACCACCGATATGCCAAGTACTACGCACGACAAGCAAGGATACAACCACAGCCACCATAACCAACACAGCCACTAACCACCCCACCCTCAAACCCATAATAATCAATTCTTCTCATTTTATGGGACTTTTTTTTTACTTCGGGTGTTCAGAGAAAGTGAGTCGAGTGGGTTTAGATGGGCTTTATGGTTGAGGGTTTCTGCTTGAACGTTGTTTTTGGCTGAGTTAGTACCTATGGGTTAGACTGAGCATTTGGCAATGATTAATGGACGAAACTAATCATTAATCGGCATGGACGTGCATTGCCAATCAATTATTCTTAATTCAGAATTGCGTTTATTCACCTACCAGCCTTACCAAACAACTTTCCTCAATCATTCGACTATTAATTAAAGATTGCCCAAGACTACCCTTAAATACTCAGCAGTTAAAATAATTAGTTAGTTAGAAGGTGATGAGCCCCCCCTGAGCAAACCACCCGGTGTAGCCGGGGGGGCGGATGCTCGGTGGGTGATCCAACCTGCCCGGCCCCCCCGTGGGTAGTGCCTAGGCGAGAGTATTGACTTTGTAAAATGCGTATGCGGTAATTACCTAAAGGGTGATGGCAATAATAGCGGTAGCACCGGCACTGGTGCTAATGGAAGCAATAACAATTAAATAACTTAGCCAATCAATCGCCTAAACGCTCACCGCCCTCCCTGCCTCTCTTCATCCTCCTCCTCCCCCCCCTCTCCTTTGTGAGCAAGGAGCCGTGGGCCCTCCTCGTGAGGGGGGCTCCCGGCTCATGAGGGGGTGCTGTGGGGGGCTTGGGATCCACGAGCACCGGGATTCCGATGGTGTCGGGGGGGGTGTCGTTCCTCGGCTGGTGATGGGGGGGCTTGGGATCCAAAGAACCAACCGAGGAAACGACGGGAGGGCAGGTGAAGAGGGGGGGTAGGGAGGGCATTGCCCGAGCAACAAAAACAATAAGCTAGCAAGACATCCAGCAGTCCCTAGGCAAAAACAACCAAAATCCTATGAATCACGGGAAAATAAAGAATGTTGTTCAAGCAATTGCTGAAACAAGCGATCAATGGGAAAAATGAGGAACGTAGGAAATTAGTGAGCAGACTCTAGGGCTTTGTTGGGTAGGTTTTGCCTAGCCCATGGGGTGGGTCTTCCGTGGGGGGGCGCCAACCATTACCGGGAGGGTGGTACGGCCCCCACGGGGGGGACCCGCCCCCGTGGGGGGGTTAAGTGGGGGGGTGAATCAAAATGACGAGGAAAGACAAGCCAAAAAAGACCCTGCCCAGGGAGGGCAGGGATCAAAAACAAAAAGAGGCAGGGAGGGCTGTGGGTGAGGAGGTAAGGGTGCCGGAGGCGATGGATATTTGCAGTGGTGTTAGGAGGGGGGGTAGGCGCCTGGTGTGTGGAGGGCCTGTCACGGATCCGGTGGTGAGGGCTGAGGTAATTGACTTACTAAACGAGGCCATGAAACGACTAATCAGGTGGAGAGTTTGGGATGCGCAATGGATAGATGAAATGCATGTGAAGAATATGGAGAGGGCCAAGGAAGCACTAAGGCAGTTAGAGGGCAAGTACCCAAGGGAAGTAATTGAGGTCATCGAGGGAATAATCGACGCATTACTAAACCACGTGAAAAACAGACTAAAGAAGTACTGGATAAACAACGTTAGCGAGGATGTCAAGAGGCTGATCAGGAAAATAACGAACGGAGGTGCTAAAGTCATAATAAACAAGACCGATAAGTCGTTGACTGTGCATGTATACGGGAATCATGTTGAGCTAAATGTTAATAGTATTTTTAGGAGCAATAGCGTGATTGTTCAATTAATACTTAGAGACTTAGGTGGTTTTCACATTAACGTACCTGATGTGCTTAATGACTTAATGAGTAATGAGGAGTACGTGAAGTTGATTGAGAATGTTGTTAAATCAATGAGGGGGGGGTGGGTTTGCTGTTACAGATGAGGGTAGGGATAGGCATGGCAATAGACCGGTGATGAGTACCACGCAGCTATGGCAAGTGATTTTATGGTTGTTATTATATCCAGCGAGTCTCATGCCTATATTAATGCCGTTAACGTAAATAAGAGCGATGTCGCGATTAAGTGGAAATTAAGGGCTAGGTGCTGTTATTCAATAAAGCGGTGTGCGTTAAGTGACGCGTTAAAATATGATGATGGAGCATTCCTAACCTTTATTTTAGCTATTATACTAGGTGATGGCGATGTCACGCTTTCATGGCGTAGCAATTCCGTTGAACCTATAGTTAAATTTACAATAAATGCCGAGGAGTTTGAAAAGAGTGAGGAATGGAAACAAATCCTTAATAGGCTTGAGCTACTTGGCATTATGTGGAGTAAGGATGATACTAGACGGGATAGGGTCGTCATTGTAATAAGAAGTAGTTATGCCATTAATTTAGTTAGGAAAATAATTGAAGCTTTGCCACCTGTGATTAATGCTTTATTTGACGTTTTAGAAGCTTTAGGTTTCGAGAAGTGGAGTAAGATTAAGGAGGTTGCTAATACGGAGCTGCGCTTTAAAACCGGTGTTTGGCAGGTCGAAATAGGTGGTGTGAAGTTTAGCATAAGTATCCCACATTCTTATGCCCTTGTATTAAGGGTTAAGAGGTGTGATCCTATTGAGGCTCAAAGGATCATAGACCGTATAAGGATGATTTACGGTGAAGACTTCGAAATCAAGACTAGAAGGAACAATAAAGGATGCATAGAAATTAAAATACCCTGGAACGAAATTAAGAGGCGCGATGATATTAAGAAAGTAATAAAGATGAAGCTTTGTGAGGTACTAGCACTAGGTGAGGTAAAGAACGAAGATATGCGTGTAAAAATGACAAACCTCCTTCAAAAACTCGCCCAGACACCCACAGAGGGGGGTCGGGCAGGTAAATCCAGTTACGCCTTACCTTGCTGAAAGTCGGCCTCTGGTCTTGGCATAACCCTTCATAAGCCGCTTAGGGTCTCGGTAATGGACCTTTGCGGCTTTAAGGTGTATGCGACTTCGGGTACTCCGTCTGACACGATATACTTGGCGGCCCTGGAGATAACGGGTAATGTGGACCTTGTCCTCTCCGGCATAAACATTGGTGACAACACCTCAATGCAGGTAATACTATCGTCGGGTACTCTCGGTGCCGCCTTTCAAGCGGCGCTGCTTGGTATTCCGGCTATTGCGTATTCTGTTGATGTTGAGAGCGGTGATGAGCTTGAGGGTAATGAGGAGCTTGAGCCGTGCTTAGGGCTATAATTAGGGAGTCGGCATTGTTCGTGCTTAGGCATGGCATGCCTAGGGGGTGTTGATGTGATTAGTATAAACTTCCCGAGGACCGTTAGTAGGGATATTAGGGTTAAGCTTGTTAGGGCTTCGAAGCTTAAGTTCTCCGAGAAGATTGATGTTAGGGTTGACCCGCGTGGAGGTAAGTACTACTGGTTGTTTGGTTCGTTGCTTGAGCCTGAGGAGAATACGGACACCTACGTGGTTCATAAGGAGGGTAACATTGCGCTTACGCCGTTGACCTTGGACATGAATGCCATGGGTCCGCGGCAAGAGGTCGATATGGACAGCCTTAATAGGCTTGTTGACGTATTAAACACGGCATTGATTCGTTTCCGAGGTTAAGAGAAATAGAACTTATAAGGTCAATCATGTCCGTTAGTATGGTATGAACGGTCATCAAATACTATATTTCGATGAGGTAAAGAGGGGTAATTACATGGCGTTTGTGAATCACGTACTTGAGCAAGTACCGGTTGCCTATAGGGTGGGTGCAGTCGACGTAGAGGTGATCAATAAGTATAGGGATGAGCTGCTTGGTATTACTGATGAGTTGAGTGAGGCTTACTGTACGGCTATGTCAACAACTAATACAGACTTCTTTAAGGGAAGTGATTGCATAGGGTTTATTAAGCAGTATTGGCGTGATTTCATCATTGGCATTGATAGGAATGAGCATTGGGTTAATATGATTATGTACATGCTCAAGCTGTTTAGTGCTAATGTGGGTGTAACCGCGCTGGTAACCTTACCAATACAATTGAGTTCATTGGCTGTATCAATAATTAGCGGTGAGAATAAGCCGGTGACTCAGTTGGTGAATTCCCTTGGAAAGCTCTCGGCATTGACGACAGCCTTCTACGCGGAGGCGCTGGTTCACTTACTGACGGAGAATGTTGGTGTGCCGCTAAGTGCCTATATGATGCTTGCTGGAGGGCTCGTAAGTGAATTACTGAGGGTCTATGGCAATGCCATTGCGTGAAATTTTTAAATACTCAATATAGTCTATGGTGGGTGTCCGTTATTGATTCACGATTCACACTGGAGATTCAGTTCGATGTGAAAAGGATTGAGGAGGTTGTTAGGCAGTATTGGCGTGAGGCGAACATTGAGGGTAAGTGGCATGAAGGCCCTGAAAACGCCAATAAGTGGTATACATTCCTCGAGGGGGGGCCACCAACGACTAACGGCTTCCCGCATGTTGGTCATATTAGGGGGGGTAGGACGTATAAGGACGTTGTCCTTAGGTACCATAGGCTGCTTGGTTATAGGGTTTGGGCTCAGGGTGGTTGGGATGAGCAGGGCTTGCCTGTGGAGATCGAGGTCGAGAAGAAGCTTGGGCTCAGGACTAAGAAGGATATTGAGAAGGTTGGTTATGAGAAGTTCAGTCTTGAGTGTAATTCGCTTGTTGATTACTACCTTGAGAGGTGGAGGGAGGTTGGTACGAGGAGGCTTGGTCTATGGTTAGACCTTGATAAGGCCTATGAGACTAGGAAGCCATACTACATAGAGCACGTCTGGTCCTTCCTAAAGAATGCCTGGGAGAAGGGATTGCTATTCGAGGACTATAGAGTGTTACCATTCTGTCCAAGGTGTGAGACGGCTCTCAGTGATGCTGAGGTTGACCAGGGCTATGAGGATAGGGAGGATCCGTCAATATACGTTAAATTCCCCGTTGAGGGTTCAAGTAATACTTACTTAGTTATTTGGACCACAACTCCCTGGACGCTAATTGATAATGAGGCTGTGGCCGTTAATCCCAACTTTAACTACGCATTGGTTAAGGCCAATATTAATAACGCTACGGAGTACCTATGGCTCGCCGAGCCCCTTGTACCCAAGTTGATGGAGAAATTTGGAGTTAAGGATTATGAAATTGTTAGGGTTGTTAAGGGTTCGGAATTGGCTGGGACCAGGTATGGGCACATTTACATGGGGGGGAAGGTGCCAATACATGCTAGCCACATTGATAGGGCTCATTACGTGGTTCTTGCGGACTTCGTAACGCTTGAGGAGGGTACTGGGCTTGTTCACATAGCCCCTGCCCACGGCCCTGAGGACTTTGAGGTTGCTAAGAAGTATGGTTTGCCTATTACTAATTCCGTGGAAATTAACGGCATATTTAATGAGAACGGTGGTGAGTTTAGGGGGCAAGTACTGGCTTGATGTTTCCCAGGAAGTAATTAAAGACCTGAAGGAGAGGGGCTTATTACTTCGTTACGAGACAATAGTACATGCATACCCACACTGTTGGAGGTGCGGTACACCGTTGATTTATAGGTCTGATAGGCAGTGGTTCATTAGGGTGTCCGCATATAGGGATAAGCTGGTTGAGGAGCTTAGGAAGGTGAAGATATACCCGGACTTCCTTAGGGATAGTTTGATAATTGGGTTGCGAATGCCAGGGATTGGACGATATCGAGGAGTAGGGTCTGGGGGGGTACGCCACTGCCTGTCTGGCGTTGTAAGGATGACCCAAGCAAGATTCTAGTAATAGGTTCCCTGGATGAGTTGAGGAAGTACGCCAAGTTCATACCTAATGTACCGAGTGAGATGCTTGTTCATAGGCCTTGGATTGACATGGTGAAAATAGAGACTGAGGACTGTAGGGAGTGGGTTAGGGAGCCATTCGTTGTGGATGTTTGGATGGATAGCGGCGTTGCTGGATAGCCAGTGTTGATGGTCTTAGGAATAAGGAGTTGTTTGATAGGTTATATCCGTATGACTGGGTTACGGAGGCGATAGATCAGACGAGGGGGGGTTGGTTCTACTCATTACTCGTTACCTCTGTCCTATGGATGGGTAGGGCGCCCTATAAGTCCATACTGATTAGTGGTCATGTTGTTGATAAGTACGGGCAGAAGATGAGTAAGTCCAAGGGCAACGTGGTTTGGGCTGAGGACCTATTCAATAAGTGGGGGGGTGCTGACCCAACGAGGCTCTACCTACTTACTAAGTCCGCTCCCTGGGATACCATGTCCGTTGATCCCGACGAGATTGCTGAGGCCAGGAGTGTACTTTCAATACTTTGGAATGTGATTAAGTTCGCGGACACGTACATGACCCTTGACAGGTTTGACCCAGCGGTGCATAGGCTTGAGGGATTAATTGATAAGGGGTTGATTGAGGATAGGTGGCTACTCAGTAGGTTCAATAGTAGGTTGCGTAGGTTCATTGATTATATGAACAACATGGAGCTTCACATGGCCGCCAGGGAGTGGGTTAGTCTCGTCGTTGATGACCTGAGCCATGGCTATATTAGGCTGATTAGGCGCAGGGTCTGGACTGAGGAGAGTAGGGAGGATAAGTACGCAGCGTATGCGGTGCTTTACCACGTGATTAAGGGGGGGGCATTGATAATGGGTTCAGCCCTAGTGCCGCATATAACCGAGTATCTTTGGAACGCATTTGTTAGAAGGCTTGAGAAAAATGAAGCGGAGAGTGTGCACTTAACATTGCTACCTCAGGTGAATGAAAAGCATGTGGATGAAAAATTGGAGAAAGCCTTTGATTTGCTATTTGCCATGTTCTCAGACATTGCGGAGATGAGGAATAGGATAAAGGTTAAGCTTAGGTGCCGTTAGCTAAGGCCGTAATTAGGGTTGAAAACGCCAACAACCTAGAAATGCTGGGACGAGTGAAGCACTTGCTTGAATACTTAGCCAATATTAAGGAGGTGGAGTTCGTTAACGAAATTGGCCAATGCAGTGAGGAGGAGTATGTCAGGGCTCAGGGAAGGGGTTACGAGATATGCCTCAGCAAGGTCATGGATAAGAAATTGTACTATGAGGCATTGGCCAGGGAGGTCGTGAGGCGCATACAGACCATGAGGGCTAAGGCCAACCTTAAGGTTGATGAGAGGATTAGGGTATACGTGAGTACGGGAAGTGATGACTTATTATCAGCCATTAAGGAGTTTATGGGTTACATAACGAATGAGGTCAGGGCAACGGATGTCATTGTTGGTAACGTGCCGGCAAACGCCTTCGCCATGGATTGGGACATTGAGGACATGAGGGTTAGGATAGGGATAGAACGCATTACTCAATAATCCGTTATAACGCCCATGCGAATAAGGTGCTTAAGCGACTTCCTAATAATCCTCCTAATCACGACCCTACCCCCCCTGAGGGAATTGAATAACTTAACCGCCGCCTTACGAACACTCCCCTCATTAACCAACTCCTGCAATACCCTCCTCTCCTCCTCACTCAATGGTACATTATACCTAAGCGCCAGCCTGGCAATATCGACGGGGCTAAGCCCGATGGAACCATCATCCCTACGCCCAATTGCCTTAGTAACCTCCAGCGTGAGTATTGTGACCCAGTCATTATTGGTGATGTTACCATAGATGCCCCCCCTTAACTCATCAATTAACGCCTCACGGCTTGTGAAGCCATCGGCGACGGCATCCTCATCCGTCAACTCAGAAACCCTCTTGTAAAGCACATTCACTATGCGCGCCTTGGCAACGACCATACCGCCACTATGAATAAAGACCTCCCTGTACTTCGGCCTAATTATACCAAGCCTAATCGTTGTGAACCTACCATTACCCAGCTTGTCCAGGTACTTCGACTTAAGCATTAAATGTCTACCCAGGTAAACGACCCTACGCATCCTTACGGTTAATGAGGGAGAGAGCACTTTTAAAAGCGTTTATTCGCGGTATATGTGTATGGACCTTAGGAGTATTGTTAAGTACGCAAACGCGGCCTATGCCGGCTTAATGATAGGGCTAGCCGCCTACTTCGTAGTATTAATTAAGCATGGCTACACGTTTGTGCCATCAAGCTCAAGTTCAATAAGTATTTACCAGATATTTGAGTCGGGGGGCGTTGGGAGGACCATTATTGCTTGGTATCGTTCCATGGATCATCATGGTTATGATCATTTCAACATTGTTCATTGTTTTAGTTAACATGGTTTATGAAAATAGTCTAAAGCCTGTGGGTAAGGAGAAGAGGATTATGAAAAGAAGGGAAGAGGAGAGGAAGAAGAAAGAGAGGGGGGGCAGGAAGTAATTTAAATTCAATAAGGCAACATTTACTCTAGTTCCTTCTCAGTTAATCTACGTTTTACAGCCCTGTCAAAAACCACCCAATTCCTATACCACTCCTCATTGGTCTTCTTAAGCTCTGTGAGTATTGCCTTGGTTAGGTCCTTGGCGGTTACCCTATCAACATCCATGAACTGGCACTCGATCTTCCTGGCAATCCTCCTTGCTACGTCAATTGGCGCGCCCGTCTTGAGTATGCTGACCACGATCTTCTCAATCACGAAGTCCTCCTCAGAACCATCCCTCTTAATTACCTTATTTACCATAAGTAATTACTAAATAAGTCACTACCTAAAATATCTTTCTCTAATTAATTAATCCGTATTTGACTTAATTGCTACTTTCAAGTATGTTTTGTGAAGATAGTAATGATTCAATTCTGTTAATATAGAGTACCTTCTCAACCTCCTCATAATTATCATTGACCCTGATCATGCCAAGCCTTATGTGGTCGACTAAGCCCTCATTAATGAAGGTCTTGGGCACGGATATCACGGCCTTACCCGTATTATAGTATATCTTTCGTAGTACACCAAGCGATAGTAGGTAATTATCCCTATCCTCAAGTGCCACAAGTAACCCCCCCCTCTCCCAATTCATGGGTAATATGGCTATGTTCACACCACCGATGTTCCTAATCTGAAACTCCTTAACATTGCCTATGGCCACAGCCGCGCCCCCCCTCCATTGCTCAATATAATGTATTGCCATGTTGAGGCTCCTTCGTATTAGTCTCGTAATGTAGTTGTCATACCTTAGTCCATTAAATAGTGGTAGGTTCACGATGGGCTTCTCCCTGAGGTTCACATTCAATTCCCTAGATGGCATAAGGTACTTGCTATAACCCATTTCCCTACGTATCTTCCTATCATCCCTATCCCTAACCCTGGCGTTGGGTGGGGGGGATGGTATTGTGATGACATTAACAGCAATCTTCATTAACTCTTTGATCAAATCGGTTGATTCATCGCCACGTTTAATCACCACTGCATGGTTAGCACCGGTGCGCCTCGCCAGTTCAAGCTTAAACTTTATGGCATTTTCCTCCGAGATCCATCCATCGGTATTAATTACTACCGCATCAACATTGTAATTACGCCAAAGCTCATTAACCATCTTTGTCATGGAGTTTAATACGTAATCCCAAACGTGTTCTATGCTCGTTGTTTTCACGAATATTGACCTCAAATTCCTTAGTTGGGTTAGGTGTGTTATGAAGCCGGTGGCTATCGAGGCTGATATAGTAGTTGGCGGGCCAATATCGTTTTGCCCCCCCGGGTCACCATCAATGACCCCCCCAACCTTAAGTCCTTCCTTCACGCCCTTATTAACGAGTATTGTGGTCACCGTGGTCTTACCAACATCCATGGCGCCCATTACCACGACTGTGGAGTTTCTCAGCCTTATTGTAGATAATGCCTTATCCCAAATGTCAATTACCTCGTTAGCTCCATTTACTGTTTCGATCTTTCCCTCGGGACCAAGTACAGCCTCTATCTTACATTCACTGAGTGACTTCGCTATTATTCTTCTACCTCTCATAACAGTAAAGGAACTCCCTGGCCCATACTCAGCACCCAATACGTAGAGCCTGCCATCAATTACCCTAACACTGGCTGGGCCATCAATGCTTAGGAACTCATTGGGGGGGCCTATGGATTGGATTTCCACGATGGAATTACTAAACGTAATTATTTAAGCTTGATTACTCAATAGGATGATGGGTAAATCAGCTCAGTATAATGCCAAGTCCCTGAAGTCGTATGGTATTGGCTTGCCCTTTTTCTTAAGTTCGTCATACCTACTGGCCAGGAAGGCCTCAAGTATTGGGCATCCCTCGTACTTGCCGTCTCTAGGGCATTTATGGTCTTCGGTATTAAATAGTATGAAGCAGTCGCCGGACCTCGTGTCATAGTATGGGCACTTCTTGTAGTAGTCCTTCATTGACCTAACTATCCTAACGATCCACCTCTGCTTTGGATCCCTTATCTCTCGCTTTAGTTCATATTCATTTAAATCCTCCTCGTCCGAGTAACCATACCTCACTAAAACCACCTTTTCGAAACGACTAAGGCGTTATTGATTAAGGATATTAATACCTTTCTCCTCATGCATAGGCAAATTAGTTAAAACGATGTAGCACTAAAAATTTAAAGCTCAAGAACTGCGTTTGTACTGAATGGCATCAGGCAAGGAATTGATGGCATTACTACCAAGGCTATCAGACCTGGTTAAGAGGGAGGAGATACAGGTTAATAAATTAGTCACAGATGCGATAAGGACCAAGGGCGTTAAGAAAATACTTACGGAGTTGGAGAGGGAGCTTAAGGGCCTGGATGACATAGCGATGGACGTATTAAGTAGCCTTGCCGTTGGTAGGCACGTGCTGATAATGGGGCCTGTGGGCGTAGGAAAAACCACATTGGCCGAGAGTTTAGCAGAAATACTACACGTATCAGAACCCCCCCATATATCGAGGTCGCATGCCACAGCCACATGACGGCCACGGAATTGACCGGCGATATTGATATTGCCGTAGCCCTACAGGCAGGGCTCGATCACCCACTGGCCTACATACCCGGTCCTCTTGTGATGGCTCATGGCGGCATACTAATACTTGATGAGATAAATAGGTTAAACCCCCCCTACAGCCAGGCAGCGCTGCTTCAGGTGTTACAGGAGCACTACGTGTTCATTAGGGGGGGCTTCAAGATAAGGAGTGACTTCCTAGTAATTGCCACATCAAACCCATCCGAGTACTCGGGTGTTTATGAACTCAGTGAGGCTTTGGCGGATAGGATGAAGGTCGTGGAGATACCATACCCAGACAAGGACCTCCTCAAGTCGATACTATCCTGGAAGAGCAGCCTGTACATGGAGCACCTTGGTCTTAAGGCCCCAGACGCATTAACGGAGGTCACTGCGACATTCATGACCTTGGTCTCCCAGGACAGCAATATTGAGGTTGGCCCGAGCATTAGGTCGGCGATCTATGCAATAACCACGGCAATGTCAAAGGCATGGCTTGAGGTAGGGAAGTTTCGTTAAATGACTTGAAGAGGGAAATCATTAGTAATATGGTTAATGTCGTTCGCGGAAACTTCGCCAATGAAACCGAGAAGAGGGATTATCTTTCCCGTAAGTTTGATGAGGCAGTGATGATGTATAGGAGATATTCAAGGAGATAGCCATTAGTATGAACAGGCATAAGTAATTAAATGGGTAAGTTATTTAATACGGCGCACACCATCTATAGTGGGGGGGTTAAGACTTGAGCACGAATATTGACCCAGCACAAATAATCACGAGGGTACTTAGCAAGGTTTATGAGTATTTACGGGAAGATTTTAGAGTTATTAGGCCTGGCTCGGTGAGGAGCTTCGAGGCTGCGGCTAGCGACATAATGATGAGAATATTGATTGAGGGTGGCTTTGATTATGATAAGTTTAAGGAGACGGTGATCCGAGTAGGCATTGAGAATCTGTACCTATCTGTAGAGACGTCAAATCCAGATGATAAAAGGAAGGTCCTTGAGGAGGCCTTTGAAAGGGCATTTGAGGATGCCGAGAAAATGCAGGAGACGACCGAGGAGGCTCCAACACAGCAGGTTGCTGGATTTAATGTTAGCAATGGTGGTGAAATTAATGAGAATGTGGAGAGAAGCGATTATGAGAGTAGTACGGGCAGTATTAGTGGTGGGTTTGGCGCTGAGTATAGTGCGAGGAGGGTCAGGAGTTACAGATGGGTAGGTCATTGGTTGCCAATGTTGATGATCATGGCAAGGACGCAAAGCTCGACTCAATAATATCAACAATATATGAAATACTATATGGCGGTGTCGGTACAGTCAATTTCCTAAACCTTGCCCAATTAATAAACATGTTCATTGACCCATATGCAAATATTGTGGAGAAGACTAAGGTGCTCAGGAAGATGGAGCCATACCTCAGGAACTACGGCCTATTGCCTACTGACTTCAGGAGGAATAGGGATGGGGGGGAGAGGGTGTTTGAGGCTTTGAGGAATGTGGTTAGGAATGCAATGAGTGGTATGGGGCAGGTTAAGGTTGTTAGGTTCACGGACATAGATAAGTACCCAACATACGTAGTCAGCGTTAGGGAGTACAAAATTGGCGATAATTACTTCGACGTTGACCTGCAGAAGACGGCTATGAACCTGAGCAGGAAGTCCATGATGCATAAACTATTCACTAACAAGGACATCGTGGTTAAGGAGTACGCGAATGTTAAGACCATAGACATCGTGCTTTGTTTAGACGTATCGGGGGGGAGCATGAGGGAGCTCAGTAATGGGATGCCTAAGATAGAGATCGCCAAGGATGCGGTGGGCCAGTACATACAATTCCTATCGAAAACCAACGATAGGCTTGCCATGGTACTATTCAACTTCAGGGCCGACGTACTCTGGGGGGGATTGCACCAGGTTAGGAGGTATTGGCAGCAAATGAATTACATGCTTAAGTACGTGTACGCCGGCGGCGGTACAAACCTGGCAAACGCCCTTGAGAGGTCCAGGGAGGTATTGACCAGGTCCAGGAGCAACTCTAAGCATGTTATCTGTGTGACCGATGGTAGGACTGTTAATTCGAGTATGTGCATTAAGGAGGCGGTTAGGCTTAGGAGGGGGGGTGGCGCTACAATATCCACCATAGCCATTGGCGAGAATAGCGATGATGAATTGTTAATGAGGCTTTCGAAGATTGGCGGTGGCCTATTCATAAAGATAAGCAGCATTCATGACCTGGGTAAGGCATTGATAATGGATAAGCTGCATAGCATGTGATTTGGCCTCCCATAATACATTGGGTATAAACTTGTTTTCTTTATATACCTACATGTGATTATTAATTCGGTGACTTCAATGCTTAGGTGCTTCAGCGATTTTGTGAGCTTCATAGTGAAGTACCCATTCAGTAAGGAGGGGGGGCTCACAAGGTTCAGGGAAATAACGAGTGAGAGGGGGATTTACATTAATGACCTTGCGAATTCGGTAGTAGGTAGGCAACTGCTTCAGCGGGCCTACGAAATACTCAGTGAGGCTGTCCTGAAAAACTCAATAACCGATGACCCCCCGACCTCGGTGAGGATGAATTACTGGCTCATTACATAGCCATAGTCCTTGCGGCGCACCTAGATAAATCGCTTTGGAGGAGGTTTGCGGATGTTGAGAGCAAGAGGTTCTCGGGTAAGTTGGCGCTTGAGGACCCTGACTGCGTGATATACATTGCCAGGGAATTCGGTATTAATGCCGTGAGACTTAGAGACCTCGATATTTATGACGAAGGCCTGGCGCTGGCGTTTGATGTTGGTGTTAGGGTTTGGGATTACCTGAGGTTCATGCCTAAGAACGACCCCCCCTACTGGAAGCTAGTCAATAGGTACCTGCTTAAGGGTTGGGTATTAATGACGTATAAGGACCTTGTTAGGCTGGTGGAGGAGGCTGTTGAGAAAAGAGTCCTTGAGCTAATAAGTAAGGCGCACGAGAATTTAGATGAGACGAGGCCATTGATCGATGCGCTCGGTGGTATGAAGGAACTCATGGAATATAGGTCAGGGTTTACGAACAGGGTCAGGGTTCAAATAACCGGGTTAACACCGCCATGCATGGAGACAATAATTAATGAGATTAAGTCCGGAGGCAACCCAAGTCACCAAGCAAGGTTTGCCGTGGCCGCCTACATGCTCAGGAGGTGCCATGACCTCGAGGGGGGGAAGCCCATGGAGACTGCGTCGAAGAGATTATTAATTTATTTAAGACGGTGGCCGACTTTGACGAGAAGAAGACTAGGTACCAGGTGGAGCACATAGCCGGCCTTAGGGGGGGTGGGCATAAGTTCTACATGCCGCCGTCCTGCCAGGAAATGAATAGCCTTGGCCTATGCCCAACAAACCTGGGCTGCGGCGTTAAGAATCCACTTCAGTACACAGTTAAGGCAATTAAGAAATTTCAATCAATGAAACAAGCGCAGGGTTAGGCGTACATTGTTGTCCCCTCACCCTGCCTCTGCTGTTGTGGCGGAGGCACAATAGGCATTGCAGGTGGGATACCCAATTCCTTAAGTAGTAGGTTTACTTCAAAGAATACGTACTGGCCAATCATCATCTGAATAATCTGCGGTGACTTGCCGGAATTCACCGATTTCGCAATGTCCTCGAGCTGCCTTGGGTCGCCTTGAAGAATCAACGCGCCTCTAATCGATATACTAACAATTGACGGGCTTGAACTAGCCGCCAGCGAGAAGGGTATCTCTACAATGTCGCCCCCCCTAACCACGGCATTCGGCCCAATGACCAGGTTCACATTAAACGCAACCTGAGTCTGCGGTGGTATTAATTGTAGGCGTTCCGCATGTAGGTAATCAAACCTTATACCCACTGCCCTAAACGATATCCCAGACATACTTGGCAAAACACTTAAATTCAAATGGTATTTTAAAGCCTACGCATGGGTAGTAATCAATCAAAGGAAACAGTGGATCTAATAAGGAAGGCATTGGTAAAGGTCGGTTCCGAATTGGGCAGGAGGGGTGTTGACTTTGTCCTAATTGGCAGTGCGGTGCTACCCCTGCTTTATGGAATTGACTGGAACGTACACGACATAGACGTATTCATCACGAACAAATCAACAATAACAGAGCCCGAAATATTTGAGGAAATTGCCAGGGAGAATGATTGGGACGTGGGCATGGACATGAACGGCATGATGTACTACGAAATACTCGTTAACGCCCAAATAATTAGGGTTGACCTCATGGAGAACATCCTCGACATTTACATACCCGAGGAAATGATAAGAAATGCAGTTAAGGTGAAGGTCAACGGACTCGAAATAAGGAGCATAAGGCTTGAGGACCTACTGGTCCTAAAGGCCAGGGAGGCTAGTGAGGAAGGTGATGAATTCCTATCAAGGATTGCCGAAATACTCGCGGATCCAGAGAGTAAGGTAAGCATTGACAGGGAATACCTGAAAAGAGCCATTAATTACTACGCAGATGATAAGGACTCAATAGAGAGGAGACTCGAGAAATCCGGCATATACCTTGAATAAATCACTTCATGTGCTCAACAGCATAAACGTAAATACCGTCAAGGACGCCAGGACCACCCTCACGACCATGCGGGCTAATCCTTTCCTCACCCCCCCTCAAAGTAGTTGCCAACTCAACGGAAGCGGCAAACTGGCTAACGACCTCCTTATCAACGCCCTCTACGACAATGTCATCCTTAGTTGTGGAAACCTTAACGCCCTTGGGTATGTTGAGGATTATCTTCGACCTCCTACCCATGAAATTCTCAATGACCAATTGATTACCCTGAACCTTGGCATTCATTGGGAAGTGGGAAAACACGATCTTAAGCTTGTACCTCCAGCCCCTCGTAACACCGAGGATCATGTTCCTAATGTGCCCAGCCACAGTACCAACAACAGCCTTCTCACTCCTACCAGCGAAGTAGGACTCAACGATTATGGAGCCGTCAGAAGACCTTATAATGACGGGTATATTACCGAAGTCCCTCTCCAAAGTACCCAATGGCCCCCCCTTAACAACGACCTTACTGCCACTAACATCAACCTTAACACCCTCCGGAACCTCCACCTCCTCAAACACATACGGCTGCCTAGCCATGGCGAAAACCATGGCGCAAACCCCCCCTATTAAAGCGTTTTTGCCCCCCCACAAAGCCCATAACCACTTTGGGAGTTTACGATCAGCTAGATTTAAAAACAGACCATTCAATTTATTAATATAATGATCAATTCTAAAATAACGACCAAGGGCCAAACAAGCGCGATTGAAATAGCAATAATAATACCGGCAATAATAATCGCAATAATCGTATTCATAGCCCTAATACCAAACTACTCCTACTCAGCGGGCTCGGAAGTAAACACCTTCCAACTAAACGCCATGGCCCAATCACTACTCCAATACATAGTCACTAACCCCCCCGGAAACCCAACAAACTGGGGGCTTAAACGCAAGCCAATTGGCCGCCTTCGGATTAGCCGAGCCAAACCAGCCATATAGCCTAGACCCATTCAAGGTACTAGCCCTAACCTACTGGGACTACCAAAACGGAATAAACCCACTACCACCACCATCAGGAACAACCGCAATATGCCAAGTACCAAACGTAAGTAAAAGCCAGAGCTTCTTTGGCTACTTAAACAGACTTAATATTACAAGCCTATACATAACGGATTACTTCATACTAATACCAACAACCCTAGCAGGGGGGGCATCCCTCAACTACGCAAGTGTAAAGGAAATGCTGGGCCTAGGTAACAACTACGACTTCAAATTAACAATATACCCCGTGTTCAACGTCACGGTAACAAACAACACGTCCGCGAATACCGTAACCGTGCAAGTGACCAGGTTCAACACAAACCCACAACAACCAGTACCCAACGCAACCGTGCAAATAACATACACAATAATGTACTACAACGCCACATCGTCAGGTGGCGGTAATTCTCAATTCCAATTCGCAATATGCGCAGGTACATCACCTCCAGAGACCACTAACAATAATGGAATAGCAGTCTTCAACATGGCAACCCTAAGCTGCACAAACACGGCAGGAAACCTAACCGTGAACCACCCATACATAAGCAACGCATCAAGCATATACATAGACGCATACGCAAGCATAAGCGGGATTGGGGACCACGGCTACCTAGTGTGGCCGACTAACATAACAATACCACTACTAATGGTGATGATACTACCCAACAGCACAAACACCAACTCAATACTCTTCATAGACCCAAGCGCCCTCAACACAACCTGCCTAGAAATAATCTACAACAGCACTGGGAAAAAATCGCTTGGACTAAGGGTAATGGCAATATACAAGTCAGTCTACGGTTATGTATTCCAAGAAACCAACTTCACACTAAGCCCAGCAAACGGTAATAGCCAGCAATCACGCCCAGTACCCTGCACGAAAACCTACCAAGGTAAAGGCAACAGCAACCCAAATAGTGGTCAGAAGAGCTCTGTATGCTATTGGAACGTGCCTAGCTCGCCGATGTTCCTCATAGTCACCGTCTACAGAAACTCCCAGGGACAGGCAGGCAATATACCTAAATCGCAAATCCTCGTAATACCCTACGGAATATCACCACAATTTTACCTAAGCAATAGAGTCATAGTCTTCGGAAAAACAATAAAGAACGCGCCAGTCGGCACGGCAACATCCCTAGTCTACATTGGGGGGGACTCAGCCTACTACGCAACCCTATACCTATACTACGGAGGAAACGTCTTCGGACCAATGGGGGGGTGATTGGTCATGGCTAATATAGGCAATAGGGGGGGTCAGGGATTACTAATTATTGCAATACTCCTCGTCCTCCTCATACTTGTTATAGCCCTCATCTACAGGGAATTCACAATGACCCCCAGCATACATATACCAAAGGAGCGTGTACTACGCCCTCAAGTACGACCCTCAGGTAATAGTTGAACAATTAATACAGGTAATGAACACCGTGGTTACTGCTACGCCATAAACTATAGCCAATTCCTAATGAATGAGGGAATTACCCTGTACCTACACGCACTAACCTCCATGCCAGTATCCTACTCACTCTCTAACGTAATTGAATCACAACTAAAACTAATGATAAACAGCATATACACACCAACAGGACTAATAGTACCAGAAAACGACCTAAAAACAAACATAACAGCCATAACCGGGTTCTACGGAGCACTCAGCATACCCGGCATTAAGTACGTGTACTCAGGAGCAATGAGTCGCTAATACTGGCGAGTGCCCAACAAACCTACGACCTACCAAGCCTAGGAATACAACACCTAACACTAAACTATGCCATAAACCTAACAGCATCAATAGCACCTAACAGTATCTGCAACATAAGCCCAAACACGATGACCTACAACACAATGTTAAAGTGCATATTCAACTTCAAAACAAACACCTACACATGCACAGGACCCGGAATATACTCCACCGGGCAAGCCAACTCACTATGGGCACCCTATTACGGGGGGGCATACCCAAGCCAGGAATGTTGGCAAAAGGGTGTTGGTTGGGTAGTCTCCTCAAGCATGTGCTCCACTTACTACGCCTTCTCAGGCACATACCCACTGGTGTTTGCATACCCAGTCGACGAGCTCATGGGGGGGCAGAACGGCTTCGCGATCTCCGCGACCTTCAACGTAACCCAATCACCAAACAACTACCTAGTGGGCATAAACTTCCTAACACCAACACCACCAACCAGCGGTACAGGTAATAAAGGCTACACCATCTGTATTACGCCATCAACCTCACAATCCAACAATAATAAATGCACAGTCAGCTATACATCAAGTTCAACAATAATAAATGTGACAGTCATAGTAACGCCAAAAGAACCAATCAACCTGTTCGGTGGAAGCACCAACGGAACAGCCTTAATCTATGTCAATGGTCAACCTCAAAAACCAATAACTATTTATTTACCTAACTTCCACTTAATACCAAACACAGTATTTGGCAATAATGCATATATGCTAAGTGGCTATGACACTACTAACGGAGTATACGTGGGCTCCTGGGTAGCACTTATACTTAAAAACGCCGCGGTAATAAACGCCTCGGTAAAGTACTTTAACAGTTACAACCTGTCCACAAACATACCAATAGAGGTATCCATAAACAACAACCCGGCACTAGGCACAATACTCAGTGGACTCGCCGTAACACCCACATTGGGAGCAAAAAGCTTCAGCATTAACTACACCGTATGCAACATAACAAGCAATGCAATAGTATTTAACGTACAAATGCCCTGGCCACCCACTGGCTACCCAACAACCCAGTACCTCATACTCGTTAATTACAGCAATATAGTACTTGCACTAAACCCCTGGGCTCATCCTCAAAACTCATCGATTCCACAGGGTTATTCAGCTACCTCATTAGTGCCATACATGACTTATGTACTTAATGAATCGAGTAATGAATTGATTGTTAATACCTATTTCGTAAACCTTGGTATACCCACACTACTATCAATATATGGATCAAGCACAGGCTTATACATAACAAACATAACTAACGTATATGAAACCTACGCAGTAATGGGTCCAGTAATACCAATACTACCAATAAACATACTCAAGGTCAATAACGTATTCCCAATGCACGTCATGTCCATATTCACATTCAACGAGACCCTGTATAACTTAGCCACAGGGTACACGGTAATAAGCCAGGTAGTGCCACCAGCGCAGACCCAAATAACTGGGTATGGTAGCACGGCTAATTACCCAAGCGGGCTCTATAGCTGGGTCACAGAGTACATGCGTTTCCCCCCCAACCAAACACTACCCTACACGTATTTTAACTATACAATACTGAATTGCTATGGAACAACGCAAAGCAGCAATACATACTATAATTATAATCTTTATTACATATATGCAAACGGGCAGCTTCAATACGTCGGCTATACACAAAGTCAGTATTATTACCCTAAAGGTTTGCCACCGTGCCAGTGGTGGTGACGATGCAATCCGCTAGTTATGTTCGTGGGCAGGTGAGGATTATTGAGGCCATTGCGGCGACAATAATAGTACTCATACTAGCCGCGCTGCTCCCCCCCATGATCTTCAACTCACCGACGACGACCCTGAGGAGCCAGGTGCAGACGAATACCGAGTGGTACGCATACGACGTATTACTGACGGCCATCGGTAATCCGCAGTTCACGTACTATGTACAGCACGGTAACTGGAGTGCCGTTCAATCGCTGCTCAACACAATTGTTGGTCCTCAGTATGATTGGTACATTGCCGTGGTTCCGTATAGAGACATTGTGGTCTTAACGTCTATTGTGAATCGTGGAAATTACGTACTGGTACCGCTGAGTATAATACCAAGTGTTTACTACGTGCCTCCGCTGGGCATGCCAATATTTATGACTAGTACGAGTGCGTCAATGCTCTCACTAAACATATACACAATAAACTCCCTACTCGGTGGTAGTTATTCAATAAACACTAGCGTGCCATTATCAAATGTAGCCTTCATACAATGCAAAAACCCACTTAATACTAACATAACACAATGCATTGAGAGCAATAACGTTAGGATGCTCAATTGGTGGCTTGAGTACTTCGATCCACGTACTGGCGTTGCCGTGGTTTGGCTCAATGCCACTGGTAATGTCTACATGCTCGTGTCTAATGGTAGCACACCCTACAATGTATTGAGTAATTCCTCTTGCCAGTACCCGTATTGCTACCCAATCGGTGGCGTCAGTAACATCATGTACTCCTCATTCAATGCCCCCCCATATAATAATGAACCACAATTCATTAACTACTACACGCAGCAATCACTATCTCAATGCTATTCAATTAGTAATGGCATGTACAGCGGCAGCAATTACCTAGTTAAGATAAAAACGAGTGGTGGAACTGCGTCAGGGCAAAGCCTAAATGCTCCGACGACGGCCAGCTGCACCTTACCAGTGAGCATTAGTAGTAACGTAGGTGGAATTAACGCTTACCTAATTGGTCAATTAATGACGCCAATACCGGGTACGAACTTCACGCTAGGTTTTAAAAATATTAAAGCTGAATTATGGATATGTTTTGTTAATGATACGTGTAAAAGTTATACAGGTTCATTGGCGGGTGCAACATTTCCAATAAATATTGGTAACATATATGTTAATGAGACCTATAAAAGTACCTATGAAAACCTCACTTTGAGTGTTATCGGTAGTAATGTTATCTATAAGGTATCATCTAAATTATACAATGGTTATCATTATGGTTATTATTACCTATATTTACTTACGTTATCTCTATCATTTAATCCAGCGATGTGCGGTTTGAATGTAAGTGCGTCTATTTATAACCTGGTTACTATGGATAGTAATTCAACGCCGTATGGATCACCATACTTCTACAACTTGACAAAGTATAACGGACTCAACTGTACTCAATTGACATTGAATTTAACGTCAATGGCATTGTCAAACCCAAGCATAACCAGTATAAGCTTGGTCATTGTGCCCGGCAACTTACTAATACAGCAAAATACGCCGCAAAATCCGAACAATTGTTACGGTGTTTGCTACGTCTATAATGCCACGACCATAGTCTATGATCTATGGGTAACACAAACACCAACTACGTCTTACTACATGCCAATCACGACTTCCTATAACTTCGAATTACTTAATAGGTACAACGTAGTTCCTCAGCAGTATAGGGAAAGGTTTTTCCTAAGCGGCTTTGCACCTACGGCCTCTGCCTACGCCATCATTCAGTTGCCCAATGGCACTTATTACCTGGTTTACCTGGGCTTAATGAGTGTGGCTGGTGGGTGATGGGTATGGCGAGGGGCTTGAGTGAGACTATCAGCATGGTCATTATGATGGGTGTGGTGATTGCCCTGGGTCTCATATTCTACATAATCGTTGGGATCAACTTTGGTAAGGCATCTGCAAGTGTGTCGGTCTCGCAGGTCGAGACCTTATTCGACAACATAGCCACTGACCTGGACAGTGCCTTGTCTAGCCCAATACCATCTAATGTGCTTAGTTACCCGGTCTTTATGACCAATTACGGGACCTACAACGTTGTGTCATCCTTCTGTAATTTAACGATTAATGGAACAACCGTGTATAGTAGTGGCGGTGTAATTTTCGGCATACCGCCAAGCTATGGTTCAATGCCCAGCGGGTACATTAACGTGCTCCTGGGAAATAGGAGTTTAATAGCAGTTAATGAGTCGAGTAATTTATTTAATGTGGTGTTTTATGGAGCATCCACAATCTCCGGCGTGGCTTATGGCGAGTTCATTGCATTGTATCCCAGGGTTGCCGTGTTTACCATGGGTGGTGGTCAATACGAGTTGTTGGTGCCTGTTTTGGTTGGTCGTTTTAGGTCCAGTCTTAGTAATCTGCTTGTGTTTAATGTGACGTACCCAATCTCAATTAATTACAATTATAATAGCCCTGGGACGTACGTCATTAACTACACATGCGGCGTCAGGAATGAAATATTGACTGGCGGTGTTGTGCTTAGTGGAAAAATTGAAATACTCCCAGTGTACATATATGTGTATTATGGGTGATTGAATGAGGATTACGCTCAAGTCTACCCATACCTACTGGAGGCGCGGGCAAAGCGATGTGTTGAGTATTGTCATTTTGATTGCCGTGATAATGGTGGTGAGTGCCATATTCATTGTTTTCTCCATGGTGCAGTTCGGCAATGAAGTCTCTCAGTCATCCATTGAGTACGTTGCGTCATTCCTTACGAATGTCGCGGATGACATTGATACATTCATGTTCGTGCCAGGTGCAGTACTCACATACCAACTACCGAATACCAACTACGGAACATACAACTTTATGGGCTCATTATGTAACATAACTATTAGTACGGCTTCGAATAATATCATCAATGAAGTAACCGGGGGGGGATTAGTATACGGTGTTCCACCAACCTATTTCTCATTACCACCTGGGTTTAGTAATGTGTGGAGGGGTTCCACATTTAATGGCGTACTCACATCATCACTGAGTGACTTCTCGTTAATTGTTAGTTACCAAACGCGCGTCTTAATGGGTACCTCAATGGCCGTTCTACAATTTGGTTATGGTAACTTCAATGGCGTTAATTATGGCACTTACTTAGTCATGGTCCCTAGGGTTATGGCTATAAACGGCACTGGTCCCGCTGGGATTGGGTATGTTTACATACCCGTGCTTGACCTGATTAGCAATCAGGGTAGGGGGGGCAGGTTGATCATTAGCATTCAGAACATTAGTTCCCAGTCAATAGTTCTTAGAAATGGTGGTATATTGAAGGTTAGTGAGGTTTGTTACTTCGGTAATGGCGTTAAACCAATAAGCTCAAGTGCCGTTGTGTTGGGTAATACCGTGTACGTAACCATAGTTCAGATAGGTGTTGGCTTCGGGTGATGGGTATGGACACTCTGGCCTTCATAATAATGACCGTGGCCTCATGGTCCTGGTCATAGCCTTCACCTGGTACATGAACTACTACATATCCATGAACCTGCTCAACACGGCCAATTACATAACCTCGCTAGTAACGTCGGCGTTGAAGCATGAGATGGAAACCGCCGTATCGATAGCCTCCTTCAACGATGTTACGGGCGCCTTCAACTTCACTTTCATGTTGCCCACATCGTCATTCTCAACCCAGGGACTCGCCATAAACTACAACATAACGCTATATCCAAGGAATGAGAGCATCATAATCGAACTTATGGCTAACATAACCGTGACAGCAAGCCTAGGTCCAATAACGAGAACCATGAGGACCACCACCCTACTCTACTCATCAACACAGCCATACACAATCATAGCATACAATTGCGAGGAAGGGCATCAGGTAACTCTAGCCAACCCATCATGGAAATATCAGGGATTACCAAGCCAACTCCAATCATGTACCTGGAATAGCACCACTATTCAGAAGGGCAATGCAATAATAAGTATAAGTAAGGGCTGATTCATTTAGGAATTAAATATGAGCGTTGGTGATTTGAGGTTATTTCCGTGGAGCGATTACGGTGTAGTCTTCGCAGTGCTATTTGGTTCTAGGGCGTGGGGGGGTAGGGTTATTAAGGGTGATTGGGATGTCGCCGTTTGGTTAACCAATGTTGATAGGGACCTCGACCTTCAGTATGCATTGGCTAGGTTTCTCCATGTGCGCGATGAGGACGTAGACCTAGTGGTTCTCAATAATTATGAGTACCTACTGCTCATTAATAATAGACGCTCTGGGTAGAGGCAGGGTAATCTACTACAGGGACCTTGATGAGTACCTCGACATCAAGTTGAGGGTTTTAGCGCCCTGCTTCGACTTTATGATTGATGCCGAGAAACTCGACCTGCTGAGGACTCAGATAAATGCGGTGACCAAGAAATGGGCGCAATAGAGCGCCTATTGAAGCTCCTTCTTCATTACACATCCTTACTGGATAACTTAAGCGTTAATGACTTGGAGGACGTGTATAAGTACCTCTCGGCCGTGTACCTGCTACAGGTTCAAGCCCAGTCCCTCATTGATATGGCTGTTAAGGCTGCATCTGCTATGGGCTTTGAGGTTGAGGGCTACATAGACGCCGGTAATAAGTTGGTGGGTGCTGGGTTGCTTAGTAATGAGGAGTTTAGTAGGTATAGGTCTGTCGTTAGGTTTAGGAATATCGTGGTTCATCAATACGGCATAATTGACACCAACGTGATCCGGAGAATAATAGGTAATAGGGAGTATAGGGAGGTTGCCAGGCTCGGTATCAAGATCGTGGAGGAATTACGTAAGCGAGGAATTGATTGTTAGGCATCCCTAACCCTAATCAGTATCGGCTTTCTAAGCGGATTCATTAGGCCAGCCACGAAGAACTCCCTAGTACCCAACTGGGCCAGGGTTGCCTCACTCACGTCGGCTAGGTCCATGTACGCGGCTATCTCCCTGAGGTCACCCTGGGCGCTCAACCTACTGAAGAACACAGTGCCGAGGTTAGCCCTAATGCTGGCTCTAACATCCCTAGCGATCCTCTGGCTAGCAACGATAAGCGATAAGCCCCCCCACTTACGGCCCTCCCTAGCCGTAGTCTCAATAACATCGCCACATATCGTCCACTCATTCTCAGGCACGTAGTTCTGGGCCTCATCGATAACGAAGACCAGGTCAAGCGGTGCCTTACTGGCCTTGACCAGCCTCCAGGCAGCATCTATGACGTCAGCAACGATCGCCTGCTTAACCACTAGTTCAGGGTCAAGGCTTAGGTCAATGACTACTGGGCTTGACTTCAATGCCTTGTTTACGATATCCATCGGCGATAAAATCCTCCTATTAAGCTCATCGAAGAACTCATTCTCTATGAAGTAATCAATGAAGAGCCTAGCCTTCTCAACAGTCGAATCCCTGGCACCCAACCCCCTCATACTATCCACGAGGTGCTTCGTGAATAACGCCTTATCCCACTTAACCACTTGATTTGCTTGAGTGCTTGGCTGCGGATCAATTAGTTGAGCCGATTGTTGTTTCTTCATTTTCTTGTCACCGCTCACGTAAGTGATCACTGCGACCTCCAGGTACTCACCGAAGGTCTGCCAATTAAGCCTGGCCTTCTCAGCGATTACGGAGGCTATTGTTGGTGGTGAGATGGCAATCTCCTTAGAGGTTATTACCCTATCCCTGAAATGCGGTGCGTAATCCACACCGCTGTGGTCGAAAACAATCACGTGCTTCCCAACCCTAATTAACTCCTCAACTAGTGCCTTAACAAGCCTAGATTTACCCACGCCAGTGGCTCCAAAGACGCCAACGTGCTGATTAACGAAGCCGGCATCTAGGCTAATGGGCCAATCACTGTACTTATGACTACCAACGTAAATTGGCATGTTAGACCTCACGTAATCATTAAGGAACCTGCCATCCTTAATAACAAAGACCTTAGAACCTGGCGTTGGTACATGCCTAACCTCAAGAACAGACTTTGTGCTTGGCTTCAACGCCGCATAAAGCCTAACGGCAGCTGAGGTGAAGGGCATGAGTATTGTTTGATCAAGAACCTCAGGCCTATCTACGAAGGGCGACCTAACCCTATCCCTAATGAGGGGCTCGAGCTTCGTAACATTCCTAACAACACCAAGTAGTAATTCATCCTCGAGGGATGGATCATGAATAATGACTAACTGCTCCTCCAGGGCCAGGTTCTCAGCCTTCTTATAGACTGAATCGGCACTAAACCAACTGATGCTCCACTCGTTGTAATACCAACCTCGATGCAGCACTTATCAAGCATTCAATGATTAATCTCAGGAGGACTTATAAATAACTAATGAGGAGATTCCCAAGTACTACGTATTATCACGGCTCACTGCATCATAAACTATTTAAAATTACCAGGTCTAACCGCACCTAGTGATACTGAAGTCCACAGGCATAATCCTAGCCCTCGATGCGGAGTGGGACATAGAGAGGACAAGGTCATTCCTAGAGGGTATTATTGATTTAATCGATGCAGTGAAGATTGGTTGGTATCAATTACTAAACATGGGCCCACAGGGAATTAGGGAGTTAACAATAGGCATGAATAAGTACTTCCTTCTTGATATCAAGCTCGGCGATGTGGCGCATATAAATACGTACGTTATTAGGAAGGTGCATGACTTGGGGATAAACGGTGTAATAATGCACGCAATAACAGGTAGGGACAACCTCGCATCAACCATGGATGTGGCCCATAAGCTTAGTGTTGATGTGTACCTACTCGTGTCCATGAGCTCCGGCGGTGAATTATATGAAAGGAATCTTGAGTATAACGTGACCCTTGGTATGGACCTCGGCGTTAGTGGTTTCATAGTGCCGGCCACAAAACCAGGCATAATTAGGCGGGTTAGGTCCATGGTGGGTGATGGCTATCAATTATTGTCGCCGGGTGTCGGTGTTCAAGGCGGTAAACCGGGCTGTGCAATTGCTAATGGGCTGATTTCGAGATAATCGGCAGGTCCATAATTAATAGCAATTCACCGAGGGAAACGACACTCAACATCCTGAATATTATCAGGAAACCAATCGATTGCGATTTTCCTAATCGGGAATAACCTTGTCAATCGGCAACAACCTATCCCTCCAATCAGACACAAGCTCCAGCACAAGCATAGTCTCCGTCTGCGCAATGTCGGGGGGGTGCGTCGGCAAGTAATTGATTAGGAAGTAACTGAGTTGCCTGAGGTCCTTAGCCCAAACCTTAAGCAGAAGGTCATAGTGGCCAGTTATTACGTAGGCTCCTCGATCCAGGGAAGCCTAGGATCCTCATCACTATCCCTCAAGATCTTCTCCACGAGAAGTACCTGGGCCGACTTACCACCGCTCGGTGCGCTCCTCCTTACACTAATTAATACAAAGGCCAGTAGTGAGAAGCCAACCTTTAACGGGTCTATCACGGCCCTGTAGGACGCTATTACCTTGTCTCCCTCAAGCCTGGCAAGCCTAGTGGCTACGGTGGTCCTCGGCCTATTCAGAATCTCTGCCAACTTACTCAATTGTAATCGTCCATCTTTCTGGATCTCCTTTAGTATTTCCTTATCCAACTTATCCATTATCATTGTTGCAAGTCCAGAAAGTGCACTGTTTTAATTTTTCTATTCATGAAAAACAATTACTTTTAAATATTTAATTAAACAAGTAACCCAATTATGCAGGTGACCAGCTGATCTTGTACTTGGCCTTCCAGTCATTAAACTCCTTCTTCTCTGCATCACTTAGCGCCTTGCTGAACCTGTACCAATTGGCCTTGCCCTTGGCTGAGTCCGGCGCCTCGCTTGTCTTCCATATGCAGTTCACTGGGCAGACTGGTACGCAGCTGAAGTCGTCCTTGCACATGTCCCATATTAGCCTTGCCTTGCCGTTCTCATCAAGTTCCAATGCTTGGTATGGACATACACTAACGCATGCACCACAGCCGATGCATATGTCTTGGTCTACAACGACCTTCTGGAATGGGCCTGTCTTCTCTGCCATACGGAATTAAGCTTAATTGGGGTCTTAATAACTATTACTATTGATACTGCATGTACGTGGTTACGGACATAGAGTATCAATTAATAAATAGGTTAAGTACTACAGGTTGAAAAGTCTAGAGAAATTAGCGCCAACCGCGTCCCAAACATCATCAACACTCAAGCCCTTTACTTCAGCGACAATACTGGCGGCATCTTTAACCATGGGAGGCTCGAGCGTTATACCCCCCCTATACTCATACGGCCCATCGCTCTCGAGAAGTATCATGCCAAGAGGCGCCTCCCTAGCCACAGCCCTTGACTTCTCCTGTATTTTTATGGCCGCGTTTATCGACACGTAATAGCCATAATCCCTCAACTCCTGAATAAGGTTGAGAGGCCCAGTGTACCAGTGGAACAAGACCCTATCCACGTCGGCCCTCCTAACCAACTCAAGAACATCCCTCCAGGCATCAGGTGCGTGAATATTAAGTGGCAGGTCATACTCCCTAGCCCAATTAACGAAGGCTTGAAAGAACTCAACCTGCCTATTAAAGGTTTGGGGGGGAACAAACCTCCTATCAAGCCCAACCTCACCAATGCACCTGGCCTCAGATAATAACTTCTCAACCTGCCTTAACTCGTCAAGCCTAACCTTGTCCACATTCCAGGGGTGAATGCCTACGCATGGTATGATATTCTCGTAATTACTCGATAACTCGATTGTTCTCCTTGAGGATGGGTAATCATCGGAGACAGCCGCAATGGTTATCTCCCTAACAAACTCCGCAATCCTGCTGTCCAGGAACTCATGCAGGTGAGTATGTGCGTCATAGAGCATTATGCGCATTAAGGCTGGGGATTATTAAAGGGTTATTGCTGTTGCTCAAGCCTGAGAACTTGGGATTTAACCTCCGTAACATCCTCCCTCCTACCAATTACGACATGCCTAACAGTCTTACCCAAAGGCCTGGTCTCGCTAATATAAACAATGTCGCCAGGCTTAACATCAATGCATGGAGGAACCCTAACATGCATCTTCTTCCTCCTCCTCTCATACCTCTTGTACTTAGGGTCATAATGCAACCACTCATGGATAACTGTCGCAGTTCTGCCATGAACACTCTCAACGACGACCGTGAAGACTTGATCTCTAACACTTAGGTGACCATGCCATGGGCACTCAGGGTCATTACAAACCTTCTTAGGCGGTAGGAGCCAGGGAATGCCAACATGCCTAACCCTAATAGTCTCACCATTAGGCAATTGCACCTTCTCACCAGCCTAGGCCTCTCAGGCAACTCCTTAACAATGACCTCAACCATCAAGCCACGTACAAATAACCCCCCCTTTAAAACAATTTCTTTTAAAGGAACCCAAAGACTTATAAGCATGGCCACTAATGCATTAATGCCGCGACAGTCCCAGAGAGGACCGTGGCGGTCCCCCCCAATGAATGCGGACGGACGAACCGCGGGGATTCCGTACATTCATTTTTACGTTTTTAACCACCCTTTGAGCTACAGCATTTCGCACCTATCATAGGTATCCATTACGCGTTCCTTACTTCTTACAAACCATGAGTATAGGCGATCTCCTACTTCAGTAACTTGCACCTTCTCATCCTTTATTCTATCCCATAACTCGTTCCATAATGAGCTACGTTTCAACTCTATATTTATTCTATCGTTTACGTTATTAAATATGCATGGATTTATTATAGAAACATTGTTATTCTTTGCATAAATTATAAAATCATTATGCTTATCAAATGTAATTAAATACGCATGCATTCTTCTTGCTGTTTTTATAATCAATGAATCGTGAAGTCCAATACTCTTATTAATATCTTGAAAATCATCAGGCTCAACCTCCAAATACCTAACTCTCTCACTTAGGTATTCTTTACTCCTTTCTAAATTAATAAATTGAGACTTGCCTATTTCTTGTATTATTTCAATTATATTTTTGCTAATATTATTTTTATTACTTATTTCATATACTTATTTACCAGCGTAAACCCTATGATCCTCTTTACTTATGTTTATGCATCTTAAGACGTAATTCCATATTTCAAATAGTGAAGCGGTAGATATTAATAATTGAAAATTAAGGGCTTGACCACGGGAAAGCAATAAATAAATTAAATTAGCTATATGGATACTCCTCCTCGTATCATTGTTACTTTCACGCATTAATGCTATTAAGATATTTGTATCGAGGAGTAGAGGTATTTCGTGTCTTGTTCTATTTATTTCTATGAAGAGTTGAAGCGCTGATTTAATTAAATAATCAAGTTGCATTAATATTGCCTTAATATTCCCCCCCTTGGTCATAATTCTTCAATTTCATTGTAATTTCTCGCCTCATTTTCAAGTTCTTTAGAATCTAAGCATACAGTACACTCCCGCTTTAATTTATTAATTATTTCGATGAAGTCTTTCATAGATACACCCTTAATAATATCCGATGATTTAATATCCTCAATTCGTATCCCACGCCTCTCCATGATTTGTATGAGCCTCGCCACGCCTTCGGCATTCATTATGTATAATGCTTTATCATGACTTTTAATAATCTCTTCAGCGGCATCACCAAGTAACCTCCTCAACCTTGAGTCTATCTCTTCAAGTAATTTTGAGGCATCATTACCACTAAGCCTAGGCTTTAATTGACCATCCTCAATACTTATTAAACCCCCCCTGTTTGCTAAGCCGCTAAGTCTATCTTTTAGGTCTTTTATAACCCAACCATAGTGTTTAATAATTATGTAACTACCCAATTTATTCACAGCGTCAGCATTACGCATAAATTTTACGCCATCCTTACCTTCAAACACCCTTATTAATATGCTGAATGCAACGACTTTATTAATAGCTCTCTTAGTTACGGCATTACTCGATTTATAAATCGTCCTAAGGATTAATAAGTTAATGGGGGGGTCATCAAAAACCTCATTCATTAAACCTATGTCCTTATCATGCGATTTAGCAGAAATACTCAATTTAACTCACCCTCCTAATTTAAATTATTAATTGCATTAATAAACCAGTCAACATGACGCACAACATATTTATCCTGATTAGCATACTGTATAAGACCCTGTTGATCTTTATGGTGTTATTACCGTAATAGTCACGACCCTCTACTTTAGTACCTTTACCTCATTAATAAATTTCGGAATAACATTTATTAAGGCCTAGTTATTCCTGCTGGGTTAGTATGGCAGGTGTTGGTATTTGCAGGTGGTGATGGTAAGAATGTATTTCCTAGCGTAATTGATTTCATAAGTGGTTTTTACCCGACGCCCCCCCTTGTTAGGCTTGATCGCTTTGGTGATGCCTGGGCTAAGCTTGAGTTTTTCAATCCACTTAGTAGGAGTATTAAGGACAGAACAGTGCAATTCCTACTCCGTAAGTACTTAAGCAATGATTTACGTGGTCACCTGGTCTTTGAGGCCTCCTCGGGTAATGTGGCGATTTCCCTGGCGGCTCTGGCTAATGTTTATGGGTTTAGGTACAGGGCTTATACCACGAAGCACTTACCCGAAACCACCGAGGTGCTTCTCAAGGTCTTGGGTGCTGAGGTTGTTAGGGTTGATAGGGAGATGATTGATGAGGAGTTTTGGCGTTGGGTTAATGAGGAGGCCGTTAGGAATGGGGGGGCAATTAATCTTAATCAGTTTGAGAATGTTGATAATCCCGAGGGTCATTATTACGTCACTGGTGAGGAAATTGTTAGGCAGTTCAGGAGTGTCGGTAAGGTGCCTAGAGTGTTGATTGCGGGTATCGGCACTGGTGGGCATATAACCGGCATTGCCAGGAGGCTTAGGGATGAGTTTGGTCGTGTTTATGTCGTTGGTGTTGAGCCTGCGGCGGGTAGCGCAATACCTGGCATAAAGAGGCTTGAGTCTGGGACTAGGTGGGTTCGTGAGGTTGTTGATGAGGTTGTTGATGTTAGTCTTGAGGAGGCTGTTAGGGGGGGTGTCATTACCGTGGCTAGGAATACGGGCTTGCTCATTGGTCTTAGCAGCGGCGCTGTCTTTCAAGCCTTCCTAAGGGTTAGGGAGAGGTTTGGTGATGTTACTTACCTGTTGATTTTCCCTGACGATATTTATAAATACGTGGGCATCATTAGTCATTTCGTGAATTCCGCGTAAGTTCAGTGAAAGTTTCAGTGTACTCTTTAAATAAAAACCTGATAGGACTTTTTAACCTGTACACGTATACGTGATATGATGACTGGCAGGTATAAAGTCTTCATAAACAGGAGGATGGGTAGGATCCTAGTCAGTGGTAAGTCTGAGGACATGTCACTCATTGAGGAGGGTTGGAGAATAATCTATGAGGATAATGACTGGAAAAATGCCTTTGAATACGCCAGGAACTACGCGGACAAGCATGACTACGTACTCGAGTGGTACCTTGAGGAAGAGAAGGAGGTTTTGAAGGACGCATTGATAAATTAAAGTCACTTAACACGTTCCCTATCAACCTTCTTAATAACATCAATCATTATATCCACAGCCCTCTCGGCGAGTTCCATGGGTATGTTTAGTGGTGGCGCAATCCTAATAGTAGACTTACCAGCACTAATCACGGCAACACCCCTCTTAAATGACTCATAGAGCACCCGCTCAATCTCCTTAGTCGCATACTCCTTAGTCCTCTTATTCCTAACAAGTTCAACACCAATCATTAAGCCAAGACCGCGCACGTCACCAATCAACTCCACGCGGTCCATCTCCTCCATAAACCTCTTCTTAATGTAGTCACCAACTCTGTGCATTCACCATCAGGTCCTCATCATTTATTATGTTTATGACCTCAATACCAGCTGCCAAGGCTACTGGGTTACCGCCAAAGGTATTGGCGTGAGACCCCCCCTTGGCAGGTCCATTATGTTTGTCCTACCAACTATGGCACCGAGTGGTAGGCCGGCGGCTATTGCCTTAGCCATCGTTATTATGTCAGGTTCGACACCCCAATGCTCAATAGCGAACCACTTACCGGTCCTGCCGAATCCAGCCTGCACCTCGTCATCCACGAGTAATATGCCGTACTTATCAGCGATCTTCCTCAGTCCAGGGAAGAAGTTCCTTGGCGGGACAACATAGCCGCCCTCGCCCTGTATTGGTTCGAAGAATATCGCCGATACCTCACTTGGGTCAACCATCTTTCCGAATATCCAATCCTCCAGGTAACCGAGAACGGCCTCGCCGCACTCCTCCTCGGTTAAGTTCCTTCCGAATGGGCACCTGTAGGGGGGGTAGGGGGGGTATGGTATGTGTATTACGTTGGGTAGCATTGGGTTGAAACCAAGCCTCTGTATTGGCTTGCTGGCTGTTAATGCCATAGAGCCGTAGGTCCTCCCGTGGAAGGCGCCCAGGAAGGCGATTATGTACGGTCTCTGATTCCTGAAGTGGCCACGTGCCACCTTCATAGCCCCCTCTATTGACTCAGTACCTGAGTTTGTGTAGAAGACACGTTTATCACCACTTATAGGCACTATGTCTCTAAGCATTGATGCATGCTTAACAATTAATTCATAGTAAAAGTCGGTCATGCTGTAGTGCGTGAATAACTCGGCCTGCCGCTTAATTGCCTCCACAACCCGTGGATGGCTATGCCCAACGTTCATGACGGCAATGCCAGCGTTAAAGTCAATGTATAGGTTGCCATCGACGTCCTCAACGACGGGTCCATAACCCCCCCGCCGAATAACCAGTGGGTACCACCGGCCAAAGGACTGCATTACCAGTGATTCATCCATTTTTATTATTTCCTGGGCCTTTGGACCTGGCGGCTCAACGACTATTTTAGGAATGTTACTCGGGTCTATTGGCCAGTACCACTTGGGTGGCATCGACTTTACCAGGATTTATCTAATTAATAAATTCTTCTCTATAGTTTTACATGATAAATAATTACGTAAATAGGTTATATCTAATTGTAACAAGGCTTATTTAGCCATTAGTAACTTAAGGCCTGCCATGGTTGGTGTGACTACGGCTCTGCCATCGCTTAAATACCTAGTTCTAATTAGGTTCATGTTTGAGAGCTTAATTAATTCCTTAATAACGCTATTTTTGGATGCTCCCATTGATTGAGATACGATATCGATTAATGACGCCATTGTTGTAAACCCAAGTTCATTAACTGTCCTCAAGATTTCTAGGTCAATATCACTTAACAATTCCCTATTGTTTTCGAAATTATTACTTATGACGCTCAAACCAAGTCTCTTAATTAATACCTCGGAACCCGCACCACTGCCAACCCTAATTAATTTACCAAAGGTTTCCTGTGGAATCGATACGGAGGTCATTATTAGTTCATCAAATATACCAATATCGTGAGGTACGTGGTTAGTCACAACGTAAATATTGCCAAGCCCCCTCACCTCCTGTAATGAATCTTTGATCTCATCTATGTAATCAGATGCTAGTATTGCTGACCCCCTAATGCCGTTAGATGCATAATTGGCTAGTACTACGGCGGTTACCAAGGACTTTATTGGTTCAATGAATGGGGGGGCATTTATACAGCCCTTACCCATCGGTCTCCAGATATTGACCATGCTCATTAGCCTCATGAAGTAGTAAAGCCTTGATGCGTTGTAATCAAGGTATGTTTCAAGTATGTAGTTTACAGCCTCACGTAATCTTGAGGTATTACCAAGGGCATCAAGCAGTAGTCTCAAGTCATCATCCCTCAGATCAAGTATTCTACCCCCCCATAGTAGGGAGATCCTTGTGATGATCCCCCCGGAGTTAGTTCTACATCTATGCCAGTTTCGTTATTGTTACTTTGGCATACCATGGATACCGCCCAGTCATTGTTTGGCAATATGTTGTGAATCAAATAATCGAGTCCTAATGATCCATGCACTAGTATTATCATCAAATCATTATTTTACTCACGGTAGAAAAGATTAACGAGTAAAATAACGTGACTAACCCAATGTGAGGAAATTTTAAATTATTAATTAATTTACGTAGGTTCAGCATTAATGACGAGGAACATAAGGACCATGGCTGTGCTGGCATCACTACTTACCCTAGTAAGTAGTTTCACATATAATATTGCCATAACGAGGAAGATACCAACATCTGGTCTTGGCCTGTTATCGTTATTAAACGCGACAATAGCCTTCTCAACCCTACCAACGGCACTGATAAGCTTCGCCTACCCAAGGTTGACGGCCAGGGATAATGCTGAACATTACGGCTGCCATAAACGTATCATCAATCTTCTACCTAGTGACGCTCGCCCTAACCATAGCCTACCTAGCGAGTGTTTGGTCTAAGATGGGGGGGCCTTATGCCTGGCTCGTGCTCATTATAGCGGTGCTATCGGAAATAACGTCATACCTACAATCCATAACTAACTCCATATTGATGGTTAAGGATAGGGGGGGTAGGTTCGTGATAACGTCCATTATTCAATCAATTACTAAGTTCATCGCCATACCAATAATAATGGCCCTTGGATGGACCATAGAGGTGATACTGTGGTCAACGTTCTTCATAGTGTTTATACCATCGCTGTACGCCTTCATATACTCATTGAAGTATAATATTCATGTTCACAACACCCACAGATACCTAAGGGAGGTCCTTAGCGCATCCTGGGTGCCTTTAATGGGTTACGCAATTAATTCCTTTAGGTCCCTTGACGCGATGTTCATAGGCATCTTCGGCTATGCCCAGTTGGGTATTTGGTACGTGATCTTCATACTCAGCAAGCCATTTGGTTATAGTAATACGCTCATTAATGTCACCTACGGGGGGAGCTCCTTGAACGCGGAAGACTGAACATAATCTATAGGGACCTCCTAATACTACTCTTAATAACAACGTATGTGGCCTTGGCGCTGTCGTTCTTCCCCCCCGGTATCTACATAAACCTTGTTAGGCCAAGCCTACGGAGTGAGATAAACCTATTGGTACTACCCGTCATACTCCTTGCGGTAAATAGTGTCTTGGGTAATGTTAATCAATTCATTAGTAATGTGATGCAGGGCGTTGATAAGAGGGATATTCAGGATAACCGTGAAATAAGGCCCAGCGTCTACCTAAGGAGCCTCATCCTACATACGCACTTGGCCGAGCTTATCTTCACCATTGTTTATTTATCAACGATGATACCATCAATTCTACTATTTAAGGGCTTGGGGGGGTTCACGTACTACGCAGTAATTGGTGCATTAGTATCATCACTATTAGCAAACACGGCTGCGCTGGGGTTTAGATTCGTTAAGTTGGGCAGCCTTAAATCCGTGCTTAATGGCGGGGCATTAATCCTGGATTACGCAATACCCTCACTAGTGTCAATAATTATTCTAACACTTATTGCACATGCGGTGAGGTTCACGCTTTACCCAAGCATTATTATTTCATTGATGCAGGCGGTTATTGCATCATTAATGGCTTTGATTATTTACTTCGGAATTGCGACGGCCGTGTCGGGGGAATGTGAGAAATATAGTGATGATTTTAATAAGGAGGATAATCAACGCGATTACCGCCCCTCAACCCTAAGTGCCTGTGGTGTCCACCTCCATGAGAGGGCGGCATAAATGACGTAAAGCAGCAACGCATTAAATAGAGCAAAAACAACAAAACTACCGTAAAGTAACCCGGGCTGCACGGACACTAACTGCAGTAATGCGTTCAAATCAGGCGTTAGTAACGTGGAGACCTTTAATGTATTGGCGACCTGTAGTGTGAATTGTAGGCCGTACGCCTTAACAAGCACGGGCACCGCAGATAATGGCGGGACTATTGCGTAGGGAAGGTGAGCCAGCCCATTCATAACCTCAGCACTAACCATCAACAGCAATACAAGGACTAACTTAAGGGCCGAAATTGACCTATTAATGAACTTAAAGGATAAGACTATTAGTACGAGTAGTATTAAGCCCAGGGCTATATCCATATAGAACACACCGGTCAATATCATGGTTGGCTCATAAACCGGGTATAGGCTTGTTGGTAGGTATGCAGGTGGTTTACCGAATATGGACCAAGCAACCGTTGGTGAGTATTGGTAAACCTCATAGAGGTACAATCCAGCGAATATTGAGTAGAGAACACCAAATACTAGGCCTACCCAATTACTGATTTTATACCCAACCAGCCTATACTCACTCTTATCGACTGAGTACCTCCACCCAAATATGGAGCTTATGAGTATCCCGGTCATCGCTATTGCGCCGAAAAGCGTCGCTAGGAACAATGGGGGGCATACGTCGGGTTTAGGAATACCTGGGACCAATTAATACCAAGTGTGAAGCCTACCAGGGATGTCTCATCCTTAAACACCTCAACACCAGCTGGGTAATTAATGAAGGCGAAGACGAGCCTGAACATGGCCGGTATAACCGTGAGCGATACAGCCATGCCATAACCAACGATAACATGCTTCATTGGACTAATCTTACCAAAGCCCCCCCTGTAGTAGAAGCCAATGAAGGGTAGGGCTATGGCAACGCCGAAGACTATGGCGACGCCCCCCCAAACGGGCCATAATAAGGCTCCAGCTATGTTCGTGAATATCGGCAGCAGGCCTGCGAGGAATACGGTTATTATCGTGCCAAAGAGGCCACCGATTGCGTAAACAGTAATTAGGTAATTAGCCATGTTATGCGCCAGGTCAACGTAGACCTGCTTATTACGCTTATAACCAATTAATTCAAGTGTTGGTAATATCCACCCAAGGCCAAGCACCGTATAGACCAGGGGGGGTAGGTGAACAGCAAAGGCCCAGGCGATTAAGCCCACGGCGATGTCTGTTGCCGAGACCATACCCACCACCTCAATACTCAATAGTCCTCATCTCAGTCTTTTCATGCTTAGGCGCTCTCTTTAGGTATAGGTAAACCATGAACACCGCTAGTGATGGCATGGCAACCTCAACAATCAATACAAGCGCCGCCAACCAAACCGGGAAGTAAAGCGTTGGATTCAGTAAACCGCCTGGTCCAACAGGTACACCAGTAATTATTGGTGGACCACCATTTGGATTGGGATCCGCCTGAACTAATATGAATGGGTATCTACCTGACTCAGCCGCAACTGCGCCGCCAATTGATGCGAAGACCGCGAAGAATGGCATTAAATAAACGCCGCTTCTCTCAAAGAAGTTTGCTAATGCCCTAGCCCAGCCAAAAACGACCAAAGAAGCCTGGGAATAAGTACCAAAGTGATAATGCGCCGCTCCATATACCAAGTAATATGCCGAATATGACCATGAAGACCCAGTAAAACACAAATACGAAGGCTGGCGGCCTCTCATAAGCCGGCCAGCTATAGTAGCCCCCCCAGAATGCGTGGTTGAATGTACCATAGGCTAAGAAGCTCGTTAATGGGTCAACCCTGAGACCACTCCAGAACATACCCTCCAGGGCCGCCAACTTAAGCGGGTCATCCTGTAGAACTAGTTCACCCTGTAGGTGGCCAATTACGAATCCCTGTATTGCAGTTAGAATGGCCACTGTTGGTACTAGGATCTTAAGCATCATTAACCTCTCTGGTTTCCTATCACGTATGTATAGGTATAGGTATATTGCGGCTATTATTGACCAGGTAAGTATTACCACGGCTAGTATGCCGTGGAATATGAAGACATTAGCGCCCCCCACCAAAACATATTCCAGGCATCAACTGGCGAGGCCCACTTAACCACGTAATCCGTTAAGCCAACCACGTTCTGCCCAGTGGCCTGGTATAGGTTAATTACCTCGAGACCTGGCGGTCTCATGCTCAATGACGCCATGACCGCCAATATGTTGTAGGCACTATAATAACCACCGAATGCTGCGGCTATGCCTATTATCCAGTGAAGGACTTGATTCCTAATCTTATTCCACGTAAATACGTAGAGCGGTAATATAATCACCTCCGTTAAGAAGGCAAATAATTCCAGGTAAAATGGAAGCACTATGGCCTCACCAATAAGTGATATGAAGTTGCTCCACAACGTGACCAGGCCAAACTCAACCAGCGTACCGAAGGCCGCGCCAACGCCAAAGAATATCGTTGATATTACCGAGAAAGTCCTAGCAGTATTATACCAGAACTGATTATGGCTCCTGATGAATAGGTACTCAGCAACCACTGCCAGGAGTATTGTACCAAGGAAGCTCGATGCCAATGCTAAATGGGCTAAAATGCCAACCGCAGACACAACCCTAACATCAGTTGGCGCCCCCGAGTATGGGTTGGTCTACCATCGCAAATAATCAGTGAATTAACAATTTATATAGTGAGGCGTCATATATTTTTACTTAAATAGGCATATGTATGTTCACTAAAAATACCAACATTTAGTTATGAATATTTAAATTTATTTAAATATAAAAGAATACATCAACCCCCCCTGAGAAACTGTCTCGCGGCAATTATTAATGGATCCCAGACCTGGGTTACGGCAGGTAAGTAGGCCAGATCGCTCATAAATAGGTCCTCAACGGTTGCCCCCCCTTGGCCATTAATGCTGCTAATGTATCGATTTTACCAAGCACGTAGGAACCATCATCGCCGAGCACTTGAGCACCTAAGATCCTCATGTTATCCTCATCAATTATTAGTTTTATCGTAACATAACCACCGCCTGGGTAATATCTCGCCTTGGTCCTGGCTGTTATTGCAGCACTTCTCGCTTTAAATCCATGCCTTATTGCCTCCTGCGTTGTTAATCCCGCACTTGCTATGTATAGATTCATGAACCTAGTCATTGAGGTGCCAACAACTCCAGGGAAGGCCATGGGCTTACCAGCTATGTTACTACCTGCTACGAACCCCATCTTATTAGCCGTAGTCCCAAAGGGGGGGTGCCAGTATGGCTTGCCAGTTATTAGGTTCTTGGTCTCGGCAACGTCACCCGCGGCATAAACATTATCAATGCTCGTCCTCATATGATCATCAACCACACGGTACCTGTCTCGCCAATGCGTAGATCGAGTTGTTTCGCTAATTCCACATTTGGTTTTATACCCGTTGCGAGTACTACGGCGTCAACAACGTACTTACCGCCATCAGTAATTACTACCTGCTTATCACCCTGGTAATCAATCTCGATTATCCTCTCATTCAATTGTAACTTCACGCCATGCCTAATTAACTCATTTATAACGATATTACCCATATCCTCATCCAGGGACTTACGTAATGGATAACCAGACCTGCTAATCACCAATACCTCCTTACCCCTAAACCTAAGCGCTCGGCAACCTCAAGTCCAATGTAGCCAGTACCGATAATGCCAACGCTATGCATTGAATGAAGAACCTCCCTCAACACAATGGCGTCTGCTGGATGATGTACAGTAAATACGCGGTCCCCCCTTAATCGGTATGCTCGGTATTGCCGGTACGGCACCAGTGGCGAGTACTAAGTAATCCCATCCCACTTTATTACCCCTATCCGTGATCACATAACCTGGGCCAACCTCAATGACGGCCTCATTAGTCCTAACATCAATACCCCTCTCCCTCCTGAAGTAGTCAGGTGTGTAGTGCATGAATAACTCATAATTATCGAATAGCCCCTCAAGGTAATAAGGAATCCCGCAGGGTGCGTGACTAACCATGCCCGTCCTCTCAAAAACCACAATCTCAAGGTCGCGTTTCAATCTCCTTATTCTGGATGCCGCACTCATTCCGGCGGCACCGCCACCGATTATTACGACCCTCATACCGCGTGAATTAAGGAAGAAAAAATAAATTATACCCTTTATAAATCAGCATGCGTGAATGCAAATGCATAATGGCAATACTAATGATAAATTATCTAAGTTAATTGATATGATGAGGGAGCTCGAGAGGTACCTGGCCGTTTTATATGGCATAGCCGCCTCAAGCACTAATGAACCGTTCATAAGCGCCATAATGAGGAAGATAAGCATTGAATCTGCAATGCATAATTACGTATTGACCACAATAAAGGAGTTGATTCATGAATGCCCGCCAAAGAAGGTCTTTGATATGGAGACGTTAACCTCATTGCAGGGGAGTATTGAGGAGGCCATAACCCACACGAAGTCCCTAATTGAGTACATAAGTTCCATGGAGAAGGTTCATTATGATGTCACGAACGTAATAATTGATAAGTTAAATGAATTGGAGGTTTATGAGGATAATGCGGTGAGGGTTTACAGCTTCCTATTGAGGAGTTACCTACCAATAACCAGTACTAGGATTGATGAGAAACACCGTGCAGCCTCAAAGCTTATTGTTAAGTTGCTTAAGGGTATATCGGATGACGAGAAGCATCACAGTGAGTTACTGCAGGTTATTAGGGAGTACTCAATGAAGCACTGATCACCACCGAAAGAAATTAAAGCGCATAACTCAGGTCCGGACCGTGAAGAAACTAACGCCCTTCCTTAGGGAGTCCACGGGACTCATTAGGGAAATTGGTCCTTGGACAGCCCTACTAATGAATACTGCATTCATAGCCTTCCAATCAGGGTTTATACTGTTGGTATCCAGTATGTTCAATTTCCCAAGGGGGGGAACCCATTAATTGCCATAGCCATTAGCGCATTATTATTTCTACCACTAACGATACTACTCAATAAGGTGGGCATTACATATTACAGGACAGCCAGCGACTACATCTTCATAACGAGGAATCTACACCCATCAATAGGCTTCGCAACCATGTTCATGTTTGCAGTAGATCAGATGTTCTTCAATGCCGTATTAATAAGCCTTGGATTAATCACGGGGGGGTTAGCACCTGCAATACTGGCAATAGGCATCTCGGATAACGTACCAAGTCTCATATCCCTTGGCAACTCATTAATGAGTAGTCCATTAATGATATTCTTAATGGGCTCCGTGATATTCGCAATCCTCGTATTAATTAATATCGTTTCATCAAGGGCAGGTACATACTTAGCATCCGCAATCTCGTTATTTGGCATAGCAACATTCGTGTTGACAATAATACTGCTCAGTGTTTATGCGCCGCAAATAATTAATGCCATAAAGACCACGGCACCCAATATACTTAGCCAGGCAATTTCTGTATCAGGGGAATTACCGAGTAATGGCATGATTATGGACACGATATACTTAATACCGTACCTAGCCTACGTATTCCCCCTTCGTAAACTTCATACTATCGGTTGGTGGTGAGGTCAGGAGGGGGCAGCGCAATGCCCATAGCGATATTTGGAACCTATGCATTGAGCGTAATATTTTTGATTCTCGGTGTCTGGACTACGATAGCGTCAATAGGCATTGATAGGTTAAATGGATTATTCGCCATATACTACGGCGTCGCCAGTGGTGTTTCCTGGCCAAGTTCATTACCACCTCCATATCCACAGGCCCTGCTCATAATGGCATTGAGGAATCCATTGCTTCAGTGGTTGATAGCCATTGGATCATTCACCTGGTACATAAATGTCGTCTCAGTCCTAATAATACAGATAGCCAGGTACCTACTGGCCCTATCCTTCGATAGGGTGCTGCCTTCAATCCTCGCTTACGTAAGCCCAAGGACCCACACACCCATCACAGCCCATATAACCGACCTAGTAATAACCCTCGTGATAATGTACCTCTACAATTTCAGCATTGTTCCGTTGCTATCGGCAACCATGGACGCGAGCACCCTGGTCACAATACTCATGTACTTCATGATAATAACCATAACAGCCATAGTACTTGGTGTAAGGACAAAGTCGAAAGGAACGGCCGTGCTTGGCATTTACATGACCGCGTTATTCGCGTGGATAGCCTATGAGGAGGTAATGAATCCAATGGCGTACTTATTCGTACCGTCAATAAACACCTACATAATAGGGTTCTTTGCGGCATTATTTGTGATTGGCATTACGATTTACTACGCAGTTAGGCTTTACAGGCTTAGGAGGGAGGGCATTGACGTAAATATGCTATTTAAGGAGATACCGCCCGAATGAGCTTAATTAACCTCCATCGTTAACGCATCAATTATTTTACCACCCCTAATCCTAATGACCGTTTCAAGTGACTTATCTCTAACGATCACCGTTATTACACCATTCTCATAATCAATGAACGAAGCCCTCCAATCATAATTAAGTTCCACCAACTCGCCATCTCTCCAAACACCAACCACCCTAGGATCAACATGAACTATGGACATACCACCACCAACAATACATCTCCTCTTAATCAACTTAACGAAATAACCAAATCCACTAGCCACCAATACCTCCCTGCCACACCTCATCAACTCACCCAAGCCCTACTCATAGGTTTGACGTAAAGATCCACGAAGCGCCTTTTAAGGGTTCCCACTCACGAGTAGAATAATCGAAACACCTATATACTGCTTTAAGGCTAGATTATCTGAGGTGCGGATAAACCCAGCACTATGCATTAGATGTAGAGGAGAATACAACCTATGCGGGCTATCCTACTGTCCAGTCCTGGCGGAGCTACGTGCTAGGTACACACTTAGAAATGCCGTTAATAAGGAACGCATTGACGGATCCTCACCACCAAGCATATTCATTGGGCGTATTGGTTACCCAAGGGTTAATGTATACCCAGCGGCACCACCCATCCATGGCGATACCAGCAATCTCGAGAACCCAAAGACCTGGCTAAGCATGAGGCTTGAGGACTTCATATCAAGTAGACTATCGCTAATTAGGGGGGGATCTATCAGGGCTAGGGTTGAGGATGCTAGGAACCCTCCCAGGGCTTTACACGATATACAGGTCATGACGTTACCGAACAAGCCAGTGGATTCCGAGCTAATACTTGAGAAACCTGTGGGTGCCAGGTACGTGTTTGATGAGCATTCACCACCCTTTGGGCCGTCGGCGCCATTGCAGGAATTAAGGATCAGTTCGTTACCACCACCGCCAAGGATAGTTGATAAGGTTTACAGCGACACAGACTTGAACGCTACGGAGGCTATATGGACGTTGTATAGCCACGGCATTGATGTGCACCACATATCAAGGCTACTAAGCGTGGGTACCCTTGGTGTTGGTAAGAGGAGGAGACTCGTGCCAACTAGGTGGTCAATAACTGCCGTTGATAAACAGGTCTCCGATAAACTGCTCAGTGAGGTTCGTGACTACCCGCTCATAAGTGAGTATAGGGTATACGTGAGGAGCTTCAAGGATAATACCTTCATAGGGATCCTGGCACCACATACCTGGCTTTATGAGTGGCTGAGGCCTGGTGGCCTGGCTCCACATGGAATGTATGGGGGGGTGGTGATGTGGCTCTTGAGCTTGACTATGAGGGTTACTGGGGGGGGCGTGATGACTACCCATCAATAGGTGGTTGTTACTACGCAGCTAGGATAGCCGTACTTGAGGCATTACGTTCAATGCGTAGACAAGCGGCTGTCATACTATGGCGTGAGATTTACCCAGGCTTTAACCTGCCAATTGGTGTTTGGTGGGTTAGGGAGAACATTAGGGCGATGCTTAATGGACCGTACGAAAGGTTTTACGAACTAAACGACGCCCTGAGGTACGTGGCGGGTTTCCTAAAACTACCGATAAGTACCTGGGTATCTCGGTCTTACGTAATTAGGGTCCTCACAAGGCAATCAAGCCTAGTCAATTGGTTGGGCGGTAAGTAGGATGAACGGTATAACTAAGTTAGGCAATATAATCGTGAAGGAGATAAGGGTTAAGTCAGCACTATCCAGGTCTGGGCTACCTGAGTATGACTATGCATTAAACCCATACCTAGGCTGCCAACATGGCTGCATTTACTGCTATGCCATGGACTTCACGAGGGGCGAACCTGGCGTTAAATGGGGGGGTGAGGTGGTCTATGTCAAGGTAAATCTAGTACAGGCGTTGCTAAGGGATATCAGGAGACTTAGGCCCGGCATAGTCGGCATATCCACAATAACGGATCCGTACCAACCCGTGGAGTCCAGGTACAAACTAACCAGGAGGTCAATCGAGGTATTGTGCAATGCGGACTATCACGTTAGTATTCAAACGAAGTCGGCATTAATCATCAGGGACATAGACGTAATTAGCAAGTGCGGTAGGGCTGTGGATGTGGGCTTCACAATAACCACGATGAGGGATACGTACAGGGTGATAGAGCCCATGGCGGCACACCCCCATGGCAAGGGCATCAGCACTTAGGAAGATAGCCAGCCTAGGCATTGAGACCTGGATATTCCTAGGCCCGGTGATACCTAGCATAAACGATAGGGTGGAGGACTACGAGCCGGTAATACGCCTAGCCAAGGAAACAAATTCCCAAGTAATAATTGACAGGTTCAGGCCAAGGCCTATCATAATCAAGTTCATGAACAGGAAGTTGAACCCCATATACCCCGTGACCAGGAATTGGTGGAGTGAGACCTTGAAATCTATAATGAGGCTATGCAGGGACTATGGCGTTAACTGCATCACGGCAGAGGATGAGTGGAAAATGAGGTAAAGGGGGGGAAATAATAGGTTAATGTGGGAAGATTTAAATAAAAGAAGATTAATTAATGATATATGGGGGGGAGCGTGGTTAAAATCGATAATAGAGGTAGAATAAGACTACCAGGAAGACTTGCTAAGTATGGTTCAGTAATTATAATTGATGTCGGTGAATACTTCATAGGTATCCCAATACCTAAGGACCCATTAATGGCAACATCCGGCATTATAAGCAGCGAAAAAAGCGTTGATGAGTTAAGGAGAGAGGCTGAGGATGAGGCGGCCAGGGATGCATTGATGAGGGCTAAGAGGATGGGCCATGCTGATTGATACTGATGTATTAATTGCTCATCTAAAGGATAAGGATTGGCTTAAAGGGGTGGCTGATAAGTTACTGTCGCGAATTGTAAATGGAGATTTCGGTGTGGTATTAGTAAGTAGGGAGGTTATTCATGAGATATATTATGTACTAAGTCGAATAGGATTTAATAAACGTGAAATATTGAATAGAATTGGGGCATTAACAAATATACCAAATCTTAAATGGATACCGACCACGGTTGATACTGACTTACTGGCCTTAGCACTAATGGATCAATACGGCCTTACATCAATTTTCGACGCGTATAATGCCGCAACGTGCCTGCTTTATGATAGGGATAGAAAAATAATATCAACGGACAATGCATACGATAGGGTTGTAGGGTTATCTAGAATTGATCCTAGGAGTCTCGTTTAGTGTTGCGTACTTAGAAACCTTTATTAATTGGGTCGTTGATTCACACTCGGCGAATTTAGTGGCTCAGGTTGGGAATGAGGAACAAATAATTAAGGAGATAATGAATGCGTTATCAGGTTCTGCGCGTTATATGTCTGATGAGATTAGGAGCACGTTTTCTAAGTACGTTGATATTTACAGGGGGTATTTCGGGCTTTGAGTCGCAGCAGATTAGTCTTGGTACGGTGGAGAATAAGAGGGTTTTTCTCGTTCAATCATCAATCACCGAGCCTAATTATGACCCCCCCAATAACTACCTCGTGAACGCCTTCAAGGGATTCTTCAACATCGATGAGAATTTCTTCCCAACGTACCTAATGGGTGGTATTGAGTGCTATATGCAGTCAGCGCCGAGTGAGTCTACGGGTGTTAAGGTTAGTGGTTCTATGGTGTCCATCTACAATGGTGTTGAGAGCGTTGAGGATAAGGACCTGGGTCAAGTGGTTTGCGCGAAGAAGGCCAGTATTAAGTTCTCGGACAATGTGACTAGTGAGGTGAGCGCTAGCCTGGTGACTTGTTTAAGGCTGCCTTTGATGTGATTAATAGCGTTAGGGGTAGGTTTGGTAACCTTCGCGATGACTTCATTAATACGTATGGTTTTGAGCCTGGGGACATAACGTTGACGGGTAATGAGGTTATGCTCAGCACATTGTTTGACTTAAGTATGTCGAGTACAATGAAGGATTACATACAGAGGGTCTTCTCGAGCATTGTTCCAGGGCAGGTACCGGAGTTGATGGGCTTGGGTTTACTCTGCGGTGCACAGCCTGACCTGGTCTTCTCGTACGATGACATGGAGAGAATACTCGTGCTTGGGCATCCACATAAGGTTAGTTCTGGTGACTGCCTTAAGTACTCAATAATTAAGTACGCATGATTTTACCGCGATTAATTTCACCCAGTTAAAACTTCACCTCCCTTCTCCTTTATCGCTGATGTTAAGAAATTAAGGACCTTGTTAATCTCATCCTCGGCACTTTTAACGTCCTCGGAACTAACATACACGTGAATCTCCACCAATGGTGCCTTGATTTCATGGCCCTTGGGGGGGTGGCTCTTGATGTAGATTCTATTACTCATCTTCATACCCCTCTCTATTATCGGCGCCAGGTCAGCCTCGGGAACGCCCTTAACCGTTATTGACCTCTCAACAAAGTGCAGTTTAGGCCCTATCTCACGTAGTTTAGGTTCCACGTAGTTCTCGAAAATAGCCATCATCTCCGCTGGCACGCCGGGTAGCGCGATAATTATTGTGTTGCCCTCCTCAACCCAAATACCCGGTGCAGTACCGACAGGGTTAGGTAACGGCTTTGCCCCCCTCGGGCATTTTTGCCTGCTTAAGCCTGGGCTCGGTTAGCTCTAGACCCTTTGACTTAAATGTCTCAACCACGAGTCTCAGTGCATCGTCATTAATCACGTACTTCCTATTCAAGGCCTTGGCGAGGTACTCACTTGTCTTATCGTCGAAGGTTGGCCCTAGACCACCTGTTGAGATAACAACCCTAACGCCCCTTTTAATGGCGTCCCTAAATACCTCAACCTCATCCTCCTCATTGTCAGGCACGGTTATTATCCTCCTAACGTCATAACCAAGGAGTGTTAGCTTCCTTGCGAGCCAGGTGGCGTTTGTGTTTACGGTTTTTCCAATGAGTAGTTCATTGCCTATTGATATGATCCATGCTGTGTAACTCATCATGATTGGTGCCTAAAGGGCTTGTTTAAATTGTCTTTGTACTTGGTTAACAAGGACATGTTAATAAATGGGTTTGCAATTTATGTACTTGATTTGGTATGAGGAGATTCGCAATAGTGATCCTGGACTTGGATGATGTCCATCCTGAGGAGGATGATAAGGTTCGCCTAATCAGGATGATTGAGGAATCCCTGCAGTGGTGGCATGGTTACCTGGGGGGGCAGAGCGATAGGTTGGGTCTTGATAAGTGGAAGGTCTACTACGTTGAGTGGGGTGATGAGCTCATGGTCGCCAGGGTACTCAACGCCCTTGGCAAGTTCAGGGAGTACATAAAGGGTGAGTTATGACGTTGAGTTAAAATTACTCAATCCTAGTCTCCTCATAACCACAATTGGGGCAGTGAAGCACGTACTTAATGCCGTACCTACCATCAACCTGTATCAACGCCTTATCGGCAATAACCATCCTATGCAGGCAGCGCGGGCACGTGTAATTACCCCCCCTATAACCATGCCTACTCAATATTCTCCTCACGGCATAAAGACTAATGCCTAGTTTAGTCGATATAGCCTCTGACTCAAACCCTCACTATACAGTCTCAAGACCTCCCTAACCACGTCACTTGGCATTAAGTCGACCTTAGAAACAATCTTACCCTCAGCCCTAAGCCTCTCCATGGCTGCCTTAGTCCTCTGCCTAATGAACTCCCTCTCCATGGAGGCCACGAAGGCCAATACGGTCCTTAAGAACTGCCTATAGGCACCATCTAGGTTTTGGAGCACGGCCTCCTTCTCACTGGTGCTAACTATGAGCAGGCCAAGCCTATTCTCAACAATGTCCAACAACCTAAAGAGCTCCTGGAAATTCCTAACGAGCCTCGATGTTTCATAGACCAGGAGAACCATCGGCCTCGGACTAAATATGTTACTCTCAATATCCTCAACCAACTCCTTAAAGGCTGGCCTATCCATTATTGGCGATGCGCCGCTGATGGCCTCATCAATGTAAAACTTCAGTATCTGGAATCCCCCCCTGGACTCACTCCACCGCCTCAGGTAATCAACCTGGTTAGCTGGGTCCTGCATCTCGGTGGATACCCTGACATAGGCTATGGCTGGGATCACAACAACGGTGTTATTGCGAACACTTATTAAATGATGCGTCTGAATATTACTGGTTTCATTACGTATTCTTAATTTATAAATAATATAAATAATAATGCTTAAAAACCATAACCTATTTAGGCATTATATGGTTAGGGCGTTGATAACGGATCCGGTAGATGAGTACATAGTCAATGAATTAAGTAGGCATGGCGTTATAGTTGATTATAAACCAGGAATTAGTAAGGACGATTTATTAAGAGTTGTTGGTGATTACGAAATACTAGTGGTTAGGAGTAGAACGAAGGTCACTAGGGAGGTCATCGATGCCGCGGGTAAGTTAAAGGTCATCGCGAGGGCCGGCGTTGGCCTTGACAATATTGACGTGAATTACGCCAGGTCAAGGGGGCATCGAGGTAATTAACGCGCCGGAGGTTCAACGCAGTCAGTTGCTGAGTTAGCTATTGGTCTAATGATCACTGCGGCGAGGCTCGTGGCTCTTCAGGACAGGCTTGTTAAGGGTGGTGATTGGCCTAAGGGTAAGTTCATGGGTACTGAATTGTTTGGTAAGGTTCTTGGTATTATTGGGTTTGGTAGGATTGGGCAGAGGGTTGCTGAGTTGGCTAGGGCTATTGGCATGAAGGTTCAGGCATATGATATAGTCGACATGAGGGATAGGGCCGTTAAGCTTGGCGTTGACTTCGTGGATTTCGACACATTGATTAGGAGTAGTGATTTCATAACAATACACGTATCCCTAACACCAAATGCAAAACGCATGATTGGCGAGAGGGAGTTTCAAATGATGAAGGATGGCGTGATAATAATTAATACATCCAGGGGTGAGGTAATAGACACGAGGGCGTTGCTCAAGGCGCTCAATGACGGCAAGGTGGCTGCCGCGGCACTTGACGTGCTTGAAAACGAACCACCCAGGGAACCCTGGGAAATAGAGCTTGTTAAGCACCCAAGGGTTATAATAACGCCACACATTGGCGCAGAGACTAGGGAGGCTCAAAGAAGGATTGCGGAGATACTCGTTAATAAGGTGGTGAACTACATAACTAGTAATAACATTAAGTAGTGAGGTGAGGATTATGTTTGACAGGGGGACCTGACGACACGCATCATCGTGGGCTTTCAAGCCCTCTCAGCGGTCGCACTTAATGAATTATGGGAGGTTTATTTCCGTTTCTCCGTATCACTGTAAAAGTTTTATACCATGCTAACATATTACGTATTAATGGCTGACGTAAATAGTATTGTGAATAAGGTACTGAGTATTGCGAGGGAGTTAGGCGTTGCAGCATCGGTTGAGGAGTATGGGCGTGAGAGAGTTGTAATACTGGAGTTGGGTGAGGGCTTTGGTGTTTACGTTTCCGTGGTATGCGATGATGAGTGCGATATTGAGTATGCCGTTGGTGATGAGAATTTCACGTTTAAGCCAGGTAATGTTGAGCAATTAAGAAGGGCTGTTGAGATTATTGAGAAGTTGAATAGGGAACTCATTGGCAAACAACCATCATAACTTTAGGTACGCCCAGCCCTCCGCCTGTTTTCTAACAATCTCCGCAACGCCAGCATTGACTATTTTCACACCATCTATTAATTGGTCCTCGAATATATTTCTACTCCTCATAGAATTTCTACAGGCAACCACGATAACCCCCCCACGCTTCATTAAATCCCTTATCCTACCCTCAACACTACTACCCTTAACCACAGCGCTTATTGCCGATTGATGAAAAACAACCTCAACTACCACATCAGGTATTTCATTTATTAGGTTGTTGCATGAGGTCAGTGCCTGATCAATATTGTTAATATCCGAAACCTGCGCCACAACCCTAAGCATCAGAAGCCCATTGAGAAACCAACTTAAAGAGCTTCCTCGATTGACCGCGATTGATGAGTGGGGCCAACATAACATTGCCTGGCTTTAATGTAATCACCGATGTGAGGGGGGGTTCATTAAGTGGCGTTAAGATGAGCCTTGCCGATAATCAATGGTTTGTAGTTGATGAATTAATGATGTTTTTGAGGTCGAGAGGGTTTACCGTGTATGTCGAAACCATACCGCCAGGTCTCGTGCTAAGGAGGGCATTGGGTGAGCCGTTGATTATTGGCGATTTAACAATCGATGCTAGGCCTGACATTGTGTCGTTGCCGTCTAACATGCTTAATGAACTGAATGTAAGAGATCACTTTGAGTATGTCGAGAACGACCTAGCGATTGTTTACGTTGGTGAACCCATAAATGATTGGTGCGATTTAAGGAGTAAGAGGGTTGCAATCCCTAACCCTGTCACGGAGGGTATTGGTGCATTATTTAGGGAGATATACACTGAGTACTGCGGTGATTACTCGGAGTTTGTTGGCAGGGACTCGGTGTACCTAACGAGGATACACCATAGGGAAATACCTGAATTGCTCCGTAATGGATTAATCGATGCGGGTGTGGTTTGGAGAACTGAGGCGATTTACTGGGGGGGCTTTAGGTACACGGTACCCAGTAGGAATAGGGTTGGTAGGCTTTCCTTCGCATTAATGCCGTGGCAGGTAATGAGGCTGTTAAGGTCTTTGAGTTATTACGTAGTGATTACGTTAAAGGATTATACGAGAAGTACGGGTTTAGGTTTGGATTGCGAGGTCATAAATTAGTCCATAAAATCCTTACTGGTTTTAATCGTTACTTCCCTACCAAATATTTCGCGGATTTCTCTCCTCTTATCATTAATTCTCTTAATTAGTACTTCATCATCCGTCACCAATACTAAGCCCTTCTCTGATGCGGTGACGACGTAGGATGCATCATAATACGTCAAATTAGCCCTCACAGCTAATTTCAGTATCGCCTCTGCATTACTTGGTTTAATAACATTCATTCGATTAAGAATCTCTAATATATCCCTATACGTAATTACTGCCTCATTCTCTGTTAAAATCCTAAATAGCGTTACATCTTTCCAAAGGGCATTACCGATTTCATACATCGTTAGATCAAGCACGTAATTTCCACGTAGAATACTTAATGCACCACGCTTCATGTGTTTAATTATATTCATGATTGATGAGGCATCAAATAGGTAACTCATCTCTCATCACGCTCATCCTAACAGCCCTAACTATTTCCTCATCCGGCACCTTACTAAGTATTTGACCGGCCTCATCAAGTAACTTAGCCAACTCCTCCTCCTCAGCCTTCCTAACCTCCTCCTCAAGCGCCCTCCTTATTACATCACTAATTGGTATGTTATACCTCCTCAATTTCTCCCATAACTCCCTCCTTACTTTTGCAGAGACGGTTACGTAACCCATATCTCCGTAATACCTTAGTCATGCATTATTATAAATCTTACTTACAGTAAAGGTAATACAAGGACACGCGGTTTTCTAGCACTGCCTACTTTATTGAAGACCAACGAGCGTATTATTATACCTAAGTAGCATTTCCTTCATCTTGAGTGCGTCCTTTTCTAGGAGTGGTGATTCGTTTATTATCGTTATCTCAATATCCTCATTAGCCAACTCCTTGGCCAGTGGCTCGAATGGTGGGTTATTCGTGTCTATGGGCTCGTGCTCATCAACCCACTCACCCTTCTTATACTTAACACATGTGAAGTGGGTGTGCATTGGCTGGTCACCGAAGTACTCATGCCATGTGTTTAAAACAGCCCTATAGTCTATTGAGCCTCCATTCCTGGCAAACACGTGACCCCAATCAATGACCGCAACAACCTGTGGATGGTTTATTTCCTTAACGAGCCTAAAGGTCTCCTCTAAATTGCCAAACTGGCTCTTCCTAGCCATGACCTCGAGACCCAACTTCACGTTCTTAATGCCATTCTCCCTCATCCAATCAACAACCCTAAGAACACCATCCCTAACAGCATTGTAGCATCCCTCCGGCCCGAGCTTACCGTAATAGGCAGGGTGGAATACAACGACCGTAGCGCCCATCGCCTCACCCTATCCAGGGACTCCTCAAGCCTCGCTATGCTCGCCTCAACCTTCTCCTTCTCCTCACTACACAGGTTTATGAAGTACGGCGCATGTACTGACAACCTAACACCGAGCTCTTTAGCAACCTCACCAGCCTCCTGCGCGGCCTCCCTGGCCATCCTAACGCCCTGTACAAACTCAACCTCCATGGCATTCAGACCAACCTCCCTAACATACCTAATACCATCTATCGTACCAGCACTCCTCTTCTTCTCCTTGGCACCTATTGGAATCCCAGCAGGCCCTAGGAATACCCTAGCCATCGAGACAAAGACCTGAAAACTAACTAAAGAGTTTTGCCTCAGTGACCAATAAATAAATCATGAGTAATACATCACCCCCCCAAGCACCTCCTGGCCTTACTCACTAACTCGCTTGAGATGCCTAGTTCATCCTTAAGGACGACACCAATAGCCAGGTCTAGTGCGAGGGGGTAGCACCGGTCAACGATCCTCATTATCTCATTGACGTTGAACGCAAGAACCTCGACATTAGGTGGAACATCCAGGTCAAGAAGCCTCCTATGCGGTGGCTCATTAAAGCTGCCTATGACAACAATATCGACATCACTATCCTCAGCAAAATCACCCCTGGCGTAAGAACCAACTAGGAACACCGTACCACGAACCCTATCAGCAACCTGCCTAGCCAACTCCAACGCCCTATTCCTCAACTCCTCACGCCACTTAATAATCCTCTCCATAAATCCTCAATAAACGTTATAATCCTCTCGGCAGCCTTAATAGCCATTTCTGCATCATTACGTGTAAAGTACTCATAGGGCACATCCTCACTCCAGGCATCAACGTACCTAGTCGGTACATAGAACTTATCGAGAAACTTACCCAAATCCATAATGTCAATAGGGACCTGAACCATCCTACCTAATTCACCGAGCAAATGAGTAATAGAGCGTTCTCTTAGCCATTAAAATTCATCTACTGAACTCCTCAACATCAGCACCAACACTCATTATCCCTGAAAGACTTGACTAAGACTAAGGTTAAAAGTGTATAAAGGTCCGAACCATGAGTATTACTGAAATGCCCATCTACTCATGGCCATTGAGAATTTATGAACCATCAAGCGAATTACTCAGACTACCCAACGTTAGGGAGAGCCCATTTAGTGTAAAGCTCGAGAATAACAAGGTCAAGTGCACCCTATGCCATAGGCATTGCACATTATCAAATGGGCAGGTCGGTCTCTGCGGCATGAGATTCAACGTAAACGGCAAACTCTACACAGCCGCATACGGCCTATTGACAGCGGCTGAATCAAGGCCGATGGAGATAAAGCCCCTATTCCATTACTACCCACGCACATCAGCTGACAATAAGTACGTGGGGGGGCTGTAACTTCCCCTGTGCATGGTGCCAAAATCATCATTTAAGCAAGTTCGCCAGTTTAGACGGTGTTTACGTACCACCTGAGAGGCTCATTGAATGGGCAATTGAAAATGGGGACTCCGGAATTAACGTAAGCTTTAATGAACCAACTATGCTAACTGAGTATGCGATTGATGCTTTTAGGCTTGCAAGGGCGAGGGGGCCTGCATGCCTCGATTAACACGAATGGTTACTTAACCCCCCCTGAGGCCTTGAAGGCGTTGTTTGATGTTGGCATGGATGGTATGAACTCGGACATTAAGGGTGGTCGTGAGACGTATAGGCAGTGGTTGGCTGCTGATTTTGATAAGTTAATGAGTACTCTTGAGTATGCCGTTAAGTTGGGCATTCACCTGGAGGTTACGTACTTAGTGATACCTGGTATTAACGATGATGAGGCTGATGAGGTAATTAATGCGGTGGCTAGGTTGGGCAGGGATGTACCGCTTCACATAACGGCTTACTACCCTGCTCATAAATTACGTAATCCACCAACGCCTGTTGAGTTAATTGAGGGTATTTGGAGGAGGGCCAGGAAGGAGCTTGACTATGTCTATGTTGGTAATGTACCTGGTCACCCAGGTCAGCACACGTATTGTCCAAGGTGTGGTGCTGTGTTGATTAAGAGGTTTGAGGATAGGGTCGTCGATGTTAAGCTGGTCGGTTATAAATGCCCTAGGTGCGGTTATGAGGTAAGGATTAGGGGGGGGTTCATTGGTAGGTATGGCAATCTATACAGGAGGTTCGTATAGTCAGTTCTGGGTCTTTTTCTTGGATCATCCCCCCCAAGCTTCGCCCTGGCCTAGCCAGGGTGATCTACCTTGGGGACTCATTACCACTTCATTGTTAATCCTCTCTAGGCTTGGTACGTGTATAATGCCTAGCTTAATAAGGGAGGCCATTATTATGGGCTATCAATACCCGCGTCTTACCTAGGTATTACTTAACATACTCATAGACTAGGTTACCCTTATCGTTAAGCCTCTTCCTAATCCTACCCTTACTACTTAGGCTCTCTATGGCCCTTAGAATATCAGCAACCCTAAGACCCCCCCTGGACTTGCCCCCCCAGGCCATTAACTCATCCTTGGTAATGACACCCCCCCTACTCATTATGTGGCTTAGTACGGCATCCTCGGTACTGGAAGAATGCTGCTGAACAGTATTCTCAGGCTGTCTCGACTCCGACGCCTCAATTGGTTTGATTACGGCCTTAGTTTCAGTCTTTGGTTTTTCCTCAGTGCCATAGAGGAATGATGTTATTGATGCTGTTCCCTGTTCCTTGTTTTCCTCCTTCTTCCTAGCCCTTCTGGACACAGTATATTGTCATTCCTAAATTTAATATTACTTACTACTGCCATTCATGGTATAATACTAAATAATTCAATACGTAATGGATTCATCAGGCATAAGTTACATTGTAGAGTGCCCTCATAGGTTATGGTCTTTAATGTTGCGTTGAAACTTTGACTTTTTGTATTGGCTAGGTTATATAATTCAATTACGATACTTTAGAGATCTTTTTATTTTTGTCTTCAGGTTTTATATAACATAGTCTTTTATTTTATTAATACTTTTTATTTTATTTAAATTAAGAATTGAATATTAGAATAAAAGAATAGAAATAAACGGCCTGTTCTTAGAAAATTGAAGAAAAACTTAAATAGGGGGTAGCTTGACTTTCATTTAATGTATTACAAAATAAATAGGGGGCGCTATGGAGATTTCACATATACTCGTAATAATCACTTTGTTCACTTTGGCAATAGCTATACTGGCGCCATTCCACTTTAATGTAGGTAGGCTTGGGCAAACAATATACTCACTGATTAGCGGATCAAGTGCCTATAGTGGTAGTAACCCAAGTTACATAGAGACGAGCGCCACCATGAGCAGCTCAGATAATATAGTCACAATAGCAATAACCATAAGAAACAACGGCAACAGCTCAATAATACTGAGTGGCACCACACTAATTGGATCTGCCAAATGCAACCTGAGTCCCTTAATAATTATTCCACCACAGAGCACAGGTGAGTTAACGCTGTCCATATACACAATGGATAATACAATGTCAGATCCAGTAACCGTAAACGTCGGCGGTGATGCATACTCAACAGGTACGCCTCAAATATTTTGTTACGGAACCTACCTAAGTTTGGCGGATAATAACGGCTTCACCATAGTGTTTAGTACGGTTAATGGTGGTAATATTTACGTAAACGTTAATCAATGAACAGCATAATTTCCAGCGCATTTTATTTATCATTTCTATGAATTGAGGACCAAGACCTGCTGAGCCTTCTTTCAATTGATGATTATTGGTAGGGAGTATGAAAATTAGGTGTTCTATCCCTAAATAAAAGATAAAAAGGTCTAGCCAAGTAAATGGGATGCTGAGTATGGACGTTAATTTTTCCATAGATTATAATGTAAAGTTGGCAATAGGCATAGCATTAGCGATGATGGTAATTGCATTATTAATAATTGCGGGTCAGGCGATGGCTCAATCAATACTTGGTTATGAAGTCACTGAACCACAACCAAACATGTTCAGCTACATAAACCCAACCACCATGGGACTCACGAAATACCCAGCTCAGTCTGGGGGGGTTAATGATACGACAACTGGAATGGTCATACTACTACCTAGTTATTATTTACCATCTCAGTACAATGTATCAACTGGCCAATACATAAACATATATGTTTGGTCTAATCAGTCGGTAACGGTTTACTTAATGAACAATGAAGAGTACTCGGCCTTCTCGTCGGGTGAATCGTATAACTACATTGGTGAGGCCAGCGGAGACGTTATTGAGAAGGCGTTCTATATAGGTAATGGTGGTACTTACTATATAGTCATTGATAATAATAATAATCAAGGTACTGCGTTCGTGCTTTATGAAATAACAGAATCGCCAAACCCAGAGGGGCCTGTTTTTCCAGTGGGAATTGCCGATTATGGACTAGCCATGCTTCAGGGCAATTTAGTTGCATATGAATATTCCACGAATATGTTCGTTGGGGAGGTCACAATCTACAATGCAAGTACGATGGAGCCTAATTACTGTCCATCGCTGGAGAATGAACCAGGTAATAATTGGTTTAGTGTTCAATTAAATGTGGTGATGCTTGTTCAAACAGTCAATGGTGTTAATCAATATTATTGGTTACAGAATGTGTTGGAGTTTAATTCTCAGGGTGATCAGTTTCAGGTTCTTGATAATGTTTGGAATGATTCGGGTAGTACTAGTGTGATTAATTCGGCGTTAATTAGTGGTAATGGTGGAGTGACTTCCTCAGGTGGTAGTGTGCTTTATTATGATTGGGGGGGTGTGGAACAGCCGGAGTCGGTAACCCTGCCATTCACCATTTACCTAGTCATAAAGACAGGACTAAGTAGCAACGGCTATCCATGGGCAGCCTTCGGATACTCACTAAACGGACAAACAACCACATGGTACGACAACATAACAATAAAGATACCATCAAGTTATGTGGACATCGTTGTAACACCGCCTAATCCCCCCCTATCAAGTAAGTACGTACCATTTAATGATGCTGAGTTGGTGGTTGCAGGCCCATGGAGTAGCGAGTGTACTGTAGCCAATACCCTAGGCGTAGAGTTGGGTCTTTACTTTAAGTATGGTAGTTACCTGGTTCCAATACCGTACATGTGGAATTTCGGCATGCACACGGCTGAATCAATATTTAATGCATCATCAATATCCGTAGGCCCGGGCATGGTTTTTGTGAGGAACGGTTATGAAGAACCAGCATACTTAACGAGTTACTTCGCCTTACTTACAATTCATAATGACCTTAACGGCATATCGAATACGTCAATATTGGCCCCCCCAGGCACATTAATCAAGGTCAATGAACCAAGCATTATTATATTCAATAATGGGACTAGGTATGTATTTTACGGCTATGTGATCAATGGCTCCGAGCTTGTGAGTAATGCAAGCCTTAATGTCGTCATTAATGGATCAACAAACATAGACATCGAGTGGATTAAGCAATACCTAATCAATGTAACAAGCCCAGTACCTATATTAGTAAATGGCAGCGTGGTAAGCACATACAACGGCTGGGTAAATGCCTACTCAACCCTCGCATTAGACGCACCCGCATACTACGTACTAAGCAATAAAACAAGGCTGGCCTTCCAATACTTCTACGTCATTAATTACGAGCCATACTACACAATTAATTACCCATACAACATATCATTCACGATAAATTCACCAATGTCATTCACAGCAATATACGCGAGGCAATACCTAGTGAGCATAGTATCCACGGTGCCCATTTACATAAACAACACAGCATATACGAACTACACGGACTGGGTCAACGAGGGGGGGTCAACACTGACGGTTTCAATACCAAGGTACTACCAATTCAATAACCAAACACGCTGTTTATTCAACGGAAATACCACAACAATAATACTCACAGTAAACAGCCCTGAGGAATTAACCATAAACCAATGGACAAGGCAATACCTAGTCAACATAACAAGCCAATACCCACTGACCATAAATGGAACAACAACGATGCGATACATCAACTGGCTGAGCCAGGGAACGACAGTGACAGTAAGGCCAAGCATCACATTCATAGACGGCCTCCTACTCCAGGAACCAGGTTACACAATTACGGTTAATGAACCCATTAACATGAACATCAAATGGACAGCGAACTGGGCGCTCACAGCCATGCTCTATTCGGCCATTGTAATCGCCATAGCATTAACAGCATTATTAGTAAGGAGGTCACGAAACAAACCAAGACTTAACTAGGCCTTAAATTTTCCAAGCATCAACCATGCGCACATCCCCATCGGCCGATACGCGGTACTTATGGTACTCACCATTACCAAGTGCGCGGCAATTACCAACGAAACCCGGCCTGTAGAAGTCAATCACGGTTGATGATGCGTAAAGCACACCACCAGGAACCTCACACTGATAAAGCCTATAATACGCCTCCCTAGCCTCTCTCTTATCATCATCAAGAACCTTATAATAACTACCAACAATCAGCGTGATGTAACCATCCCCCCCAACCAACGCAATGCCAAGGTTCGCGCCTGTCCTCACGAACTTAAGCAGCCAAGCTAGGTCGTCCTTGGCTATGTCACCCTTAATACGATTTGCAAGGGCCAAATTGGCGATGTAAGTATCATTAAACCTAGCCGCGTAATCCTTGTCAATACCAACCTCCCTGGCAATATCATCCCTATAGAAGGAACCATTATGGATCATGTAAAGCTCAAGGCCGTCCCTAGTCACGGCCCTAACAGGGTGCGTAGAGAATATGTTTTTAGGCGTGCCGGTGCTCGCGGCTCTGGCGTGCATCATCATTAGCACGGCGTCATCATTATTTACATTACTTAGAAAGCCCCTAATGACATTAATGGGGGGGTTATCCATGAATATGGCCCTCACGCTCCTATGATGAACCGCAAATGAGGAAGCAACATTAACGAACAGAACCCCCCCAACCATCCTCATGCCTCTCCTCATTAAGGAATCTCTTACCGTGTGGGTCCATGGATGCCGCCTGCACAAGGCTATTGCCGATGCCAACCAGGGTATCACCCGCATTATTGAACCTACCAAGGGCAACAACAAGCCTACACATATCCGTTGGGCTATGTGATGGGAATTTAATAAATGTTTTGCGTTTTACAATTGAACATAAAACTTATTAGGAGGTACGCCCAATAAACAATTATAATGTTTACAATAGCATTCATATCAGCAAGCGGCGGTGCGGGAAAAACAACCCTGGCTGTGAATACGGCGGCGTCCCTAGCCATCGATGGACGCAAGGTGTTATTCATAGACTTTGACCCATCGGCAATGGCAACCCGAGTACTACTGGGTAGGACATTCGACGAATGCAACCTAAAGACCTTAATGAAGAGGCTCGTTGAATACCGTAGAGGTTACTTAAAAAGTATGCCCGTGATCAATGAATGTCTTCGTCAACATGTGATTCCAGGAAATAACGCGGCCTTTTACGTACTACCTGGGGGAAATTTAGATGAAATTAGCAGTGAAATAAAGAACGTACCTGACTGGGGATTACTTCTCAGGTCACTTACTGATAAGTTAATGGAGGAAATAGGGTATGATTTTGATGTAATAATTTTGGACTCACCAAATTGGGTTTATCAATTCTTCGAAATGACATTTCCACTTGCCCCCCCACTTTATGTGGCTATTACGAGGCCCGGTCTTCAGGAAATTAATAAGTTTGTGGACTTCCTTAGAAGGGTCGTGAATATGTTATATAACCAGAAAATCTTTGTTCCAAGAAATAAGAATTATGAAAGCTTAGTATCATACGTAGTTAACCAGTATAGATCTAACATGAAAGCACAAGATATCATGAAGGCTTGGCATGAGGTAAATGAAATCATAAGCAGAGAATTCCCAAATACACGTCCACTAGTAACTAATAACATGCTTGATAAGTATTATGGTGATGAGGATACCGAATTCGTAGGATTCAGGTACTTAGATGAAATGTCCTTAGACTCATATGTAGAAAGCGGCCCATTATACGTAAGGAAACGTACTACGAAGAGCACAAGACCCATTAAGCAGTTTGAAGCATATTATAAGTTACTGAAGCAGTTCATTTCAGAGATGACACCAGTGGAGGTAGATCACTAAGTAATTAAACGCAGGTGCTGAAGAGTGGCGAGGCAATGTAGGGAAAACGAGTACATGGCAATAATAGCACGCCGCCTAAATTGTAACGAACAATACTCAATAAATCTCGGCTTTATTAACGTAAAACCCGACCTGTCATGCAATGGCATTGCATACGAAGTTGAGTGCGAGGACAAGGTACATTATGGCGTTGGGCAGGCCATAGCTTATCAATACGGTGGGTTAAAGGCAGGACTCATAGTAATAACGACGGATGAGGACAACAATAAATTAAGTCAATTAATGAACTTCCTAAGGTGGGCACGTAATAAGCTGGGCATTGAAACCTATATCTTCAGGTGTATCCAGTATGACTGCGATTTATTAAAAATTGAGTAAGCAATTAAAATAATACAAACAACTAGGTTGCATAAGGCATAGTACACGAATTCCTAGGCATATGATAAATAATATAATATGGCAATACTAATATTAATAATGAACTATGAATTACCTATGGCGTGTGTGAGGTGGTTCGGGCGCGCGCATAATTTTCGTAATCATTCTATTCCTAATTAATGTTCAATTACTAATGAAGTAAACTATATAGATTTGTTGATAATGAATATAGTATTATATATTATGGATGCATTATTGCGTTATCTTTATGGATTATGTAAATTATATATAGTAAGTAATGTAAATACTTAATTGCCTTGCGGATTATTATTTCAATATGCCATACGCGATATCTGGTGATGGTACTAAGATTTACTATGAGGTAATTGGTAGGGGGGTGAGCCATTGGTTTTGGTTCAGGGCTTTAGTTGGGACTTGACTGCCTGGCACTTCCAGTGGGAGTTGGGCTATAGGTTTAGGCTTGTCCTCATTGATAATAGGGGGGGTGTGGGTCTTTCCGACAAGCCGAGGGGGGGCCGTATTCCCTGGATTCCATGGCCGATGACGTGTATGCTGTGGTTAGTGAGCTTGGGTTTAGGTCTATTCACTTGCTTGGTTTCTCTATGGGTGGTATGATTGCCCAGGACTTCGTGCTTAGACACGGTGATGTGGTTAAGTCCCTAATCCTCGTCTCCACGATGCCCCCCCACCTGGAAATAACCCCCCCAGAGCTTAGGCAGTTCACGGAAATGGCCCTTAAGCTCTATGATGACTTCAACATGTTCACTGGCGCACTGCAGGTTGCCTTTAGTGAGGGTTGGATTAGTAGGAATGAGCAGGTCTTCCAGGAATTAACGAGGATGTTCTTCAATAGGAGGATGCCTAAGGAGCCTACGTGGCCCAGTTGGAGGCGATGGGTGCTGATTTGACGCCTAGGCTTGGTGATATTAGGGTGCCGACTACCATAATCCATGGGGGAGGCCGATAGTTGATACCCATTGAGAATGGGAGGAAGCTGTTCAGTGGTATACCGAATTCCAGGTTTGTGGTATTCCCCCCCGATGCTGGGCATGCCGTGTATATTGAGAGGCCCAGTGAGTTTAATGAGCAGGTTATTCGCCACGTGGAGCTTGTGAATTCCGGTAAGTTCAATGAGTATATTAAGCGTGAGGAGAGGGTAACCTATACGTGATTTTATCCCTGCCGTTAAATCAATCACTTAATCTTTGCCTGGTCCTCGGGCCTAACGATCCACCTATCGACATACCTACTCATGTTCTGAAGAACCACTATCCTACTCGGCTCATCCTCATCCATGTACCTGAAGTTACCACCAAGCCTATTAATCTCCTCGAGCAGCTTCAAGGCCCACTCCCTAACCTCCTCATGCCTAAGCATGTCACTCCTCTTCAGCCTAAACGTGGAGTGGCCCAGGTGCATGTAGGACTTAACCTCGATGAAGTGTGGGTTGCCGATTAGCATGAGCTTTGCGAATTCAGGTATGTACTTGAAGTCGTAGTTGAGACTCCTTATCAGGGTTATCCTAATGACCGTCCTCGTATTCAACCTACTGAGCAACTCAAGGCTCCTCAACCACCTCTCCCACGCATCCTCCCTATACATCACCGGCACATTAATCCTATAGAACAACTCCCTGTTTGGCGCGTTGCAGGATAGGTATAGCTGTGTTGGTAATGCATCCTCACGCTGCAGTCTCTCGAGCATTTCTGGGTGCTCTCCATTCGTGACTATGAACACGGACTTGGTGTTCGGCAGGTTCTTGAGGTACTTAACGAGTCGTGGTAGCTTTGGATAGAGAGTTGGCTCCCCCCCAGACAGTGATATTGACCAGTGTGTTGGCACCAAGGCCTCCTTAGCCCTGTCCTTGGACTTTGGGTTTCCGAAGTAGCCAGTCAATAGCCTATACCTCTCCCTAAGTATTCCCTGTACAATTTCCTCTGGATCATCAACCAAGTCCTCACTGGGTATGAAGGAGTCAAAGGACTCGGTCGGTCTCCAGCAGTAGACACACCTATTACTGCATATCATGCCCACTGGGCTAAACTCAGCACATCTGTGGGAACCACCTGCCGGTGCACCATAGAACTTAAACTTGTAACAGCTTTGTCCCTTAACCAGGGCGCTTTTCGTCCAGTGGCACAGCTCGACGGTTGAGTGGTTGTATATGCCGTAGCTGGCCTTTATTAATTTGGCCTTTGTCTCGTCAGTGATCCGTATCCTAATCCTGCCATTAACTTCACCAATTGTATGATACTTCAGTGATTCCTTAATTACCTGTTCGATCTTCTCCATTACTATCAAGTCACTATGTCCTAAATTTAGAAATATAAACTTTTATCTAGGCACTATTCAACTAAATAACGCCACCACCAATCCTCCTCCAAAGCGTGGAATACCACTCGGGTGCTTTTAGATCACTGGCGCTAATGGATCTATCAGGTGTATAGGGCTTTATGTCCAGTATTGGCGTTCCATCAAATAGGTCAAGCCCAGAAACCCTGAGGAACCTACCATCCTACCAACAAGCCTAACAATACTAAGGCCGATGGGGGGGTTCGGCCTATGTGGCGAGTCTGTAGCAAACACACCAACCTCAGGTAACTCCTCAGGGCTAATCCCAAACTTAACGAGCCTTCTTGGCCTGACCACGAGGACCCTGCGCTGCTCCCTATTGACCTTATTGAATAACGAGATTAGTATTAGGTGGGAGAAGCCGTCAATGCCCCCTTAATCCATCGGCAAATTCCTCAAAGACCTCGATAACGCCGTCAACGCCTTCATTGGATGCCCTTATCGCATCGTCACTAAGTCCATGCCTAACAATACCTATTGGCCTTAGGAATAGACCGTTCTCGTTCATTACGAAGTACTTTGATAATTCGTAAATGGCATCTTCATCCTTAAGTAACTCCGTTATTAATGAACTCAATAGACCCCCCCCTCCTTGGCCTTTCTTATTAATTCCCCGAGACTCACATTAATGAATTTTAGATACGCCGTTTTAAGCATCGCTAACCATTACCTCATAAGCAAAGTATTGCGCAGTCCCGCGTGATTACATATTCTATAATTAGTATGTACTTAAATACAGATATATGATTTAGTTAGCGGTATGGGTAAGTTGGATGGTAGGGTTTCGATAGTGACCGGGGCAGGGAGTGGTATTGGTAGGGCCATTGCGTTATTATTCGCCAGTGAGGGTTCTAGGGTGGTCGTCGTTGATGTGAATGATAGGGGTGGTGAGGAGACGGTAGGTATGATTAGGAATAATGGTGGCGATGCCTTCTTCATACATGCCGATGTGTCTAGGGAATCGGATTGTTCAAGTGCTGTTAAGGAAACGATCAATCATTATGGGCAGTTAGACATACTTGTGAACAATGCGGGAATTGACTTGCCAAGGGCGAAACCCAGTGCTGACTTCACGATTGAGGAGTTTGACAGAGTTATTAACGTGAACCTTAAGGGTGCGTGGTTAATGAGTAAGTACGCAATACCTGAAATGCTTAGGCAGGGTAGGGGCGTGATCATTAATGTCGCGTCTGTGGCCGGGTTGAAGCCGCTGCCGTATGCAATGCCCTACTCGGTTTCGAAGGCTGGCTTGATAATGCTCACGGAGGTTATGGCTGTGGAGTATGGCAGCAGGGGCATTAGGGTTAACGCTGTGGCGCCTGGGTGGGTTAGTACGCCGATGGCCGTTAGGGCCGCGTCTGCCTATGGAACAACGTATGAAGACTTCACAAAACTATTCCTACAGAGGATTACACTTGGTAGGTTTGCCGACCCGATGGAGATAGCCAGGGTAGTGCTTTTCCTGGCGTCTGATGACTCGTCGTACATGAATGGTTCCGTAGTCGTTGTTGATGGGTCAATAACACTAACGTGAGTTTGGCAATAATGGGTGATGGCATGTACGAGGAGCTCAGGCACTTTAATGAAAAAGTGGCGAGAGCCTATAGATTGGAAGAGTTACCACTGTGTTGGGTGTACATAGTAACAGCCAGGGTACTTAGGAGTATTGTTAGGCCGCCTGCGAGGATTCTCGAGATTGGCCCGGGCACTGGCAGGTTGGCCAACATGTTGGCTGGGTATGGCTATTACGTGGTTGGCGTAGACATTAGCCTACCAATGCTCAGGCAGGCCAGGAGGTTTAACAGGCCTGACTTCATTAATGGCACTAGTTGGCAGATGCCCATTGTTAATGGCAGGTTTGATGCCGTGGTGGCCACACTCACGCTTCATCATTGGAGCAAGCGGGAGGAGTCTATTAGGATCATATATGAGTTATTAAGGCCTGGTTCTGCCTTAATCATTGTCGAGGCTGATAAGGATAGGGTTAGGTTTGTTGGTAGTCATGGATGTACCGAGAGGTGCTTTACTGAGTTGTTATCGCCATACTTTAGCATCAGTATTAGGAAGATGTTCCCGCTAATAATAGCCATTGGTAAGAAGTTAAAGTAATTAAATTACGGCATGGGCTTAGCAATGCATGAGCGGTTTGTATGTTAATAAATTAAAGAGGAGAGCCCTGAACGCACTCCGTATTGCTGAAAATACTGATGATTTTGATTTAGCTATGTTCCTCATAGATCAAGCTCTTCAACTTTACATAAAGGCTGTTTATTTCGAGTTGTTTGGGTCTAAAGTTAGGGGGGGGTCACGGCATTAGGGAATTGATTGGCATGTTAACTAAGGAACTTGAATTTCAGGGCTTTAATGAGTTAGTGCGTGAGTTAAGGGATTTTGTGGTTTCTAATAGGGATGTTCTAATAATGCTTGAGGAGGCGTACACTGAGGGAGGTATGGCGAAATTAGTTATGATATTGATGATGTATCTAAAGCATTTGATGTGGCTAAGGAATTAATAAGATTGTTAGATAAGGTTGTTAGTAATGTCAAGTTGGGTTAGGTATCACTTCGAGCATTTAAGGAGGTGGAGGGAGTATGCGGTGGCGGTTATGAGGCTGCCAAGGACTTGGTACCAAGCGTTAGGGTTTTGTCATTGGTGGGGGTTGCCGAGGGTAGGACTACGGTACTTAGTGACATAGACATACTAATAATCATACCGGGAGGAATCACTGTGAATAAGGGTAGGCTTTATAGGGACATTCTCATTAGGGCTATGGATGTCTACGGTCTTCCCTGGGACGCACCGGTAGAGTTACACATAGTCTACGATGATGAGAGTAAGTATTACCTCGAATCATCAAGTAAAGTCATTGAAATTAGGGCTTAAGCGAAGCAGCCGTTTCTTAGGTAATTCCATACGATGCCTATTGATGAACCCTCAATTATTACTACTGAGGATGCAATCGCTATGTTTATTAATGATGGTGGGTCAATAACCATTGTAAATAAGGAAAGTAGAAATGCCAGACCTAATTGCGTTGCCGCAAGTACCTTAAGCAGTCCCTTATTCATGGTGCTGCACTTAACGTTTTTCCTTGATTGAATTACCTTCTCCATAGGTACTTAGAAAAATGGTTTTGCTAGATATTTAAGTATTGATGCTGTTAAGAAATGCATTAAATACCTTAACTATTAACATTATGCGTGGCTTCATTAAACGAATTAGGACGTATCATTAGGGATGTTAGGGACTTGGTTGATGATGCCATAATTATGTATAGGAGGGTTAGGTGGTCGATGATTAGGTTTGCCAATAATGAACCCACGATAGCCAATAACTGGGTAACTCATGAAACAACGATATACATCGCCAAGTCAAGGAGGTACTTAACTGCGTCGCTCTCTACGTCAGATATAAACGCCATTAAGAATAAGATTCAGGAGTTGCTCAGGGAATTAAATAACATACCTGAGGATGAGCTTTACGTACCGTTAACTCATGGTGGGAAGCCAAGCCAATTAGTTGGTAAGTATGATAGTAGGATTGAAGGCAATGTTGATAAGCTAATTGATGGATTAAATGACGCAATCCAGGTATCGCTCAATGAGGGTTCACAGAGAAATGCGGGTGCAATGACCTTCGGCGTTGAGGAGCGTTACTACGTTGATAGTGCTGGGCTTGAGCTTGATGATAAGGCTTCCTTCGTGGCCTTCACGATTAGGGCATTCATCGATGATTTAACAGCCACGTCGGTGTCTATATCCAACACTCTCGATGGATTTAAACCAAAGGATGCAGGTGCCGAGGCAGGTCACTTGGTGAGATTAGCTAAGGATTTACCAGAGGAGAGTATGAGTAGTGGCAGGTACAATGTGGTTCTTGGTCCGTTGGTATCTGCCCATTTATACGGCGTGATGACCGCCATGTGGTTTAACGCCTACTCAGTAATAACAGAGATGTCGGGCATTTCTAAGAATGACATTGGTAATACTATAGCTAGCGAGGGATTATCAATAATGGATTTATCAAGCGACCCCCCCAGCGCCTTTGGTTCGGAGTCCTTTGACTACGAGGGCAATAAGACAATGAATATGGAGGTAATAAGGAGGGGAGTACTCACTGGGCTATTACATAATAATAGGACGGCCGCTAAATTCAATACAACCAGTACAGGTCATGCAGTTGGTAATTGGTTACGGCCGAGACCGAGACATGCGGCAATAGGCACAGGACAATTACCCAGTGATATTGAGGCAATAGCGACTGAGCTTGGGAATGGCATTATCGTAACGAATAATTGGTATACAAGGTTTCAGAATGTTAAGGAGGGCATATTCTCAACGGTCATTAGGGATGTGGCGTTTTTAGTGAAGAACGGTAAGTTAAGTGCCAGGGTTCGTGGATTGAGGATTGCGGATTCCTTCAAGACATTGCTTAGGAACTTCGTCGACTCAAGCAGGGAGGCTAGGCAGGTTTATTGGTGGGACTCGCCACTACCTGGCACGGCGCCGTACGTGTTAATTAGGGATTTAAACATATCAAAGGGTTAACGCGGTGCTTTCAAAACCCTGACGTTAGCCGCCCTAAAAGTAGGTCCACCTAAGTAGACAGGGACTCCCTGCTCCGGGTTACCCTTGCCGCAGGTTCCTGGGTAGAACCTGAGGTCATTGGCCACGGCATCCACGCTGCTCCACAACGTCTTTGTGTCGACCTCAATGAATGGTTCCCTAACCATGTACTTCAGTTCCCCATTCTCTATGTAGTAGGCCTCGAAACCCCCCCATAACGCCCAAACCAGCGTTTATCGTCAATGTTCCACTCAGTATATGAGGCGATGTACAGCCCCCCCTCCTAGTCTCCCTGATTATCTCCTCAGGTTTCCAATTACCCGGTGCTAGGTACGTGTTTGCCATTCTCGGTATCGGCTCCTTATCAAACTCACTGGCTCTAGCGGCGGCATTACTTGATAACCCAATGTATGATGCGTACTCCCTATTCATTAAGAACTCATTAATCACGCCATTCCTAACCAGGAACCTTGGCCTGGCAGTGACGCCCTCCTCATCGACTAGGTAGAAGCCGTAGCTATTGGGTATTGTTGGGTCATCAATTATCGTGACCAATCCACTACCAATCCTGTAACTACCCAGGTAGTCCGGCCTGGCGTATGACTCACCGGCCTCGGCACCCTCCCTACCCATGATCCTATCCAACTCCAGCGGGTGGCCTATACTCTCGTGAACCATTATACCCGCCAACTCGGGGGGGCTTAGCACTACATCCATTACCTCGTCATGGGGGGGAAGCGGCCTAGCCTTATCAAGCACGTCCCTAATGGCGCTGACCTCCCTATCAACCTCACCATCAACGCCACTTAAAATCTCAAAGCCACCTGAACCACCGAACTCAATATTCCTCTGGGCGCTGCCTTTCTGCGGGTCATAGGCTATTAATGAACCGAATAGATAGACCCTGGGCACCCTACTCCTAACGTGGGCCCCCCCATCACTGGTTATGATTAACTTCTCAGTAATGGTGGTGCTCAGGAATAGGTTTCTAACCCTAATCCTGGGTTCAACCCTAGCATGAACATCAAGCTCGCTTAAGTACTTAATTAAGTACTCATTTGATAAATCCTCAACCCTAACCCTCTGACTAACATCATACGTAATCCTAGCCAGCCTCTCCCTACTAATGCTCACCTTCCTCCTCCTAAGCCTAGCCACAGACCTAGCCAACGACACGGCCCTACCCACAGCATCCCCTAACCGACTCCCAATCAGTATTACTCGTAGCGGCGAAACCCCCCCACATGCCATCAACCAAGACCCTAACTGAAACACCGCCATAGGAGTAGCTGCTCAATGACTGAAGTGCACCATTCCTAACATTAACAAACCTAACAGTATCAACCTGATATCTAACCTCGGCATAGGAAGAACCACTGCCCAGGGCGAGGTCAAGAGCCTTAGTCATTACATCCTCAGGCAAGCTCATTAAGTAGGCGCCAAATAACGGCTTTATAGATATTACGTGTTTAATTCACCTATGTCCCTACATAGTGCCTCATAATAAGTACTTGGTTGCGGTATATCTTTGATGATTATCACCTTCCTGTTCCGTAGTACCAAGTATATTGAACCGCAATTGAAATGCTTAGCTAGTACTCCCTGAGATATGAAGCAGTCAATTACCTGCCCTAGGTCCACGGTCTTAATCCCCCCCATAAAACTCCTTATGGTTATTGACTTATCCTCTATGCAGTACTCATGCATTTGTTTCCATAGGGCATATGTACCTAGCATTGCGTACCATAGTGCCACAAAGATTATGTAGTTTATAATCTTTGACGGCGTTATTTCAAGAAATAATGAGAATATCGCCAGTACTATTGTGCCCTTAATAATAGTCTTTTCAATCACAGGCTTAATGCATCTATGAGTATTATTCATTTAGATGAGGTATCAAGTTAAGACTTTAAAATAATTAAAGCCATTACTTAATTAAAATAAATATGGCCCTTTTAGAGGTTAGGGAACTAAGTGTGGTTTACAGAACTCCCTTTGGTATTGTTAACGCGCTTAATGACGTGACCTTTAACATCGACAGGGGCGAGTCACTTGCTGTTGTTGGTGAGTCGGGTAGTGGAAAGTCGACATTGGCCTTAGCCGTGTCCAGATTATTACCACCCAATGCTAGGTATGTAAGTGGATCTATAATGTTTGATGGAATTAATATACTGAGGTTGAGTAGTAGTGAAATTAGGAGGATTAGGGGGGGTACGGGAATATTCATGGTGTTTCAGGAACCAGCCACAAGCCTAAACCCCGTGTTTAAGGTTAAGGATCAGTTAATGGAGGCCGTGAGGATTAGGTATGAGAGGGAGGGCAACACATTCGATGAGAGTAAGGCAATTACTGAGATAATGAGTGTACTTAGGGATGTTAGGATACCTGACCCTGAATTAATAATTGAAAGGTATCCACACCAATTATCTGGCGGCCAAATACAGAGGATTATGATAGCCATGGGCCTATTAATGAGACCTAAGTTGTACATTGCCGATGAACCCACGTCGGCACTAGACGTAACAGTACAGGCCCAGATACTTAAGCTGCTCAGGGATTTGAAGAGGGAGTACGGCATATCAATACTCTTCATAACCCATGACATAGCGGTAGCCTCAATAATCGGTGATTCAATAATGGTACTATACGCAGGCCAATTAATGGAACTAGGCCCAACAAAAAGCGTCATTTATGAACCAAGGCACCCATACACACAGGCGCTGTTGAGTAGTATACCGAAGATTAGTAAGGCTGAGGCAAGTTGCCAGCAATAGGTGGTACTGTACCGAACTTACTAAATCCGCCAACAGGTTGTAGGTTCCACCCAAGATGCCCGTATAAAATGGATATATGTGGCAAGGTTGTTCCAAGCCTTGTTAAGGTTGATAATACATATGTGAGGTGCCATCTATATGGGCAGTGATGTAATAATTAGAACCGAGCACTTGGTTAAAGTGTTCCTTGCAAAGAACTACGGTATAATAAACAAAATCCTAGGTGAGAAACCCCTCTTTGTTAGGGCTGTTGATGATGTTAACATTGAAATAATCAACGGAAAAACAACCGCCCTAGTTGGTGAGTCGGGAAGCGGAAAAACAACCCTGGGTAGATTATTAGTAACCCTTGAGCGTCCCACGTCGGGTAGGATATACTTCCATAATATCGATATAACGAATATCAAGGGGGGGAAAGACTTACGAAACATTAGGGCCAAGCTCCAAATGGTATTTCAGGATCCATACTCAAGCCTAAATCCAATGATGAGAATCAAAGACATAATAGGAGAACCACTAAGAAACAGAGGCGTTAGGGATAGGGAATTAAACGAGGCCGTGGCCAAGATAATGAGTGAGGTCGGGCTTGATTATTCATCATTAGCCACGAGAAGGCCTAATGAATTATCTGGTGGTCAGAGGCAGAGGGTTGCCATTGCGAGGGCGTTAATTACTAATCCTGAATTCATAGTTCTTGATGAACCAACCTCAGCACTGGATGCATCAACACAAGCCCAGGTACTTAACCTTCTCATTGATTTACAAAGTAGGCACAATCTAACGTATTTACTCATTACACATAACATAGCAGTTGCCAAGTATATGAGCGATCTAATGATGATAATGTACATGGGTAAAATCGTAGAAATAGGAAACACCAGCATAATTCTAAAGGAACCATTACACCCATACACCCAAGCACTTATTGAATCAGTACCTGATATTAACAAACCTGAGTTAAAACCACCAAGTGGCGAGGTCGGTAGCCTTGTTAATCCACCAAAGGGTTGTAGGTTCTACCCAAGATGCCCATTTAGAATGGATATATGCCGTGAAAAGGAGCCACCCGTTATAGAAACAAAAAATGGTATTAGGGTTGCATGTTGGCTATATGTAAAGAAATAATCTTGTAAAATACCTTGTATAATATTGATAAAAGAAACCTATATCCTGAGATATTTAATAATGATTATTTATGAAAAATTGAAAATAATAATAATACTTAAAAATTAATTACATTGTTAATATTTATGCCGGGGAAGGGATTATCAAGAAGTACGGCGATAATAATTGCCGTTATAATAGTCGTAATAGTAGTCGGTGTTATAGCCTATCTGCTATATAAACCACCAACTAAAGTATCAAAACCTACTACCCCTACGTCTAATGTTACCACGGTTACGGTAACACCGACATCAAATAACACACTCGTCGTGGCAGAAACAACACCACCAGATAGCCTAGACCCAGCAATAGCGGCATATACGCAGGACATGGAGATACTGTACTCATGCTATCAGACCCTGGTGATATTCAATGGCACCGACCATCATCCTTCCTACCAGCCTAGCATATAACTGGACAGTCTCAAATAACTACCTCAACTGGACCTTCTACATAAGGCAGGGAGCGTATTTCCAGAATGGGGGGGACCAAATAAATGCGACAACGGTCTGGTTCAGTATTTATAGGTCAATAGTCATGAATCAATTCGGCGCATTCAACTTCCTTGACCTACTATACAACGGTACAGTAGCTAGCACGACTGGTTACGCGACTCCCTGGGGGGGTGTTTGCCGTGCCATGGAGCAGATCTTTGGTCTTCAATTCCCGAACCCACAGACCAACCTGACTGGCTATGAGGAGGAGTGCGCCAACGCCCTAGCCAACGTACTAAGCAACTTCAACGTACATAATCAATCCATAGTTGAACTAATGGAATACCCAGACCAGGCAGTAGTGGTTAAGGGACCATACGAGGTTCAATTCAACTTATTGGCGCCGTATTATGACTTCCTCGGTGTAATGGCTGGTTCATGGGCCATGATCGTAGACCCCACGTTTGTGGACCAAAATGGCGGTGTACAGCCTGACCAATCCACATCCTACCTAAGTACTCACATGCTATGCAGTGGACCATACACACTGTCCCAGTACATACCCGGTGAAGAGATAGTACTAACGGCTAATCCAAACTATTGGGCTGCAAAGAACCCACCAAACTTCATGCTCGCCCCTGCCCACATACAGAACATAGTCATTAAGTACTACACAAGCTTTGACGAGGAAATACTTGCGTTCAAAACAGGCTCAGCACAGGCAATTGACCCAAGCCCGCACGAATCACCACCACCAATATATCTCTCAGCCATACTATCAATACCCAACATAGTCATGTACGGGCCAGTATGGTCAGGCGGTGATGTATTCCTCGTATTCGATACCCAGAGGTATCCGTATAACTTAACCGTGGTGAGGGAGGCCTTTGCATATGCGATAAATACCACGGAAATAATAGACACTGTACTAAAGGGGTTCGGTGCGCCATACCTAGGTCCAATACCGCCATATCCGCCTAATCCATACTATAACCCAGGTAATTTACCGCCATACCCATATGATCCAAACAAAGCAATTGAGCTATTGGCAAGTGCTGGGTTCCAGCTAACGCTACCTAACGGTACAGTAATTAATCCAAGCGGTAAACCATTAACTGTGCATTTATGGTACATAAGCACTGACCTAACATTCACGCAGGAGGCGCAGATGATACAGCAGATGCTCAGTAACATCGGTGTTAACGTAATACTTGAGGGTGTCCCCCCCGTGAGCTACCTTGTCTCTGCTATGGAGAATCCACCAACATCACCACAGTACCCAGGTTTCTTCCTACTTGACTGGTACCCAGATTGGTGGGACCCGGTGGCTCAGGAGGCTTGGTTCATACTTAATGTTGACTTTGGAGGTATTTCCGGTAATGAGGCTTGGTACAATAACTCACTAGTTAATACATTAACCACAGAGCCGTATTCACGACAAACATAACACAGAGAGTCGAATTAATGAACCAGGTATATGCCCAGGTATATAAGGATGTACCATACATATGGCTATACGAACCCGCGTTCTACGGGTTCACCTATAAGTACGTATGTGGCGTTTTAATTAATCCGCTGATAACAGGCTTCTACTACCCAACAATGTACTTCTACAACGGTACAGGCGCGTGCATAAACTATTCGCCGATATACACAACAACGGGTAGTTCATAGTTAATATTATTTATTTAAGCGAGTTAAATTTAAAAATCATTAACAATTCTTTGTAATAATGGGGGGGCTTGCCTCATTTCTAATTAGAAGAGGCATAAACATGGTAATAACGGTGCTTGGAGTGATCTTCATAATGTTCATAATAACACACGTAATAACACCAAACCCAGCGGTTGCATGGGCAGGTCCACACCCTGTACCATCAATAGTTGAGGCAATAACTAAGGAGTACCACCTAAATGACCCCCCCGTATATGTTCAATTCTACTACTTCTTAATAGCCGTATTTCAGGGCAATTGGGGTGAGGACCCAATGTATCATCAACCAATAATACAATTAATTGACGCCTATTTCCCAAGGACACTTGAATTAACAATAGCCGCCATGATAGTAATAATAATTCTGGGGATTTTAACGGGCGCCATTGCAGCAGTACGTAAGAATACTCCAACCGATTACACGATTAGGGCGTTTTACCTAGTGACTTGGTCAATGCCGCCATTTCTGGTTGCCATGCTTCTTCAATTAGCCATAGCCTATGGATTAAGGTTATTACCAGCCACAGGCCTCGCCAATCCATTATTACCCCCCCACCAAAGCCAATAACTGGAATGCCAACGATTGATGCCTTGATAGAGGGCGACTGGCCATACTTCTGGTCAAGCCTTAGGCACTTAATACTACCAGCAACCGCATTGGCGCTTGTGGCCTTTGGCATAATTTCAAGGTTGATTAGGAATAGCATGATTGATATTGCCTCAAAGCCATTCATAAGAACCGCAATAATGAAGGGGGGGCTTAGGGATAGGGATGTGGTATTTAAGCACATGCTTAGGAATGCATTAATACCCGCAATAACCGTATTGGCACTAACCTTTGCCTCGTTACTCGCCGGCGCGGTGGTTATCGAGGATGTGTTCTCATGGACGGGAATGGGATGGCTACTAACACAGGCATTATATCAACAGGATTACCCATTAGTAATGGCTGGTACCTTCATCGTTGCGGTTGGTGTCGTAATCGCGAATTTGGTGGCCGATATACTTTATGCGGTTGTAGATCCTAGAATTAAACTCGAGTAGGTGGGTGATATAGCCATGCAAATAACCGTAACAACTGAACGCAGAGTTTCATCATTAAGGCTCTTCATGACCTACATGATTCATAACCCACCAACACTCGTTGGCTTCATAATAACGGTGGCATTCTACGGCTGGGCAATAATCGAGGGTGTACTACAGCTACTGAGTATGATACTTCATAACTCGGCAATTGGATACGCATTACTACCGTACAATCCATTCGCGACAAACTATGCCGCTGCCTTTCAACCCCCCCATCAATTAAGCATGTATTTGGAACGGATAACCTGGGCAGGGACTTATTTAGTGAAATACTATATGGAACACCAACCGAGGCCCTAATTTCAATACTTGTTGTAGGATCCGCAATAATAATTGGAGGATTCATAGGCATGGTATCTGGGTACTTTGGTAAGTACGTTGATGAAGCTGGTATGAGGATCACCGACATGTTCCTGGCATTCCCAGCAATAATACTAGCGCTGGCAGTAGAGGCCATAATAGGTAGGGGCGTTATCAATGCGGCTATAGCCTGGTTGTTGTTTGGTGGCCAACATACGCAAGACTCTTTAGAGCCGAAACACTTAGGGTAAAGACGCAGTACTTCATCGACGCAGCAAAACTCTCTGGGACGAGCACGATAGGCATAATATTTAGGCACATATTCCCAAACGTATTAACACCAATTATTTCCTACGCAACCATTGATCTAGGAAACGTCGTGCTAACCTACTCAATAATAAGCTTCCTAGGCTTTGGAATACCACCACCATACCCGGAATGGGGGGGTAGGCTCGTGTCCGAGGGCTTTCAATACTTCCCAGCACCTGCCTGGTGGTACGCAATAATACCTGGCGTGGTAATAACAATAGTCGTAATCGGGCTTGCACTCCTTGGTGATGGAATATCGGAATACATAACGAGCGGAGGCATAACGGCGTAAGTATTGTATCAATGAAAACAATCAGTAAGGATGTCCCTCATCAAATCTCAGGGTCTAGGGACTCATCATAAACATGACCAATAAGTTTACACATGAATATATTGATTTCTTAACTAAACGAAAGCTAAACACTACGTATACTAGTATGGGTCAGACTTGCCAGGTGATCAGCATCGAGTCAGCCAACCCTCTCTCGTCACCGCAAACGCTCATTACCCACGCACTTAAAGCCTTTACTCCAGGGAAATAAAAATCAGCAGTGGTCTTTCACTTCACAGATCCGATACTGGGCCCTCATCACGAAATATTCATATTCACATCACAATTTATGCCCTTCTGTTTAACTCCGCAGAGCTCATCATGTTTAGTCGGAAGCGTAATCACGAACTGCCTACTGAACCTGGCAATAATCATGCCTTAATTACAAAGCCTTATTTGAGGCTCTCCAAGGAGTAAGTTTAACTCCAGCTCATCCATCAGTATGGGTACTAGTATAGGGCTTAACTAGGTTGTATAGTATGCGTAATTATTGGCTTATATGCACGATGCATTGCGCCTATATGCATGGCTCGGAGGGGGGGTTGAACAAGGATTTGGTGGGCCCGGTGGGATTTGAACCCACGACCTACGGGTTAAGAGGCCACAAAAACGAGAAGGCAACAATCAACACCTCGGGAATGGAGCCCACGATTGATAAGTAGTTGAATTTCAATTACCCAACCAATTGTAAGCCGACCACGCTCATTCCAGCCCCACGGGAAGCTAATTAACTTGCCCAGGCGTGGCTTTACAGCCATGATGAGCCAGGTGATGGAAAGGGCTAGGGAGTTAATACGCGAGGTTGGTGGCTCACTCATAATCCTTAAGCCCGTGAGGAATGGGAACCAGTACGTGGCTAAGCCCATTGATGAGACTGGCGAGGCACTACTCGAGATGGCCCGTGGCATGTACCTGAATGTGTTAATCATAACTGAGGATGGGCAAATAGGCTTCATCGCCAAGGCATCCGCATTCCATGGGAAGCCTGCGATATACCTGCCAGGAGGTTGGGTAAGTTAATCGAGAGGTACTGGCTTGAGGACAAGTCATTATTATGCGTGATAAGCATATTAAAGAGCCCCGGCTGAGCCGGGGGGGCTTGCGTATTAAAATATATGTAGTAGACTATGTCCAGCTAGCTCGTTTAGGACATCCCTTAAGGTGGCTATGTCGTATACCACAATGAGTGTATTGAGCTCATCATTATCAAGCCTATAAAGCGCGTAGCCATCCTTTACCTTATTAGGAGCCTTATTCGTGAATACCTTAAACACTTTACTCACTATATTAAACCTCCAGGAGAGGAGCGCGTCGTTCAGCTTATCGAGGAAGTCTGCCGCCGCCTTCACAGAGCCTTTATTAAGTGGTACTACCACCATGTCGAGGGTCTTCACATCATTATCCCCCCCAATTACCTCCTTAAGGTCAAGTAGGTGCTCATCAACCTCCTCAAGGGGCTTCCCCTCATTTATTAAGTCCATGAATACCTCCTCCTGTATACTCCTTACACTATAGCCGATAATCCATGACGACTCACCCTACCGGCTAATACGATACTATCAAACGGCCCGAAATACCCAAGCCCTTAGCCACGTCATCCCTCACCTCCTTAATCCTCTCCATATTAATCTCTAACCCAATGGCCCTTAACAACCCCCCCAGCACCTCATCTGTGGATATATCCTTCGCCGTCACTATGTACTCAATGATTACCTTCACGGGCTTACCACCAAGTCTCTTCACCACCCTCTCAATTTCATCCCACTCCAAAAGAACCTTCAATGCGGTCTCCACTATTACTGACTCCATACCCAAATAATTCTATTCACACTAGATTTAATATATTACTATCCTTTACAAATCGTTAAACCCTCCTCAATAAGTTACTCTTTTTGAGGTTGAGAATTATATCCTTAACTTCCCCCCCCGCGAATTGTGCTGGATTCACGTCCTGCGGCGTGTATATAACGCCCCCCCTTCCACTAATGAGGATTTGCATGTCCTTCTTAACATTCTTCAACGTTATTGCACTGATAACCCCACCGCGTTTTATCAAGTCTTTAGTGACCTCGGAACCCTCAAGCTCCTCACCCCACATAATACTACCCTTAAGCCTAACGTCTGGTAAATCCCTAATCACAATCCAATTTAACTTACCAAGCCTCTGTATTTCCTCAATAAATTCGTGTGGATTCTTGAAGCTAATTGTGACTTTAGGGAGACTTGAAACTCTAAGTCTCTTTAAAACGCCCTCGAATTTCGGTAATGCCTCTGACTTATCAGAAATCGCTAGTAGCACATCATTTAATTCTTGATTATTATAGGGATATAGGTACACCGTATATTTTTCCTTAACAGGCCATTCACCATTGATTATCGGCACGGAATTTATCGCCTCAAAATTCACGATTAGGTACTCCTGCCCCCCCTGCATCAATGCTTGAGACTTAACCTCAATATAGAGGGGGGGTACGGAAATGGGGGGGTTCCTAATCCCATCAACATCAGGAATCCTCACCATCTGTTTATGATACTCGTACTTCTCGGTAATACTCCTCAACTTATTAATAAAGTCATCCCTATCGCTTAAGTCCCTGAAGAATAGTATCCATGCAATTGTCGGCATTATTAAACAAGAAGTTCTAAGGATTATTAAAGCTATTTTTAATAATAGACCAACTCGGCAGTACCAAGACCCTACTTCCCGAAAACTCCAGCCCGCTGACTAGGCTTGGCTTAAGCCATATTATAACCGAAAGCCTCGCCCTTCAGGGCGGGGGGGAGGAGATAAGTTATTTTATCCATAGTACCTTATAACCCCCCCACAGTTAATATTAACTCCAGTGGTTCTATGCCTCATCACGACTCAGAACCCCCCCAAGGCCCAGCACCAAGTAATCCGGGGGGAGGCTGGTATTAAAGCCTCATCAGTTGGCTTAAGTGATAATACACAAGCAAATACGGCGAGGCTAATTAAAGCCCAGGCCGGGCTTGGCGTTAGCATGGAGGTGGTACTCGAGTGGATGGATATAGAGTGCCCCCCCAATGGCGTGGTTAGAGTCCTCGGGAACAGGAAGGCAAATGCCTACTTCATTGAGGAGGGCTTCATACTCGTTGTTGGGGAGAACGCATTGGAGAGGGTTAGGGAGATTGTGTGTAGGGAGCCAAGCTAATTAGCAAGCCATGCCTCAAAAGCACGAGGAATTATGAAGGTGACGGACATCAAGATCGCAAGGGTCTACACGAACAAGGCGATTAGGATTGGGAGGAGGGAGTACAGGCCAGGCGAGGAGGTCACTGTCATGATAGCCACGAAAAGTGGCTCAATTGTCAGGTTCAAAGCCAAGGTCGTCCAGTGGTCTGGCGGTCAGTACGTATACATACCACGAGCCATAATGAGAGCTTACAATATTCAGGTCGGCGACGAGGTTATAATCCTCTCGACCTCAGCGAGTAATGAGGCTACCCTACGACCCCCCCTTGGGGTTAATACCAGGTAAGTCCTAGTCCTCCCAGTCTCCTCAACCCTCCTCTCCACGACCTCCACAAGCCCGTACTTCTGAAACACTACAAGTATCCTAAACCAACCAGCCCCCCCACCGAGGTGGATACTCCTCTTTAGGTAGGTGAAGTCTGCCTCCCCCCCACCAGCCTCGTGGAGAGCCACGAGGGCTTTAACCCCCCCCGTGACGCTTAGTTCCTCCCAGAATTCCAGGAGCACCATTCACACCCACCAGTTCACACTGGGAATCCTAGTTTAATGTGTAACTGCACAAGGCACGCCCGTAGGCACGAACATACCCTTTGTGTAGTTGAACAAAAAGCTTATAAAACCCAAGTGCAAAGTGCAAACTTGAAAATTTTATGGCACTAGACCAGACCCAAGGAGTTGAGAATAAATGTCTCGATGAATTACCAAACTTCCTCAACAAATTCATCTACAACATCAGGGGGGGTACCAGTTTTATCATTTTAAACTACCCCAAGTGAGGAACCTCTAGCCCCGCTTCGCCGGGGGGGCTTTACTATGGGGGGGTGGCTCCATGGGTAGGGAGGCGTTGGTAGTGCTCCTTAGGAGCCTTGTTGTGGAGTACCTTGGGAGGAGCCCGTGGGTTGTTATTACTTCCAGGCGTATTACTAGGTTTCTTGTCAAGTATGGGTTTAGGCATGGTCGTTGGGAGTACATTATTATTGAGGGTGCCTTGAGGTGCCTTGCTGGTAGGGTTGGTGGTGTTGATTATACCCGCAGGAGTGCTGGTAGGGTAGGTTCGTTATTGCCCTGCCAGCTAGTGTTATTGGTATGGATGGCTTGTTCCTCGAGTGTGTTGATTACGCCCTCTCGAGGGTGCCCGAGGGCGTGAGGGCTAATTACCTAGGGCCCTCCTAGGGCCTTGTGGAGGGCTTGTACAGGCTTGTCAATGAGTTCGTGAGGTACGTCATTAACGAGCCTAGGTTTAGGGTTAATATTAAGCGTGGGGGGGACTCGATGATTAAGTTCAGCACTAGGGACTTCCTTGAGTGGCTTGGGTCTAGGGGGGCTTTATCATTGGTAATAATGATGTTCATAGTATTACACTGAGGTTCAGTAAGTACCTTCCCGAGTCCTCGAGGTCAATGGGTACAGGCTAGCCCATAAGAGGCGGTACTGGAATGGCCACAATTCATACACCTGGTACTACATAATGCGGGATACTAATTAACCCCCCCAAATCCCCAACCAATCGTGCCCCCTTATAATCCACTTTGATGGGGGCCTGCGAGCCCAAAAACCCAGGTGGCGTTGGGACCTACGGCTTCCTAATCCTTGACGAGAAGGGCAATACGATACATGAGGGTTATGGGATTGCCTGCGAGCCAGGCCCAGGCTGTACGAATAATATTGCCGAGTACACGGGCCTAGTCAAGGCCCTGGAGTGGCTTGTGGGTAATGGCTACAGTGCTCTAGGATTATAATACGCGGTGACTCCCAACTCGTGATTAGGCAATTACTGGGCGAGTACGGTGTTTACTCTAGCCGATTAAAGCTCCTCTACGAGAGGGCTCTTGAGCTATTAGGCAATTTCAATGCTGAACTCGAGTGGGTTCCAAGGGAGGAGAATGCGAGGCTGATGAGTTGAGTAAGAGGGCTTACATTGAGTACCTTGACAGGCACCCCCCCGAGCTCGTTAATGCCCTCAAGCCCTACCTAGCCACAGAGAGGCAGGTTAGGCTTCTTAAAAGGCTTGGGGTTGAGCCTCGTAGGTACTTGAGTAAGGCGGAGGCTAGTAGGTTGATTAGTAGGTTGTTGGGGGAGTCGTTAGGTGCCCCCCCGCCCCCCCTGGCGGGGCATTGGTTAGGTGATACTAATGTTAAAGGCATTGAGTTCCCTAAGGAGCTTGATTGCCTCACCTGCATTACCGAATTCCGTAATCACCTCGATTATCGAGCCCTTGGTAAGCACCACGAGGCCTCTCTCGGGCATGTATATGATGGATTCATCCTCATCAAGGTACACGTCATGATTGTTATTAATCAACGCCTTGAGAGGCTCAGGGCTTACTACCTCTGCCTTAATCCTCAATAGTGGCATGAATCGGCTTGGCAAGAGGCTCCTAATTAGCTCGGGGGGGGAGCCTCCTCAACAAGCTTGAAGCCGTATTTTCGAGCAAGCTCCCTGGCTCCAGAGGTAAAACAGGGAGCCACTAGCAAGCCCTTGGCCTTTAGGGCTTCTGTATACCTCTTCAATTGGCTTATAGCCTGTAGGTCAGCACACTGGCGCTTGACCTCAATAACCCACTTGGCACCATCTGGGGGGGTTGTGGCTATAATATCGGCAATCCCAAAGCCCGGCACCTCGTACTCAATGCCGATGACCCTACCACCTGGCAGGTACTTTCCAATATTATTGGCGATATAGAGCTTCAAGTCATCATGAGTACCCCTCAACTCGAACCTGCCCTCGCTTGGTAATCCCCCCCAGCAAGCCCACTCAACCTCGTAAATCCTAATCCTAACCATTTCCCTTGGCCTCCTCCTGATTGCCACGAGCTCAAGCCCCCCCTGCTGGCTTTGCAGGATTGTTACCCTGGAGCCAGGTGGTTGCCAATTGAGCGGTTGGTAGCCCTCGCTCGTGTGTATTAGTAATGAGCCATCGGGCTTGATTATTATTAATCGCCAAGCCCTATTAGCCCTTGATGATGCCCTACCATCATAGTAAACCTCACAGTCAGCGTATAGGACGATGACTGCCCTATTTAATTGGCTTTGCCAATCAGCACCACAGGGCATGCCCCCCCTGGCTGGCTCCACGCCTAATTAGGGCGTTAGCTGTGGGATTCGTCGCGACCCATTGTTCCTTTTACCCCCCCCTCTTGGGGGCTTCCATAGTGTCATGCCCCCCCGAGCTAGTTATAAGTCCTTTCATTACTAATTTCCAGTAGTACACCGTAATTATAATGCCCAGGGTCTTGATTACCGGAAGCTTGAAAGAGAGGACTGAAAGTCCATAAAAAGGAAATACATGATACATTTTTATACCCCCCCGCTTTATTATATAAAAAGAAAGATGGATATGGCTGAAACCAAGATAAAGCCCATTAAGCTTCCGAGGGGAGTTATTGCGTATACTTATGGCTCCGCGGTTGCCAGGATGTACGAATTCTTGAAGTACGCGCTCTTGAATAATAGGAGGAAAGAAGTCGAGGAATGCGTGAGGATTATCGAGTCTTGGAAGAATAGTGATAATCCAGAGGAGAGGAAGGCCTACGGATTGTTCATGTGGGGGGGTCCATATAAAGAACTCTATAAGAAAGCTAAGAAATACCTAGAGGAATCCTCTGGACTTGAGCTAAGTGTATAAAGTAGCATGGTTAAATAATTATACACATACATATAAGGTGATGTTATGGCCTCTAGGCTTGGGAGTTGCATACCCATTGTTGAACGCATTCAACGCTTTATTAGGGTTAGAACCCGTGAATTCCTTGAGGAACTCATTCTAACGTTCACATGCGATAAAGTCGCTAATTACGTATGCTTCGAGAGAGTACGTAATAATGCAGGCACTTACCTTGCTAAGTTAAACGGCGACTACGTATTGATTGAGAGGGTTATAGGTCCAAGTAATGAGATCCTAAGCGTACTACCCAGTGATTTCGTCCAGAATGTACTAGGGCTCAGCCCAGGCAGTAATTATATATGCATAGCCATGCATGTTGATGCAAATGAGTATTATACGGTTAGGTTTCATTTACGTAGACCCATTGAGCCCATACCCATGCATGCGTTTACCCAAGCATTAAGGAGGATGGTAGCTTCATTACGGCCGCATCTTGCTTACATGATTATTGATACGATAACCACGCTCAACGCACCGTCAAATGCGCAGAAGCAGTACGTGTGGGTGTTGCTTGATGAGGAACACATGGATTTTAGGAAAGAGGACATGGAGATGGAATTGAATGGAATGAAAATGTTTAGTAGTTCTGTAATAAGTAAACTTGAAATCTTGGATTTTTCGCCAAAGAGCCTTGCATTCTCATTTGAAATAAACCCTAATACTGGGCCCATAACCTATAGCTACTATATTATACTTAGTTCATTTCATAGGCCATTCTCTTGGGCTTATTACATCACCGGTATTGGCGTCACTGCATTGGCACTATTCCTAGTAATCATGGGCCTCCTAAAGCCGATGGAGGCATACATGAATTACCTAATCGCAACCGCACCAATACTAACAACGCTCATATTGCTAATACTCAGTAGTTACCTAATCCTGCCTAAGGATGTACCTTCAACACCAAGCTCATTGCGTTTCTGGTCCTAACCGACACGTTATTAATAATTGTATTGACATTACTCGTTATAGTTAAGATACTATACCCTACCATTATTAAATTGGCGTGGCATTTTATAAATATTCTTCTTGGCGCTGAGGGCAATAAATAATGTGATGCAAAGGATGGATTAAAACCGATAAAAAGCGAAACCGCTAGAATCCTGCCTAAGTCCCTAATTACCGTTTTCGTGTCTACCTTAGAATTCAATGGGTATGTATCGAAGAAGCCCCCTTAACTTCAAGGGCTTTACAGGCCTGGTGTGGTTAGGTTCCTAGCCTAATTAGTGAGGCTTGTAATGGGGGGGCTTGTGATTTGGCTCTGGTACTTTGACCCGCATCCAGAGGACTTAGAGCTAATGACTAGGTTACTTGTGTACCTACTTGGTACTGTGGATACCCTAGTCATTGCCAGGCACGGCTCCCAAGCCTAATCACCTACAGGGCTAGGGCATTCGGGGGGGACTTGGTCTTCATCCACAAAGCCCCCCAGTGGATGGGATTAGCGAATTCATTAGGGACTTGAGGAGCAAGGGCTTGAGATTCGGTAGGATTGTACTCGTGAAAGCCCCCCCGGCATTGCCGGGGCTAAACGGCTAGTGCAATTACTACAGTCATTATTAATAGTACAGTCGCTAGAGTGATGTGTCTCCCAGTCATGAGGCTTATCAACCACACGGCTAGCATTATCACTGTAAGTGTGGTTAGTATTATTGAGAAGCCCGGAGCCATTGAGGATGCAATGGCAGTTGTGATTAGTAGGGCTATGTAGGATAGTACCAAGCCCCCCCAATTCGGCACGGGCTTTTTAATCGGCAAGGCCCTAATTAGATTGGCTTAACCCCCCCCGTAATCGTGAGCATTGGAGTCAAGTACCTAGAGCCCGAGGATGGCTTCCTAGTCATAATGAGGAACACTGTAGACATCCACAATGAGGATGACGTGATTAATATGAGGATTGAACAATTAAACTGCCCCTATGGCTTGCTAAGTGATTCCGAGACAGTAGTCAATGAGCTGGTGGACATTGTGAATGCCGAGGGCATTATTATAGCCTACCGCCTCAGGAAGCCAGCCATAGACCCACTCAAGCTGGGCTTGAGCCACAGGGATTATGAAGCTCACTTCACGAGACCAGTCCTGGTCTGGGTTGGGCACGAGGGCGATAAGCCAATAAGGCTTGGCAAGCTACTAAGGGGCTTCCTGGGCTTTAGGAAGCACGCCTGTTTTCTCGCTTAAGCCCTTCAAACGCTTTGCCTTTATGAACTCGTTTATTTCCTCTTTACTGACTCCATACATGCCCTGCATTGCCATTAGGTAGTCACTCAGGTACTCCTTGACAAGGCTTAGTAGGAACTCCCTAAGTGCTGGGTCTACCCTGGCAGTGGCGACTACACGCACAACGTCATCGAATGATGCCCTCCTCTCTGGGACTATACCCTTAAGCAGTAGTGCCAGCTCCTGGTCATCGAGGAACCTAAGGGCTTGACAAAGCAAGCCATCACCAACCCTAACCTCACTCCTCCTGACCTTCCCAATGTACGAAGAATCAACGCCGAGGTCACGGGGCTTAACACTCTTATTATTAATTAGGTATAGGATTATTTCCCTTCGTTGCTTGGGATTGACCTGGTCAATGTCGGTGAGCTGACAATCAACCATTGACTAGTCAGTGAGTGGCAGGCACGTATTTAAGCCTTCCGCGAATGAATTACATGAAGATCGGGAATGATTCGGTTACGAAGTATTTAGGGTTGAACAAGGAATTGGTGGGCCCGGTGGGATTTGAACCCACGACCTACGGGTCTGGAGCCCGCCGCTCTGGGCCTTGCTGAGCTACGGGCCCGGTTAGTATATTCATTGTTTGTTTTTAAGTTTTTTGCGGTGTTTGCCCATGGGGTATGGGCTGTTTAATACTTGTTGTAGAATGCCTGTTTCAGTGTTGATCCTATTAGTCCGATTACTGCCCTGGCGTGTGGTATTGGGAATCCATAAATCCGTGGGTTACTCCGTTGAATCTCACGGTTACTGTCGGCACACCTGCCTCGGCGAGTTTCGCCGCGTATGTTTCTGCGGAGTCTCTCAGTGGGTCGTACTCAGAGGTTATTACTAGGGCTGGTGGTAGGTTGCTTAGGTTGTCCACGAGTATTGGTGAGAACCTTGGGTCGAATGCATCGGCGGGGGGGCTCCTTAGGTAGGCCCTGTTGAAGAATGCCATGGCCTCGCGCTCGAGGAATAAGCCTGCGGAGTATTCTCTAATTGTGTATGATGCCAGGTCAACCCCTACGAATGGGTTTATTAGGACTTGGTACTTTAGGGTTGGTCTTAGTCCCTGGTCCCTAGCCATTATTGCCACTACGGCGGCTAGGTTACCACCGGCACTATCGCCGCCAATCGCCACCTTCTCAGGGTCTCCATTGATTTCCCTGGCGTGCTCAAGGGCCCACTTGGTTGAGTCGAAGGCGTCAATTACGGCTGCGGGGAATTTATGCTCAGGAGCTAATCTGTAATCCACGGAAACTACTACGCAGTCACAGGCAACGGCCAACTCCCTGCATAGTGGGTCGTAGGTCTCCACGTCACCTATCACGAAGCCGCCACCATGGAAGTAAACAAGTACGCCGAAGTCGCTGCCCTCCCTAGGCACGTAGACCCTGGCGGGTATCTTCGTCTCACTACCTGGTATTGTTACGTCATAGGCCCTGTAAATGGGTCTCCTTGGTTGTGATGTGAAGAATGCCCTGAACATCTTCCTGAACTCGTCAAGTGGTATCTTCGTCATTTGCGGCATTACCTTGTTTAGTTCCTCGAGGATCTTCCTAACCGATGGGTCCAGAGGCATATTTGCTAGTTCAGGTTGAGGCTCTAAAGTATTTGCTCTATATAGATATTGAATTAGATATAAAAGCAAAAATCAAGGCCTCCAGCCTCGCCTCCACCTGTGTCTATGCCTAGCGGGTTCTGGCGCCGATATAATGGTTACAAACGTATTAGACGCTGTATCGGCATCAAGCACGATTACGGAACCATCCTCCCTCTGAACAAGAACTGGACCGCAGGGCATGCTTATTAGCACTTTAACGATTGAACCACTCATTAGGCCAAGGTCAATTAACCTATCACTGCCAGGCCTAACAATTCTCACCATTGAGTTGTTTGGTGCTTTATTTATTGGTATGCCTTCACTGCCAGCGTACATGTAAATCACCTTAACGTAATCATTAACGCAATATAGTACGTCACGTATGCTAATCCCAATGCTATTAGGAATTGAAGAATGGTATTAACCACCGTAAGTCTTAAGCCAACAACCTGCCTCTCCGTAATGAGTGTGGCAATGCATGGTGAGTAGAAGGTCGTGAAAACTATCAGGGCTATGGCTGATGGTAGCGAAATAAATGATTTTATGGCATATATCAGCCCACCCTCCTCAACACCGTAGAGTAGAGCCAACGTGCTTAACACAACCTCCTTAAATATATATCCGTAGACTAACGCTGCAGAGAATTGCCAGGGTATACCAATGGGGCTTAGTAATGGTGCCATGGCATTACCTATTACGCCAAGCCACGTCTGTTTAAGAAGTGCAGGGCTACCAAGGGCTTTGGGGCCTATTACGCCACTTGGTCCGCTTATTGATAGGAACCACATTATTACTACGAAAATCACTATTAACGTCCCAGCCCTAGATAAAAATTCATAGGTGTAATGCCAGACCTTCTTAATGAACGCTTTGTGCAATGGCAATATTAATGGAGGTAATGTGTAGGAGTACGGCACACTTCTACCTATGAATCTTAAACGTACCTTTGAGAAACTCGATATGATAATCACGCCAATCAGCGCTACGGCATAGGGTAATACCACAACGAGACCCATTAATTGCGGCATTACGGCAGCAGCTATTAATGATATTATCACAAACCTTGCCGTACATGGTATGTAGGGTATCATTAAGGCGGTGAGTACTCTATCCCTGGCGCTTGGCATTGCCTTTGTGGCGGTTATAGCCGGTACATTGCATCCAGAGCCAGCAATCAGGTAAATAAGCCTCTCGAGGGTATACCAATGCGTCTTAGCCACCTTTCTATTGGAAATGATATCCTCACAATCAACCCAGAATCCTCTATGAACGCTATTAGGAGGGCAACCCCCAAAGACGTAGGGTATAAAGTCTATTAATGTGGCAATTCCACTCCATATCCCATCTACGATTAATGATTTAATTAACTCATTAGTTACGTAACTCGCAACGATACTATCTATCGGTAATGAATCAAGGAACATTGATAGCAGGTCCACCAGAGGTTCTAGGGCTAGGAATATGGTCTCAGCCAATGCAAATAGTAATAGGATAGAGATAATAGGGCCGTATTTCGGGTTCAGGAATAATTCATCGTATTTGCTAATCAAGGGCTTTCTACCCTTTGAAACGAACTTATTAATTAAAGATCTCACAGCGTTCCATCGCATGGCCGCAACATAACTACTTACGTCTCCAACCTCTTTACGAGCATTCTCAATAATTTGCCTAACATAGTCGTTATTTAGTAGGTTACCCATTAGCTCTCTCGTAACTGGGTTATCACTAAGTGTCTCTATCGCGAATCCCCCCCGCGATACCCCCAAAGCATTGGCTAAATCCTCTATGTATTTCTCGAGCTTATCGTAATTAACCACACGTACATTACCCTGCCCTACATCGCGTATTTTGATAATCATATTCTTCAAAACATCTAATCCAGAGCCCCTGACGGCTATTGTAGGTAATACAGGTATTCCCAGGGCCTTACTTAACCCCTCAATATCATATCGAAAGCCACTCCTTGATGCTAAATCCATCATATTAAGGACAAGGATTACAGGCTTACCTAGCTCCATGACTTGAATAAGTAGGTAAAGGGTTTGCTCAGGATCAAGTGCCGACCCAACCACTACTATACCATCATAATCACCCCCCCGTAGTATCTCCCTAGCAGCCACGGCCTCATCAACCATGCCGGCCCTAAGGCTGTAGGTGCCTGGTAGGTCTATGATTGATACCTTAATACCATCAATGCTGTATTCCACTTTATTTATTGAGACCGTGGTGCCTGGGTAATTAGCCGTATTAATAGTGACACCACTAAGTTCACTAAATATGGTGGACTTACCACAATTTGGTACACCAGCAATGAGAACTTTAATGACGTCGTTTCGCATTTACTTATCGAGTACCCACAATGATAAACCACTTAAAAACTATTCTTTAGGCTGAATTAGGGTTACCCTAACAGAAAGGTTTATAGTTTCCATTAGGGCAGACCTAATGATATGCAGAGAACCATTTTCTCAAGTAAGTCATCGAAGATATGGCTTTTAGCAGGCATTATATCGGTGGCTATAATCATCGCTATAATGTCAATGCCTGAAATACTTGAACCCCCCCTTGCTAAGTACATAGTTAGGTCCATGGGGGGGCCCTACTGGCTACTTGCCGTGCTCATTGTTGGCGTGATACATGGCTTAAAGCCTGATGAGCATACCTGGCCTATCACCGTGTCTTACGGCCTAATGCAGAGGAATGTGAGGGGTGTTATCACCGCTGTTTCCGTGTTCGCCAGCGCCCTAACCCTGGTGTGGACCTTAATGAGCGCCTTGGTTGGCGAGTTAATGGGTTTACTTAATACCTCGGTTCTCGACCCGTATGTCGACATAATCGTTGGGTTAACCATGATTGGGGGGGTCGCCGCATACCTAGTGTTTGGGAAGCATGGGGGGGATCACCATGATGTTAAGACCGCGGATTACAGGCTCATATGGATCCACGGCTTAGCCGCGGCATTCGGCGGCGACTTCTTCATTGTTCTAATACTGACCATAGCCATTGTCCCCATGATTACGGCCGGGCTATCATTCCTCGTTGGCTTCATGTTTGGTTTCGGTTCCTGGCTTGCCCAGACCATCATAGTACTAGCTATTTACAAAGGCATTGTTAAGAGCGTTGGTGATTGGGGGGGCGTCGTGGCTGAGGCTGGTAGGATTGCCCTTGGCATATTGGGCTTATTCATGATCGGTCTTGGCGTTTACTCATTTTTCACTCCCAGCGGTTAGGGAAAGCACTATTTTTAAACTGGTACTTGGCGCCCCAATGCTGTGGTTGCTACTGAAAGTATTAGGTTGAGGAGTTACTTATTTAATTACCCCGTTAATAGGCCCAGGAGACTTAGGTCAAACGTCCTCATCAGGAATATGGTTGCTGAGACAATGCTTAGGCCTGATGACTTCATAATGCCCATATTCGTTAGGGAGGACATCAACGAACCAGAACCAATTAAGTCACTGCCTGGGCAGTACAGGTGGCCCCTCAATGATAAGTTAATTAACTTCGTTGATCAGTTAGTCAGTTCTGGCATTAGGTCTATTATTTTATTCGGCATACCTGAGCATAAGGACGAGTGGGGTAGTTCGGCGTACGATGAGCATGGCGTGATACAGAGGACCATTAGATTCCTTAAGGACTCCTTCGAGGATAAACTCGTCGTAATGGCCGACGTATGCCTCTGCGAGTACACGGACCATGGCCACTGCGGCATTGTTAAGAAGTTGCCAGATGGTAGGTACATAGTTGATAATGACTCAACAATAGAGCTCTACGCGAAGACCGCCGTGACATATGCGGAGTCTGGTGTCGATGTTGTTGCGCCGTCCGGCATGATGGATGGGCAGGTTAAGGCCATTAGGGAGGCCCTTGATAGGGCTGGCTTTAGTGACGTCGTCATAATGGCCTATAGCGCCAAGTACGCGAGCTCGTTCTACGGCCCATTCAGGGAGGCTGCAGCCAGTGCGCCTAAGTTCGGTGATAGGCGTAGTTACCAAATGGACCCGAGGAATGCGCATGAGGCCCTTAAGGAGGTCGCCATGGACATTAATGAGGGCGCTGACATAGTAATGGTTAAGCCAGCAACGCTTTACCTAGACGTTATTAGGCTCGTGAAGCAGAACTTCCCGGAGATACCGCTCGCCGCTTATCAGGTTAGTGGTGAGTATGCCATGCTTAAGGCAGCGATAATGAATGGTTGGCTTGATGAGAGGAAGGCCGTTCTTGAGTCATTAATCGCCATTAGGAGGGCTGGAGCAGATTTAATAATTACGTACTTTGCGAAGGACGCTGTTAATTATCTTGATGAAATTGAGAGACTCTTCTAATCAATGTCTTGGTCTAAAAATAAGTATTTATTCAATATACTTATTTTTATTCTAGAGAAAGCAATATAAATCCCTCTAACCACACCATGGCAGTATGAATATCAATGAATTTCTATCGGATAGGTCAAAGCTCATGAAGGCTTCTGAGATTAGGGAGTTACTGAAGTGGGTTACCGAGAATGTTATCTCCTTTGGTGGTGGGATGCCAGATCCATCTTCATTTCCGGCCAAGGAGATAATGGAAATCACGAAAGACGTACTCACTACAAAGGCCGAGAAGGCCCTTCAATACGGAACCACTGGCGGTGTTTTGGAATTGAAGGAGGAATTAACGAAGTTCATGGGTAAGGTGGGGATTAAGGTTAATGGCCCCCCCGAGAACATAATAATCACGGTCGGTAGTCAGGAGGCCCTTGACATAGTTGGCAGGTTATTCATTAACCCTGGTGATTACGTAATAACCGAGAGCCCCACATACCTAGCAGCCCTCCAGGCCTTTAGGATATACGGTCCAAGGATAATTGGTGTGCCAATGGATGAATACGGCATTAAGGTTGATGCCCTTGAAGGCACAATTAAGAAGGTAATTGAGGATGGCGGCAAACTTAAGTTCATATACGTGGTGCCCACGGGGGGGCAGAACCCAACGGGTATCACAATGAGTATGGAAAGGAGGAAGGCACTGCTCGAGATAGCCAGTAGGTATGACTTATTGATAATTGAGGATGACCCATACGGCTACATATACTTCGGTGATGAGGAGCCACCAGCTAGGCTTAAAGCCATGGATAGTGAGGGCAGGGTTATTTACCTATCCACATTCAGTAAGATAGCGGCACCTGGCTTAGGCTTGGTTGGGTTGCGGCTAGTGATGAGGTTATTAAGTGGTTTGAGCTTGCCAAGCAGTCCATTGACCTGCACACATCAACTCTCAACCAGTACATTGCCGCTGAGTTATTGAGGAGGGGCGTCATCGAGAGGAATATACCGAGGATTAAGGAAATCTATAGGTCAAAGAGGGACCTAATGCTTCAGGCGTTGAGTGAGTATATGCCTGAGGGCGTTACCTGGACCAAGCCATCGGCCGGCATGTTCATTTGGTTAACAACGCCCGAGAAAATAGACACGGGAGAGATGCTTGGCGCGGCTATTAAGAGGTATGGTGTTGCGTATGTACCTGGTAAGTCATTCTATCCAAATGAGGATAGGCACAACGACATGAGGCTTAACTTCACATATCCGACACCGCAGCAGATACTTGAGGGTATCAGGAGGCTGGCACTGGTCATTAGGGAGTATCTATCTCAATAGTTTCAGTTTTTCTTAGTATTTTCTTATCGGTTTCACGATAGGTCTATTGCAATTATGTTCATGAATCCTTATAAATTACTAAGTAGTTTACTAATGTAATGCAAAGAAGTGATAATAACTCAATTAATAGATCGGAAATTAATAAACTAGGCGATGTGATAGGAATCGTTGAAAAAAGCATTAATGAAAGCAATAAATTAATACTAACTGTTAGTTCAAGACTTAGTTATAACGACTTGGTTAATAAGTTCTTCATAGGTTCATACATCATAATAGTAAATCCTTCAACAAGTAACGAAATCCTCCTCAGGATTAATAAGGTTGAACCAATCATAAATCCACCACCATCAATAAGAGGCGCGAACCCGACATATATTAAGGTAATTGGTGACCCAGTAATCTCACGGATCAAGGAGGGTGGGACCTTCCGTTTTGTATCGCTGTCAGTAATACCTATTATTGGTAGCTTGGTTGTTTATCCTTACATTGATGCAATTAAGGAGTTCCTTGGATTGATGGGTAATCTATTATTTGGTAGGGCATTGATTAATGGGTATGAAGTACCAATAATGCTCAATGAGGAGGCGCTTAATAAGGGCTTATTAATAATGGGACAGCCAGGTTGTGGTAAGTCCCTCTTTATTAAGAAATTAATTAAGGAGCTGTACTCAGCAAGCCACTATGAAAATATTATAGTATTTGATAGAACAGGTGAGTACACAAAGGATCTAGTTGAGAAGGGAATTGATGCCTCAGTATTGATTCCACTGGATGTGATGAAATTGGGTAGGCCAATAGATATTGATGAGTTGAAGAATTACGTGGTTGATAAGTTACGCATGCTAGGTTTTCGTAAAAGGAGGGTTAAAATTTCAATAATCAAGTCAAGAAGTGACGGCATCATATTTAATGTTGCTTTTCAAGATGGAGGCGTTGGTAAGTTAAGTATTATACCATTATCAATTCGGTTTAGGTGGTTTATAGAAAGGGCAATTAATTATTTAGACCCGGAGGTTAGGTATGTTGTTGTAACGTTAATGATATCAAACGATAAGGCACTTAATACTGTACAGAGCTTCATTAGCGCCATTAAGGATCCTGAGCTAATTAATGCAATAGGAAGAGGCCCTATAAATAAGGCCATTGACCTTGCATACTCATTAAGGGATTCGGGATTCTTTGACGCCATTGTTAATGTTGGTAAGGAGGATGTGGAACTTTCTGTTTTTAGCCCAATGAGGGCCCTAAAGAGTAGGGTAGTGGTTATTGATCTTCACGAACTTCCCAGCTCGTTAATTGGCATATATGAAGTAATCCTCATAGAGGACATTATTAAGTGGTTCATGAGTTCAAGAGATAATAAGGTTGTCGTGGTTGTGGACAATGCCGAAGGCTTATGGGCAATAAGGACCTACTGGATGCGCTGATTAATAGTGTTAGGATTGGTAGATCCCACGGCATACACTTCATAGTGGCCACTAGGTTATTTTCACGGAAATTATATATGGAGTTTGGTAATCTCATGATAATGAGAATGAATAGCTCAATAAAACTTAGTTGTCCCGATAGCCTAAACCTCCTCAATAATGAGTTCGTTCTAGTATCTCCACTGCTGAATATTAATTGTATAAAGGGCTCAATAGCGTAATTCTTAATTAACGGTTATAGCCCTTTAAAATATATGGTAACTATAATAGCCGAGTTACCGCCATTAAGAAGAATTGACAACACAAGTAATTACTTAGGCATGATAAGTAGTGTTGCTGATTATGTAACGCATGTAGACATCCCTGATTCCACATTTGCAACCCCATCAGCGAATGCAGTACTCATAGGCGCATTGATCAGACATAGTTATGGTAATGTCGAAGTTATAGCTAACATTAGAGTAGCCGATCACAATAAGGTTGGGCTTACGGCATTAATAATGGGCGGTCTAGCGAATGGCGTTAGGAACTACCTATTGATGAGGGGCGATCTTGGGCCTGGCGTTACGGCAGTCCCTGATTTAACACCAATAAGTGCCATTAATTACCTAAGGAGTATTGAACAAGTCGGTGGTGCTAGGTTCGGCATCTCCATATCTAACTTTGATGAAAGTTACATAAGGGAAAGGTTGGGTGTAAAACCCGACTTTGCGATGTTACAGTACACATTATCAATGGATGATCTAATGAGGGCCCTTAAGGTGAGTAGGGAGTTCAATGTTGATGTTTACCCAGCATTACTAATAATAACAAGTAAATCAGCAAAGGTGATAGGCAGAATACTCAATACCGAAGTCCCGGTAAAGCCAGACCCAATAGGCGATGCCGCTAGGAGAGCCCGTGAATTACTGCAATACTTCCCTGGTGTTTATCTGTCAGCACCTGGTGATTTTGATGCAATAGTGGAAACAGCCAAGGCCCTAAGGCAGTATTTATGATTCATCCTGTTCCTCATTTTCCTCCTCGCCAGGTAACTTAAGTAATGACCTTACCTGCTTCTTAGCGGTGGTTTCGACCTTAGCCTCTAGCTTGTCCTTATACATGGCTATTATTGTATCCACGATACTCAGTATCGCCCTAGCCGTATCCGACGTGGAGTACTTCATTAGGAAGGGCTCGCCAAGGTCATTGGACTCCCCCCCAATCCTTGGGTCAAGAGGTATCATGCCGAGGTACGGCACACCGTACTTATCAGCCATCTCCTTACCAATCAGCTTCCCAAAGATGTAGTACGTCTTCCCGGACTCAGGGCAGTAGAAGCAGCACATGTTCTCAACGACGCCAGTTACTGGTATCTTAACCTTCCTCGAGAAATCAATGGCCTTCTGCACGATCCTCTTCGAAACATCGCTTGGCGCAGTCACTATTATGCTACCGGTCATCTCGTTAGCGAGGGCCTGGGCTATCGTTAATGGGGGGGCATCGCCGGTACCCGGCGGTAAATCAATGAACAAGGCATCCAACTCGCCCCAGCGCACATTACCTAGGAAGTCCTTAATCGCCCTGTCAACCAATGGGCCCCTCCAAATAACGGCCGTATCGTCAGTGGGCAGTAGGAAGTCCATGGAGACCACCTTTATGCCGAATGGGCCCTCGGCAGGTATTATCTTCTCATCCTCACTAAGGTAAAGATTAGCACCAACCAAGCCAAGCAACTTAGGTATTGTCGGGCCATACACATCAGCATCAAGTATACCAACCCTATAACCCCTCATTGCGAAGCCCAGCGCCAGGCTTGCCGTGACGAAACTCTTACCAACACCGCCCTTACCACTCATTATTGCGAATTTAGTCTTAATTGTCTTCATTGTCTGGGCTATCTCGCCTGTGTCTAATGGCCCTGCCTTCTGCACAGAGACCCTGATCTTACCCCCGCCTTGGCTACCTTGTGATGACATGCGTATTACAACTACACTTGATGTATTTAAAAATCAAACTCCTTAAGTTATTATTTTAGTACTGCGATATGAAGTCCTCAACCTTCGGAATCTCCTTAGGCAATCCCTTCCTCTCCCTTACCTTCATCACCATATCAACAAGCATGTTCTCAGGCACTGGCGACCACCTCGCGAACTGAAGGCTCCAGAACACCCTACCAGCAGTGGCGCTTCTAAGCTCGTCACTCAGGGTGAACGACTCCATAACAGGTATCTCACCCTTAATCGTCACCATGTACTCGGACTGAACCATATCAATGACCTTACCCCCCCTGTGCCTATTCAACACGCCAATCACCGAGCCAATGTTCTCCTGCGTCGTCTTAGCCTCTATCGACAGCATTGGCTCGAGCAGTGTCGGCTTGGCCGCCAGTATTCCAGCCATTATGGCATTCTTCGCGGCAGGCATTATCTGGGCCGGGCCCCCCCTGTGCGCTGGGTCCTCGTGAACCACCGCATCATGCAGTATCACCTTTATACCCCCCCTAACGCTCCTGGGCCAGTGGGCCTGCCTGTATTGACCACCTAAAGCCCTGCACTATGTAATCCCTGATCTCCCTTAGGTATTGGATACCCGTTGTCTTATCAACGAAGACGTTGATGTACTGCTCATCGACAGCCCATATGCCCTGGCCTCATCAGCATCCCAACCAGCCTTCTCCCTAAGTATCTTGGCCCTATCCCTCGGGTCCTGGTCGTCAGTGACCTCGCCAAACTGAATTAACCTAATGGTCTCCTCATCAAGCGGCTCAACACTTATGTAAAGCCTATTGTGCTTATTCGGCGACTTCCCCCCCTCGAACGTTGGTGACGCGGCCCTGACAGTCTCCCTAAACCTAACCAGCGGCTGAGATACCGTGAAGTCAAGTTTAGTCCTCTCCTTGAGTAACCACGTGGCTATCTCCAGGTGTAGCGTACCAACACCACTAAGCAGTACCTGGCCCGTCTCCTCATCAATCTTCAGGCTTAGTGTTGGGTCCTCAATAGTCAACTCCCTAAGGCCCTCAACGAGCTTCGCCAGGTCATTCGGGTTCTTGGGCTCTATGGCCACCGTGACCACGGGCTCACTTATGTACTTCATCCTCTCGAATGGAGCAGCCACGTCCTTAATCGAGGCGGCCACTATGGTCTCGCCAGCCCTCGCATCATCAACACCCAGCAAAGCAACTATGTTGCCGGCCGGCACCTCGGGTATTACGATCCTGTTCGGGCCCATGTATAGGTAAGTCTGTAGAACCCTCTTCGCTGTCTTGGCATTTATTAGGTAGACCTCGTCACCCTCCCTAATAGTGCCGCTAAACACCCTGCCGGTGGCTATTAAGCCAGCGTGTGGATCCTTGTTCATCTTACTGACGGCTATCACCGTTGGCCCATCTGGGTCAGCCTCAAGCAATGCCTTACCAAGTGGTGAGTTCAGGTCGCCCCCCCTCCAGATCTTCGGTATCCTATACTTCTGGGCTACGTTTGGTGGTGGTACGTGCTCAACAATCATGTTCAAGATAGCCCTATATAGTGGGAATTCCTGCGCCAGTTCATCGACGTAGTTCTTCTCGTAGGCATCAACGATATTACTGAACTTAAGACCCGCCTTAGCGGCCTGCGGTATCGTCACACCCCCCCACTTATGGAGCGCTGAGCCAAGCGCGACCTGCCCCCCCTTGGATGGGTCGACCTTCCACTTGTCCTTGAAGGCTGGGTCCGCGTACATGTCGATTAGGTTGTTGAAGTCCTTAACTATCTCAATGATCCTCTGCTGAATCTCATTTGGGTTAAGCCTTAGCTCCTTGATTAACCTATCAATCTTATTAATAAAGAGTACGGGCCTAACCATCTCCTCCATTGCCTGCCTGACCACAGTCTCTGTCTGCGTCATAACGCCCTCAACCGCATCAACAACGACTAACGCGCCATCCATAACCCTGAGGGACCTCGTAACATGGCCCGTGAAGTCCACGTGACCCGGCGTATCAACGAAATTAATTATGTACGGCTTACCCTCATACTCGAAGTACAGGCTTATGTTGGCGGCCTTAACAGTCATCTGCCTTAACTGCTCGATCTCGACATAGTCCATTGCCAATGCCTTACCAGCGACCTTGGGGGGGCTAAGTAAACCAGCGCCCATTAGTAGTGAGTCTGTGGTTGTTGTCTTGCCGTGATCAACATGAGCAAGAGTACCTGCGTTTCTAACCTGGGCGGGATTTCGCATCATTGATAGTATGTCCTCGATTTTCTTCTCAATGATCCTAACTGCCATCGATAATCACAACCCAGCGTTAAGTAGTCCTAATAAACCTTTCTGATGACGATATGGATAATGCCAAGTGAGGTTATTCATGATTCACCAAGTACCTACTACACGTGTTGATTAATGAATTCAATGAATCAGAACAATTGAGGTAATACTCGGCATTGATTGAGTAATTAGTAACTAACCTATTTAATTCATTAATAATAAGCTCCCTCGAAACCCCCCCGAGTATCCTCTCTTACATTCTATTCCCAATGAATAATCAATCAACAGGTAGTAAGTAGATGGTACGGCAATTTCCAGGGGCAAGGTCTCCAGTAGTAATTCCTTAGCCACACTAAGGTGAATGCTGCCATGCCTAAGGTAACGCCCACCACCAACACCGACCAAGTGGGCAATCTCGTGAGCAAGGACCTGCCAACCCCCCCAGTAGGCAGCGCAATCACCAAACTCACGCCTAATACGACTAACCCCCCCAATGTGGATGCTGACGGACCTAAACCTCCTAATATACATTACATAACCATAAACACGCCTATAACCTACATTACCATGAACATAAACACTACGTAAGTCCCCAGGAACACCAAAGTAATGAGCGTTATTAAACATGGAAATTACAAAGTCCACGATACGCTTAGCACCAGCGCCATAGGCACTGAGCAAACTAATGATGGAGTAACTAACATTATACCTAACACCATTGCTCAATACCTTAATCCACAGTGAGGAGGCAACGGCATTAATTTATAAGTAAAACCCATCAGTTCCAGGCTAATCTCCTCATTAATCGGCGGAGGTGCATATCATCATCATTAAGTAACTAATGTCTGACTATGCTTATAAAGTATTTAGCGCCATAAAGATAATGGTCAAGTGGGTTAAACTCACAGTAATTAATGACAACAAACCAAACCCACCACTACTAAATGACTGGGGATGGAGCGTACTTATCGAGACGGATAAGTGGACCCTGCTTTATGACGCAGATACGGAGTCGAGGGTTATGGAGAATAATGTAAGGGCCTTGGGCATAGACCTCAATAGGGTTGATGCCGCCTTCCTTAGTCATTACCATGCCGACCACTATGGTGGGTTTAAGTACGTTGGTGAGGTTAGGAGGGGGGTTAACGGTGTATGTTCCCGAGGTCGATAACGTATTACGCAGGTGGGGTCTTAACCCAGTTACTGTTGGGGATTCGAGGGAGGTACTTGAGGATGCCTTTACGACAGGCGTCATGAGCGGTATGGGTGTTTATGAGCATTCATTGATCATTAGGTTGAGTGGTTATGGTTCTATCGTTGTCGTTGGTTGTTCCCACCCGGGCATTGATAATATCGTGAGGAGGAGCCGTGAATTGCTCGGTGATGTTTACCTGGTAATTGGTGGTTTCCATGGACCATCTAGGCAACAGCTTGATGTTGTCGCTAAGTACTCAAGGTATGTATGCCCAGCTCATTGCTCTGGTGATGAGGCTAGGCGCTACGTGAGTGTGGCTTATAGGGATAAGTATTGTGATGTTAAGACCGGTACCGTGATTAACCTACCAATGGGTTGACTCAACTAGAATGGTTCTTAAATTAGTGTGGCACCGTTAGCTGGTAATGGCTAGTAAGGACGTGGTTTTCAATGAGGTTAGGAGGGTTAATGGGGGGGGAGTGGGGGTGATTAGGGGGGGTAGGGTTAGGAGTAGGTCTAGGCCAAGTACTTGGCACAGCGTTGAGGTTAGGATTAGGAGGTTGAGGAGTGGTGAGGTTGCCGTGGTTGGTAAGTGCGATTGTGAGGCGTTTACTAAGGGTCACATGGTTTGCTGGCATATACTTCATTTAGCCAACGTTTTCATTAGGAATAGGCGTAAATTAATTAATGGCCTTGGTGTGACAGTCAATTAGCAATAGAAAAAGCTTTAAGCAAAAAGACCACCAACTCAATGATATGCTTAGCCTACTGGCAATTGCAGTATTCATATACCTGACAGGGAATGGTTCGCAGGTCATGATAAATGTAACGACTCAGTCACCGGTAATGCTAGTGAACATAACGCTACCTGTACAACCCCTAGGCCCAATAACTGTTGCAAATAGTACCGGCCAGTTAATACCATTTTACGTAAGGGGGGGTAATCAGTTATACACCACAACGGTAGGCCCAGGCAACATAACAATAACATACACACCATACATAGATACCCTAAGCAATGGAACACTACAACTCCAGGTAAACACAGACTACGAAACCCAAATCTTCATGGCCAATAACGTACTACCAACATCAATACCAATAAACATACAGAACTTCCAAGCCACAGGCAATGGAGCAATCATAACATTGGCACCAGGAAACTACACAATAAACTTCATAATAACAGGCCAGGTAAACACCACGAAGGCATCAACCACACAGCAGCCCGTAAGGACAACCACAACGCAGCCGGTACCTTTCTCGACACTTGACTACGTAATAGTCATAGTAATAGTAGTACTGCTCCTATCAATACTACTAATCATTAGACGCAGGAGATGATTACAAGGAGAATAGAGACAAAACATTAATAATTAATAAAATCAATACTGAGTAACCATGAGCTTAAAAACACCACCATACACATTCGACGATTTCCAGGTAGGCATGAAAATGAAGTCCCAGGGATTAACCATAACGGAATCACACATCGTACAATTCGCAGAACTAACAGGCGATTACAACCCACTACACGTGGATGACGTATTCGCAAGGGAAACAATATTCGAGGGAAGGGTTGCACATGGACTACTCGTGCAGTCACTTGCCGTAGGCCTTTTCGCACCGCTTGTGGCAGGGACTACAATAGCCCTACTTGAGGTTAACTCAAGGTTCCTGAGACCCGTTAAGATTGGCGATACGATATACGTGGAGTCCGAGGTAATCGATAAGAAACCAAGCGAAAAATACAACGGCGGAATAATAACCTTCAAACACGAGGTCAAAAACCAAAGAGGAGAAACCGTAGCCACGATAGACGTAAAACTACTAATAGCAAGAGGACCAGCAACAAAGAAGAACGTACTCAAGACATAAGACCGTAAAACATGACAAGTAGCGCTTTTAAACCAGCCCTCTTCTACTATTAACAGCCGGGTCGTCTAGCGGCCAAGGATGGCGGGCTTTGGACCCGTTGACCCCGGTTCGAATCCGGGCCCGGCTACCAACACCGAGTCATTCCCGATCTTCGCATCAACTCCCCATACATTGGGAAGGTTAGGACGGATGAGGCGCACGTCAGTAACAGCTTGCTTTATGAAGCCCCCCCTAGGTTCCTCAATTATAGGAATTGACACCACCTCTCAAGGGCGTCGTGCTTGAAAGGAAGGCAACATTTAATGATAAGCCAAGGTGTTCCAGAGAGCATCGTGAATATACTCCGGGGCAGGGCTCCACCCATTGAGCACCGAGTCTTAGTCGAGTATTATTGGTCACTAAGACACGAGGAGCTAAGGCAATGGTACCTAAGGCACGTACCGTGCTACTGTGCTTGTGAAAAGTAATTGAGGTCGTGAATTAAAGTTTACAAGAACGATTCTGCGTAATCATGCAGGTTAGACTTATATACTTAGAGGGTTGTTTATTTAATAATAAGATGAGTAATAATAGATTGGCTTTGGCTAAGGACTTGGTGCTCTTCATATTGAGTAAGGCGGGCGGGCGACTTGAGGGCGCCACTAGGCTTCAGAAAATAGCCTTCCTAATAGTCATGGAGGCTGGGGTAAGGGGGGGTATAGGCTTTGAGCCGAGTGAGTATGGGCCGTACTCACGCGATATAGCGGATGCGGTTAAGGAACTCGAAGAGGAAGGCTTGATAGTAGTAAGGCGCGAGGCAGTCCCCGAGTCCGATAAGGGCTATAGGGAGGTTTACGAATTAGTAAGTAAGGACGCAGCGAAGCGCGCCGAGGAAAGCCTCTTTGGTTGGCATGTCTTAAGGAGGGGGGGTGTTGCCAGGGACGTTGTTTGGCTGTGGAAGGACGCACCATTAGTGGCGTTAATAGAGTACGTTTACCGCAGGTACCCCGAGTACGCAACAAAGAGCCTGATTAAGGATAAGGTCGAGGACATAGTTAAAGCCCTAAGCAGGAGATACTCATTATGAGTAGTGTTGAGTATCTATTTAATTGGTTAATACTATTATTTGATAAGACGCTTAGGGATACTCTAGATAATATTTACAATGTCTTTTTCCAATACCTGAATATTGGACTTCAATGGAGCAACTATATAAGTGCTAATCGACAGTCAATAATATTAGAGATTAATCAAATAGTGAATTTGTTATTACAGGCACGTAATAATGTGGAAATCCAATACCCATTAAGCATAATAAGAAAAACGATGTTCTACCGCTATGAAGCGCTTATGAGTCTCCTGCCGCGTTTCCTTGATTTAATAATTAATGCTCACACGAAAATAGGCAATATTCTGAGAAGACTTAGGTTAATTTCAATAGGTATAGTAACTATACTAATAATTATGGCATTACTTACTCCTACCGTCACTATATACGTACCACCATTTATGGAAATCCGTATGATCATGTACATCGCATATATAATGCTTATTTGCATATTAGCATTATTATTAATATACTCATTGGTTTACGTAGTACATACAGTAAATAATATCAGGAAACAGCTCAATGAATTAGTTAATGTTATGAATGAGGTTGGGCTACCGTAAACCACAAAGAGAAAATCAAAACCCATAATTACCTTATTAAAACAGAATATCTCACTTAGTGATACAAGCTATTTATCGAATTTAAAATGAAGTTCTAAATTCCGCGTGAAACTCAATATTAGGAAATTGATTCCTCGAAATGCCTATAACACTGTGAAGATTGAAGAAGCATGGGGGGGTTAAAAATAATTGGGGGGGAATTAATTGTCTCACGAACGTAACCATGAAACTGCAGAAAAGGACCCCTTTCTATAATCGTTTTCGTAATTGATTTTTTACGTTTGTGAATGTATTCCTTGATTCGTGAGGTAGTTTGGGATTACTTCATGCTGCGCATACCATTGGGTGTTGAGGAGAAATACATGTTTATTTTGAGGTTGTTTTTGCCCCCCCTATTTCATTATAATGTTGATGTTACATATATGAATGGTTCGTTACCCGCCTGAGCTTTAGGACCATTCAGGAGACATTGGCTAGCGTGGACTTGTATGAGAATTGCGTGGGTTATAGGGTGATTGGTAATGGCATGGACTTCAGGGTTAAGGTTGGCGTACCCAGGGGGGGCTTAATGCCCGAGTGCCCAATGAGGACTGTGAGACTCAAAGACTTGAGGATAGTTTTTAAATGCCCCCCCTTGTTCTAGTCATTACTATCAGCCAAGGGGTGACTTCCATGGCGGGCGGCCCTCATTTGCCGCCGCCGTGGAGTGGATGAACCCCCCATTCTCATATTTTAAATGTTTGACGCTAAGACCCTTTTGTAAATGATGAGCTGAACAAACAACGACAGTCCGCTACTTGTGGCATATTAGTAGTTGTGCAAAGTTATTAATGACCGCAATATATTGTATATTAGAGATTGAATGAGCCTCCAATTAGATGCTGGGTATCCTCGTATCATGACCACCATCACTTGGATTGAAGTTTATGAATCGCCTGTGAATAGAAACGCGTTGGCAACCAAACATGTTCACAATCTTTAGGGCCAAACTTAATGAAGCCCGTGAATCAGTTGGGGGGGTAACTGTTTCACGGGTTGTAATTCCCGCCTACGAATCGCCATAAAACAAAAGGCTCCTGGCACCAAGTGAGTATAATTGATTGAGAACTACTGGAGCCCGAGGCATGAGGAGCTTAGGGATTGGTACCTGAGGCATGCACCGTGCCTGCTTTGCCGGTGATTTTTGCGGTGGTTCTTGAGTTACCGCGTCCCCCCCCACCCTAACCCCCCCAACCACCCAACCAAACCATACAACACAAACACCACACACCACCCCCCCAATATTCTATTGAAATCTTCTCGAGAAACTTTACAATACGTTGTATTCTTACGCAATATCCTTTCAATATTCTATTGAAATCTTCGAGGTTTGGTATGGTGAGTACTGCCACTCACACATGTGTAGGGACATTCTTTCAATATTCTATTGAAATCCTCTTCGAGCAAAAACTCGTTAATGCACTTCAGAAGGGTGAGAAACTTTCAATATTCTATTGAAATCCTCAATTAGACCCATATGGTTGTGGTGAGAGGAACGGATATAATAATACTTTCAATATTCTATTGAAATCTTCTGTCAAAAACCACTGTTGGATTCCCATCCCTTACAGCCATGACCTTTCAATATTCTATTGAAATCTTCTACATATTGCAAGATGCTTATGAATTAGCAAAGAAGGCTGATAGTCTTTCAATATTCTATTGAAATCTTCCGTTTCGTTTGTTGATTTGCTTCTTTTTAAGTTTTTCCTTCTTGGTGTTTTGGTTTTCGTTGGTACATGTTTCTACTCTTAATTCTTTCGTTTCGTGCTTGTTCTCACGGTGTTCAAGCGGAATTGAATTGTTGTTCCCACGAAATTTCAACTCCTAAACACCGAGCCTGTTCCAACGATGCTTAGTGCTTTGTAAAACGTGGGGTGTGCATGAGGTCATGCAAACTCCACGGCTTTGTCTTAATGCTTCTCGGGAGGGGATTTTTCCCTGGTTGTGCATGGCATCGTGCCTGAGAAGCCTCTCACCATGCACCACATAAGTGCTTATTGATTCTTGGTTTGGGTTGTTGGGTGGGTTAGTAACGGTAACAAAGTCAGATTGTGCAAGCACCCAACCCCAACTAAGGGCCTACATGCTTAAATGAGACAAAATAGGAATGCAAGGTACTGCGGGAAGCGCCATAACCATGAATCAAATCCCCCAATTGATACTTAAAACGCGCCATGCCTTCTTTGTTGATTTTCCTCGTTTCAAGTGTTTTGTTCCCTCTTGAGTATTATTGCTGCTTCCTCGCTTATGCAGTATACCTTCCTGCCTAGGACGTATCTCGAGTTCAGTAGGCCAGACCTAACCCACCTCTCAAGCCTACTGTAAAGCCCCTTCTCAGTAATCAAGTCCCTGACGAGAGGGTAGAGCTCAGAAAACGTAGCGCATTTATTCCTAATCAAGTAGCCAATTACCGCCCTACCTACATCATCTAACGGGAGATTCATCAAGGAATCTCGACAATCAAGAAGCATTCACAATCTTTAGGGCCGAACTTAATGGAGCTCGGTTTAGAGTAACTGCATCACGCACCTGTAGTAAAGCTCTGAAGGTCCGTGAAACAATTGGTACATGGAACCGAGGGATTTGTTTCTCGTTTTTGGCTTCGTAGTCACGAGCCGTGGCCTTGTGATCTAGGCCCAATTAGGTGTATCTCTTTTTGGTAGGGTTTTAGTGGGGGGGTGTTTTACCTTGCTCTGACTTTTATGGTGCTTCTTGTCATTGGTAATACTGGGAGTAGTGCTAGTACGCCAATTAGTGCTAGGGTTGTGTTGAATAGCATTGCCCAGGTTGCACTGATGGTGTATATTAAAGCAAATACTAGGCTTCCTAGTATACCGCCGAGTGCCTTGCCTGTGTATAGTATCCCGCTATTTACCGTGGAGAATCTCGTACCGAAGACTTCACCGGCTACGTTGAAGTATAGTGTAATCATTGAGCCCCCCCCTGCAAAGCCTATTAACACCGTGGATGCCGCTACCTGGCCGACCCAGAGTAATACGGCTCCGATGGTTAGTAGAACGTTTAGGAGAAGTGTAGTTCTCAGTATACCCAACCTATCTGCGATAAATCCGAAGAACGGCCTCATGCCACCACTTAGTAGGGGGGGTAACACGGATATTAATGTAACGAGCTCCCACTGCGGCAGTTCTTTACCGACCACAGGTAATTCGGAGGATACCACGGCCAAGGGAACGACGGCCCCCACGAATGACGCATAAATCAACCAAAACCTGCTGGTTAGAATCACCTGGCCAGGCCTTTGCCCAGTTAGCTTTGTTGGGTACTCCGAAAACCACAGTAGTATGGGTAGTACGGCCACCTCAGTGAGCCCTATGGCCAACGTGACCACGCCGTAATTTGGGGCCATTGATATGAATGGGTTGGCTATTGCGGAGCCCAGGCCGAAGCCCATGGACACGATGCCCGTGGCGAACCCCCCCATCCTATCCCTAAACCACTTCATGGCCATGTTAGCGGCTATGCCATAGAGTATGCCCTCACCAACACTGCCCATGGACCAAAACACGTAGAAGTAATAAATACTGTGGGATGCGTAGGTTCCCAGGAAACCCAATGCGGATAGTACCGAGGCAACTATACCGACCTTCCTAGGCCCATCCCTATCTGCGAAATGGCCACCCACTGGTTGGAATAGTGACGAGAATATACTAAACAATGCAAAGCCTAGGGCCACCTGGACAATGCTGGCCTTAAATCCAGCCATCAAAAGCGGCTCCAGCGCGTTCCAGGAGTATTGGTAAAGCGAGTTGAAGCACATGATCACAAAACCTATGGCGAGGAACCTGCCTCTATCCACAGTCACCTCACCAACGAGGGGGGGGCAACCCAAACCCCAGGTTCTAATAAACTTTAACCACTAAGTTAATGGGAATCAGCCAAATTCCGCAATTCTTAACTTATTGAAATTGTACTCGACATAGATTGAAGAATAACGTGGGTTATGCACTTTGATTGCATAATGTATTTTGAGCCCGTGCCCTCTATTGCGCCTCCTGGGTATGTTACTGAGCTTGATATCGCGTTTATTTGTAGGCAGGTGTTGGGTGATGTGTCTATGGTTATTGATGAACCTGTCGCATTGATTCTGTAGTTTCCTGGCCCCTGTATTTTGATTATGCCTGTTGTTGCTGATATTTCCAGGGTTGCGTTGCCTATGCTTTCTAGGTCCATGTTTATAACCGAACTTGATAGGTTTAAGTCGGCATTACCTATGTTGTTGACTTGAATGTTTATGATCGATGCCGAGTCGTTGAAAAGAAGTTCCTTAACTCCTGGTGGTAGGTATACATTTGTGCTTACTATGCATGTGAATATGGGGGTAGAATTGTTCCCTTGGGCATGTGGTTGAGGATAACTGTATGTATAGTGCATTGCCTGCCTGTCTTGATGTGTAGTTTATGCTTGGTTTGGGTATTAGTGGGGTGTAGGTTATTACGTTGCTTACTTCAATTTGGGAGCCGTTGTATGTGCTTACATGTATGGAGCCGGGTATTTCTGAGTTTATTGCCACTGTAGGTTCTATACTGTAGTTCGTGTTGTACGTGACTCTGGGTAGTAATGCTGGTACTACGTATATTACTATGTACGCCACCACGGCAATCATCATTATTACAATGGCAGCCTTAATAGCGCGATCCATCCTAATCACTCCTCCATAGCCCTCTTAAGCTCATCCATCTTAGTGCTCAATTCACTGATCCTACTGCTTAACTCGGTTATCTGTCTCTCTAGGTCGCGCTGGGCCTATTTCTCTCCCTGATTACCCTTGCCCACACTGGTATGGCGATGATTAGTACCACGAAGGCGAATGGGATGCCATCAATGCCTGCATAAGCCACGATGAAGGCAATCGACACTGCTATGGCGGCCCACACAATGGCAGTCACAATTATCAACCCTCTCTCACTTAATCCGTTGCTCATCGCCACCACCCATTAACTTCACTATATAGTCTGGGTCCACGGTCAATTTGAAGTCCACCAACTGGTAATACCTCAGGGCCCTCGCCTCCCCCCCAGGTATTAACTCCACCCTTGATACCACCAAACCAGCCTCTGGAGCTTGTTTAGGTGAACCTTCGCCAATGCCCTGCTTATGCCAAGTCTCTTCGCTATGTCTGCCAGGTAAAGGGGGGGACCATTCATTTTCAGTAGGGCGATTATCCTCAGCCTTATTGGGTGGCCCAGGGCGTCCATTGCCCTTGCCAAGTCCTCCAGGGATTTTACCTCCGTCATACATATCGATCAGGTAATTAAAAAATTACTAGTTTTTAAACATTATCCAAGTATTCACAAAATAACTAACTAGATAGGGACAACGTGTGAGTCATCGATGATGGAAGCCACGCTTAATAATGTGCGTAAATCCCATTAAGGAGACGTGGGGGCTTTGCCTTGTTGTTTTAACGGTATTGTGTTAATTAGGTGAAAGGAGATAGATGCGGGGGGTTAAGCCATCTCACAATATTCTTATGGTTAAGGCCTTGGATGCAGAACAACCACCCTACTGGGTCTTCCCAATTTTTCATGGGTCATTACTTTAACATACTTGCCTGCCCTGCTCATTGCTTCATTTAATTCCTCCTGTGTTGGTCTTCTCCAGGGCGTGCCTGGTATTGGAATTAATGGGTCGATTATTAGGACTGGGTCCCTCGTAATGCCTGTCAGGTATTTCGCGATTCCCTCTATGTCCTTGGCATCGTTTAAGCCAGGTATTAACACCGTCTCAAAAACAGCCTTAATATCATTCTCTACTAATCGCTTTATATTCCTTAGGACGGGTTCGAGGGGCTTGCCCGTGTATTTAATGTGCCTGTTTGGGTCGAGGGTCTTAATCCCAATGACAACCTCGCAATCCCTGCATTGCCTTAGTTCATTAAGTAATTCATTGCTTATTTCGTAGGCATTGGTTAGTAGTCTTATTCTCAGCCTTCTATTATTCAATTCCCTAACTATCATAGGTAGGCTGGGTCAATTGTTGGTTCTTCGCCTCCGAGGACGGCCTCTTCCATGCCGTATTGATTAATGGCGTTATCAATTATTTCCAGAAACTCGTTGATGCCCAATAACCCCCCCTGGAACCTCAACCTAACTAATTCATCATTGCCTAAATGGTGGTCCCATGGTGTCAGCTTCCTTATGCACCATGGGCAGTTGAAGTTGCATCCTAGGAATTGCACATAGGCTGAGTGCAGGTCTATGTAATACGTTATGTGGCTGATTCTTGTGTTCACATGGTTGGTTAGAAATCCTATTTTTAAGCATGGTCATTATTAAAGTAAGGTTAATAATTCATTGCACAAGCCTTATTTTGATGCTGATGACTTGCCCAACTGATGAGTGATGTGGATTAGGGGCTGGGCTTAGGCAATAGGCTCTGCACCGGCGTTTTTCAGTGCTGAAATGGCTATTTCCTTATCATCCTGAGGCCTATTACCGGCAATACCCATTGCGAACATTGAGCCTGGAGCCTAAATGGTACTCCACCGGCCGTTACTGTAAGTCTCTCATTCCAGCCAACGCCGTAATTAATACCGACTTCATTAACCACGGCATCTGATGGAACCCTAAAGGCCGCCGCTGTCCAAGCCCTATCACGTGAAGCCTCAATATAGCCGTAGGGGCCCCCCCCATCCATCCTATAGATCAGTACTGGCCATCCCCCCCACTCATCAACTATTGTTATGGCTACTGGGCGTAGCTTCTTCTCAATGACGTGGCTAATCGCGGCATCGGCAATCCTCCTCAATGACCTAAGCATATCCTCGCCTGTAAAGTCAATGTGGTCCTCCCTATAGAATGCGCTCAACCCAGCCTGTGCTATTGCCTCGTCCTCCTCAGCGGAGCCGCCGCTATGCCCTATGCCGCCGATGACCTTATTACCTGAGACCACGGGTACTGAGCCAGGGATTATCGTGAGTCTACCGCCATACTTAACATTGAGTCTCCAACCCTGACCTCTAGTAATAACCTCGAGAACCCTGGCTGAGGTCTTCATAGTTGCCGCGGTCCAGGCCTTATCAATTGCTATGTCGAAGGTCGCGGGTAAGCCGTTGTCTCTACGCTCAGCCGCGATTACGTGGCCACCCTCATCAACCACGGCAAAACTGCCTGGTAATACCCTATTGTCTCTTGCATACCTAATCATTGCATCAATCATCTTCCTGGCGACGTCGAGGGTTATAGTCCTTGGCGCGCTCATGACTGCACACCCCCCCTCCTAGCCCTTGGGTCAAAGCCCCCCCTCTTAGGCTCGAGCCTGAGTCCTGACTGCATTAATAACTCAACAACCTTCTTACCAAGCATTGGCGAGGCGGATACGCCGGCTGGTCCAAGCACTATGTTGACCCAGTTTGGTACGTAGTCCGGTATGTCTACCACGAAGTCATGCCAGCCGGTGTCTGCGTTTGTGTATGCCATGAAGCCTATGAACGACTTAACAACATGCTTCTCAAAGGGTATTTCGGGGAATAACTCCTTGGCGACCTTGATATTGTGATTAACGGCCTCCTCACGGACAACCCTATCACTCCTATACGTGAGCTCGAGGTAAATGCCTGACCTGGCGAGACCGTAAATATTGGGTAGCACTGCCTTTACATGAGGCATGTCCTCTATCCTAGGCAGTACGTGAACCTCATGACTTATTAACCTACCAACCTCCTCATCAAAGTCTGTCAAGGTGCCCTTTAGCGGCACGATGGAGAAGTTTCTCGCGCCGACCATCTCGGCAATCCTATCAACCTCAATACCGGCCGCATTAACCACAAAGGTCGACTTAATGACTAAGCCCTGCCTAGTATAGATACTGTATGTTATTCCCTGCCTCTCAATCCTAACAACCTCCTGGTTGAGTAGGAACTCGACGCCATTAGCCCTGGCATTCTCGGCAAGGGCCTTGGCAACCTTAACGGGGTCGGTTATGCATAGGTTTGGGTCGTGTAAGGCTCCTAGAGCGCTTGGTGTAATGTATGGCTCCATATCCAATAATCGCTTCCTATCCACAAACTCAAGGGGGGGTTGAAAGCTACCCTCAGGTATGTAGTAAGGCGCGTTGGGCTCAAGTGATGATTTAAAGGCCCTTGAGTAAAGCCTTAGGTACCTCCTGAAGTCAGCCTTATCCCTAATCAACCAAAGACCACCAATTCTCCTCAATGGGAAACCAAGCTCATCAGCGAGCTTCGGCCAAAGCGGTATGCTCTTAACATTCAACTCGGCATGAAGAGTACCTGGCCTAAAGGTTAGGGAATCACCGCCTTGGCAGACCAGGTTGTGGTTCGTGGTCGTGCTCTCCAGGCCAACATCGTTATGCCTATCAATAACTGCAATACTAACGTTGTATTGAGATAATTCACGGGCAACAGATACCCCCAGCAATGCCACTGCCAATAATTGCGACGTCGAATACAAGTGACCCCAGCATAAATACTTATGCCTATCTTTTCTAATTTAAGCACCGCCTATATATTAATTATATATTTAACAACAATCACTCCCCCCCTGAATATACCAGGTATTTAATGCCATTAAACTCAACCTCCCTGGTCAAACTCCTTATCTTATCGAGAATCTCCATACCTAGGTTATTCCTCCTGATAACGTCCATCACCTGCTCAATAGTCATTGGCTGTATCTTGAGTATACTTAATAAGCTATTTACTGGGTCATTCCTATCTATATGAAACTCCCCCTCTCTCAATATAGTCTATTATGAAGATCCTATCACTATTCACATACCTCGAAAGCACCCTGGCAAGGTTCATTAGTACATCGGATGTTGGTGGCTTAACCCAGGGCTCAGCGGGTGGTCTTGTGGGCACCATCATGTAGACCCTATCCGGCCTGTACCTACTTAGGGCATCGCCAATACGTTCTATCTCATCCTCATTATCATTTACTCCATGAACAAGCATTACCTCAGTCCATATCTGCCCACTAAACACCTCACGGAATCTCTCAATACCCTCTATGAATTTGTCAAAGGTTATATCCCTATGGGGGGGCCTATTAATGAGCCTAAACGTTCTCTCACTTCCAGCATCAGTACTTACCTTAACTACATCCAGCTCGCTTAACCATGCCCTGACATTCTCATCGATTAGCTTGGCACCATTGGTCAGTATTGCCAAGGGCTTATCCTGATTATCCCTTGCCCACTGAATTAACTTGCCCAGGCCGGCATAAAGTGTTGGTTCTCCATCGCCGATAAATGTTAGGTAGTCATAATCCCTAGTCCTCACTGCGATCTCCAACTCCCTAATAATATCCTCGGGTGGGTAAAACATCCTTAGGTCATTTATTACGTGCTTGGTCCTGCCCAGTTGGCAGTATATGCAGTTGAAATTGCAGTACTTAAGCGGAACAACATTTACACCAAGCGACCTACCTAATCTACGTGAGGGCACTGGGCCAAAGACATTGTGAAACATAAAAATACCCAAACTGCTAGTAATAGGCTTAGGTTAAATATTTTTATTAAGTGTTGCATTTCTATCTCTAATTAATTAGCAATTGAAAGCATGAATAAAAGCAACTAAATGCATGCTCTTTCTACAGGTGTATATATGATAAAGCATTATACACTTTGGGAAATCATAATAATACATGAATAATATTCACTTATTAGAAAGTGAACCTTTTAATTAATGATTATTGCTTAAAGAGTTTTCGTAAGTTTTTATGAGGGTGCTCTATATTAACCTTGTGATAAATCAAGGAGTTGAATACTCAAGGAGGATTTACCAGGAGGCCATGTCACAATGCCTAAGGCCGTGGTACACTGATGACTGTCGTAAATGTAGGCTAGGATTCACTAGATGCTTAACCAGTTACTTATCGCTATTGAATTAAGGGAATGTTTAAAACATTGGTGTGAAAGGCATCATGTGAATTACATATTCCCAAGCAGGGAGTGGGTAAATGCCCTCTGTACAGGCCTTAACGGCGATAGGGACTTCCTTAATGCGATTAATGGTTGGAGAATAGACGTACTACTTGTCGGCAGGAACCTAAGCCCAGGCGTAATAAACCATCTACAGAGAACGTACGGCATTAATAAAATTGAAACGATAGGCGTGCTCTTTAGGTTTAATAATTCATGTAATGAAGCCTCCCTCATTATAAACCCGGACATTAACTCATACCAATACGTGGTCATTGCCGATTACGATGTATGGCTCAAGGTCCTCAGTGGATTAAGTGACCCGGTAACGACCATGCTCAGTGTATTTAGGAGGTTGGAGGTTAGGGGGGGTAGTATGGTGACGCTTGTGAGGTTGGCCGCCAATATCGTATCGCCAATGGCGAAGGTAATTATGAAAATACCAACGGAAATAATAAAGTAAAAACGTTTAATTTTTAATGAATTATGTTGTTATATTACCACCAATGCCACCAACGCCTTCCGCCATGCCACCCTCCGTAGAACCAACCCCAGCCTGGGCCCCACGGTGCGGGTGGGTATGGGTAGCTTGTGTACCAGCTCTTGAAGCTCTTGCCAAGGTCTGTCAATTCCACGTATTCCTCATTACCCTCCTTAACAACCCTTATCAAGCCAGCCATTTGCAGAGCGCTTATTGCGTAATCAAAGCTGCGCCGTATAGTGGTACCCTACTTCTTAAATCACTCATCTTTATCCTATCCGTTATTTGGTTTAGTATTATCCACGCACCCCCCCACCTCGTCATGCCGAACATTCCTTTCACCAATATCGCTTCTGATATCGGATTTAAAAACCTTTCTCATCATGTATTCATATGAATACTTAATTAAAATGAATACACTTGATTATCCCTTTATACCACCGATGTTGAAGCCCTCGAGCAACCTACCCATTATTACGTAACTAAGCACCATGACTGGTAACGCAACCACAAGGGCCGACGAAGCCAGTAATCCCCCCCAATCAACGGCCTTACTCCTTATTGCCTCTATTGCGAATATGGTTACTGTCTGTGCGCCCGTTGGTGGGAAGTTGAATAGCCATGGGGGGGTCTCCGTTAGTATTAATGGGTAGAATAGTAACTGCCAGCTTATTATGAAGGATAGTATCATTACCATGAACCAACTACTCCTGGTTATTGGGGGGGCTATGATCCTAAACAACGTATAAGTCGAGGAGGCCCCCTCAATCTCAGCCAACTCCTGATACTCATTCGGCAGGTCCCTGTATATATTGAAGAGGAGCCAGGCGGACAGTGTTACCGTGAATATGGGCTCGGCGAGTATCAATGCCCACCAGGTGTTTAGGAGTCCCGAGTTCATGAATAGGGTGTATATTGGGAATATGAAGCTTGTGGATGGTAATGAGTATAGATATATCGTGATTAGTAATAGCCAGTAAATGTTTTGCTTAGACATTATGTATGATGCTGTGCCTGCCAATATTGCGGAGATCAATGCAACGAATGCACTAACAATGAGGCTTGTGGAGATGTATGATGCAGAGTTCGTGATTGCGTTCACGAAGTAATTTATTGTAAAGGCGACTGGGTATAGTATTGGTGGTGATATGAAGTCGTAAATGTTCGGCCTAAAGGCGAGTACGACCATCCAGTAAACAGGAAATAGTAGGAATAGTAGTATTATTACTGTTAATATCCACAGTAATGAGTCATAGATCCTATCCGGAATCTTAATCGTAGGGAGCCTCACGTAAAGGCCGCCGCTACGCATGACGTATAACAGCGCCACAGCTGGTAATGTGGCTAAGGCCGCAAGTAACGCTGCAGCTGCCTCACCGCCGGAGAAGTCACCAATGAAGTATAGTAAATCGAATATGAGTAGGGGCAGTGTTGTTGATGAGTAACCAGGCCCTCCCTCGGTCAATACGTAGGGTATGTCGAAGTTACCCAATTGAAGCACGAATATCACTAGGAATGCCGTAAGCACAATCTTGAAAATATAGGGCAATGCAACACCGCTATAGTACTGTGAGAGGGAGGCACCATCTACCTGGGAGACCTCCTTAAGCTCCTTACTAATTGACTTAAGCCCACCAATGATCATTAGATAGGCAAAGGATGTGCTGCTCCATACGCCAACAATGATCACAGACCATATTGATAGACCGGGTATTGTGGTCATGTTTAGCATGGGTATATGAAATAATTTAAATAGGTAATAGAACGGCCCGTACATTGGGTCGAAGAGTGTGTACCAAATCATCGATGATGATATGAACGGTATTGTGTATGGTACAAGTATTATTAATGACATCGGTACCTGCCACTTCATGGGTAAGCTATCAACCCTGATGGCCAACACCAATGCAAGCATTGTTGATAATAATGCGGTCATTGTTGCGAAAAGCAATGTGTTATAGAGAGCCAAATTGAATGTACCTGGTGGAAAATCTACTATTAAACCCTTTATTGAAGTTGGGGGGGTAAAACCAACGAAGTAGAAGGTTAGGATTAATGGAATTAGTCCAAAGGCAAGTATGTATATTAAATACGGTATTAACCAAAACCTCCTCATATCGGCTCAATTACTCACCGTAAAAATTAATTTTTAATTTTTAACACAATTATGACTTAGGTAGTATTAGCCTGAACAGGAACCGTAGGTTTGAACAAGGGCGTTTACCCAAGACGCAGCGGCAGTATTCATTGCCTCCTGAGCACTCACTTGCCCAAGTAGATATTCGAATACCTCCTGGTTAAAGCTTGGTATTAACTCTGGGTATGTTGGTGGTATGTTTGGCGGGTTTGCCCAGGCGTACTGAGCAGCATTGTAAACGGCATTAAGTAATTCCTTATCATGCGGACTAAGCGTACTATTACTCAGTAGCATTTGGAATGCCTCCTTCGATATTGGGAACTTATGGAAGTACAGGTACTCATATACCTGGACCTGAGGCGATACCAGGAACGCAAGGAATTCAAGGGCCAACTGCTTATGCGTTGAGTACTTACTGACGGCAAGGAAGTTAGTGCCGGTCTCGGCGTAGCCACCCGGTAATGGTGCTAGGCATGTATCATTGTACACGCTTGATGGTAGGTATGATAATTGGCTAACGAACATTAACGCAGCAGGTGCGTACTCGGCATATAGCTCTGGTAGGTTATCATAAGTTACAGGCGTGACGTTTGGCGGTGGCTCATATGAAACAAGTTCCTTATAGACCTCGAGTGCCTCAATACCATCCGTGGTGTTGAAGTCGGGTAGTGGGTATGTACAGCCTGGCGCTGGTGCTCCGTAGAACATTATGTTGAAGTTGGGTAGACCACCAACCCTGCCATCGTTAAGGTTCGGATCCCTCATGTACCACCAACCAAATACTGCTGGGTAAGCATCTATTATACCGTGTGATACGTGGTCATCAATTAGGACGCCGTACTTAGTGATGCCATTCCCCCCCACTAGGAATTGGTCGACGTCGAGCACGGTTGTCCAGTTCTGCCAGGTTAATGGGTTAAACTCAACGCCATACTCACTATAGAACTCCTGGGCCAGTGTTTGGTTGTTGAATATCGAGCACTTATAAGCGAGCATGTAGGTTACCGTCTCATAGGCTATGCCGATATACTCGATTTGGCCTGTCGTAGTATTGTAGAACTCACCGCCAAAGGCCTCCTGAGGAGCCATTAAATCGCTCATGTTAAATAGGGTCCCCCCCATATACGGATTGAGTGGTAATACGTAAGGCACGAACCTAAGCGATGATGTCGATGTGAACTCTATAATGTCATACTCAGTTGAGTGGGCCTCGAGTGCCGTTAATTCGTTGGTGACGTACTGACTAAATGGGTATGTAATAACCTCAACATTTACATTGGGGTGTTCCTCGTGGAATAATTGGCCGGCGAATTGTATGAATTGGGCGGTGGTTCCTGAGTAGGCGACGACGACTATGGTTACTGTTTTTGGCGCAGTTACTGACTTAATATAGTAATAGGCGCCAATTGCGATTATAACCACTATTATAACGCCGATTATAACCCAGGTTGTGCGTGAGATGCCACTCCTCACATAGTATCTTATGATGCACAGGTTATAAGTATTTTCTAGGACCAGTGTCTTTATATTATTCCAATGAATACTTCAATATCATAAAATAAGTAAATCTTATACAAATTCAATCACTTTAATCTTTGGGTGTCAAGTGGAGTACATGGTAGTGGAATAACTATATTAACACCGTGTGCACCACTTAATATGGGTGATTCCACATAATAATGCACCGGCATTAGGTACTTAACACCGGCCTCCCTAGCTATTTGTAGTGCCTCACTTGTCGTTGAATGTCCATGTAAGTGGGATACCTCCTCGGTGCCTGGGTTTCCGGACGCCTCGTGGATAAGTAATGTACAGTCCCTGGCAAGGTTCACTATATTTGAAGTAGGCCTAGTGTCGCTACTGTATGTTACGCATGATCCATCAGACCCATCAATCCTATACGCCAGTGTCGGTATTGTATGATCCGCCAAAACCGCGGTTATCCTGTAATCATGGCCGATGATCACCGTTAATGGCTCTGGGCTTGGGTCAATTGGATGAAATTCTATTGCTGATAGGTATTGCGGTATACCCAATGCATCAAAGAGCTTCTGCAGATCCACGTCTCTAGGTCCATAAACCCTGAGCATTATTCCCTTGGCCTTGGCGAATAACGCCAGAGTCGATAGGCCCATCACGTGATCACCATGCCTATGTGTTATGAGTATGAGGTCCAGGTTATCCACGTCGAAACCACAAGTCCTTAAGGCCCTGTAAGTACCTTCACCGGCATCAATTAAAATCCTTGATTTACCGGTCTCCACCATCAGTGATACATTGCCTAGCAGTGGGTTTGAGACCCAACCACCAATCCCCCCCAGTGGAATTACTCTCACGGTATAGTAAAGCACTGAATATTATTTAAGGCGTTACCTCAGGGCTAATTAAATCAGGAGTGCGAGTTCGATGACGGCAAACACGGCGCCTACCAACGTCCACCAGGTAAAGACCAGGTTCAGGGCGGCAACCACAATGCCCAGTGTCCTAACCTCAGTGTCGCTCTGCCTAGTTATTAATAATATACCGGCGCCTATATTCATTATAGCCAGCGCAATGGTAATCAACGACAATGCCCAGAGTATGGTTACGCCTATGTTGGGTATTGGAATCACGATAATCGACATAAGGACCAGAAGCAGTGCTGGCACAAGTAGAAAGGCTCCGCTGATGAGCATCAATATACCAGCAACCCTGGGCTCACCCATCAAGATCACGCATTATTAAGCCATTAAATAATTACTATCCATAAACCTCCTCAACCAATCAACCATCTCCCTAACCCCCAACACCAATTGCGGGCTCAACATCACCCAACACCCTCCTCGTACTTCCACAATCATACTGCACATTGACGTACTTAAGCAATGAACGAGCACCACTGGGTAAGAATAAACTAACGATACCAGGCGGCAGCGGTATTCTAATTCCATTAATATTCAGATACTCAGCCATTAGCCTAGCAAATTCACCCAGACTATACATGCTACATTCAGTTGCATAAAGAAACGTGTTTCTATACTCCTCACTAACTGCTAGTCTCTCAAGTTCCTTCACTAGGTAACCCACATAAATGGCATTGACAAGGCCGCTAATTTGCGGTATCAATCCAATCCTCACAAGCCTATAAAGACTGAGGAATTCATTGTGGTCGTTATAATACCCATAGACAAGTGCCGGCCTAACAATTACGTAATTAAGTCCCTCATTGCCCAACTCCTTAATGGTCCTCTCACCATCGCACTTAGACCTCTCATAATCCGTCCTCGGACTTACATACGAGAAGTCACAATGCACAGGCTCCTCACTTATGAACCTACTATCCTCCTGTTGCTGCTGATGCACTTATATGAACTAGCTTTATTGACCTATCAACATTGAGTATCGCCCTAGCGATATTGCGGGGGGGAACCTCAACATGGGCATTCCACAATTCAGTCCATGAGCCATTCAATATACCGACCGTATTAAATACATAATTTGGCTTAATATTGCTGATGAGCTTTACGGTATCGTCGTAATTACCGGGGGGGTCCAATTTATGTGGCTTAACATTCAATTCCAATAGGTCCTTCATCATAAGGGCCTTGCTACCGCGAATCGATCTATAGGTTATATATACATCGAACCCCCCTATCAACTAGGTGCTTAGCTAAGTTCGTTGCAATGAATCCAAGTCCAATGATTAAAGCCTTCTCCACAATGTCTTATTTATGACAAAGTAATAATTAAGTCTTTCCCTAAATAGAGAAAATAGCCGATATCACTAACAAAGAAGGTTTTATAAATGCTTGGTACCCGAATGCCATAATCGTATGCAAAGGGAACTGTGGGCATCAATAAGTGAGGGTCAGAGAAGGGCCGTATTGATAAATGCGTTCCTTGGAGCACTGCTGGGGGGGTCTATGAATGTATCGTCAGTCGTGATTGCGCTGCCCGCGATACTCAGGGGGGGTATTGGGCTTAGTATTAATACGGCAATTGGCTTCATGATAATGGCTTGGATAATGTTCGCATACCCACTGGTGATGGCGATTACCGTAGCCTCATTGGCAGGTTATCCGACATGTATGGTAGGGGGGGTAGGGTGTTTACCATCGGTGATATCGTATTCACAACAGCATCATTACTGCTGGGTCTAACGCCAGGCTACGGCGCAGTTGCCGGTATTCAAATGGTGACCTACAGGTTCTTACAGGGGGGGCTGGGTGGCGCGATGATGTTTGGCAATAGCGCCGCATTAATAACCGATGTTTATCCGCCGGAGCGTAGGGGGGGCGTGGCGCAGGGTATCGTTGGCATATCGTTTAGTGCAGGTAGTATATTGGGCCTGGTGATTGGGGGTTTATTAGCCACGATTAACTGGAGGTGGGTATTCCTGTACAACGTACCGATAGGCATTATCAGCATTGTATGGGCGTACAGGAGTGTCTATGGATTACCTGCGGGCTTTGCAAAGGCTAAGATTGATTGGATTGGTGCGTCATTACTAACCGTATCATTAGTACTACTGCTCATGGGATTAATGCTATCTATGACACCATATGGAAATTCATCACTAGGCTGGGGTAATCCAATGGTCTGGATACTGCTTGGTATTGGTGGTGCCCTATTTAGCTCATTATTCTTCATTGAGTCCAAGATCCCAGAGCCAATGCTCAGGGTTAGGCTGTTTAGGATTAGGCAGTTTACCTACGGTGTAGTGAGCAGCCTCTTCCTATTCCTCGCCCAGGGTGCCAATGTATTCGTCCTTTCGCTGCTTCTACAGGCGATTTACCTACCGCTTCATGGTGTCCCATACGCCGACACACCACTTTGGCTGGTATATACCTAATACCAAGTAGCATAACCAACGCCATCTTCGCACCAATAGGCGGTAAGTTACTGAATAGGTTTGGTGCCAGGGTTGTATCCACATTAGGCGCAATACTCCTTGCAACTAGCTTTGAATTACTGACGCTACTGCCAATAGCGAACTTCAACTACGTATGGTTCGCAGCAATACTACTACTAATGGGTGCTGGCTCGGGCCTATTCCAATCACCGAATCTAGTATCAATACTCAGCGCAGTACCGCCGACGGAGAGGTCAGCCGCCTCTGGACTAAGGTCAGCAATGCAAAACATAGGCCTATTGATGAGTTTCGCGATATTCCTAACCTTAATCCTGACTGGGGGGGCCTCAACGACACTATCGCAATCAATATATAATGCATTATTGAACGCGGGGGGGGTTCCTGCAAACGATGCCAACAGGCTAGTGTCGATTCCACCAGTCTACGCATTATTCGCGGCGTTTCTCGGTTATGACCCAATAAGGACCCTAATTGAGCAGGCAGGTATATCATTACCAGCCAGTGTATTCAGTAATATCGATAAATTAACCTTCTTCCCAAGCGCAATAGCCCCCCCTGCAATGGCCGTGGCTTCTACTACGCATACCATACAGCAGCCATACTTGCCGTGCTGGCCGCTGTATTCTCATACCTAAGGGGGTAAGGAGACATTCCATCATCAATCACTTGAGACCATGCAAGTAAGCGCGAAAAATGCAGTAAAGGCAATTGAACAAGTAAATACGCAGGATCCAGTAAGTGACAATAAGTCAGTCAATGCCAATAATAGCAATAACGCTGACATTAAATCAGACCCAATACTACGAAAAACCTATGCCGCCTACCTATTAATGAACACTGAATTAGGCGAAACCGTATTAAACAATATAACAAGCAGGGAGCTCATCTACGCCATAGCCACCACATCAGGGCTTCCCAATTGGTTCATTAATTTCGTAAATAGTATTAATAATTGCCAATTTAATGAAGCAATGGTGGAATCATTAATGAAGCACGTAAATGTGCCGGATTGGCTAGGTGAAGTCGTTAATAATTGGTTAAAAACGAAGTCTCTAAATAAATGATAAAATTATTTATTAATGTATATACACTTTACTAATACATTATTTTCAATTTCTAAGCAATACTTCATAGATATAGTATGTACGCCTTACTACCGCTCCATAAAACCGCCCTGCCATCACTCAAATACTCAATAGCAGTGTATCCTCTATATATCCTTCTTTCCGTATTTACCTGGTTTTTACGTGATTTATCTCTATCCATGAACATTTTCTTATCACCGAACGAAGACTAGGCTTTTCTGTTAATAAATTTATATTGTGAACCGGGTTTAATCAATATATTAGCTCTTAATAACTATATAAGTTATAAATCACGCAGAATCTAGGATAAGTTTTTATTTCGTTGGCTAATCCATGCTTGAATGATTGAGAGTAGGAAAGATGACCATATTAGGATTGCGTCAGAACAGAATGTTGAAGAAGGCAATAACCTATTTAACGAGGTGTATTTAATTCACATGGCACTGCCTGAGATTGATCTTGATGATGTAGATACGGCCATAAACATATTCAACAAGAGACTATCATTCCCATTCATAATTGGCGCAATGACTGGCGGTACGGAGACTGCCGAGAAAATAAACGCCACACTTGCTAAGTGCGCTGAGGAGTTTGGTATTGGCATGTACGTTGGCTCCCAGAGGGTCGCCATTGTTAAGCCTGAGACGGCTAGGAGCTTTAGGGTCGTTGCTGAGAATGCTCCGACAGCCTCAAGATAGCCAACCTGGGTGCTCCACAGGTCTCTAGGCTTGATGAGAAGGTGCTCGGTGATTGGGTCTCGCAGGCGATAGACATGATTAATGCTGACGCAATAGCCATCCACCTGAACCCTGCCCAGGAGGTTTTTCAACCTGAGGGTGAGCCCTGGTTTAGAGGCGTCATTGATAAGCTTAGGTTCATTAAGAAGGTGGCTAATAGGCCGCTAATCGTTAAGGAGGTTGGTAATGGAATATCCATGGAGGTTGCTAGGATGCTTGCATCTAAGGTTGGTCCAGATGCGATTGATGTTGCAGGTACTGGAGGTACGTCATTCATAAGGATTGAGAGCATAAGGGCGGGTACGATGAGCGAGGCTGATGTATTCAATGGCTGGGGGGGAATACCGACGGCAATATCTATTTGCGAGGTTAGGAGCGTTTATGATGGCGTGGTAATTGCGTCGGGTGGTGTTAGGAGTGGACTTGATGGCGCCAAGGCGATAGCCATCGGGGCGAACGCCTTCTCAATGTCGAGGCCGCTCCTCCTGGCTGCGCTTAAGGGGTATGATGAAACCAAGAGGTTCATTGGTAGGTTACTTAAGGAGTTTAGGATTGCCATGTTTCTCACGGGTTCAAAAAACATTAATGACCTTAGTAAGGCACCCATTGTTTTTGGCCCGGCAATAATCTCCTGGCTCAGTCAAAGGGGCATACAGTGCAGGCACATCAGGCATGGTAAGTAATATAATTGTCATAATTCCTAAGAGTTAGCATAAGCATTTTATAGATAAGACATTGACTCATAGGTAGGTTATGTCTATTCAGGGTATTTCATGCCCAAGGTGTGGCTCGAGAAGGATAGCCATCGTCGTCTCAGACGCATTAACATTCAAGTGCCTGGACTGCGGTTATACCTGGTCACCAAACCTACCTGCCCAGGGCCTTGTTCACACTAGGTCCGGTGATGTTCACTGGACTGAGGTTAAGAAGATCATGGAGGATGCCATAAACTACGTCATAGGTCTGCTGAGTGGTGGCTTGATCAACTGCAATGACGTTATTAATAAGGTTCAGGAGAAGTATGGGAATTACCTGTCATCACGTGAAATCCTTAGAGTCATAATTAATGGGGCTAAGAAATATCTTGAGGAGATTAGGTATAAGGACGCTAATAAATACTCGGTATTAGCCACGGAATTAAGTAAATGCAAGGAATTAATAAGCAAGAGGGAGTAACCTTATTCTGACGGCATTGCACTCGTCCTCTTGTTCTTAAGTCTCGTCTTCTTCGAATAACCAGACGCCCAAACCCTCTTACTCCTTGGCACAATCTGTGGACACCTCCTACCAGTACACCTAGACGCTATGAAGCCGACCTTCTGGCCAGGCGGCGCAGTCCTAGGCACCGGAGTACCACCCTTCTGGTGACTACCGCCACCATGTGGGTGAGCATATGCATTCATTGCCTTACCCCTAACCAATGGGTACTTCCAGGACTTAGCCAGCGACCTGTAGTACTTAGCGCCTGCCTTAAGCATCGGCTTCTCGATCCTACCGCCACCAGCCACTATACCCACCGTTGCCCTGGCCCTCGAGTCTACCTCCATAACCTTACCACTGGGTAATTGAACAACTGTGGTACTGTCCTTATGGATGAGGACGACAGCGTAGGTGCCGCCTGACCTGACGAATTTGCCACCATCATTAATCCTCTTCTCAATGTTATAGATCATGGAGCCCTCGGGAATCTTGCCGAGCGGCAGTATGTTGCCTGGCATTGGCTTGGCCGCCGCGCCGATCTCAATAATCTGCCCAACATACATGCCCTCAGCCGCGTAATTTAGGAATTCCCTACCATCCTCAAGCGCTATCCTAGCCACAGGGGGCATTGAGCCCCCCCGGTACATGCATCAACTCCTTGACAACGCCCCCCCTAATTACGCCATTAAGCTCGGCATCACTCATTGGTAAATACCTAACAGGACCCTCCCTAATCCAGCTTGGGCTTCTGAACTGCGAACCACCTCTCCCTCGTCTTTGCACCAGTATTTTCTTGCCCACGGTTAATCCCGTTAATGGTGATGGGTAGTGGGTTTTTAAATATTTACATTGATGGGTAATGCGGAATGAAGGATTCGAAGAATCAGGAGAAGACAATAATCGTTAGGAAGACGGGTACTGATGAGTATAGCCTCATCAAGATTAATAATGGTGATGTTCATGAATTTGAGGAGAAGGGTATTGGCGATGTGAGGGATGGGACAATGATCCTAAGGCCCATAGAGCTCGTGTACCTGTCCATAATTGGGTACAGGGTGATGATTGATGGCAATGAGGCTGGCGTGAATGAGTTGATAAGGGAGGTTAAGAATCCACACGCCTTAACGGTGTACCTGGACATGAGGAAGAGGGGGGGTTACTTCATAAAGCCCGTGGTTAATGGCCCCCGTGGACTTCCTGGTGTGGGATAAGGGTAAGAGCCTGTGAATTCGAGCCCGAGGTACATGATTAAGATAGTCACTGAGGGGTTGGGCATACAGGTAATGGAATTACTAAATGTGCTGAAGTACAGCGAGGGTATGGGTGCGCAGTTGGTCCTTGCGCTCGTGAGCTCTGAGGGGGTTATCACTTATTATAAGGCATTCACATTTAAGCCTGCTAAGGGTGGTTGATTCATGGTCACGATTAAGGACATAGAGCAGGTATTAACTATGGTTAGGAACAAGGGGGGGCTTAAAGTCATCATTAGGCTGAGGAAGTCGAGGAACATGATCGCCCTTGAGAGGGAGATTAGGGCCCTGAGCCCTGAGGGTAATTACGTGGCCTGGGCTTCGGCATTCCCAGCACCGCCTCATCAGATCATTGATGCGTATGGGATAGCCTCGATAGAGATTTACTGCAGAGGTGAATTGATTAAGCAGTTGAGTGATTGGAGGGAACTAGTCAAGGAGCTTCAGTCACTGAATGAGTGCCATTAACCACTCTCTACATCGTACTCCTTACCGCCAATCCTCAACTTAATGACAACGCCACCCTCGCTCTTACTCTCCACGGTACCGTCATCAAGCACAACCTCATTCCCGTCACTAACCCTCATATTAATCCTAAACAGCCTAGCACCGATTTGGGCCAGGTCCTTATAGCGGGATGTGCATACGTTAACGTTTATCCAGGGCCACCTCCTCCTAATCTCACTGGCTATTTTAATGCCGGCATCAATACTGCCCATGACACTACCGTCGGGCCCCGGTTTATAGCCCATGCTTATCAAATTATTTATGTTTGCGGGGGGGCTTACGTCAAGTTCGTTCAAGTTCACAAAGCTTATCAAGCCATTATTAATGAGTAGTTCAGCAACCTTAACAATATCATCCTCGAACCTGGGCAGGGCAGGCACCTCAAGGCCAAGCTCAATACCCGCGTCCTTAAGTACCTTAAGTAGGCCTAGTTTACCGTTTAATTGCGTTGGGTTTGTTGCGTGTATCCTGACCTCATCAATGCCACTACTCGCCAGTTTCCTAATGGCAATCTCACTGGCGTTCAAGACATGCGTATACATATGTATGTGAAAGCCCCCCCGTCCATAAACGTCCTTGAGCAGTTTCACCAACGTAACCACCCTATCAACAACCATTATTGGATCACCACCCGTGATCGCCAACCCATTTGACCCAGCCCTATCCAACTCATCAATTATGTCACCTGGGAACTTATTGACTGGCCTATCGTTAATGAACATGACGTCCCTGCCAAACCTATCCCTATTGACTGGGCAGTAGAAGCAATTCAGTGGGCATAGGCCCGTTATGAAGAGCACACTCTTAATGCCCAGTTGGCACTGCCTACATCCCCCCCTTGCCAATTCACCAAAAACTATGTTAAGCCTATTCATGTATCGAGGGATCAATTAATCCTCCCTAATTAATCTTACATTTTTATTCCCCCCCTAACTTAATCATATTATTAAGTTTTGCATAATGTTTTAGTACTATGTTCTTTTTATGCTTTTTAGAGGTATTGATGGGTAAAGTTTATAAAAAATATTTAAAAATAAATCCCGTGAGTAAACAAGAAGAGGTAAGGTCTGCTGGTACACTTGGTTTCATAGGCGGCATATTAACCTTCATACCATATGCCGATGTCGTGGGCTTTATACTCGTGCTAATAGCTTTGCATCAATTATCAAAGGCCTACAATAACAATGAAATCTGGAGAAATGCAATAGTGGCGGTGATTATCTCAATAGTCGGTGCCGTTATTGCCATATTTTCATTCATAGGCGTAATAGCTTTTTTGTCGTCCATAAACGCTGGAACGTATGCTAGCGTTGGAACTATAATTGCGTGGGTTCTTGGCCTATATGCAATTGCGGTAATAAGTGGATACTTCTGGAGAAATGCCTATGCAGCTCTTGCATCCTCAAGCAATGTGAGTGAGTTCGCCAGCGCCTCGAGGTGGTATTGGTGGGGCTCGCTGTTGACCATAGTGATTGTTGGTGCCATACTATTGATAGTTGCTGATATATACGCGATACTTGGTTATTATAGGCTATCACGATGATGTGTTTAGCAAAGGTTAGGTATTTTAAATTAATCAATACGTAGGTACTGATGTACAGGTTTAAAAGTACGTTAATTGCCTTCCTATTATCAACAGTGTTCACCATACCCATATTCATAGCCATGAGTATTAACCAGGTAACCTATGAAGTAATGGTAGCGCTGTTGGGTAGTACGTGGCCGCCAATAACCCCCCCCTGGGGCTTCATAACAGCCATATTCGCACACCCAACATTTGAGGACTACCTATTCGACATGCTCACCCTATGGATGATTGGGCCGTACTTCGAGACGGTGTTCGGAACCAGGAACTTCTGGTTAACCTTCATGCTCAGTGGCGTAGCTCGTCGCTCTCGCCAATACTTTACTACGTAATGGGGACGCCCGTCCTCGTTGGTGGTTCGTCAGGCGCGTTATTTGGCCTGATTGGCTTCATAATAGCTACGCCGCATAGGGGCGTGATACTGGCGAACCCAATAAACATAATAGCGATAATATTCCTACTATCACCACTGGCCTTCGCCTTCGGCATAGCATATCTAGGTCACTTGCTCGGCTTTATCGTGGGCATATTAATTGGTTACCTATACGTGAAGAGAGAACAACGCTTTAATTATGTAAAGTATTTCAGCTTTACTAATTAATGAAGCTACTTGGAATAGAAACAATAATACTTAATAATATATTTAAAGTATTTAAAGTAGTGTATTGATATGCTAGGTATAGGCCTTAAATACGTAATACTCGCATCAATAACAATCCTGCTGGCCATAACAATAACAGCCAACGCAAGTCAGGTGGAACACCCATGGATCTACAACATGACGACACCCCTCGGTAAGGACCCATTCATTACGTACAACGGCTTCTACTCCTTCGAAGCATACCAACCACTACCACCAAGTACTAAGCCCAAAGTAATTCATGTATTTACAAATGCCGTATTCCCATATCAACTAAATAATGCCTACGCGGTTGTACCACAGAACAGCAGTGTGTGCATACCCTCAGGCACATATAGTCTCATTGTACTGAATGTGACAATAACGGAGACCGGTGGTACCCAATATGACAGGCCATTGTATATATTCGTCAATGGAGTACCCGTGTTCTGGGGTTCAACGCAGGAGATCTTGAACTCAACGGCTTGGTCGGACCTGACGATATTTGAGAACATGCTCGCAGGTTCATGCGTTACCTTCAAGGCGTTACTACCCAATTGGATTGTGCCTAGCATAGGCGTTACGGGTTACTACGTAGTCAACGTGACGCTGTATCTATACCCAGGGCCTGAGCCCAGCGGCTTGCCCAATTACTTCATACCAATTGCGCCCAATTCCTATGGAGTATCCCTGATAGGCTTAACCCATTACATGACGAGGTGACGTTCATAACAAACATACCCAGTGGGACGTATAGGGCCGCGCTGCTCATGTACATGGAGGGCGGTGAACTAGATGAGTTCTGGTACACCAACGAACCAGCTACTCGCGAGCTCCTTATTTACTACAATAATTACTTGGCCGCGGTCTTCAACCCATTTGAGACCATATACACCGGAGGCATTGACCCATTCATGTGGAAGCCCATGCCATCAATAAACACGTTGTCATTCCATAACCCATACATGGCTGACATAACTCCGTTACTCGCCACGGGCATAAGCAACGTTAACATCACGTTGACAATGACGAACCTATACGAGGCATACGAATTGACTGAGTCGCCTTACTTCACCTGGACCGTATCGGGAGTACTCATGCTATGGGTTAATGAATCAAACCCAATGGTTGGCGGTCAATTGATAACTGCGTACTCAAGATTTTACGACTCAGGGCCCATATTCTCGACGACACCCACGGGTTTGACGGAGTACATGGAGTATGGTAATTACACGTTGAATTACGTATCGAAATTGGTCTTTGAACATGGCGTTGAGGTGGCGTCATCAGAGCAGTCGGGCGTGTTTAATGCCTATCAATTATTCAATGCCATAATGGAGTACGGCACATTAAGTGAAAACTTCACCGAATCATCGACGGAGAACATAAATGGTATCGACCAATTCACAATGAGCCTCGCCTATAAGTACCCAATTGTATTTAACGTAACCGCCTACATAACACCACTGGCACCGCCAACCTCATACCCATACCCAGCCGCGTATACTCAATATGCCACAGTTAACCTGGGAATGGATGCGCATGAGCACTACTCATTGCCGGGTATGGACTACGAGACAGATGCACTCGAATCCCTCAACTCCTACGGCTTCATGAACCTGACACTACAAATAATTAATCCATACGGCGGCGCAGTGGTCACAGGAATATCCGGAAACTACGCTAGGACTAGTAAGGACTTAACGGCGGTTCACACCTACTCATACCCAACTGGTATACCCGGCTACCTGGAGAAGTTCAGTGCATTGGCAATATCGCCAAACGCCACAGACCTAATTGGTTATTACCAATACGTAATGCTGAGACTAATGAGGCTAGGCAGCGATTGACAAATTAGTTAGGGTTAGAATCTTAAAATCATCATGAATCAAAAATAATCCTAATTCGAAACCTGGTTAATTAACACATATAAAGACATTGCTGCATGAGTATAATAGGATATGAGTAAGGCGTTGGTCATTATAATAATGTCAGTTGCAATATTGGCGGTAATGCTGGTCATGTTTATGCTCATCTACGGCATACCCGTAAAAACCCTAAAATTACTCTTTATGGCCTTATTACCAGAAATAGAACGAATGTACGCACCCACAGCATGTCCTTATTATAATGGTTATTGGTTCACGAACAATTATAACATCGCCATGATATTGAGATCAGGAAACAACTCAATAACCGTTGGTAAGAACTCGATCACATACATAGGTATTGATTACTCCTCTAAAGATACGTACATCTTCATAATAAATAAGCCAAGAGGGGTATTAATATTCACGTACTTTCCAGGGATACCCTCACCAATCGTAATGCCCAATGCCAGTGGCACTATGAAAATTATGATCGTAAACTCAACCCTATACCTCGCAGTAAATTCAAGCAAGCCACTGAAACTCAACCCCCCCTACCCGCCATACTCATTGGGTAATTACGTAAATATGCACATAGACTCCCTAGCATGCGTACCGGCGCATAATGTGTATGATGGGTATGTGTATGTCTACGTATTCTTCATAGAGCAAACATTAGGTTGGAATCCAACATTGGGTATATACCTCATGTCGAACTGCACGCTTTACGACCTAAGTAATTGCAATTATCACAGCGAGACTGTCTACATATACTTCAGGGAGAGCAGTTAAGGTCATTCGTGACCCCCCCATCATCACCAGGTCAGTGGCGGCACAACCCAATCACTAAAGTAAACCAACGCACTGGGTACTTAATCCTTAAGTCGTTACTCACTCATCATTAGCTCTCTAATTAGATTCTCGATCTTGTTGATGGCGTAACTAGCCTCGTCTAGTTCATAAACGCCTTCGTAAAATGCCTCATCATGAAGCGTCCTCATTAAATCACTATAAAGGGCCCTCAAGTCCTCGCTACCAATCTCTCTGAGAATTCTCCTGCGTTCGCCGTGGTTCTTAGGGATTACTCCGGTCTTCCCGTAAATGAATGCGTTAATTGCTATTATTAATGCCTTATCCGCCCTCCTCCTTGGCGTAGTCCAGGATCTCCAGTGCGCTCATGAACATGGCACTTAAGGCGTTACTTGGCATCCTAAGGCGAGTTACTCGTTGTGGCTTAAATAATTATCAGCCCTCCAGGTGGTCATCACCGATCTGGTGTCCCGACAGCCATCATCACTCATTAATTCAGTGCGTGGTAGTTTTATAAGGTGTTAGTGATGGTTACTCCGTGGTTAAGGTCTTTGTTGGCACGTCGGGTTGGCTCTATGATTGGAACCTGGACTCAACCTTTGATTGGTACGTAAGGAACTCCGGACTTAATGCCGTTGAACTCAACGCATCCTTCTATAGGTTCCCATTTAGGAACCAGGTGGTTTCTTGGGCTAGGAAGGGCTCTGGCCTTAGGTGGGCTGTTAAGGTTCATAGTACATAACCCACGTTAAGAGGCTCAGAGGATGCCTTGAGCGCTTGGCGTAGGTTTAGGGAGTTGTTTCAACCGCTCGATCCATACATAGACTTTTACCTATTTCAAATGCCTCCATCCTTCGCATATGGTGATGAGAGTATGGAGAGAATAAGGACGTTCACCAGGGAGACAGGGCTTGGCCCTAGGCTTGCCATTGAGTTTCGCCACGAGAGCTGGTTTAATAGTAAAGATGCCATTAATGAATTGAGGGATTTAGGCATCACCGTAGTGTCTGTTGACGAGCCTGGGGTTACGTGGGTCAGGAGCACAAGTGGCGCTGTTTATTTGAGGCTTCACGGTAGGACTGATTGGTACATGTATGACTATGGTGAGGATGAGCTTAGGGACCTAGCGATTAAGGCTGTTTCCCTTAATCCCATTGCTATCTACGTGTTCTTCAATAATGACCACTGGATGCTTGAAAATGCCAGGAAGATGCTGGAAATACTAAGGAGCTTAATAGGGGGGGAGTGATTTACCTACCAGTCCTTGACAGCATTAATAGCCCAGTGATTGCTAAGCAACGCCGACAGCCATCATAATCACCATGCCTAAGCCCATGGGGGGGCTTATCAAACCAACAATCATCGGCGCCCAACCACCAATCAACAAGCCCCCCCAATTATAGGAGACCCCCCCAAGCCCACTCGCCCTGTATTGAACATCGAATTTGTCGATTAGTACGTATGGCACGAGTCCCATTGCGAAGTTCTCAATGAATGCCAACACCACTAGGTTTGTGAAGTTTGGGTACAGCAATAGGGCGATTGGCGCGTAAGCCAGTGACACTACTAACGTGCCTATTATGAACCACCTATAATTAATTGCCAGGGCTAATGGACCAGCGAGGAGAACAGCCACAACTGCTGCTATTGTCGAGATGAGCATGACGCTAGGTATTATATTTGCCATGCCAATTGCCTTTAGGAAGTCTGAATAAATTAGGTATGTGGAGTAGTAAATGGTTAATAACCCACCCGTAAATAATACGCCAAACCCAAGCCAAACACCACCATACCTAAACAATAGTGTTAATGGGTTCACCCTGGGCCTTGACCACATCGGCGACTCAATGAGCTACTCCTTATTATGAAGGCTAGAACCGCCACTATGGCTCCCGTGCCCATGTATATCCTCCAACCATAGGCATTGAATGCGGTTTGGCCCATGTAAGTTAGGAATAGAGCGTTAACGATAGTCGCTACGACAACCCCCCCTATTGGTAACCACTCTGTATGAACGCCGAGGTTACCTCCTTCCTCCATTTACTCCACTCCATGATCATTGCCGTACCAGGACCCCCCCACTCACCGCCCAGGAATATTCCCTGCAGAAACCTTAGCGCCAGTAGGGTTATTGGCGCGAGTAAGCCAATGACTGTGTACGTCGGCAACAGCGCTATTATTAGGCTGATAAGCTGTAACCGAGGACTGTTGTTAACAGCCCAATCCTCCTACCAAACCTGTCGCCTATGTAGCCCATGATTACGGAGCCAAGCGGCCTACCGACAAGTGTAGCCACCAGCGTTGATAAGCCACCAAGTAGGGAGTATGGACCAGGAAAGAATAATTCACCGAGTAATGGCATTATTGGCGTGACCAGGAGCGCGTCATAACCATCCATGACCCAGCCAAGGTAGGCACTAATGATGGCCCTACGCCTAATGGACTCAAGGCTCCCCTGAATACTCACACGCTGACTAGTAAATGCTAATTATTTAAGTTATTTCGTACATGTATCATATTGAGAGGGGGGGTGGGTATATTCGGGCAATTATCATTGAGGCTATGAAGATCATTAGGAGTATCAACCTGACACTGAAGGGACCAGCCATAAGTTCCTAAGCTCCCTCCACCTACCCCCCCTGACCACATTCTCATCACCACTGAGCAACGGACCAGCCAACCTCAATGTGCGTGGAATGAGTAATAACGACACCAGTGAAATATAGGGTAAGTAATGCAGGGCTGCGGAGACAACGATTGACAGGTACATGATGGCTATTGATGCATAAACCACGTACTTCGTATTCTTAATACCCACGAGCAGTACTAGCGTTATCTTACCCACCGCCCTGCACGCATCAATCTCCAGGGCGCCTGAGCCAATGAGTATTAGTAGTGTGAATAATCCGTTTGGTATGCCAACGATTAATGGCGCGGGGGGTTTGTGTAAATGCCCGTTTGGACGATGTATGAGCCCCCCCATGTAACGAGGGGGGGCCCATGGCGAGCGCCGCAAGTACCTCACCATAGCCCCTATAGTGGAATTTCAATGGCGGTATGCTATAGCCAACGCCAATTATCAAGCCTGCCATGGCCAGTATTAGTACAGTCCAACCAACCAGGGTGAATAGGTAAACCCCCCCGCCATGAAGGCTATCGCCAGGAATACGTAACCTACGGTAATCACATCCCTAGGACTTAACTTAAGGTCTATTATTGGGTGTGGCCTATGGGAGAAGCCACTGGCCCTATACAGTATGTCCACGCCACTTAGGTAATCGTAGTAGTCATGCACTAGGTTAACCCCCCCTGCCTGAGCTAGTAATAGGGCTGCCAGCGTTATTGCGTAGATTATCGGATTGAACTTATTACTTAAGTACCAAGCCAACGCTGTGCCTAGGGTAACGGATGAGAAGGCGCTCGTCAATGTTGTCGGACTGAATGAAATCAACCAGTTCCTAATGCTCATTATGTCATGATAACCACGAGTGTGTTTTAAGGATTTCCATGGAGGAAACCGTTATTTGCCTGATCCGCATTGGTTCCCCCCCGTGGTTATTAAAGACCTTAGGTCATTCGTTAAGGCTCTGGAGGATAGGAGAGACCTTATCAGGATAAATGAACCACTCAGTGTTGACCTTGAGGTCGCCGCATTACTGAGGGAGTTAATGTATAGGGGGTGGGCCTGCCGTAATAATCGAGAGGACTAGGGAAGGCACATTGCCGATAATTGGTAATCTATTTGGCAAGTGGGATAGGGTTATGCTGGCCATGGAGGGTAACGACCCGGAGACCATGGCCTCCAAATTAACGGATCTAGTAAGTCTGAGGATTCCCCCCCAGGGACTGTTTGATGCCCTGAAATCCCTGAATGAGCTGAGAAGGTTTTCACAATACTTCCCAAGGAGTGTTAATGATGGACCGGTTAGGGAGGTTGAGTGGAGTACCACTGATTTAACGAAGATACCGGCCATTAGGCAGTGGCTCATGAACCTGGTAGGTTCGTCACCTTTGGGATAACGTTTGTTAAGCATGGCAACTACAGGAACTTCGGCTTCTATAGGCTGCAGGTGATTGGTAGGGATAGGTTCGTGATGCATTGGCAGCCCTGGCGCAGGAGTGCGATGTACGGGGAGCTCAGTGGGAAGGCTGAGGTGGCTGTTGTCTTCGGTCCTGACCCAGTGACTATGCTCATGGCCGGAGTCTCAATACCGCACCCACTGGATAAGCTTCTGGTCACTGGTGTGCTTAGGGGGCGAGGGTGTTGAGTTGGTGAGGGGTTCGACCGTGGATGTTGAGTATCCGGCAAATGCGGAGTTGGTTATTGAGGGTGAGTTGACCAGTGAGTACGTTAGGGAGGGTCCATTTGGTGATCACGTGGGTGTTTATTCAATAGCTAAGGAGTACCCAGTGGTTAGGGTTAAGGCCATTTACTCAAGGAGGGACCCACTGATACCGGTGACTGTGACTGGGAGGCCTGTGCTCGAGGATGGGAACATAATTAGGTTTGGAACGAGGGTTGTGAAGCCCCCTCCTAAAGCTAATACTCCCTGAGCTAGTGGATCTCGAAATACCGCCTGAGGGCTTGGGCTACGTAATCATCGCATCCATTAGGAAGAGGTACCCTGGGCATGCCAGGAGGGTTATGACGGCGTTGTGGGGCTTGGTACCCGTCCTGGGTAAGGTGGTGATTGTGGTGGATCACGACGTGGATGTCAGGGATTGGGGCCAGGTAATGTATGCGGTGGCTGCTCACGTTAATCCGTCGAGGGACGTGCTCATAATTGATAATTACCCTGTGGAGGAACTTGACCCATCAACGCCGATTCCAAACCTTGGCAGTAAGGTTGGCATTGATGCCACTAGGAAGCTTCCTGAGGAGTACGGCGGTAGGGAGTACCCGATGGATGTTACGGTGCCCAACGACGTAATTGATAGGGTTAGGAGAATCGTGGATTCCATTATGGGCAGGTCAAGGAATTGACGATATGCATATTAGGGCCTAGGTCATTAATTGGGTAATGAGGGTGTGCATAGTTGGTTTGGGTAGGATGGGTAAGGGCGTGGCCGTAAATCTCGTTAATAGGGGCCACGTGGTCCATGGGTATGACGTTAATAAATCCATATACGCGGCATTAAATAATGTTGGTGTAAAGACGGTGGATAATGTGGGGCAATGCGGTGATGCTGATTATGTGGTGCTTGCATTGCCACGGGCAGGGAGTCAGCCCAGGTACTAAGTGAGTTAAGTACTAACGCCGTGGTGATAGACACAACTACGATGAGCATTGCGGAGCTTGAGCAGGTACTCTCCATAGTCCGCAGTAAGGGGCTTAAGTACATAACCGCTAGACTTGAGGGTGGGCCAAAGCAGGCCGAGGCGGATCCCTCGTGTTATTCGTAGGCGGTGATGAGCAGTTATATAGGCAGGCCGAGGAATTCCTGAGGCAGTTAGGCACGCTAATCTACATAGGCACTCACGAGCAGGCCACACTGCTTAAGTTAATCAGTACGTCAATAATCATAGCCAATACCATGATACTGGCTGAACTATCGCCATTAATGAGGGAGCTTGGTCTAGACGTAAATACTGGTTAAGGCGCTCAGCATGAGCGGTGCCGACTCAGCACAATTGAGGACTAGGCTATCCTGGATACTGAGTGGTAACTACTCAGAGTCCTTCTCGATAGACCTGGCTAAGTACGTGATTGATGAAACAATTAAGCACTCAATGAGCGAGGGCAAGCCATTACCGGTAATGTCTATAATCGGGAAATTACTCGAGATCGCAAGAAACGAAGGCAAGGGAAAGAGAGACTTCTCCGAGACCGCTGAGATTCTGAAATAATGTAAGAGGAAAATGCGCCGCAAATAACCATTGACGATTCATGTATTACCCACACTGAGCTTCTATGTAAAATCCATTACTGGTATAATTTCCAGAACTTAAAATACCATGACTATAGTAAATTGGTAATCGCCCGGGCCTACCAAAGAGACTAGTTACATTAATCCAAACAAGCCAATCAAGATAATAAGAGACATACACATGCCTTGTGAATAAATCAAAAAGGCCACAATGACCGGCGCTTAACTTAGCGAAGACGCTGATGGGCACGGTATAAGCGGTTGGCCTTGGGACATACGCAGTACCTACGGGTGTAAAGCCACCACCCTCTACCGCCAACGTGGCTTCCGTAACATTAGCCAGGTATGGTTTGTAATACCACGTTGCATTAATTACGCCAAACCCATCAGACGCCGCACCTCCCATTGAGAAAAGCGATATCATGGCTTTTGAACAAACGTATGACTGGGACGCAATAGGCACATTAAAGCCTAAGTGATAAAAAATATTCATGCTGACCACGTATGTCATGCTTTTCGTGCATATTAATGAGCCTGGACTAAAATCGACGACATCTGTCCAATACCCAGGTTCATAACCATTGCCACTACCTGCTACAAATAACGTATCGCCCGGTAAACTAATATTTCGTCCCTTCTCCCACTCATAAGTGATGTACGATGCGTAGGCATCCTGGAAGGACCCCCAGGTAATTAATCGTAACTGCAGGACTTGATATGTACCTGATATAGTCATAAAACTGGGCATAACCGACCACATGCCCATTATAGTCCTGATCAATAATGGGCATCCATGACATGCAAAAATCAACGCTGGCGGTACCAAATGGACCATTATAATTCTGCTCACCATAAATGATTGCATAGGCCATGTACTGAATTACTGATTGATTGGCCATTAAGGATTCATACTCCTGAACTAACTCAGTACATAAATCATCAGTGAGATTCACCACCTGTCCCTTCATTATTATTGGTAGCCATAGGTTGTTTGCGATTTCTAGGGCTGATGTTAGTGTGTGCGGTCCTATTACGAGGACTCTGTCGTTTCCGAATGCTACCACGTAGTTCAGGTTGCTTAGGTATTTTGGTATTGGCATTGCTATTATGCTCGTGTTAAATGCCCTGGACCAGGCAAGGGCTAGTGCGTACTCAATGATTGGAATATCACTGGAGTTTCCATGAATTATCACGAAATCACCACGTCTAACCAACCCCTCAACAAACTTGAAAACCATCGAATCAACATTAACGGAAACAATGCCATCCTCATTAACCAATAGTCCAGGCTTAATGAAGGACCAATCAATGATAACGAGACTATCACCCGGTAAATAAGGCAACTCACTAAGCGACACAGGCCTAATCAGCGATTGATTAACACCAACGCCGATTAACTCCTGAACAAGCGATTGAGGACCAACAACGTAGATCGGTGCATTAATACTGATTAATGCTGATTCATTAATGAGAAAGCTAACACTATTCCTTAATTTAATTGGCCTGTGAAGGATCGCATTAAGGCTTAGGACCATAACTACGGCGATGATGACCACAGATGCAACCACAAACAAAAGCTTAGTCAAACCCATTACTCACCTTAGCACGTGGATGTTTTTATTCATTTCTCATAGGAATGGATGATGGAAGTGATGATCATTACCTGGTGCCGGGGCCGGGATTTGAACCCGGGCCCCCCCCTTGCGGGGACGGACTTTAAGGTTCCCTGCGGAATCTCCAGGCCCGCGCCTTGGACCTGGCTCGGCCACCCCCCCGGCGGGTCAATAAGCCATTAACTGCGATTTAAAGTTTTCTTATTACTCTTCCTCGAGTAGTGTTGTTAGTGTTACCTGGATTGTCTTTAACTTCTCGTACTCCTCCTCCATCCCGTACTTAAGGGCCTTTACCATGTACTTAACGGCCTTATTCCTTAGTCTCCTTATGTACTCGTTGCCCCTTGGGTTTATTACGCCCTTCTTTACCTTGCTTATTACGTCCATGGACTCCTTTATTAATTCATCAATCTCCATCTTCAAGCCTATCTGGGCCATGTCCGTGTGTTCCTCAATCGCCTTTTTGTTTATGTTTACATTTAGGAATATGGGCTGTGTAATTACTTTGGGCTCTGGCTTGATTAATTTGTACTTACCCATTATATAGCCAGCCACGAGATACCTAAGCAATTCTGAAACGCCATCAAGCCCCCCCTCCTTCTCGGCCAATTTCGTTAGTAACTCCTTAACTGATTTATGGACCCTGACCGAGACCACTGCGCCGTCCTTTTCCGGCGCCCTGAATAGGTCCTCGTACCTCACCGGTACATCATCAATTATGAAGACCTCGCTCATCAATTGATTGTAATCTGCGATTTAAATTTAGGGATGACTTATTTTGCGACATATTATATGGCTTATTACAGCCCTTTCTTAACTAATCAATTCTTAAATCCTCAGCAGGTTTATGTAATTGATAAGGATCTCATCATTGACAACCTCCCTAATTGCCTTAATGGCGTTATCCAACATCTCATTTAGTAAATCCCTGGCCCTATCAACTGCGCCCTTAATATCTTCATTGCCTCTACTTATTATCCTCACAATATTTATCTCATTAAGGTCAACACCTGGTTCTTACTATCCATATTTAGGTAATCAATTACGTCATCCCTAACCTGAAAGGCGGTGCCAACGAACCTACCAATGTCCCTAATCCTACTTATTACCTCACTATCCTTAACATTAACCGAGTAGGCACCAACAACCATCGAGGACTCTATGAGCGATGCCGTCTTATAATAAATAAGCCTTAGGTAATCATCAATCGTGACATCAACCTTACCACTTAACTCCGACTCAAAGCTTTGCCCAATTGCCAACTTAATGGATGAGTTCAGTAGTTCGAAAACGATGTCATTATCACCACTCCTTATTGCATACTCCACGGCCTTAGCGATTATCAGATCGCTGGCGAGCATCGCAGTGTGCGGGCCGTAGATGCTGTACGGAGTCTCCACACCCCTCCTAATCCTCTGCCTATCCATTATGTCATCCTGAAGCAATGACGCTGTGTGTATCAACTCAACGGACGCGGCTGGTAGTACCGCCTTTTCTAAGCCACTGCCATTACCTAAGGCGTAAGCCATTAGTAGGACTAGGGTTGGCCTAATGAGCTTTCCCCTATTCCTTATGTAGTGGTATGTGGCGTTTAGTAGGTTATTGGGCATCCAAAGTCCGGTGAAGGACTCCTCGAGTACCTGAATGACCTTATTAATGGCTGACCTAACCTCGGTTGGTAGTAATTCCATGTACTTGCTCGGGTTCAATACGGCCATTTACTTCATAATCCCCCCCTAAACTTATGCCTTAATAAATACTACATGCACGTTAAGCCAGGCTTGAGATTAACCTAATGAGTAGGTTACCAATTAGGAACTTGAGAAATGTGCTGGTCCTCATTGAGGACAGTGTGGCCTCATAGATGGAACCAGCCATGTAGCCCCTTGAGACCCTTAGTGCCAACTCCATGGCATCCCTACTCATCAATAGTGGATCACCAATCCTCCTAAACATGACCATTCTATCCATTAGGGGGGGCCTAAACACCTTATCCATAAGCACTGAGTAATCACCGCCATGTACCAGGGATTTACCGAGTAGGTGCGCCGTTATCATGGCTGGGTTTATGCCGGCGCCATTCGTTGGTATCACGGAGCCAACAGCATCACCGATTAAGTAGGCATTGCCAATGCCATATCTATTCAATAAACCACCAACCGGCAGCGTCTTCATAAGCACTGATCTCTGAATACCCTCGAGACCGTACTTACCGATAAAGAGCATGTGATAATTAAGCGGATTACCACCCCCCCTCCACGCTATGTTATTCCTAACCCCCCCAACACCAATGTTGTGCGTACCATCACCCCCCCTCGGGAATACCCAGGCAAAGCTCCCGGTGCTACCCCCCCCGGATCCATCACGATTACCGCCTCATCATCCACGTACTTCCCCCCCTAGCCCTTGCGCTCGTCGCTATTATTAAGTCCTCAGCCTTGAAGCCCTTAGTTACGCCTAAGCTTAAGTCAACAATCGATGGGTAGGCATCAGCGCCAATTAATGCCCTGGCATTAATCACGTACTCACCGCCATCCCTATCATGAACGAGGCACTCATAACCATCACCCTTAACTGCGCACTTAATGGCCGTAACGCCAAAACGAACCTTGGCGCCCCCATTAATCGCATCCTCAATAATATTTCTAATCATCGCCGCCTTATCAATTACGTAGGTCCTAAAGGGCATCCTGCCCACATCATGGCCATTAATCATGAGCCTCAACCACCTGATCTCATTAACAATGAATTCCCTGCGCAGGTTTCCCGGAGTGTCGTGAGTAGGACTTCGTATAAATCCCTATTAATCCAGGGTTTGAGGAGGCCCTCGCTGGGTAATAATTCACCGCATATTATTGGTGCGTATATCACGGACTTCTTGTCAATGAGCATCACATCGCCGTTGAAGCCATTCCTTACTAGGTAACGGGCTAGGTAGGAGCCGGCCGGTCCACCGCCGATTATTAATACGTCGGTCTTAACAACCACGTTAAATCAGGTGAATAGGGATTAATTATTTTTCTTCTATAGAAATCCTTAAAAAATCCCCCCCTGCACCCGCAATGACGTGCCTAGGGAAGTATTCCTTGTGGAGTTATGGCGGAGGTACGCAGACGCTGCGGAGGAGATTAGGGTTAAGAGGTACCCTGATTATGTGAAGTTGAAGGCAAGGCTCAAGCACTACCTATACACAATTAGGGTTCCTCCTGACGTTGCTGATCAATTAATTAGGGAGTATAAGTCGAAGAATAAGACCATTAATGAGTATTAATTCGGGCTCACCACTCATCAACGCTCAGTGCTCCAGACCCTAATCATTGGCTCATACGATTACTCAATGCCATTACTAACTAATAAATCTTATTAAGGGGTTTGGGTTCGCTGTCTCGATGTCGACTGAGGAATTAACCAAGAGGGCTAAGGAATTAGTGATTAAGTTGAGGACTGCGGAGGAATTAATAAGGAGTGGGAAGCTTGATGATGGCGTTAAATTATTCAAGGAGGCCACGAAGGAGGCTAAGGAGCTAAGCTCTTTGATAATTACATAGCCATTATTAGGAAGGTCAGGAGACTAATTAATGAGGAGAGGGCAAGGCAGGCTAGGAAGTCGGTCCGCGAAGCCAAGGCTGAGGAGGGCAAGGCATAATTTTTAAATTAACCCGCAATAACGCACTACGGCTTGGTGGTAATAATGGCAATAACCTGCTCAAGGTGGGAGAAACTAATTGAGAAGGCGGAGAGGAGGGTAATAAGGAGAAGGCTCTGGAGTTTAGGGAGAGGCTGGTGGAGTGCGTGGTTTACACGGCCCAGGAGTTAATTGCGAGGGGTAGGTCTAGGGACTTAGACGAGGCCGAGGAGTTGCTTAAATACGGTGAGGACGTTGGTAATAAGCTTGGCATTAATGAGCTTTTATTCCACGTAAACCTACTCAGGAAGAGGATTGAGGAGAAGCGTGAGAGGAGGAGACCGAAGGAGACCGAGGCGAGGCAGTAATTTATAATCATGTCAGTTTTGGTTTCTCATTATTTATAGGGAATGCCATCTCCATGCTGCTGTTCATAGTGGGTGGTGTTTGGTTTATTTAGAATTGAAACTAAGTAGTTCCCTTAAAATAAATTAACTGAAGACCCTTTTATTGAGTGTGATAACCCTGTTAATTGCATGTCAATACTAGATATAGAATTCACAGTGAGTAGGAAAGTAAACCCAGGCGATCTGGAGAGGGTATGGCAGGTATTGAGCGATGTTAGGAACATGCCAAGGTATTGGAGGGGCCATAGGGAGGTGGAGGTACTGAGGAGGGATGGCAATACGTACTTCGTTAACATTAAGTTCGCATTTCAGGGACCGAATAATAGGGGGGGTGTTGCCAAGATTGAGGTGAATGATGATGGGAGGTTCGTAGTTATAAACTATGTTAGGGGTCCGATAAGGGGCTATGTGAAGAATTACATTGATGGGGGGGATACCGTGGTTAGTCAATGGAAGGTTAAGATAACGCCACTCTTCCTGGTCTTCAAGCCCTGGATAAGGAGGCACTTCATGAATGGTGCCAGTAATGCATTGGCGCGGATAGTCAACAATGAGACCAATGAACTGAGGCTATCTTAATAAATGGTTTATTCACGAGTGATTAAGTGGATAGGGGCTTCGTTATTGCTTGGAGCGTGTCTTTCCTGCAGTTGGCTGTGAGGCTTGGTTGGGGAGTTGTTAGTGTGGCTGTGGCCGAGTTCCTGGGGGGGCTTAACTCCGTGCAGATTGGGCTCGTCCTAACCCTGTTCTACATTGGTTATGTGGCTTCCTCAATACCCTGGGGGGGAGTACTCATTGATAGGGTTGGGCCGAGTAAGTCAATACTTATATCGGGAACGCTCTCTAGCGTTGTGATACTAATGCTGTTTATGGTGAGTAGTTACGTTCAAATCCTCATACTCTACCTAGCGGCCGGCATACTAACTGCGGGCCTGTTTCCGTCAGCCATGAAGATAGCCAGTTATTCAGGGCGGGAGAGAGTTCACGGAAGAGTAGCGCTGCTGGAGAGCGCGGCCCCCCCATTGTCCTCATTACATTGAGCGCCGCATCGCCATTAATAATAACCCATTGGAGGATCTTTTACCTGGTAATATTCATGGCACTACTTACGTCATCACTACTCGCCGTTACCATCAACATGGGCGGCAGTAAGGATGCTAGGCCTAGGAGTGTTTTGATGAACCTTAGGGTTGCCAAGGCCGTGGTACTAAGGGCTGGGGGGGAGTTGTGGGGGGGCACGTGGGGGGGTACATCAAGCTGGCTCCTGCCGTTCCTGGTACTCTATGATGACATTAGGGGAGTATTACCTGAATTGCTCTTCTTCACCTACTCCCTGGGCCAGTTAATCTCCATATTCCTGGCATCGGTATTGCCCAGGTCAATGGGTGAGAGGAGGGTCATTGAGGCGTCATTGATCGCCTTCATAATCTGCGACATACTAACTACAATACTTATCAAGAACACCCTACTGCTCTTCCCAATATTCCTAGCCTTCGGTGTGAGTTCATTCCTATACAGGCCACCGACGGATGTATTGATAATAAAGATTGTCGGTAATGAAAACGCGGGTACATCAATAGGCTATGCAAATGCTGTGTCCCAAGTGGGCTCCATGATAGCCCCCCCACTCATGGTGGGCTTGGCAATAGGCATAAGTCCAATACTCGGTGTTTTAAGCCTGGCGCTCGGTCCCTTGGCATCATTAATCGTTCTCTACACGATTTAATACGCAGTACCGACAGCAATCCTAGGGCTGCTGGCCCCCCTCCTCCTTCTCCACTCCTCGTAATCCCTGTAGGTCAATGTATATCCCCCCCTGGGCGCTATTGGTTCGTAGAACCAGAACCTCGGCGGTGGGTACGGGTATATACCCTTAACACCCTCTAATCCGCTTAGTACCTTATCAATGTGCTCCAGTGGTATTACAATGCTTATTTCATCCTCCCCCCCAGTCCTACCCCACGCAATCTCACCCGAACCTGGTATCTTTATCTGGGGGGGTTTCTTCGTTTTATAGGCCCTGGTGACCATGGAGCACGATATCAAACCAAGTACATCAACCTCTGGGAATATTCCATGCCATATGAGGGCCTTGGCTATTGAATTTACCTGCGTGGGTGTGCCGTATACGTCGACAACGTCCGGCACGAAATTAATACCCTCCAGCGGCGCCACCAAGACCGCCTTGACGCTGCCCTCCGGCAAGGCATTCTCAAAATACCTCGAGTTAATGCGTTTCTTAGCCTCATCACTTATTGTATGCCTACTAATCGGTGCCTGAAGGAAATCAGGGTACTCCGGCACCAACCCAAATAGGTATGCACCGGCAATGCAGAACATGTCCTCCAGGGTAAACGCCATAGCCCTCCCATGCCTAGCCGTATTTATGACCTGGCAAACAGTCATGTGCACCCCGAAATCCCTAGGTCTCCTAAAGCCGGTTAAGTCACAGTCATCATGCAGAACTTAATGCCCACCGGGTATGTACGCAACCCCAACTCTGCCCTTAACTCCCTGCCAACCCTCCTCAACTCCTCAATGGACTGCATATTACTGGTCGACACATTATTGTTAATAAGTATATGTGGTAATTATTTTCAATATATTATTTAGGTTGTCGGAACATCCATGATAAGCATTTATTCTAAGTATAGCAATTCAATTTCATCCCTAATTATGGGCAGTATCAATACCCAGCCAGTGCCAGGTTCATAGTTAATAACGGCATCCCTAACCTCGTAGTATTCCCTGGGGGGGCCTGCCCTGATTATTATCGTCGATAGTTTCAACGGGTTATTCGGCTTCTCCGGAAGTAGGTAGTATCCGTGGGCCTCGTCTGCACGTACCAACTTAAGTCTCATTGGGCGCATTGTTGTTAAATCGATTAATAAGCACACCTTCTTTATAATAAGGGATTACTCAATGCTTATTAAGGAGTTGTATGAGAACTAATTAAATGATTGATATTAATGGAGTGTTTATTAAATTCCTGGATATTGCCGCAAAATCCAGGGACGCATTACCTCCGCATAAGTATGGCATTACATCTGAACCCGATAATGAATTGGTGGTAACACCACTAAGAAATGCTCAACTTACTCGAGATAGGATAAGTGGGTTAAGGGTTGATGTTGGTCACGACTTCTTGGTTATTGATGGATCAAGTAGGGGCTTTGGTACACATAATTTCAAGCTTTTCATAACCGGCGTTGCAGCATATGGCGCCAGGAACCCGGTAATTACGTACGGAAACCACATTTGGTAAACCAATTCATGTTGACTGGGGGGGATTTGCGGGATTGAAGGCACCAATGAATGTGCTTAGGGCTGTTGAGGAGAATAAAGCGCTTAGTGGTTATATTAGGGTTAGGAGTCTTGAGGGTGATTACTTCATTGAGTATGATGATGGGGGGGTTGTGGTTGATGAGGTTAGGATGGGCCTCGAGACCATGTTCATAGTCTCCCTAATGAACAATAAACTCCTTGGCAATAATCTCCTCATCATTGATGGACCCATATACCTGGCAATGAAGGAGAGGAAGAAGCTGGCCGATATGAGAATTGGCATAATAAGTAGACTTAGTAGTGCTGGAATACCGACAGTCGGCGTTGTTAAGAGGGTTGAGGGCTCCGGAAAGCTGTGTAGAAACTCCGTGGTGGAGTTCGTAAATGGTTACGTAAAGGATTTCGGCATTGACATTAATAATTGTAATGATGCTGCGTTCATGTACAGATTGGGGCAGGCCATGGAGATAGGCATTGGTGAAGCATTAGTCCTAGGTCCATTAAGGATTAGTGCCGTTAGTGGTAGGTTAAGTGATTACTTTAGTGAGGATAGGGTGTTCTGGTACGTATACACCGGTCTTGGACCGGGTGTCTTTAGGATTGAGACTATCGAGTCCATATATAGGGATCACCCTGAACTGATTGGGAAGCTTGTACTTTGGTTGATTAGTAATATTGATAGTGCGGGTATGCCTTACGTAATAGACGTTGCTGATTACTACGCGAAGGCTGTAACGAGAACTTTATACCTAAGGTTCTACCAGCTTAGCCTAGTTAGAGGCCTTAAACCAACCTATGACACACTGCAGGAGTTAAGTAGGGCCTTGGGTGAGGAGGGTGCTAAGCCCTGACGAGGTAGGTAATACGGCGGCTAGGTTCGGTGAGGTGATTGGCCATGTAACCATATCAGAAACTATAAGGGTTGGTTCGGAGGATTACGAGATACTCATTGAGATACCCCCCCATGAGAATTACGTTAAATCACCAATCAGGGTTGGGGGGGACTTCATAGGCATAGTCACATTAACGGGGGGGTACGTAGTGCTTGGCAGGATCACGGAGATTAGGAGAAGCCACGCGGCGGGTGTCAGTGGTAGGACGCCCATATTCAACGTGCCAATGGATTACACGGGCCTTGAAACCCCAGCCGTAGTTCTCATAGAACCACTGACGGAATGCCCAATTAAGGATTACGAAGCGGATAATTGCGACCCATCGCCCGTGCACTCACCCATAGACCCATTAAGTGTCGCGTTTAGGCCGAGTGGTGATACCATAGCCAGGTTACTGGCGTTGCCAAGTGATGGAATCATAGTCGGTCAGTTATACTCAGGTGGGAGGGCTATGGATGTTGATGTTAAGGTACCGGTACATACCCTGTACGAGCATGTACTAATAGTTGGAACAACAGGGAGTGGAAAAACAACGTTGCTCAAGAACCTAGCCCTGGCGTTGATTAACCAGGTAAGGGAATCCGCGGTGATAGCCCTGGACCTACAGGGTGATTACCTACACCTGGTGTTGCCGCCTGATAGGGATGTAAAACCGCGGTTATTTAATCCACTCAGTGAGATAACAATCGTAGTGCCAATAACCAGGGCATACCTAGAGGAGTACAATGGTAGAATAAGGAGCTTCGCTGATGAGTATGTAAGGGTAAGAACTGGTGATGATGAAGCCACGTTAATGGACGTTAACGACCCAACCCTATTCGGCGAGGCAGTGGCATACGCATTACTTAGAGAATTCGTTGAGAGGAGTTATGGCGATGCTAGGGTCAGTGACGTGAAGCCTTGTTTCGAGGTTGATGGCAATAATGTACGCATAAGGAGTATCAATGCGGTAATCAGTGTCGATAATACATCATTCAAACTAAATCTAGTGCCCTGGGCCCTGTCCTTCATTAACGTCTATAGGGAATTGCCGAGGTTATTCCCAATATTTAGTTATAGGGTTAGCATGATATTTGGCAAGGTCATAAGCCTGGCTATGGACCTGGTAAATAGAAAGAACATAAACTGCGGCGATAGACTGAGTAGGAGGGGGTAATGAGGAAAGGTGCGCGGGCGTGGTTGATGTGCAGGGGGTTGAGCGGACCGACATAACCGGCAATGAACGTAATACCCAGCAACCAGACTTTGATGCTTTAATGAGTAACACGGACTGTATTGAGTTGGCCGCGACCTGCATGAGGATGGCGTGGCAACAGAGGGAGAACATAATCAGGGGATTGAACATGATAGGCGGCGTGGGCATAATGGACGTTAAGTGGCCACAGGGCCTTAAATTCAGGGCTGTATTTGACGAACCCAGTTACCAGGAAATACTCAGGGGTTTCGTAGGCCTTGACCTAAGGCTATTCAGGGAAAACCCATTCGCGGCCTCGGTAATAGTGTATAGGGTACTAGATGGAGTGTTTACCGTTAGGGACCTAGAGCTAAAGAAAGGCCTAGAGCCCAGGCCAACGTTCATACTTATCGACGAGGCCCACAACTACTTCCCGCAGGGAGACACTGAGGATGTGAATAGAGACACGGTGGAGGCCATGATAAATAGACTAACGAGGCTTGGCAGGATCAGGAGGATTGGTGTAATTTTCGCAACCCACACGCCAGACGATCTAAACCCACTAATACTTCAGTTAACAAACACGAAGATAGCCCTGAGAAGCGAGGAATCAGTACTGGAGAGGGTGGGATTGAAGGAATACGCCGGTGAAATAACCTATGCGCAGGACGGAGTCGCCGTAATGAAAAGCTATGCGCTGAGGACACATACAATAACAATAAGGCACTACCACCACAGGTAAAACACAGGAGCCATAAATAAACCACAAAACCACGGGCAAAAACTTAAAAACCATGAGCAAAACAAAAACAACGGCCCCCGTAGCTCAGCCAGGATAGAGCGGCGGCCTCCTATCGCGAGGGAGCGAGCCGTAGGTCTGGGTTCGAATCCCACCGGGGGGGCCGCTAACGTAAATAAATCCTCCCACTTATCATAATAATATCTCCGGTTAAAGCCCAACCGTAAGTCAATAGCCATAAACAACAAATAATGATAAAAAGCAAATACGTGATAAGGCAGAATCACCGCATTCTACTTATTAAGGAACCCACTATGACCTAGGGATGTGCCAGTAGCCTACTTTGATGGTGCCTGCGAACCAAGGAACCCAGGTGGCGTTGGGACCTACGGCTTTGTGATCTACGGTAACGAAGACGACGTAGTTCATGAGGATTACGGCATTGCCTGCGAACCAAGCCCAAAATGTACGAACAATGTTGCCGAGTACACGGGCTTAATCAAAGCCCTGGAGTGGCTGGTGGGTAATGGCTACAGTGGCTCGAGGGTCATCATACGCGGTGACTCCCAACTCGTGATTAGGCAGTTAATGGGTGTGTATAGCGTACGGGCTGAACACCTAAGGCCCCTGTACGATAGGGCCCTTGAACTACTAAAAAACTTCAGCGCCAAGCTCGAGTGGGTCCCTAGGGAGAGGAATGCAAGCTGATGAGTTAAGCAAGAGGGCGTATATTGAGTACCTCGATAAGCACCCCCCCGAGCTCGTTGATGCCTTCAGCCGGTACTTCGCCACTGAGAAGCAGTTGGCTTTATTGAGAGAGCTCGGTATCGAGCCTTACAAGTACATGAGTAGGATGGAAGCTAACAGGCTCATTAGGAAATTACTCAAGTCGTAAAACTAACATTGAGTCAAGCTTTGCAAGTTATGCAAAAGTTTCTCTGGAATATGGCCTTAATCAGCAGGAAAAAAGCCTAGATTATTTCATGAAAAAGTACAAGAAACTCTATGAGAAGGCAAGGGGGGGCATTTTTAACTGAAGCATCAATAGATAATTCTCTCTCCATCTAGTGAATATACTATGCAAATACGGCAAAGTTTATGCGCATTACCAATAGTTGACCGTATACAACGATTTATAAGGATTGCAAATATTTACGAAGTAATCGAAGACATCAATATAACATTTAAGTTACCATCATACGCTAGTATAATATGCTTCGAGAGGTGTGTGAATAATTGTAGAATTGGTACGTACTTAGCATTACAACCTGGCGAATACGCACTCATTGAAGAGGCCGTAATCGACTAGTATTATTTGTTTTCAATGCATAAAGCCTTGGTTTTTATTCTTCAATTCCTCCTTAAAATCATGATCAACCTGGGTATTTTGTGCTCAGTGGTCGGTTTTCTCGTCACCCGATCCGTCCTGGAAGGAGTCAGCACCAAGGGGGGGTTATTAAGCCCGGTCCCTATTAAGTGTTTAGTGATGATTAGTGACACGACCGAGCAGTGAGGAGCGAGGGCGTGACTGATCACGAACTCCTGACAAGCTCGAAGACCTGCCCACCAATGAGCCTCCAGTGGTCGAAGTCGAACCTGGCATAGACCTTTTTACCGCTCAGGACCTTTGGCAACCACATCACGTCATCACTCCACATGTTATCATAAGGAACCTCATTAACACTAAACCAAATGGGCTCAGCCTCATCAGACTCCCTAGGCGCCCCCATCAAAGTCTCTGGCTAGGAAAACATGTACAAAGTGCACAGACTCAGCCCTACCATCCTCATAATTCCAAAACTCAAGTAACCCCATCCACTCCAGATTTTTCGGCGTGATACCGACCTCCTCCCTACACTCCCTAACCGCAGCCGAGACCACGTCCTCACCCTCCTCCACCTTACCGCCAATGCCATTGTAATAACCAGCGCCAAGACCACGCTTCTTCCTTATCAGAAGAACCTTGTCATCCTTAACCACGTAAACCAGGGTCTCAATGAAGAGCATTGAGCAATAGTATATGAATAAAATTAAAGGGTATTCCTAATACGTAGCGTCATGGCATCGCCATCAACTATGCAAAACCTTAATAATGCCAGGCCCGCCCTCCCTACCGTTGACCTCAAACCTCACGCCGAGCACCTTCTCGACTATGTATATATTCGTTAGTGCGTGCAGGGTTATTTTAGAAACGCCAACCACACCACCGCCAGCGAGGGCCATGTACGGTATCACCATGTCACCCATGTGCTCATCAAGCGCCATACCACTCTCCAAATTCTCTAGTAAATTCCTAGCCGCCTCCTCACCCACGGCCTCCGCAGGCTTACCCCCCCTCTCACCAAGCGCATCCGCACCCTTCACCAAGCCCTTACTCGACACGGCCCACAGGACAATGCCACTGCCAGGACCTAGGTGCGGGTCCCTGCCCTGCTCGTAGGTCTCCACAGCAATGTCGATGGGGACCTTAACCCCAGCCTTAACCAGGTACTCCCTGGCCGAGTTGGCCTGCCTATATGCCACGTGAGCTGGCAACCTAACAGCATGTGAAACACCCCCCCTGACCTCCCTCAAATCACCAAACTCAACAACCTCAACAGGCCTTAGCTTACCCGGCTCCACCGTAAGCACAACCTCACCACCACCCTTGGGTAATGGCCCCGCCTGACCAACCTCACCTCCGCCTTAACACCGAATAAGCCGAGCATTGGAAGCATGACAAACCTCACGTAGTCAATCGGTGGTGACCAGGGCACGTCAGTTCCGCCGGTTATCGTAACCGTACTCCTACACGGAGCAAACACGAGTATTGGCAGTACGGTCTGAATAACAAGCGTAACTGCGCCAGCCGTGCCAATGTCAAACCTAAACTCACCACAGCCAATCCTCCCCCCCGGCCTAAACACAAGCTCTGTGGAGCCCTTCACGGCGCCCGTCACCTGGGCATTGGATATCCTGGCCGCGGCCAGAACGCCGGTCAAGTGCTGCTGCTGAAGCCCTGGGTTATTCCTCTTGGCCCTAATGTTGTATATCCTAACTGGCCTACCCGTGATTGCCGACAGCGCCAGTGCGGTCCTAAGTATCTGCCCACCACCCTCAAGCACAGAACCATCAATCTCCACAAGGCTCATCACGTAAACAACCAACAAGGACTTTAATACTTAACGCAATCACCATTAAGCCTCCTAAGCACATCAACAACATCACCACCAACCACCCTAGCATCAACATAATCAACGAATACGGAGAAGACGCAGCAGAGGAGCCTAATGACTGCCGTAACTCCGTCCCTACCCACAGCGGCCCTATCACCAGGCTCAACGGCATCCCTCGTAAGGTGAAGTACGTACTTATTAACATCCCTAACAATCCTCTGGGCATCATCATAACCAGGGCATGCCCTGACCCTGCGCCTAAACTCCCTGGCGCTCCCGCGTTTTAGGTATGGTAGGTAGTAAACTACGTCCTTATACCTCCTGCCCCTAACAATCTTGAAGAACTGAATTAAACTACGGGAATGAGCAAGTACGGACTCAATAAGCGCCGTCTCAATAATGCCCACGTACTCACTCGAATCACATGCAGTGCCTAGGTTCATCAATACCCTATACATGTTCAGTACCCTCTCGTACTCACGGGCGACCTCAATTAGGTAGCTCCTAAGTGAGCTCATGTGATTAAGTACCTGGGACCAGTTATATTAATTTAATTCAAACCAAACATAGAAAAGCCTAATCGCAGTACTGACTTGATGGTTAACGAGGGTGAGGAGGCTCCCGACTTCGAATTGCAAAGCCACGATGGGGGGGAGGTAATAAGGCTGTCAAATTACAGGGGGGGCAGGTGGGTAGTGCTTTACTTCTTCCCAAAGGCCTTCACCAGCGGCTGCACAAGGGAGACCCAGGAATTCGCCAGGCTCTGGGATGAATTCGAGAAGCTGGGCGTGGTAGTCCTGGGCATAAGCACAGACTCCGTAAGCACCCAGAGGAAGTTTGCGGAGAAGTACGGCGTAAAATTCAAACTACTAAGCGACAGCGAGAAACGCGCATCACAGGCATACGGCGTGCTAAGGCCGACGGGAACCGCGGAAAGAACAACATTCATAATAAACCCAGAGGCAAGGTGGCCAAGGTAATTAGGAGGGTTAAGCCGGAGGAACACCCTGTAAGGGCTGGAATTCCTGAGACAAAGTATGTAAAATGACGCGAAAATCAATAATATATTCAATATAATTAAAATGAGAATAGGTGATGTTTAAAAGGGAATTAACAATCTCATAATTAATGAACGGGAACAAACTAATACCCATACTCACAGCACTCACGTTAATAGCCGCCGCATCCATAATCACAGCCCACGCACTTACGGCAACACCCACAATGCACCCAATGATTAAGCACAGCGTTGGCTACGCATCAACAGTCTACAGCCTAAACTGGGCCGGCTACGCAGTGCCCGCACAGGAGGGTACCGTGACTAGCGTCGCGGGCTCATTCATCGTACCATCGTAACCTGCACCAAGCAGACAACCTACGTCGCCTGTGGGCTGGGCTTGACGGGTACAATGACAGCACGGTTGAGCAGGCGGGAGTAGCCATTGAGTGTAGTGGTGGTAAGCCCATTACGTGGGCGTGGTACGAATTTTACCCATCACCATCAGTGGAGATAAGCGGATTCACGGTCAAGCCTGGCGATGTGATATACGTGAACGTGACATACATAGGGGGGGCAATTCATTCCAGGTAACCATTAAGGACCTAACAAGGAACGAGGCATACACAGTGACAGGTAGCGTAAGTGGCGCATTACTATCGTCCGCCGAGTGCATACTGGAGAGACCTACCGTTAATGGGCAGTTAACGGCTCTGGCTAACTTCGGAACTGCGTACTTCGGGCAGGACTACACGGGTGTAACGGGCACATGCTACGCAACCGTGGGCGGTAGCACCGCCGCCTTCGGAAACTACCCATCAACCGTGGAGATAGTGATGACCACGTACAACGGCAAGATCCTGGCACAACCAAGCACACTAACCAGCGACGGATCAAGCTTCACAGTAACATACGTAAGCAGCGGTAAGTAATTGCCTCATAAGTTAGACTCAATCAAAATAGTGTTACTCTCCTAGTACCTTCCATGAACCTGATACCAAGCTCATATAGTATAGCGAATGTGATGCAGGAATTCAGAAATCTATCTAATTGCTCATAACCATAACCGGCTCTAAACAACACATTCTTTGCCTCACTCTCCTTACCATAAAACACGAGAAACGAGGAAGCCAATAAATGCGTGGCCCTCTCACCATCACCAAACAATGTCTCATCCATAGCCATACCAAGTAAAAGTAATGCCTTATCAAGTATGTAATTACCAACCCTAGATACGCCCCTATAACGTGCCATGCAGGCTGCATGCGTTAGTATTCTACCTGCATTAACAAACAATACCTGCATTTTATTCAAATCCGTAAGAAACTCACCACCATCAATCGCAACCTTCTTAAGAAACTCCTTATACTCAGTATTAAGCAGACCAAACCTAGCCAGGTACTGAAAGATCTCATACATCGCCCTTGCAAAATCAACAACAAAAGTCAATTGACCCCCCCTCTTAATCTCACTTACTAAATATTGGACGTCAGCCCTTAAACCATCAATCTCCGCATTTACTGAATCAACGCACTCATTACCCTGACAATCCCTAATAGTATTAATCAAATTCGTGACATGTCGAAATAATGCACCAATAGCTTTACGAAACATATTATCCAATTCCACAACATCCGCCTTGTTCATCTTTAACGACTGAGCAGGTTGCATGAGATCTGACTACTTAATACATGGTTAAAATAAATATTTAAACATTGCCTTTATAATTAAAATAAATTGAAAACAACATTATCATTGATTTAATGAAACATTGTTTTTAATGGGAAATATCAAGGCACCGACTAAATACTATGAGCTTGCTGTCACTACGAATGGGAACGTCTGTCCACTGACTGTTGTTAAATAGCCGCTGTACTGAATACCTACTTGAACCATTTGCTGCCCAGTGCATATTGCCTGTGTTGATTGCCCGTTATAAGTTACAGAAACACCAGACGTGCTGAAGTAGCCATTGGATACGGGCAACGTTATCATTACTTGCATATCCGAAGCACCGGCAGGTACTTGTATTGGCCTTGAGAGCACGCAGCTCAAGCTTCCCAACGTAAAGCCATTAATGCCTATGCTAACGCTTGACGGATTACTTATCAAAAGCGTCAATGTGGCAGTGCCAGTGCTAACGCCGGTCAAACCAACAGCCTGCACTTGTAATGTGGACGTGGTGGATGCTTCTGATGAGGATGAACTAACTATGTATGGGCTCGTTAATAGGCTCTGGAACGCCGCATTGTCAAACGACATTTCATAATTCAATAGGTTAGCATTGATATTAAAGTCCATTTCCCCCCCAAAGGACGTGCTTGAGACAATGGTTATGTTTATTGAACCCTGAAATAATGTCGTTAATCCATTATTCAGCACGCACATCCTATTTATGTAAAGTTCCATGTTCATTGAGGCACCAGGTGATAAGGATGATGCTAACGACTCATTCAACGGAATACTTACGGGCATTTTTGTGGCGAAACAATAAGCATTCTGCCCATTCCAGGTCTCGGTACCCACGTAGGTCAGGTTATTATAGATATCGTTTACAAAACTCGTAACGGGACTTGTAGTATTAACAACACCCCCCTGCTGCGTCACTGGACTACAGGAAACCACCGATGTATAGTTCGACGGCATTATCGCAGAACCACCAGAGAGGGAACTAATGGAACTAATTAATTGCTGACCAATTATCATACACACCGTAGTCGCATTATACGTAATAGCAACGACCAGCGGCAACTTAAACGTAATACTGGCACTGGAGTACGACGGAGACGTAATATTCACGGAGACGGGCCCAGCAATATAGAGCTCATATGAACCACTATTATTCAGATAGGAAATCTCAATATTCGGCATAGTAACCGCAATTGAAACATTGGTACCAGAACCATACTCCTGATAATACATAAGCATATTAACACTCGCCGAATAATTAACGGTATATTGACCAACACCCAACTCCCTCATACTAGCAAGCGCAGTCTCCGGCTTTACCGTAGTCGTAGAACCAGGCGAAGACGAAACACCCATTAAACCCGGTTTATACACCATAAGTGCCACCACAGCCGCAACAACTACTACAACCACAACAACCAAGGCTATAACCAGGGACCTACTGGGCATATATAGAGAGCACCATTTTAATAATTAAATCACGGATTTAAAAACATTATCCTCAAAAATAATAAGAACTGATGAAAACCCTAAACAACAAACCAAAACCCAATATTTAACACAATTCACGAGACACCAATCGAATTCAACATAGGCCTCAGCCCACCCCCCCTAAGACAATCCTCAAGCCTTTTCCTAACCCTATTCCTAACCCTCCTATTACCTTGCTTACCATCACTTAATTTCTCGCATGTGACCACGTATATCTTAAAGCCACTGATTTTCTCTCTTAGAATTTTCTTAACGAATTCCTCCCTACCCACGGCATCAAGCCCAGCCCATTCACCACTATTGGCGCAGATCTCATCGAGGTAATGCATTAGGAACCTAACAACACCCTCAGAACCACCTATATCGGCTCGGCAATGCTCCTGTAGTAACCTACGGGCCACATCATCAGCCTCACCAACGTAATAAACCCCCCCGGAATCATCAAAGAAGACATAGGCACCAGCCCCCCCACGAACATCAATGCTCCCACAATCATAAACACCAAACACACAATCACCAGCAGAAACACCGATAATATTCAAGCAATCCCTAACAACCCGTTCAATATCACCAACCTGAACCATTAATAATCCTTGGCATTCGCATCTTTACTTATTTAGATTAACTGCCTTAAGCGTGGGCTGAGGACCTCGATCATGAGTATTCCCTGCCGAGAACCAACACTATACCCAACTCACCAGCCCTACGCCTTAGGTACTCCGCAACCTGCTCAGGCACAGTCTCCACAGCAAGCACCAACGCATAAACCCTCCTATTGAAGAACTTCTCCGCAGCCCTAGCATTCTCAAGGAGCTTCCCCACCTCCCTCTCAGCCTCATCAACGGAGGAAACCTTAATGGTTGCTTCACCAATAACTAACGGATCATAACAAATGGCATCTATCTCCCTAGAACCATCAACCGGGATAGTCACATTCGCCCTAACATCACAGTTAATACCCCCTACCCTCAAGCCACCTCTCAATCCAATGAGCCGTGTAATACTCATAGGCACCACCAAGAGAATCCCTAATCTCAACCAAGGCACTCAACATCCACTTATTAAACCTCTCCTGCTCCTCCCTAAACGCCCTAAACTCCTGCCACAACCTCTCCTGGTTCTCAGATAATCTCCTAATCTCCTGCCAAATCCTATTATTCTCCTCCCATAGCCTCTCGATGTTCTCATTTATTCTCTTGTTTTCCTGCCATAATCGCTCAATGTTCTCGTTGATCCTC
>NZ_BBBI01000003.1 GCF_001315985.1 Vulcanisaeta distributa JCM 11216
GTTGACCTTGTTGAGGCTATGAAGGAGGCTGAGAGGGTTGTTAAGACTGTGACCAAGGAGGAAATCGAAATGACAAAACAAAGAATAAAGCAATTAAGGTGATGAGCATGCCGGTAACCGTTAACTTTGGTCTTAGGGAGGAACTCCTTAAGGTAGTACCCACGCTGAGTCTTTGTTACCAATGCGGTACATGTAGTACTTACTGCCCAATAACCGACGAGTCCTACAACATAAGGCTCATCGTTAAGAAAGCCCAACTTGGTGTTATTGACCCAAAGGACTTTAAGGTCATTTGGGACTGCGTAACCTGCGGCACCTGCCAAGCCCTATGCCCCCCCAATAATGTCGAGATCGTTAATCTCGTGGAGGTTATTAGGACCATGGCCATGAAGTCCAAGGTCTTCCCAACAAAGATTAATGAAGTACTCTGGAAGATATACGAGAACCAGAACCCATGGGGGGGTTACACCGTCACTGACAAGAGGAGGTTCCTAGCTCAGTTCAGCGGTTTGATTAATAATGAGAATCCGGACGTTGTAATATACCCATGCTGCCTATCGGTTGGCGACCCAAGGCTTCAGAGACATATTAAGGCTTTGATCAAGGTATTAACCAAGGCAGGCCTTAAGGTGGGTATGTACACAGGCCTGTCCTGCTGCGGCGACATAATACTCCACACAGGCAATAAGGCATTCTATGAGGAGTATACGACCAAGTTAAGGGACTCAATAATGAATAGCATTAAGGCTCCAATAATAGTTACATTATCACCACACTGCGAATACGCCCTTAAGAAGTATCTTAAGGGTGTTAGGGTTGTTCACTACGTTGAGTTACTTGATGAGCTTATACGCAGTGGTAAGTTGAAGATCGACAAGAAGGTGGATATCACCGTGACTTACCACGACCCGTGCTACCTATCTAAGCATCAGAGAATCATTGAGGAGCCCAGGAGGGTGATCACGTCAATACCAGGGGGGGTTAGGCTTGTCGAGATGGCTCACTCGAGGGAGAAGTCGCTGTGTTGCGGTGCCGGTGGTGGGGGGGGTATAGCCCTTGAGACCAGGGTATCCACTGAACTATCGAAACGCAGGTTGAAGGAAGCAGTTGACACGGGCGCCTCGGTAGTACTCACGGCGTGTACATACTGCTTCAGGATGCTTGAGGACGCGAATAAGGTAGTGAAAACAAACCTGAGGGTTATGGACCTAGTGGAATTCCTAGATAGTGTTATGGGTGATTGACATGAGTGAGTGGAGGGGGGGTATATCCGTATTTATCGAACAGGACAATGGCGAGCTAGAGAGGGCATCGCTTGAAGTCCTAACGAGGGCTGGCGAGTTAGGTAGGAAGTTTAATGAGGAGGTTCTCGGCATATTACTAGGCCATGAAGTGAATAACCTAGTCAGGGAGTCCTCCCGGTATGGCGCCGATAAGCTCGTAATAGTTGACCACCCAGACCTGAGACATTACAATAGTGATGCCTATACTGAAGTCATGGCATACCTAATCAATAAGTACAGGCCCAGGTACTTACTACTACCAGCCACCAGGAACTCCAGGGACCTAGCCGGCAGGTTGGCCGTGAGGTTTAGAACATGCCTTAGCGCGCACGTAATAATGGTCGACATTGACGGGAAGGATGGAAAGTTGGTCACGGCGGTGCCGGGCTTCGGCGGTAACATAGTCGCCACAGTTATCTGCACCGGGGGGGGCAAGCCTGAAATGGCCACGGTTAGCCCAGGTACCTACGAGGCAAGGTCAAGCGATAAGGAGGCCACGGTTATCATGGAATCCGTCCCGGAGGACTTGATAAGGAGGCGTAAGATAGAACTCGTGGAGAAGAAGACCTCACCAATGCCTGACCTATCAAGGGCTGAGAAGGTCGTCGTGGCGGGGGGGCTTGGGACTGGGGGGGGTGATTTGGAATTGATTAAGGAATTCGCAAACCTAATAGGCGCCGCTGTCGGCGTCACAAGACCACTTGCGGACATGGGCATAATGCCCAGGGACTACCAAATAGGAACCACAGGCGTCTCACTGAGGGCTAAGACAGTTTTTGTATTTGGCGCCAGTGGTGCTCCTCACTTCGTTTACGGCATTAGGGACTGCGGCACCATAGTCGCGGTTAATACGGATAGGGAGGCGCCAATATTTGAGAATTGTGATTACTGCGCTGTGGCTGATTTATTTGATGTGCTTAAGGCATTGATAAGGGAGTTAAGGGGGGGTGGTAAGTGATGGTTTCCCTCAGGAACATAATAGTCACGATGAAGGTAACGCCAAAGCCCGAGGAGATAAGGTTCGACCCAGTCACAAAGACCGTAGATAGGTCTAAGGCGACGAATGAGATAAACCCAGCCGATAAGAACGCCCTTGAATTGGCATTACAGCTTAAGGAGAAGTACGGCGGTAGGGTAATAATACTGTCCATGGGTCCACCATTCTGGGACCAATTCATAAAGATGGGTATAGCCATGGGTGCCGATGACGCGGTCCTAATAAGTGATAGGGCCTTAGGAGGTTCAGACGCCTTCGTGACATCCAAGGTACTTGCGGCAGCGATTAAGAAAATAGGTGATTACTCGCTTGTAATTACCGGTGAGGAGAGTGAGGATGGCTCAACGGGTCAGGTACCACCTGGCATAGCCGAGTGGTTGGGGATCCCCGTTGTTACCTACGTTTCCCAGGTCATTGACGTGACCGAGGATTCAATAATTGTTAGGAGAACGATTAAGGGGGGGGTTACGAAAACGTTAAGGTTAAGATGCCAGCCGTATTATCAGTAGAGCTTGGGATTAATACACCGAGGTTTCCGGACTTCGAGAGACTACAATGGGCCAGGACCAGTTTAAGACAATGGTGTGGGGGGGTATCAAGGACCTTGGGCTCGCTGAGGATGAAGTTGGCTTTAAGGGCTCGTTAACAGCTGTTACAGAGCTGAAGGAGTTAAGGCCTCGTGAGCGACTACGCCAATTCATCGAGGGTAGTCCTGAGGAGATAGCTAGGGAGCTCATTAAGAGACTTGGCCTTAAATGATTACCCTGCCAGTTCATCTAATTGACTCAAAACATCCGCATAACCGCTTTGCCTTAATTCGTTGACCTCGTTCTTCTCGTACTTATATATTAAATCCGCCCTATTTGGTTCGAAGTCCCAGGGCGCAACCAGTATGTAATCACCAACCCTAAGCCACATCTTCTTCCTATACTTACCCGGTATCCTCACGAGCCTAATCTTGCCATCCTGCACACGGCCTTAGCCTATCATCACCAACAAGCTCTATTACCTTGGCAAGCATTTCACCCTCCTCAGGTAATCGTGTTTTACTTCCCTGCTGATTTTCCTTGGGCATCTGCGATAATAAATCTCATACCTTTATAAACCCAACCTTTATCATCAGCACATGCCATTGAGCACATACCTATCATTGCCTATCATAATTTCCAGGGACCTTGAGCCTCGATCCTCAACACACCTGGTCTCATAACTTGGCACCGATATACCATCCTTAATAATTTCACTCAACCTAACATTAATAATCTCCCTACTACCCAACTCCATTAGCCTAAATGCCCCCCCCTGTGAATAAGAAAGCACGTAATATGGCCTATTTAAGTAAATAATCACTGATCCACGGCTCAGAGGGACCAAAGCCACGCTAATACTTAACTTGGTAATTACCTTATCACCGTGTCCCCCCCTAACCACACTCTGGCTCTCGGTTACCCTACTCGGCACCGCCTTATGTATCTTATAGGCTATGGACCTAGCGAGACTTTGATCCGATAACTTAATGTCGAGCCCCCCCTCCTCCGTATCCTCAATCTTTAAAAAACCACTTCTTTCATTCTTAATGGTTTCCTTCCTAACAACATCAATTATCAACCTCTTTAGTAGGCCATTCATTGGCACAACACTCCTAACCTGTATGACCGCTCTTTCCCTTTCATTAATCATATCCCTACACCTTGGACACAGCTCCTCACTATACCTGACCCTGACCTGAACCTCCTCGTCATAGTCACTAATGAGTTCATGAACCGAACCCCCCCTGATCTTAACCACCGCCGTATTCAACCCATGCCTCAAACTCAGGGTTTCGATGGATGCATTGGTGACCCTGCCCATGTACTCTATGGACTCGAGTATCAACTTCTCAATAACCCTTGGATCCCTCACCCACCTACCCCCCCTGTAAAGTATTGCGCCACAACTTGGACACCTAACAATACCTACCACATCCCTCTTCACCCTGGCAAGCGGGTGGGTCTTCCTATAGCAGTCTGGGCATAATCCCTCAATCAATATATCAGTCTCCCTGCCACACAATGCACATACCCTGCGCATTTCCCACTAACGAACTAAGGCGGGTTAAATAAATCCTTTCCATCACCATAATACTTAATACATCTAGTTACACCAATTACCTGTGAGTAAGGACGTGGAGTCAAGGATTATAGACATAGTTAATGAGATGAGATCCTCAGTCGTAAGTATAATAACGACTAGGCTCATGGTCGATGAATGGTTAAACGCAACCCCCCCAGTCAGGGGGGGTATTGGCACGGGATTCTTCATTGACAATAAGCATATAGTTACGGCGAATCACGTGGTTCACGATGCGGCCGAATTGGTGATAGTGACACCAGAGGGCGATGAGTATGAGGGTGAATTACTAGGTAGAGACCCAGAGTTTGATGCAGCATTAATTAGGGTTGAGGGCGCTAGGTCGGTTAGGTCCGTCAAGCTAGGTGATTCTGATAAACTCAAGGTGGGGGGGCAGATGGTCATAGCCATAGGCTACCCACTTGGTTTGCTTGGTGAACCAACGGTCACTCTCGGCGTTATTTCAGCAATTGGTAGAAGCATAAATACGCCAGTGGGTGTTCTTGAGGGCTTAATACAGACGGACGCGGCGATAAATCCGGGAAATTCAGGTGGTCCATTACTTAACCTTGATGGTGAGGTCGTGGGCATGAACACCGCAATAATAGCCGGTGCCCAAGGTATTGGTTTTGCTGTGCCCATAAACCTGGTTAAGTTAACAATAGATGAGATACTGAGGTTTGGTAGGGTCGTTAGACCGAGACTGGGCATATTCGGTACCGACATTAATAAACCCCCCCTGGCTAGGTACTTTAGATTACCCGTGGAGAAGGGGGGTTTTAGTAGTTAAGGTTTTACCAGGTTCTCCAGCTGATGATGCTGGCATTAGGCAGGGTGATATAATTACGGCTATTGATGATGAGGAATTATCAAGTATCGTTCAGTTAAAGGTTCACATGACTAGGAAGTTCATTGAGGGTAATAGGGCATTTGACCTGACAATAGTTAGGGGGGGCAGGACTAGATACAGGATTAAGGTCAGCATCTAAGCTATTACCTCATAGGAATAGTTAAAAAATTAAAATCGTTATGAATAAGAGCAATGAGCGAATTAGCGATACCTAATTATTCAGGCTTAAGCATTCAGAATCTAGCTAATACATTACTATCGCATTTCGGCGCGGTACCTAGGGTCCTAAGTTAAGGCTTGACCTTGACATTAACGATCGCGTAGTCCTAATACTAATTGATGGCCTTAGTTACCTGGATTTAATAAATGCCATGGGTAATTCATTACCCGTAAGTAGACTATATAGGATAACCTCGGTTTTTCCAACAACCACATCCACGGTATTAACAACACTATTCACAGGCCTAAGTCCTGGCCAGCACGGCGTCTTCGGCCCTAATGTCTACATTAAGGAGATCGGAACAATAGTCAATACCCTATCCATGGGTCCCGTAATTGGTGAGAGGGATGGATTACATAAAATGGGTTATGACCTAAAGAAGCTCTTCCCAATAAAGTCTACAATATTTGAGGAGCTGGGCAACATGGGTATAAGGAGTAGGGTGTATGTTCCTAAGGGCCTATCCGGCGGCTTATCGAGAATAACCTACACAGGTGCTGAGATTGTGGAGTACGTAACGCCATATGACGCAATAATAAACGCATCAAAGTTCTTGAGTGAGTATAGGACTAGCTTTGTACACATATACATAACCACGGTTGATTCCGCAGCGCATAAGTATGGGCCGGACTCCGAGGAATGCAATGCCGTGATTAGGGAGACCGTGGATTCCGTGATTAGGATGGCTAAGAAGTACATGGCCGATGCCACGGTCTTGATAACGGCAGATCACGGACATGACGAGGTCAAGAGTAATGTTAAGGCTAATGATGTTCAGGGATTAATGAGGCACCTTCATGTACCGCCCTACGGCGATGCCAGGGCCGTATACCTCAAGCTCAGTGATAGGTCGAGTATTGATGAATTAACAGCATTACTCAGTAGGCATAACGTGGCCGGGCGCTTCCTAAGTAGGATGATGCGATTAACATGGGCCTATTTGGTGAGGTTTCAAGCGATGTGATTGATAGGGTTGGTGATGTAATCTTCATACCCAATAGTGGCTCAGCCTTTATCTACCTGTATAAGCCGGACAATGAGGAATTACTAACTCTCAGGGGGGGTCAGCATGGAGGCTTAACCGAGAGGGAATTGTACATACCATTAATACAGCTATAATTACTCACCAACCAACCTGCCCAGTCTCCTACGTGACTTCTTTAACTGATTAACCATCCTCTTCATCAATTGATAGTAATTCAATAACTCCTTAACGTCCTTAGGAGTTACCCCAGCGCCCCCCCTGGCTATCCTACGTATTCTAGATGCATTAATAATATCCGGATTTAACAGCTCTTCCTTGGTCATTGAATCGAGTATGTGCCTCCACCTCCTGAGCATCTCCTGGGCATTGCTCACCTTCTCCTCATCAAGCATCACAGCCCTATACTGCATTGGCAACATACTACTTGGTAATAACTCCAGGATCTTACTAAGGGGGGGCCCAAGCTTCATTATTGAGTCAATCTGCTTCTTAATGGTTAGCAGGTTTATCTTGCCCTCCTCAATCTCCTCCATGATCTTGCTCTCCTCCTCAATAGCCCTTATCTTCTCGACTAATGCCTCAAGATCACCCATACCCAGTAGTCTCGACACGTACTTATTAGCATCGAAGACCTCAATCTCATCAATATCCTCACCAACGCCAATGAACTTAATCCTCGCGCCACTCCTTATGACAGAGGTTAATGCACCACCGGCTTTGGCGGTGCTGTCCATCTTCGTTAGGAAAACACTATGTATTGGTACGTACTTCATGAAGGCCTCTGTTTGGGCAGCGGCCTGTCTACCGACTGTGGCGTCGATCACGAGCATGACCTCGTCAGGTTTAGCCTCATCATAAATAGCCTTGGCCTCCTTCAGCAGCTCCTCCTCATTCTTATGCCTACCTGCCGTATCGATTATTATCAAGTCAACCCTATTCCTCTGCATGTGCTCAAGGCCATGCCTAAGTATGGCTATGGGATCTTTAGAGCCCTCCTCACCATAAAACAGGGCATTAATTTTTTCAGCTAGTTGCTTAAGCTGATGATACGCGCCAGGCCTATATGTATCGGTCTCAATAAGCCCAACCCTTAGATTCCTCTTGATATAAAACCTGGCCAGTTTAGCCGCTGATGTTGTCTTGCCGCTGCCCTCAATGCCGATCAGCATTAACCTATACGGTCTCTTACTAATATTGACGTTAGGTATTTCCTCACCGCCAAGCGCCTTAACTAATTCCTGGTATAGGAGGTATAGAAGGAATTCCTTACTTGTGATGCCTTGGGGAGGCTTCTCCTGCCTAAACCTTTCCTCGATTGCTTTCGTTATTGACAAAACAACGTCAGCACTAACGTCAGCCTTCAATAAGATCCTCTGTATTTCTCTTAATACCTCTTTGAGCGTTGCCTCGTCTATATAATTCAACCCCCTAATCCTATTGACTAGGTTCGTGAAAGCCTCAATTAATGGATTCGGCGCCACTGCAGCCTTAGCACCTGCTTATCTCTTAATTAATTTATTGCGGGTATTTTACTAGGGTAACGGACTTAGTAGGTGAAAGGGTTAATTGAGCTTGACGTAGGCTCTGGTATGGATTAGGTTCTCTTAACCACGTTACCACTTAACGGTTCTTTATTCCTTGCCCTAAGTGAGGGCCAGGGCGGTTTTCCTCTAAGGCAATCGTGCCCAAATCAATACGCTCTAAGCAAATTACTGCTTATTGCTGCGTCTCGTAGTATTGAGACGTGTAATACTGCTGCGGGTAGTAGTAATAGCCCTGTGAGTACTGTTCCATCGCATACTGCTGCCCACAGATACTCCTCAACGTAGCCTCATTATTCAAGGGACCTATCACATAAATACCATAAGGCGCGGCTATGTCGTATACAAGCTTTATTGGTTTAATCGGCATCCACCTCATCTTCCTAATAAACATAATCCTGCTAAACACCCAAAGTTACTATTAATCATTGATACCTCCCTGAGGGATAGCATAATCACGCCACTCGCAAGATACTCCTCAACGCCAAACCTACTGAGCTTATTCTCCTCACCCGTGGGTATTTCCGAGGTCATTATCGTAGTCACATCCTTAAGTTTCTTAAGCTGGAACACCAACTCCCTCAGGTACTCCCTAATCCAAATAACGTCTTGGTGACTCATTATTATTAATGGAGCAATCGGATCAATAACGAGCCTCTTAACATCATACTTCTTAACCTGCTCAATAATCATCTTAGCCAGGTCCTTTGGATCGAGAGTTATCTTCTCATCCCGCGCATAAATCCTGAAGTATGTCCTGAAATCGGCCATTATTAGTTTACCGTTCTTCTCATAGGAATCTAAATCCCAACCAAGGGCATCCCTAACGCCTCTTTTAACGTCCTCTGAAGGTTCGTCAACCGTTACGTACATACCCACCTCGCCAAGCTCTGCACCCGTCCTTAGGAATGTCAGGCTGAATATGGTCTTACCAGTGCCAGCTTCACCGGCTATCAGGTAAACCTCACCCCCCCTCTTGAACCCGCCACTAAGTATGTATGAGTCTAGGTAGTTAATTCCGGTTATTGCCTTGTCCTCATAATAGTAATAGTAATATGGATATTGATCCTGTGGATACTGAAGGGTTTGTGTGTTATATGGATATTGATAATATGTCATTGTATCATTATAATAATTATTATCTGTTTGATAATTTCCATAGTAATTATAATAATTCGAATAAGTATCCGAATCAGCTACCACGGGCTTTTTCATTGAACTCATATTATCCTGACAATAGTTATAAAAGTGCTTATATATGTTGCGTTTCATCAATGTTCCTTCGGCCTTACCTTAAGTTGAACATTAAACTTCCTCCTAATATTCTCAAGTTTAGGCAGCCCCTTGGAGATAACAGCGCCTATGTATGCGTCAGGTACTTGGATTATTACCGAGCCATCCTCACCCCTAACTATTGATATCTCCTCTGGGGGGGCACGTACTTCCTCAAAACCCTAATAATCCTACTAATCAACCTCTTATCATTAACTACCTGACCAATCCTACGTGACCTACTGATAGGCGTTACGAAGATCTCTTCGCCAAACACATAAACCTCATACTCAACAGTATCATTTATGAAATCCTTAACAATGACCACGGGCCTCGCCAAGTCCTCCTCGCTCATGCCCTCGGGAACCTTGACAGTAAGCTCGAGACTATACACCCTCTGAACCTCGCCATCCTTCATAAAGAGGACTGTGTCTATTATTGATGGTAGCATGCCAAGCTCAGTCCTGCCTATGAACCTCTGAATCGCATCTATGGGGGCTTGTTGCGTGGACAACACCCACCATGCCAACACCCGCCAGCCTAAGGTCTATGTATAATTGGAAGTCAGCCGTATCTCTCATCTCGTCAAAAATCGTGAAGTCCGGCCTCGACAGCAGCAGTAGGTCGTGAACTTCTTCGGACGTTGCGTAGGTCTTTGATATCTGCGTTATTTCATTAGGCAGTATCATGTCCCTAGGTGATTCCACGGTCTTAACGATTTTGCCAAGGTTCATGTAATACTCCGCCAAAGCCTGGGCAAAGGTTGTCTTACCAGCACCCGGTGGACCGGCTATTAGTATTCCCTCGGCCTGCCTACTCAGTCTATCAAGAACCTTTGGGTGCAGTGAATAATCCTCAAGTTTACGCTTAATTAATGGCCTAACTGCCGTTATCTCAATCCCATCAGAAACGGGGGGGGTAACGCAATGACAATTCTATACTCACCGTGCTGAATAATGAGCGAGTTCTCCCTCCTAATCTCAACCCTGGTGTTACTATTGGCCATGAGCGATGCCGATATCAATTCCCTAACCATCCTCTCTAGGTACTCCCTACTGAGTGGTTCATTACCGAGAGGCACTAATTGCCAACTTCCCGGCCTACCCTTCTTGGCATAGGGTATTGAGCCCTCCTTTAGGTGGACGGACATGGTGTCGTTATCGAAGAACCTCTCAATCTCCAGCTTATCCTTATGCTGACCAATGAATAGCGTTTCAATACCCATAGCCCGTGAAATCTCAAAATTCATCTCATCACTCGTCACCAGTATTGCGCCTAATTCCCTGGCCAATTCCCTAACAATCTCATCAACCGAGTGCTGGTCAGGTCTTGGTATTGACTTTGGAAGTATCGATACGTACTCAACCCTTACATCCTCAAGGCCGAGCTTATTTATTGAGTCCATGATGTAATTCAGCTCCCTAATACCCAACCAACCCAATGCACCGCCAGACCTAGCCTCACCCTCAAACTTCCTAATTATCTCTGTATGTATCAATAACCTACCCTTGATATTACCCCCCCTCAATATTGCCTCCTTTAGGCTTCCATCCAAGAACACCGACGTATCGGGTATGTAAATATTGCCTACTTGCATTCCGCTTATCGCTAATTAATCGATATTAAGCACCCTTAATAAACACTTTTATTCATAATAGGCCAATTAATCATTACTCTCAATCATTGCGCCATTAATATCCAACCTGGCCCTTAATGCAGAACCGCCCACGAGCTCCACGGCCTTCTCAACCTCTACCCTATCGGACAACGCTATCATACACCACCGCCGCCGGCACCCGTCAACTTAGAGCCAAGGCACCTGCATTTCTGGCAGCATAGACCATCTCATTTAACTGCCGAGTCGACACACCAAGGGCATCAAGCAGTCCATGGTTAATGTTCATTAAAGTACCCATTAACTCCAAGTCACCCTTCTCCAGGGCCTCCCTACCCTTCCTAGTGATTAGCCTATTGACCTTATTATCGGCTCTATTACGTCCCTCATGACCTCGTACTTCTTCCTAACCATGGCCACCAAGTCCTTCGTCGTGCTCACCCTGGGCACGTACCCAATAATCAATGGAATACTGGTTCCTGGCTTCACGGGTTCCATCGCCGCGTTGTTGCCCTCGGGTTTCACATACATTATACCGCCGAATGTGGCCATTGTGGTATCCGTAGGGCTTGCAGAACCTTGAACATCCTTCTCAACCTGCCAGGCCAGGCGTGCCAGTTCGCGTTTATCAATATCATAACCCAGTTCTTTTATGTATGCGTATATGGTCGCTACGGCAACAGCGGCTGACGTGCCGAGCCCAGCACCAACAGGCATTTCAGACCGTATCTCCAAGTCAATGCCAACCCTCTTGTCTAGGTACTCCATGGCTAACTCAACCGCTCTCTTAACGTAGCTTAACGCGGAGATGACCGCGCCATAATCTGTCCTAGCAACTATATCACCGTCTTCATTAATCGTCACCGAGACACCTGCCAACCTTAGATCTCTCGCATTTATGCTCACCTTATTATCGTTCCTAGCCTTTGCCATAACATAGACATACCTATTAATGGCCATGGCTAAGGCTGGCTCGCCGTAAACGACGGCGTGTTCCCCATACAGTATCACCTTACCAGGGGGGGCTCTTACGATAACCACAGGGGGGGTTAGGATAATCAAGGAAATTAAATTCTTCCGCCAAATAACACCGAATCCCTTCTGCCGTTGGTTTTGCCTGCTTAAATGAATGACCATGTTTAATATTATCCTGCGTGTGCTACCGAGTCCGTGAATTATCACTATATGACATTGGAATTACGGCACCAGATATGAATAGGACCGCGTGTTAATGCCCTTAATAACTAACTGGCTTATAGACAGTGTCATTGTTCACTAGGGGGGGTATTATGACGAGACCTACTTAAATGAATTACTACCAAGCTCAGTGATAGGATTAATGGCATCAGGAATAGGGACTCTGTACTAATCCTATAAAATTCACCTGCCACATAACTACCTATTGTCTGTCCAATTAACTGAAACGTTATTAATAAGCTCATCCCATAACCCCCCCTCTTGTCAATGTTAATTCTATTACCCAACTCACTCTGGATTGCGGTCATGATTAGCTGGGTACCGATTTGCAGGAGTAACATGTACCCAACGGTTGAGTAGACATTTTCGAGTAGGCCTATTGCACTACCTAGCGTGTTAATAATGATACCAACAATAAGCAACTTACTCCTGTACCTATCCACATAGAACAATAGGAGAACACCTAGGACTATGTATGCTGCGTAGGAGATGGATACCAAGTAACCCCCCCAATAAACTGTACTCAATTCTAGCCTGTATACAACGTATATCGATAGTAACGTGTTAAGGGGCATCACGGCTATGTATGTTATTAATGTTATTAAATACATGGTTAATAAGTCATTGGGTAAATGAACCACGTTGCTCAGGGAGTAATAGGAACGCAATAACTCCCTAAGGGAGATATTTCTCGGCTTGCTATTGCCCAGTGTTTCCTTAATCGTGAAGTGCCTAATCACTGACACGGCCGTAGATATGACCGCGGAAAATAGGTAGGCAATCCTAATACCAAGTAGTCCGTACTTATTAACTAGGAGACCACCGATTGGCGGTAGGATTAGCCACGGTATTTGGGGCAATACGGATGTCACCAGGATACCGCTGGCGTACCTTTCAGGTGGCAATGAGTCTATTAATATCGCCAACAGTGCAGGTTGGTAAAAACCCGCTGCCATACTCAAGGCATAGAATACAGCAAGTAATTGCCAACTTGGTGCTATTACCATTAGGTACGTCGTTATTGTTATTAGCCACGTCCCCATGATTATTGATGATCTACGGCCAATGGTATCCGTTAAATAACCACCGGGTATTATCGTCATTAACTGCGCTACCATAGACACCGAGTAGGTCAGGCCAATATCCACTGCATTGGCGCCAAGCATTTTAAGGTAGATTGAGAAGTAGGGTAACGTTACCGCATTGCCTATGGCATAAAGAAACCAGGTGAGCAATAGGACTCCCACATTACCTGTTACGTAATACCTAATGCCTCTTTTTATATCGTGCAATAACAATCCCCCCCTTAATTATTAGGTATAGAACATGACTTATTTTAAGCATTATGAATGTAGGTGCAATAATCATACTCAGCCATTTACCCGTCATCATTTAATCAAGAGACCGTCGTTTCATCATAGACATTAATTAACCCTTTGGGGCTTAAAAAGACTTAAGCGTCGTATCTTTATGGTACTACGTAGTAATAATCCTTTGTTGTCCCCCCCTAGTAGTTTTCTCATCAGCGTATATAGGCACCACTATTGGTAATGTATAGGGTGTAGGTATGATCACTAAGCGACCGGTAACTTGGTCATAATGTCCATTTTTACTTCCGCTGTTTACTGGGTCGTTGTTATTTATTGATAACTTACTTAATTGCGTTGGTAATACCCTGATTCTTAAAAACCTGGTTATTGATTTTGTTACCATCATACATTTTTCAACCTTTATGGAGAATTTAAATACCTATAAGGTAGGGAGAGTATACTTGCTATATATCAAGTATATTGGAAAAATTACTATATATGCTATATATCTCACATAGAATTAAATACCGATATTAGACACTTTTCACGAAACCTTAATCCTAATTATCGCACCCCTTGAACATACCAACTGACAAATACCGCAGCCAATACATGCCTTAGCATCAATAACAGGTTTCCTATTTAATTGAATTGCTGGACAATTAATCCTTAAGCAATCACCGCAATTATCGCAATACTCATCAACAATGCTAAACGCATATTTACCTAGAGAATTCACCGGGATATTTATTACAACTATACCACGTGAATTAACAATGCCCAGAACATCCTGCAATGAACTCAGGGGGATTACCTGGATCGTAATTTACGACTTTATACCGAGCATTGACTTTAGATAAAACGTTCAAAACCTCATTACATTCACCATTAATTAATGGAATTATCATCAGGTAATTATCATGAGCAGTATTAATGATCTCACGGATTATATCCTCCTGGCTCAATAATGAGCATGGATTAACCACCGCTACTAACCTGCCATAGCCATAACCAGCCCTTAGAAATGCCAATATTGACATTAATGGATTCACCACAAAATCAATCACTTGATCAAAACTCCTCGGTTCGAAGAATGTAGGGAGCATGTCATAGCTTGGCGTCAGCCCTTCAGTACTGATTATATGTATGTATGATGGGTCAATCGTCATTATCGGTACCTCACCCTGCCTCCTATACTTTGAAAAAAGCCACTCAATGAGCATCAATGGGTCTCCCGGTTCCCGAAAAAAGAGCTGATTAACGGCATTATTGATTAAATCGTTATACCATTTATTAATATCATCAACCATAAGCCTATCAGCACCGACCTCCTTCATTAAGTAGTCCCCCCCAGTATCGATGACGTACTTAATACTAATTGAATCCTTAGGAAGTGGATTTATGTATAATGACAGTATCATCGAGTAATTACTGATTTTATCGATGCGCTCCTTAATGAATGACCACGCAGAACCAGATATGAGAACCCCCCCATCACCCTTCCCAATAATAGCAATGTTATCACGAGACCTAACCCTAACCTCCTCAGGCAATTCTTTACGGAAACTACCCAATAATCGACTGGGTCCCCCCCAACGCATGGGCTCACCCCAATTCTTATTAAACGTAGCTTCCCTATGCCTAACGCCAACGCCATTGATGCCCTCACCTATACCTAGCCAAGGCCCCAACCTCACTATGTATGGTAGCTCAAAGGACCCACTATAGTCACGGCTTTCCTTAATAGCCCTAACTAGGCTCTCCTGGTCCCAGGGCTCCAGGCATGGTAAACCCACTAAATTACAGAAGGGCCTTATGTCGTGAACGTCATAGACGAATATCACAAGCGAACCTCTAATTTTGGCGATGCTTAAGGAGCCTAGGGAATTTAAGAAGCCGGTATCATCAATTAGCACCGCAACATCCTAAACATGCCTGAGAGGACCTCAGCCTCATTAATCGCATTCTCAGGATTTATCTTTACAGTAAATACCCTATTCATTAAGTAGGAGCCTGTTATGACTACATCGTTAAACGAGTTCCTTAGTACATCCGCGATCCTCAAAATACTACTTCTTACATCATGCACTGATTTCGGTATCTATACCGCGATTTAAAAAGTATTATTTTTGTCATGGAATTGAAAGGTTTTAATAACCTCAATATATAAAGTACTTTATTAAGTATGAATTCGAATGGCTGGAATGGACTTGTTCCCTCGGTAATTATGAGATACGTAATCATTACATTGATAACCCTGATCTTCATCTCAATTAATGCTAGTGCATTAACACCTACTGTGAGTAGTACGCACTTCCTAATATACGACCTGGCAAATGCAGGTTCGTCATATGACCAAGCCCTAGATAATTACCTAGAGCAGGCATACTCATTATACACCACAACCCTGGGCATGAAAATGTCACCGCCATGCAGTGGAAGTCAATACACGGTATATGTGGTACCCTCTCTTCCAGGGTCAGAGGCAGGTGTAACTGGGTGGGAGTATACCTATAATCCAAGCACTGGCCAAATAATCAGTACATGCATAGAGTACATAAACATAAGTGCTGGTTTGTCGAGTGATTGGCTTGAACACACGGCTTATCACGAGCTTGTACACGTATCCCAACTGGCGTATATCCAATACACGACAATACCCCCCCAGGACTACCCGTGGTATATCGAAGCCGATGCTGAGGGTACAGCGAGTTACTACACGAACCAGTGCCCAATGGCCCAGGACTACTTCCAATATAACCAGTATGGGTACGACCCATACGACTACTCAGGAGAGCCAATAATAAACATGTACTACTACTCAGCCTTCATATACTGGCTAATCGCGAATGGCATTGGGCCCGCAACCATTGAGCAGAACGTATTCACCAGCAATAGCATCATTAATTCATGGCTCGATAATTACTACACACAGTACCTGGTTTCACTGGTCCATGGGCAAAACCTATGCGGATCAACCTACTACCCAAGCTTCCAAACAATAAGTATGAGTGGTAGTACTTATTCATTTAGTGTTAGCCTTCAAGGCCTCAGCGCTCAGTACTACGAGGTTCAACTGCCTGCTACGGGCACTATAGAAATCACGGCAGGCGGTGGTTCAGTTATTAGTAACATCGAACTCAACTCCGCATTCTCGATAACAAACACGACACTATACATGGCCCTGGTCAACCCAACAACAAATAACGAAACCGTTACCTTAACAATCAGCTATACACCGGGTATCACGGCTAGGATAGTGGGTGGTACGTATAACGTAATGACGGAAAACCTGGCCCTTAACCTATACGTAATGTACGGAACAACACCAATCACAGGCACGATATACATCAACGGCACACCAACAAGCGCAAGTAACGGCTATGCAAGTGCCACATTTACAGGGATTACCTGGGGGGGCACCTACGTAATTAACGTGACCTATGAAAACTCAACGGCATTAACCTACATCACGCTGGAACAACCGACGGCATCACTGGTCACAACAACCACGTTATACCTAACGAGTAATAGCTTTGGCAATTTAGTGATTTCGGTAAACAACCCAAACAGTGTAACGTTGGTTACGGACATGCTAATCACATCACCACCAAGCCCCCCCATCAACCCCCCCTATAAACCAATGATATACTTCGAACCGCCAAACACGACCTTAACACTGAGCCCAGGAACATCAACGATTAAGATAAACTTCGTTGTTAATTCCACCGTATCAAACGGCCAAGGCGACATCTACATATACAATAGCCCAAGCACAGCACTATCCCTTGGGTATGATGTGGTGCCCGTGCAGGTAAGCATCTTAAACGCCACGTACTACATAAATGGTAACTACACAATTGTTGATACGTACGTTAATGATGTAGGGAAGATGAACTTCGTGATTGGGGGGGGATTCACGGGAACAGTCTACATTAATTACAGCACGTACACAATAACAACACTTAAAATAGGCGTGATGAGCCTACGGTAAGGCTATTACCGGAAATAGTATTACTAGCGCCAAGCTGGGCCTTGGTCAATGCAACAATTGAGTTAATGACACCTAATTCCTGCCCTAGCTTCCCCCGTGTTTTACTACGGTGAGTTTTACGTTAATAACACGTATGTAGGAAGCAAATTAGTTCCTTGCGGCAGCATTGGTGTTGTGTGGAATTTATTAAATGAAACCTATACGGGCCAGTACATGGTGTTGTCCGTGGCGGGTATGAATATCATGGCCAACATTAGCATAGTGCCTCCATTAATAAATGTGGTTAATTACCTATGGAACATAACCGGTACTAATGAATACGTAATTGTAAACCTAAGTATTTACGGCCCATACGAGTACGCAGTTCTTAGCCACTATGTGAGCAACTCAACGCTTCAGTTAACGTATTCCCTACCCGCGAACTATACAATGCTAACCATAAACACGGGGGGGTTTGGCAATATAACGGTTTCAAGGCCGACACCATTAATAAGCCTTGAATCGCCCGCGGTGACCATCTATCCACAGCCGATTAATGCAATTATCAACATCACAATGCCACCAACCCTTGCCTACCAGGGTTTATTGAATACGTACTTAAATGGTTCATTATACTCATCAACCATGGTTGACCTATCGCCAGGCGAATCATCATTGTTGGGCATGGTTATCAAGCCCACGGTGCCGGGCACGTACGTGATTAATGTTGAGTTGGGCGCATTGGCGTCGATTAATGTTACCGTAATGAGCGTGGAGTTATTTAGATTGAGTATTGAGGCAGAACCGCTAGTGATTATTGGCCATAATGAGACGATAAATATAATACTCAATGATTACCCCGCGATAAGCGTACCCGTTAATCTCACATTGCAGGGTTGCATTAATGATACGACCATGGTCATGGCAAATACGTCATTAAGCCTAGGATTCAATAGGGAGTGTGCATTATTAATTAATGCATCGGCATACACACTGACGGGTGAGGCCATTAGCTACTGGGATTACTTAAACCTATGGATTAATAACACGGTTGGTTATTACGATGGTTATCCGTTAATACTTAATGGGACAATAACTGCATATGCAACATTCCTAAACGGTTCCGAGGTGCCGGCCACGGTACTCATTAATGGATCAACAACGCTCACACCGCGGTACCTGGGGGGGCTCATCACAATTACGTTGAGCATTAATTACCTCGGTGTCACCAATGAATCCACGGTAAGTACCTACGTCATACCACCGACATACTTCGAAGCAGAGAAAATACTCAGTGAGTTGGGTAATCCGCAGTTCCTGAACGCCACGGTTAGTAATGCTATAATGAGCGGTAACTGGAGCTTGGTCGATGAAATAATTAATGAGTATCAAGCATCATCGAGGCCGTACGACCCACTGGCTCAATTATCGAGGTATTTGCTAGTACAGGCAATAATGAGTGGTAGTGCCAGTAAGATAAGTCTCGTAAATGCCATACTTAGGTATGAACTCCTTATCTATACCGTGCTCATACTAATTATCATACTGGTGATAGTGGCTCTACATAGGGTAAGGGCTAGGTCACGTAAGTCCTAACTTACCCTCCTCCCTAAGTCGTTTATCGAATATCCTAATAAGCATGGTTGTGACTATGAATAAAGACGCCACGGTGGTTACTGAGTAAAATAGTTGGTAAGTAATTGGTATGGGAAGCTCCAGGTAGCCCAGGGCAGCCTCACGCATTATAACAAATGGATAGGCTATTGGCGAGTACTCATTCACCAGCATCACGTACCTACTCGCCTCACTCGGTATTAATCCGCCTAATGCAGGCATTAGGAACTGCATTATGTCGGTGATGACCCAGTTAGACCTGAGCCTAACCACGAGCATTGCGTATATTGTTGATATAAAGAGAAGCTGTAATGAAGCAAGTATTATGGATGCTGTAAGGAGTACTGGGTTCCTAATGTCAATGGTTAGGCCGAATACTACGTAGAAGCTTATCACGAGAGATGCCAAATCGAGTAATGTATATATTGAGTATGCAATGCCCCCAGCCAACCACGTGTATTAGCAAGTTACTTATGGTGGTCATGACATTCTCGAGAATTCCCTCATAACTCTCCTCAATAATCCCACCGCCAAAACCCCCCCACAACCAACTCGAGTAAAGTGCGAAGGCGTATGCAGCCCATAGGAATAACTGGAGGGTGAGTTTACCCAGGGTGAGCACACCGAATCCCCCCCTGAGGGTGAGTATGAAGAAGGCAAGCCATAGTGGTGCCGTTACGATGTTTATCATAATCGATGATGGTTTCGAGAACAATAAGCGTAAACCTCTCCATACCTCAGCACCCAACTTTCTAAATTCCCCCCCTGTTCCTGAACCCACTCTCGAGCTTTGCATATGAGGTCATCCCAAACAGTAGGTATATGATTGTTGCGGTGATTAGGTAGATAATGAGCATGTAACTTGCCTGCCCAATGCTCTCTAGGTACATGGAGTAGAATGTTATGTACATAGGTAGTGCATAAACGAGCCCCCTAATCCACCATGGAAGTACATATACCGGGTATGTGGTCCCAGATAATATTGTTAGTATTGGTGTTATTACATTATTTACCGCGTCTGCATCATTAAGTCTCATAACTAGACCTGCTATTAATAATCCAATGCCATATAGAGGGAGTAATCCAATGAAGAGCGTTAGAAGAGCTAATGCTAACCTAAGGGCTCCGATTAATCCATACTCCATATAGAATAGTGGTAGGGATGCTATTGTGAAGGCGCCGATGTTTACTATTATCATCACTAGGGATGTGCCAAGTAAGATCAAGTACATGCTAGTTGGTGAGGCAAGCAGGAACTCAAGCCTACCACCCCCCCTCCTCTCCTCCCATAGAAACCTAGACCCAGTCTGCACCATTATCATTGACAGCATTAAGACCTCAAACCCAATGAATTGCCTAATGAATACACTACTTGTTACCTTAACAAAGAATGATGCTATAAATGCCATACTACCAGCGATGAAGTACGGAAGAACAACAAGCAAGGCTAAACCGCCCGGCTCCCTACTTATTATCTTTAGTTCATTAGCCATTACAGCAAGTAACACACCTATCTTACCCATTTTACTCACCCTCATTCTTAACCACCTTCACGAAAGCCTCCTCCAGAGAAGGTTCATTTATCCTAACCCTAATTATATTCAACCCCCTCGCTTCTGCGTCATTAATGACCCTACGAAGTGAGTCGGCAGGGTTCGTGGTCTCCACACGTATGGTCTCCACACGACCATTAAGCTGAACCTCAACCTCAACTACGTACTTAAGCCCAAGCATGTCCTTTATATCCCTCGGTGAACCCTCAATGATCATTCTACCATTACTTATTATACCAACCCTATCACAGACCTCCTCCACCTCCCAAAGGTTATGACTAGTAAAGAGTATTGCCTTACCCTCCCTCTTAAGTCTCCTTACCAACTCCCTTACCTCCCTCGCAGAGATTGGGTCCAAACCAATGGTTGGCTCATCGAGAAACAGCACAGGTGGGTCGTGAATCAACGCCCTGGCTATAGCAAGCCTAGCCCTCATACCAAGTGAGTACTCCTCATAGGACCTATTCATCGCGTTCTCAAGCCCAACAAGCCTCATTAACTCCCTAGCCTAGCCTCAGCCACCGACTTGCTTAACCCATAAAGCCTGCCAAAGTAAACGAGGTTTTCATACCCACTAAGTCTCGAGTAAAAGCCTTATCTGGGTAAAGTACTAGGCCTATGATACTTCTAACGATACTTGCTTCCTTAACAACATCATGCCCATTAATCAAGGCATAACCGCCATCGGGGGGGATTAACAAGGTAGACAGTATCTTGACGGTAGTCGTTTTACCAGCACCATTAGGGCCCAACAACCCATACACCTCACCCCCCCACCTAACCCTGAAGGAAACACCCCCCCTCAGCGCCTCAACTACGATTTTTCTCCTCCTTATGAAACCAGTACGTTCATTACTAATGAACCTCTTCCTAATGTTCGAAGTTATTATTGCATCGTTCACACAACCTCAAGCTTAAAGTCCCGAGTAAATAAGGCTTTGCTAATCACTACTTTAATGAGACCTTAATTTAGGTAATGGGTTAATCCTCAATAGTGACATCATCAGCAATAAGCACTGGACTAAGGCGCTTGACCTCAAGTGGGAGCCACCGTTAATGGAGAAACGCATAAGGTTTATTAAGCCTAATATTTTTATGGTTGTCGAATGAAAATACCGTTTTGCACCTTCTGTGTCAAGACCAGGGTGTTTTGCAGCAAGTGCCAGTCTTTGCTCGATAGTGGAGAGTACTCCATGCTTGATGTTGATGTTAGCGATGCATTGCTAAATATAGCCACTGGTAAGATGGAGGAGGTCCTGAAGAATGTTGAGTATGTGAAGTCCTACGAGGTCGGTGACCTGGTTATTGTTGTACTTAAGGGCATAAAGGCGCTTCCTCGGACCATAATACAGCAGATGGAGCATGACTTAGAGAGGACATTGAATAAGAGGGTTAAGGTTGTTGAAAAGGGCGTTAATGTGAATGAGCTCGCCACGCAATTGGCTTCTCCTGCAGGATACTCACAGTATCAACGTCCTGGCTTCCCGATGGTACCACGGAGACCGTAGTCAGGATAACAAAGAGTGAACTTAGGAGGTTGCCATTTAGACCGAGTGAGTTGGCTAAGGTTCTTAGTCAAATTAGTGGTACAAACATTAGGGTTGAAATTACCAAATAATCACAATTTTTAAATCCCCCCCAAAATCTACAAGTTAGTCGTGAGTTTTCCAAGGAAGACCCACTGGACTAAAGACGTAATCCCCCCCGAGCTTGATGGTAAAGAGGTCGTGTTGGCCGGCTGGGTCTGGGACATCAGGGACCTCGGTAATATAAAGTTTATACTGCTTAGGGATAGGGAGGGCACTATTCAATTAACGATAAAGAAGGGGGTGGTCTCAGACAGTGTTTGGTCATTGATTCAGTCACTGGGTAGGGAGGACGCGATTGTCGTTAAGGGGGTCGTCAGGGCAAGCAAGGTGGCTAAGGCCGGCGTTGAAGTTTTCCCGAGCGAGTACATGTCGTGGCTAAGTCGAAGGCATTACCAATAGATATATGGGGCTCGGTGGAGACCGACCTGGATACGAGGTTAAGGTATAGGTCTGTTGATCTTAAGAGACCTATTAATTCTCTGATATTTAGGGTAGAGAGTGAGGTTGTACATGCAATACGTGATACATTGTATGGCCAGGGTTTCATTGAGGTGTTTACCCCCCCAAAGATAATAGTGACTAGCACCGAGGGCGGTGCTGAGTTATTCACGGTTCAATACTTTGAAAGAGTTGCTTACCTAGCCCAGAGCCCACAGCTCTATAAGGAGGAGTTAACGGCGAGTCTCGAGAGGATCTTCGAAATAGCGCCTGCCTATAGAGCTGAGAAGCATAACACGAATTATCATCTCAACGAGTTCATATCGGTGGATATCGAGGAGGCCTTCGCCAATTACACGGACGTGATGGCGGTTCTTGAGGACGTGATAGTCAATGTATACGATAGGGTCAATAAGATGTTTGGCAATGAGTTGGCGAGGTACGGCATTGAGATTAAGATTCCCAGGAAACCCTTCAGGAAGATAACCTATGACGAGGCCTTAGACATACTGGGTAGGAGGGGTTTGAAAGTGAATTGGGGTGATGACGTGCCTAAGAATGGTATGGAAATCCTAAGTGAGGAGTTCGGCGAGCCATTCTTCATAATACACTTCCCAACGGACCTAAGGGCATTCTACACAAAGCCCCCCCTCGACTCGGATCCAAAAATCAGTGAGTCATTCGACCTAGTCATGGGTGGCCTAGAGATAGCGTCAGGGAGTAGTAGAATTCACATTAAGGAACAATTGATAGAGGCGTTAAGGAAGAGGGGGCTTAATCCTGAGAGCTTCGAAAGCCACTTAATGGTTTATGACTATGGAATGCCGCCACACGCCGGTTGGGGGCATGGGGGCTCTACAGACTATTAATGGTATTATTGAAGAGAGATAATATTCGTGAGGTCGTGCTTTACCCAAGGGATAGGTTCAGGCTTGAGCCATAGCTATATCACCTTCCTCTTCCCAACAACCCTAGTCATTAAGTGTGGGTTAATGAATGTCACATAGCTTTTAGACACAATGTTTGGCGATGAAGTAATTTCCTCATTTACCTGCATAGGTAAGTAATAGCTTATTAATTGTGGCTTTCTCCATGCGTTATTTCTATTCAATTCAATATTGAGCGATAATATTGAAATAATTAGCAATATCCATGCCATCGAGTTCATTGGTAATCGCTGTATTGGTAATGAAGCTATTAATGAACTAATAGTCTCCATGGAGGATGTTAACGAAGTCTCAACAGGGCCTATTCGCCTAATTGATTCTGCGTATAACATGTAAGGTATTACATTACCAACCAATGCCAGTATTAATGGGTAATAGGGGGGGTTATCGAGACCGAGAGTTAATACTAGTGGATTCCGTATTATTAAGTATGAAATAATGAGGGTACCAAGTGATTGACCAAGTACAAAATTAATAATATCAATATCATTAATTCCTGCAAGGGCTATCGTGTATACGAAATTCATGACCATGAGAAGCAGCGCCACATAAATGGAATCACCATAGCCCTGGAACAATAGGTATAGGGCCCCGAGCAGGGTAATCGCCGATACCAGGTACCTCACGTTAATGCTCCTATTATTGATGTAATCAAGGATTATCAGTGGTATTATGTAGCTTGAGCTCACGAGGGCGGTTAATCCACCAACACCACCCGACAAGTCAGTGTATAAGTAAACAATTGCGTAATTGATTGGCGACAATAGTAAACCCTTAATTATCGATTTCTCATCATAACCATGAAATAGCGATGCTATGAGAAGCAAAACCGTGGAAAATAGATAGCTTAAGGCAATTAACTCATTTATGCGGTATAGTCCCAGTGCTAAGTAAGTAATTGGGTACGAGACTCCCCCCCACAAAGCCGAGGCAAGCATCGCCAATGCCAAGTACCGCTTAGTCATAGGACTCACCGCGAGTTTGGGCTTTAAGGAAGAGAGCGAAACTTTCACTGTGCTTGATAATTAAAAATCTTTCTAAATCAATTTCTTAGAATTCTAGTGGTAATTCGATAAGTTATTTCATGATAACCCATTGGGGGGGTATTTAACTAATATTTCAGTTCGTAATATCCATTGGTTTTAAGAAGGTATGGGGGGGCTTCATTACCTACGGTCGGCTGCCTTGTCAAGTGCATGTATTGGTAACCCCCTGGTCTCAATACCAAAAATGAACCAAGCCAACGCTGCCAGGAAACCCACTACGTAGAGTATTAGGTTTGAGAGCAGGTATACGTAGGTGTTTGCGGAGGCAAGTAGATAATAGATGAGGAACACATACATTGCCCACGCAATGAGCCTAACAATGCCAACCCAGGTAGCCCTATTTCTAGTTGGGTATAGCTCAGGCTCTAAGAGCACCCTAACTGCCCAACCAAGCTCACTGAATACCATGTTTAGGAATAGTAATGTATAGAATATGGTTAAAGATGATGCAAGGACACTTTTAGTCATTACACCGTATATTATGAATATCGGTACCATGGTTAATAACCCACCCAGGAACGAAACCAGGGTGAAGGTCTTCCTACTTAACTTATCGACGACCAACCCAATCAAACCAGCAATTGAAGCACCCACGTTGGCCCACAGTAACACTTGCGTAGCCAACACTTCATTATTTGAGAATGGTAATGATGGCAGGTAAACAATGTAAAAGGCCATTAATCCATAGGTCGCCAACTGGGATACACCGAGGAGAGATAGCACTAGTGTCCTAAACCACAAAGGCGGAAATCTAACGCCCTGTTCAGAGCCTTCGGTGAGGGCGTATGATAAGCCGTACTCACTGGCTATCCTCTCAGCCTCACTAACCCGGCCCTTAACGGCAAGCCACCTAACCGATTCGGGCGTTACTAACCTAATAATCACCGCTACTATCAAGACAATTATCGCGGAACCAATCATGGTCCAGGTAGCGGATAACTGGGTACCCCTCATCAACGCCAGCAATAGTATCGCCGATGCTATGGCCGCGCCTATGTTATCGAAATTCGTCATTAAGACGAGTATCGATCCCCTGTAATTATACGGCATTAACTCCGTAGCCGCGGCGAGTGCTGGTGGTTCCTCACCACCAACGCCTATTTCGGCCAGTATATATGATATAACGAATGGTATAAAGGCCTCCGATGCAGGTATTATATTTGATAGGAGTATTGACAAACCCATGCCTATTAACCCAATCGTATATAGGCTCATCGTATAGGCATATATGCCCCCCCTCCTACCGACAATATCCGCCAACCTACCCATGAGCACATTACCGATCATTAGGGATATCGGCCCAAGAGCTACGGAGATGGGCACTAAGAACTTGGGTATGTACTTGGAGAAGTAGTAAATTGACATGACACCGCTCGCGGTCACAAATCCCCCCCATATTAAGAACGTGAGTGAGTAGCTCACGAACATAACATAGTGAATCCCCGATAATCCCAAGTCCTCGGATGTTTTCATATCAATCACTCTTTTATTATCCATTAATAACATATTTATTTTTAAAGATTACTCGAGAATACAATCACTTAAATTGTCGATGAATGACCAATGAATGTACCGCCAAGAGGAACCTATGACTGAGAGAAAACAGGAATAGGTGATTGAGAAGCTTAACCTTACTCCTCCTCAGCCTCCTGGGGGGGCACCTCTATGTTCAGTTTCTTAAACCAACCCATGTAATAGTTCTTAATCCTATCCCTAACCTCCTCAAAGTGCTTCGGCAAATCAACAGGATCCAAACCCTTAGCCAAGTACTGAGAAAAGCGGGTCTTATACAACGCCTCATTCTCGCCCTTAAGCTTCTCCACGTACTCAGCAATGTGCTTACCACTTATCCTATCCTCATCGGGGAGTACCTCCTCGCCATGGGGGGGCACCTCAAGACCTGCGTCGAGTGCGCCCTTAAGAACCGCGAAGACACGGGCGCCCTTAATCGGCCTATGAAGCCCAATGTCAAGTATCACCTTCTTAACGCCCTTGAGCAACGCCTTATAACCAACTATTAAGCCCACGAGGTACGCACTCGAAGTATTCTTCAAACCACCTTTCCAACCAAAACCTGCCAATTCCTTAGACGTGGCGCTCACGATAATCTCGTCACCCATAACCCTAGGCACAACGACCTGGGCAATAATGTACCTATTCGTCCTCCTAACAACAAGCCTAGGCAAGCCACTCTTAATCATCTCCCTACGCTTGTAATAATTCGTCTTACCCTCCCTCCTACGTCTAAACCTGACTTTATAGCGTCCGGTCCTTGCCATGTTCGTAAAACCAAGAAGATAATCACTTAATAAGTATTTCTAGGATAGAGAAGCAGGCTATTTTTACCGCTGTTGCTTAAGGAGGTTATTGCTAATTAGGTATGCCCTAAGTGACGCCACACTGTCGAACCTGCCACCCTTAACCTGCAGGTAAAGCTCCCTCCAGGTCCTAGCATCAATCAATCCCCCCCTCCTCTTTAGCGAGTTTAAGTACCTCCTCAATGCCCTGACCCTCCCAATCCAAGCCTCCTTAGGGTCGAGCCTAGCGTACTTACTACCCTTCCTACTACCAACGCCCCCCCCTCCTCCTACCCTTCCTCCTCTTCTCATGCAGTTCACGCCACCTACCCCCCCTACTAACACCCTTGGCATACTCAGCGTATATCAGGCCCTCCTTAATCAAAGCCCTAACGTCAGCCTTTGTGGTAACCTCCTCAAGCCTATCAATAGCCTCAGGGCTAATCCTAACCCGCGACTCACCAACACCAAGCACCTCAGCGGCCAATTTCTTAACGTCAACCATCAGTGGCTTGCTGCAAATGCGGTTTTTAAGTGTTTACTTAACACATATATCTCCATTAATGAAAACTTAACCTTATAACCAAGCAAAAACTTGCCAATCAAACACATTGATGCTTACTCTAATGCCAACAGGATAATACACAATACGAAGCTATTAAGCATGAATATTAAGGCTTGTTAGGAGGCATTTGAGGCTTGGTGGTTATGTGTCGCTTAAGGTCCACGGTGATTTAGACGTGCCCTATAGGTGGAGGGTTTAAATTTTAGGCTGTGGCGTTTATGTACGTGGCATTAACACTATCACCAACAATTGCTGAGCTACTTAGGGAGTTGGCTGGTGGTAGGGATGTTGAGGAGTTCATAGTTAATTTAGTGGTGGAGAGGCTTGATCCCCCCCTCGTAGAGTTGAGGTTTACCTAAGGCTTCATGAGGACTACTTAAGGAGTGCTGAGGACTTATACACCAAGGGTGACTTAACTCAAGCCAGTGAGAAGTACTGGGGGGGTGCGGTTACGGCTTTACTCAACGCCATAGCCGAATTAAGAGGTTGGGAGCACTACAGCCACAGGGACTACGACGTAATAATTGATAAGCTATATGGGGGGGAGACTGGCGACAGGTTCATCATTCTTAACTTTAGCGTTGCCGAGAGATTGCATGCCAATTTCTACCATAATTTCATAGATAGAAAGACATTCGAAGTCCATAGGCAAGCAGTTTTAGAATTGATAGAGAAACTGAAAGAATTAATAAAATCAAAATGAACTAATGTTAAACAATTCACATCATTAGATCGCCGCAATTACAGAATTCTTTTAATAAGCTGGCTGGTGATGGGATATTAAGGAATTCATGATTAAACCGTACTTAAAGCTTCACGGGGGGGACTACCTCAGGGTTGCCGAGGAGCTTTATGCTAAGAGCGATCTGGTGCAGGCTGGTGAGAGTACTAGAGTGCCGTGACGGCACTGTCGAATGCCGAGACGAGTTGAGGAATTGGGACCATTATAACCATAGGGATTATGACGTAATAATTGAAAGACTTTATGAGGAGATCAAGGACAAGCCCATACTCATTGACTTCAGAACGGCTGAAGGACCCACGCAAACCTTTACCATAACCTCATGAGTAAGGTAAGCTTTAAAATCCATAGAAGGGCTACATTAGAATTAATAAGGAAGTTAAAGGAATTAATAGACCTTATTTAACCAAGGACCTAGAATTTATATGGATCCAGCAATTGAGAGTTATATTAAACATGATGAGTATTACAATGGACAATTATTGACAGGAATTTCAAATAATATAGTTTGATTGATGCAAGTTCCGACTTATAACTGAGTCTTTCACGGCATGAGTAATACCTTGCCTACTCTATCCTCAGCCTTAAACATGGCGTCGAATGCCTCCTTAACCTTGTCAAGCTCATCCTTGAGTAGATCAGCGCCTTAATTCTGCGTTTACTGAGTAGGTCAAGCAGCTTGATGAGCTCGACCCTTGTACCACCTGTTGAGCCTATTACAGCGACTTCCCTTGAGTAAAGCGATGGCAGGTTGAGCATGACATCTCCGCCGGTTAGCGCGCCTACGGTCACCCACCTACCATAGCGCGCAACCAATTGGAAGCTTAGGTTCCAGGTTGCTTGGCCAACGGCATCAACCACCAAGTCAGCGCCAAGCCCATTGCTTAACTCGTTCACCAACGCTTGAGTCTCCTCCGGCGTTACCACGTAGTCGGCGCCTAGCCCCATTAATGCATCCCTGACCTTGCTTGCCTTACGGCTTACCGCTATGACTGTGGCACCGGCTAGTTTTGCGAATTGAATGGCGTAACTACCCACGTTACCCGTGGCTCCAAATACGACGACCAACTCGCCGGGTTTTACACCGGCCCTGTCAAAGACCATGTGCCAGGCGGTTAATGCACCAACGGGTAATGTCGCCGCCTCATCAAGACTGACGCTCTTCGGAACTCTTATTGCATTAGTTGCAGGCACAACCGCGTACTCCGCGAATCCACCATTAGTCACAACGCCTATTAACCCACCATTCACGCACAACTCCTCATGCCCAATTAAGCAATACCTGCAGGTGCCATCGAATAGCCTGTTGTAGATCACGACCTCATCACCGACGGTAACGCCCTTAACGTTTGAGCCGACCTCCTCAATCACGCCGGCAAACTCTGCACCGGGTATATGCGGCATTGGTTTACCGCCCCTATTTATTGTGAAGTAATCCACTGGATTAACGCCCGCGAACTTAACTCTAACCAGGACTTCATTTGGTCCTGGCTTTGGCGCTTCGATTTCAATTACCCGTATATTCTCCATACCTGGTTTATCAAATACCACTGCGCGCATCAATGCTCTCCTAATTAACTTCAATTTAAGACAGTATGCGGTAGTTTTCAAATTCTTGACACATACGGTATGGAGTAAAGACCCATGATTGCCGTGATTGAGGCAATCATGAGTTTAATGTAACGTTCAGGGAATCTCCTTTGGGTGATCGTGCCTAGGTAAATACCGACCATACCACCCAACCCCCCCATGAATATTCCATTAACCATGTCAGGTGGATAGCCGATATATGTATATAGTGTAGTTCCGATTATCGATACTATAAACGTGACGATTAATGTCGGCCCTGAAACTACGTAGGCCGACAACCCCCCCATGGGACCCATTAGTATTGGCGATAGGATAGGTGCGCCGCCGATACCGTATGCACTACTTACGATGCCGACCAATACCGTGACTATTACCAATAGCGGGATTCTAACCCTGTACGTACTGCCCCCCCGGTCGTGGTAATTATAAGTGATGATTTATTACGATTACAGCGTATCACTGCCTCATAGGTATGAACCTCTTTTATAAGCAGAGAACTCAGTACGAGTTCTACGGCGAGCACCAGCAGCAGAGTGCCCATGAAGTAGGAGAATACGTACTTACTAGTTAGGTAATGCCCTCTTAGCCAAGCCCCCCCCAATGCCGCGCTAATCGATGATCCTATGACCAACACTAACGTGAATGACGCGGCAATTCTCTTTTCACGGACATATTTATAAATGCTTAATGGTATTGAAACTAGGTTATACATTAGGTTTGTGCTTGTTATTACTGGGTTCGTAGTGCCGAGAATATATGATTGTATTGGCAATAATAGGTAGGCCCCCCCGATATTCCTCCCTGGGATGCTACAAAGGATATAACCAATGCTATGAGAAATAATTCAATGAGCTTGAATAGGTCGATACTCATGGGTTTCAAGGATCCGATTAAGATGCGACGCCTTAAATTTTATTCTACATCAATGCACAATCATTTTAGGAATTATTGACTGCCCCTTTTAGGTCGGGATGGGGGGGTTAAGGTCATGCAGGTCTTACTTCATACTTGCCGTCAGGATACACGACAGCCCTAGCCCTCCTGGTTGCCCAGCAGGAGAAGACTATGCCTATTGCGAAGGTTGCCGGGTGTCTGTAGGCGTACTCAATGTGTACGTCTAACGCAGTCACATTACCTCCAGTTCCATGCGCGCCAATACCCAGCTTATTAATGGCGTTCAGCAGGGCTTCCTCTATCTTCGCTACGTCGGAGTTATTATTCCTAGAACCAATGGGCCTAAGCACCGCCGCCTTCTTGGCTAGTTTGGCCGCAACATCTAGGTTAGGGCCTATGCCTATACCAACAATGACCGGTGGACATGGCATTGGACCAGCATCTATCACAGCATTGAGAACAAGCTCTGGCAGTCTCTCCCAGGCATTGCCTGGCGGAACAACAAATGCCTTGCTGGGTAATTCAGTGCCACCACCCTTCGGCGTATAAATCATTTCCAGGTAATTCCCATCGAATAACTCAACATCAAAGACTGGTATTCCAATACCAGTATTGTCCCCGGGATTCTTCTCCGTTAGTGGATCCACCGAGTTGGACCTAAGTGGTAATTCCTTAGTGACCTCCCTGACGGCCTCCGTGAGTATCGAGAATAACTTACTCCTAATGGGGGGGAAGCCATCGCCAAGTTTTATGAAGAAGGTTGGGACGCCGGTGTCCTGGCACACGGCGGCCGTGTACTTCTGTGCCAATTCGATATTAGTTAATATGGCATTTAACTGAACCTTGCTTGGTTCATGCATCTCAACCTTGACAGCATTCCTTAATGCGTTAACGACATCCTCAGCCGGCGATACGCTGGCCATCCTTATTATCTTCTTAGCGGCCTCTTTAACCACATCCTCAAGGCTCGGCATATGTGGGCACCACTTTACTTGTATTAAAGCTTTAATCCTATGTTTGTTTATAGAAAATACTTAGAAGAATGCTTAATTATACCCAACCTGAGTGACTTAATTGGTAGGTATGGGTACGTACTACCTTAAAACACCAATATCAGATGATGACATTACTAAATTAAGGGTTGGCGATACAATATACGTAAGCGGCACCCTAATCAGCGCCAGGGATGCCGCGCATGTGAGGATGGTTGAGTTACTACATAGGGGGGGTGAGAAACTACCCGTGGACCTAAGGGGGGGCGGCGTTATTTACCACGCGGGGGGCCCGTGGCTCTTAAGCAGGGTGATACCTGGAGGATAGTGAGTATGGGACCAACTACCAGTGCCAGGATGGATGACTTCGAGCCGGAGGTCATTGAGAAGTTGGGTGTTAAGTTGGTCATTGGTAAGGGTGGCATGGGTCCAAAGACCACGGAGGCCATGAAGAAGTTCAAGGCGGCCTATGCAATATTCACGGGTGGCGCCGGCGTCCTGGCGGCCCAGGCAATAAAAAGGGTCATTGGTGTTCACTGGCTTGACTTGGGTATTGCAGAGGCAATGTGGGTTCTCGATGTTGAGAATTTCGGCCCATTAACCGTGATAATTGATTCATACGGTAATAATTACTATGAGGACTTGAGGAAGAACGTTAGGAGTAAAGTGCCTGAGCTGAGTAAGGAGGTCGTTAACACTATAAAGAATGTAATTAAGATATAGATGAGCGTGGCGGTACATAATTTAAATTAATTCCTCCATCTCACAATCACTTAACCATGCTCTTAACAACATCATGCTCAGTGATTATACCCATTAATCTACCAGTCTCAACAATTGGTAGTGAACCAAGGTTATTCCTCCTCATTAACCTAATGGCATCAACCAATGACGCGGCGCTATCAATGGTCACTGGATTATGACTCATTAACCTTGATACGGCAATGTTGAGGTCAACCTGACCCCTCAACTTATAGTACCTAACCACGTACCTCAGTATGTCCTTAACCGTCATAATACCAAGCAACCTATCCTGATCCGTAATCAGTAAATGCCTAATGCCGTGCTTAACCATAACCTCCATGGCAAAGGCCAATGAATCATCCTCGCCAATCCTCACAGGATTCCTATTAGCAACCTCATGAACCCTATACCTCATGAATGATTGTTCAGGCATTTTGTTGATCACATCACGCTCAGTGACAATACCGACTAATTCACTTCCTTTAAGCACGAGTGCGTGGTCAACACCAACATCAAGCATTTTCCTAATCACGGTCACAGCATCATCATTGTGCGACACAGTAAGGAATTTACCACTACCGTACTTAACCACGGGTTCCCTTAGGGCATTAATACCATTATTAACAATCCCATTGATTATCCCCCCCAACGCCGTCAATACGGACCTCACGGAACCACCCTCAATAATCGGTAAGTGCCTAAACCCGTGATCGACCATTAACTGTACGGCAATGGCTAATTCCCGATTAGGGTCTATGGAGAATACGCTACCCGTCATTAACTCCTGCGCATTCATTAATTAGGAATAGCTATTCTCCAGTTTAAGTATTTCTAATCATTAAACCCGCTAAATGAAGTAGTACCCAGAAGACTTATTTTAAGGCCATTAAGAGCGTGATTAATGCAGGCAATAACCATAAACATACTCGGCCCCGTAACATTGCCAGATTTTCCCAGGGAATTCCACGACACAATGACCAAGTTCGGCGTCTTCCGAGCCTTTATTACTGGTTCATGGATTGACTTCGGGAGTTACATGCCGGTTAAGTCGCCAATAAATGGCGAGGTGATAGCCCAGGTAAACAAATTAGGCGCTGAGCACGTTAATTCAGCCATAGAGAGACTTCACTACTCATGGCAGTCGCTCAAGGCAATACCGGCGCATAAGCGCGCCGATATGCTGATAAAGGTGGCAGACTTTATCGAGGAATACAAACAGCTGTTTAGGGATGTACTAATCATTGAAGGCGGGAAGCCCATCAATGAGGCTGAGGGCGAGGTTAACTCAACAATAACCAGGCTCAGGATGATTCACCAGGACTTGGGCAGGTTATTAAACGTAGGCATTCCAGGCGAGTACGGGGGGGCAGGTACGGAGAATAAGTACGCGGTGGTTGTTAGGGAGCCCATAGGCGTGGTCGCGGCAATAGCCCCCATTTAATTATCCATTATTCACATCAATTGTAAAGATAGCCACAGCCCTCCTGGCAGGCAACCCCCGTGATATTTAAGCCATCGAGTTACACGCCAATAACTGGCGTGTTAATAGCCAAGGCCATCGAATACGCGGGGGGGCTCGGTAATTACTTCGCAATGGTTACAGGACCTGGAGCAACGGTTGGCGATGCCATGGTAACGCACCCACTGGTCAGGGCAATCACGCTAACGGGCAGTACAGAGACGGGGCTTAGGGTCGTGAGGATGGCTGGCCTAAAGAAGCTGCAGCTTGAGCTTGGTGGTAAGGCGCCCGCCATTGTCCTTGAGGATGCGGATTTAAGGGACGCCGCTAAAAAGATAGTCACGGGTTCACTTAGGCTCTCTGGTCAGCGTTGTGACGCAATCAGTAGGGTCATCGCCATGGATGATATTGCTGACGAGCTAATCAACTACATAACTAAGGAGGTAAGTGAGTGGGTTGTTGGCGACCCACGTGATCCAAAGGTTAGGGTTGGCCCATTAATAGATACCAATGCCGTTGAGAGAGTTCATTCAATGATTGATGATGCATTAATGAAGGGAGGCAAGTTAATTCACGGCGGCAAGTACTGGCTCACTTATCATGAACCTACCGTGGTTGATAACGTAAACAGGAAGTCAAGGCTCGCGCTCGAGGAGACCTTCGGGCCAGTAATACCCATCATAAGAGTTAAGTCCGTTGATGAGGCCATTGAGGTGGCCAACGAGGTCATTTACGGGCTCGACGCCGCCGTGTTTGGGCGTGACGTGGGCACACTATGGAGGGTGGCAAGGTCTCTTGAGGTTGGTGAGGTCACGATAAACGACTTCCCAAGGCATGGACTCGGCCTATTCCCCTTTGGTGGCGTAAAGGAGTCTGGATTCGGTCGTGAGGGAGTTGGATTTAGTGTGGAGGATGTTACTGAGTTGAAGACTATAGTCATAACGTATGGTTGATCAGTCCCTGACCCATCATTCATTGGTGTTCATCCGCCGCTGAAGTTTCATCATCCGCAAAACACTATAAGTGGGTGTTAAAATGCATTTATTGAGGATGAGTTTAAGGGAGAGGCTTGTTAAGGCGTTGATAATCGTCTCTAGGGATGGGGTTTTCACGCGTGAGTCTCTTAAGTCGGTGTCGGGGCTTGGTGATTCCATGGTCGATGAGTTCATAGGCTCGCTGATTAATGATGGGGTTTTAGTTAGGGTTGGTGATGGCTATAAGTCGGTCATGCCGCCCCCCCATAGGTTAATTAAGTACTTCGTGGATAAGGGTGTTTATGTTGATCTTGAGTCGGTATCGACGTACCTGCCTGGGATGAGTTTGAGGCCTTGATTAGGCTCGTGTTTGAGGAGTGGGGGGGGTTTAGGGTTGTTAGTAGGCTTAGGGTTCCCGTGGCTGGTTCTAGGGTTGAGTTCGATGTAATAGCCTATAGGAGGCCCTGGGTATTGCTGATAGAGGCTAAGCGTTGGAGGAGGGTCTCGTCATCGATACGGCAGATAGTGGATAGCACTTGGAGAAGGTTGGGTTGGTTGCCAGGGAACCTGAGGTTTTGATGAGTAGGATTGGCGTTAATTGGGTGAGGCGTTGCTTGTGCCTGTGGTTATTACTTGGCATAGGGCATCCATGGAATTACTGGATGGCATACCCATAGTTAGTATTTACCAGGTTAACTCCTTCATTAACGGATTTGATGGTATAATTGATAGTGTTAGGACGTTTAGGGTCTCCTGGAGCCATCTATGACGTTAATGAATTATTATTTATCCAGCCCACTATCCCCTGTTAAACCTGTTTTTCCTTGCGTGATGTAATTTTTACATAGCATTCGGGGGGGCATGCGTAGACCTTGAAGGTCATGCTGAGTTCCTTAGCTTCATAGTCAACGATACGGTATTCCCTAACCCTCCTTAGGCAGAAGAAACAGATTACGCCCTTATTGCTGGTTTTCCTCATTATCCTCAGACTGCTCTGTTTCTTCCTCACTCTTAAGCATAATGGTTAGACTCATTAATTGGTCAATATCCGTGTACATGTCTCCCACGGTTGTCTTCTCTCGGTATAACCAAGTGCTCATCATGAGTAGTACTGTACTTATTAGGTAGGTTATTGAAGAGAATCCCACATAGGCGTTAACACCAACAATTATTGATTGATTTATTGAGTTCTCACCTAGGGAAATCTGGGTTGGTATGGGTAGCGAGAATATGAGGGCCACTATGAGCATTAGGATTATTCCGAAGAACAGTGGGTCTGAAACATCGATACTGTAATTTCTCTTAATCAGTAACAGGACTATTGAAATTATTATACCTATGAAGACGAATATCGGCGATAAGTAATCGACTGTGTCTATAAATGATGAATAACCCTTAATGGGTATCAACGTTAATGAACCGTTAGTATCACTAATGATTAACTTCAGTCCAGGTGTTACGTTGACAACATCATTAAAATTAGACACTGCTGCATTAGTTATTGGTAATGCAACCCTTATATTAGACATTATGAGTATTATTATGCCAATGACTATGAATACCATTATGACCTTTCTCATTGTTTATCGCCTATAGGGTTATCACTCTGTTTTAAGGTTTTCTCTATCAATTCCTAATTCAGCGTCTGAAACGCCATGCTTAATTCTATTTCTAACAGCACCCTTAATATAATAAACTAACGTATAATCATTGTTAACCCACCTATTTACATTATCAATCAATGAGTCAATGGGATTTCTCGCAAATAACGGTTCAAGCAACTTCCTATTAGTTTCTAAGCGCCTAATTACGCTTGATGGGTCGGCATAAAGGGTCAGGAAGTCATAAACCCTAGCGAGTGGTATTGCCGATAGCTTAGTTGACCAATGCAGGGAAAGAGGTACCCTATACATCCTTACCTTAAGCATTGTGTTGCCGCCAATAATGATATCATTGCCGTAAGCCTGGAATAAATCAAAGGACTTCATACTCCTATTCACAACCTCATTTATTAAGTTAACGAAGGACCTCATCTCCTCATTATCAACTTCCTTGGATAGCGGGGGGGCAATAACCTTGAACCCATTCATTCCATCGAATATTACTGCATTATTCACCAAACCAACGTATTCGAAGGTAACCCGTACTACGCTGACTATTAAGTCCATGAGTTCCAATCCCCCCCTATCAATCATCCAAACCTTTCTACCACCCTTAACATCGATTATAGCCATGTCAATGCCCCCCCTTGATAATGCAGTACCCACGGAGGCCATGAAGTCAATACCGCCAGCCCTGACGTACCTGATCAACTCATCCTTACTATTAATAATAATTGGTAATTTACTCCCATCCTCATGCCTAACCCTGGTCATTAAAACAGCGGAATCACCGATCTGTCTAATAATGGCGGTTCTCCTATTCGCTAGGAAATTAATCATTAAATCACCAACAATGTCGTAATACTTAAGGGGGGGCCTAACGGACGGCTTAATCACCATTGGCACGAGCCTCCTAGGCATTGCCAATCACCCCCCCAGGCCTGTAGTAGTAAGTTAATTTACCGAGTATCCAATCCCTAATCACGGCAATGGCAGCTCCCTAGTATTCACCTTACCACCCTTCAGGAGCAACCCCCTCCTTCTACCGACTAGTTCCAGGAGTTCCATTGGGTCCTCCGCATCAACACCATATCTATCCATAAATGCCTTGGGGGGGTTGAACGACTTAATCCTCATTATTAACTTTACCGCCGGTAAAACAGGATCCTCAAGTTTGGAGGGGGGGTCTATGGCGCCCTTAATAATGAGCAATGCCTCATCCTTAACCTCCTCAGGCGGTATAACACCGGGCGTGTCTATGACTATGAGCCACTGCTTGGCCTTGACTATCTGCTCGCCGATGGTCCAACCAGGCACTGGGCTTGTCTCGGCAACATGCCTACCCTTTAGGTAATTAATTATTGTTGACTTACCCACGTTCGGATAACCAACCACGGAGACCCTGACGGGAAGCCTGGGCGCATGTTGCTTAATACTGACGATAAGCTTCCTAGTTCCAAGCCTATTCTTGGCGCTTATGAACACCGTGGGGGGGTACTCCCGCCCGATGTATTCCTTCCACTCCTTAAGCACGTCAATAGGCACTAGGTCAGCCTTGTTAATCACTATTATTAACGGCTTACCCAACTTACCCAGCAACTCCTCAACCCTCTTGTTCCTCGTCTCCACGGGATCCCTGGAATCAATAACCTCAAGTACCAAATCACTCATTTCCAGGACATTCCTAACCCTCCTCCAAGCCTCGGTTTGGCTTACCCTACTCATTCATTGGACCTTATGCTTATGTAATAATGTTTAAAAATATAAAACGTACCCTAACTACGTGGCCTTTGAGAGACCAATACCATCAAGGTTAACCCTATTGAGACTTAGAAATCAGGAGAGGCTTTATAGGAGTATTAAGAAGACGGTTGAGGACGCGAGGAATGCAACCATACAGAGGATTAGGGCGATAATACCCAAGCTCGAGAGCGCAAGAAAGAGTGTTTATGATGAGCTAGAGAAGGCATCACTAGCGCTTAAGGCCGCCATTTCAAAGATGAGCATTGAGGATTACGGAAAGTTAAGCGAGGTTGTAAGACCATCAGTTGATGTGGAGTTTACGGACATAATAATGGAGGGGGGGCTTAAGTTCAGGGGGGGCTTGAGTTTAGGGGGGGCGTTTCGAGTCCTAACTATGGCATATTCGCAATACCGCCGGAACTTGATAGCGCCTTGTACGGTATTTATAACAACTTCAGGGCAATCTCGGAAATGATGAACCTAGAGAGCCTATTCTATACGTTACTGGCTAGGGTCAGGGAGTACCAAAGAATGGTGAATGCCATAGACAATGTATTACTACCCAGGATTGTCGAGAACGCGAGGTTCGTCAGGCTCAAGCTTGATGAGGATGAACGCGAGGAGTTCGTCAGGAGGATAGTGATTAATAGGCTCCTTGAGTCATTAGGTAGGCGTTGACTTGGTAAGTAAGGCTTAAGTACTTCATAGTGGCTTTAAACGCAATGAAGACAGGAGGGATGCACCGAGCGGTGACGAAGGATTTGAACGCTGATTACCAACCCCCCCTCCTCACATCAAAGCAGCGCTTTAGTGAGAAATATGACTGTAAGTATTAAGAGGGTTATTCTAATATATGCAGTTGAATTGCTGATCCTAGTGATAGTATCGTTGGTGGGTTTTTATCTAGGGCCATTATTCATTAGCCAATCAATGGTTGCATCATTACAAAATCAGCTAGAGAGCACCGTAAAATTAGGACCAAGTTACATTTTTCTACATAACCTGGCGATAGACACATTAATGGCAATTCCCGTAATCGGCCCATTCTTCTTCGTATTTGCATTGGCAACGACGGGCTTCGTATTAGGTATTTATATTGCATATGCCGTGAATTCTATAATCGTCCTTATAATAGCTCTCCTCGTAACAATGTTCCTTCCTCATGGTATTATAGAACTCCTGGCCTACGCATTCTCCACGGCAGGATCATTAACATTCACGAGAAACCTCATTAACTCATTACGTGGCGAGGGACGCATTGGTAGGAGCGAGGTTATAGCATTGATAATATATTATCTAATATCGATTGTGTTGCTCTATATTGCGGCAAATGTTGAGTATTTCGAAATAACGGCATTGAAGAACTTAATAAGAGTAATGACTGGTTAACCACTTAGATTTTGATATATGAATTTCTGGGTCATTAAGTTCTGTATAAGTATTGGTAGCTGAATGTTATTGCTTGTATCGTCATAGGCTCCGGTCACCGAGTTATAACCGATTATGAAGAGCGTTGGTAAGTTTGGCAGGTTAATGGGTACCTCATACGTGAGTGGCGTCGGTGCCAAGACCGGTTGTACGTAATAATCATTAATGATAGAGGGTATCACCATCTGATACATACTATTGGAAACGTAATGTCCATATTCACTCACACATTCTGTGGCGTTCAAGTTAATGCCCAGGTTATTAAGTATCTCCTGTATTGCGGATATGCTAGTGAGGTTTGCTACTTTAGTTATATTACTGCCTACGAATGAACCAATCTCACTTAGAAATAATAATGCATTATATCTATTAGTTGAGTTGTAATATAGCAGTAAGCCACGGAAGCTACATTCTCCTCAGCTAGTACAAGTGGTGAGGGCTGGCCCGAATAGTTGAAAGAACCTATGTTGAATACTATCTCATACTGAACAAGCCCCTTCTCTGAAGTATTGATCATGTAATTAGTATTAACAATCGAGAAGTTAGTGGCTGGAGGTAAGATAGGGTTATAGAATATCAATACCTTGATTGGTGCTGTATCTGGTCCATAAACTAAGCTGTAATTCTTGAAGGTATTATAGATGCTGCTTACTGTGGATGCATTGAGTAATTGAAAGTATGGAGGCCACACGATGATACCAGATGTACCAATGGGGGGGTACGTAATTATTGTTTCTCCACTATGTAGTTTTGATGGTGGTACGACGACTCTAGCAAGTAAAAAGTATGTCAATACCGCGGCCAGTATAATCACTAATACGAGTATCGCGTCATTTATTACCTTGTTAATGTCCATCTCGTTACCATAGGTGCCCGATTTATTAAGGATTACTCACGCATTAATAACGTTATAGAAATGCTTAAATTAGTGATTACCCCCCCACGGATACTCAATGTCGCTACCCAGGGTTGAGAGGCCAAGCCGGTACTCCATGGACCAACCGTGCCGGTGTGTAGTTCATGCGGTAAGCCAATTAAGCCATACGAGAGGGCAACCCACTTCCTATGCCCAAACTGTGGCAAAGCAGAGATTTGGAGGTGCGAGCACTGTAGGAGGACGGGAAACCCATACAAATGCCCAGTCTGTGGTTTTGAAGGCCCGTGATACTCAGCATATTCAACTATCCTGCTTTCTCCAGTCTGTGAATGGCCTTGGGAACAACTCACCTATGTTATGTCTAATTACTTTATCTCCGTGAACGATAATCACCTCCTCGACGCCAAACTCACTCATTACCTGGAGACAAGCTCCGCAGGGGGGGTATATTGGCTTATCTAGGTTTGAGGTCAGTACTATCGTCTTTATTTTCCTCTCGCCGTTGGATACGGCATTAAATATGGCGACCCTCTCCGCACAAACCGTGAGCCCAAGGGACGAATTCTCCACATTAACCCCCTCTATACACCTTACCGTCAGGCGTTATCGCCAGCGCACTTACCCTAACTCCGCTGTATGGTGCATATGAGTATTTCAACCCATCCTTAACAAGCTCCACCCACTCTCTTGGGATCACGGTTTATGACAAGGTAATAATGAATTTAAATAGTTCCTGCTTTAAGTTACGTAGTTGGTGGTTAATATTGAAGCTTGCCATAATAGTTGGAGCAAATAATGTGAGTGTTAATGTGGCTAAAGCTCATGGATAGATATGACGTGGTGATCGTCGACTCAAACGATGATGCATGCTCAAGGGCTTTCAAGATGCTTAAATCGTCGGCGCTTGTTTATAGGGGGGGTGATCCGAGTAGTGAGGATGTGCTTAATGAGGTTGGTATTGACAAGGCTGAGTTATTTCTGGCTTTGTCTGATAATGATGAATTGAATTATAAGGCATGCAGTATAGCCAGGGGTAAGGGGGTTCCATTGATAATCGCCAGGGTTAATAATAGGGATAACGTGGATTTGTTTAGGGAATTGAATGTAAATACCGTGATTGTTGAAGACCTAATATCAAGAAACATAGAGACCCTCATAATAAATAACATAGCTAAGTCCGTATTTAACGATCCATCAATAAATATAACATTCGCGGTAATTAGGATTAATGCAGGCTCGCAATTAATAGGTAAATCCATTAATGAGATAATTGATAATTATGGCGTTGCAATACCGTATGTAGTAACGTCGAGCGGCGTCACCAAGCCAAGTGGTGATTATATTGTGGAGGGAAATGATGAATTAGTAGTTGTAGGCCCCCTCAGAAAGTATCAATAAATTAATAGGTGACCTTGGCGGTTAATTACTCATTACTCCTAACATTATATCTTCTCCTAAGCTCCATTGATAATTCAAAGGTCTTATTAAGTATGGAGTACTTAACATCATCTATTGTCCTCAAATCCTTATATGTACCCCCCCTCGCCATTAACTCCACAAACCTGTCCTCAATCGCCGCGACGTCGACATGCGGATCTTCAATACCCAACTCCTCCATGTAGTCCGTGAGATCCTTGCGTAAATCCTCAATGAGCAACTCATTCTTAGGTACCTTAAACGGTATTCTAATTTCAATGCCTTCTGTGGGCGGTACTTTCCTAATAACGTTCTTAAGTATTAATGTGTATGGCACGTATATCAACTCATTACGTGAACTCCTAATTATTAGACCTATCGATGATTGCTTGATTATGTAGCCCTTAATCCCCATGACCTCCACGTGATCCCCAACATCCAGTGAGTAATCCTTAATGAGCCTGGTTATTTTACCCGTGAAGTACTCCTCAATTATTGGCCTAGTGCCTAGTATCAGTATTACAGCGAAAACAACAAGTAAGGTGCCAACGATCAGGTACTGCTGATAAACATAGGCTATTGCTGATAGTATTGTCACTATTAGCATCATCCTGAAGATGAACTTCGCGTTCTCAACATCACCCTTCCTCGAAAGTTTCACGAAGGCCCTAACCAACTTATCAAATGTGTAATCAAGCACGAAGTAGATGGCCACGGCGGCCACAAGCACGATGATGGCTGTCCAAACCCAACTAGGGACTAGGCCGCTTACTCCGCTACCAATATTACCTGGATTACTTGCATTAATTATTTCGGCCATACTATGAATATCAATAATGATTAAAACAATCCGTGTTTTAAGTCTAACCTCATTTAATGAACAACAAGAACGGGCCTATTAGCATACCTAACAACCTTCTCACTCACTGAGCCCAGGAGAAAGCGGGTCAATCCCCCCCTTAACCCCCCCTAGAACCAACTATTATTAAGTCGACGTTTAGGTTATTTGCAACATTTATTATGGTTTCAGCCGCGTCGGTGCCGACTTCAAGGAGACCTTCCACGTTGACACCGAGGTTTCTAGCACGTTCAACAGCCCTACTCAGCAAGTCCCTGCCCTGTTTTTCCATGGAGTCAATTAGGGCCGGGTACATTGATGAGTCGGGGGGGCTATCGTAATCTTGCCTTCCTCAATTACATGAATTATATAAAGCTTCGCATTAAAGCTCTTGGCAATGTTTATTGCGTAATCCAGGGCCTTATCACCGGCTTTCGAACCATCGTAACCAACCAGTATCTTTGTTATAAATGACACTGGCTTTGTATGCATGATTTATTAATAAGTATTATCAATCATCGGCACTGCTTATACTCATCATGGATTTGTTACCCCCCCTGTAAATTGCGTAGGTATTACAAATTGGCTTTAATTCACATCTAACGCAAAGAAGAGGATCCGGTGGCTCCATAGGCCAGCCTTGGTAATTCTCGATAGCCTTGAGTTCCATTATGACATTTTGGTACTCTCTTCTCAACCTATTTATGGGTAATGACTTAACGTCCCTCATAGTAACTAGGTATGCTTCCCTAATGGTTATGCCGGTTTCCTCAAGCATTAATACGTATGAAATCACCTGCTTAAGGTACCTCCTCTCCCTATCTTCATTGAGATTCCACGAACTCTTCAACTCAATAAGCCCCCCCCAAACCTCCTCTCCGTCAAACTCCCTCATATATACAATGTCCGCCCTACCCGAGGTATCCACAGTCTCTATACCACTTTCGATCTCCACGTGAACCCTGGGATTAGCGAACTTAAACCACTCTTGGTAAAGGTCGTGGATAGCCCTACCCCCCCTGGCCAAGCTCCTTATGCCCTCCATATTCGTTATTGTGCCAAACCTAAGCTTTATCAATGACTTAACAAAGCAATCGTTACTGAAGAAGGACGGTGTGGCCTTACCCGTGGCCTTATCCACGAGGAATAAGTCATCACCAATGACCTGGGCATTCCTCAACATCTCACTCACGTACTCATCAGTCTTCCTCCTAATCTCATCCTCACTCAATACATCAGCTATGGGCTTTACGACCAACTTAACCATAATATGCAATAAAGCCATACTTAAATCCCTTTATAAATCCATCAATTATGCCCAATTAATAACTTAAAAGTGCATGCATCATTGAAGACCTGATATGGTGTATGTGGGTGTTGATGTTGGCGCGACATACATAAGGGTTGGGCTTGTGAACGAGGATGGCCAAGTTATCAATAAGGTGAAGACGAGACAGCCAACAAGTGGTGATGAGAATACTGTGGCTAACGTAATCATTAAATCAATAAGGGATTTAACGGGGTGGGGGGGTGGCATTGATGGTATAGGTATTGGCTCCATAGGCCCGTTAGACTTAAGGGAGGGTATTGTGCCCTGGGCGCCAAATGCACCAATTAAGAGGTTTAAACTCGTGGAGCCAATAATTAAGGAGTTCAGGGTACCCGTGGTCCTAGGCAACGATGCGATGGCGGCCGTGTGGGGGGGCGAGTACCTATTCGGTATTGGTAAGGGCATTAGTAACCTCGTCTACATAACCCTTAGCACCGGCATTGGCGCTGGCGTTATTGTTGATGGCCACCTACTCGTTGGTAAGGATGGCAATGCCCACGAGATCGGCCACGTGGTAATTGACGTGAACTCAGAGATACAATGCGGTTGTGGCGGTTATGGGCATTGGGAGGCCCTTGGTTCGGGGGGGGCTAACATACCGAGGGTCATTAAGGAGTTTATTAGGGGGGGAAGGTCGTATGGGTCAAGGTTGTATGAAAGGCTTGTTAAAGGTGAGTATGTAAGTACTGAGGAGGTATTTCAGGCTTATTATGAGGGGGGGGATGAACTAGCCAGGGATTTCATTGATAATTACCTAATGAAGGTGCACGCGGCTGGCTTGGCCAGTGTAATGAATGCTTACGACCCAGAATTAATAGTGCTGGGGGGGGTTCAATGGCCCTTAATAACATGGATTTATTTAGAAGGGGGGGAATTGAAAAATACCTAAAGAGGTACTTAGCTGTTAAACCAGCACGTATTGAGTTTACTAGGTTTGGTGATGACGTAGGTGTCCTGGGCGCGGCGGCGTTGGCAATAAAGGTACCTGAGTCATTAAGGACCTACGCAGAGCAATACAGGAAATTCCTTAAGCTAAGTTATTAAAAGTCACGGGTTCCCACATACTTTGTGGTTGATGCTGTCATAATCGGCGCAGGGCATAATGGATTGGTGGCGAGTATAGTCCTGGCCAGGGCCGGGCTCGATGTACTCGTTCTAGATCACGTAACTTGGCCTGGGGGGGGCTTGGCTGGTTATCACGTTGTTGGTGGCGTTGAGGTGCCCATAGGGGGCCTACGTACTTGGCCTAATACCCAGCGACTTAATGGGTGAATTGGGGGGGGTAAATATTGATCAGTACAAGCCGGAGCCTATAGCGGTTTACGTGAAGGACGGTGAATTAGTTAGGTGGTGGAGGGGGGGTTTTGAGGATAGGGTTCGCGAGTTCAATAGGTGGGGGGGCCTTGGCGATGACCTAAGGGCTATGTGGGGGGGTAAGATCGTGGGTTTCCATAGGGCATTACGTAAGTACATATATAGGTTAGACCCGCCGAGTAGGGATGAGTTACTCAATGACCCAGCGCTGGGCGAGTTCCTTAGGTTGAGGAGTTGGGAGTTCCTTAGCCAATACCTGCCCAGGGAATTTTGGGGTATGTTCATATTCGAGCCTTACCTAGACCAGCCAGCCTTCATGGTTGGTTACTACAACCCCGACACCGATTGGTGGTTCCCCCCCGCCAAGGATGGTGAGGTTGGTATGCAGGTCTTTGCCCGTGAACTATACAATGCCGCCCTGAGGGCCGGTGCCAAGGTAGTGCTTGGCCTGGGTGTTAGGAGAATAATCGTTGAGGGTGGGAGGGTCAGGGGGGGGTGTTGACAGATGATGGGAGGATTATTGAGGCGAGGGTCGTGCTTTCTACGGCGAGCCCAGTAAACACATTGATTAACCTGGTTGGTGAGGAGTACTTCGATGAATCGGTGATTGATAGATTGAGGAATATACCTCCAGGTGGTACGTCTAGGCTGGTCATTGTTAGTAATGGGCCAATTAAGTTGAAGGGCGAGTTGAATAATTACAGGGATTCAATACTGCAACTACCCTTTGGCGAGACGGTGGTTCATGGCAATTACTTAATAGTCACGGGTCTGCCAACTAAGGATGAGCTTAGTGACTATGTAAGTATTGATTGGTCTAGTATAAAGGCCTTTGAATTAATAACGCCGAGTGATTACGAGTCCACGTTCAGATTGGCCGGCGGCAACCTTAATCACTTGCCGATGACGGAGGATTACATGTTTAGTAATAGGCCCGTACCCGGCTGGGGGGGCTACTCAACGCCGATAAGGGGGTCTTTACCTGGGTGGTGCGGGTACGTGGCCTGGTGGACAGGTGACTGGGGTGCCTGGTTATAACGCGGCGAGGAAAATACTCAGTGATTGGAGCTCGCTGAGGTGACCGCCAGTGTATAAGCAAGTTATTGTGGTTAGGACTGACCTCGGGATGTCCTGTGGTAAGACGGCTGCCAGGTGGCTCATGGTGCTGTTGGGGGGGCTGTGCTTAGGGTTCTTGAGGATGGTAAGAGGGATTGGCTTGAGTGGTTTAGGGCTTGGGAGTCCTCTGGGCAAAAGAAGATTGTTTTGATTGCTAACTCACTAGATGAATTGCTCAGGCTTAAGGAAAGGGCGGAGAAGCTGGGCCTGCCGACATTCCTCGTGGAGGATGCCGGCCTCACGGAGTTACCTCCGGGTACAATCACCGTACTTGCGATTGGGCCTGGGCCTGAGGATTTAATTAATAAGGTCACTGGTTCGTTGAGGTTGTTAAGGTGATCATGTGAGCTTATCCCAATTCTTTAAGGACGTGATGAATAAGGTCTTTGCATACTCAAATTATGAGCTGGTAAATACGGTTATCACACTCTTCCAACTAAGGAAACTTAGGTATTGGGCCTTTCAGGAGGTACTGCACTCAATACGTGATTGCAGTGGTTACTTACTTGACCTTGGTGCTGGTGACGGCTCAATGACCAGGTTCGTAATAAATAACGGCCTTAAGCATAGGCCAATAATATTACTCGACCCAGCAATTAGTGGTCTCAAGTCAATGAGTAATCTACACTCTGAGTTGGTTGATAGGGTTGTTGGCGTTAGTGAATACCTGCCGATTAGGCAAGGGTCGATGTGCACCGTGTACACGTCGTTCGCACTGAGGCAATTCAGTAACAAGCCACTTGCCCTACTTGAGGTACGTAGGTCCTCAGGAGGGGTGGTTCATTCATAGTCCTCGAGTTCTGGAGACCCGATAATTCGCTAACCTATGCCGTCCTACTGTTTTACCTAGTGTTTGCATTGCCATTGTTGGTATCTATTGTGGCGCCTAGGGAGGTTTGGGATTACGCCACAATGAGGATTACGGTTAGAGGCATTGGGGGGGTATTTCATGGCTGAGGAGGTTAATTGAGGATTTAGTCGGCTACACCATATCTTACAGGACTTACCTAGGGATATTCCTACTAATAAGGGCTGTGAGGACCTAGGATTGAGACAGTATCTTTAGCCTGACGAGTGTATCCTGCCTAGGCCTACCAACCTCGTCATAACCCCCCCTAAGTTCATAATACTTCCTGACCATGAACGACCACTCCTCCTCAGTAACCACGTACTGCCTGCCCTCATACTCAACAGGCTCCCTCAACCACCTCGGTGGTAACCTATCCTGCTCAATAGTGGTACCATTCATGTACCTATGAAGCACGATAATCCTCTGGGCAGCCTCCCTCAACTCATCAACCGTGTAGTTAAAGCCCGTCACCGCATTCAAGACATCCCTAATGACATCCCACGTATATACCGCCCTACCGAACTTACAAAGGAGCATTGAGTCGTACAAGGCATTCCTCTCCTCAATATCCATTACAGCCCTAACCTTCTCCTCACCGGTGGCGAACCTACCACCCGCCTGACCAGCAATATCAACGGCATAAGCACTAGACCATAGGTGATCAGCGCCCCCTCTCGGAAATAGCGTTGTTGAGTATCATGCCCTTAAGCGTCCTTGGGTCATAGGCAGCCGGCTCAAGGCCCTTAACATGAATAGCCAAGTCTTGTACGCCTAACTTCTCGGCAATGGCCTTAGTGCCCAATGCGGCTAACTCACCAAGCCCGCGCCTATAGGCAGTGTCAATTATTAGGCGCCTAATACCCTCATAATCACCCCCCCACCTTGGCGCGCCCTTAACAATACCTCTCTCACCTAGGTATATTAGGAACGCTATCGTGTTTCCGAGACTTATCGTGTCGAAACCAAGCCTATCGGCGAGCTCAGCAAGGTCGATGAGCCTCTGTGGGTCGTGAATACCCGTTAGGCCTCCAAGGGCCATTGTTGTCTCATACTCAAGGTCGTACTCGCCATTGCTTGATCTAACGACTTTATGACAAGCCACTGGGCAGTATAGGCAGGCGCCATGCTTAATGAAGTACTTTGGCTTTAGCACCTTCTCCCACGATATGTCCTCCCAATTGGGCATGACAACCCTGGTCCAGTAAATTGATGGGAAGAACCCCCCCATGCCATTGCCAACGTCTATAAGCCTTACAGTGCCGCCCTGCCTATACGGTATCATGCCTGGGTTCGTGACGGCTTGCCTACCTAGGTTCCTAACCAAGTCCTGGTAGGCCTTATCATCGGCCACATCCACGGCCTTGCTAACGGGTATGAAGGTTATGGCCTTCACGCCCTTACTACCCATGACAGCCCCCCCAGCCCCCCCAGTACGCCCAAACTGCCTCCACTCCTCATGGCCAATGCACGCATATGGCACCTTATTCTCACCGGCAGGCCCAATCGTTAAGACCGCCGAATCCCTAAACTCCCTTTTAATGGCATGCTCGGTCTCCACCGTGTCCATGCCCCATAACTCCCTCGCATCTCTAAACTCAACCTTACCATCACTAATCACCAAATGAACAGCCTTGGACTTACACCGGTAATTACTACGGCATCAACACCGGCATACTTCATGTACGCACCGAGCGTCCCACCAACAGTTGAGTAACTCCACCTATTCGTAAGCGGTGATTTAAATATGGCAGCGGCCTGGTAGCCAATGGCATTCTCGTACCACCTAGAGGCCCCCCCGTGGCTATTATCAACGGATTCTCAGGACCGTATGGATCAACACCGTTAAGGTTCAAGTTCAAATCAAAGATTATCTTTAACCCTAATCCCCCCCTGCCTCCTATGAATAGCCTAGCCACATTTTCATTAATGCCCTCAGCCCTCACCTCATTACGGCTCAAATTAATCCAAAGTATCCTACCCGCATAACCATGCATATCGACATTGCCTCACTTAATAACTGATTAATAAGGGCTTACTCAAACATTTTAATCCCGGTACTCATTTAAAATCAGCACCTCTTAACAAGATGTTTGTGGAGAAGACGTACTCCAATGGCGGTTGGTTAGTAAGGGTTAACAACGGCGTTGCCGAGGTCATAATAAATAAGCCGCCACTGAACCTAATAACGCTTGAGATGAGGAGGGACCTGGGCAGGATAATAAATGAGTTGGAGCAGGACGGCAACGTGAGGGTCGTGATTTTCGAAGGCAGTGGTGATAAGGCATTTAGCGCGGGCGGTGATGTTACGGAATTCCTAAACACCACACCCAGCGAATTAATTGATTGGGGCAGGACAATAGAGGCCGTGGAGAACCTCAGCAAGCCTACGATAGCCCTCCTCAGGGGCTACGTACTTGGAGCAGGCACAGAATTAGCCCTCGCCTGCGACATCAGGATAGGCACGCCAGACGTGGAAATAGGGCTTCCCGAGATAAGGCTTAGCATGACACCTGCAAGTGGTGGATTAACAAGGATTGTTAAGGCGCTCGGTGCTCTGCGCGCAAGGTATTACCTGCTCCTTGGCAGGAGGATTAAGGCTGAGGAGGCGTTGCAGCTTGGCTTAGTCCATGAGGTTGTTGATCAGGCTAAGGTTCATGATAGGGTTATGGAGATTGCCAGGGACTTGATGTCACTGTCACCGCTTGCGATTAAGGCGTTGAAGGAGGTCATTAGCTGATCCAGGACTCGCCAATGGAGGTTGGTTTCGACATTGAGAGGAAGACCTTTGCACTACTGCGATATAGCCAGGACTTCCAGGAAGGTATTAGGGCGTTTAAGGAGAGGAGGCAACCCAGGTTCCAGGGTCTATAATGCGGCGAAAGATTATTAAATCAATGTTAATACTGCTTAATTACCACACAGAGACCCGACGAGCGGGCCGATGAAGGTCGTGGGTTACCCCGGCCATATTTCATCCTTACTCATTTTAGGTAATTATCAAGGTCTTTAATTACAAGTCTTAAATCACCCGTAATTTCATAGGTAATCCTCTTCACATCGCCATTATTAATCACGTATATCTGCGGTATCCTCACTACCCCCCCATTATCAATCCCATACTTAATGATTAACCGCAGAGCCTCTTGGTCTTCGTAATTCATGGTCTCACAATCAATACCTGCCTTAATAAATTGTGAGCATAACGTGCTTAATTGGTCCTTGAAGTAATCCCAATCGGCCGTTACTATGACTATCTTCTTCGGCATCTATGACTTATTGAATTAAGTAATGTTTTTAAAGCGGTTTTCAATTGACATGTCGAGGAGGTATGGAGTACGTATATGCAGCATTACTGTTGCACTACGGCAAACAACCCATTAATGAGGAGAATGTAGTCAAGGTCTTGCAGGCAGCTGGGATACAGGTTGATGAGGTTAGGGTTAAGGCCTTGGTGGCTGCTCTTAAGGAGGTTAACATTGACGAGGCCATAAAGACGGCCGTCGCAATGCCTGTGGCCGCTGCCCCCCCTGCGGCTGCAGCCCAGGCAGGTGGTGCTGCGGCTGGTGGTGAGCAGAAGGCTGAGACTAAGGCGGAGGAGAAGAAAGCCGAGGAGAAGAAGGAGGGTCCGAGTGAGGAGGAGATCGCGGCGGGCCTTGCAAGTCTATTTGGCTGAATTAAGCATTGTCATCAAACTTTCAATTTTACTTAAAATTACTGAATAGTACCCTCCTCAATCTTAAATAGGGCCTTCATTGCCTTATCCCACAGGTCCCTTGGTGACTTATGGTAAATCCTTATCTTTGTGTATGGTAGTCCAGACAGTGGTTTTGAGAGTTGGAATTCGATGAATCTCCTCTTCTCATTAATCACTATCTGCTTGACTTGTATTGGCGACTTGAGTAGGTACATACCATCAATGAGCATAGCATCTCTGAAGATTATTAATTCCTTAGTCACTGTGTATGGGTAGTCTGTGATTTGAACGTTCATTGACATAAAGGGCATCCTCATTATCCTGAAAATCACGTACATGAGAATGAAGAAGACTCCGAAGTATATGAGGTAGTCAATGAAGTATGCGTAAAATAGGTTCGCCTCCTGAACCGTTGGTGTGAACCAGGGCTTTAAGTAGTAACCAATGTCCACCGTATCTGATATGTACTTAGCCAGTGCTATGAATGGCCCGGAAAGTACATACGTATAGAGTAGGAGTAAGCCTATTAGGACGACCATGAGTATCACCATGTTTTTCATCTGGGACTTAACGAACCTATTCGTTTCCTGAATGTACTCGGGATCCTTCTCCATCGCCTTCATGAAGTCATCACGGGTTAACTTCTCCACGGCGCCGGACTTCGTCATCTTCATGTACTCCTCAATCTCCCTAAACCTAACCCTAGTGCTCCTAATGCCTATGGCTATGGCTATTCCAAAGAATATGGCTAAATAAGCAATTACTATTATCCAGGTTATAGACGTTTCATGCGCAATGTTACCCCCCCAGGCACCGACTATGGCGAAGACTAGTACGAACGCTATAGGCCATACATACCTAAATACCTTATTCCAGGTACCGCCCTGTTGTTGTGGGTACATCTCGGGTTTCCTTAACTCTAATGCCCATTTAAAACTTACCAAATGCTGGGTGATGTGCGAGGAAAGATTTATTTCCCGCATTAGCTATTGCCCTAGCGGAAATGAATGCTAGTAATGAATTAGTGATAAATGTGATTTGTGATAATGAGGTGAAGGCGCCCAATGTGAATGGGGGGGATAACTCCATATCCTTACTGGTCAATAATGAGTTAATGATTGATACATGCTCAAGCACTAGTAAGTTAATTAGTAATAGTAAGGCGTTGGGCATTAGCATTAAGCCTAAGTTACTGGTCATAACGACACCAGTTAATCATCACTGGGGGGGTGGTATTGATGCCATCAATGGAGTATCCACAGTAGCCATACCCGTTGACAACACAATGCACGGCTTTGAACTCAGAAGTAAGCTTTATGAGTTAGGCCTTGACGCTCTTGAGGTTGATGGTAAGGAAAGAATTAAGCTCGCTCTAGGACCCGTAGAGCTTATTAGGGTCGGTAATAAAAGGGTTGGCGAGTTACTCATTTATTTCCCCAACCATAAGCTACTGGTGAGTGGTTGCGGGTTAAACCTATGGCTCATTGATGATGATGAAATAACGAAGTTCTTCGGGGAATTGGGCGTTAGGTACTTCGTGGGTGGTTTGGGGGCCACATCAATAAGTGAATACCAAGGCGCATTATTGAGGGACATTATTAGGAACCTAGGCGGGGGTTTACCCACTACATGGTACCGGTCCTAGGCTCAGGAGGGAATTGGTAAGTAATTGCAGGAATGCCCATGATGCTGGTACAGGTTCTGTACTGAGGTTTAGGTGATGCCATGCAATACCTAGGCCTGTTAATAGTCATTGCCGCCTGGTTCGTAATTGTTGGGATAATATACCTGCTTAGGAGTCTCGGTATCAATGTGCCCGTGAAGGTTTACTACGGGGTATTCATAATGCTTAGGGATGAGGAGTTGGTTAAGGAGGTGATTGCACCGCTCGGTAACCTACTGCGTAGGTTACCTAGTTGGTTAGTCATAGCACTGACTGTAGGCTTCTTCTCCATTTCCATGTTTATAATTGTACCAATACCACTGACAATCATGGGCATAAACGCGTGGGGGGGCTTACCATCAATGCTCTACCTAATGTTTAGGAACTTAATTCTAATGGTCATAGCCATGATGCATAGACTAAGCCCAATAGAGACTGTGAGGAGCGGCTTCACCCCACTGGCGCCATTAATACCTGGCGTTACCGTGTCTCTTTACACGTTTATTTACATAATAGTCGCCATAGGCATTGGAATACTACTGCACGAACTTGCACATGGAGCCGTATCATCTAGGTACGGAATAAGGATAAAGTCAGGAGGAGCCTTTGCCCTCCTTTTCCTTGCCTTTGGTGGATTCGTTGAAATCGACGAGGAGGAATTAAGGAATAGGAGCATCCTAATTAGACTCGCGGTTTACTCGAGTGGTGTGTTCATGAACGTAGTACTCGCCTATGTGGCGGTGGCTATCGTAGAGCTAGCAATGATGAGCCTAAACTAACGCAGGACCTCCTGGGCACCACGGTTGTTTATGTGGTTAATTCCACGGATATAGCCCTTAGGAATGGTTATATAATAACGGCCGTGAACAACCAACCCGTGGCCAGTATTTACTCACTAATTTCGATACTGAGCTCAACAAACTCAAGTAGTGTCACGTTAACCATACTTAACCCGGCCAATGGCGCCATGTTCAATGAGGTCTTAAGTACGGGTAATTTGTCAATGTCTCTGCTTGGGTATTCGGCCTTGTATATAAGTCCGTGGGGTATCGTTGTTGAGAGTAGGTCCTTCTACAACCTAATGTTTTGGATATATACATTGAACCTAACCCTGGCGTTACTCAATGCCTTTCCAGCGTATCCGCTTGACGGCGGTCAATTCCTGGAGACATTACTTGCAAGTGTGATAAAGAATCAGGAATTAAGGAGTACATTTATGATAATAATATCAGTAGTGCTGTGGTCCCTCATAGGATTAACCCTGTACTACACGTTAGCAACCGGTTTGTATAGGTTGATTTAGGGTGCGTGATTCTTTAATAATCCCCCCCAACTAGGGTGTTGGTAATGTGCGGTAATACCATTGACCAGTCTAGGGACGTTAACATGAGGATTAGGAGGGGGGGCTTCATACTTGGTGTAATTGTTACGTTTCTACTATTCATAATGGGGGGGTTAACAAGTCTTGGCCAGGCCTTTGCCCTAGAGCCGAGGTATTACTACGTGATTTATGAATCTGGCGAGGTCATACATGTTGGTTATGTACCATTCTACATCTATATGTGGAGGGTTTCATCATTAATATTCCTTGCCTGGGTGATTACGTACGTAGCGTACATAATAAAGCCATCACAGGTTCTCGATTCTGCAGGTGTTGTATATGGCATCTCCTACGTAATCACCCACTACATTTACCTATTCACAATAGGCGCGCCGGTGATTATTTATCCCTTCACCTACGTGTTAATCACCGTGGGCAAGCCCCCCCTCCTTTACCTTGATTGGGGGGTCAAGTCATTGCGTTAATAACCATTTGGAGACTTTACTTAATTCGCAGGTTAATGCGGGGTTTATGATGAATAGCGTTAAGGAGAGAATAGCGAGTTTATTGCGTGGGCTCGGCATCAATTGGGTCAGGGGGGGATTCGAGGAGAGGGACCCTCAATACTTGACTGTGGCTAGATTATGCCGTGGATTTGGACATGATGTGGAGGTGGCACTAAGGTTAACTATACTTAATGCCCTAGTTAGTTATCAATTGGCTGGTAAGGGTGAGGATCACTGGAATTACTTCGCCAATTACTTCATTGGGAATAAACCCGTTAATTTATGTGAAGACTTCATTAATTACGTGATGAGTAGTAGGTACTTAGTTCGTTACAGGGATTCTAGGGTGAGGAGGATTAGGAATGTTTGCCCGCAAATAGCCAAGTTAAGCCTTAGTAGATATCTTAATGACTTATCATCGCTGTGGAGATTACTTTCGAATATAACAAAAACGCGCGGTGATGAGAAGACAATAGTGTTTGCCGTTAAGATGGCGTATTACGTGGGTAGGGCCTGTGGGCTTGAGGTTTTGGTTCCAATGGAAATACCAATACCCGTTGATTATAGGGTTACTGTAATAACAATATGTAGTGGGTTGATTACGGTTACGGTAAGCCCCCCCGACAATGCGGCTGACCTGGCTAGGGAGTTAATGACTAGGCGTAGGGCGGAGATTCAGCATGTGTGGAATGAGATTGGCAGACTCAGTGGCATACCGCCGCTTAACCTCGACTCCGTGGTTTGGGTTCTCGGTGGATTACTAATTAATTCCTCATTCAATATAGATAAGGCAATTAATGAAGCAAGGGCTCTCGGCGCATTTAATGAGAAGGTCTCTGAATTACTTCATTTGTTTGGTGGACGCTGTGTCGAGAGATAGACATTAATAATGATTTCCCTGGCCTCCCTATATATTTGTGAGTGGTTCTTATTTGTCTTAAATCTACGTATTAGCTCAGCCCTATCACCCTTAATTACTATGTAGCCGCTTGAGACGAGCCTATCAAGCATTGCCTTGGCATAGCCGGGGGCCGAGCCAGTAGGTCATCATCCTATAAACCTTCAGGTACTTAAGCTTGGCCCTACCATTCCTCAACTCAAGCTCCTCAAGCAGTAATAATGCCAGCCTCGCCTCAGGACTCATTGACATAGACCTCACCCCTATCCAGGTCAACCCTGGCAATGGCGCCACCACTAAGGTTCAGTATATCCCTGGGTAGGTTAGTCATTATTGGTATCTGCGCCATGACAGCCCCAATTATAAGCATCGTATCAGCCTTAACACTGAGTATCACCAGTGGAGCCTTACCATACTTACTCAGTTGGTACATAACGTAGGGACCCACGGTCGAACCCCTCGAACTAGGTATTGCCAAAACCTTACCCGCAATGCTTGCGTTAATAGGCCTTATGACGCCATTCCTGCCGTCAACATCGCCGAGGAAGGAAAGTGGTTCTCGATAAACCACCAACTCACCACTAACAATGCCATTTCCAAACAAGGTCTCTCCCTTGAATTTCATGCAGGTTCAAGATAAGCTAGAAATAATTACCTTAAAATGTTTTTAGGCGATTTATAAAGGCTCCATCATCACTCAATCCTAATCTTAATAATCCTCTTGGTCTCCTCAACCTCCTCCTTAGGCAACTCCCTATACGTCAACCACCAGGCATAGCCTTATACTGCTGAAGTCTCTTGGGAGCCTCCTCAACATGATGTGGCGGTGGGTTCAGTACATTCTCACCAATTATTTCATTGTACGGCCAATTCGCCGGCATGACAACTCCATACTTATCAATTAACTGTAGCGACCTAACAATTCTCAGTATCTCGGGTATATTCCTACCAAGTTCCAGTGGGTAGTATAGTATTGTCCTTATTGTTGCCTTGTCATCAACTATGAAGACTATTCTAACAGTAGTTGTACCCGACTCTGCATGTAGTCCTCCCAAGACCTTTGATACATTGCCCAGCGGATCGGCGATTATTGGAAATGGTATCTTAACGCCAAGGGCCTTCTCAATCCACTGAACCCACTCAATGTGGCTAATGTCAGTATCAACGCTTAAGCCTATTAATTCCGTATTTAGCTTCTTAAAGTCGTCATAGTGCTTAGCAAAGCTCACGAACTCCGTGGTACATACTGGCGTGAAGTCGCCTGGGTGGCTAAAGAGTACGAACCACTTACCCTTGAAGGCATCCGGTAGCTTCATTGGTCCGTGGGTCGTCATTACATTTAGCTCAGGGAATTTCTCCCCCCCTATTGATGGGATTGTTATTGGCATACTACGGGTCAATAAATGACCATGTATTTAAATGAGGTTTCTTTGTTATTTTGAATTTACTAGACAAATAGTTAAATGATACATCGATTTACATATAATGAAGTTATGAATTACAGGTTCATTCGCATCATTTAAAATATACGTGTTGAATTACTTTAAATTAAAAAACCATTCGTTCAAATGGCGAATTATGAGTAATGAAGGCATCGCATTACTCATTATGTATGTTTTTATTGTATTCACGGTGATCCTACCATTAATGGCAATCCCAGTTGGTGCTCGATTAGGTTACTTCGGCATTTTCAACATACGTGCTATAATCAATGAGTACATCGACACCATGGTTTACCTGGTACCCCCCCTGTTAATATTAGGTGCCCTACTAATTTATAGATATGCGACGCCACTCGCCAGGGTCATCCTGAGTGATGTGGTTAGGGTTTATGAATCTCACGGCATTTTAGATATCTTTATCCGTAAAAGGCTACTTCAATTATACCTATTATTGTTAATACCAGCCTTAATTTCATACCTAATCAATGCGGGGGGGGTTATCAGGATCGTTGGTCCTAATTACATAATGCTTTACACAACGCCATTCACAAACTCATTTAATTTAATGCTCATGATAGTAGGCATTATCAACTTAGTATTGAGCACGTGGTTAATAACTAGTGTTTCTTATCTGCAATTGAGAATCGTCGCAAAACGCATAGTTAATAGATTAGGTAGTGCAATAGGCAGTACAGTGGGTATTGCGGCGTCTACGGGTACGGCAGCGTTTGTGGGTTCAGCGTGTGGGTTGGGTGTTTGTACGATGCCCATCTCCAGCGTTTCCCCCCATGGCTATGATCGTGATGAGCCTCTTCGATGTTAACGTCTTTGAATTAATTCATTATTCATTAATCATTCTATTATCACTAACATTAATTACCATAGCCTTACTATTGATTGTCCATAGAGGCATAGTTAAGGGTTCATAATGTTCATGGAGTTCTGCTGCTGAGAAGCCCAGTGTTGATCCTAAGGTTCTCGAGATTGCGGAGAGGCTTGGCATTGGCACGAGAGGTAAGAACGAGGAGAATTTGATTAAGGAGATTAATTGAAAACTGAGCAATAAGTTAATCGGTAACTCTTAAAATAAGCGTTTACTTAATCCTCGATAAGCAGACAGGACTATTCATCTTCTTATTCCTTCTAGTCTTACTCGCCTGGAAGCCCGAGACACTGCCCAAGATAGCCAGGGCACTGGACGTAGAAACCCAAGGAAAGACAAAGCAACAAATAAGGAAATTATCTAGTAATGGAAATTAATCATCATAAGCCAAATCCTTAAACCTCCGAGTTAGTTCCTGTGACCATTTGTTTGCTATTTGGTTCATTTCCTCGATTATCTCCTCGTAGTACTTTAGTAGTGCTTGGGCTTCCGGTGTTAGTTTTGCCCTCCCCCCCTACCCCCCCTGCCTCCCTTCCTTGCATCGACTAGTTTAATGCCCAGGGTCTTCTCCATCCTATCAATGTAATTCCAGACAAAGCGGTATGACATGCCAAGTTTACGGGCAGCACCACTAATCGAACCAACCTCATCGATAGCCTTGAGAATATCATAACCACCAGGGCCAATTACATGCCTACCACCAACCTCAACCCAAACCCTAAACCTAACACTCACAGACATACTAAACAAACACGTACATTAAATACAAAACTTTATCCTTTTTGAAAAAGGAATTACTGAGAGTCAATGATTTGGTTACATCATTTATCACTTATGTGAAATTACCCACAACACAACATTTCATTAATTAATAATGAGCAGCGAGGATAGGCCTCCTTATGATAGGGAATTGCCTCTTTGGGAGCATATTCGTGAGCTTGGGGGGGTTAACTTAGGAAGCCCTGATAGTCTTCGCCATCGTCTTCGCGGTGCTTTAGCTACTAACGCCTGACGTTAGCGGTCATAACATTGCAAAGGTCTTCATTGGATTCTTCACCATGGAGTACAACCTAATAATAGAGCATATATTTATCAACATTACATACGTAATGTGGTCCTGGCACTGGCGAGGTCTGTTTCCTGCACCAGTGGATATGTGGTTATTGGTAATTCCACCCAGCCCATAGGCATAATTTCGACGACGGTTCTAGGACCATTCGTATTCAGTGTTGAGCTTAGCATAGTTATCGCCCTCCTTGTCACAATACCCGTGTTTATATATGAGATTTACCAATACGTTAAGCCAGCCCTATACCCTCATGAGCTTAGGGCCGTTAGGAAATACGTGTGGATTGCCTCAATACTATTTTATTTGGGTATGTTCATTGGTTATTACTTCGTATTTCCAGCCTTCCTAAGGATAAGCCTATTCTGGAGTTGCCTGTTCGGCTTCGTGCATTTACTAACCACGAGTGGTTTCCTAGACACGTTCATAGCGACACTATTCTTTGCGGGTTTCCTCTTCGAAACACCCGTGATAATCGCCCTATTAACCCAGGCCGGCTTAATAACGCCGGACATGCTGTCGAGGAATAGGCCGTACATTTACTTCGGGGTTCTCGTGGCCATAGCCATAATAAACCCAGACCCAACATTAATAAGCACGCTGCTCTGGTTCATAATGTTCATAGCACTATTCGAGGCAGGATACATATAGAGCAAAACCATCTATAGGAACATGCCCAAGATGTGAAGCCGGTGCTTGCCATTATTGTAGCTAGTTATGGAATATCCGCGAGCCATTATAAATACTGCATGGAATGGTATTTTAAGCCCTGCATCCACTATTTAATGATTAATGGAACACCAAAAATGGCTTGCCCAGGCACTTAGGGACTTACGCACGGCGGAGAACTCCCTCAACTCCGGAGACTATTACGCCTGCGCATTCTGGTCTCAACAGGCTGTTGAGAAGGCGCTCAAGGCTTTGCTTATTTCGAGGGGCAAGGTGGTTAAGGGTCATGACCTAGTGGAGCTTGGCTATATAATCAGGGATGAGCTTCGCATTGATGTATCGCGAATAATGGACCACCTTAGGGAGTTAACCACGCATTACACGACCTCCAGATACCCCCCCGACGCAGCCAATGGGTTACCATACGAGGTATATACGAAGGGTAAGGCCAGGAGTGTTCTTGAGATGGCTAGGGAGGTGGTTGAATGGGTAAGGCAAAATCTGCAATAGAGAGTCAAGTCATACTGCTCAGGAGGGCCTGGGAGTTCGTGATTAGGGCGAGGTCTAGGATTAGTATTTCCGAGGTTTACGTGGTTGGTTCCAGGGCTAGGGGGGGTGATTACACGGACATGAGCGACATTGACCTAGTGATTATTAGTGACGATGTGAGGAGCATGGATCAGCTGGAGAGGAGGTTATTGCTTAAGGACTTCATCGAACCTAGGATTGAGTTCTTCATATACACCACTGAGGAGTGGAATGGTGAGGTTACGGCTTGGATAAGGCAGCTTAAGCGTGAGGCTGTTAAGCTCATTGACCTAATGAGGGCCTACGGCTTAAGCCCTGGGTAGGTATTGAGAAGATTTATAATAATATTTTATGAATTACGCCATGTAGTATGAGCATACCTCAATCATTAATTGAGGCACTTAGGAGGAGGGGGGGCCTTGACATAGACTACGTAATCGATATCCTAGCGTCAAAACTCGAGTTAGACCCATTAGACACTGCTAGGCTCATGCTGAGTTGGCTTTGGTGGCGTTTAATGAGGGCCTTAACTTTATTGATAGGGGGGGTGATGTTGTTCAAAGTAGCGAGAAGCTGTATAAGGCGGTTGAGGAGGCGATAAAGGCATTGGCAATTGCCAAAAACCTTGACGAAGCCAGGGAGGCATTAAGCAAGGCAGATGGAGTGTAAGTTTACTTGATGATGCTGCCTCAAAATTAGGCGATATAGCAGAGAGGGCCTGGGCCGAGGCTTACTTTTTACACGTAAATGGATTTCACGAAGTAAGGATTAGAATTGATGAGGTTAAGAGGAGGGTTAAGTACATAAGGCCGTTAATTGATGAACTTAAGAATGTAATGGGAGTTGGGTAGGAGAGTCAGAATAGAAGGTAAAAGCAATAGATTTTAATGAGATTGGTAAAAGTAAATAGATTTATCCATTGACTATTACGTATACTTGGAACTTAATGCCGTAAGTCTCATATTGCCCATCGACATCGTAGACCCTGACTATGTAGGTGCCTGGGCTAAAGGTTATTGGTGCGTATAACTTAACAATGGCTGACTGGCCCAGTGGTACCACGAGGGCGAAGCGTCGGAGTGCACTAAATGCCCTGGCAGGTCATACTTATTCACTATGTCGTACTGGGGGGGTATGCGGCCTAGGTACGTTGAGTTCCATTCATAGGCTATAGTGCCGTTTGGGTAAAGTACCTGTACAAGCACTATGAATCCACCGTAGGTGTCTGGACCCGCCACCCTAGTGATGTGCAGTACTAATGTACCGTTCTCAAGTAATTGAGTACCTGCCAGCGAGTAAGCGAGGTAGGGATGGTAATAAGATAGTGCTTAGGTTTGATAACCTAAGTGCATTGGCTGTGGTTACTGCGTAAGGTCATGTCCTGAGAAAGCCATAACAATTAGTAAAGCTAGGGAGTTTCCAGTGAGTGATAGTGTTGATCTTGTTTACGATGAGGTCATTACATGTAAGATGTGCGGCAAGCCCTTTGATACCAGGAGGCATATAATGACTACGAAGGTTAGGCTGGGCATTAAGGGCGACCCAGAGTGGCTGTACCTATGCCCAGACTGTAAGAGGTATTATACGGCTAAGAAGATGCTTGAAAATGCAGTGGGTGCGAAGGGAGCTAAGAGCTATGTTTAGTTCAGATCTTATTTAAAATAGAGAGTACCACGTCTGAGGACCCGTTCATTAATGTAGAACGCCGCAGCTTCATCCAAATATCAAGGCTTTAAGGACAAATCAGATGAAAATTAATACGCCACCTACCTGATTAAGTTAGCAGGAAGTGCCATAGATACCCATAATTAGCATTAGCAGGTTAAGATTAAGTGCGTGGTCATGAATCGTCTGTAAGATCGGTCTAGGGCCTGGATGATTATTGGGAAATTGATGGTTGGGCAGGCAGAGTGGAGGTAAGATTATTCTCACCTCCACTCTGCATATCCAAGCCTCGACAGGTAATACCTACTCCCTGGGCTGTGGCATTTTATTCATGGTTTTGCCAACGCCTTTACTGCGTTTACCATGTTTCTGGCCTTCGTGGGGGGGTCTATTTGTCCCTCCTCGTCCTTTAGGTATGTGCCTACTATGAAACCGTGGGCCTCCCTGTAATCGCCTATGTTGTTTGGGTTTATGCCGCTCCCCCCCACGAGTACCTTCGTGTTTACGGCCTTGATGACCCGCCTAAGTAGTAGTGGGTCTGGTGGTTCCCCCCCTGTCCTTGGGCCTGTGACCACCAGTGCGTCTGCCAGGGCTCTCTCAACGCAGTCCTTGGCCACGTCCTCGATAGTCATCCTGTGCAGTGGGCTTGCGTGCTTGACGAATATGTCTGCGAGCACGGTGATCTTAGTGTTGAGTCTCGTCATTACCTCGAGGACCTCCCTGGCCACGGGCTCTATCAACCCCTCGGCACTCACTATGGCTTCGCAGTAAGCGTTTGACCTGATGAAGGATGCGCCGGTAACAGCCGCTATTGCCGCGGCTCGGGGGGGCCTGAATTCCTTAGTAGGTTGATGCCGACGGGTATGTTCACCGACCTAATGACCTCCCTGCTATTATCGCCATGGATGCTATGGTCTCCGCCTCCCTAACCCTGGCTCTGAATGGGTAGTCATTGTAATTTTCTAGAATTACTGCGTCAAACCCCCCCGCCTCATCGAGTGTCCTGGAATTCCTAACGGCAAAGTCGATTATTGTACTTAGGTCGAGCCCACCATACCTAATTGAGCCAGGTAATGGCGGTAAATGCACAACACCTACGAGCATTGGCCTATCGTCTCTAAACCTCAATGTTGCATCGCCTAATAACTAAACAAGGGGGGGCATTAAATAGTATTACCATTCAAGGCCTTTTATACCGACTATGCCCCTATCGAAGTAATGCTTCCTGGACTCCATGGTTGTTATTAAGTCAGCGATTTCAAGAAACTCACTGGGTGCGTTTCTACCCGTCAGCACGACATTAACCTCAGGCGGTAATGACTTAATACCATCAATCACCTCCTTAGTCGTTAAGTACCCACTCGATACGGCGTTATTGATCTCGTCAAGGATAAGAAGGAACGGCCTAATCTCCATAGCCCTACTCAATGCCATCCTAAACACATCCCTAGGCGTTAGGTGTTGGTCAGGGTCTAGAGAGTAAACATCAACGTAATCACTCAGAAATCTTTTAATGGCTAAGTACTCACCCACGTACTCACCCCCCCTATAAATCAAGGTTTTCATTAAGTGGGCAATCACTACCTTATAGCCGTGACCAACGGCCCTAAGCACGAGACCTAGGGCTGCCGTGGTCTTTCCCTTCCCATTACCTGTGTAGAGTAGGATCAAACCCACGATGGCATTCACCGAAAATCACTTAATTTGCATTACCGTATTGGTGTCGCTCAATAAACACTTGTAGAATATCGATTGGTTATGCTTAAAAATAGCGAGGTAGTGGGTTCCTTGATATGATTAGTACGTATTTAGAGGGTGCATTAATAACGCTTGGCGTTTTCGCCGTATTATCGGCAATAGGAATTATCATAACTAAGGACAACCTGTACGCGGCAATATACCTAGCCATAACGACTGGGTTGGTTGGTGCGGTGTATGGCCTTTTCGGTATAGCCTATGGCTTCGTATTAATATACCTAATATTCGTTGGCGCCACAATAACAATTACAATAGTCCTGGCTGCTACGTACAGGAAAATCGAGATTAAGGGTGGCGTGGGTAAGTCATGGATAGTGCCAATGATACTGTTCATAATCGCTATAGTGGTTGCCTCGGTATCCACGAAATACAATGTGGCGCCAGTCACGGGCCAGTCATTAACGGGTTTCACGTCAGCATCGGACGGCCTATTACTAATTGCATTATTGGCGTCACTCCTAATGACGATAATGATTGGATTAATAATGTATTACCTGGAGGTGAGTGGGGGGGTATGGAGGTCGTGAATGCGGCCATACTGTACGGGTTCGCATCCATAATACTGATGATAGGCTACTACAGCGCATTGAGGCTAATGACCTGATTAGGGTTTTGATATCCCTTGAGCTCATGTTCAATGCAATATTCCTAACCTTAATACCATTATTCGCTGTAAGCCCTGTCATTGCCTTTGGAATACTTATTGTCGTTATTCTCTCATCATCCACGGAATTCATGACGTTAATAATAGCGATAATGGCAATGGATAGAATCAGGAGGTCGGTAAGGGTTGAGGAGATTAAGGCTGGTGGTGAGCAGTATGTCGAGACAAAGAGTAATACCTAAATTTAGTACCTGGGGTGGTGCATGATGACTATTCCCTACATATACATCCTCCTCGCCTCAACAGTAATAAACACGGTTGGCACAGCGCCTCTGCTCCTAAGTGAGGGTGCCAGGAGGTATTCCTGGATAGTGCCATTAATATCAATGCTAATTCTCCTCATGACCCCCAGATATTCATCTCCTGGTCTACGTGGCTTTCCTCGTGGTTATTGGCATACTTGGATTAATCACGTTAATGAGAGTAAAATCATCCATAAGAGGCGTTGACTACATGCTCATTTCAATAATGATAATAGCCACGGTATTGGCCCTATACACAAGCAACCTAGCCCTAACACTACTGTCGTTGATGCTAGTCTCAGCGCCAACATACCTACTGATCCTAATGGGTGACCCAAGCATTAGCATTGAGGTTGGTGTTAAGTACGTGGTCAACATGATAATAGCCACGGTACTCTTCTTCGTGGGCGCAATAATAATTAGTTCAGGCCCGTCATTAATAACGTACATAATAGGCTTCTCCCTATTACTCCTCGGCCTATCCCTAGAGGTTGGCGCGGCTCCAATGCATGAGTGGGTGCCCGACGTGTTCACGGCAGGCAACCCAATACCCGTCGCAATAATAGCCTCAATAGCCAAGATAGCCCCCCCATTCATTGTTGCCGTGAAGATAACGCTGACCACGATGAGCCTCTATGGGGTATCACCGTACTACCTAGCCTACATAGCCGGCGCCTTCGCAACAATATCGATGTTCCTAGGCAACATAGGCGCATTAACAAGTAGGGAGAGTCCGAGAGTCCTCGCCTACTCCTCAATAGCAACATGGGCTATGTAATGGCTGCCTTCGCGGCAGCAATAATGGGCGCCCAGGAGATGGGGGGGGCAACCCTTGATTTTGCATTTATTGGCTTGTTACTGCAATTGTTCATGAATGCTGTTGGTAAAATGGGCTTCTTTAACACCGTATTCTCAAAGGGCAACAATGCAGTGAGTACCTGGTTGATATCCCTGGCCTTCATAGGAACGCCACCACTCCTGGGCTTCTGGTCGAAGCTATACATAATATTGGCGCTGGTTTATGGTAACCTTACCTGGCTAGCGGTTCTCCTTGTCATTAACTCCGTAATCTCAGTGCCTATTACGTGAGGCTCGCCAGGGAGTTGGGGGGGACTGGTTGGAAGGGTGGGTTGGCCGAGGGCTTGATCATCGTGTTTACAATACTTACGTTATCAACAATAATACCACCCTACTGGTTAGTGGTTCCGCTAATTAAAATGAAACTGATCAATTACCTAATACTTAGCCTGAAATGATATTGCTTAAAATTATCGATTATTTTTAAAACGTTGATGAGCATCATAAGGGGTGTTTATGAGGGTTTAACGGCCGTCATATACGGCTTAGTACTTGACGTAATACTAAAGGCATTACTTCTTATGGGGGGGTTCACGGACTTGGTTAATGATGCGCTTCAGTTGATTGTGGCAACCCTTTGGATTGGTATTGAGATGTTTGGTTGGAATGGAGTCTGCATAGTTAATAGAGGCGTATGTAGGTTATCAACGATTTACAGGTACCTAATGTTCATCGCAGTGCCATTACTGGCATTTTCCTACCTACTCTATATGTATGGTAGCGATACCGCGGCTGCCGTGTTATTCCTAGTAACCGTGAGTACAGTGTTGGGTCTATCGGTGGCCAGCTACATTGGTGCTACATGGTTGTTAATCAATTTAGGAGTAACGTCGGTAAGGCTGGTGTACTGGTATCAATAATTGCAGTTATAATGTGGTTAACGCTGATACCTGGCGCCATGGAGACCGGCACGGCAATAAACGCCCTGGGCAACACATTAATACTAATAGCCCTACTGCAGGTTAGGAGGAAGTACACGCCAATGGCTAAATTCCGCCGTAAGTGAGTTTTAATAGATATAGAAGTCCTCAATTATCTTCGCCAATTTCATAATACCTGGGTAACCAAATATCCCCTGCCCAATATTCCTACTCAAATTGCCAACTATCATCGTTGGTGTACCCGGGGGGGCACCCAACTCCTTCGCCACGGACTTAGCTCCATAACCCTCTGAAGCTCCTCATTTACGCAATCGCCACCAGCCTCCGCAACGGCCTCCTCACCCTTCAACTTACCGCTCAGGTAAGCCTCGTAATGCCTCTTTAGGACCTCCAGGAAGACCATTGGGTCCCTCCTATAGATACACCTGAAGGTCGCGTGGAGCTTCTCAACACCCCTGTGCACCGGGTAATCAACGAAGTAGAGCGATGCCTTACCACTCCTGTACAACTCAACTAGGTAATCACCGGCCTCATCCTCGAGCAGGGCACAGCCTGGGCAGTACAGGTCATAAAAAATAACAACGAGCAACCTGGGATTTTGAGCCCTAAACCCAAGCCCAACCCTGTCAACCCTCTCCAAAACACCCCCCCTAACATCCCTAATCAACCACTCATCAGTCATCAACACGATTTAACACGGCAACCCTTAAAAACATTAATTGCTAATTCAGTGATCAATGGCCGTGGCATTACTATTTGAGGGACTGAACATGTTGGGCAGGCAGAGTGGAGGTAAGAATAATCTCACCTCCACTCTGCATATCCAAGTCTCGGCCTCTGCATGATGGTCAGGGATTTAAGGCGGCTTTCCTGGCTATACTGTATGACTGTGCTTGATATTGGTTTTGGTAATGCTGTTTGGGTTAGGGCTAGGGTTAGGATTTATGAGAGTAGTAGGAGGGTTGGTGATAGGGAGTATAAGGTGATTAATGCGTACATACCGTTGCCGACCACCGTTAAGTACTTTGGCTTCAGGAATGGGGCGCCAGTGAGGATTTGGTTGTTTAAGGACAATAGGTACATGGCCTATGAGGGAAACATAAGGAGGATACACAAGTCGCAGTACGGTGCGAGCCTACCAACCACCGTAATAGAGAACCTAGGCTTGAATAATAAGGACGAGGTTGAGGCATTGATATACCTGGAGCTGAGTGAGAGGGAGGGTGGTGAGGAGATTAAGGAATTGAGTGAGGGCGAGCAGGATGTTGAGTAATTGAACATTTTTGGACCTGAAGAGTGGAGGTGAGATTATTCTTACCTCCACTCTGCCTGCCCAAACTTTAACACACCAATAATAAATAGATGCTTCACCAATACTTTCACTGATGTTTCTATTCTTTATTAGAGTAAAATTTATAAACCCCCCCTGGGTTATTTTAACCCTGATGTACATAGTCACTGGCTATACACGCGGTAAGTCCTCGAGGAGCTTTGAGGGTAGATATAAGGGTGTTGATGATGTTAAGGATGTCCATGAGACCCTAGTCATTAAGTTGAGGAGGGATTTGCAGTACTTCGTGGTTACGAATGATGATAGTGACCTTGTTCTTTGGACCTTTGATATACCTGGTTATGAGACCCACATATACTCAATGATTAAGGAAACAGCAACACTAATGCTATGCCCAAGGATTGACAACTCCACATACCTACTACCCGACGCGTCAATGCTGGGCGACCTAGCAAGTGCCCTATCACGCCATGAGTATAGGGACATGGTGTACTTCGTGAAGCCACTAAATAGGGAATTCGTGATCAAGGCTTTGAGGGCTACCTACGACTCGGCAATGGCCATAATCATGAAAATACTGATGAGCACGAGCAGGGCAAGGGGGGGCATCACACTGAGGGTTCTCATGGATAAGGTCGACTACGTCGAAAAATCAATAAGTAGGGCATTGGGGCATGTGGAGGGATAAGGGTTATGACATAGACTCCTCGGGTATTGAAAGTGCAATAGGCAGTGTTAGGGAGGTGCTTAGGAGGAGGGTTGGTAAAAACTAACCGATAAGGTCATTAGTTAATTACTCAGAATAAGGCAGTGGGTATGGAATAGATAGGCAGGTTATCAGGGCAGTAATCGAGGAGTTAAGGATTAGGTACCCGGGCAAGTCAAGGTCCTGGGTAAGGAGGTCACTCAGAAGATTCCTGAGCAATAGCGTTAGGGCCTTGGGTGGTGATACGTGGGTTGTCAGGGGGGGTGAGCCATCAATGGGTGACAAGCTGCCTCAGTACATGGTTAGGTTCGTGAACGGCAGATACACCTGCGATTGTCAGGTAAGTGCCTGGGGCGAGAGCAGGGGGTTGTGCACCCACATTGGTGCGGTTATCATAAGTCAATTGTATAGTGAGTTCATGAAAACCGTGTACGCGGCGATAGTGAGTGCTGAGTGTCTCGATAATGAGTTATTAATACCTGGTAATAGTGAGGCCGTGGTGAATAAGGTCGTCCAGGGCGGCACAACCATATACGTAATAAGGACTAGGCGGGAAACCACCGTAAAGGCCCTACTCGCCTGTAATGATGAGGTTAGGGAATTATTAATAGAGACAAAGCCCACGAAAAACTGGGAGGTCATGAGAATACTGAGGGGGGTAAAACCACGTGATTCACAACGGAACTCTTATTGGGTAAGACCACAATGAGTTAATGATGCAATCACGGGCATCATAAATAAACTTCATGATTACATAAGAGACCTAGGGTTGGTTACGTAGTGACCTCAGGTAATCATCAGGAGCGATTGATTCAATGATGATTTCACGGCATTCCTATTGTTTACGGTTTAGGTGATGGTTAGGCTCTACATGGGTGTGTTGAAGCGTGGGTTGTGGGGGGGTGGAACTATTAAGAGACTCGAGGGCTTGGGATTCAGGGGGGGAGAGTTATGGAAAGTATGAAACCGCGTACGTGATTAAGTCCTCGAAGGCCGTTGACTCCATCAAGCAAATGCTTAGTGACTCCTCGATCAAGGCTTTAATTGAGGACTTGAGCACCTTGCCCGACGCCGAGAAGCTCAAGAACTTAGTGACACTGGCTAATGTGAACGTTAGGTCCCTGGGTAGGTCATCGATTGAGGTTGTTGGTATTAAAATGAGCGTCCACGTGAATAATAATGGCCGTATTAAGCTTAGGACTAAATGCAGGAGACTCGAGGATGCAACCCCAACTAAAGCCCACGGATCCAATAAAACAAAAACTAAACCTCTCCAATAAGTATGGAGCCCCCCCGGCCGGGATTTGAACCTTGTCCCAACCCAGCCCCCCCAGCCAAACCGGGGCTGGGCTGACGGGACCTCCCGCTTACGAGGCTTGCACGGGGGCTTTCGCCCCCCCAGGGCGCTCCGACCGGGCTGAGCTACCGGGCTGAGCAATTGCTGCGCCGCATGAGTTTTAAGCTTTTCGTGACTTATCCCTTATCGATTAATTGCAGTGGTTAAATCGTTCGTTCATGAAATTGTTGATCTTAGTAATTAATGCAGGTACCTTATTTAGTCCAAAGGGTTTAAAGGCCTTGGCTCGCCATTATATCCTCAACGGCTTGGTTGAATAAGTAGCCTATTTCGTGAATCTTTACGGTATCCTCATGCCTAGGCCTTGTTACTGTGGCTATGTAAACACCGTAATCCGAGTGATTGCCCTCCTCAGGTCCCTGTGGATTGCCGTATGGCGAGAACAGTATCATGTGTGTTATGTCGTTTCTCAGGATTAAATTCCTCAATGCCCTATCGAGCTGGTTATAGATTTCGCACTTCATTTGTGGCTTTAGATGTAGGAATCTATCGAGTGCGTTGATTGATGCTATTACGGGTTTTGTTTGGGCCTCGGCTATTACTGAGCTTATCACATTGTTTATCTCCGTTGTTGGATCCACCTCCTGGTTCATCTTAATGCTGTATTTGCCATATGTTGGGTCGGTGATTGGTATGTTTATTAGTGATGCCCTGGTTAACTTAACAAGTGGTGCCTGCGTTGGGTCTATACTCGGCACTTCCTTCACTGGCTCCATCATTAGTACGGACCACCATGACTTGTCAGGATATTGCGGCTTTCTATTCTCCGTGACGCCCCCCTCTCTATTGAGTTCATTAATGACAGTAGGAGGTTGGTCTCGCACTCCATGAACCCCCCCTGATACTCAAGCCCAGGTATTCCCAGTAGTATTGGTTGCATCTAGTTACGTCATTACTTTGCCTTTAATATCATTTCTTAGTCATAAATATGACTAAGATTACGTGAAATCAATCTCGGGGGGGTGTCTACTCTTCATTAATTCCCTGAGGAATACCGTGGCGTAGTTACCGCGGGGGGGTAGTCTGAAGACTATGTTCAATTCGTAATTAACCAGGTTAATACCAATGATAATGAGCTTAGTAAATAACGGTCTATAACCACCCCCCCTGACTGATAATCTTGGTATTGACTTAACCATAAACATCGATAAATCCACACCCTCCCTCCTAAGCACACTAAGCTCTATATCACTCTGAATACCGGGTGGGAACTTGGTATTATAACCTACTAAGTGCCCCCCCACGGGGATTGCGCGTCCCTTTATCACTAATTCATTGACCTTATCAACCATAGTCTCATTTACGTGAATTACGTGCTTAGTCGGTAATCCATGCTCATCAAGCAGGGCAACAATATCACCAGGCAGCGCCCTATTTATTGGTAAACCTCTGCCTATCCGCTCACTCAGGGCTAGGTTGAATAGGTATGATTGGTAGGACTCAACGTAGAGGTTTAATAATTCACGGGGGGGCAACTTCCTTAGGGCGTTCACGAAATCCCTGGGGGGGTTACTGGCCAATTGCCTAAGTACAGCTCTTTCAGGGTAATACCTATAGCTCTTGGGCATTAATTCAAGGGCCTTTGAGTAATCACCAGTCCTCGCGATGAATTCCCTGACTTCCCTAATCCTTGGGGGGGGTTCCATTGGGTATGCATGAGCTAGCAATTCATTGACGGCATCCTCAAACTCACCAAAAATAATGTGCTTACCTATAACGTGGGAGTTCGGCCTCTTTAAGCCGAATCTTTGATAACCATAGTATGTGGGTAAACCTCTCTCCATCAGTTGATTAATCATGCAGTTAATGTTGTCCTTCCTGGATGGGTCGATATTCCTAACCCTTATGGTGAATTCGTTGCCCCCCCAAATATCACCGGTTGTGAAGGCCCTATCCATACTTACCACGCTAAGTACCTTGATGCCTCTGCCGAAGTCGCTGGGTACTTCATTAATTGAGATCCCACGTACAGAGACCACCTGTGATGTGATGGCCACCGCATCCTTAAGTCCACCAAAGCTTATGTCGCGAGAGCCAACACCAAGCTTCCTACTTATTATCAACGATAGCGTTATTGCGTCAATACCCCCTCTTCTCAATAATCATCCAGACCCAGGGTCCCGGCTTACCAACGATCCTAGGTAATGGCTTGCCAGTGACGCTGGTGGGCACGACCTGCCCATCAATCAGCACCTCCTCAACTATGAAGTCCTCAAGTCTCTCCTTAATCCTACCACCAATGCCCTCACAATCCGTTACATAGTAATTCATCCCAACATACCTATCAAGCCAGGTCTCCGATAATAACGGCATCTTACTGACCCTGGTAAATAATAAGGACTTTTAAGGAATTTTATTTACTTGGTAAGGCACTCATTCATTAGCTCGGCAATGTCTGAGTAAGTCCTTCCCAAGCAGTCCTGACACACGATCCTAGTTACCTTATTACCCACGATCTCCACGTAACCAAGATCCTCAGGCCTTACCCAATGGCCACATACTGAGCACCTTCTAAGTCCGAGCAACCTATTCACTTCCCTAACCACTTTAGACGCCTCATTGTTCATTAGAATATGCCTTTCGTTGTTTATTACGGCTACGGCAATGACTAAACCCTTAACCCTCATCAATGAAAGTTTTCTGAAGCTACTCATCACTTAATTACTCTCTCTGCGATTAATAAATTACTTCCAGAGTCATGTGTATAGCGAGTAACAGAGTTAAGCAAAACTTTCACTTCACTTCCTGCCCACGACTCGATAGGCAATACTCAATAAGTTCATCAACGCGGGTAAATGGTGATTTACGCACGTTATACCCCCCCATACCCATTAACTTACCAACTAGGGACAAGTAATCGCTAAGCCCCCCCATGGTCTGCGGTAAGGAGACAAGGACATTACCAACGCAGTAATCAATGTCCGTCTTAACATCCATGGGCTTTGGTAAGGTGAGTATGAGGTCCTTACCAACAGCCTACTCACAGCCCTAACACCAAACCTAACAATGGCCGAGAAGACCGGGTCCGAAACCTCAACACCCTCAACCCTGGACATCGCGAACTTACTATACGGTATTAAGCCGGGGGGGTTGGACCAATCAACACGTAAATGCCAGACTCATACTGCCTGGATAGGTGGACAGAGAACGACCTCCTAACAACCATGCACCTAGCCTCCAGGTCAATCGTGAGCTCCCTACTAACTAGCTTATTCGGAACCAGGTCAGCGGGTTCCCTAACGCCGGCCAGTATTGATTCGGGATTCTCATAAAAAATGGCGAGCCCGAGGTCCAGGATGTTGATATCATTAACAAGCTTGAGGTAGTTGTTCATCATTATGAGGTCGACTAGGGAGAAACTCCTCCTACTAAGCAAATCAATTAACGCCCCCCCCGCCAAATCCACCTCCTTAATCAACCCCCCCTCCTATACTGAACGGCTAGTGCATGAACATCCTCGATAAAGCCTCATTACCCGTTAAACCATTCCAAGCCCTTAAAAACGTACTGTTAATTGACTCATCATAACCACCACCGACCATCACGATGAGCGAAAGGGCTTGTTTCATGTTTTTCATCAGTAAATCATCCAGTGCTGTGTAATCCTCGATTAAGCGTCGCCACTCGGGGTAATCAATGTATGCAAGCACGCGATATTCCTTATTAATGACTTGTTAATAAGCCATTGCTGTGTATATACTCGCCAGTAAGTGGGCTAGGTCCATGATGGCTTGGCCACTTGGTATAGCAATTGGTAGGGAGGCACCTGAGTCGATTATTAGGGTAAGGAGCGAGTATGAAAATTCCTTCCTTATAACAGTTGGTGATGTGGTCACGATGAACACAATAAGTATTGGAGGACTCCCAACCTGGCCTTTATGGATTTGAAGACCAGGAGGACAATTGGCATGGGCGATGTTGAGGTTACTGGTTTTGACAGGGTCATTAATATGGTTAATAGGCCGGCAACGCTGGGTTTTGATGTAATTAATACCGTGAAAGATGCAATGAGGTATGCTGCTAGTGGTGTTCACGTGCTCATACAGGTTGATGGTGAGGAGGACTTGCTCGCGATACCCGCTGTACTCCTGGCGCCAAGGGGGGGTTCCCTGGTGCTGTATGGTCTCTATACCGGCTACCTAGTTGCCATACCGGTTAATGACGAGTATAGGCTCGCCTTCCTAAAGCTTTTTTCAATGATGAAGCCAGGTTAGTTCACCTAAAATGAATTGATGCAATGCAGTAGGTAATGCCTAAATCATCCTGAGTATGGAATAATGAGCTACTTAATGCCCTGTGGCTACGCAAGAAATATTATGCGCATACGTTTGGGTTAGTTAATTATAAAGTCTGAGTCGGTAGTATCCATAGAAATGCAAGGTAGGGTTGAGGTTTTGTTTAGGGAGTTGGTTAGGGATGTTCCGTCGACCACCTACGCCACCCACGCACTCTATATGTACCCAGCGAAGTTCATACCGCATGTCGTTAGGTACGTCATTAATAAGTACACCAGCGAGGGTGATTGGTTGTTCGACCCATTCGCTGGTTATGGCACGGTAGCCATCGAGGCCTCACTGACTGGTAGGAATGCGGTTCTTTGGGACCTAAACCCAATCATGGAGGTCCTGGTTAGGGCATCGACGTACACTGGGGGGGAGTTAAGGCTTAGTGACTTCGACATTGATTGGGGGGGGTTCAGCAGGCCCTACAGGCCCCCCCTGTGGAGTAACATCAATTACTGGCACCCGAGGGAGTTCTACGAGGTGCTGAGCCGTGCCTGGGGGGGTTACTGGCATTACGCCGTGCCCAGCGAGTTGAAGCCCGTGGTGGCAATACCACTGCTCAAGGTCACGAGGTACTTCAGCTACGCAGACCTGGAGATAGCCAAGCTGTACAGGTCCAGGGAGGCCGAGGCTAGGGTTAGGGAGTTACTAAGGGGGGGTGATTGGTGGAGTAGGCTTAGGGAGCTTTATTGGCAGTATGCAGGGAGACCTACGATAAGATTAGGGATTACCAGTCCAGGGGGGGTCCCAGGGAGGTTGAGTTGATCGTTAGGGCTGGGGGGGTTGATTCACTGAACATGAGGCTTGATAGGGATGTTGATGTATTAATAACTTCGCCACCGTACCTACAGGCCCAGGAGTACATTAGGTCGTTCAAGCTTGAACTGGCTTGGCTTGGTTATGGCGATAGATTGACGGAGCTCGCCAGGCGCGAGATACCGTATAATAACCCACCAAGCGTTAAGGTCAATAGTGAGGCGTACGCGAGGGTGAGGGAGGAGGTTAGGAGGCTTGATCATGAGAGGCTCCTTGAAATCTACGACGCGTACTTCAGGTCATTGGTTCACTTCCTGGACAACAACCACGGGAGGGTTGGGAGGGTCATTGCAATATTCGTAGGGCCAACAAAGATTAGGAACATCAGGGTGCCAATAGATGAGGTACTCAGGGAGCACCTGGAGAGCCTTGGCTGGAGGCACGAGGTAACCCTAGTGGATAGGATAGTCTCAAGGAGGCTCTTCAAGGTAGATAAAAACCCAGCAACAGGACTTAAAGACGAAAGAACACCAACAGAACACCTACTAATAATGAGTAAGAATTAATTCATAGTTAAGGAACAAGACCTAGCTTATATTTAAGAAGGAAATAGACCTTGTTGCAATATGCCGTGATAATAAGTCTGTATCATTTATCAGGTTAAGAATGAGTGAGTACATGGGTGGTCGTACAGGCCAGGAATCATTAATGAATAAGTCGAATAAAGTGCTTGGCCTAATAGTAATATGGATGATTGATTAGAGACGCCTTAAATAAACTCTTATGTCATCAAGCGCATAAACGTTAATCCATGAACATAGCCATCGGTCAATTTTTAACGCCTTACGTTGGTTCATGAAGGCTAGCTTAAGCCTGCGGTGCCTTACGAAATTATTTAGGTTCTCAAATGTATTACATGGTTAAGGCCTGATGAGGGGGGGTGGTTACTGGGTTTAATATCGTGAGTAATGAGGGAAGTCTTAACAAGGACTAACCTGGCGGTACACATGGTGTAGCTTGGGAGGTGATTAGGGATCATTAATGCACTCTTATCTTAATAGTAATCCCACCATGTTTTTAAGCCTTGACTTGGTGAGGTCAAAGGGTGGTTGATGCAGAGACCTTATGTGATTATTGTCTCGGCGGCCTCGGTGGACGGTAGGATAGCCAGTAAGACCGGTTACTCAAGGCTTTCATGCCCCCCCTTCGACTTAAAGAGACTTCATGAGGTTAGGGCGAGTGTCGATGCGATAATGGTTGGGGGCTAATACGGTAATTAATGATGATCCAACACTAACGCCTAGGTATGTTAAGGCTGTTAGAAACCCCCCCATAAGGGTCGTTATTGATGGGAAAATGAGAACACCACTAACGGCTAAGGTAGTCACGAATAAGGAGGCACCAACGATAATAGTCACCACGGAACAGGCTGACCGTAGTAAGATCACTCAATTAATGAACATGGGCGTTGAGGTATGGGTAATGGGTAAGGAACGTGTTAACCTTAAAGACGTCCTTGAGAGGTTGTTCACGGAGAAGGGCGTTAAGAGGGTCCTTGTGGAGGGTGGTGGACACCTTAATTGGGAATTGATTAAGGAGGGGGGGCTTGTGGACGAGATTAGGCTCACGGTATCACCATACGTGTTCGGAGCAGGTACATCATTCATAGAGGGCGAGGGATACCCAACAACGATGGAGGGACCTAGGTTAAGGCTTAAGTCCATCAACGTATGCGAATGCGGTCAGGAGGTTATAATTAACTATATCGTTGAGAGGTGTTGTTCGTCAATATGAACTTCGCCAGGAATAGTGATGATCAGAATTGCCAAAGAAGCCATGTGATACTTATTTACCTTAATTCACTACTTAAGGTTGTTGATCAACTTCTTATTGATGTTTCCTAAATCTTTAATATTATTAATTATGGTTAATATCATTAAACGCTTGGCGTTGCTTAATAAAAAGTTCTTAAGTACTTTTGTACTTACATTTCCTTAGTGTTTGTTCGATGAGTAAGGGTAAGAGAGATATTGAGGTTATTAAGGTTGAATTGCCTAGGGATTTGGCTGAGAGATTTCGTAGGTACGTGGCTCAGAGGTATGGGCTTAGGAGAGGTTCGTTATCAAGAGCCGTCGCTGATTTAATAGCCAGGGAACTCGCGCTTTATGGTGAGACTAATGGTAGTATTGATGCTATTGTGGGCCTTGGCCTTCAGTCTGATTATCAATGGAGTGGTGAGGACCTCGTCGAGGCCTTAAGGAGGAGGGCCCATGTACCTAATTGATGCCAACATATTCCTGGAGGTAATATACAGAAGGGATAAGTGGACTGAATGCTATGAGTTCCTTAACAGGGTTAAGAAAGGAGACATTAGGGCTTACGCTCTTCATTTCACTATATATGCCATATCAGCCATACTGGGTAAGCCTGACTTAATAAGTAAGTTCCTGCCTGAGATGAGTACTTGGCGTGGGCTCGTAATAATCGATTCACCGGTTGATGAGGAGGCTATGGCCGCGGAGCTTGCGTTTAAGGTAGGCTTGGACTTTGACGATGGTCTTCATTATTACTACGCTAAGAAGATGGGCCTTAAATTGATATCATTCGATAAGGACTTCGATAGAACTGACATAGAGAGGTTAGAACCGCATGGTGTATTACGGACGTCATAGTGATATGACGCACCTCTATTAATGGCACTCTATTCTAAGTAATAATTTAGTTTCCAAGTAATTAAATACGTAACCTCATGGCCATTATTGCGTAAAGATGACCTAAAGTACCGCCAATCCGTATGGTCTCGAATACTCTAATCGGCCAGTGGTTGGGTCAACACGAAGACCAAGACCTTCGAAGGTTACGACCCCCCCAAGTAATGGCTCGGGGGGGACTCTAAAATAATCACTGGGAATATACCATCCCTATCAAGGAATCGCATGTAAGCCAGCGATAGGCTAGCGGCGATCTCACGACCATCAGCCAGCTTAAGCCTTATACTCGCCATGGGCTTTATACCCAGGTCCTCGGCGAGGTTTGGATTTATCACGGTATAAAACGCGCCGGTATCAACTAGGAAATCAACCTCCCTAACCCTTGACTTATCCGTATTACCTATAACACCCTTAACCCTGACATAACCCATAACATGTAAGTGATAATTCAAGGGTAATTAAACCCTACAAAATACGAAAACCTAACTAATTAGGAAATAGCTAATAAAAGTCGTTAGAGGGAGCCATATTACTGAGGGATAGCAGGATAAAGCATAATATAGCCCATAATTAGGGTTATTAATTAATGAGAAATATCCTGATAGGCACCTGTGGATTTCTCACGGCGCGATCAAGGTATTACTCATTATTTAAGGTTGTGGAGTTACAGGAGACCTTTTATGACTTGCCAACACCGGAGAGAATGAGTAGCCTGAGGAGGGAGGCCCCCCCTGCTGATTTTCAGTTTGCCGTTAAGGTGTTTCAGGGTTTGACGCATACCAGTGATTCACCGACTTGGCGCAGGATAAGGAGGGCTAGGTTAACGGGTGACTTGGGTAATTATGGCTTGCTTAGGCCCACGAGGGAGAATCTCGAGCTTTGGGATGAATTTGTTAACGTGACCAAGCCGCTCAACCCGGTGTTTTATGTCTTTCAGACGCCGCCTTCCATGGAGGTGACTGAGGATAGTGTTAGGGATGTTGTTGAGTTCTTCCGCACGATAAGTAGTAATGGTAGGATTGGTTGGGAACCTAGGGGGGGCGTTAGTTATAATAACGTTAATTTACTGAAGAGGATATTTGAGGAGGTGGGTATTGTGCACGTTGTTGATCCCTTTAAGCATGAGGTGCTCGTTACCCGCGACACGGCCTACTTTAGGCTTCATGGGATTGGTAAGGGTGAGGTTAATTACTCATATAAGTACACCGATGACGACCTTGGGAGACTTAAGGCCATCGTTGATGGTATTGAGTCATCCACCGTATATGTGATGTTTAATAACGTGCACATGCTTGATGATGCCCTCAGATTCACGAAGTTGATTGGGAGGTAGTATGCGGAGATTCTTCAGTAGGCAGGTTGCTGAGGAGGTCCTGAAGCTCCTCGGTAATGACCGTGTTGAGGTCCTTGACCAATGCAGCTGCCTTAACTATACCTACGTGCTTATAAACACAGGGCTTGGGGGGGAGTTCCTTGGCATTGCCTACACTCCGGTTGAGGATTTGAGGGCCGGCGAGGTCGGCGTCGTCCCTAGGGTTGAGGAGCTCCCTGAACTCGTTATTAACCTAGACTCACTGGTTAGGGCCCTGGGGATTGCACTGATTAACGCCATATCTCATTACTTGGTTGTGCGTGATGGGCTCAGGCTTTCTCAGGGTGATTTAAAGAGCGAGATTCTGAGGTTCGTTAAGCCCTCGTGCACGGCTTGTTTTGTCGGTAGTATTACGCCGGTTGCAGAGGCACTCAGGGGGGGTAAGTGCGGTGTTTATCAACTGGAGAGGAGGAGTGACTTGAGGCATGATGGTTATCCTGATATCAATGCACCACTCATAATACCGAATTGCGACATACTCGTTATAACGGGCTCCGCGATGGTAAATAATACAATTGATCAATTACTGGCCATGAGGATGGATGGGGCAATCACCGTATTGAGCGGGCCCACGGCTGCCGCCTATCCCCCCCCAGTGCTGCATGGGTTGGGCATCAACGTCATCGGTAGTTCACTGGTTAAGAGGCCTCGCTCCGTCATTGAGTTACTTAAACTCGGAGCCGGTTATAGATTACTTGATAGGATGGGGTTATTGTTTAAGTACGTGTCAACAGGTGCCGTTTAATGAGCAGGAGGGTTCTTGTAATTATTAATTGCAGTAGGAGGAAGTCGGTTAGGATTGAGTTGGTTAAGGAGAGACTTGGCTTGGTACCTGGTTTTGACCTTGAGAGAGAGGACGAGTATGAGAGTGCGTTGAGTGATTTGATGAGGCCGGCCCTTGATATGTATGATGGACCTGAGTTCAGAATTCTCAGACGCTTCAGAAGTTGTGTTGATGTCTTTATATTGTCCGCTAGATATGGTATTATAAGTGGTGAGAGGCGGATAATACCCTACGATGCTTATTTAGGGAGTACTAACGAGACTGTGCTAAGTAAGTGGATGGCTTACGGCAATCCGGACATGAATGAATTAGTAAGCGGTAGGTGGGATTACGTGATTATTAGGCTGACGAAGACCTACATGAGGTACTTCAGGAGGCTAGTGCATGATCCCTGTGGGTTAGGAAGTGAGATCCACATAATCGCTGGTAAAGGTAGGGACCTTAATTGCGGTAATGTTATTTATCACTATGTTAGAGGACCTGGTGATTCCCAATCAGTGCTTAGGAGATTATTGGCTGAAACCTGTCCTTCAATTTCTAATTACTCTAAATAGAAAATTTTTAAAAGTACTCATAAACAATACAGGTTCCCCCCCACGGTCATGTACGGTGAATACTTCAGTAAAAAACAGTTAGATTTTTAAAGACTACGTTTCTATGATATCATAAAGCCATAAATATGAACAATCATGTAAACAATAACCTGCGTAGTAGCGTGAGCGAGGTCGGCCTGCGTAGGGTGCTGGGATTCTGGGACGTATTCTTCGCAAGCCTAGGTGGGCAATCACCATTTCTTAGCGACCTAACCTATGCCTCTGCAACCCTGGCCATAGCCGGATTGGCGGGCCCCGTAGCTATAATAATTGGGACACTAATAGCGTTTATCAACGGCTTCGTGGTTGCACGACTTAGTAAGAGGGTCACGGAAGCCGGCGGTTATTATAAGTACGCCACTAAGTACCTCGGTGGTAAGTCCACGGGTTTTTTCATTGGCTGGAATTACCTATTTTATGCGATTCTCTACGGCGCCGCCTACGTGATCGGTGCCTCATACCTCGCCCAATGGATACTGGGGATCCCCCCCTGGCAAATCAGTTTACCAATATCCCTGGCAACAATGACCATACTGGCATACCTGGGTATTAGAATCTCGGCTAGGTACGCTATCTTCGCGGGCTCGTTAGAGATGGCAGCCCTCATATTAATATCCATGGCATTACTTCTGATCCCACATGGCATTCTCTTCAATCCCTTTGCTTATGCAAGCTCAGTACCGTTGTCAACATTGATGGTTGCCGTAGTTTACGCAATAGCGATTCCCACGGGCTACGGCACGATAGCGCCATTGAGCGGCGAGGTTAAGAGAGCTAGGGAGACGATAAGCCGGGCGGTGGAGGCCGTCATAATCACTGGCGGTGCCCTGGCCGCATTGGCCATTTACTCAACGGCAGTCGCTGGCTTATCATACATGAACATTCATGAGTTTATTAGGTTCTTAAATGAGGCCACCGGTAAGGGTTTATCACCTGTTGTAATAGTACTACATCACTTCCTTGGCGTGTTACTCGACCCGATAGTAATCTTTGCAATGTTTAATGATGGCGTGCTTGGCGCCTTGGCTTACGTACTTGCATCATCAAGGACTTTATATGCCATGGCCGATGACGGACAACTACCAGGTTTATTATCGTTAGTTAATAGTAAGGGTAACCCAGTAATCTCAGTGCTGATTAGTGCGTTGGCCCTTGATGCAATTGCATTAGTGATTACTTACTTACTCGGGCCCTTCAATGCTTTCCTACTCCTTGGTTTCCTATCAATGCTCGCCAATTTGATAGTCCACCTATCAGCTAACTTTGCCCTGCTTAGGGCCGCTACGATGAGGATAAAGGCCGTGCTTTACGGCGTTGACACAATTAGGTGGTTGGATAAGGTGGTGTCTGTGGCGGCGGCCTTAATAACAATATTTACGGCTACGGAGTCCGTGCTTGGCATAAACATAATCGAGCTAACGCCATACTTCGTAGTCCTCGCGATAGCCGTGGTTTACCTAGTGATAAGAGCGTTGGTAATTCGAGGGACATTCTCTGGGTCGAGGATTCATAATTATAAAATGGCTAGGTAACCCTCGCAAGCCTAAGCAGTGGTAGGAGCGATAGGGACACTACTATCATTAATATCCAGGGCAATGAGTATGATACTACCATGGTTTCCGTAAACACAACGCTAAGCCACATGCCAATGACCATATTCAGGGCATTCAATGTCGCCAGGGATAGGGCTGGGTTCTCATGCTTGGCAACTAACGCGTATGCTGCGGTTAATGCCAGCTCATTCGTGAAGCCCATTAAACCCCCCCGGCAATTATTATGGCTGCGATATTTAACGTGGGTATGAAGATTAGCGGTACGGTACCCACTATAGTCAACACCACTATTAATAAGACCCTATTTCTAATGGCATCGATGACTCGACCAGAAAGCCCTCCAAATATGCTTGAGAAAAGCATTATTGACGTTAATAATGAGGATACATAGAGAGGCAAACCCCCCCTACTAACGGCGTAAGTGGGCAGTAAGTTGCCGGTTGCGTAATACGCACCCCCCCAAAAGCCGCTCGTTGCTATACCAATCACTACTGCATCACGACTAAACCTAATGCGCAGCCTATGCATGTAACCACCCTGAATAAAGAATACTATCAATGCCACAGGAATGCCAACAACACTGAGAAGCAGCGTTGATAATTTCCACCCAAGGAATGCGTATGTAATGCTCCACGCTAAGCCTATCCCTGAACCAAGGCCGAAGGCTGCGTTATAAATGCCAAGTAGTGTACCGACGCGTTCAGGGTATGCGGTTGATAGTATTGCAGCACCCGTCGAGAAGAATAGTGCAGCACCGACACCGGCAATTAACCTGAGGATTAATACCTCATAGAAGTTAATGCTGAGGGGGCACTAACAAGCCTGTAATCGCCATGGTAAGTAGGCCAAGACCTGCGGTCCTGGCATTGCCCAGGTGGCTTGCGATGATGCCCGCCGGTACTTGAAATGCTGCAGCACCGACGATGAATATGAATGGGACCAAGCCAAGTAATGCCTTACCAACCCTAAACTCAACGCCAATTATTGGCAGAGCGGGTGCTAGGTAAAACCAGTAGGCACTATATATTACCCTAGCCAATATTACAACAATTGCAATAGCTACCTTCCTCACCACGTTTCTGTAATATAGCGCAATTAAATTTTTATTGTAAGTATAAGTAACTAATTATGACCTGATATAGTATATATAATTTTTGATAATATAGATAATATAAATATAAAAAGTAAAAGAAGTACTTTAAACTTAGTATTAATTACCGATTAACCCGTATGAGCGTTGCCTCTAGTATGGCTCTGGCGGCAACAGATCTTGTGTATATAGTTGGTGGCGCCATGCTAATAACAGTAGGTGGTGTCAATATGAATATTGGAAAGAAAAATGAACCCAGGGACTTGGGTATTGTCTTCCTTAGTGGCGCCATCATGCTACTAATAGGCGTATTGTTTGATGTAATGTCATGTACCTCGCCTACGAATCTTCCTGCAATATTATCCTCAGCCGCAACCGCCGTCTTTGATGCGATCCTTTGGGCTATCGGCATAGCCTTAACCGTAGGTAAGAGTAATCTATTTGCCATGAACCACCTATTACTTTACTCCGGTATATACTTCCTATACGTCACCGTCATGGCTGGGTTAGGTAACCAAATATTACTATCATTGGCGCTTCTCTTCTTAGCTTTACAGGTATTGACAGCGGCAATAGCTGGTTATAAATTGAACGCCAGATTGCAGTGGGTCTCAGGGCTTTTGGCAATGATTGATGGCGTACTATTTCTAATACTCGGTATTGTGGTCTCACTAGGAATACCGCAACCACTTGGTATAGTACCACCACCGTCATGAGTACGAAGTAACTTCTATGCTGTTTCTCATAATAAAAATTAACTTTATTTTATTATTTCATCATTTTCTTCGATATCAACACCCATATCCCTCAGCAGATAAGCTGCGTTATCATATAGTATTGATTCTAAATCACGCCTAGGCAATTTAGATAACTCAAGGCAGTTTAAGTTCCTAATTACTTGCCTAAGCCTTAGGTATGGATAACCACCGCCATATAGAATTCTCTCCGCACCCACTGACTTTACGAAGTCACGTCCCATTAACGTGTTGAATAGTATGCATGATATGCCCGTAGTCTCTAGGTAAACCCTGTCATATCTCTTCATTAATCGGGCAATTCTCTCAAGCCATGGATAAGCCATTCCATCAGATATGCCCAAGGCTGATAAAACCATCTTGATACTATATCTCTCAAGTAATTCATTAAGGATATCAGGCATGAGGCTCTCGAAACAAACGTTTACGTTATATGGGCAGGGATCCAGGTGCATTATAAGGAGTATATCATTTCTCTCGACATACTCAAGTATTGCCTTGAAGGCCCTCGTGTTTATTGGATCAAATAATTGAAGTGTTGGTGAAACCACGATACCCCCCCTAACATTAAGGCCCTCCAACTCATTGAGTTTTTCATAAACGTACTTAGAACCAAGGGATGGATTGATGCTTGCCAGCGGTACAAAGAAGCCGTTATGATAAGCCGCCTCATACCACAGCTTCACATTATCATACATCCTGGGCGACCATAAACTGGTTAGTCTGATTATGAACTTACTCCAGAGGAGTGCTGAATAAGGATCTTCCTTTGATAACTTTTTGAAAAAATCATTGGGTACTACGTGAAATAATGGTAATGCATCTATTGGCTGTAAGACAGCCCTTGATATATTCATTAATGATAATCTATCCTTGATTGTAGATAAGTCTATAGATGGGCACGCGTGGAAGTCAATTATCATATAGAGTGTATAATAGTGCCTAGATTTTTAAACACTATTTAATATATATCCTATATATTTCATGAAGAAAGCACGTTCTTGTAAAGCTCCCTGAGCACCTTCTTATCGGCCTTAGCAGTACTTGTCTTTGGTAGTTCTTTTTCGCTAATTATTATTTTGTCTGGTAGCCACCATTTTGGTATTTCTCCTTTTTCGACGTATTTCATTAGGTGGTTTTTGATTTCGTCTTCCGTGATTCTTTGGCCTGGCTTTGGAACCACAATGGCCACCGGCCTCTCACCCCCCCACTTCGGGTGCGGAACACCAACAACAGCAACCTCACCAACAGCAGGATAAGTACTAATGATGTCCTCCAGCTTAGTGCTTACAATCCACTCACCACCACTCTTAATAACATCCTTAAGCCTATCCATGATCCAAATATGGCCCTCGCTATCCCAGACAGCCACATCACCGGTATGCAACCAACCGCCGCGCCATAGGTCCCTGGTCTTCTCAGGATCTTTGAAGTAAGCTGGTGTTAGCCAGGGCGATCTAACCACAATCTCACCGATGGTTTTTCCATCCTTCGGAACATCCTTACCTTGGTCATTAACGACCCTTATGAATGCCAGTGGTATCTGCCTAAGGCCCTTCATTAGGTAATTCTCCTTCTTTTCGTCGGGCCAGCCTAGCATTGATGCATTAAACAATGCCTGAGCTATCACTGGCGCAGTCTCTGATAAGCCGTAACCATTAATCACAATGATACCCCCCCTGGACCTTGCCAGTTTGTAGAGACCCTCGGGCATTGCCGAACCACCATTACCATACTTTAGACCCCCCCTTAGGTCATACTTCGGCGAGTCAGGGTGAGTGAGTAGTAGGTATAATATTACGGGGACTCCGTATATATACGTGACCTTCTCCTCACTTATTGTCTTCAATATATAGCCCCCCCAATCCATACGCCCAGTAAATACGTACTTCTGGCCGGCGAGGAACATGGCATGTGGGCCTCCCCCCCATGCATGTACATGGTACATGGGTACCAACGGCATCACTATATCCCTGACGCTAAGTTCGTAAGGCGGCGCTGACGTTGATATTGCAACGGCCATTGCATGAAGAACCAACTGTCTATGGGTAAAGAATACACCCTTTGGCGGCCCCGTCGTTCCTGATGTGTAGAATAGCGTAGCCACAGTCCTTTCGTCAAGGTCTCCAAACTCATATGGGCTTGAACTCTTTATTAAGTCCTCATAGTTATATACCTCGATTCCGGGAAGCTTTACCTGCGGCGGCTCTGGCCTGTCTGTCATTATTACGGCCTTCCTAACCGTCTTGAGTTTCGGCATTATTGCACTAACTAGCGGTACGAACTCGTCTTTAACAAATAATATTTCGTCACCAGCATGATTAATCGTATACACAAGGTCCTCTGGCGAGTACCTGATATTTACGGTATGTAGTACAGCACCAAGCCCCGGAACCGCGTAGTAAAGCTCCAAGTACCTGTGCGAATTCCACTCCAGCACACCAACCTTGTACCTAATTTCTTGGGATCGCCGGGCTTAACGCCAAGTTGCTCAAGCGCCGTGGCAAGTCTCTTAACCCTATCCCAGATCTGCGCAAAGGTGAACCTAAGCTTAGGCGCGTCTGGCGGCGCGTAGACTACCTCCTGCTCAGGAAAAGTATCAGCGCCCCATTTTATGAGGTTCGTCAACGTTAAAGGATAGTCATAAAACTCCGTAGCCTTTTCTACGAACTCCTCAATAGACATCAATGAATTAAGTCTAGTGCATCCCTTAGGCTTAATCCTTATCATAAATATATAGCCATATTTAGGTATTTAATAAAAATAAAACATAAAATCGATAAAAATAAAAATAATAAAGAACTAAAGAATTAGGATATAGTTAACAAAAAATACACTCTCAATTTAATATGATGAATTCAATGTTATTAAGCAACATATCGTTGAAGTAACCATTAATGACTAGGCATATATAGGATATTTACTGATTAGGCTTAAGTACGTGAGGACTTAGTCAACCCTTAATGACTGATATCCTGGATTTGTTCCCGCAATACGCGGAGGAATTGAAACTACTAAGAAAAACTGCCAGGGAATTCGCCCAGAGAAACTTCTCACCTGAACTCGCTAGGGAGTATGAAAAGAAGGAAGAATTTCCCTGGGACCTGTATAAAAAGGCCGGCGAACTTGGCTTACTGGCTCCATCAATACCCACCGAGTACGGTGGTGGTGGATTCACTACATACCTAGCTGACATAGTCGTTACTGAGGAGTTGGTAAGGGCAGAACCCACACTGGGGGGGCTCGCTATAATGGCAGGCCCATTCACATCACACATGCTCTACTTCTTCGGCACTGAGGAACAGAGAAAGAAATACCTACACCTGTTTATAGGGCGAGAATACGTTCTTCGGTGCATACACGGAGCCTGAGCATGGTACTGATATCACGCAATTGAATACTGTGGCTGTGAAGAAGGGCGATAAGTACATAATTAAGGGTATGAAAACCTTCATAACAAACGCACCAACAGCCAAGTACGGCCTACTCCTAGCACAGACAGACCCCGAGAAGAGACATAGGGGCCAAACACTATTCATAATACATACTGACTGGCCGGGTGTTACTATTAGGAGGTTAACCGGTAAGATGGGGGGGCAGAGAACGATCCCCCCCGTCGGCGAGATCTACCTCGACAATGTCGAGGTCCCTGCAGAGAACGTGCTTGGTGGTGAAGAAAAGGGCTTGAATCAAGGTTTCTATTGGACACTGGCCTACTTCAACGTATCAAGGATTGGAGTGGCAACCCTAGGCCTTGGAATAGCATTAGCCGCCTTTGATAAGGCCCTCGAATACGCACAAAAAAGAACACAGTTTGGGCAACCGCTGATAAGCTTTGAAATGATTCAGGAAAAACTAGCCAGGATGGCAATGTTTATAGAGGCAGCTAGGTCATTAATCTATAGAGCCGCGTATTATATTGATGATTACTTAAAATTCAAGATTGACCCAAGGGCCATGGGAGCATTAGCAGGCGCTGCCAAGGTTTATGGAACCGAGGTTGCCAATTACGTGGTTGATGAAGCAATACAGATACATGGTGGTTATGGATACTTCGAGGAGTTCGATGTAGAGAGGTATTGGAGGGACCATAGGGTTACGAGGATTTATGAAGGAACTAATGAAATAAACCTGTTGACAATAACCGATGCCTTGAGAAGGGGCGTGTGGAAGCCATAATTACTTAAAATTAAGTTAAGGTAAGAGCAATTCTCAAATCGAGATAATATACATTTGTACCTATATATAAGCTATACTTAATTACTGGATAATTAGGATTTACCTATGCCTAGGTCGGCAGCCGAGTATATAAACTCTGTTAGGGATGGCAGGGTTGTTTATTACAGAGGTAAGAGGGTTGATGATATAACGACGCATCCAATCATTGGTATAGCCGTCAGGCATGCGGCAGACTTATTTGATGTTAAGAATAGGCTTTATGATGACCCAAACTATGGTCGTATAAGCAGGTACTTCAAAGTTCCTAGGAATACGAATGACTTGCTCGAGAGATATAAGTTGATTTATGAGGACACCCTTAGGTTTGACGGATTATTTAATATAGTTCAGGCAATAGGTAGTGACGCGCTCTTCTCATTGATGATAGTGGCTAGGAAAGTTGATAGGAAGTACGGCACTAATTATTATGATAGGGTAATGAAGTATTATGAGTATGTTGTTAAGAATGACCTGGCGATAGCGGTTGCTCAGACCGACGTCAAGGGTAACAGGGCGAAGAGACCCCCCCATGAGCAGGAGGATAGGGATATGTACCTTAGGGTTGTTGAGGTTCGTGATGATGGTATTGTGGTTAATGGCGCGAAAATACACACTACACAGGGGGGGCCTGTGGCTAATGAGGTAATCGTACTGCCATATAGGGCCATGGTTGAGGGTGATAGGGATTATGCCGTTGCCTTCGCCGTGCCTGCGAACACGAAGGGTCTCAAGTTCATTGTTAGGCCTGTGCTTGAGTATGATGGTAACCCAAACGCTGTTAATGCGGCAAGTAGGTTTGAGGTTGAGTCATTGACGATTTTTGATCACGTGTTCGTGCCCTGGGACAGGGTATTCATGTTCAGGGAGTGGGACTTGGCTGGGCAGTTGGCTTGGACCTTCGCGACGTATCATAGGTTCACGGCGATATCATATAGGGCGGCCACGGCAAATCTATACCTAGGCGCTGCGCTCTATGCCGCTAGGCTAATGGGATTGAGAATGCACCACACGTTAGGGATTGGCTGGTTCAGATGATTATGTATAAGGAGATAATGAGGATGGGGGCCATGGCGGCTGCCTGGAGCCCTGGATTGATGAGGGAATAGCCATACCAAACCCCCCCGTATACACAAACGTAAGTAAGCTGTACGCTAATGCCCACTTCATAGACGTGGTGCATGGGCTCATAGACGTTGCAGGTGGTTTAATAGCCACAATGCCCTCACACGACGATTACATAAACCCAGAGGAGAAACAATACATTAGTAAGTACCTCAGGGGGCGCGGTTGATGGTGATACGAGATATAAGATAATGAGCCTGGTCAGGGAGTTAGGCGCGAGCCACCTAATGGGTTACCTATTAACGGCCATGATACATGCGGAGGGCTCCGAAGCAGCGAGTAAGATAGGAATGCTGAGGGAGTACAATTATAAAGAGGCGGAAGAATTAATAAATAGAGTATTGAATAAAATAAAACTATAATCAATAAATATTTCGTAAAATAAAAATAAAATACTAATTATTGCATTTATTAATTATAAAAAAGTGATCGAATTTGATACTAAAAATAACAAATTTATTTAAATCTCTTGATACTAAAAATAACAATAATGAGCCTTGAAGAATTCAATCCCTGGTGGAGGGGGGGTAGGGAATATATTGATGAGGATCCCGATATCATTAAATGGCACAACGCCAGGGTCAAGTGGATACCCAAAGAGGTTAATGCCGTGCCGCTCAAGCCATTTTCTCTAAATTTCATTTATGGACCTAGGCAGGTGGGTAAGACCACAATGATCAAATTAATAATTAAGAACTTACTTCATGAAGTTAGGCCTGAGGCCATTTTTTATTATAGCTGTGATCTGCTCACTGATTATGAAGAATTAATTGATGTTTTAAAGAGGTATATTAAAATAAAGGAGGAACGCGGTATTAAAACAAGCTATATATTCCTTGATGAGATAACTTACGTAAATGATTGGTTTAGAGCGATTAAGTACGGCATAGATAGGGGGGGATTATTTAAAGATGATGTTGTTACCATAACGGGCTCAACAAGCATCGTTTTAAGGGGGGGTGACATAGAGACATTCCCTGGCAGAAGGGGGGGCTTTGGTGCGGATATTGTTCTATATCCTCTTAGTTTTCGATCATACATAAAGGCCCTAAGGCCGGAGATTGAGGTGGCGCCTGGCTGGTATGAGGAGATTAAGAACCTATTCGAAAAGTACTTAATGACTGGTGGTTTTCCTTTATCAATAAATTCCTACTTTAGTTTTGGCATGATAACGAGCGACGTTTATAAATCGTACATTGATTGGATAATTTATGATACTAAGAGGGCTGGTAAGGATGAGGGATTACTCAAGGAGATACTCTCAATATTGCTTGAAAAGGCTGGCTCTCGAATAAGCCATAACTCAATAGCTAAGGATCTTGGCATTTCACACAGAACCGTTTCAGAATACATAGATTTACTGAATAGGATGTTCTTAATTACTGTGCTTAACTACATTGATGTTAACACGGGGAGTAAAGACTATAGAAAATTGATTAAGGTCCACTTCATGGATCCATTCATATACCGAGTAGTTTCGTTCTGGACTGGTGTAAACGTGCCCGATGAGTCAATAATCGTTGAAGGGATTGTAGCGTCGCACCTGGCTAGGATTAGCGAGGTTGGTTATACCACGATTGGCAGTAGGGAGATTGATGTTATTTCGCTCAGTGACTTCACCGGTTATGAGGTGAAGTACGGAAGAAGAAGTGAGCGTGTGAGTGCTAGGGCAGGTAAAATGAAGAGAGTAATAACAATATCAAGAGATAGAGAGGATGTTGATGTAATCCCTGCCTACATATTTTTATCAGGGCTAAGCGCATGAATGCTTTATGCCCTCTCAAAGCCGAGAACATCCGCGTAATTACCTAGGTCGAGCAATCCATGCCCTGAAAAGCTAATCAGAATTACCTTCCTCTCGCCAGTCCTCCTGGCCTCCTCAGCAATCTCCTTAATAACAGGTAGTACATGGGCCGTCTCCGGCGCCGGCACGTACCCCCCCTCGACCTGAGCAAAAACCTGGGCCATCCTAAACACGGTTTCCTGGTCATAATCCCGCCCCCCCTCAACATACCCCCCCTTACTCATTAGGTAGGACAGTGTTGGCGCCACGGCATGGTACCTCAAACCACCCGCATAGATTGGAGGTGGCACGAAGTCAGCGCCAATGGTGTACATCTTCAATTGGGGGGGCAATACCCTACCCGTGTCAGGGTCATCGTACTTATAAACACCCTTAGTCACCTTTGGGACTTCTATGGCTCCAACCGCGATATACCTGCGCCTAACCTTACCACCCTAAGCTCCTCACCTATGAATGGGAAAAAGACTCCGCCCCCAGTTGGAGCCTCCGCCAACCACGCCAATCATCACATCAGGATCCTCACCAATCAATTCCAACTGCTTCTTAGCCTCAAGACCTGCAATGGTCTTAAACATTATGTCGGCATTTATTACGCTACCAACACGTACTTACCACCATTCTTCAGCGCGTATTCGGCGGATTCCGTTATTGCGATACCCAGCTGCCTGGGTGGTTGGGGTTTTCACGTAGTAATTTCCTGCCGAATTCGGTTAACTCGCTTGGGCTTGGGTGGACTTCGGCTCCGTACATCTGCATTAAGTACCTCCTCAGTGGCTTCGCGTAGTAACTTGCCCTAACCATGAACACGTGGGCCTTAACCTTAAACAGGGCGGCGGCCAGGGCAACGGCAGAGCCCATTGCCCAGCCCCGGTTTCTGTGGTTACGAATTTGGCTCCATCCTTCAGTGCGTAATATACCCAGGCGAGTGCGGAGTTTATCTTGTGGCTACCCGTGTATGTGTAGCCCTCCATCTTTAGGTAAATCCTAACTGGTGCGTTTAGGTATTCCTCAAACCTTCTTGCCCTTATTAATGGCGTTGGTCTACCCACCTGTAGGTAGCGTTCTAGGACTTCCTCGGGTATTTTCACAAACCTCTCCGTGGATGATTCAAGCCTTAGCGGCTCTGATGGTATTACCTGCTTTAGTAGTTCGAGTCTTTTGCCGTTGTCTGGGTCGTACGGTGGTGGTAGTGGTTCTGGTAGGTCTGCGAGTATGTTGTACCAGTACGTGGGTATCTCATCTGCTGGAAGGTCTATTCTATACCTTTCCAGTCCCAGATAGTTACCACCGTGTCTCCTAGACTATTTTTCCTTTATAAGCATTATCCAGTCATACATAAACTACTGTACTTTAGGTGCGTTATTATGGATAATATTTACATCGACAATCGCTAACACGAATACGTGGTTATTAAGGCGTTATTTCGATGAACGCTTGATTTTCAGTATCTCCTTAAGTAGGGCTATTTCGTCCTCCGTTAACTGATCCTTGAATTGCGTCATTAGGGTTATTGCGTGTTCCTCGGGAACATCAACGTACAACTCATCGCCTTCTTTTACCTGCCTACCAACCATTATGTTACCCTCTATTGATATTGCGACCTCCATACCCTTCCTAGCCTCTTGTATGTTCTTACCCTTATCCTGAATCTGCATTATGGTGCCCACCCTCTTACCATCACCCCCCCTGATCAATGGATACCCGGCTTTATCAATCCCTCAAGCACGGCAACACCAACAATGACTGGGTTACTCCTCCTGAATACGTAACCAGGGAGTATCCTTATCTTCCCAGGCCTTATGTACTTATCCAACTCCATCTCCACAAGCCTTGTCCTCTGCTCTCTGTACCACTGGGTGAATTCCTCAACAAGTCTGTAGAGGATCTCGTTCCTGAATATCTTTACTCCATACTGCATAGCCTCTACCTCAACATCATGCGGGACCTTGACGTTAAATGCAAGGACAACGCCGTAAAGCGGATCCTTCTTCCTGACTATGGAGGCCTCAACGACATCCCTCCTACTCACATTACCGACATCAGCCTTCCTAACGGGTATACCCTGACTCCTAAGGTAGACTACCATGGCCTCGAGTACCCAATGTATCGGCCTTGGCAATGACACCCTCCTTATCAGTCTCAATCCTAACCTCCGAAACCTCCTCCCTGACCATTTTTACGTACTCATCTAATGATGAGCCCTGGGGTACGACGAATACCGGTGCACCTGGGACGACTTGGTCAAGACCATCAGCAATTATCTTAACGCCAGCCGCGGCCTTAACCTCGTCCATGAACATATACCTATCCTCAGGATCCCTCATCTCGTCAAGCGGCTTTGGCATGACGAGCATCTTAACCTTAGTGCTCACTGGGCCCTCGAGCCCCGCCGTAACTATTAAGTCCCCCTTCCTAATCACTCCGTCATAAAGCACGACGTCTGCCGTGGCGCCCCCCCAACCCTTCTCCTCCCTAATCTCCATGACAACGCCCTTACCGTCCATACATCACCTTAAGCTTCTCCCTATTGAACCTCTGGCTTAGCCCGGCAAGAACGACGAGTAAATCGGCCAAGCCCTCGCCAGTGACCGCGCTCGTGGGTACAATAGGTACCTGGGTATTGAAGTCCCTCACTCTGTCATACCTGTCGGCATCCATCCCCAACTTATTGAACTCCTCTATTATCCTTGCTATGGCCTCCTCAACCCTACCTTGGACATCCTCCCTTTGTTTATCATATGATTCAAGGAACGGCGCATTCTCATGGGGTTCCCAACCATATATTCTATCGAGCTTGTTCGCAGCGACTACGAAGGGTATGTTCCTAGATCTAATTAAGGTTAGACTTTCGTAGGTTTGTTCCTCGAACCCTCTAGTGATGTCTATAACTAGGACTGCCAAGTCAGCCACAGAGCCACCCCCCCTACGCCTCAGGTTTGAGAAGGCGGCGTGGCCTGGGGTGTCCACCATGAGGAAGCCCTTAATCCATACCTTACCCTTAAGCCTAAACTTTATGAGCAATGGGTCGGCTATCCTCTCCACGGCATTCCACGGTATGAATGATAGGCCTATGTGCTGTGTTATCATGCCTGGCTCCCTATAGGCTACGAAGGTCCCCCTTATCTTGTCAAGGAGCAGTGTCTTGCCTACATCGACATGGCCAACCACTACGGTGATTGGCGGCCTGTAATCCACTAATGATGCATCAACCTTACTCATAATTATCTAGAGTGATGAGAAGACTTGATTTAAAAATCATTTTTCCTAATAGCGTAAAAATACAAATGTTATCTTCCTCATGTGTGGTAAGTATGGTCAAAGACTTATGAGTTAGGTTTAGAAGGGTTGTTCATATTGATCATTGAAAATAAACTGTAAAAGACCTATGGGTACTAACCTAAGAAGAATACCATGAGGAATTAGGCCATTACGTATTTCACAAAATATTTGCATAAACTTTAAAAATCATTACTGAATACGGACGCTGTATGAGAATTTACACATGCGCTTTCTGCGGGAGACCAATACCGCCAGGCACTGGGATAATGTATGTCAGAGCTGATGGCACGGTGCTTAGATTCTGCAGCAGGAGGTGCTTTGTTAGTATGATTAAGTATAATCGCGATCCAAGGAAGCTGACCTGGGTTCGTGAGGTAACGAAGAAGAAGGCTGGCAGTGCCAAGCACAGAAATGAGAAACTTTTAAGATAACGCATTACTTACTAAACAATGGTTATAGTTTACAGAGGCAGGCGAGTCACGCTAGATGTATCTAAGGTCGTGTTGCCAAATGAACATGAGATGAATGTAGAGAAGATAATATTTCCGCATGCCGTAGCCGCTTTACCAATTTATGACGGTAATAAGGTTGTATTACTACGTCAGTTTAGGCCTGTCATTAATGATTACATCCTTGAAATACCGGCCGGTGTCGTTGAGGAGGGTGAAAGGCCTGAGGAGGCCTTGATTAGGGAACTTAATGAGGAGGTTGGTGCTGAGGTTTATTACTTCGAGAAGTTATTTGAGGGCTTTACCACGCCTGGTTACTCCACCGAATATGTGGTAATTTACTATGCCAACGTTAAGAGGTTGGGTGAACCAAGGCCTGAGCCTTACGAGGTTATTAATAGGGTTATTGTTAATTTTAGGGATGCGGTGAATATGGTCCTCAGTGGTAGTATAAGAGATGTTAAGACAGCGTTAGCTATAACGCTGTATATGCTTAAGAAAGGCGTTAAGGCGTGATTTCATATGGCCTTGACAGAGGAGTTGGTGCTTAAGGCCCTCGCTAATGTTAAGATAGAGCCTAGGAGGTTTGCGGTCCTCTATGTGTTTAGGAGTGGTAATGACATCTTTAAGGCGCTCGTTGTGACAATACTGACGCAGAACACGAATGATAAGAATGCGCTTAGGGCCTATGAAAACCTCATTAAGGTTGTTAGTGATGTAACGCCTGAGAAACTAGTAAGTATTGGTGAGGATGCTTTGGCCAACGCCATTAGGCCTGCCGGTATGCATAGGGTTAGGGCTAGGAAAATTATTGAATTATCTAAGGTAGTCCTTGAGAAGTATGGTGGTGACCTAATGTGGATTAAGGATCTCCCACTTGATGATGCCAGGAAGGCGTTACTCGAACTTCCTGGTGTTGGCGAGAAGACCGCGGATGTGATACTCGTTAACCTGGGTAAGCCAACATTCCCTGTTGATACGCACATAACTAGGATATCCCTTAGGCTCGGTATTGCTAGATCTAGGAATTACCGTGAGATACAGAGGGCTTGGATGAGCATATTAACGCCAGATCCCAGCAGATACCTGGAGGTTCACCTTAAGCTAATCCAGTTTGGTAGAGATATATGCAGGGCCAGGAACCCAAGGTGCGACGTGTGCGGATTTAAGGAGGTTTGTAATTACTACATAAATGTTAAGGGAAGGGTTAATCAATAGCGTTATCGAATTAACTCCTTAAGGTATGGCTCAGAATTAACCTCCCTATAGCCCTCCTTGGTTATTGTTACGACGTCGATACCCTCACCACTCCCTGGATCGTGGTAAATGGCCGACCTGACGGCCCTAACCGCAAGCCTGATTGCGTCCTCGATACTCATGTCCCTCCTATAACCATCCTCAAGAACACCAAACGCTGTTGGTGAACCACTGCCAGTGGCCATGAACTCCGTTTCCCTTGTTAATGTCCCAAAGAAATCAAGCATATATATTACGGGTCCCTCATCAGGGTCCCAACCACCAAGTATCATGTGAACCAGGTAAACATATGGCCTACTTGAGAATACCACGAGAGATGCATAGTTGGCTAGGGCCTTTATCGATATTGGCTTGCCAGTCTCTATCTTGTACTGTATCGCGGTTGCCGTCAATGCATCAAGCACCTTCTGAAGGTCTGCAACACCACCGCTCATTGTCGCTGCTATATGATTATCAACTTTCCAGATCTTAACGCCCTTCTTTCTATGGGCTATGTAGTAACCAGCCGTGACCCTCCTATCCGTGGCTAGAACGACGCGTCATTAACCACAATACCTACTGTGGTGGTTCCAGTCATTAATCTGGTTAGGTTTTCATTACCTGCACTAAACATCAAGCCCAATGAGAACTACTTTATTAATAAATCTTAACCTGATTCTTTAACTCACTGAGAGGATTGCTGTGCCTGCTGGGTCTCGGGCTTCGACTCTGCCTGCTTCTCCTCAGCCTTAGTCTCCGCAGGCTTTGTCTCAGTCTCCCTCTTAATCTCTATTTCATCAACAAAGACTACCTTATTTACGTTCGTGAACTTATTTCCAACATCATCGGCTATTCTAGCCTTTATTGTGCCTATGTTCTCCACGAATAACGTCTCGATGGGTAACTTAATCGTTACAATAGAACCATCCTGACTAAGCTCCACTCCCACTTTATCAATATCGATCCTCGGTATGTACTGCTTAATTATGTACTTAACCTTGTCCTGCGCTGTCTCAAGCTTCTTAACCACCTTAGCCGTGACCACGAGGGTCTTACCGGCCAGTGGATGATTGAAGTCTAGGGTAACCCTACCACCCGTTATACTAACGACCCTACCTTGCTGGTTATTAACCTCGACAATATCACCAACCTTGGGTAGCTTGCCATACCTATAGAACTCCCTGATGGACATCACCTTAACCTTGCCTGGGTCCCTCTGGCCAAAGGCCTTGTCTGGCGGTATCTCCACGGTTATTTCCTGGCCCTCGCTTGAATTCATTATTGCTTGCTCTAGTGGTTCGAAGAGCTTTGTTTCGCCTATTATTATTAGGCGTGGTTCATAAATCTCGTCAGGCCTATAAATACCTGCCTCCTTGGCCTTGTCCTCTACCGTGGTTTCCACAACCCTGTTATCATCCTTATCAATAACCGTGTACTCAAGTAGTACGTAATCGCCCTTCTGAAATGGCATCGACTATGAACCAATTGATCACCCTTTTAAATTTTAAGCTGTAAGAGAAATAGGTTTTAATCCCCCTTTAGGATTAGTGCAATGTGATGAATATAGCCTACGTAATGAGCCTTGCAGTGGCACTATCGATAATACTGGCATTATTAGGGATTGTGCTAATAATAATTGACGTAGTGAGAAGTCACGAGGAGGAGAAGGAAGACGAGAATGAGAGGGGGAAGTCGAGTGTTGGTGGCGTAGTCTTAATAGGCCCGGTGCCGATAATCTTTGGTAATGACCCATCCATCATTAAGTGGGCTATAGTACTTACGATAATAATTGTGGCGCTATTCGTGATACTCACGTTACTACCTGGCATATTGTGAGGCGATTGCCATGAGACTTTACCAACTCGGTATTTTACTAATAATTCTTGCGGTTCTCATACCCATTATGGCGGTCATAGCGATCATTATTTCAACGGGAATTGGCGGTGCATATGCACCGTCTTCTAATATTGGTGGCATTGTCGTGATTCCATTTCCATTGCCAACAATTATAAAGTTCGGCAATGTACAGATACCACAACCACTGATTTGGTTCACATACGTTATTTTCCTAATATTCTTAGCCCTGGTAGTATTCTCGGTGGTGCAATATTACAGAGCAAGGAGGGAGTTAATGAAGCGTTGGCAGGAAGAACATAAATAGGTTAAAAGCCAGTAAGGACTTAATGCGACTGTACTGGTCCCCTGTCGAGTTAGCGAGTAGGTTGGCAAGAAGAGGCATTAAGTATAACTTCGCCAGTGGTGCACCTGACCCGGGCCTATTACCATTTGATGAGTTGAGAAAATCCTTCGAGAAGGTTTATGAGGAATATGGTAAGGCGATTATCGCATATCCAGGCGCTGGTGGTTTAAGGGAATTGAGGATTGAGTTATCGAGATACGCCAATAGGGTCCTTGGTATAAACACCAATTGGAGAGATGTAATAGTGACCGCCGGTGCTCAACACGCCATTAAGTTACTATCACAACTACTAATGAGGAGGAGGACCGTAGTCTATGTCGAGGACCCCCCCACATTTGTGGAGACTATCGCACCCATGAAATTCCAGGGAGCCCGATTAATTAGCGTCCCCCCCATCGATGATGAAGGCATGAATACGCACGAGCTAGAGAGGTTAGTTAAGACCTATGGACCTGGTATTATATATACCGTACCCAACTGCCACAATCCAACAGGGGGTCACCCTGAGTAGAAATAGGAGGAAACACTTGATCGAGATTGCAAGGGAGTATGGGTTAATAATTATCGAGGATGACCCATATACATCACTGTATCCCAACACTGAGCCCGCACTTAAGGCAATTAATAATGATGTTATTTACGTTGGTACGTTTTCGAAGATCCTCGGCCCCCGGCTTGAGGATTGGATTCGTAATAGCAAGTGGTGAGTTAAGGAATAACCTGGAGAAACTTGAACAGCATGATTTTGCAGCCTCGACACTTAATCAATACCTGGTTTTCGACTTATTAAGAAGAGGTATCGCAGATGATGTTATTAGAAAAGCACGTGAACTATACCCCAGGAAACTTCAGGAACTAGTCAAGGCGTTAAACGATTATTTGCCGAATACCCTAATGTTTAGGCCATCCTGCGGCTTCTATGCTTCATAAACACTGGTGTAAATGCATGGGAATTACTGAAGAGAAGTGTTAAGCAGAATGTAGTGTTTGTTCCTGGAGGTAAGTTCTTCATTAATGGTGGTAGACAGGATACGGCAAGGCTTAGTATTGGATCAATAAGAATTGACCTAATAAGGGAGGGTATAAAGGTGCTAAGTGACGTGATTAATGGTTATTCAATGACTATGTAGTCATCATCGTTAGATCCACCATTACTTAGTCCCTTTATCATTAAAACAATGATGAGAAGTAACGTTAATAAGCCAAATATTATTAATAATGACTTAATGCCTAGAGCTCCCAGTGTCCAGACCCTAACATTAACATTACCGCTGGTTATATTCACGACATATATATCATTACCATAGATAACCATACCAATTGAGGAATTAATTGGAACACAGTACTTACCGGGACCCACGTAGTATAAATCACCAATATTTAATATCGCATTCGGTAACTCATTGTTAAGTAGGTCAGTGGGTGCGAAATTGACAATGTGCGGGTTAATCACCAGCTCCTCCGGGTTACTATTATTTATTGTTATTATGCGACTATAAAGAAGCGACCCATTGCCCAATAATTCCACCTGTACCTGACTACTAATTATGGCGTCAGGTATGTTTACATCCTCACTGCTGCCACTTAGTGGAATTACATACTGGTTGTTACCATACTTAATTAATAATTCTAGCCTTAAATCGGGGCATTCATTGGGAATTACGACATGCAATGTGTAATTGGAGAATATTGCACCATTAATGAACTGCCCTGATAAATATCGCTTGTACCTAGTTCATTAATTCACCATTCGTAAGCGCATACACATCGTAGTTACCTGGGTAAATGCATGAACCATTGACGAGTGGTACCAGTGTTCCGTTAATATTTAAGTAAATTAACGCATTTATTGGATTTCCAGCCTTATCAATTATTGATAAACTTGAACGTGGAATTAAAGGAATACTTACTGTAATGGTGGATACTGGTATCGAATTAAGGTAAATACCTATGGTTTTCATGCCATTAATGGTTATATATAATACTCTATTTGATTCTGGATTTAACGTTAAGTTACTTGTTAAACCTAATACTGAGCCTCCCTGTGTTGCTATAAACACGTTATTACATTTTAACTCCTGCATGGATTCATCAACGAAATTCACAGTTATTGGACTAATTGATGTATTGATTGAACAGTAGGGCGTGTATAACAGATAGGTTGTCCACGGTGTTATTCCTGGAATACCTGTATTAACCACTGTGCAGTTATTGTAAGAGTAGTGAATCCATGGTGCTCCTGTAAGCATTATTAATGGTTTTGATGAAACAGCCAGTACCAGGTTTTGGATATTATTGTTTATTTGTACATAGTAGTAGGGCGTTACCGTGATATATGTTGTGCCATTTGTCGTGATATCTATATTGCTTGAGTACGTAATGTAAGTCGTTATTTTAGCGTATGTACTTAAGGAATCAATATTAATGCTTGCGTATTCTACGCCTAACTCTGCAGTTAGGTAATTGTCGATACCAGCCTCGGCAGGTGATATTGTTATCAATTTAACGATTGAAAATAAATAATTGAGACCAGGAGTTATGGGTATTGATATATTCATGGAACCCTGGGTCATTGTGAACGTCATGTTTGAACCAGGTATTACCAGGGCCTCGGGTGGGTATGGGCCATAAGGTCCTAAATTGAGATAGACACCGTATATGGGTAATGAGCAATTAACTTCCATACTAACATACTTGGGACTATAACTAATAACCGGGGCATTTAGAAGGGTTCCGTTGTACAGCACTAGAGACTCTGATATTATGCCCTCGTTTGAGAGGGGGGGTCTAGGTATGCATTAATCGTTACATTACCTCCCTGTGAACAGTATTGATATATTGGTATTATTAATTTATTATTGGTTATATTAATTACTTCAGTGAAGGATTGATTGTTATAATAAATGTTAACCCCCCCTAGGTAATTAATGATTACCTGCGCATAACTAAGCATGGGCAGCGCCATAAATACAACAATAATGGTTATCCAAAGTATGCGTCTTATCACGAGTAGTAACTCAGAAGGGTTATAAATAATACAATCACGTAAAATAACCAAGTTAATGATGATGCAGTTCGCGGTGGATTGAATGACAGAGCCTTCGAAGACTGATCATGCATATACAGTCGTATTCACGCTATATGGTGATGGCAAACCATGCCTTTTATTGTAGGCAGCCCTTAATAGCGCGATGAATAGTGGATGTGGTCTTAACGGCCTACTCCTAAACTCTGGGTGGAATTGCGTAGCTATGAAGAAGTAGTGGCTTGGTAGCTCTATTATCTCAACCTAGGTACATCAACCTCCATGCCGAGAATACCAAGCCCTTCTCCCTGAGCATTTCAAAAAACTTGGGGGGGTTAATCTCATACCTATGCCTATGTCTCTCTTTAATCTCTGTAGCTCCATAAATAGCGTGGGCTATTGTACCCTTAGTGATACTTATTCTCCTATCACCAAGTATCATAGTCCCACCTAACTCCTCAATATTTTGTTCCTCAGGGGGGGTTATATCAATGACTGGATAGGGCGTGTTTGGATCAACCTCGGTGGTATGAGCACCCTTGAGGCCAACAACATTCCTTGCAAACTCAACAATGGCGAGTTGCATGCCGTAACATATACCTAGAAACGGTATGTTATTCTCACGCACATACCTTATAGCCTCAATCTTACCCTCGACACCCCCCCTAGCGCCAAATCCAGGCAGTACAATCACGGCATCTGCTTTATTAAGCTCGGTGACTTTAATATGGTCCTTCTCAATCTCCTCAGTATCACACCAAACAATGTTTGGCTTAAGCCTTAACTTAGCAGCTGCGTGTTTGATGGCCTCGACAATGCTTATGTACGAGTCATGCAACTTAACGTACTTGCCACACATGTAGACATTAATCTCCTCCTTACCATCCTCAAGAGCATTAACAAAGGCTATCCAATCATCGAGGTTAGGCTCCACCTGGGTTAAACCTAACTTATTTACAATGTATTTTCCTAAGCCCTGTTCCTCGAGTATTAATGGCACCTTGTAAATTGTATCCACGTCATATGATGTGAATACTGCATCAAGTGGCACATTAGTGAATAGTGAGATCTTCCTCCTAGTCTGTTCGTCCAATGGCTTGGGCGATCGGGCGATTATTATGTCAGGCTGTATACCAACTCTCCTAAGCTCAGCAACGCTGTGTTGTAGTGGTTTTGTCTTAAGTTCGCCCGTAGTCGATAGTATGGGGACCAGGGCGACATGAACAAACAATACGTCATTGGGCATTTCAAGTCTCATTTGCCTTGCAGTCTCTAGGAACGGTAGTCCTTCATAATCCCCCCCCACCGTACCTCCGATCTCGATTAATACGATATCCGGCTTCTCCCTCTTTGTTACAAGTAATATTCTTCTCTTTACCTCCTCGGTGACATGCGGTATTAACTGAACCGTCTGTCCAAGGTACTTACCCTTACGTTCCCTCCTAATAACGGTATAGTAAACCTGGCCGCTGGTAATGTTATGGTACTTCGGAACCTCTATATCGAGAAATCTCTCGTAATGACCAAGGTCAAGGTCAGTTTCACCGCCGTCAAATGTCACAAAGACCTCACCATGCTGGAATGGGTTCATAGTGCCAGCATCAACGTTTAGGTATGGGTCTATCTTAATGGCAGTTACCCGATAGCCCCCCCTGGCCTGTAGGATTTTTCCAATGGATGCTGTTGTAATACCCTTACCCAATCCCGATAATACACCGCCGGTTACAAAGATGTATTTTGTCGTCATAATAAGCACGATACAGCTTAATATTTAATACTTACTCTTATACTGAATAAGCCATTACTTAGTCTTACTCCTCATTAATTCCTCATAAACGCCCATTATTAATTCATGCCTTCTCCTTACCTTCTTCTCCATGTCATAAAGCTCATTCCTAATTCTATATAGCTCTACCCTTAACCCATTAACCCTATTAATTAGGTCTAGCTCGCTAGGTGACAACAAGTACTCAAGCTTAGCGTCTGGTTTTAACGTCCTCAGTATTAAGTATATATCTAGTTTACTGAGACCCCCCCTACTTCTTAGCTCATTCACGATGCTTCTTATGTCCTTAGCCTGTGAAATTGAAAGCATTGGAAACCACCTTCTGAAGATCATTCACAAAACCATTTAATGCATTATTAACAGAGCCCTGTAAATGCATTATCCCAGTTACGGTATTTCCAAATAAACCACTTATCAATGACACTAAGGCCACAAGCACCGCCATCGATATTGCTATGAGCAAAACCTCCTCAATAAATATATCCCCTCTCTTCCTTATTTTCCCCCCCACTTTCATACCCATCAATTAATAACGCTCAACTTATTATATAAGGCACTACGTTCTAAACTATGGCCCTAACACCCTTCCTAAAGCCTATCTTCTTAACTACATAAGGTATCAATATGGGTAACACGACAGTGGCATCCTCAAGAACAAAGACTTGTCTCGCAGTTGGCTTCACCTTACCCCCCCACGTAATGGCCTCCTTCGGGCGAGCACCACTTAGTGACCCATCCCATTCAACGGCCATCGTTATGTAAACCACATAATCAAGCCCACCGGCAAACTGACTCCACCAAATAACATGGTGCTTGGAAATACCGCCGCCAATTATTAATGCACCCAGGGACTTACTTGAGTAAACAATGTCCATTAGCTCATGCTCATCCCTAAGAACATCCACCTTAACCTGCTTGCCCCCAGTCCTCGTCCTCTGCATTTCATTATATGTAAGTATTGCTGTGCCGAAGGCACCATCCACGAAACCAGGTACATAAATTGGCACTTTAGCCTTTGACGCTGCCCTAAGTATTGAGTAGTCATCATCAATCCTCTTCCCCCCCATCTCCCAAAGCAACTCCCTAACACCCCCCCACTCCTCCTTAATCCTCGATAAGTCCTCAAGCGATGAGTGCACAAACTTCTCAATTAATGGCCCATAATGCTCCTTCCTAACTGCAACATTACCAATCCTATGAATACCCGCCTTACTCATCTCGACATCATCGACATCGAAATAACTCTGGTAATACTTACCACCCATTGACTTAGCTATATCGTGGTCCAGGGTACCCGCTGTCGTAATTACGACATCCGCAAAACCCCCCCTTTCAATGAACTTTGCTATTAGGCCTCGTAGTCCTGTCGAAATCAGGTTTGCTGTGAAGGATAAGAAGACGGTAGTATCTGGGTCTTTGTACATGTTTAATAGTACATCCACCGCCTCAGCTATGTATCTACCCTGAAACCCACCGATTCGGCTATAGGCTTCTATTAAATCATCTATCGTGCTTATTCCAACGTCCAAGTCATAAACCTCACTTGTTATGAAGGGTGAACCACTCATTGGATAGGATAAGTTAATTTATTTTTAATGTTTTACGAATTTAAATTACTTAATAATCCTTACCTCCTTAATGACCCCCCCTGCTTCATTAACTCACTCACTATACCTCTAACACTTCTTATGGTTAATTGCGTCTTGTTTGATATCTCCTCAATGGACCTATTACCATCAATCAGCTCGAGAACCTCCAGGTACTTCTCATTAAGCTGCATGTTCTTTAGCTTTTCCTCTAGCTCATTAACGGGTATTGGTACTTCAAGACCCGATATCTTGTATAGGTATATCTTGTGGCTTCTCCATTCCTCATATAGATCCTCAACAATTAAGGGTCTCCAGCCGGGAACCTCAAAGTCGTGGGACACAATCCTGGTGCTAGGTCTGAGCTCACGCTCAAGCTTAGGCTTTATCCTCTCATTAACACTTGTGAGTAGGTACATCGTAACCACGTCAGCCTCAGACAAGTCTTCCTCGAAGAAATTGCCGTAAATTACGTGAATCCTATCTTCAAGCCCTAAATCCCTAACCCTCTTAAGTGTTTGTTCGTACAAATCCTTCCTAATTTCTATACAAGTAGCCTGAGCACCAAATTCCCTGGCAGCCATTATTACTATTCTACCATCACCACAACCAAGGTCATAAACAACCTCATCCCTCTTAACATTTGCTAACTGAAGCATTCTCCTGACCACGACCTCTGGCGTAGGTACGAAAGGGACATCGTAAGGCATATTAAAATACGGAAAGAAATTGGGGGGGTTATATATATCCTTCTCTAGCGCGTTTTCATAGTAATCATCGAAATTGCTCACGGACCCTCATTACTAACCCTATTTATTATTTTTATTTTGAGCCCCTCATTATCATAATTAATATCAAGATCAACAATACCCTTTTTCTTAAGGATTCTGATCGCATCGATTAATAATGATCGTTCCTGAGGTGTTACCTTGGCTAACGCATCATTTAAGTCCTCAGAATTACTGACTATGTCTAGGTACTTCCTAATTAATGTTGAATTTAAATTAATTAATGCTGGGTTTCCCTCAAGCATTAACTCATGAATTGCTGAGTCCGTGATCGAGTATATATCCATTAATACGTCTGATAATGATACGCATTTAGTTATTATGTCATTTATTAATGATGATAGTTCCGATAGTTCGGGATACTTAGTCTCTAGTCTATTGATTAACATCCTCAATTCACTCATTTTCTCAATTAAGTCCATGTATACGCCATAACTAGGGACAAAAATTAAACTAACCATTAAATAACTAATGAAATATTGTAAGTTACCGATTATCGTATGATCCTGGCTAACCTACTCGATATTGGCGGATGCGATGCAAAAATAATAAATCTCCTTCTTACCAATTCATTATGTAGTTCCTTCCAAGTAACTCTAATTAATGCCATGGCTAAGTCCCTCTTCGGCACAAACTTGAGGGCGTACTTATCCGCTGAGTACTCGCTCAATTTCATTATATATGCCATGCCAAATATTTCGAAAAATATTGCGGCGATGATTATGGGTATCGCTGGTAGGCTCATTAATGGAATTATATAGGTAATTAGTGCAATATTCACTAATTGAACCAGCGATATTAAGAACAATGCCTTTGCGGAGTCTCCATGAACAATATGCCCAACCTCATGCATTATTACGGCAATTAACTCATTGGTACTCAGACATGATAAAAGTCTTGATGTTAATATTATGTAATTAATGCCAGGTAAACCAATGGATGCCGCGTTACATTGATTTACGTTAACTAGGTAAATGCCATAATTCTTCCTAATACCTAACCTACTAATTAAGTCATTAACGTTTATCTCCTCCTCATAGAAATTTTGTGGTCTTGTCCTTGAGTTGCTCACCAATAGCATTAGAAATCTCCTTATTTCATTTAGTGATTTTATATTTTCAATTCTAGATAAAAGCCGCAAAGCCTCGTTAAACCTCTTCTCATCAAAATCCCCGTACTCCAGTACAAACTTTATTATTTGCGCATTTCTCAAATCACCACGTCTAATCTTTAATTGTAATATGTATGAATAAATAATTGGTATTAAAAGTGGTGATAGGAGCAATACTATTATTAGGTGCAGTGATGGTATTGCATTAACAATTCTCAATACAGCAATAATTATTGATAGCACCATTATTGATATTAACATAAGCCATATCAAACCAACAGGCGGTGAGTAGGCCCTTGGCAAATCATTAACCCTATAAATCCTATTTTTCCTCTTTATGAGAAGTATCGTTATTCTACGTACGCCATCGGTGCCTAGATACCTTAGAACCAATGCATTTACAAGATCCTTTACCTTACCACGACCCCTTATCCTCACCTCGTGGTTAATGCTTAACTCGGCATTTCCATCATCACCATACACCATTAACCTAGCAATATCACTGTCGATCTCCCTAGTCACGTATAACAAACCAGTGATCTTCAATAAATAATCCTCTACATAATTAATTAGGGATTGAGGATCTTTAATTAAATCACGGATTATTTGATATATTCTTATTGCCGCCATTCGTGGCTGTCTGTGCCAGGTTTATTTTTTGGGCATTAGTTAATTCCCTCAGCATATTTATACTTGTATTACCTCTTCTCGTGGATTTATAACCATCAATGAATGATAGTATCTCATGAACATTGTTATGCTCAAGAATGAGCCAGAACTCGGTGTTTCTCATTATACCGTAGACCTTACCCCTGGCACTCCTCTTAATAACCCTAATGAGACCAAGCTCAACAAGCTCCTCAAGGAAATTCCTGACTATGACTGATTCAGAACGTGGACTCTTCCTTGTCCAAATGGATATGTCCTGGGCGACCTTCGCGGGCCTGAAGGTTATTAATTGACCCTTTGCGTTGAGGACCATGTCCTTTAACATCTGAAGTATTAGAATCTTCACCTTCTTTGTATCCACCATTAAGTTTTCCGAGGCTGTCATTAGGGCACCAGGGTTTCCGTATATATCCGCTTAAATAAATAAATTCAGAAATTGTGACACTCCCGCAGTAGTAAACGTCAGAGTTCCAAGAAATCTCTTTATAATTAATTATATGTCATTTTTCAATTTGCCATCAAGCTCCAGTATCTTCTCGATGAGCTTTTCATCCGCATCTAGTATTCTTTCTATTTCATTAACCTTATCACGTAAATTAACAACCTCTTTCTCCAACTCCATTATTTGTTTCCTAAATAGCGAATCCCCATTATTTATTACTGCGCTATTAGGTAGCGTTGACCCGCCATTATCAGGGCTTACCTGCCTTACCATTGCCCTTTTATCATGACCCGGGGCTTCATCTACCCTATTCACGATCTCGTTATTGGTACTTACTCGATTATCCGTTTCAGCCATGGGTTTATTATTTAGTAATAAATTACTGTTTACCATGTTAGTATTAATATCCTGAAAAGACCCATTTCCTAGCTCACCAAGTCTTCTAATAACTACATGGGTTGGCTCAATTGTTGCCCTTAATGGCCTCACCCTTGTAATGCCCTTACTACTTATTACTATTGCCTCCTCAGTGGATATTTCATTCAACTTATTAATTAGGTTCCTGGAAAACATTACCTCACCATCCAGTAATTCAGGATTTATCTTAAACAGCACTATATTACAATGCTTTAATATCGATGATTTAGGCACAGCATTACTAACTAGGACAACCCTCAACCCGTACTTGGCCAATTCCATTATTATGTGATCAATTATTGAATAACTGGAGCCACCTATGTCGAGTAGGTTCTGGGCCTCCTCAATAATCAACACATGCCTAACACCTCTCTCAATTAAGCCCCTCCTCATGTAATGCATGTATAGCGCTGCCAGTATTAATGAAGAGACGAGTCTCTTCTCCTCAATAATCGTTAAGTCACTAAGATCTATAACAGCGTCACCCTCTACTAACGAATCGATATCCACAATACCCTTACCAATGTTCATAGCTGAATACTCAAGTCTCCTCAGTATAGCTGCCTTCATCTCAGCCTCTGTCCTGGTGTTAACGAGGTAATTATCTATTTTATTTATTAAATCGTTAAAGTTCGTGTAATTGCCATCACGGATCATCCTATACAGCATGTACATACTCGGCTCATTAAGCCCCAGGCCAAAGCCCAGGATCTCAGTCAATAACTTAGGTGGAAGCTTCTCAAGATCTATATTAATTGCCGAGGTTGGTAATGTTGGTAATAACCCCCCCGTGTACTCACCATGCCAGTCAAGCACTGTGACCACGTATTTTCTACGAAGCTTCTTAATCATGGCCTTAACAAGTGATGACTTACCACCCCCTGGTGGGGGCCAAGAATACATAAATGCCTATCAAGTGATACTTTATAGGGTATCATGAATCGTGTGCCCACCGTAACATTGTCCGCCGAGAATTCCTTCATTAATGATGCGATGATCAATGAGGTGGGTATTACAATTGCACTAATGCCCAGTATGTCCATATACCTCATTATGAAACTCCCAACAGGACTTATAAGGCACTCAATGCTCATCGCCATAGTGACTCATTTAGTAATTGGAAGAGCCTTATTGGTTTTATCCTAGACATAAGCCATTTAGGCATGTATTTTCTATAGCGATAAAATCTACCATCAAGTAGAACAGCGACCTTCTTGTGCCTATCCAAATCCCTAAGTAACCTACCAATTATTTGTATCGTGGTTGATATTGCCGGGAATAAGAACGTGGTTGTAAACCCACTTATCCCTAGTTTTCCGTAATAACGCGACTTTAAGAAACCCCATTGGCTGTATTGAGGTAGTGGAAATCCAATAATCATAACGCCGATCAACTCCTGCTCGAGAAAGTTTATGCCTTCACTAATTGGGTTCTGGGCATACGTTATTATTAATGATTTGGTGACCCTGGCATTCTCCTTAAATACCCCCCCTATGGTATTTATGGCCTCAGAACCATCTCTGAGTATGAAAGTTGGAATTCCCCCCCAAACTGGTGGGGGGGCGTATTGATTAATGTATGAATTCATATACTCAATGCTTGGAAAGAATACGGCTAAACCACCGACTGGCGGTGATGCTTCAATAAAAGCCTTAATGCTTCTATTAACGATGTCCAGGTACTCCTTCAATAACCTATTTCTATGCGTAAATTCAACATCCCTTACGGAAAAAACAACAAGGTTTTCCAGGTACTCCTTAGGTAGGGAATCCACAGTTATGTAATACGAAGGCCTAGAGAAAATGTTCATTATGTATGAAAATCTTTTACTAATAGATGCCGTTAGGAGAAGAACCTTTTGTGATTTCATTATTAAATCACGGATAGGCCTTAATGAGAGACACCTTAGCTTAACTAGCTCACCATCGTATGTAAATGCGCATAAGTCGTTCCCAAAGTGGGTAAGTATTTCAATAACCTTATCGTCGATTGATTCTGACCCCTTTAATAAATCATCAATATCAAACCTCCTCAGTATCACGACTTCCCTCTCTGGTGTATAACCATTTATCCTATCGAGTAATTTGCTGGCTAGGTCATTGCCACTTGATGCCCATCGCCTCAATTCATCAATCTTAATGACCGTAGACCCCTCAAGACCCACCGCTACATTATGGAACTCGTCAATGATCACAAGGGGCTTGTTCCAGGTATTGATGATACTCATTATCTTACCATAGAGTTCAGGGCTTGATAAGTACGCGTGGGTTGATATTACTATGGGTAATTGATAGGCTAGGGCTTCATTAACCTCGTATGGGCATAAGCCATCACTAAACAGGTCAAGGGGGGTTGCAGGTCATTATAGGTAATGCAACTTCGGTCCTCTTGACTTTACATACACCATTTAACCTATATAGGAAGCACTGCTTAGAATTATGTGCATTAAATGGACATAGTGACTCCCTGCCAAGGAATAAGGAGGTTCTATCCCTGATACCAGCCCTTCTAGTAAACTCGCAAAGCTGCAGTGCCTCGGCCCTGGACTTAGTTATTATTAATACCTGCCCACCATCATTAACCCACTTCATCGCCACCGCTATCGCTATCCTGGACTTACCAAAGCCTGGATAAGCATTTAATAAGATAACATCCTTCTTCCTTAATACTGAGTATATGTAATCGGTAATATCCATTCCAATAGTTATGGCTCAAATCAATTAATTAGGCACTATGCAGAGGGTTCGTAAATCCGCGTCTTAGAACCCTCAAGAAACTTCTTCTTAATTCCCTTCATACTCTCAAGGGCATTATCAATGGCATTAAGCACCCTTGGGTCTGTCTTAACCTCATCAAGCTCCTTACAATTATTTAACACCTTCTCAAATAACTCATCAACTATCTTATCCGGAAGTCTCTCAAGGGCCTCTCCATATATCTTCAGTAATTCGTTGCTTATGAAGTCAACAATACTGTTAATATCTTTCCAGTTATCCTCAGCTTGCCTAATAATTGATAATATTGTTTCTAGGCTATACCTCTCATCAGCTGATAATTTAGAATCATCGAGCTCCAAGTAGGCCCTATTTAGGCAGTACCTAACGAACCTGTACATTAATGGATTTATGTTAAGTGCCGACATCGAGTTATATAAGAATGGCTCTTTAAAAATCTATACCTAAATGTTGGATTAATCACGACTACCGGCAAATCAATTTATAGGGGGGGTTATTAATCACGGCATTTTGAGGCGCTTGATCGATGCCCATGCACATCTAAGCAGGTGGGATGTGTATAATCGTGCGGATGAATTGATAAGTGAGGCTCGTAGGGAGGGATTACTCGGCATAATCAATGTAACAATGAGACTAAGTGAGGTAATGAATGCGATAAGTCTCGTGAATAGGTATGGTGAGTTTGTACATACGGCATTAGGGTATGACTATGGTGGTTTCGACATTAAGGAGGTCCAGGAGATCATGAAGGTAATTAACGAGAGAAGAGACTTAATTGTTGGGATTGGTGAGGTTGGGCTTGACTACAGTGTTGTTAGGGATAGAATGCTTAGGGAGATCTCACGGCACATATTCATTAAATGGATCCTGCTTGCTAAGGACCTTGATCTGCCATTAATAATTCATTCGAGGGGTGCTGAGGATGATATAATCAGGTTACTGAACAAGTATGGGCCTGTCAAATGCGTAATGCATGCATTCAGCGGTAGTAGGGAACAGGTAATGAAATTGCTCGAGCTTGGTTGTTACTTCTCAATACCACCGACCATAACCAGATCCCGACAAAAGAGGGACTTGGCCATGATGCTACCTCTAAATCGAATACTTCTCGAAAGTGATACGCCTGAACTTGGGCCTAGCCCTGGTGAGGAGTCAAGGCCTGTTCATATTAAGGTTGTGCTGATGGAATTGTCGAGGATCCTTGGTATTGACCCAATGGAGTTAGACAGTGTTATTTCTGAGAATACATTAACAATATTTCAATTAGGTAGGAAATGATCAGTCCTGCGTGGTTTCTTCACGGTTCATCTCTCCGGTCCTCATCATTGGCATGAATTTCTCTCTGGAGGGTAATAAATAATTTATTAACTTGCCATAGTATTACTTAAGGAATTGCTCATGGGAATTATCGATAGGATTATTGAGGAGTTTAGAAATAGAGGATTTAGAATTAGGATTGTCCGTGATGACTCAATAAAGGCCGACCTTAATAGATTAAGGGCTAAGGCCTGGGTTATTCCAGGGAGTTACTTTCCATGGTGGTCAAACCCACTTGACATGATTGAGGAGCTGGAACTTAGTGATGTCAATGCGTTATTCGTTATTTCTGAAAGGCCGTACGTGATTAGTGATTACATTGTTAATAATTTGTCGAAAGCTCGTTATTGGTTTAATAAGGAATTGAATATAAAAGTATACGCAATAAACATCGATAGGCTGGAGGAAGACCTAGAGGATGGTATTAACCTCGCAATAACGAACTTCTATGAGGAGGTCAGCAACGTAATGCTAAGAGGGAGTACCTGCCCAAGCTGTGGCTCGCCAATGACCTTAATGTACTCCTCGAGGTATTACTCACATAGGTGGAAGACGTGGGTCAACGAATACGTTGAAGTCTGCGAGAGGTGTAAGATTATTTCTCATAAATTGACCATTTCATATTTACAATAGTGAACTTTTACCCGAAAATAATGCTTATTAACCACTAAAGTGATAACCTATGGAAGCAGGTTTTTATGCCTGATTTACCATTTATGCCGTTAGATGCAAGGTTCGCAGATGTGCTCGGATTAATAGACACACTCGTCAATGAGTTTAAGGGGGGGCAGGCTGATATATTCATGATCGCGAAGGAGATGGAGTCCGACATCGATGATTTAATGCCTGCGCTCAATGCGGCTGTTTACCTTGGGTTTGTCGAGGTTAAGGGTGGTGATATAAAGATCACGAATGAGGGTAAGGAGTTTCTTAATGCTAAAATTAGCGATAGGAAGAAAATACTCCGGCAAAAGCTGCTTAATCTTGAGCCATTCCATACAGCTTACAGCCTGGGTCTGCGTAAACCATTTACAATCGATGACCTTATTGAGAAATTGAATGAGAAAGGCTACGTGGAGGCCAGAGAACCAGGGATTAGGCACTTGCTCGAGATATTACTAGCCGAGTGGGGGGGTGTATTCGCAGGCATGCTCAAGAAGAGGGGGGGTGATGTGTATATCGCAATACCGTGAAACTAAGTCACTTATTAACCCTGATGAACACCATCCCCCCCGAAACAATAACCTCCTCAATAACTCCATCATTCAATAACTGATTATATATCAATCGCCAATTATCAGAAACACTATTGCTAAGCCACTCCTCAAATTGAGGCTTTGGCACCATCCCCCCCTGGATCTCACTCCTTAGTTTATCCACAAGTCTCTGAAGGTTTAGTTTATTCCTGCCATTACCAGCATCATTAGAGTTATTTTTAGTACTGCCCACTGTGAAACTTTCAATAGCCCTTCTCTTTATATAAAATGTACCATCCAACGTACTATACATAACCTCAAAGAGGCCCGATCTACTTAACCTATTAATTAAGTCAATACCTATCTTCACGCCCAGTAAATGCTCCACCTCATCAATACTAACCCACTTATCATCAATAACCCCCCCATCAACCTCCTTATCAAGTCATCACTTATTGCCAATGTCACGCGGGAAATGTTGCGTACTGATATAAATCTTAAATAATTAATTTAAAAAGAGCGATTAATGATTACATCGTTTAAAGTACCCACGGTACTGGTAATCGGCAGGATAGGTAGAGAGTTAACTGTGTGGAGTATAGATGGTACTACCACGCCGCTGGGCAGTGTTAATGGTATTGAATTAGTTGATGAGCTCAAGATAGAGAGACAGGTAGTAGGCCACGTAGCAATTGCGTCCTTTGGGCAGTACGTAATTAAGGCCATGGACCTGGGTAGTAGGTATGGCTCATACACATTGAGCGAGGACTCCCTGGTCAGGATACCTAGCAGGGGTGGTATTGACCTTAGGAAGTACAATGATTGGGTAACCATAAGAAACGCCTTTATACTGATTGGAGACCCGAATTCTGGTTACTCTGATTATTACCCATTAATATGTCCATATAGGGTTGGTGATACGTTATTCATTAATGCGGGATACACCAATTCAGGAAGTATTAGGGCGGTATTAACCATACTTGGCATTCTACGTAACTATGCAGAGAGAGGTCGAGTAAATGCATCATGCATGTGCAGGATACCCTCAATGCCCCCCCTAGAAATGGCATTGATAAGCGGTGATAAGTACCTACTGGTTAGGACCTACCTCAATGATGGTCAGTCAATGGTAAGTAATAAGTACCTGGTCATACTGACCAAGGGAGGTAACGTAATTAATAGGTACTCGACGGATAATGACCCGGTGGACATTGTCATTAAAATGCTTAATGAAATGAGGAGCATCTAGGTAAGTAAAAGTAAGGATTAATAGTAACCATACTTTGTATTAATTTGTGAGTATAAACACAGGGCTTGAATTCGTCGCCGAGAATGTACTACCAATAATAAGGAGTTTAGTCGCCAAGAGATTACTCGAGAGTGGCTATAGCCAGCTTAGGGTGGCTAGGATACTGGGTGTAACGCAACCGGCGGTTAATAGGTACGTAAGTAAAGACTACGGTGAACTGCTCAGTAGGGCTGAGTCCCTAGGTATTAGTAAGGATTGGATCCTCAGGGTTGTTGATAACGTCGTTGAGTTAATACTAGGTAATAGGGAGTACGAGGCCCTTGAGTACCTAACCAATGCAGTATTAATGGAACTTGGTTCCCTAAGACTGTGCGATGCCCATAGGAGACTTGTACCATCACTACCAATAACCTGCAATGCATGTTCGATATTCATTACGGGTGTCTCCGATTCGGTAATTAAAAATATGGAGAAGGCATTATCAATTCTTGAAACGCACCCTGAAATTCAGGTTGTAATACCAAGGGTGTTGATGAATATTGTTGAAGCGAGGCCGGGCGCGGTCAATGAGAATGACGTAGTTGGTGTGCCAGGCAGGATTAATGCTCATGATGGAGGGTAATCATAGGCTCAAGGCCTATTTACGGCGGTAGTAAGCACTTAGGCAAATTAATCATTAAGTGCATGAATGTGAACCCGAGATACAGGTCTGTGGCTAGTATTAAATATGATAGTAAGATAGAGAATGCACTAAGGGAGTTGGGCATTCGTTACGCCAAGGCTGGTCCTCACGAGAGTTATAGCGAGGATGATGTCATAAATGCCGTGGCAAACTCACTCAATAAAGACCCAACAATAGAGGCTGTGATTGACCTTGGAGGTTATGCCCTGGAACCCGTCACCTACGTGTTTGGTATCGACTCGATAGACGTAGTATTAAAGGTAATAAAAATAGCCTCAAGGATTTCCTAAGCCTTTACCTTACTGACCAGGTAATTCACTATGTACCTAGCGGGGGGGTTAATGCCGGTGGCCCTCTTGAACCCCCCCTGCCAGGACATTGTTGGGTTAACCTCAAGTATGAAGTAGCCATCTTTAGTCTCGGCAATATCAACACCACCATAGTCAAGTCCGAGGACCTCGATAGTCTTCAACGCCAACTCACTTAATTCATCCGTGACCTTAGCGGGCTCAGGCTTAGCACCTTGAGCCACATTGCTCTTCCACGTAATGCCCCTCCTAAACTCGGCGCCTAATACCTCATTACCAACAACCACAACCCTGTAATCACCATTACCAACCTTATCAAGGAATTTCTGCACGTACATAGGCTTGTTTAGGTTCGTTAGGTAACTGAATATGTGCATGGCAACATCGGCATCATCAACCTGAAAAACCCGAATCCCATGGCACCCCTAATCTGCTTAATAACGGACTTTCCAAACTCCCTAACCGTGTTGTAGGCAACAAACATATTCTCGCTGACCACAGTATCGGGGGGGACAGGCAACCCGTGCTTAGCCAATAGCATTAATGATATGAATTTATCACTGGCCATCATCCAATTCATCACAGGATTCATTACATAAACACCACTAAGCTCAAGGGCCCTAACAACCCATAACCTATGCACGAACTGCTCAAAATCCCTAATTATACCGATATGCCTAAGTATCGCACCTGATACACTCAATTCCTCATAATTAGACCTACCAATTAATTGATAATAGTTAATGCGGCCCTTACTGAACCTGACCCCAATCATGTCAATGTAGATCCTCCTAACCCTATGGCCCAAGGACCTAATAGCGTCCTCTAAGTCAACCACGTCCTCAGGGTTATACTCAACCTCGTAAGGTCTGATAATTCCAATATCCACAAGTACGACACAGTAAAGTCTCCTTTTATTAATTTAGCCCAGGTATTAATTACAAAGGAATTATAGAATTAAGTATACGTAAAGTAAACGTATACCTACTTAAGCCTAATCTTGCTTAAGTCAACGGAGGCGGGAATAATTCCCTTTCTGAATCTACTCACATCTGAGTGAATCGGCCTTGTAGCATCAATACCAACCTTTGTGGTTATGCCTTGCACAGGATCAATAGCCACAGGATCAAGCGTGGAACCCCCCCTAGCATACTTAATGACCACTAGATCCTCATCAGCCCTGAACCTAGTCGCTATTGCCCATTCAACCTCACTTGGCTCATCTATGTTTACATCATCATCGACGACCACCACATGCTTAAGGCTTGGGTGGGCCGCAAAGGCAGCCATAATCGCGTTTTTGGGGTCACCATCACTCTGCTTCTTAATGGCAATGACCGCATGCAGCCATCCACAACCACCATCGGTGAGCCTGACAGCCCTAACCTCAGGGACTACGTTACTAACGAACTGCCAGATCTTAGCCTCCTTTTCAATACCCATTAGGAGCTTGTGCTCGGAATAACCAGCCACGAGGGCTTGGGCAATTAATGGGCTGTCCCTCCTAACGTAAATCCTCGTGATCCGGACAACTGGCTGTTCCCTAACCTCGTCATATGTACCCAGTATGTCCATGCATGGCCCCTCCCTAGCCGTTTCCTTGGCCGATATATAGCCCTCCATCACGACCTCCGCATAGGCGGGTGCAGGTACCCCATTATCCAGAACCTTAACCTTAAGTGAGCCATCAAGCAGTGCATTTGCCATATTCAATTCAAAGACCCCAAAGGGTGGTGATGAGGCTGCTGCTACGAGAATGGCTGGATGTAGGCCCCATGAAATTGATATGGGCGTGTCCTTACCGATCTCTCTATTCCTCATGTAAATCCTGTATAGGTGCCTGGGTACAAGCCTAATAACGAACTTATCAGGGCCTATTGGGGGGGTTAACCTATGGATACTTGCATTCAGTATGCCATCCCTTACATCCATGCCTATCACCACCGCGCTCGTTAGACAGGGCCCCGGTTCAAGTTCGAAGTACCTTGGTATGGGCATTTTCGTTAAGTCAGTGTTAGGTAATGGTTCATAAACGGCATCACTTACCTCAACTGGCTTGTAGGATGGCGCGGCATTCTCAGCCCAAAGAAGTCTCCTGTAAAACTCAGTATCGCTTTTTACATTGAGTGCCTTGTACACCTTATCCCTGGTATTAACTACATTGCCAATTACGTGAACATGCCTAAACTCACGTACGTTGGTGAACTCTAAAGTTGGTCCTTTATCGAATCGTGTGATTACATAAGGTATCTCGTAATTAATGCTTAACTCCTCATCAACGAACCTTAACATATCTGAATCTCTTAGATCGACCAAGTACTTTCTTAGGTCCATTGGTTCGGCACTAATTTTTTAGGTAAATAATTTTACTGCATCGTTAATGAATACGAAATATTATTTGATTGGCACGTTTATCGTGCCTTAACCTGCTCAAATATTGTATAACCGCACTTGCCGCATGAATAACGTGGCACTGGGACCTTGTGATAAGCCATTACCGAGCCACACCTCGGACAAATCCTCCTAAGGAACTTTATGGTGCCCTTCTCATAATCAACCTCATACCATGTGTGCGCCCTGGCCTTTACTTCCTTTGGCATTCGGGCATGGGCTTAATTCATCCCTTATAAGATTTTCCTTTATGGTCATGAACCATAAACTTATAAGGGACTTACTGATTTACTGCTTGCGATGATTAATGTGGCCAGGGCTGAATGATGATGTAAGAATCGTTTTATGATACGTGAAAAGTTGTTGATTTCTTATTGAATAATATGGGCGCTTATTCATATCTTTACATATGCTTATTGCTTTATTTCTTAGCGCCTGGGTTTAGTGGGCTTAAGGGTTCTTGTCGTGTTGCATTTATTTCCTGGTTAGGGTATGTTTGTTTAATGTGTGGAGATTAATGATGGGCTGAATGCAGTGAGGATTGAGCAACCAAAGGCTGGTTACAGGGAGGTTGGGCTAACCAAGCAGGGCAGGGCTACGTAGTATGCGTGGGCATGGACGCAATTAGGAAGTACTTCAAGCTCGTTAGCAAGGTCTGTGAGAAACTAAGGAGGATACCTGAGGAAGCAAATAAATGAGGGCAAAGGCAATAGTAAAGGCAAAAATGGCGAAACTAACCAGGACCCACGGGCTTAACAAAATAATCCTAATTCAAAACCCACACAAGATCCTTGCCCAAGATCTCAAGTCAGTTCATCAATAAATATATTATACCTACCTTAGTTAGCGACATTGCTAAGTCCATGTAAGTTTAAAGATTCACAGTTTTCATTAATTTCAGAATTAGAGTGGTGGCGGTTCTGCCCTCGTTGAGGTACCTATTAAGGGTCTAGGTCTTGAGGGCCGTGGTCAGCGGCCCAACGGTCCCGACCTAGCCACGTATAAAGAAGACAATACTGAGGAACAGGGGGGGTCCTTGGGATAACTCAAGCCCTTAATAGGTCTCCCTTTCTGATAATCACCATAGTGATACCCACTTCGTGCTTTCGCTCTCCCTAAGTACGTCTTGATAAACCTTCTTTGTCCAACGAGCAATCGACTGCCAACTATACCACCGATTCACGGAGTCCCTCGCATTCCTCGCTATGTTTCTTCTCAACTCATCATTGCTGAGTAGGATCTTGGCCACGTTTATTATCTCATCAACGTTATTAGGCGCTACCTTAACACCGTTGTACCAGTCACGCACTATCTCATCGGGTCCGCCAACTCTAGTTGTGATCACGGCTAGACCCGTGGCCATGGCCTCGAGTATTGTTATTCCAAAGGGCTCATACCTACTTGGCAGTATTGCCAAGTCCGAGACCTTCAGTATTGAGTAGAGCGTTTCATCATCGACCCTGCGTGAAGTATACCTTGCTCCAAATACCCCCAGTCATGGGCCAGACTCATTAGGTATTCCCTCATTGGTCCATCACCAACGATCAGAAGCTTCAAGTTCCAATCCCACTTCAGCAATTCCTTAAATGCCGCCAATACTAGGTCTGGTCCCTTCTCATGGACCAACCTACCAACGAAGACTATTATCTTCTCACTGGGCATTGCGTATAGATCCCTGAAGCCGGGCCTTACCTTAATAGAGTCTATGTAGGACACGTCAATGCCGTTGGGTATCATTATCAGTTTATCCTTTGGTAACCCATGCACAATCGAGACCTCGCTCATCATATAATTACTGCAGACAATCACCTTCCATGCCTCGTAGGTTGTCCTCCACTCCCACGAGTGAATTATGAATTGTTCCTCATTATGAACACCACCGCGCCTACCGGCCTCGGTGGCGTGTATTGTGGCGATTAAGGGCTTATGAAGCAGATGCTTAAGTGCGATGCCCGCGGGTCCCGTTAACCAATCATGGACATGAATCAAGTCAAACTCCCACTCATCATAAAGCCTGAGGGCTTCCTCAATCATCTCCTCATTGAAGTTCAATACCCAGGTGATGAAGCCCGTGGACCTAAACTTGAATGGGTCAACCCTCCTAACGTGAACCCCCCCCTCGACCTCCTCAGAGGGTGGTGAGCCAGGTAGTGCTATGCTCATTACGGTAGTATCAACGCCATCCCTAACCAAATGCCTGGTAATGTGATAAACATGTCTTCCTAATCCACCAACCATATGAGGCGGGTACTCCCAGCTGAGCATTAATACGCGTATTACCACAGGGATGTGTCTATGTACTTATTTAAAAGTAAGATTCTACGGCAAATGGTGATTTAGGTAGCCGTGTAATAAAATTTAAAATTAATGAAGATTTAGCTTTATCACGTGAAGATCGTACTTGTCGCTGTGCCGGGCAGTGGTAAGTCAACAACGTTGAAATTCGTTAAGGAGCTTCTCCCCCCCGACGTAACTGTCGTTAATTATGGCGATTACATGCTCGAAATCGCCAAGAGACAGTACGGGATCACAAATAGGGATGAGATGAGAAGGAAGCTGCCTGTGGAGGAGTACAGGAAGGTCCAGGAACTTGCTGCTGAAGAGATTGCTAAATTGCCTGGTGACGTTATTATAGATACCCATGCCAGCATTAGGGTTCAGGGTGGGTTTTACCCGGGTCTTCCAGACAGGATAATGGTAAAGCTTAGGCCAGATGCGATTGTGCTCATGGAGTTCGACCCAAAGGATATACTCGAGAGGAGGGCTAAGGACGTGGGCTCAGGGATAGGGAACCTGATTCTCCTGAGGAGATTGAAATGCATCAATTGGCCAATAGGTATTACGCATTCGCGGCTGCCAATGCTGGAGAGTGCTCGGTCTACATCCTAGACTTCAGAAGGAAACCTCAGTCAAGGCCCTTTGAGCATGCTGAAATTGCTGCTAAATTTATCGTTGATTTAATAATGAAAGGCAGGGGTGCAGGTAATAATAAGTAGTTTCATTATCAAGGCGCGAAATGCTTAAAATAATATGGAATTCTTCGAAGGGTTGTATGAAGGCGTTAATTATTGTTGCTGATGCATCATACAAAGGAGAGTACTCAATGACGGTACAGGCACTTAGGCAGTTGGGTATGGAGGTTAGTACGGGGGGGCTGGTAAGTAAGGCTGTAAGTATTAATTTTGACGTAGACTTAACAGATAAGTTGGGTGAGGGTGTCCTTGATGGCTACGACATTACTGCTTCATAGGCGGTTACTGGGCGTATTACGCCGTTACTGGTAAGGAAATGCCCGGTAAGACCAAGCCAATAGTAAATAAAGAGGTCTTTGAGAAGTTACTTATTCAATCAATAAGTACTGGTAAGAAGACGATATTACCCCCCCTGGCAACGCCAGCTTACGCGGCTAAACTTGGTCTATTGAAGGGTAAAAGGGCGACTGTTTACCCAACTACGGACCTAATAAGTGTCCTTAAGGGTAATGGTGTTGAGTTTGTTAATGGGGATTTCGTAATTGATGGTAATGTAGTTACCATGAAAAGGGTGACTGTAGATTTACTTACCAAGGCACTTAGTAAGTAATTGACCTTAGGTTTCATAGATTAAATTAATTTCGTTAATATAAGGGTAAAGAAATAGTTTAAATTACCAATATGCCTGCCTTAATTGGTAATGGCTTCACCACAGCGTAAATCGCTGGAGATGTATGAGATTCCTCGGGTCGTGGTATTCGGACCTAGTGCCATTAGTAAGGTACCCGAGATATTAAGTAAGTTGGGGCTTAACGGATTAAGGGGTTTAATCCTCATTGGTCCTCACTTCGGTAAGCACCTCATCGATAAGATTGAGTGCAGGATATGCGATATTGAGGAGGTTAATGAGGTAAGTCCTGAAAGGATAATTGAATTGTCAAATAAGTATGTTCATATTACGGACTATATAATAGCCCTGGGCGGTGGTAGAATAATTGACTTTGGTAAGGCCATGGCCCACATAATGAATGTTCCATACCTATCCATACCAACGATAGCGTCTCATGACGGAATAGCAAGCCCCTACGTATCCCACATACTTCAATTAGACCTTAATAGGTATGGAGTTGGTAAGGTCCAGAGATCCCCCCCCATAGCCATCATTGCCGACACTTCGATAATACTCGAAGCACCAAGGAGGTACTTACTGGCCGGCATTGGTGAGTTAGTTGGTAAGTTAATAGCCGTTAAGGACTGGGAATTGGCGGTCAGGGTTAAGGGTGAGGAGTTCAGTGAGTACGCGGCGGCCCTCGCCAGGGATAGCGCATTAATAGTCCTTAGGAATAGGGATAGTTGAAGATTCATAATGAGGAGAGCATTAGAATAGTGGTGAAGGCGTTACTTGGTTGTGGGGGGGTTGCATGGCAATCGCAGGTAGTTCGAGACCGTGCAGCGGCTCTGAGCATTTATTTAGCCATGCAATAGATATACTGGCAAGGGAGAAGGGATTTAGGCCCGCGCTGCATGGTGAGCAGGTGGCGCTTGGCGCGATAATGATGGCTTACTTACATGGCATGAGGTGGAGGAGGATAAAGTCATTCCTACAGGGCTTGAACATACCGGTCACAGCCAAGGAACTCGGTCTCGATAAGGAGATAGTAATAGAAGCATTAACAATGGCCCATAGCATAAGGCTGATAGATTTACCATATTAGGGGCGGGCTTAACGCGTAAGGCTGCTGAAAATCTTGTTGAAATTACGGGAGTAGCCTAAATAACCTTGATCAATATATAGCTAAGTGCAAGGCCGATGATTATTGATACTATGAACCCAAGTATTAACTCATTGAAGTATCTAAGGTTTATTATCCTAAATCTATGCGCCGCACCAACACCCACTAGGCCGAAAGACGTGGTTATAGTGACGGGCATCGGTACAGAGAATAGTGTCCCTATTTCCATGGCAATGAATGAGAATAACTGTACTGTGAAACTGGTCAGCGAGCCTATCGTAAACAAGCCAGAGCTAAGCCTATACAGGGTTCTCCAGCCAATCAATAGTACACCCAGTATTGAGCCGGCAATGACTAGAAGCATACCCTTATAACTAAAGCTTAGTAACGCCCATATTAATCCAAGGTTATTCGCGCCAAAGGAGAATGACAGTAAGAATACGGTGATTATCGACAGTGCGCGATAAATCCCGGCATATTTAAACGAAATCCTTGAGAACACGCTCAGGGATTTATAAAGGAGGTATGAAAAAAGCATCACTATTATAGGTAAAGATAACCAGTAACCAAGCACAAAGGCGGCGTTTCCCAGAATATGACCTACAGCCAGTGAAGCACCAACAAGGCTCGCATATAGTGAGCCTGTTAACGACATTGGGACTCTCATACTCTCGCCAATTATGAATATCACTATGGTAACGGCCATGGCCACCATGGCGACATCGCCACTCACCACATTAGCCTTCATGTAGGTACCCTGCAACCATAGGCCAAGTACATAACCGAGCAATGCAATTGCTATGGCATACTTATAATCAATAGACCTGGACCCAACGGCAGCCCCCCCTGCGTTAGCTGATAGGTTATTCCCAGAGACTAGGAACGACAGCAGGAATGCCAAAGCGTAATTTATAAACAGCGTATACGCCATATTGGGCAGGTATGACCCTTTAATAGCTTTTAAACCCAACCCATGTACTCATCATCGCTTCAAATCACTAATTATTAACTCAGCTACCCTCTTACCACTCATTATCATTGAGCCGAATATAGGCCCCCCCATCCTTGGCAGCCCATACACGGCTGCGACTGCCATGCCGGTCACGTAAAGACCCTCCATAACCCTACCCGTATACTTAACAACCAAGTCCTCGGCAACTGAGGCATACGCCGACTTCTCACCGGGCACCTTTAAGCCAAGGTCTGGGTTCTTCCTCGCGGCCACCGCCACGACCTCCGCATCATGTCCCGTGGCATCAACTACGGCCTTAGCCTCTATGAAGAACGGGTCTGTGTGTATGTTAGCCATTTGTATTGATGACCAGTAAACGGCGAGACCAGCTATTCTTGGGGGGGATTATCCCTAATTATGACATCCTCAACATTAATTCCAAGCAAAAACTTAGCGCCTGCGTCGATGGCCTTAGTCGCGAGTTTCGCCATCATTTCGGCAGGGTCAATGACAAATAATCCATCACCCACGTCCTGAAGCCTAACGCCGAAATCCTTACTAAGAATCTCAGAGGCCGGCGTCTCAACGACTATGCTCGGTAAGTGGCTTGCGGCACCGCCAATACCACCACCAAAGGAAAACCTCCTCTCAAGCACCACGGTCTTTAAGCCCGCCTTAGCTAGGTAATAAGCCGCGGTCATGCCTGAGGGACCGGCACCGACAATGGCGACATCAACGCTTGAGTACTCATCAAGTATTTTCAAGGCGCTCCTCATTATTGCACGGGTAATACTTGACTCCGAGATTGATACACCCACCATACAATCACCAAATTATTATTCATAAATAAACAAGTTATAAATTAATTCCCCAATAACTATTAGCTAATAACCTGCCCAAAGCCCACGGGCAAAACAAAACCCACAGGAACCAACACCAGGGTGGCGCCCCCGGCGGGATTTGAACCCGGGTCTGCGGCTCGACAGGCCGCCATACTAGACCGGGCTATACCACCGGGGCTACGTAGTGATTGGCTTTGTTGAGAATTTAAGTTTTTTGCCCTGATTGTTTATCGGCATTGTGTTAGGAGACTTCCTATGGTTTAAGTGGGATGTGGCATCTCCTCATTGCTGTATTTCTTGTCTAATTATTGACTGAGTAAACGCTTTAAATTGGCAGTTTCCCGCCTTAGGTATGGCGGTGAATAACACGAACAGTAACATGGGTGATAAAGAGGACGAGGAGTTGAGCAAGTTGTTGGAGAGGAAGGCTAGGGAGTTGGCTAAGGCCGTGGGTAATGAGCCTGTTGAGTTGAGCGCTGATAATTTTGATGATTTCGTAAGGAGTAGGAAGGTTGTGGTTGTTGATTTCTGGGCGCCTGGTGTGCGCCGTGTTTCCTACTTGAGCCAATCCTAAAGGCGTTGGCTAAGGAAATGCCTTGCGTTGGTTTTGGTAGGTTGAATACTCAGGAGTGGCCTGACGTTGCGGCTAAGTACGATGTAATGAGCCTACCGACCGTGATAATATTTAGGGATGGTGAACCTGCGGATTTCGTGGTTGGTGCAGTGCCTAAGAAAATAATTGCTGATAAGATAAGGAGGGTTCTTAACGAGAATTAAAAACAATAATTTTTACATGGGTAAAATAACCTAATTACTTAATATTCTCCTCCCTCTCAACCTCACCAAGTGACTTGTCAAGTACGTCTATGGCTTTATCAATGTGCTCCTGCTTAACGGTTAATGGTGGTGCAAACCTAATGACATTGCCATTCCAACCACTGGTCACGAAGAGGACACCCCTCTTCAACGCCCTGTTAAGGCATATGTCGCTGGTCTCCTTGGTCGCCGGCTCCTTGGTCTTCCTATTCTTAACGAGCTCAATGCCGATCATGAGCCCTAACCCCCCCCTGACCTCACCAATGAGTGGGTGCTTGTCATAAAGCTCCATTAACCTCTTCATTGCGTACTCACCCATCCTCTTGGCATTGCTCAGCAACTCCTCCTTATGCATGTTGTAGTAGTCAACGGTTGCCTTAACCGCAGCCATAATCAATGCTGAGGCTCCAAAGGTCGAGTGCTCATCATTCAACTGCATTGCTGAGGCAATCTCCTTCCTGGTCACCACGCTGATGCCGGTAATCCGCCGGTCATGCCCTTAGCCGCGACAACGATGTCGGGCCTAACATTGAATTGCTCGAAGGCCCAGGTGGTGCCTGTCCTGCCCATGCCTGTCTGGACCTCATCAAATACCAGCAATATCCCGTAGGTATCAAGGACCTTCTTTAGCCTCTCAAAGAAGTCCTTCGGTGGCACTACTATGCCGCCAACGCCCTGTATTGGCTCAGTGATTAGGCAGCACACGTCCTTAATGGCCACGTAATTAATGTAGTACTCAATGGTCTCAACGGCTGCCTTGCCGCACTCCTCAGGTGTCATGTCACCGAATGGGCACCTGTATGGGTATGGGAATGGGGCTATCAAGGTGCCTGGTGGTAATGGGCCGTACTCCTTTCTTCTCATTCCATGGTATGAGCTGGTTAGGTATGTCCTACCGTGGTAACCACCCATTAGGTACATCACGTAAGTATTCTTCGTAAATCTCTTCGCAATCTTCAATGCCAGCTCAATCCCCCCCTCGGAACCACTTAACTTGAAGTGAACCTTGTTGTACATATTCTTATCAGGAAATAGGCTCAACACGGCTTTTGCAGCATTTAGTAATTCCTCGGTGTACCAGTTATAGCCGTTACCAGCGATTAATCGCTTAGCTGTTTCAGTAATGGCGTCGGTGAGCCCCGGTGGGTTATGGCCGAGTAATGCCGTGGTTACTACGGTCATGAAGTCCAGGTAAGTATTCCCATCGACATCATAGACATAGATGTCACGGGCCTCCCTAACAACAATCCTATGGGTTGGGTACAGGTTCGTCATTAGGTACTCATCTATTTCCTTAAGGATTTCCTCGGTCTTTCCCATTAAGTTAATTAAGAATTCGTTCCTTTTAAGCTTAATCTATTAATTATTTTTCTGGCATAAAGAATATAATATTTTTACCATAGATTTTTCAAACTTTTTGAATTTTTCAATACGTTCATAATCTATAAAAATAAATAGATTATTTATTCATTTAGAAAGGTTTTTAAGAACCAAGGTTGAAGGGACGTTGATTCTTATGGAAGAACAAGAGACGCAGCCGCAGGAGGTTAAGGTCGTCCCTGAAGCGTCAATGACCTTCTCACCGCTTGATTTATTATTTAATCCAAGGTCAGTTGCCATAATTGGAGCCACACCTAGGGAGAATAGTGTTGGTGGTGTCATTACAAAGAACCTCCTCACTAAGTTTAAGGGTAAGGTTTACCTGGTCAATCCCAAGTATGACGAGGTTAACGGCATTAAGTACTATAAGTCAATACTGGACGTTCAGGATAATATTGATCTGGCGGTCATAGCCGTACCGGCGCCCGCCGTGCCTAAGGTTACGGAGGAGTGCGTGAAGAAGGGTGTTAAGGTCGTGATTATCATTAGTGGCGGCTTTAGTGAGGTTGGTGAGGAGGGCGCGAAACTTGAGGAGGAGTTGAGGAGAGTTGTTCAAAATCGCATTAGAGTTCTTGGGCCGAACTGCATTGGTGTTTATAATGCATTTAACGGCCTGGATACGTTCTTTCTCCCCGAGGATAGGATGGGTAGACCAAGGCCAGGTCCTGTGGCATTAATTAGCCAAAGCGGCGCGGTGGCTGGCGCAATACTTGATTGGGCTGCTAGGAGGAACATCGGTGTTGGATTGGCCGTGAACTACGGGAATAAGCTCGACATTAGTGAAGCCGAGCTTCTTGAATACTTTGCCAGAGATAATAGGGTTAAGGTCATTGTGATGTACATGGAGGGATTGAAATACCCAGGAGAAGGAAAAAGAACGCTCGAGGTTATGAAGGAGGTAACCAGTGTTAAGCCAATAGTTGTTTACAAGGCAGGCAGGACCAAGGCAGCAACGGGCGCTGTTAAGTCCCACACAGCGGCTCTGGCCGGCAATTACGAGGTGTACAGGGCAATGCTCAAACAAGCCAATGTCATAGAGGCTGATAACCTGACTGACGCCTTCGATATGGCCAAAGCCCTAGCAACACAACCACTGCCAAGGGGGGGCAACAGGGTACTGGTACTAACAGATAGCGGTGGAATGGGTATACAGGCCGTTGATGCCCTTGACATGCGTGGCCTACAGGTTCCAGAATTATCCGAGAGTCTTCAGGAAATACTGAGGAAGCAATTGCCGCCGCTCGCCGTTACCCGTAATCCCATTGACTTGACGGGTAGCGCCACGGATGCCATGTACAAGTTCGTACTGGACACGGTACTACCAACGAGCTACGTGGACATGGCATTAATAATAGCCCTGATGCAGATACCTGGCCTATCAATAAACCTAGGTAACTACATAGTGGAGGCCAGGAGGTTTGGCAAGCCAATAGTTGTTGTCAGCTTTGGTGGCAATGAATATGTGGCTAAGTTCGAGAGCAACCTGGAGGAAAACGGAATACCGGTATATCACGCGCCACATAGGGCTGCTAAGGCGTTGTGGGCTCTCTACGAATACGCAAAAATTAAAGGTGCGGCTAAGGAGTGGTGATGAGCATGAACCCAATAATTGCGAAGGCCCTTGAGGAGGGTAGGTATAAACTACTCGAGCATGAGTCCTTTGAGTTGCTTAGGCAGTATAACATACCCGTACCCGACTTCGCCCTGGTTCAGAATGTTGATGAGGCACTCAAGGTGGTTAAGGACATTGGTTACCCAGTGGTACTCAAGGTTGTTTCTCCAGATATAATCCATAAATCCGATGTTGGTGGTGTTATACTCAATATAAACAGCGATGACGAGCTTAAAAACGCCTGCGAGAGGATCAGGAATAATATTAAGGAAAAGGCGCCGTATGCTAGGATTAGCGGCTTCCTGCTGCAGAGAATGGTGCCTGAGGGCCTAGAGACGATAATTGGTGCAACTAAGGACCCAATTTTTGGTCATGTAATAGCCTTCGGCCTTGGTGGCGTAATGGTTGAGGTACTGCAGGACGTGAGCTTTAGGATTGTGCCTATCACCGAGGAGGATGCCAGGGCAATGGTTAGGGAGATAAAGGGGGGGTATAGGCTCTTTAATGGTTATAGGAACATGCCCGTGAGGGATGAGGAGGCGGTCATATACATAATAACGAAATTCTCAGAACTCCTATCCGATAACCCAAACATTGTTGAGGCCGACCTAAACCCAGTCATTGTGCTTGAGAGGGGGGGTAAGGGCGCGTACGCGGCCGATGCGAGGTTTATAATTGGGTCTATGTAATGTACGTGAGTTAGGTTTAAAATTAATACCGTGGTTTTCGCCTTGTATGAACAAGGCATTACTGGTGTTTAGGTTGAAGATGTCACTCGCGATAATAGCAATATTATTACTGGGCGCCGCGTTTACGTACGGCATCATGTGGTGGTTGACGGGAGGTCGATAGGCGGTATTGCGCTTGTCACTAGTTTAGTTGTTATGGCGTTTTTCCTAACGCTGTTCCAGTGGTTGATTGGTCCATTTCTGATTAATGTCATGTATAGGGCTCACGAGGTTAAGCCTGATGACCCAACCTACGGCTGGGTCTATGACATGGTTGCCGACGTTGCAAGGGCTAATGGCTTTAAGGATGTGCCCAAGGTCTACATAGCCGATGTACCGTTCCCCAACGCCTTCGCCTATGGAAGTCCAATAGCCGGTAAGAGGGTTGCGATAACACTGCCCCTACTGAAGATACTGAAGCCTGGTGAGTTGAAGGCCGTCCTTGGCCATGAGATCGGCCACCTAAGGCATAGGGATGTGGAGGTCTTAATGGCCGTTGGTTTGCTGCCCACGGTCATTTACTGGCTTGGTTGGTCACTCTGGTGGGGGGGTGGTTGGTGGGGGGGAGGTTGGTCTGAGGGTAGGGATAACAATGGAGGACTACTGCTCTTAATAGGTTTAGTTCTTATCGCCGTTAGCTTCCTATTCCAATTGTTCGTCCTTTACATTAATAGGCTGAGGGAAGCCTACGCGGATATTAACGGTGCATTGACCGTGGAGAATGGCGCCCGTAACCTACAGAGGCCCTTGCAAAGATAACGCTTTACATGGATCCGAACGTGGTGAAGAGGACTACGAACGGCACATTGAGGATGCTATTCTTCGCACCGCCAGTAAGTACTGAGTATATTGAGAGTAATGTTGATGATTTAATAGAGTATTGGAGACATTATAAGCCGTCAATTTGGGAGGAGCTGTTCATGACGCACCCACACCCAGCAAAGAGGATACAAATGCTTGATAGATTGGTTGAATATTTACCGTAATTCTTAGTTTTTAACTAAGTCTTAGGATTTGAATTTAAATATACAATGGGATTCTTTATTCCTCCTTTATTGCTGATTGAAGATAAAGAACTCTATACTTATTCCTGAACTTAAGCAGGGCAAAGGTAAATATTTGTTCACCACTAACGTCATCGCTTGTTGCCGTGACCCTCACGTATCTAGCGCTGTCTAGGTCCTTAACGATATTACCATCTATATCGAAGAACATCACATCCTTAACACTAAGTCCAATACTTGCCAATGCATCCTTAATGCAACTGATCACTGATGGTTCATCAACATCATAGCATTTACCACCCATGAACTCGCTCATCACTCTGCCATGCAATTCATACACCCGCTTATTCAAATTGCTCATCCAAATGCTATCGCCATACCACTAAATATATCTTATCTGCCCATCTCACTATAAGGCAATCATAAGTATTCCCAATGATAAACAGGGATACTGCGGGTTAGGTAATGCTTATTTTTAACTAAGCATTATTCAAATTTGATGGAGGTCTTAAACACTGGTAGGAATGTCATGGACATGCTCAATGAGCTCCTCAATGACTTAAATAGGGATGATTTATCCCTCATTGAGAGGCTGCCCTATGTTCGTGAGTATGAGAGGTATAGGGACGTGATCACAAACATACTCAGGGAATTCCACATAGCGCTGGTTCTCGTTAGGATAACCTTCAACGATGGTTCTCGCAAGGGCTATGTATTCCTAATAAGAGGCGAGGGTGGTGAGTTGGGTAAAATACCCACGTCTGGCGTTGTCGAAGGTTATGTAGTGAGTGTTAAGGGTAATGATAGAAAGAAGCTTCTATATAACCCAGTAAACTTTAGTAAGTCTGACGACGTGGCTGCTAGGATTATGGAATTTGCAAGTATGTATAGGAAGGCTGAGGAGAGAATATCGCAGCTTCAATTACTCCGCGAAGCCGAGAAGGACTACGCATTGTTCTATGAGGAGGCTGGCGATTAATGACTTAAATTATAGGTATTTATTAATTAAGGGTGGTGAGGAACACGCCCTTATCTGAAGGTACCAATGATGAGTACCGCAGACTGAGTTTACCTATCTACTAATTGCGACTGCGACCTTAATCTACCCTTTATTTCCTTAATCATTAGGTAGGTCTCTTCGGGACTTGGTATCTTTAACCTAGTCCTGTAATACCTATAAACCTCTTCTTCAAAGTTCAGTTCGGTCATTACTCCCCCCCTGCTATTTAGTATCTTCATGGCATCCCAAGGATCCTTTGCATTAATTATAAGGTTAGCCAGTGGTAGGTCGTTCATTGCCTTCTTTAGGTCCAGGTAGTAAGTTATTGATGATGATATGTCCAACCTAACGTACCTGGTGTTCCCCCTTATGCTAACATTCCCATAATGGCCCCTTGCAGCCTTAAAAACTAAGGCACTGGCCTCGGTTATTGCCCTATTGAGTATGTCCTCGAGTATCGCCAAGTCATCCCTAGTCGGCCCATAGGCACCCAGAAATGCGCCCTTGCTGGCTAATTGGCTTATTCTTGTTAATACATAGTCCCTATCTAACTCCCCGTCTACGCCAGCCCGTAATACCGAGTACTGTTGGGACACCCGTGATTTCCTGAACCTTGCTTAAGACAGCGACTGAGTAACTATCCGTAAGTGGGCTGTAGAGTCCATCTTCATTACCTAAGGCGAGCACATCGCCACCGACGTCTATGCCTATCACGGCATCAATGCCATATTTATTCACGTAGTCGCTAAGTTCCTTAGCCACGTTATTTACAGACCCTGAGATGCTTATTCCCAATCCATCATCCTTAATTACACTTAGTACATTGGCTATTTGAGGAATAACGTGCTTACCCTCCCTAACTGCGTAGGTGTCTCCATTAACAATGGCCAGGTAATTACCAATTGCCTCAGCATTTTTAAGCTCCTGAATTCTGATGGGTCCTGGTACAATATCGTTCACATACCTTTCCCAAAGCACGGCGCCGAGTACGGCGTTCTTATCCTCATTAATGGCCAGACTATAGGTAATTGTTGAACCAACAACATCACCCCCCCCACCGCCAATACCAATCACTAGGACACTCCTTATATTAATTCCAATAATTTCATCAATCACGGGTAAGGTTCATATTCAATCATTTAAATGCATTAGCCAGGTCTTTAAAATTCGTGGAAGTCACGGTTCATTATTAATTATACCATCAACCGTGAAATAATACGTATTATTCACGTACATATTAATTAATACCACCACGTGAAAATTACCATTTATTACAGTCACTGCATTACATAGTCTGATGCTTGGTGATGCATGTAATGTATAATCTATTGTACCCTCATAAACTGTATAATTATGTGCCTGCCTAATCATGTGAAAAACACCAACATAGTAAAGCGTTATGTTTATATTGTTGGGTTCATGATTAACTTTACCCGCTAGGTACCTATTAATGTCTTGCACGGCCTCTGTTATATTATTGGCTTGGATAGTCACGTTGATTTTCATGCCGCTGGCTATGCCATTAATTACCTGTGCATAGTAGCATAAATTGAATGGATATGTAACAACGACGGTCCCCCCCTAATATTATTAGATTGAGTAGTTGCCTGGATGATTGCGCTGTACACGGTCTCATTATCCTTGCCGTAAATCTCGTAATTAATTATCTCGTACCTTACGGCATACCCAGTCCTATTACTAATAGTGTTGAGGGCATAATTTAATGTATTCGTTAGGTTCTTAGCAAGGGCGTTGCATGAGTAATTCATGGGGGTTTACAATAACTTGGCATGCATCGTTGTGTAGTATCTGCGGTAACGTGTTATTTAATTGCTTAAACACGTTTATGGATAATAGGTAGGTATTCTCGAGGGTTAATGCTCTCGATGTCTCATCATTCACATAACTTATTAAGTATGTAGTTAGCACGATTATAACCAGTAATGTTATGATTATTGGCAATAATGACTTATAGATCATTCATTATCACCTAACGTATGCCACGTACACGTTAACCTCAAGCTGCGAACCATTACTTAGTATCCTTGGGCACATGACTAAGTAATTACCCATTGTAACTTTATTCGTTATTATGACATGATCTAGATACATATTGCCAGTGAAATTACCTAATTGGCATTCCGTGAATAGGTAAGTTCCCATCGTTGCTCTGTAGTCGATAATTGATAACCTCAGTAGTTGGTTTGTTAGGTATATGGTGAGGATGAGTATTGCGACTATTAGCATTATTGAGATTAGTAGGTCAGGGAATACCAAGGAGTCTGCGAGTGCCATTAATAATCACCATGGCATAATTACTCACGGAGTTTACTAGGTAGAGCGTTTTTATTAGGAAGCCCTCTATAATGATTATGATCATAAATATCATCAATATGAGTATTGACGTTAGTATGTACCTAATCAATGTAATCACCTAATCGCTGAATTAATCCATTGAATTATTGAGTTGAGTTCGCTGATTATTTCGATATTATTCCGTAATAACTCTATATACATGGTTATCACGGTCATTGAAAGTACAATGGAAATGACCATGAGTATTAAAGTCCCATACTCCTGAAATAATATATTCATTAGTTCCTCAAGGAACTTCACAATTACTAATTACCAACCCAATATATAAGCCACTACCATAGTCATTATTGAGTAAATAACCGTGTACTACTAATTACATGACTTATCAACCGCTTAACCTCATCAGCCAAGTATCTCTTGCATTCAACCTCAAGGACCTCACCCTTAACATGCCTCTCCTCACTAAGGGCCTCCTCAATCGTGTTTCTAGCCACCACCTCATATACTCGCCTCAACCTTGTCATCACTAGCCCTAACAACGCGTCCAACCCTCTGAATCATCTGTCTCTGGGAACCAGTCCCCCCCGACAGGATGATCGCTACATCCGCATCGGGCACATCGATACCCTCATCAAGGACTGTAGTAGTCACAATAACCTTATACGTACCTCTAGCAAAGGCCCTGAATATCGAGTCCCTATCACTTGTCTTGGAGGTTATCAATGCGACAATGGGCCCCCAACTCCTCCTTAAGGACCTTATACAACTCCTCGGCCTGCCTTATTAACTGCGTAAAAACAATAATCTTACTACCAATATTAACCTCCGCCTTCGCTATTTCCCTGGCAACGTCTATCTTGGCGCTCGCCATACTCGCAATGTTCCTCAGTACAATGGCATTATCACCAGCCTTCTCATAACTCCTCCTCTCCTCAGGCGTTAGGTCAACATAGATCCTAAAATGCCTAACTGGAACAACCAACTTAGCCTCAACCATGTCCCTATAATCAGCCTGGTAAACAATATCACCGGCGCTCAGGAAGATCAAGTGCTCATTACTATCGCTCCTCCTCGGCGTAGCAGACAAAGCCAACCTAAAGGGCGCCCTAAGCTTAAACGCAACCTCCTTAAAGGTATCGGCAGGAACGTGGTGCGCCTCATCAAATATAACCATATCAAACCTATTGCTTATCTCCGTAATCCTATTAACTGCCGAGTTATAGATCGCCACAGTGACCTCCCTAACATCATCATAACCACCACCCAACCTACCAGCCCTAATGCCCAGGTACTTCATTACCCTCTCATACCACTGATTCATTAATTCCTCCGTTATGACGAGTATTATCGCTGGTGCCTTAACCGTGGCCAGTGCTTTAAGGGCTATGAATGTCTTACCACCGCCGGTTGGTACGACAATCGTACCCCCCCTCTTACCAGCCCTCAGCCAAGCGTCAAGGCTCTCTCCTGGAAGGGTAAGAGCTTCACCTCGTCCTTAGGGACCTGTATCTCTCTCGGGCTCCATGGTAAGTCAACAACCTTATAACCACTCTTTACCAGTAATTCTCTAATGGTATTCCTAACGAATACGGGGGGGAACCTAATCATAACCTTACCATCATTTCTAACAACATCATCCTTACGTATGAGTCTCAGATCACGCCTATTCAAGTTTCCCTCCTTATCGGTGATGTAGTACGGAATGGTTAAACCATTAGCCTTTCATAAAGCTCCTTCGACAGAAAGTGAAGCTCAGCAGTATCAAGGCCAAGCCTAGCTGTCCACCACTCAATCCTCCTCATGAACAAGTCTCTCAACTTATTATTAGCCAAGGCAAATTCCCGAGCTCTTTTCAGTGCGAGCTCCATATCACCAATCACCGCCTTGCCAATGAGCAACTGCCTAATGTTCTCCACGGCCTTATCAACGTACTCTTCATATGAAGATACACCGCCTATATAGTTCCTATCATTCTTAATGAAGTCCCTGACCAAGCACGATAGTGAAACAATGAATAAACCACCCTCCTCACCCAACACACAATCACTGGGTATAGAACCGAGGCTCCCCCCCAAATCCTCGACACCGATAACGCCGCCTGATGAGTTTACGAGAATAGTCTTCATCAATTTCTCAGTCTCCTCGCTAGTTAGTTCGAGTAATTCCTTCAACTCCCTAATTAATGAGACGGAGTAAACCTTACCGGACCAATACTCACCATTCCACCTAAAGCCAAGTTCCTTCAGCCTATCCTTAACCCTCGATACCCTATCCCACGGCCACTCCCTCCTAATCTCAACATCACCATTTATGACAACCCTAAATAGCACTAACCATGTACTAACTGCACAGTACTTAAAGCTTACAAAGGTTTAAGCTTCATAATCCATAATGAACCTAATTGACTACCCAAGATGGCCATCACTCGCAAGGGAGTCGATACTTAACGTTCCCATGGACCTAAGAAACATTAGATTAAACATCGACGGTAAGGTCATAGATTACAATGGAGAAATAGATTCGGTGGTCATCACCGGTATGGGTGGTAGTGGCGTTGTTGGCGACATAATCAATGACTTGTGCTGGTTCTGGGATTGTAGAGTACCCATAATCGTGAGTAAGAACATGAGGTTGCCAAGGAGGTTGTCAAGGCCGTTGGTCATAGCCATTAGTTACTCGGGTAACACTGCCGAGACAATAATGAGCGCCAATGAGGCCCTGTCCAGGGGATACCCAGTGATCGGTATTACGACAGGCGGTAAATTAAGCGCGGTACTCGGCAGTAAGGGCGTACCCGTTGTCCTAATTCCAAAGGCCTCGGCACCCAGGTATGGACTACCTGCGCTGCTATACCCAGTGCTCATTATCCTGGAGAGATTTGGCGTTACCTCAGTGGCTAATGAGTTGGAGAGTGGTATTGCTGGGATCGAGAATGCCCTTAAGCACGTCGACGATGCGGTAAACCTGGCTAGGCAGTTAGTGAATTCGATACCGGTGGTTTGGGTCACGGAGAGTAGGCGTGGTGTTGGTATTAGGTTTAAGAATGACCTTAACGAAAACGCCAAGTACTACTCAGTGGTCTCGGTAGTGCCCGAGGGTGCTCATAATGACATAGCCGCAGTCACGACTAAGCAGGTTGGTTTAAGGCATGTTGCGATAATGGGGCCTAATGACTACGAGGGGGGGTTGTACGAGGAGGTCCTCATTGACGTAGTATCGTCATTCGGGGCAAAGCCAATAATCATAAGGCTTGAGGGTAAGACGCCCCTAGAGACCGAGATGTATGGTGTGACCTACCTAGGAATAGTGACCTTGGCCCTAGCGGGGTTGCTGGGCGTTGAACCGGTATCTACGGAGCCAATTGACAGGCTTAAGAACCTACTTAGTGAGAGGAGGGTGTTCCAGGTCTGAGTTGTTCAAGGCCTGAGTTCAGGTAAAATCTCGTGAATGCAATGGCTATGGTTATTACGGGTATTAAAAGCAGGGCCATTGACAACCTAATACCTATTAGGTCTGCTGAGATTCCAAATAGTGCTGGCACTATTATTCCTAAAACGCCCTGGAACGCCGCGAAGTAGGAATTCGCGGCGTTCCTCTCCTCGATGCTCGTACCCCCCCTACTAATCATTAAGGTTGAGAGTGGGTATGTCGAGCCGTGGGGTATGCCGAGTATTGACATTGAAATCGTGAATACCACGTAGTTAGGCGATAGGTAAAGCAGTGTAATGCCTGTCATGGTTAATACTATGGAGATCAGCATTGGCCTGAATAGGCTACTTGGGACGTGAATGGTTAGGTAAAGCCTGGTAAGGAAGGAAGTAAGGAAGAATGGTACGAATGAGAAGTAGGCCAAGTACTTACTAACGTGGTACACACTCTGTGCGTAAATGGCGACAAAGGCTGTGAAGACCACGAAGGGTATACTGTACGTGGAATTCGCAAGCAATGCCGATATTAAACCCCCCCTATTTCTGAGTATCCTGCCCGTATTAACTACCCTCCTCGTTTCCTTGGGGTCCGGCGGGAACCTTACCTTGAATGATAGAGCTAGGGAGAGTATTGCCAGTGGTATGAATAGTAGGAATACGTACCTATAACCAAGGCGGGTTAGTACGTATGTCTCGAATAATGGACCAGCAACGAGACTCGTACTCAAGGCCAGCGTGTATAGCACGAGTATTCTCTCTGCAGTAAATTGATCACCGACTATACTTGCTGACGTGAGTATGTTGGGCATTATTAGGCCGTAGGCAAACCCAGTGAGTATTGAGATTACCCAGATGCTTAGTGAATTGGCTAAGAAGTACATGGGCAGTAAAGCCACTATTAATGCATTTGAGGCAATAAATAACAACCTCCTTGTTGATCCAGGTAATCTAGCGTTTATAAATACTATGGACGCTAGGTTCACGGCAGTGACCACCGATGCCAGAAAACCAACCAGGTAATTAGGGAATAGTAAGTCATACTTAGCAAGCAGGGGGGGTGTCGTTGTCCCAATCATGTTATTAGTTGCGCGGGCGGCGAAGGTTATTAGGAATATTATGATTGCGTAATGGGTTATTTCCCGATTAATACGCACAATTATCAACGGAAACTTACCGCTTAAAAACTATTCCCATCCTTCACATTGATTTTAACGGCATTTATTAATCCCCCCCTTAGTAAACAGGCATGAGCCAATTCATGTATTTACTAACTTTACCGTGAACCACATCCATGTAGTAACTCCTTACCTTAAGGGTTACTGGACCTGGTTCTCCATTGCCAATAACCCTACCGTCTATGTTCACCACGGGGGTTACCTCAGCGGCCGTCCCCCCCGTGAAGAAGACCTCGTCGGCCGTGTACAGCTCCTCCCTGGTTATTCTCTTCTCAATAACCGTTAGCCCCCCCAGGTCTCTGGCTATGGTGATTACAGTATCCCTAGTGATGCCCTCAAGGATTGAGTCATAAGTCGGTGGCGTGTAAAGTACGCCATCCTTAACAATGAATATATTCTCTCCGCTACCCTCGGCTACGTAACCATCACGATTAAGTAAAATGGCCTCGTCAAACCCGGAGACCTTGGCATCAAGCAGCGCGATTACTGAGTTTACGTAGATACCACCGACCTTAGCCTTCATTGGGAACATGGAGTTATGAACCCTCAACCAACTAACGACCTTAGCCCTAACGCCCTTGGGCTCCAGGTAATGACCGAAGGGTATGGCTATTATGGCCGTAGATGTTTCCAAGTTCCTGATATCCAGGTTAACAGTACTAGCCGATACAAAGGTTATTGGCCTTATATAGACGTTTTCATGTACCTCATTAGCCTTTAGCAGCTCCACAGTTGCTTTGATGAGTTCGTCAATGCTATAGTTAATCCTGATGCCCATTATCTTGGCTGAATTGCGAAACCTAATATAGTGATCCCTAGCCCTAAATATGTACAGGTTATTACTATCAGAGCTCCAATAGGCCCTTATGCCCTCGAAGACCGACGTACCGTAATGCAGGGCATGCGTAAGTATGGGTATTACAGCCTCCTTCTCAGGGATTAACTTACCGTCCATCCACACATACTTCATTGATTAATGCACAATAGGTTCCTTATTAAGTATTATCATATATATAGTGTATTTGTGCATTACTCATGAACTGGGGCTGGGTATGTCCTTACCATGCGGGCATTTACTTGGTTTCCCTAGGTATTCATAGAGCCTATCCACGACCTCCTCAGGCAAGGCATAATCAAACATCCTAGCCAATTCACAGGCCTTGTCTGGGTCTATCCCTGCCCTAACTAATAATGTCTCCACAACCCTATGGGCCCTAATTAATGAGTTCATCTCTCTAATGCCTCATCAGTTATGAAGATACCACCATCCCTCTTCTCCACGAATCCCTTCTTAATTAGGTGATTTATCTCCTCATACGCACTTGCGCTCGAGACACCAAGTGCCTTCGCAACCCCCCCAAATATTGTTGCGCCAGAGCCCTTATCATTCATCCCCTTAATCACCAGCAAATATAGGAATTCCCTACTGGATATTCTCACATGTAGCCCCCCCATACTACACTTAGTAAAGGTCTAATTAAACCTTATTCCCAAATAATGGGTCAAACCGCCGTTACTACCGCATAGGCCCCCCCAGCAATAATTAACGCCGTTGTAACAATATATAACACAATAGCCCTAGCCCTGCCTATTGCATAATCACCAACGACGTCCTTCCTCGAAGCCAAGCCTATCAATAAGTAGGTGGGTATGGCCAGGGCTATTGCGTTGAATATCATTATACCCAGTATCAAGTTAACGAGGTCCCTCATGAAGAGTATAATTAAAGCGGCGGGCACGATCTCAACTACATAAAATGCGTAGAAGCCCCCTGGCCTCACACATCCTCCTACTAAGCCTGCGGGCCAATTGAAGTACTCACTAAGTCCATAGGCGAAGCCTAGGCTTATCACGAATATGGCAAGTAGCGCAGCGGCGATCATGCCCACGGCAGCCACCACGAACCAATACGGGCTAATGACCCTGCTTATCGAGAGAAGTGCCGATTGAAAATTATCAATAACCCCCCCACCCCCCCTGACCCTAAGCCAATAACCGACCAATAGGCTACCAATCATCAACGTCTCACTTATTACGGCGCCCATCGCTGTCTCAAACCTCTCGTGAGTGTAATGCTCCCTCCTTAAGCCCTTATCAACAATCGCCGACTGCTGGTAATAAAGCATCCAGGGCATTACCACCGCGCCTATGTTCGCCGCAAGCAAGGTCACGTATAGGGAATTAGCGTATGAGCTCGGTAAGAACATCGATAGTAACGCGCCATAAACCTCCTGGGGGGGCTTAATGGGTACTATGACAAAGGCCGCTAGGTACACCAGTATGAATGCGGAGATCGCAAGCAACACATTCTCAACCCTCTTATACGAACCACCCATTAGTATTATCGCCGTGTGAAACACCAGGACTAAGATCACGGAAATAACCACGGGCACACCAAAGAGAAGCCCAATGGCTGATATGGCTGCGTACTCACCTATGTAGCGGCTCCATCTATTATGAGCATGGCAATCAGCGATACTGCCGCAACCTTATCTCCATAGACCTCCTTAAGCAGCGTTCCCATGCCCTTCCCACTACCCAGCGCCGCCCTAATGGTCAATTCCTGAATAAAGTACAGAGGTACTGTCAGAAGTATTAGCCAGGGAATTATCGCAAGCCCAGCATAATAACCACTCTGCATTGCCGTTAGTATACTTGGTGCATCGACGTCGGCAAGCATCGTCAACCAACCCGGACCAAGTAACACCCTAAGTGAGTCACCAACTTCCTTAATACTCCTCGATACTCTCTCCTGAAAATTCACGTCAGAGTCACAGATGGTCTACTTAATTAACATTTTTTCTTGTGACAAGTAAAGGAGCAGTGTATGTACTATGTACCGTGGACAACCCTAACCCTACCCTCAACACCCCCCCTGAGCAATACATAGAATAGTACCACAGCGATGGCGTAAAGCATAGACGTTATGTACAAGGGCAGGTCTAAGTAGCCAGTATCCATCAAGTAACCACCAATGCTGGGACCCACGGCTCGCGGTATTGAGGATATCATATTCCAGATACCAAATACCCTTCCTCGTTCCTCCCTAGGTGCTAGCTCATTAATGAGCGAGGTTAGTAATGGGTTTGCCATGTTCATGAGCGTGTTCCTAATTATGAATAGGACCAGTAATAGTGGCAGGTTGTATATTGATGGCATTATTGCTAGTACTCCCGTAGCCAACCCCCCCTCAAGTCACCACGGAAATTACTCTACTATGTAGAAATCTCGATATTGTTGGCGCCATTAACGTACCCAGGGCTAGCGTGGCATTTGATATGGCGTAGACAATGCTCAGGTTTGCAATGTTTATGTGGAACTTAAGGTAAAACCAGAGGCTGAATAATGGTATTATCACCCCCCCAGCTCCGAGGCCAATTATTGCCTCCGGCATAAGTCTCTTTATTAACCACGATGAGCGCAGTTCACCAAGGTCCTTAAGGCTGATCCTCTCGATCTTGGCATTGACAATGGCTGGATCCAAATGCTTAATCGCATTGAGCACTAAGGGTATTGTTAAGTATACGGCGGCCGCCTCGATGACGAAGATTAGCTCATAACCAAGATGTCCAAGGTAACTGGGTAACACAGTAATTGCCGAGCCAACAACACTAAAAATTACGTTAAAGGAGGATGATAGACTAAATACCTCGTCAGAAATACCTCTTTGCTTGGCGTATTCGCCGACTATGGCTGTTAACACTACGTACCTATTAAACAAAGCCGACATTAGGTATGCCGCCGACACGATTATGGGCACGCCAGTAACCATTAGGAGTATTAGGGATCCGCTGATTATTGATAGCATCGTGAAGAGCCTAGTGCGATCCATGAGGTCCGTTAGATATCCAATAACTAATGAACCGAGGGCGTTCATTAATGAGAAAAGACCAAGGATGATGCCGATTAACGTGGTTGACATGCCAATACCCAGCATGTATATCGATAAAATGACCGAATTAGCACCCCAAATAATTCCGCTTAATGAATTAGCTGTTGCCAATAACAGCCCAATGCGATCAACTCGTCTTAATGACATCCTGGCTGAATTAAGAGGCGGTATTAATAAGGTGTATTTTTCATTTAGAGATAGAAAGCTCAAAGTAAATAGGCATGTAAATTAATTTGGTCAAAGTATAGTATGAAAATGAGGGAAATATTTAAAAATAAATAGGGCTATCAATCGCTCAATATGGCAGGTAAAAACCCAGTTAAAACCCTGGTAATAATCGCAATGGCCTTACTAATTCTGGCAACATCAATAGCTTATGCGCAGCAGGTGTCGTCTCAATACCTCACATGTACTGAGGTTATCCCCCCCGGTGTTCCTGGTTCGACACAGAGTCACGTGATTGTTTGGTTCTGGCTTAGTAATGTCACAACGCCCAACGGGCTTGACTACCTCCTTTATCAAATGTATTATAACCCATCGAGCCCCCCCTACTTCCATAGTTTCATCACGCCCCCCCAGGAATTCGCCAGTTGGTACTCGCCACCAAGCAGCGTTATTAGTTACGTGGTTAACCTGGCCCGGCAGTACGGCTTAACCATTAATTACACCTTCCCAATGCTCATGGAGGCCACGGGCAGTGCATCGGCAGTGGACAACTTCCTAACAGCCCTTGAATCGGCACCAAGCTCGATACAGCAATGGATAATAGCCGGTGAATGCGTACCACTCGGCTACTTCACGGCTAATTCCAAGGCGCCTGCCTACAAGCCGCAGTATACTGTCGTGCATTTAAACACCACGGGCATAAACACGATACTAAAGTCAGGCGCCATAAAAATAAATGGAAAGCCAATGCAGATAATACAGAACCAGGTAGAGATATGGCTGCCCCAGGGCTTGGAATTCATGTATGATGAATTGCCGCTCTTCAATAATGGCTATATGGGTCAGGGCTTGACCATAGCCATTGTTGATGCCTTCGGCGACTTTAACCTAACCCTAGCCAACCAATACATATACCAAAGTACTGCATGTCAGGACTTGGCAACCTTCGATACCATATTTGGCTTGCCGCCAGCCTCGTGCCAAGTCATCTACCCAACAGGTACGCCGGTGCTCACTCCATATGACTTAAGCACTGCGGAGGGCTGGGCCGTGGAGAGCGCCCTCGATATTGAGTATGCCCACACGATGGCCCCCCCTGGCGCCAATATACTCCTCGTTGTATCGCCTACGTCGGGTGACGATTTGTTCGTTGATGTGGAGTACGTAGTCGCTAACCACTTAGCCAAGTTCATAAGCCTGAGCTGGGGGGGCGCCTACGAAGACATGTTCTACTACCCACCGCCAAGCTACAACCTACTCTATGGCTATGACGAGATATTCATGCAGGCAGCCGCGGAGGGCATCGGGGTATTCGCCGCATCCGGCGACAGCGGTGCCTTTGACACTGACTGGCTTTATCTTAACATGACCATGGAACCCAGTGTATTATACCCAGCCAGTGATCCATGGGTGACCGGCGTCGGTGGCACAACACTTTACGGAAACATCACAAACGCGGTGACCATTCGCATCGAGTACGCCTGGAATTGGAATAGTACTTACTTATGGGGGGGTAGTGGCGGTGGTTACTCCTTCACCTTCCCAGAGACCCCTGGTCAGTCACTGATAAACATAATCTATGAAAGAGTGCGTGTACGTGAACCTGACCTGGGCATTGTCTTCTACACGGTTGGGCACAGGGGGGGTGTGCCGGACATTGCGGCTGACGCTAATCCATTCACGGGCGTTATAATAGTCCTTAACGGTACAGTATTCCCATACCTAATCGGAGGCACCAGTCTAGCCACGCCATTGTCGGCGGGCATGACGGCGACGATACAGAGCTACCTTGGCAGCTCATTTGAGATAGGTGACTTAGCACCAACCCTATACCTACTGTATTATTACTACCCGTATGAGTTCTATGCATTAAGTTCCGTGTATCCAACTAACGAGTTCTCCACGGGCATATCTGGAGCGATGTTCCTAACGCTCTTTGGCCAAAATGGGCTTTACTACGTCATACCAGGTCAATGGAACCCAGTTGATGGTCTTGGGCAAATAAACACCTACGGCCTAGCCTACCTACTTCAGCAATTAGTTGGTTAATCACAAATGGGGGGGTGAGTTGGCCCTTTAAAACTTATTTTGCTTGTGTTTCATGTTTAATAAGAAATTAAACCAATAATGCGTCCTTGGCTCCCTCTATTATTAGCGATACGGCCCAAGCCATTATGATTAGGCTCATGAACCTACCAATGAACCTGAGCATGTTACTGCCCATGAGCCTAATTATTGCGAAGCTAAACCTAATTATTAAGTAAGTTATTAGGGATGCAATGAGTATACTTATTATGACCTCGGGAATTCCGTAGTACGTGGTGAAGAGCATCACGGAGGTTATTGCGCCAGGTCCAACGAGCATTGGCGTCACTATTGGCGTGAATATGAAGTCCTCAGCTTAGGCCCATGGTCCTTGGCGCCCCCCCTTCCCTGAGTGTGTCAATGCCGATTACGAGGAGTACTATGCCGCCGGCGATCCTGAAGTCGGCAATACTTATGTTAAAGGCGGTCAATATGTATGGCCCAGCCACTGCAAAGGTTATCAGTAGTGATGGGACGGCAATGGCAATTATCCTAAGGGCCCTCCTAAAGATCTCAGGTTTATCTATACCTGGCATGCTAATCATTATTGGCAGCGCACCAACTGGATCCACTATTGCGATTAGCTGGGCAGTCATTATTAATATGTCAATTGCGATACTCATCGTTCAATAATAGTGACCAAGTCCTTTAAAAGAGTTCACTATGTACGTTATTCAACACATACGCATTATAATTCTAATTTTCTGGACTTAATTAGAAACTTTAATAAATTAATTTAACAACCATGTTCTTAATATGGCATCAGGAATTTCTAGGGTAAGGAGGATTAGGAGAAGCATGGTAATCACTAAACTACCATATGTAACGAGTATATACATAAATTATCAAGTCCTGATACCGGCAAGCTTAGTTAAGTCTCTCAATATCGAAAATGCCCTATATGCAAACATAACCATTGAGTACTTCGGCCAGGAGATAATGCTTGAGAGGGTTAAGTTGTTGAGGACTCGTAACACGGCCAGTAGGCAATTCACAATCCCAAAGGAGGTGAGGGAGAAGTACGGTATAAAGCCTCTTGACGAGATTAAGATAAAGTCCATAGTGATTGTTGGATAAGTGTGATTTAATGAGGTAAAAATATAAAAAGGCCCTTAACTCCATAGGCACGTATGCCCATTAGCGACCCTGAGAAGCTTAGGATAGCCGTTGAGCATAGGTTCAATTACTGGATATGCAGGGAGTGCGGGGGGGCCAGGAACCCACCGGGCGCTGAGAAGTGCAGGAGGTGTAAGAGTAAGAACCTAAGGCCCAAGAGATTTAAGAAATAAGCATACAATCAATAAATTCCTAAGGTATTTTAAGGTATTACTGGGTTTACGTACTTATACCATGGGTACTTTAAAGGACTTAGATAAAAATATAAAGAGGTAGCCTAAGCTTTATGTAATGGAAGACGAAGATAGATACGAAGAGGAGCCTGAAAACGAGGAAATTAATGAGGAGGGTGATGGGGGGGGTCCATTGGCAGTGAAGATTACTCATCACTTATTGATAAGGCGCCTGAGTGGAGTGTCGGCGTGATACTTTACAACGGCAACGCTACCCACTGGCTAAGTCCAAGTACAAGAGGAGTGAGTACTACTTTTCACCGAGTTGGAGACCCGTGGCTAAGAACGTGAATGGCGAGGTCGTGGTACTCAGGGATGGCAAAGTAAGCAAATACAAAATAAGTAGGCGCGGAGACAAGTATCTGCAGGTTGTTTTGGTCTGATAACGCCTTATCCGGCATTATTAAAATAAAGACCTCTCGTTTTGCCGTAACTTCACGTTCAAGGGCCTCAATTCATTAGCTAGTTCCATCGGTTCAATGCAAAACCATATTATTTTGAGGAATCTAAATGTGAATGCACTTTATCCCCCCCTAATTTAGGGCGTTGATGAGCATGGCCCCCCCTGCCCTATCTTCAATGTTGCCGTTGTTTCCCATAAACATGCCCCCCCAGTATCGCCAGTAACTTACTAATAACCTCCGTTGGGCTTCTACCGAGTATTACGATCTCTGGTTCCTTACCCCCCCAATCACCAAGGTGGTAAATAATGTCGGGGACCCTGCCCACGCTCTTTATGGCTTGTTCAGTGCCCCCCCAGGGTATTGATGCGCCCTCCCTAGCCTTAACGTCAGGTGGTTCCTGCTTCCTATCATAGCCACTAACCACATAGCCAAGCTCCCTCGCGGCCTCTATCACCCTATCATCATACTTAATATTCATTGCAGACCTGATCTCTGGGTCATACTTCATTGCCGTGAGTATGTAACTAGCGACGTGAGAGCTGGCACCGAAGGTTGGTGGGCCACTTGGCTTGGCCCTTCCCATGTACCTAACTATCCTACCCGGCACTGCAGCGACGTCATTTAAATCCCTGGCATAGAAGGCAGGTAATGAGTAGCCCAGGTTTGACTGAACCTCGGTATGTAATTCCCAATTATGTCGGCGTTCTCCTCAATCATTCTCAATGCCTCGTTCATCTCATCAATAACGTCAGCCCTATAGGCCCTGAGTTCAAGCCATGCCATTGGGTTGACGGGTCCATGGCCATGCCCAAGAGGTAATGAGTACTTAATTGCCGTGGTTATTAATTCCTTAGCCAACTTAATCGCCTCCCAGGGATCCAGGCCCCTTGCTAGGCCGGCTGCTATGGCTGCTGAAAATGAGCAGCCAGTCCCGTGGGTGTTCTTGGTATCGATCCTCGGAGCCCTCAACTCCCTATACTCGCCCGAATCCCTGAAGTAAACAATGTCAATACTCTCATTGCCTGTTAAGTGGCCGCCCTTAACAATGACAATCTCTGGGTGCAACTCCTCGGCAATGGTCTTGGCAGCCCTCTTGGCTTCGTCAAGGGTATCAACATGAAAACCAGCTAGGTGCGATGCCTCGGGCGCATTTGGGGGGGTCACAACCTTGGCGATGGGTATTATAACGCGCTTCAAGGTCTCCATTGCCTCAGGTCTAATTAGTGGGTCACCACTTTTGGCGTACATGACGGGATCAACAACCAGCGGGAATCCCCCCCACCTTCTTACTGATCGAGCTACCGCCTCCATGATAGGCGAACTACTTAGCATGCCTGTCTTAGCGGCATCAACGCCTATGTCCTCGGCGACTGCGTTTATCTGGGCCTCGACTATTGATGGGTCGATCTCCTGAACTGCCCTGACACCTAGGGTGTTCTGAGCGGTAACTGCTGTTAGGGCTACCATGCCATAAACACCGAGGGCATGGAATGTCTTTAAGTCCGCCGTAATACCAGCACCGCCGCCAGAGTCTAGTCCCGCTATTGTTAGTGCCCTTGGTATCTTCATGCAAAATAATTCACTTATTATAATTTTATAAAGCTTCTATCAGTGCTAGCAATTCACGTGAGAGTAGGCTGAAAGTAATTAATTAATCGAAATGATAATTAAGGTATTGGTGAAGGAAATGAGGAAGGCCCTGGAGGTATTCCTCGTGATATTAATCACGGTGGTAACTCCATTAATAGCGCATGCGTCACAGAGCATAGGCGACATTAATAATGCTGCGAGTAATGTAACGAACACAATAAATAACTTCATGAATTCAATAACCAACAGTACGGAGAACGTGATTAATGATGCACTTAATAACTTAATATCCTTCACCAACTTTCTTAAGAACGTGATATATAATGCATCGACGGTACTCGCACTACTCTTCGGTATTATTGGGGGGGGCTTCCTATGGTTATCAGGTATTAGCCCTACCGTGGACGCAGGCTCGTAATATCTGCAATATTACTTGCGTTATTGGCTATTGTAATAGTCCACATATGAGTGAGCAATTAATATATAGCGAATTAATAAGTCGGTGGTGCATATGTTCATAGACCTCCTCAAGAGCATGGGTTTCAGGAAGAGTAATAATGATAATTCCTGGCTTAAGGATTATGGAAACAACGTGACGCTTAAGGTCATGCCCACTGACTTAAATGAGGTAGAGATTGAACTTGACATGCCAATACCAACAGGTCTTAACCCAGATTTGTCGAGTGATCCTAAGGACTTTGTATATTTAATAATGAGTATGCCGATCGACAAGGACCTGCTACAATCACTGCATAACGCATTAAATGATTTAATGAGCCTGAGACTAATAATGATTATGAGCAACTAAGTGCCCCCCCTCCCCCCCTGCTGCGTGGATTGCCTAACCCTTATTAATTCCCTAGCTATGAGCATGAGTAACCTCCTCTTATTTATCGAACCAAACCTCCTAATCACAGAGTCCTTCCTCACTGCGACGTAGCCATAAGGCCCCCCCTCAAACCAATTACTCGGGTGTTTCTTATCGCTGTAAACCTCAAACTCAAGGCCAAGGTTACTAACTGCCCTTGTTAACTCCTCAATTGTCGGTGACTTCACGGCCACACTACTAGGCACCTTCCTACCAAGCCCTACTCTTGCCAGCGTCAAAGTAGGCAACCCAAATAATCCAATAATCCCTCTTATCCACGATTAATCAGGAGAACCACTAATTAATAATGCTTTACCTAATTACTTCTCAAGGAGTACGGCATTTACCACACCGTCTTGCCCAGGCCTTGACGTGACCACGGCCCTACCCCCCCTCTCGGTCTCGATAATCGTGCCCTTAACAATGATATCCCTCTTAGCCAATTCCCTATTCGCCGGCGTCTCGAGTACCCTAAGTATCTTCACCTTAACGGCCTTACCCTCCTTAGGAATGTATAGGTTAGCATATTGCGCACTGACGACCTTAACCTTAACATTACCACCAAAGACCCTAAGCACGTTCCTAACATCGCTATTGGATAATGTGGTATTGGTCGGTGGGCCACCACCAAGCGCCTTCCTCTTAACCTTATACGGCCTAGCCTATAACCACCACTGGGCTTCTTGGAATCCCTGTCCTGGTAAAAACTCAGTAGCTTAACCACGAAGTCCCAACGCGGGCATTGCCTTTAAAAGATTTTGCCTCGTGGAATTAATGGTGATGATGCGTCCCGTTGCGGAATAATGACGAACCTAACTCCTCGCTGAGGTGCAGATTTTGCACATACAATAATGTATTAAGGCATTGATAAAGCAATGAAATAGGCAATGGGTAATGCCCCCAATTAATGAGTATAGGCATGAGAAAGCCTCCCCTAACCTAATTGAAAGGCTCCACAGTAGGGTTAGTATTAGGCTAAGTGGGCAGGGCATTAATGGGTTTAGGGAATTGCTGAGGAGGAGGTTGCGCGAGAATAGGAACCTGGCTATCTCGCTAAGCCTATGCATGGGCTGCGGCGCATGCCTAACGGTATGCCCCCGCGTACTTGACAACGCATAATATCAAGAATTCACCACTCGGTAGGATAGCCCTGGCAAGGTCATTAATGCGTGGTCCAGTTAATGAAAAATCAATAAACGAGGCATACACGTACTTCTGGCAATGCCTAACATGCAGGAGATGCGCCTGGGTCTGTCCCTTCGGTGTTGACGTTGCCGATATCTCGAGGACCATTAGGTCACTACTCTACGAAATAGGCCTGGCCCCCCCTAATTACGTAGCGGGAGTAATAAACAACCTGGAATCCACGGGGAACTTCCTTGGCTTGCCCGAGGACGTAATTAAGGAAATAATACTGAACGTGGTTGATCAAATCAAGCTTGAGAAGGGCGTTAACGTTAAGGTTAAGGTTAATGAACCAGCCTACGCCATGCTACTTCCATCGGCCTGTGCGGACTACACGGTGGCCGTAAATACGCTTAAGGGCTACATATTATTACTCAATGAGTTGGGTATAGACTTCACCCTAAGCACTAGGGCGCCTGACATAACGAATTATGGCCTATTCATGGATGAAAGACACATGAGACTCATTGCGGAGAGAATAGTCGAGGAGTCGCGTAGGTTAAGCGTGAAGTTGGTGATAGCTGGTGAGTGTGGTCATGGCTGGAGGGTATTCAAGAACTACGTGATACCAAGGCTTAGGGAGTACGGTATTGAGGGGACGCACATACTCTACATAGCCGCGAATGCCATAAGGAGGGGTTTAATTAAATTGGATACGTTGGTCAATGGCGACTTGACTTACATATACATGGATCCATGCCACTACGCCAGGGGGGGCGGTGACCTTGTTAAGGAGCCGAGATTCATATTGAGTAATACCGTGATGCATTATGTGGAATTGAATGATAGGCCCGAACTAGCCATATGCTGTGGAGGAACAAGTGGAATGCTGGCTAAGGAAATGGAGGAATTATCCATTAAGTACGCGGAGCTCTGGTACTTAAAAGCCATTAATAAGGGCGCGGATTGTGTTGTAGTACCATGCGCAGCCTGCAAGCTACAAATGGACAGGGTACTACCAAGACTAAATAAATTACATAATCATGAACTAACATTCACAGGGCTAATGGACCTAGTGTATAAGGCCATGATACCGAAAGCAGCGAAAACGTAGTCCCTAATTTCAATGAGCAATACCTTTAATTTTGAAAAATTTAATCCCGATCCAATGATTGACTACGCATTTTATAAACGCGTCATGGAGTTTCTGGCCAGGTACCTAGGTCTTGAGAACGAACCATTATACATGAGCGTTCTTCGTTACGACAATGTATTGAATGGGATTAAGGTTCTCATAGCCATTTATAGGGTAAAAACGAACGAATTAATTACCTACTGCGCAGTGAGGTTTGACAACATGGTTGGTAAAGCCGAGCCGATGTGCAATGGGGATAGGAAATACGTGGAGAGGGTGTATGAGGAGATGGCTTAACGAAAGAAGCAATACACTGAAAAGCTTAAAATTGCTCATGGAATGATAACTAAGGGGCCGTAGTCTAGCCTGGCTAGGATGCACCAGGTAAGGCCTGGGTCCAACGGCCTGGGGGGGAACAATCCCCGTCCAGTGCGCCGGTGAACCCGGGTTCAAATCCCGGCGGCCCCCACCACAGATCGTTCATGATTAAATACGGGTTCATTGTCATTATTAATGACATGAAAGATCATGATCACCGCTCATGGCTGTGGGTCAGGTGCACGTTACATGCTCATTTCCTGAAAAGACCCTGTGCTTTTTGGCTTGTCCTCTAGGATTATTCCTCAATGCATTATAGTCTTCTGTAAAGTTCTGCATCTATAAAGTCATCAGCATTTCCTTAAAGGAGTTTAAAACCTCATTATTAAAACCCTCTTAAACTCCTCATCATAGTCCCTCCTAACCTTATAATACAGACCGACGCTCATTATATTAAATCGCTCATCATTTATTACTTGCATAATTTATTGCTCGGTCAGGTTAAATATTGATTCGTTTATCGTCACCACCCTACCATCACAATCCTCAACTCTTATGCTTCTTTCACCACCATTTATGGAAATGAGCACGGCCTTCACCCTGCCAATGTTGTCTATCGCGATGGCCCTCTGTATTATCCTCCTAAACTCCTTATAATGATCTCCACAACAAAAGTATAGCTTGGCACCAGTGACTTCCTGGTAGGCCCCACTCCACGGCTTACCGCACACCTTACACCTAAGCGTTCCATCAATACTCAGGTAAGTACCTGTCTCCCTATTATCACCGCATAATGCACACCCGGTGTGTTCATCACCAACCTACCTGCCATTAATTAGTACCCTCATAATACTAAGTCGTTGGTTATCCTGATTTATTGTGTTTCGCGGCTTCTAATCTTTTATGAACAGTTATATTTATTGATATTTATTTCAATATAAATAAATATATTACACACAGCCAAGCATTTAAACCCGCCCACGCATTTCTAACCGTGATGTTAGGGAGTACGGCTGAGGGTTGATGATGTGGTCCTTCGCTGACGACTTAGTAAAGTTTTTAATTTGTGTCTTTGACCGTTGGTTGTATGGTAATGCTTGATGTCTTGGCGAATGCGTTGACGATGATTAAGAATGCGGAGGTTAGGGGGGGTCATAGGGAGGTGGTTATTTGGCCGTCTTCCAAGCTTGTTGGTAATGTTCTTAGGGTTATGCAGAGGTATGGCTATGTTGGTGAGATTGAGTTTATTGAGGATGGTAGGGGGGGCGGTAAGTTTAAGGTTCAACTCCTCGGTAAAATAAACGATGTTGGGGCCATAAAGCCCAGGTTCAGTGTTAAGGCCTCTGAGTTAATGGAGTGGGAGGAGAAGTACCTACCTGCCAGGAACGTGGGCATACTAATACTCAGTACCTCGAAGGGTGTGTTATCACACCTTGAAGCTAGGCGGATGAATATTGGGGGGGTGTGCTCATCGCCTACGTCTATTGATGGTAGTAAATTTAAAAAGGGCATTAACAAGGTGCTTCTGCGATGTCTACGGAGGAGAACAAACCAACGGGGGGGCAGGAAGCACAACAGCAATCAACAAGTGAGCAAGCCACCCAGCCGGAGGCTCAGGTGCAGCCTCAGCAGGCTCAACAGTCTCAGCAAGCCCCCCCTGAGCAGGCGGTGGCTAAGCCCGAGGTTAAGGAGGTTAGGTTGCCTAGGCCCAGGGTTTCATTGAGTGGTAAATTGAGGCAGTTGTTGAGGCTTAGGTTGTTGATGGAGAGGAGGGAGCCGCGTTGGATGAGGATGGATGAGTGGAGGTACTTGAGGGTTGCCCATGGCGAGCATTGGCGTAGGCCAGGGTGATGATAATAAGATTAGGCTTGAGATTAAGGGTTACCCGAAGAGGGTTAAGGTTGGTTATGGGAAGCCGAGGCTGGTCAGGAACCTACACCCAAGTGGTTTTAGGCTTGTGATTGTTCATAGGCCTGAGGAGGTTGATAGGGTTGACCCAACGAGGGAGGCGATAGTGATTGGTAGGACCGTCGGTCTTAGGAAGAGGATCGAGATTGTAAAGAGGGCTATTGAGAGGGGGGGTGTGAGGGTCATTAACGTGACAAAGGACGTTATTGAGGAACTAAGAAGAAGCCAGTAATCCTCAAGCCTTTAACTTCTCATTGAACCAATCAACGATAGCCCTTAGCCTAATTATCCTGTGGCTGGGCTTACCGGATCTGGAAAGGTCATGGTTCTCCCCCCCAGGGAAAACAACCATCCTGACCTCCTTACCCAGGTACTTGAGTGCTGTGTATAGTTGTATTGCCTGTTCGAACCAGCATCGGTAATCCTCGAGTGAGTGTATTATCAGTAGTGGTGTCTTGACGTTCTTCACATACATAATCGGTGACTTAGCCATGTAGCTCTCGAGGTAGGTCCAGAAGTCCCTATTCTCACCGCCGCCTATTTGGTCATTGGCGAAGTAGGCCCTATGTCACTGGCACCAAAGAAGCTTACCCAATTGGATATTGACCTATCGGTGATGGCTGCCCTAAACCTATCTGTGTGCGTTATTACCCAGTTGGTCATGAAGCCGCCGTACGACCCACCAATGACGCCCAGCCGATTTGGGTCTATGAAGTCATAATTCCTAACTACGTAATCAAGACCCTCCATTAGGTCCTCATAATCCCTCTCACCATAATGCCCGCGTATATCCGCGAACTCCTCATCATAACCATCACTACCCCCCCTAGGATTCATGAAAACCACGGCAAAACCCTCACTAGCCAATAACTGAAATTCAAACATGAATGAGTAGCCATAGGCAGTCTTTGGGCCACCGTGAATCTCCAGGACCGCTGGGTACCTAATCCCCCCTGCCTAAGCCCCCCCGTAGGCCTCATTAACCAGCCCTCGACCTCCCTACCATCACTGGCGCGGAACCTGAAGGGTTCAGGTCTCGAGAGCTCTACTGAGTTGACCCAGTCATTGAAGTTCGTTACTCTCTCCTCACTGCCATTGAACCACCTATATAGTTCAGTGGGTCTCAGTGGGTCCATAGAAATGAAGTAGATAGTGCCGTCCATCATGACCACGAAATCCTCAATACTCCTTTCGCCGCCAACCACGGACTCAACACCACCATTGACGCTGGCCCTAACGAGCCTTGTCAACCCACCATCCATCACTATGAAATAGACCCAGTCACCGACCCACTGAAGCCTTATTGGTGGTGGTGAACCCCCCCTAACATCACTATTTAGGCCGTTACCAACATTCCTATCAATGCCCCCCCTCATTAAATCAATAACCTCACCACCCTCAGGTCTCACAAGTAATACGTGGTTATGGGTTGCAAGGCCCCTATGAAGATCATTACCAACAAGTGCCAGGTATTTACCATCCAGTGACCACCTAATTGCCGATACACTATAATTACTAAGGATGGTGTGTCTCTCATTGGTTTCCAGGTTTATTACCCAAACCTCATTCCTATAGGGCTTAAACTTATCGGTGCTCACGGCCATGGCCACCCTCCTACCACCAGGCTCAACGTCGTAGGCAACAACATCAAAGTCTCCATTGGTTACCTGCTTAACAGAGCCGCTTAAGTCGAGCGAGAACAGGTGCGACCTAAATGTGTGTATGAATCCCCCTGCCATTAAACCAGAGGGGGCCAATCATCAACGTATTTAACATCTTCCTGGACAGGACCCACATTACTAATGAAGTACATGACACCATTAATAATGCGTAAATCATTAACTCCACCACTAACATAGGCTATTTTCGTGGCCTCACCACCATCGAATGGCAGGTACCAAACCTCAACACCTGGCTTGTCCTTACTAAGTCCCCTCCTGGATAGGAACACCAAGCCCTTACCGCCTAAAATTCTTGGTGAGAAGTCACTATTACCCCTAGTGACTTGTCTCAGGGACTTACCATCAAAGATCCAGACATTCCTCTCGTAATCCTCCATGGAATCCGCGATTTTAGAGACCGTGAAGGTGAGGACACCACCATTAACGTCCGCATTTAAATCATGGATCATCCTTACCAATCTTAAGTCCTCAAGCATCAACCTCCTAACCATTAATAATACGGGAAATCCTTAAGCTATTAAGATTTCACCCAGGGCAAAGGTCAATGAGCGAACACACTGGTCATGATGATTATTAGAAATACGAGTTCAGAGAGTTCGTAATAACCATAGTACTTAAGATTGTTGCGGTTACGTGATAAGTAACTTAATGCGCCATTCACGTATAGGTAAGCTCCACCAACATGTATTACTAAAAACAACGTGATTATGCCCAGCAACACCATACTGTAGTGGCTAAGTAGTGCGTAGTTTAGGAGTATCACATAATAGGTGCTTTCATAAATAGCTATTGGCAAGCCAATAGGCCTTGGCACGGTTAAGTACCTCAGACTAATTAATGCAAATGCCGCATGTATAATGACCATGGGTACTGTGAGAATAAGCATTAAATCTGTGGGTGACACACTGCCATGCAATACTGCGGTGTTAAATCCCTTATTTACGTGGTTAGGCATGGTTTTACCATCGTAATTAGTACCGAGAAGTCCAATGGGAATGAGAGATTAGGTCGTGGTTTAACAAACAATAATGAATATAATCAATGTTTATTTAACCGTTAGCTTCCTGGCCTCTCTCTCGGTCTCCCTCAACATCACAATGTCTCCAACCCTGACCGGCCCCCTTCACGTTCCTAGTTATTACCCTACCTTGTCCCTGCCCTCGAGTATCCTAACCCTAACAATACTGACCTCGCCAGCAATACCGGTCCTACCCAGTATTTGAACTACCAACGCGGCGACGGAATCCTCATACGGACTAAACCTCTCGACCTTCGTCTCCTCACTCACTTGGATTCACCCTTCCTGGCAGCCCTCTTGGCTGGAGCCTTCTCAGCAGGTGGTGCAGCCTGTGGTTGCGGTAGTTGTATTGGGTTGAGGCCGGCCTTAACCCTAACATCATTTATCTGCCTAACAAGGTTATCCAACTCAGCCGATGCCTGGCCTGGGTCTATGATTACGGCAGATGCCGCCGAAGTGTTCTGCAATCCAGCGGCCTTGCCAAGTCTCTCCTTACTCGGTACATAAACGTACGGCACACCCTTCTCCTCGCAGAGTATTGGTAGGTGCGCAACAATCTCCGGTGGGTCAACATCCTCGGCAATCAGGACCAACTTAGCCAACCCTCTCTCGACTGCCTTTGTCACTTCATTAGTACCCTTCTTGATTTTACCGGTCTCTCTGGCAGCTGACAATACCTCATAGGCCTTCTCAGCTATTTCCTGTGGTACTGCGAATCTAACGTAAAATGGCTTCCCCCCCTGCGGTGGGTTCGCGTAAAATGTCTTTGGGTCTACACTTACTGTTGCCATACTCGTCTAAATCGTGAAATTGGCATTTATAAGTATTTTTCAATACGAAGCAATGAAGGGAATTACTTCGAGGCTATGTGCAGCGTACTCCTTGTAGCCTTGAGACCAGGTTCACCGTGCTGCACTATCTTCGACGTTATCGCGTACTCACCTAGGTAGTGGCCGACGTGCCATGGGCTGATCGTGACTGGTAAGTACGTAATGCCGTTGTAGACGGCGATCGTTAAACCAACCATCTCGGGTAGTATTATCATGTCCCTGGCATGGGTCTTAAGGGTTACCTTCTTGCCCTCAGCCATGAGTTTTTTGGCCCTCCTAACCTTCTCGAGGAACTTCCTATGCTCAGGCTTTAAACCTCTCATTAACGACCTCCTCTGCCTAGCCGGCAATAACTTAATGAACTCCTCCATGGACATCCTAGAGATCTCCTCAAACGTATAGCCCCTGTACCTAAATCCCTTCCACTCCTCCTGCGGTATCACGGCAGCGGTTAACCAACCCTTCCTACCAGCCTCTGCACCCTCCTCTTCCTCCTTAGTCGCCGCTGCGGCGGCCGGCGCAGCCGCCGGCTTCTCGGCAGCCTTCTCCGCCGCCTTACCAGCAGCCTTGGCTCCAGCCTTCTCCTCAGCCTTACCTGGTGCCTTTGTCTCCGGCTTCTTCGACATTCAAAACCGCAGTAATTACCTTATTTATAACTTTTACTCGTTACGTGATTTAGGCTTTGTTCATCATTTTACATAATTAAAGCGATAACAAAATGAATTAATTTTAATAAGGTATTAACTCTATACAATACCAATATGGCGGAAGAGGTAAAAACTCTTTGGCAGCCCAATCAAGAGATAATTAAGAACTCAAACATGTTGAGATTTGTCAATTGGCTTGGTGAGGTTTTTGGCCTTAGGTTTGAGGTTTCCATCGATGACCCCCCCTTAAGGAATGTGGGTAATTATGATAAGCTTTGGAGGTGGAGTGTCGAGGATCTCGAGAACTTCTGGGTCAGTGTTTGGCGTTACTTCGGTGTTATCCCCCCACTCACCCTATACTAAGGTTCTCGAGCCAAAAACCATGCCTGGAGCCCGCTGGTTCACTGGTTCTAGGCTTAATTATGCGGAGCACGTGTTTAAGGCCGCCCGTTGGGGCGAGGAGGCCGTGATCTACGTTAGGGAGGATGGGCTTAGGAGGAGCCTTACGTGGGACCAGCTGTATAGGGAGGTTGCTGCTTTGGCTGATTGGCTTAGGAGTGTTGGTGTTGGCAGGGGGGGTGATAGGGTCGCCGCGTATGTTAGCCAGGTCCCGGAGGCCGTGGTGGCGCTGCTGGCCACGGCGAGCATTGGGGGGGCCATTTGGGTTGGGGGGGTTGGTGCCGAGTTGGCGCCTAGGGCCGTAATCGATAGGTTTAACCTCCTCCAACCCAGGGTGTTGATTACGGTGGATGGCTACCCATACAGGGGGGGTAGGGTGTTTGATAAGTACGGCGACATCAAGCAAATAGTTAACTCGGTACAGAGTATTGAGAGGGTCGTCGTGGTACCGAACACGAGGGACTCAGTGGAACTAAGCCTTAGTAAGCCAGTGCATGATTGGAGGGAGGTCACAGGCAGGAGGGGGGGTGTTGGGCTCTCTTTCGAACCCATGGAGTTCAATGAACCACTATGGGTGTTATTCACGTCGGGGACTACGGGTATACCGAAGCCCGTGGTCCACAGCCACGGTGGCGTCCTCCTCGAGGCATATAAGGTCGGCCTCCACATGGACTACAAACCAAGCGATAAGTTCACCTGGTACACAACACCTTCATGGATGATGTGGAACTTCACGGTTAATGCCCTGCTCTTCGGCACAACAATACTCTTCTATGATGGTGACCCGACGACCAGGAACTTCGAGCCTACTGGGAGATTACGGAGAAGGAGGGCCTCACAATACTCGGCCTCAGTGCGCCTTATATCCACGCTGCCATGAAGTCCACCATAGAGCCTGGCAGGCAATTCAACCTGAAGTCGCTTAGGGAGATCGGCTCAACGGCGGCGCCCCCTATCGCCTCAGGGCTTTGAGTGGGTTTACACCAAGGTTAAGGAGGACGTGTGGCTAGCGCCGATTAGTGGTGGTACTGACGTTGTCTCGGCATTCGTTGGGGGCTGCCCAATACTGCCCGTGTGGGATGGTGAGATGCAGTGTAGGTGGTTGGGGGCTGCGGTTAATGTGTATAATGAGGAGGGTAAGCCCGTGGTTAATGAGGTGGGTGAGTTAGTCATTGAGAAGCCCATGCCCTCAATGCCCATCTACTTCTGGAACGACCCAGACTACAACTGGTACAGGGAGTCCTACTTCAGCATGTTCCCGGGTGTGTGGAGGCATGGTGATTGGGCGTTAATAACGGATAGGGGCACGGTAATAATCAGCGGGCGTTCAGACTCGACAATAAAGAGGAAGGGGATTAGGATTGGGACCCTGGACATATACAAGGTCGTTGAGTCCCTGCCGGAGGTCGTGGGTAGCCTAGCCGTTGAGGTCAAGAATAAGCTAATACTCTTCGTAGCCCTGAGGCCCGGCCTACAATTAACTGAGGAGTTGAAGAGGAAGATAAATGATGCATTAAGGGGTCAGTTGGGGCCTTACTACATCGCTGACTACATAATTCAGGTCCCAGACATACCAATGACCAGGAACTACAAGAAGCTTGAGGTCCCCATTAAGAAGGTCCTAATGGGCTGGCCCATTGACAAGGCCGTGAACATAAACGCAGTCCTAAACCCCGAGGCCTTTTACGCCGTTATTGAGGCGTTGAAGCCGTACATGGATGAAATAATGAGGGAGTGATGCCCTTAAACCTTAGTTATTTATTTTATAAAATATCAATTGGAAATAACGGAGTAGTTAATGGATCCAAGGTTCAGGAGGATATATGCAAAGTGCGTTGTCGAAGTCGAGCGCGGGACCCTACCAGACCTAGTCAATGATAGGTATGACTACTTAATGATAGACCTGGCAAGCATAACCTACGGCCTCAGGGACCCAAGGGCATTCCTGGTGAACGTTAGGCTTGCCCTTGATTACGATTACCTAAGGCCAAGCGTGGTGTTCGTGATTGATTACTCAAGGCCTGAGCATAAGGCCGTCGCCGAAACCAGGGTTAGGTGGCTTAGGGAGCTAGGTCTCGATTACGTACTGGCAGAGGACGAGCCAGCCGAGGTTAGGGCCGCCAAGGAATGCCTGAGGAGGGGGGGTAGGTGCATAGTCCTGAGTAGGGACTATGATCCGCTCACCGTGATGGATGAGATGATACAGCCAATAAAAATAACCGAGAGGGCGTGGATAAACAGGAGAATAACAATAAATAAAGAATGCCTAGGTAATTATTTAAAAGAGAAAAATAATTAATGGCATAATGCCAAATATTTTTATTTACTCACTTAAATAAAAACTCATGCTTAATTCTCGTTAGTTTTGTTTCCTATAGGAAACAGTTTAATTATAAATCTGTTTCCTATTTATCTTGAGTTCACTGCATGAGTATTGAGAGTGTGCTTAGGGAGGTTATTGAGGAGTGGTTTGCGTTTAACTTGCCTAGGGTTATACCTAGGGATATTTCGTACTTATTACCTGAGGGTTCAGCCTCGCGTTGGTTGGTCCCCGTAGGGCTGGTAAGACGTACTTCATGTATTGGATTGCCCAGGACTTAATGAGTAAGGGTTGGCCTAGGTCAAGCATTGTCTATATTAATTTTGAGGATGTTAGGTTAAGCGTTCTTAAGCCGACGGACTTCAGCGTGTTTCTTAAGGTCATTAATGAGGAGGCGCGTGAGTACAATGGCAGGATATTGCTAATGCTTGATGAGGTTCAAAGCCTACCAGAGTGGGGTCGCTGGGTGAGGACCCTACTTGACAGGGGGGGTAGGTACTTCGTGGTACTCAGCGGTTCATCATCAAAGGTGAGGGCTAGTGATGTGGCTACGGAGTTGAGGGGGGGTCGCTATATCGATAGGTTAGTGCTGCCATTCTCCTTCAGGGAGTTCCTAAGGGTTAGGGGCTTTGAGCAGGAGTTCCTGGGGGGGGTGCCCGAGAGACACGGTAAATTACTTAATTACTTGAGGGATTACGTACTCAATGGTTCCTTACCCGAGGTGGTGCTCAAGCCGGAAATGGCAAGTGACTTAGTCAGGACATATAGGCAGACAATTATTTATAGAGACATAATCGAGAGGTATAAAATTAGGGATGCGGCATTCTTCGAGACCTTCCTAGAGATTGTTGAGAATAACTTTGGCGGTTATGTCTCAGTGACGAAATTAGGCAACTACTTTAAGAGCTAGGTATTAGTAAGAGTAAGAGAACGCTCAGTAATTATCTCAAGTACCTGGAGGAGTCTTACTACGTAATACTTGTTCGAAGGTTTGGGTTTTCAAGTAGAGAGGTCATTCAACAGCCGAGGAAGGTATACCCAATAGATACGGCGTACTTCAGGAGGAGATCCATTGGGCCAATGATGGAGAGCGTGGTCGCCGTAGAATTAATGAGGAGGGGGTCTTGGTTATAACTACCTGAGGATAAATGATTACGAGGTTGATTTCGTAATTAATCAAGAGCCCAGGGAGTATATCCAAGTCACCTACGCCTCGGCAATGGACGAAATCGGCAAGAGGGAGTTCAAGGCCTTGGTCAGGCTAATGAGGTGCTTGGGCGTGGGATGGCTAGGGTAATTAGTTGGGACCTGGAGGATGAGGTCGAGATCGAGGGACTCAGAATTAAGGTAACGCCACTCTGGAGGTGGTTACTCATGGGCTAATGCTTAAAGCCCATGGTCGTAACGCCAAATAGGCAATGCAGGAGCTAAGGTGTGGGGGGGAAAGCAATAATGAGTTGTTGAGGGCTATGAAGGTCATTGAGGAGTTAAGCCCCTACTGGGAATTAATAGGGATTAGGGTTGAGGACGTGGGTAGGGACTGCGCCATAGGCCTTGTGGAGGTGGGCAGGAAGCACCTACAGATACTGGGCACGGCGCATGGTGGAGTTCACGCGTCGCTAGTCGACGCAATGGCCTGGGTAGCATAATAAGCCATTACTACCCAAGGTACGTAATCGCAGTAACCACAGACCTAACGGTGAAGTACCTAAAGCCAATAACCGAGGGAGTACTTAGGGCGGTGGCGAGGATAAAGCACATCAAGGAACCAATGGCACTAATAACAGCGGAACTAAGGAACAGAAGCAACGAATTAATAGGAACGTCAACAATGACCTACTGGGTAACACCGACGGACAAGACACTGAACGATGTAATAAATGAATTAAGAAGTAAGGCGTGAATTACATTGGAAGCTTTTCGAAAATTCTTCCTTAGGTTGTTCTGTGGCAAAATTTTGCCACGGTTCGATTTGTTGGAAGTTGTTTTTCGTAATTCATTGTGTGGTGTTCATGGTATTGTGGATTGATATTGCTTTTAAGTTGTTCTTGCCTTGTTTGCTTTTTGTGGAGGTTCCTCGGGGAGGTTTCGTTGGTGGTTTCGGTGCTTAGGGCTTGGCTTTGGGGGGGGTTTTCCTTATTGGTGCCAGGGCCCTGGCTTTTTATGGCATTAGTAGGGAGACGGGCGATTGGGGGGGGTTTAACCATTGATAAACCATTCAGTATTGAGGTTAGGGATGTGGTAACTAGGGAGTTGAGGGGGGGTTTGGGGGGGTTCTCCGTGCAGTGGCGTAGGTGGGGGGGCTTCTATGTCGATGCCAGTGCTGTTCATATCGACATTAACTACATGCCTTTGACGCTGGATGAGGAGTTCATCAGTAGGTCTAGGGCTTTGGGGGGGGATGTCCTCGTTCCATCGATTGAGGATTTAATAATCCTTAAGTTAATGAGTGGTGAGGATAAGGACGTGGAGGACGTCAAGAGACTGCTCAGGCTACCTAACCTTGACCTACCCTACCTACTTCGGCGTTGATAAGGATTTATTAGGGATTGCCAGGAGGATTGGATTGAGGATTGATGGTTAGGGAATTCACGTTTAATGAGGGTTGCGTGGTGGTTGATAATGTCAGGATGCCTACCGAGGTTGCCAGGGCATTGGGTGTTTATGGTTGCTCCTTCACTGGCTGGACTGCCTTAGCCATTCACGCCGGAAGTAAGTTGTTGATTCCCTACCACCCGAGCTACCTCGAGATCGCGTGCCCAGACATCGAGGCCGTGATTAACGGACTCAGGGGGCTCGGCCTAGTGATTTGGCGCGGGAGGCGCTGGGCCACGGTTGGTTGGGTCTACAGACCACTTAGGGTGGCGCTTGGCGAATTGAGGGTCTTCAATGAGGAGGTTGAGAGTGAGGGTGAGAGGTGTGGGTTGGGCGTGGCCTCGATAGTCGATGCCGCCAGGCACATAACGCGTTTTAGGGAGCACGTGAGAGACCTCAGGCTCGTTGAGAAGTACTCAAACGGCAGGATTAAACCACCGCAAAAATCAATCGTAAAAGGGAATCAATTTTAATGGGTAATGCCGCGGCCGTCAATCGCTAGTCAGAACCACCCCTCATCTCCCTCAAGGCCTCAACAGCACCCCTTATGTACTCCTCCTCCCTACCAGGAACCACAGCACCATAGATAGTCAAGGTCCTCCACTGAGTCCTAGTCGCATACACATACTCAGCAGGACCCACATAACAACGAGAACCATCACCATGATAAAACCTGAAATAAACCCTACCATTAGACCTAAACGAATGCACAGACCTAACAGGCCTACCACACCTCGGACAAACCAACAACTCACCCATCAACAAACAAATACTCAACCAAACTTATAAATTACTTTCACCATAACTAATACCTATTATATTAATAAAAACATCATAACATAACAAAAACACGGTAGTTATATAACCAAATAAATATTAAATACAGCAAAACACAACCACAAACATCACAATGACTATTTTCCTTAACTAATTCGACATATCATGACTATTTTTCAATAAGTTGAGCCATGGCAAAATTTTGCCACGGAACGATTCAGGGAATAAATCTCTAAATTCTTTTTATGGTTTGTTTTTCGTGGTTTGTGCGTTGTTTTTATATTGGCGTTTGTTGTTTGTTGTTGGTGTTTGTGGGTTTTGATTTGAGGGATGTTGGTGGTGTTAGGACTAAGTTGTTTTATCTTGAGGCTGCTTCCGTGATGGGTGTTGATGCTGTGAATCTTGAGGCTTGTGGTGGTGCTCTCTGTGGTTCTGTTGTGGTTAGGGATTTTGGTGAGCCTTGGTTTTTCGTGGATGTTGTTGGTGAGGGTACCCTGAGGGTTGATGATCTTCAGTTCGCGGTTTTTAATTACGGTGATGAGGGTGAGAGTAGGTGGGTTAGGGCGTCCCCCCCAGGTAGGCATTCCTTATCGCTTGTTTTGTCCCCCCCTGTTAGGATGTTTGGTGAGCGTAGGGTGAGCTTCAATGGCATGTACGTTGTTTATAGGGAGCCTTCACTGTTCAACTTTGTACTGAGGGCTAGGTTACTGCTTGATGTTGCCGAGGCCTTCGAGGACTTAAGGACTGACTACCTCAGGGTGCTTAATGAGGCCCTTGACGTGGTTCCCCCCCTGGACTCCGTGGCCAATTGGCAGTTGGAGTTTGCGGTTAGAGCTCACATTGTTGAGTCTCCCGGCTTCGTTAGGGCATTATTTAATTACTACGATGTTAAGGAATTGACGCACTTGAGACCGCCGGACTTCAACGAGCTTGGTAGGGCTGCTAAGGAGGGTTTGAGGGTCCTTGAGGAGGGTATTGGGGGGGAGTTGAGGGTTAGGAGGGGGGGCCATAGGGGGGGGTGTCGTGTATGTGGCTGGCCATGCGCACATTGATCTTGGTTGGTTGTGGAGTAGGGACGTGACTAGGGAGAAGGTTAGGAGGACGATCATCAATGTCCTATCACTGCTCCAGTCCTATCCAGAGCTTACGTTTCTGGTATCAAACATGGCTTACCTGAGGTGGCTTAGTGAGGATGGGGGGGATTTGTGGGCTAGGGTTAGGGAGGCTGTTAGGGCTGGTAGGATGGTGCCCGTGGGTGGTATGTGGGTTGAGAGCGATGCTAATCTGCCGGTGGTGAGTCTTTGGTTAGGCAGTTCCTCTATGGGCAGAGGTTCCTCCTCAGGGAGTTCGGGTTTACGACGGAGATTGGTTGGTTGCCCGACACCTTCGGGTTCCCCCCCGCTTCGTTACCGCAAATACTCAGGAAGGCGGGGGGGATTAGGGTTTTCTTTGAGCATAAGATGTATTGGAACACGGTTAATAAGTTCCCATACTCCGTATTCCTGTGGGAGGGTATTGATGGCTCGGTGATACCCACGATTAACTACGCAACCTACGGCGCCGACCTAACGCTAGGCAAATAGCCAGGGCTTGGTCGGACCACACAAGCCCTGAACTACCTGCCTTCCTACCCTTCGGTAAGGGCGATGGTGGTGGGGGACCAACGTGGTTAATGCTCGAGAGGTACAGGTGTATAGGGACTTACCCGGCATGCGAGGCTCGTAATGGGCAATCTAAAGGACTTGGTTAATGAGGTTGTTAAGGATAACTCATTACCGAGATGGAGGGGTGAACTATACCTTGAGATTCACAGGGGGGGAGTCTACACCAATGGCATAAGGCTCAAGCAGTTGGTTAGGGCCCTTGAGAATAGGCTCAGGGAACTGGAGACCTTTAGCGTAATCGCCGGTGTCAGGAGGAGTTATGAGGAGCTTTGGTACCCACTACTCGAGGCTGAGTACCATGACCCAATGGGGGCCACATCGACTAAGGCAGTCTATGAGGAGGTAATTAACGAACTTGAGGATGACTTGAGAAGGGCCGGTGAGGAGTTAATGAGCGTGCTAAGGAAGGCCCTTGGCACGGGTCGCTTCGTAACAATCGTAAACCCACTGCCCTGGGCTCGAAGGGAGTTGGTCATGGTTAAGGAGGAATTGAGTGGTGTACCAACACAGAGAGTTAACAATGGTTACCTAGCACTAATTGAGGTCCCAGCACTTGGTTGGAGATCCTTTGAGAAAGGCGCAGGGAGTTCCTTGGGCGATGTTACTGTTGGTAGTAATTTTGTTGAGAATTCCGTGATTAGGGTTGTCTTCGATGGTTCGTTGAGGATCTACGATAAGGAGGCGGGTAGGTGGGCAGTTGAGGACGGTTACCTAATGGCTTGTGAGGACATGCCCAGTAGGTGGGATGGTTGGGACATAGATGCCTACTATAGGAGGGTTTGTAGGAGGTTGGAACCCACGGGCTTCAACATCGTGGAGGGTGGGCCATTGAGGGGGGGGTGCATCGAGGTTAATTACGTGTTTAGGGAGTCGAGTATTAGGCAGAGGATTTGCGTGAGCGCCTTTAGTAGGCGTGTTGATGTGGAGAATGAGGTTGACTGGAGGGAGAGGTTAACACTGCTCAAGGCCGTTTATAGACTGGGCATATTCGGGCAAAACGCATCCTTTGAGATACCCTATGGAGTGATCAATAGGCCAACGAGGCCCAGCAATACCTGGGAGGTGACTAAGTTCGAGGTACCTGCTCTGCGCTGGGTCGATGTTTGGGACCCGGATTACGGCATTGCCATACTCAATGATGGTAGGCAGGGCTACTCGGTGGAGGAGAATACCGTGGCAATAACACTGCTCAGGTCGCCCATTTACCCAAACCCATTCCTGGACTACGGCCATAACAAGTTCACCTACGCCATATACCCACACCCAGGTGATTGGAGGACTGCTCAAGTGCCCAGGAGGGCCTATGAGTTCAATCAACCACTAATTGTCGTTGAGAATACGGCAGGCGGCGAATCCTCATTCCTCGAAGTTACGAACCCAGCAATAATGCTCGAAGCCCTCAAGTGGGGGGGTGAGGACTCGGGAATTACCCTGAGACTTTACGAGACCTACGGGGGGGTAAATGCGTGCACCGAGATAAAGGGCTTCATCGGGGGGGTGATGGCATTGAGACGGACCTCCTCGAGCTAAATAATTACGGCAATGCGAACCTAGGCAACCTCTGCTTCAAGCCCTTCGAGATAAAGACAATACTCATCAAGTCATGACGTGGCCGGGCTAATGAATAGCACCGTGTCACCCCTAATAATCATCAAGCCACTCTTAACACCACCCTTCGGATTAATCTCCTCCGTATTCGTAAGCAGCAGGTTAAGGTGCTGGTCATAACCAACGAGGACACCCCCTAATCTCGGTACCATTCCTAAGCTTCACCAGAATCACCTTATTCAAACTCCTCTGCAACTCCTCATTAACAATCTCCATACAGCGAGGCATCGAGTTTAAAACCCAAACCATATTTTAAAGGTTAATCTCCACAAAACACCCACGGAAAGACCATACAATAAGATACCGATATGCACAAGAATCAACTAAAACCAAAACCTTCACATGAATGAAGTACATAAGGCACGTAAACGCTTACGATTACGGACTAGGAATGATTGAACGCTGGTTGGGGGGGCCGGGGGGGCCGGGATTTGAACCCGGGTTCACGGGCTCCACAGGCCCGCATGCTTTCCAGGCTGCACCACCCCCCCGGCAATGGTATTCTTGCTATTTATGCTTTTAAGTTTTTGTCCTTAATATCGTTACATTTTGGATGTCTAACTTTCGTTCGGGCATTTTAATTTCGTTACTACCCTTTACCTGGTCAATCACCTAGTGAGTGCGTGGTATTACCGTTGATTCCGGGAAATGTTTCGATGCCGTTTTCTCATTTTGCTTTTGTAGAATGGTTTAAATACCTGGTTTCCTTCATCGTTTGCGATATGAATGAGGGTATTGAGGAAGGCGTGGTCTTTGCGAACCTGGTTTTTGTGGTAATGACGGCTATTTACTCCCTGGCCTTTCAATTAATACTGTTATTTAGTAATTCGTTAATTGTAATTGGTTTAAGTGTTGCCGCCTGGCTCGTGCTTGTTTATGCCCTGGTGGCTAGGCGTGGTCCCTGGGCCCTGATTTATGCCAGGGTTCATAAGGCGTTGACCGGCGTTAGTGTCCTGGGCATTACCAGGGTGGAGAGGCTATTATTGATTCCCTACGTAATTAACCACGCAGTAACTACACTACTCGCGGCGTTCGCCAACTACCCAATACTGAACCTAGCCTTAAGGATAACTGCCACAACGCCGATGTTCATAATGATTGGCGAATTCACGGCATTACCACGCATGGTTACTAACAACCGCCTGGAAATTCACTAGTTTAACTTAGAATACTCCCCCCCTCATACAAACTAGAATTGAGTTTTGGTCCCTTATTTTATTCATTAGGAGGTAGGTAGGATGTTATAGCCCCCCCGAGGTCCCAGCACGCCGGTTTCCCGCGGCCTCTCGGACCGCAGTACTCCCGTGCGCGGCAGGGCGTTTCACTTCCGGGTTCTGGTGAGTCCGGGTGGTGCCACCCTGCCTATGGCCGGGTTACCTCGGTTTGGCCATTACACACGTAACCAACCCAGTTTTAAGCTTTATTAACCTTAAAGACCGAGGTTTTAAAGATCGTGAAGATTTGGCGGGCCCGGTGGGATTTGAACCCACGACCTACGGCTTCTGAAGGCTCTCTCACGCAAATGGACCCGTAAAGCTAAACTTGTACAATTTTGGTAATTAGAAACTTGTACTCTAATGGTCTCGTTAAGTTTGGTATTAAAGATGGTGAAGTAACATAGCCAGGGTTCGGTACTTGAAATTAGCTTATTCTCAAGACCAAGGATTGCGTACCTTATTACCTTCCTCGGAAATCCATGCCCTCCTGGGCTAAGGGACAAGTCGCCGTACAAACACCACAGCTATAGCGGGCAGGCTAAAGAATGAGGAAAAATAGAATAAGAATAAAAAGAATAATAAGAAAAATTTATAAGCATTTCTCTTATAATCTTTAACCGCTATGAGCCGTGATAGTCGAATTATTTTAGGTTCTATTCTTAATGCATTACGCATTAAGTTACTTAGCATGATATATTTTATTAAGAAAAGGGCTTATAAAATAAGCATTTACAATGCAGGTAATTACATTAGTTATTTTAAATACATGATCAATTTATTGATACGCCCAAAATGCGCCGTGGTTGAGCAAGACAAGGTTAATTATAAGGAAAACAGAAATAGTAAATTTACTAGAATTATTGAGAGCATTGATTGGGAGAGGGTCCTCGAGAACACCGATAGTACTGGCGTGGACAGGAGCATTGGCGATGCCATTTTCACGCTCGCAATGGCGATAGCGATTGAGGAGAATAAGGACAGGATACCTGAGTTCTATAGGAAGCTCTTTGAAATAGTCATACCGAGGTACATAGAAACAGCGGAAGACAACGAATTCGAGCAGAGGTACAAGTTCATTAAGGAGACACTGGAGGAGATGAAGAAGGAGTACCCCAACCTATCTGACGAGGAAAAGAAAATGATTCCCGAGGAACTCATTGATAAATGCATGGCTAAAATAGAAGAGATTCATAAGGAGAAAAAGGAAAAGAATGCCAAAGCTAGCAAGGTCATAACATAAAAATGCGGTAGAACATGATCAGAGAAAACTGCTGTACTAACACGATGGATCCCATTATATTAAATTCTCTTGATTATTACTTCAGTGGTAGGGTTCGTGTTTTGAGGTATTTTCTTAGGGTTATTGATATATTGCCTGATGTTGTCGAGTATGATGAGGTTGTTGTTGGTGAGGTCTTGGAGGAGCCCAGTTGGTGTAAAGGTAAGCGTAATTGCTACTTTGTAGTGCCACTACCACCGAGACCACGCAGGGCAACCTTCACATACAGAACAAGAGGACAACACGATGAAAGAATCATAGTACTACCAAGCAGTTATAGGGAACAGGCACTAAAGGCATACGCTGATAAAATATTTGATGAATTATTAAAGATAATGATTATAGATGAGAATGAGAAAGAGAAGATCAAAAATGAAATATCACAGATTATTAATGAGATCCTAAAATACCGAACACCAGATAAAGTTGGTGAGAACGTTCCTAAGTTGTTTAATCAATATATTAAGTTGATTAATAATACGGAAGCCTATATACTGCCTTATTGGTTACCGTTAAAATCACTACGTAAATTATTATTATCCATATTTTACAGAAGAGTTTGGTCCTTGGTATATTTTCTTCGCGATGAGATTATGACGTACCATCATTGGCCTTAGTTAAGTTAATTAATAGGCGGTACTTCATTGTTATTCAGAGAATTAGGGCACAACCACATGAGGAGCTAGTTAGGTGGAGAAACATTTTAAATGCTAATTTTAGTATTGGCTTTAACGTATTTCCTGAACTTGTCCTTTTCCAAGATGGTCCAAGAATAAACTCTGTGCATGTCGTGATTAGGTTGCCCAAGGGAGTACATATAAGGAAAAAAGAACTGGCGTTGAAGTTTTATGATAAGATGTCTAATAAACCTATTGAAGATATAATGAGTGATACTGGCGTAATAATGCTTGATACCTCAGCGGGTAAAAATGATAAAGAAAGCACGCAGGCATATTGTTATATTGATTCCCAGGCTTTGAGTAGGATTATTAATGAAGAGCTAGAGAAGGAAAGAGAAGAATTAGAAAAATTACTAGAATTAGAAAGAAAGGAAGTAACCAGTCGCCAGAGAGAAGATAGGAAGGCAGTAATAATAGAGCCTAGAATTAGCCTGAGGTTGCATTATAATGTAACCACATTGGGCATATTCAATTATACGCCCATAGGTGCCTATTTATTTAGCATAATTACTGCAATACTTATCCATGCCTCTATTGATGTTGTCAGTGCCGTGATTGGCGCTATGGCCGCCTGGGTAACGGGAGCCGTGTCAGTACTACTCTACGTAAGCGACAAACCCCTGCTTGAGGAAGTGTATGCAAAAAGACACCTAATACTCGCATTAATTCTACTGCTAATTGCCATAGCCATAACGTTAATATACACAACTCCTTTATCACATGGGCTTTGAAAATTATTGATTACCCTTGAATCCCAAGAGAAAATAGAGCTTAAGGAGTAACTACTCCTTTAGAGCAATGAGGAGCGAGGATATGCCAAGGAAAAAATATGAACATAAGGCTGGCTAATGAGCATTGGGCAAGAATATTCACACTAGATTGCAATGAAAAAGGATATGCTAACTCGAGACTCGCATTTGTTGCGGCCGTGATGAGGAGATCCGCGGTGAGTAGGGGTAAAAGATCGAGACCTACTATGTGTCGCTACTGAAAAACCTAATTATCAAGTATGAGTATGGTTAGTAATTACATAATAATAATAGTAATAAATAAAGGTAACTAACGAATGCTCAAAAACATGATCATTAACACATGTAAAATGCACTGGGTGAGGTTGCCCGTTCAAAATCAGTGCTAGTTACATGTGGTGTTGATTGGGGGGGTTTTTCCCTTGATCACTGGCAGAGTAGGCATGGTGCATTTCTTAGGTACCACTGCCTGAGTTCTTCGTGCCTTGGGCTCCAGTAGTGCTCGATTAGGCTCTGTACTCGCTTGGTGGTGCCCTTCCCTGCAGGGTGTTGACAATGCTCTCTGGCACGCCATGGCTAACCATCCAGGTTGCGAAGAACTTACGCAA
>NZ_BBBI01000004.1 GCF_001315985.1 Vulcanisaeta distributa JCM 11216
AGTAAGATTTCGTTGAATGGGTTTAAATAGCTTATTTATTCATGTTTACATAGCCTTAACGCGAGTTTTAGGTCCTCCTGCGTGTTTACATTTAGTAGCTCTGTTGTCCAGGGAATCACTAGGGATGCCCAGGGTATGATCTCGTGCATAAACTCCAGTCTCTTTACCAGGCTTATTCCTGTGAATTCCCTTTCACGATCCCTCTCATACATTAGGGTTGTCATTGGTGATGTTGTGTAGGCCGTCATTGCAAGGAATTTCCTAATTAACTCCCTGGTTATGAAGGCATGTCGCTTGGTATGAACATGGTTGGTGTACCAACCATCAATAAGGACTCAAGTAAATCCTTAGAATAACCCGCGCCGCTGGTTATTAGGACTTCATAACCACGTTTCCTAGCCCAGTTAATTACCTCGGTATGCCTAGCCGTGGTTGCTACGTACGTTTTACCAAATCCATTAACTGATGATGCTACACGCTCAATCATCGGCTTACCGCAGATGTCAATTAACGGCTTATTTGGGTTCGATAACCTACTCCCCATGCCGCCGGCCATTATTACTATGTTCATGCCTTATCAACACCAAAGGAAAGCAATATGCGCCTACCGAGTTGCCTAACATTCTCGTTAACCGAGTCAAGCAGTACGTGGGCCGCCAGGAAGTGCAGGCCCGCCTCTACATAAAGCCTAAACTCGGGCCATGGATCGCCAGTTATTAGGGTGTACCAGAGCGAACCCATGATTTTACCAAGTCTCCTATCCAGTACATCATTAATTGAGTACTCCCTAATTATTGATATGTCATTCTTAATTACCTGCTCATTAATATCGATATTCACATTAATTAATTCATCACGCGTATTTACATTTATGAGACCCTTTAATTCAAACCCATGAATTAATGGGTTTAGGAATAGGGCCCTTGGTAATCCCCCCCTAGTTAGGTCGAAGATCTTTGACCTGCCGTAATCAATTAGGAGGTTCAAGTATTGGAGAGCTACGGTCCTCCTGACGGCCATTAGGGCATTCTCTAAATGCCCATTTGGGTATACGTAAGCCGTAGTGTCGAAGTTTTTCAACTCCACTATTAGCGGCTTAAGGATGTTGGGCGTTATGTAGGGCATGTCGTTGGGAACGATGATTGCGTCCTCCTCACTGCACCTATTAAGTGCCGAGTATATGCCCGCAAGTGGTCCCTTGAACCTCTCATCATCAATTACGTAATCGGCATTTGGTATTACGGATTTATAACTCATAGCCCTTTCTGAGTTATTCACGGCTATGATGACCTCATCTGCCACCTGCGACACGGCATCATAAACAAGCCTCATCATTGGTTTATCACCTACCCTATACAGCGCCTTATCAGTCCATGGTTCGCCACGTACTTGGAACCTCCGTGACAATCCACCACTCAGTATAATGCCACAAACCATCCTAAGCCATTACCTAACTTATTCAGGCGGCCTTATAAGTCTCGCCAGTTTCTCCCTCCTCCATCTGGCGTATTCTATTAAGCCAATGACTATGAGTATTACTACCACTATGATTGCCACGGCAATGGCTATCAAGGTACCCACGGGCACAAAGCCTATGCCCGGCACGTAATAACCACTCACGGGTACTACCAGGGTGATTGATACAGTCTCGCCATCCTCATTTGCCGTGAGGACCACGGTCCGGCTTGAATATACGCCGAAGGAGTAGGCATAGGCCTCGCAGGTTATTGAGCCCGTACTCGGTATTGGGATCACCACGTTAATGGGGGGGCCCAGGTTACTTACGTTATAACCAGCGCATTGCAGACCCACTATTGCGTACTTCGTCAGTGGCATACCATTTGCTGAGAGTGCGTTTATACTCACGTTAACGGCGGGTATATACACTGGTAATTGAGTTTGCTGGGCATATGAAATTAGGGCGGTGCTTAATAGCATTGTTAATGCCGCAATAATCACCACCAAGTATTGAGGTCTTACCACATTGCTTTACATACACTGGGAAATAAATCACTAACTCCCAGAAATTGTTAATGAGAATGGAATCAGCGCTATTAACCTAAATCACTGTTCATCCAGCCCAGCATCATCATGCAAGTACGCACTACTTGAAGTAATTATAAGTATTTAGGCCGTTTAGGTTAGGTTCCAGTAATTTCTCTGGACATTAATTACATCCCTGATGATTGAATTAACACGGGCTAAAACCCTCGGTTCCGTCTGCACCACATCTTCATCAACCTCCGTATCCCTATTATTCATGATGTTGATTAGGAGCCTCGAGCCTCTAATTAGGGTATCATAATTATAACCACCTTCAAGTACGAAGACGACACCCCTAACCATGCCAATGATGTCCCTCAGTTCTTTAAACACGTGGGCATAGGCATTCAACGAGAGCCTAAGATTAGCTATGTTGTCCAGCATATGCGCGTCGAAGCCCAGGGAAACCAAAATCAACTGTGGCCTATACTCCCTGATTATAGGCCATACAATCTTATCCAGGGCATTCATGTAGCATCATCGGCCGTGAATGGTGGTAGGGGGGGCACGTTGACATTGAAGCCCTCGCCCTCGCCTTCACCGACGTCATCGATAAAGCCTGTACCTGGGTAAATGGTTAGTGGGTCTTGATGAAGGCTTATGTAAAGGACCTTTGGGTCCTTATAAAAAATTTCCTGTGTGCCATTCCCATGGTGAGCATCAACATCGAGTATGGCCACCCTACTAATGCCATGCTCAATGGCGTAGACAGCACCAATGGCTACATTATTAAATATGCAAAAGCCCTGGGTAGGAGCCATTAATGCCCGGCCACCATGACCAACATGGTGCCCCCCCGGCGGCCTGACAATGGCGTAGGCGGCATTCCATTCACCGCTTAGTACCTTATCAATGCCCCCCCTCAGGACGGCGCCAACGGCGTGTCTCGCAGCCTTACAAGTGCCTGGGCTGACATAAGTATCGGCATCTATGAATACGTAGCCCATGCTGCAAGCCTCATCGATTTGTTTTACGTAATTCGCATCATGAACCCTAAGTAACCACTCATCAATGTTATTAATGGGTCTTTCCATGGCGACGTAATCACCCACCGACCTAATTATTGCCAGAACCCTACCTGGGTTCTCAATGTGGCTTCTTGGTGGTTTATGTTCTAGGTATGCATCGTCATAGATTATACCAATCATAATCACTGAATTATATCTATAGTGCCTTATTAATTTACTTGAGAATTCCTAATTGGTATGTTTGGCAGAAGGAAGAAGGTGGATCTCGAGGAGCTTCTCCAGGAATTGACTAGCAATGAGGAGGATAATACGAGAAGTAAACCAAGAAGGCGTGTTGGTGAGGACTATGAGGATTACGGTCAACAAGCAGGTGTTAGATTCAGGGTTGAATTTGAGGGTGTTGATGAATTAATTAAGGAGATAAAGTCCCTGAGGGAATCAATCAATGAATTAATTGGGTTGTTGAAGGAGCAGGAACCAAATATCGCAAAGAAGTAAATCGTTTTTAAAGGCCCTTACCCCAATTAAATAAGGTGTAATGCCAAGTCAAAAGAGATCATTGAATGTCCTGGACCTATTGGCAATCTTAGTAGAACTCACGGAGTTAAGGGGGGGCTCAATACTAGATAAGGTCTATACCATGGGTGGCTCACTACTCCTGAGGTTTAGGAAGGGTCCGAGAAGTACTTCATAATAGCGAACTCCCACAGGTTTGGATTGACGAGTTACGTCCTTGAGCATGGAGCCGAGGGAATACTACCACTTAGGAGGTTGATTGAGGGGGCCTCACTTAGGACCTTGAGTTACTTAACTTTGACCGCATTGTTAAGCTTCTGTTTGATGATGGCTACCTAATAATTGAGCTACTTGAGCCCTGGAACGTGGTCTATGTAAGTAATGACAACATGATTAAGTGGGTCCTAAGGCCATATAGGGGGGGCAAGGATAGGGTCGTGAATATCGGTCTAGAGTACAAACCACCGCCTCAAAACTTCGTTAAGCCTATTGATAATCGTGAAGGCATCATCAAGGCTTTACAGGGCTATGACACGATAGGCAGGGCCATTGCCAGGGGCCTAGGCTAGGTAGTGAGGTGGCCAACGAGGTGTGCATTAGGGCGTCGATTAATTGCGATCAATCCGCTAATTCTGTTGATATCGATCGCATAATCTCGGTGATCTCATCCATGATAAGTACCATAAGTAGGGGGTAGTTTGGAACCAACCATTTACTATGGTAATGGTGTGCCAATAACTGTAACGCCGATTAAGTACTTATCTATTAAGCATGATGGTATTAAGCAGTTTGGTAAATTTAATGAGGCCGTTGATGAGTACTTCCATGAAATCGAGGTTAAGGAAGAGTCTGAGAAGAAACTAGCCAGCATCTCTGGGGGGGAGATTGCTAGGCTTGAGAGGAGTATTGATGAGTTAATGATTAGTATTGAGGGTTTCAGGAAGGGTTCTAGGGAGTTGAGGGTTAAGGCGGAGACCGTGCTTAATTGGAAGTACGTAATTGAGGAATTACTTAATGTGCTTAGGAATTACTGGTCCTCCTATAAGGATGAGTTCCAGGACTTGATCAGGGGCATGGAGTACCAGGGAATTAGGGTTAAGGGCTTTGATCCGAGGAGTAAGGCCGTGACGCTCGAGATTGATGGGGGTCACAGTGTCAATACCATTAAATGCAGATGTTGGTGATGTAATTGACGACTTATTTAACAGGGCTAAGGAACTTGAGCGTAAGGCTAAAACGGCTGAGGAGAACCTGGGCCAACTCAGGGCGCGCATTGAGGAGCTTAGGGTTGAGGGTGAGAGGATTGAGGAAAGCATTAGGAGGGTTCGGTACGCGTGATTTACGGCGCCAGGGAGTGGTTCGAGAGGTTTAGGTGGTTTGTGACCAGTGGTGGTAAGTTCGTGATAGCTGGTAGGGATGCCACGCAGAATGAGGTTATTGTTAGGCATTACCTGAGGCCCTGGGATATATTCGTTCATGCCGATATACCGGGGGGTTCCGTGGTTATTATTAGACTTGCGGGTCCTAATGATGGTTTCAGCGATAGGGACATCCAGGAAGCAGCGCAATACGCAGTCTCGTATTCAAGGGCTTGGGCAATGGGCCTATCAGTACTTGATGCGTTTTACGTGAGGGGGGGCGAACAAGTGACTAAGAGGGCACCATCCGGTGAGTACCTGGGCAAGGGCAGTTTCATGATTTATGGAACCAGGGGGGGTTGGATTAGGAATGCCGAGCTTAGCCTCGGTGTTGGCGTTAGAATTGACAGTCTTAATAATTCGACACTTGTCAGGCTCATCACGGCACCGCCGAGCGTGATAGGGTCATTGAGTAGTTACTACGTCATATTAAGGCCTGGTACTAAGGATAGGGTTAACGTGAGTAGGGAGATTTATGATTTGTTCAGAGGTAAGGTTACCGGGTTTACCAAGGTAATCAACCTGAGTCACATTGTTGATGTTGTGCCGGGTCCCTCGATCATCGAGGGTGTTTATGAGGGGAATCCAAGGCCCTGGAATGAATTAAGGGATTTAGCGAAGTGACCGGCCTTGGAGGTCGCCAGACTTAATGCTTGTGTTGACCTGCCCATAAGCGATGATGAGGTTGTTGTTGACTCAATGCTTGGTTGGTTAGTTAGGTGGTTGAGGATTCTGGGTGTTAGGGTCACTTATAACCCTAGTTTTGATGATTATTATTTATTGAATGTTGGTCACGTACTCGTGACCAAGGATAGGGAATTGTTTAGGAGAAGGACTAAGTTAAGCCTATTATTGATTACTTCTGGTCATGTTGAGTGGTTATCAATACTCTCGTTGGTACTTGGGTTTCCATTGGTGCTTAATATGGAGAGGAGCCTATGTCCCATCTGTGGCTCAAGGCTAATTAAGGTCAGTAAGGATTTAGTAATTGATAAGGTGCCTCAGGGTGTCTTGCTTAGGCATAGTGAGTTCTGGCTATGTACTGGTTGTGGTAAGGTTTATTGGGTTGGTAGCCACCATGCGCGCATGGGCAAGGAGTTGGAGATTGCGAGGGGCATTCAAGGCGCACTAAGTACCCAGTGCATTAATGGTAATTTACTAGTAATTCGTGAGTAAATAGGGAGGGCATTATGTATAAATGCATATAAATGATTGACTATAACGCTGTACCACATGCAACTATTCAGGCCTCTCAATGAGCAGGACTACGTAAGCCTTATTAAGTATCTGAGGACTAAGATCCTTGAGAGACTTGGCGTTAAGGCTAACTATGACATAGACCCAACGCATCTAGTAAAGATTGCAGAGCTCAAGCTCGGTGTCTTCGTGTCCATTGAAAAGCTCATGTACTCAGACGGCATGATTAAGAGGGTCCTTAGGGGTAGTATGGGTACGATAAGGCCAATAAAGAACCTACTTGAGGACTCAGTAACCGCTGCAATACACGCAGCCTTCTATGACCCAAGGTTCTCGCCAATATCCATTGCCGAGTTTAAGAATTGCGTCCTCGAGGTTACGGTAACATCGCCACTAATGGATGTTAACATGGACTGGGTCAGGAGGGAGATGGTGCTTGGTTATCATGGATTGTACATAGTTGACTCAGGCAAGGCCACAATACTTCTTCCACAGAAGGTTGTGGAGATGGCCGAGAATTACTATCAAAGGATGGTAAGCAATTGGGTATTGACGATTTTATTAAAGAACTTTGTGATTCTCTGAGGATCTGCAATCCAACAAGCATTAAGGCATTTAAAACGCAGATAATATATGAATTGCGTCCTGATGGCGACGTCATTGAACGCAAACTTTACCTTAACAGATTACTGAGTAATCATGTAAAGTTGTCAGTGGCTATGAATGAATAATAAATTATTGACGCCATTTTAAACACTAAAGATTTATTAAATCGGCCTATATTTAAGAATTGAGGTATATGCCGGTTATGATCAAGTTTTACATGGTTGTGGGTAGGGATGAGACTTACGAAAACGTTATTAGAAGTGTTGTCACAGAGGTTAGGGAGAAGTTTAAGGGCAGTGAGAGGAATGTTAATGCAACGTTCATTAGAATAAAGCCCGAGGCCGTTGACACGGCACTTAATGCATTAAGCATGCCGGAAAGCCAAATACCCCAAAACCTGGTATACCTAGTCAAGTCAATGAAGCAGGATGGAGTTTCTGCATTACCTGCATTGATAATTAATGGTAGGAAGGTGTATGAGGGTCAATTACCAGCACCAGATGTGGTAAGGAAGACGGTGATGGATGAGGTAGTTACTGCGTTATCGCCTCAAGCACCACCACAACAGCCAACACAGGTAATAAGCCCACCCCCCCAGCCGGCACCGCAGGTACCAAGTATTCCGCAACCACCGGCACAACCACCTACCCCACCAACTCCTCCGCCGCCACCTCCACCAGTTGAGGTTAGGCAACAGGCCGTGGAGATAACGAGACCTGAAGCCACAGTTATTGAAAAACCACAAGCGCCGCCAGCGCCCACGCCTCTTTCATCGTTACCAAGTGGTATTAAGATAGTTATGGGTAGACCAGATGATTGCAGAAATTGTATTTACTACGGTGCTAACACCGGCGTATGCCTGTTATTTGGATACAAGATAGTTAATCCGACCAAGCCGCCATGTAAATCAACTTAGTTTCGCTTAATGATTTTCTAGATTGCCAGCCTTATATTATTAAATCCACGGTATCACCAAGGGCCTGTCCAGGCAATCCGCGCCTAAATCTGGCGAGTAGTTGACCATGCTTACCCCCCCATACCCTGAGCACCTTCCCAATTACTTCAGTTCCCCCCCTTCTAGACCTCCAAATAACCTTGGCGTTAACGAATTTTGCCGCATCTACTGGCGTTTCAACACCCCGGCACTATGATTATGGCATCCCTTGAGTATCCAATGGATCCCCTCCGTATTGAGTATATCCTCGCCTTGACAGTCTTTACTTGCATTGACACGTTACATGACGCAATACAGAATTTTTAAATGCTACTTTCGTAAATGCTCGTTACCAGGTCTTTGGAGGAATAATGCTTAAATTCTATAATTAGCCTTTGTCCCTCGAATGCCAATAGCGAGACTTATTGAGTATAAGATTGCATTACCGTCAGAACACGCCTTTGATCTATTGATGAATATAGGTAATGCCGGTTACTTCATGCCAATAACTAGGCCAGGGGTAATACCGGCACCCAAGGTGTCAGGTAAGTACTCGGAGAAGATTAGGAAAGTTGAAGATATATCCAGGGAACTGGGTAGGATATTGAATCAGTACTCAATACCACCACCAACGACTCCCCCCCATGAGGTTAAGATTAGCCTATTCAACGAGCTACTTGAGTACATAATTGAGGATGGGGAGGATCTACTCACCAGGGTCAGGCAGTACCTTGATACTATTGAAGGCATTAGGAGTGAGTATGTGAGGTTGAGGAGTATTGTGGATGTAGTATCAACCGTTGGTGGTGTTATTATGGAGAAGCTAAAGCACTTCTCGATGGATATCATACCATTGAGTGAGGAGGATTTTAATGAGTTTAGGAACGCCATTGCTAATCATGGAGCCGAGGCACTACCCGTTAGGGCCCAGGATAGGTTCTACGCACTGGTGATATACCAGAGTGGGCCAGCCAGGGTTTACTGAGTGCATATAAGTTGTTTAATACGAACCCACTTGAGGTACCTAGTAACTTTGACTTAAACTCCATGAAGAGTAGGTTGGCAGAGTTGGAGGGTAGGTTAGAAAGGCTTGAGCAGGAATTTAGAGACTTCCTAACCAAGGTTAGTGATAGGGCCTACGCAATTATCAACCTTTCGGATATGATAACGAACATAGTTAGGCAATACATGGACTCGGCAATACCCGAGGGTAAGGACGTGGGTGATAGGCTAGTGCAATTGATTAATTCCGTGAATGAGACTAGGAATAGAATTAGAGAGCTGGAGATAGTGCATGAGGCTCTAGGTACATGAAGAAGGCCGGTATCTCCTTCGAGGGCCTCAGTAGGCTTAGGGTCAGGGTATTCGCGATCAAGGGTGGTGTGAACGAGGACTTCATTAAGGGGCTTATGTACATTAAGCGTGATATTGAGGGTACAGACTTATCAATACTCACACTCATAGAGCCTCCGGAGAACCTAGACGTGAAGTCATTGGGTAAGGAGGTTTATGAGATAGGTAGGGATTACCTAGTCGATATTAAGTCGGCATTTGAATTAACAGGTAGGGAATTGACGGACCTAAGGTCTAGGCTTAAGGACCTGGAGAGGGAGTATGAGGAGTTTGTGAAGGAGTTTAACGAGGTCTCTACCTACGGTGTTGATGGTATTAGTAAGGTTGGCGGTGATGTAGTGACGATAGCCGGTTACGTCAAGGAAAGCCTATCAAGTAAGTTCGATGACTTACTGCGTCACTACTCAGTAAGTTAGCCATTGATGCCAGGGTTAGGAAGGAGAGTAAGGTGGTGTATGTCAAGGAGATCGAGCCGGAGAAGGCGCCAACGCTTGAGGAGTATCCGAAGCCCATTGACGCGTTTAAGAAGATAACGTACATGTATGGGGGTACCGAAGTACACGGAGATAAGCCCCCCCATAATACTAACCTTCATACTATTCCCAGCCTTCTACGGCTGGATGTACCCGGACCTTGGCCACGGCATAGTACTATCCCTATTCGGCTACGCCTCTACAAGTCACGTTATAAGGGCCCCCCCAATGCTTCCTACGCTCAATATTCAGCGGTAAATACTCGACATGGGGCTTAATATTCCTGATGGCAGGTATTTGGTCCATAGTATTCACCTTCATTGAGAGTGGTACAATATTTGGAATAGAAATAAAGGGTTTGAATCCACCCTTTAAGTTAGCCAGTATTAGTCAGCCAGGATTTGTTGTTTTTAACTCGATCTATGCCATGTTGGCCGTGTCAATAATGGTTGGTATAGTGTCATTACTTCTATCCTTTGCACTTAAAGCTGTTAATGCCTATAGGGGTGGTGAGAGGGATCTGGCCATAGGCTTTTATATACCACTGTTCTTCTTCTTCGCATTCCTAGTACTTGCCCTAATGGGCGCTGGGTTCGTACCAGTCATAAGGATTGGTGAGGAAACCCCATTACTACAACCATTATATCCCTTATTCAATGCAATAGAGAGTTTAATGTGGTATTGGGTATACGCGGTATTTGCTACGTTAGCAATACTAGTATACTCACTGCTTTACTTCAGGGCTAAGTACAGGGGGGGTGTTCCTGGGTTTAGTGCTGCCCAGTTGGCCGTTGAGGTTGGTGCCGAGGCTGCAATACCGAGTCTCACGAATACCATATCCTTCATGAGGCTGAGTATCGTGCTATAATGCATGCCGTGTTCACTGCGATGACATACGCCTGGGCTGTCTCGCTGGGGGGGTTATTCACACCAGCTGGCCTTGCCGTGTTGATAATATTCAACTTGATAATAATACTTGGTGAGGGGGGGTTCGTAGCCTTCGTACAAAGCCTTAGGCTTCACTTCTATGAGATGTACACGAAGTTCTTTAGTGGTGCTGGTGTGCTCTTTACGCCATTCACACTGGGTCTGAAGTGGGTTAGGCTTCTCATAGTCTAGGTCTAAAAAGTATATATAGGCCTTAAGGTACTATTAATTGCATGGCAATACCCCGCGTTAGGGACGTGATGAAGGAGGTTCCCATAACCGTGAGGGATGATGAGCCATTAACCGAGGTCATTAAGATAATGAATGAGAGGAATATTGGGTCGATAATAATAACCGATGAGGAAGGTAAGGCCATTGGTGTGTTTACTGAGAGGGATTTATTGAGGTTAGTTGCGGGTAATGCAAGGCTTGATTCATTAACCGTTGGTGATGTTATGACGAGGAATGTCATCGTCGTTGAGGAGGACGCCAGTTTAATAAAGGCTGTGCATATAATGGCTAAGCACGGTATTAGGCACCTGCCAATTGTTGATGAGGATGGCAAGGTCGTGTATAATATCGATTAGGGATGCCGCAATAGCATTGGCGAGGCTTCTCGTTGACATGAACGTGGAGGAGCTTGGCGCCACTGAGGAGGAGGTGGGCATGATTAGGGATCTCGTAAACATCGATGAGGGGGTTTAGGCTATTTAATCGTTATTACGTAGGGTAATAACTCAGGAAGTATCATTGTTATCACGAAACCATTAATAAACGCTATGAAGCCGCCGGTCTCACCCATGTAAAGCCTATAGATTGGCAATGTGTCATCCATGGACGTTGCGCCACCAATCGATACCAGGGATACATCCCTAAAACCTGCAATCACAATTAGGGGGGGAATTAATAAGTACGTTAATTGCTCCCTAAGGAAATTAGCCAAAAAGGCCAGGGTGCCCACGGCAGGCCCAAACCTAACGCTAAGCAGGGGGGGTCCAGCCAGTGAGTACCACCCCCCCATCCCCCCCATTGATACCCCCCCGAGAGACGCCGCTAATGGTATTCCAACTAGGTAATGCAGTATTAAGCCACTAACGGAACTACCCAATAATGATGTTGCTGCAATTACTATACCGAGATACCCCTGGGTAAGTAATGACATGCTTATTGATGAACCAATGTCAAGGCCGATCACCAGTATTAATACAAATAGCTCAGACGCTATTAAGTAATTAATTACATTCATTATTGCCCCCGAACCTAATGTAATAACCGAGCAACCAACCAGTTACTAAGATAATTAATAATATCAATGGCAACCTAATATTAATACTGGGATTGCCATCCATGTTAATTATCCTCAACCGTTTAGTATCGATTAGGAGACCTATGGGCATTGTAAAGACTAGGCTCATTATTATGGAGAGTATGGCATAGACTACTGAGTAAAGAATTATGCGCAAAACGTAGTTACTAGCCACGATATTGCCAGCCCAAAGGGCCATTGTGAATATTAACGCCGCAACCACGTATTGCAGGTAATTACCAATACCGAGTGTCTTAATCCTACCCCCCCTGAATGTATACCCAATGACCATGGTTATTGGAAACGTTACCAGGAATAAGCCACTGATTACATTGGCAAAGCTTATCACGTGACCCCCCCTCCGAAGGCCCCACTTTTAATTCTTAACAAATACCTATTTATTGTTAGGTAGCGAGTTAATGAATTGAGAAGAGATGTCCCGAGATAGCGTGGACTTGGAGGATTTAGAGGGTATTGGGCCGAAGACCGCACAATTACTTAAATCAAAGGGAATACTCAGTGTTAAGCATTTGGCGCTTTTCAACCCTGAAGAGCTCATTGAGCTAACTGACATGACGCCTGATAGGGTTGAGAAGATACTGAGGTCCGCGAGGGATATCGTATTTGGCAGCAATAGGGTCTCAAGGGCGACAGACCTAGCCAGGTCTTTTGAGGGCATCACCAGGTTGAAGACAAATGTTAGGGCCATCGATGATTTACTACAGGGCGGCTTAGAGCCTAAGGCGATTTACGAATTTGCCGGTGAATTCGGCACTGGTAAGACTCAACTCTGTCATCAGCTCTCGGTAACCGTTCAGTTAGGTCAGGATAAGGGTGGCGTTGGTGGTTCGGCCGTTTACCTAGACACTGAGGAGGCCTTCTCACCAGGTAGGATCGTCAATATTGCCCAAAGGTTTGACCTGGACCCCCCCAATGAGGCCTTGGATAATATATACGTCATTAAGGTGGTCAATGCCGCAGACCTCGAGGATAGGATTAAGTTTGATGTTGTTAAGCTTGTTGAGCAGGCTAACGTTAAGCTTATCGTGGTCGACTCAATAATAGCCCTTTACAGGGCTGAGTTTAAGGGTAGGGAGAGACTTGCCGAGAGGCAGCAGAGGCTTAATTACATACTTGATTGGTTAATGAGGATCGCCAAGGTTTACAATGTGTATGTGGTACTCACGAATCAAGTCCTTGATGTGCCAATGGGCTACATTGAAGTCAAGAGACCTGCTGGTGGTAATGTGCTGGCCCACGCGGTTACGCATAGGTTGTTCCTTAGGAAGTCTAAGGAGGATGTTAAGGTCATGGAGGTCCTGGACTCGCCTAGGCTTCCCTTCAAGGCCAGTGCAATGTTTAGGATTACGGATAAGGGTATTGAGGATGTTTAGTGATGGTTCGTAAATTATTTAATCCGTAGTTAATTATAGACTTGGTAATGCCAGCTAATTTACCACCAGAGGCGAAGGCCAAGTGGTTGAAGGTAATGGAAGCCAAGACACCTGAAGAGAAGCTGAAGGCACTTGAGGAGTTCCTAAGCACGGTACCTAAGCATAAGGGTACGGAGAACCTGGTTCACTGGGCTAGGAGGAGGATGGCCCAGCTTAGGAGGGAGATTGAGGAGAAGAGGACAAAGGAACGGAGCCTGAGGTCTGGCGGAGGGGTTAATATCTATATCGAGAAGGAGGGCGATGCTCAAGTGGTCGTAATAGGACCACCATCATCAGGCAAATCAAGCCTTTTAAGGTGCCTGACTAACGTGAGGGTTGAACCTGATGATGTACCATTCTCATCAATTGAACCAATACCTGGCATGTTCATTTACGACAATGTCTACTTCCAACTTGTGAAGCTGCCCTCAATTAATATCTATGACGTGGACTCGGATGTGAACTCCATGGCACTATCAATGATTAGAAATGCGGACAGCGCAATAGTGGTTCTTGACGCGAGTGGTGATATCGAGACTCAGTACAACGCCTTAAAGGGTATCCTTAGGGAGAATGGGATATACATAGTTAGGCCTAGGGGTTTTGTGACAATAGAAAGAAGACCAACAGGTGGAATTCAAGTCGTTGGTAAGTTGGTTAATGGTACGGCAGAGGATGTTAAAAAGTTATTGGTGAGTTACGGGATAAACAATGCCCTGGTCATGATTAATGGTGAGGCCACGCTGGATGACGTTGAGGAATCAATATTTAAGGATATAACGTATAAGCCGGCTCTCGTTGTAATAAATAAGATTGATCTGGCAGACATCGATTATATAAGGGATATCACCGCCAAACTAAGCAATGAGACATTGGTATTAACTGCGTCGCTAAGGAACTGTGTAATTGATTCTAAGGCGCTTGGCGAGTCATTATTGAGGATAATGGACCTAATAAGGGTCTATACAAAGGAGCCGGATGCCGATACGTACTCGCCAAAGCCCTTCGTACTTAGGAGAGGTTCGACGGTGGGCGACTTGGCTAAGAGGATTCATAGTAGGTTTTATGAGGGGGTTTAAGTACGCCAGGGTTTGGAGGATTGATAAATTCCCAATGGGTGTTAAAAGGGTCGGTATTAATTACGTTCTTAATGACGGTGATGTCGTGGAGATTCACTCATCTCTATAGCCTTATTAACTGGCACTGCGTACATTAGGTAATGAGTTCACAATACGGTGAATGCATTAAATTGCTTAGGGAGGTTCTTGAGCGTCTTGAGGCAATTGAGGGAGAGCTCGACTTGATCAAGGAGGAATTGAGGGAACTGCGTGGTCAGGGAATTGCACAACCTCGGCAGCAATCACGGTCCCAACAATTGGGCGGTGGACTGCTTAAGGCGATAAATAATAACCTGTTTCTTGATACGAGGGATGTAATGGCTAAGAGACTCCTTAAGAGATTGCTGGATGAGGGGGAAGGTAGTACTGCTTAGGGATGAGACGGCAAACAGGGAGGTGGCCACAACTAAAGAAATTATTAGGAAGTTACTTAGTAAATTGCCGATATCTGTCAATGAAATAGATAAACTCAGTGATAGGGAGTACGAGTTATTAACAATACTAAATAGACTGGGGTATGTATTACTGAGGGATAATAAGTACGTGGTCTCGGAGGCTGCAAAAGAATTTATTTAAGGATGGGAGAGAAAAAAGTAGTGCATGTCATCTGAGGAGGTACTGTGGGTGGAGAAGTACCGTCCTTCGAGGATTGATGATATTATTGACCAGGACCACGTTAAGGCTAGAGTAAAGGGGGGGATGCTGGTCAGCGGTAATATACCACACCTACTCTTCTTCGGTCCTCCTGGTACTGGTAAGACTACGATGGCTCTTGCCATTGCCCGTGAGCTTTATGGTGATGCCTGGCGTGAGAATACCCTAGAGCTTAATGCGAGTGACGAGAGGGGGGGTATAGCGATGATTAGGGAGAAGGTCAAGGAGTTCGCAAAGACCATGCCTACCGTGAAAGCGCCCTTCAGGCTAATAATTCTTGATGAGGCTGATAACATGACGCCGGATGCCCAGCAAGCCCTTAGGAGGATAATGGAGATGTACACGGCATCCGTCAGATTCATACTACTTGCGAATTATCCCTCCGGCATTATCGAGCCAATACAGTCAAGGTGCTCCCTATTCAGGTTTTCTCCCCCCCTGCCTAAGGATGCCGTTCTTGGTAGGCTTAGGGAGATTGCTTCGAGGGAGGGTGTTAAGGTTACTGATGAGGCCCTCGAGGCCATATGGGACATAAGCCAGGGAGACATGAGAAAGGCAATAAACACACTACAAGCCGCTGCTTCGTTTGGCGGTGTCGTCGACGAGGAGGTGGTTTATAGGGCATTGGGCAAGGTTAGCCCAACCAGGGTTAGGGCGATAATTACGGAGGCAGTGATTGGCGACTTCAGCAAGGCGGTTAAGGAAGTGGCGTCATTAATAAGGAATGAGGGCGCCGACCCCCTCGACATCATTAAGATAATTCATAGGGAGGTTGTCTCGGCAACCTCGCAGTTAAAGGTTCCAGATGAATTAAAGCCTAAGGCTGTGTATATCGTTAGCGAGCATCATTATAGGCTACTCAGAGGATCAAGCGGTGAGTTGCAGGTATATGGATTACTTGCCAGGATCAGGAAGTTACTTCATGAAGGTTATAAATAAATTTTTTACGGAGAGAAAGGTTTATAAATAATTAAACGATGTGCGAAAAGCTTTAATAGGGGATATTTATGTCTAACCCCGAGCAGGAAAGGAAGGACCAGCAAGGTGGATCTAATTTACTAAATAAATTAAGGGTATCGGGTAAGATTATAGAATTCAAATCTGAGGGTGAAGAAAAGCTTGTATGTCCATACTGTGGGTCAACAACATTCATTTTCGATTACGAAAACGGCCAAGTAATTTGTGCTAAATGCGGTTCAGTTGTTCTTGAGCACGTTATTGACTTAAGGCCTGAGTGGAGGGCCTTCACGGCTGAGGAGAAGGAAACTAGGGCGAGGGCTGGTGGCCCACTTAATAGGTTAACCAGCGAGGCCTTGACCACAACGATTGATTGGGCGACTAAGGATGCGAGTGGTAAGGAGCTTGATATTAAGAGGAAGCTTGAGATTCTGAAGTATAGGAAGTGGCAGCAGAGGGTTAGGGTTCAGACGAGTTATGAGCGTAACATCATACAGGCAATGAATGAGTTGAGCAGGATATCATCGCAGCTAGGCATTCCTAAGGCGTGCGTTGATGAGGCTATGGGCATTTACGAGCAGGTATTGACCAAGGGCCTGGTTAGGGGGGGTAGGAGCGTTGAGGCTATTGTTGCTGCCTGCCTGCACATGGCCTGTAGGAAGATTGGTATGCCCAGGAGCCTTGATGAGATTAGTCAATACACCAGGGCGAGTAGGAAGGAGGTTGCCAGGTGCTTCAGGCTCATTGCCAGGGAATTGGGTGTTAGATTGCCGCTTAGTGATCCTAAGCTCTATGTTCCAAGGATTGTTGAGCAGCTGAAGCTTAGTGGCGAAATACTTAAGGAGGCCCTTAATATTCTTGAGCAGGCCAAGAGGAAGGCTTAACGGCAGGTAAGGATCCAGCCGGTCTCGCCGCTGCCGCTGTTTATATAGCATCTCTCCTGAGGGGGGGTGAGGTTAGGACTCAGAAGGAGGTTGCCATGGCTGCCCAAGTCACTGAGGTTACTGTTAGGAATAGGTATAAGGAGTTGGCTAGGGAGTTAAACATTAAGATACCGATAAAGTAGGGGGGGTTAAAAACCTTAAAAATTAATTTTTCCTTAGTCTTCCTGGGATTTGTGTGGGATGCGAGATCTGTGAATTAATGCATAATGAGGAATTGGTAATAATGAGGAATGAAAGGATCATAGTTCTTCATAATCCGCACCCATTCAATAATGGGCACTTAATAATTGCACCAATAATGCATCAATCAATTAATGAAATCGATGAGTCATTATTTACTGAGCTTATGGATATGACGAAAAGATTCATCAATATTTTGGCTAAAATATATAATCCGCATGGTTTTAATGTGGCTATATCATTAACACCGCATGTGCACACACAAGTAGTTCCTAGGTGGAATGGTGACGTTAGCTTCATGACCCTCTTCTACAATGTTAAGGTTGTTCCGGAGACGGTTAGGGATTCCGTGAGTAGGATAAGGGATGCGGTGAGGGAGTATGGCCTTTGAGATCATTGACCTGATAATATCGATAATAATATTGATTATTGGTTTTTCCGTATTCACGGCTATGGTTAATGATTATAGAATAGTCGTAACCGCCTCGAGAATACTCAAGAAGAAAGTGAGGGTATCTACCTTTCATGAGTTGATGCTGCCGATATATCCATCACTGATTCATATTATGATAGTTAATGTCAAGCCGCTAACGGATAATATTGATGTTGAGGTTCATGGGAACATGATTAGGGTTATTAACAAGGGTGATGTTGTTAATGATGCAGAGATTAAGATATTAATTGAGGCGGTGATAATTGGTCGATTAGGTGATTATCCGGTCAGGGGTATCATTACCTTATCTCCTTACTAACTCGATAACCATAACTATTACTAGTATATCGAGAATGATATTTATGAAGCACATGGTGTATAAGCCGATTGTAGACATTGACGGTGTCATAACAGCCAGAACAAGCAACACTGCATCTGCGCTAGATACTGCTAGAACAAGTAGTAGTATTATCCACATACTCATGATGAAGGAGTAACTCGCCACGGCTAGTAACGAGTAAACAATGGCCGTCATCAATATTGCTACTAAGAACTTATTCAATGGGTTGAGAACGCCAAGGTAGGCAAAGTCAAGTACTATGAGTATGAACTCCACGTACCGTACCAAGGCCATATACGTGAACAACCTATACATTGACCTAGTCCTAAATGCAACGCATTAATTAAGTATTCTCCCCCCCGGTAGTACCATGAGTGATATTAATACTTATAAAGGGGGGTAATGAGTACGTAAGCAGGATGTCGCAGGCAACGCAACCACCAGTGTTACCACCGCCGGAACCACTTGTTAAGCGGCCTAGGTTGATTAGTAGTGGTGGTGTTTTAGGTAATGAGTGGAGGTTGGTAGGGGTTACTCAATTGGTGAGGTTAGAGCTGTTGGGTTAACGCCTGGAGAGGCTAGGCTATTGGGCATTAGGATCGACACTAATAGGGACACTGTCTGGGATGTTAACGTGCAGAGACTTAGGGATTGGCTGAATAAGGTCATTAAGGGTGAGGTGCTACCGCCCGAACTGCATTGCCTAAGGCCGTTAAGATTAAGCGTAAGAAGGGTAGGGTATTCAGGGCATTGACGCCTGCTGGTCGTAGGATGAGAGGTTTAGTGAGTGTTGGGTTAAGGGAGACCCATGTTCATAAGTGGAGGAAGAAGGCTAGGGAGAGGGCAGAGAGGAGGAGGCATGAGGTTGTTAGGGCCAAGGGTGGTCATTAAAACTAGGTAAGTTTGCTTATTATCTCTGGTAATTGCGCCAATGAATCTATTTCATAAAATGGCTTAACGGGTAATTGCACGCTCGCTCTCTTCACAAACACGACCTTTAAATCAAGGAATTTCGCGCCAATTACATCCTCAATCAAGCCACTAACGATTAAGGCATCACTTGGTGATACGCCGGCCCTGTTTAGGGCTGCTTGGAAGATCTTAACGGCTGGTTTACCAACCTTTGTTAGGTCTGAGCTGACGACACCCTTAAAGTACCTAAGTAGGTTATTCTTTAGGAGTATTTTCTTTGCTACATCATTGTCCAGGTTTGTGAGTATGTACATGGGTATGTTCATTTGGGATAGTGAGTCTATGGTATTAATAACATCGGGATAGAGCTCTGACGTCTCTACGATCAGTGATGATATTGCATTACCAAAATAATCAAGTTCAGCTGGGCTCAGGCTTAAGGAGTACTTCTTCAATAGTGATATCATGGTCTCCCTGGCCAATTGTCTCAATGACCTATAGACGCCCTTGCTTATCAACATGTTGTACCTATCCTCCCACTCCTTCTTAAACTGATTCGTGAGTTCGTCGAGTGAGACCTTTATGTTTAGTTCATCCTTGATTAACTTAGCACTCTCAGTCTCAAAATGCGTTAGCCTAACCAATGTATTGAGTACTTCAAAAAATAGCGTCTTCATACGGGACCCAAACTTTAGTTGAATATTTAAAGATTAATGTACACGGCACCAAATCCTTAAAACGCCACAAACTATATCATTAACGTGAGGATTGAGGTATGGGTCGAGGTTAGGCCCACGGAGGATGAGGAGAAGGTCGGGAGGGCATTAAGCAATGTGTTTATTTATGATGAGGTAAGGATTGAGGAGAGCGAGGGTAAGAAATACATCGTTGCCCTGGGGAATGGCTTTAAATCATTGATTAAGGTACACAACTTAATTAAGGAGCAGGGCATTGAGGACAGCGCACGCTCAGTATTGATGAGGGGGCATCGATGGTAATAGGGTGGTATTTCACCTACATAAGCAAGCGGCCTATGCGGGGGGGGTCCTTACATTTGTAACTGAGGAGAATGAAAGCCCATTGGGTCCCATAACATTTATTGTTGAAACTAATGACCCAAGGAGACTAATTGATTGGTTAGCGCCGAAAACATCGAGGGGGGGTAAGAGACTCTATGAGGTTCAGCCTCCCGACGACCCATAAAGATAAATTCTAAAAAGGTGTTGGGTAATCCATTAATCGTGGTGAGGTACTTAGTTGCATCATTTCCGTGGTCATCAGACGTGGGTGATGATATAGCGAGGACGTTAGGGCTAACCCACACCACGCTTGAGACTAAGCAATTCCCTGATGGTGAGTCATACGTTAGGTACCCCCCCATTGATGTGTCGACTTACGATGGCTTAATACTCGTCCAAAGGGCTTACCCCCCCGATCAAAACACTAGGCTTATTCAGGTAATGCTCGCAACGCATGCCGCGCGTGACTTAGGGGTCAAGCACATACACATTGTTCTTCCCTACCTACCCTACTCAAGGCAGGACAGGAGATTTAGGGATGGCGAGCCATAAGCTACAAACAATGCTTTCCCTGTTTTCATCCATTGGTGCATCATCAATAATTACCGTGGATGTTCACAAACCCGAGGCTTTCAGGATAGCCAATACACAATGCATTAACATAGAGCCTTTCGAGCTTTATGCGGGTAGGCTCGGGAAAATGAATAACGTGGTACTACTGAGCCCAGACTTCGGTTCACTATGGAGGGTTAGGAAGGTCAGTGAGTATTTGGGGGGGGCTTCGTTTAGTTACCTTGAGAAGTTCCGCGATAGAGTCACGGGTGAGGTCGCCATGAAGCCCAAGGAACTTGATGTAGCTGGTAAGGAGGTTTTCATAATAGATGATATAATAGCGACTGGGGGCACGATAATAGAGGCCACGAAAATATTGAGGTCCTTAGGTGCTGTAAAGGTTCATGCGGTTGCAACGCATTGCCTATTACTGAACATGGCAGACTCAAGAATGTTTGAGGCTGGGGTCTCCTCAATAACCTGCTCAAACACAATACTAACTAGGTACTCAGAGATTAATGTGAATAACCTAATAGTTAATGTGATTAGGGGATTATTAAAGTAGTGGTTTATTAATCGTATTGAGAAATACTGTATGTGAGGACGCTGGGGGGGCAGGTATTGAGAGATTACTTGAGTAAGAAGGCGCTTGTGGTGGTTACTCATGGAATGTTGATAAGGCATCATCATTAATCGAGATACTGACATACTCATTAATACCAATACCACTCATTACGTACTTACTCACTAAATCACTATTTTTATCATTAATTCTAATGCCAATACCGTTATTACCTACCTTACTCACATTAACCTGGGCAATTTACTCGGTGGATACGGTTAAGGAGAATATTGAGTGGGAATTACCATTCTTCGTGGTTTTACTCGACATAATTCACGATGTTGGTGGAGACATAACACACGCATTTGAGATAAGTGCCAGGGTTGGGCTTCGGTGGATTGGTAGGGAGTGGTCGTTAATTAAGAGGTATTCGCTGACCACGAACTCGTTAACGAGAGCCATGCAATTAAGGGCTAGGCTACATCCGAGCATTGAGTTTCAGAGATTTATAAATGGTTACGTATCCGTGTGGGGGGGCTATAGCGGTGATGTGGGTAATTACGTGAGGAGTATTGAGAACACGTACCTTTCAATGCTAGGTAATAAATTATCCTCACTATCTAGGCAAATAATTGATGTGGTTGTGGCAATAGTATCATCGCTAGTTATACTAATACTCTTTGTGATAATCACGACGATACTCGGCATGAGCTATGCAATACTATACATAATGCCGGCTGTGGCGCTATTATTACCAGCCTTTATAATAAGAGTTCACCAATCAATACCGTACATAATACGCATCAATATCATGCACGATAAAAACACGTACATGGTATTGATCACCTCTACCATGGTTGCTATCCTCCTCATAATTTACCTTGGGGGGGTTAAGGGTGTGATCTCGTTAGTATTACCACCACTTTTGCTATCCGTATTGGTGTCTCGTAAGATAAATGACATAAGGAACTCAATAATGGCACTACCCGACCTAACACGTGACATAGCAGAGATTGTTAAGGCAGGCGTAAGCATAGGTGCGGCCTTTGAGAGGGTTATTGATAATCCATACCCACGCCCATTAATTACATACCTACAAAGAATTAACCAACCTGGTAGTGCCGCTGAGGTTCGTGGTCCATGGTTAATAAAATTCGCAATTAGCATTCTGAGGGAGATATCAAGCCTTGGTTCTCCATCGAAGGCCCTCGATAGGCTTGTCGAGGTATTCCTCGAGTTGAAGACGATAATCACAGGCATTGGTTATGGCGCAAGATCATTACAGATACTTAATTACTCACTACCATTTATATTTGCCGGGATAACATACATAAGTAGGTTTGTGGTCTCAACAATAAGTTCAATAATTAGTAATGCGCCTTATTCATTAGTTGGTTTATCAATGCCCAGCATCAATGCGGTGCTAATGCCTCTACTACTCACGGCATACATAATAAGCCTATCCGTATCACTACTGGCATCACTACTTAGCAACCTAACCATAAACCCAACAATTAAGTATGCATTACCAATACCACTAACCCTGGCCCTAATGTTCATGGCCGTGGAAATACCCGTGTTGGCGTAAGACTTTAAAAGAACTGGGAATCAAGCGTAGTTGTGTACGTACCAAGGACCCTAGTAATTGGCAGGTGCTGGAGGTGCGGTAAGAAGTTATTTAAGTATGATGATTACTACGTATGCCCAAAGTGCCACGCTATATACTGCCCAACCTGCGCCAAGAAGACCTTCTATAAGTGCCCAGCGGACGGAACACCACTAGAGGCTAAGTGACATGGCCGTATTAACAGGCCTAATGTCCTTCACAAAGGGACACGACATCAGGGCACTAAGCATTACCGGGCCTAGCGGTTTATTCGTATCCCAGGCAATAAATGGCGTATTACTTTCCGCGATCATCAGTGAGCATGACTACGTAAGGCTTGACGACGATAAATTCACGAAATTGCTTTTCGCATTCTCACCTATCATTAGTAAGGTAATCAAGTTAACAAACACAAATTACTACACATTCCTTGGTAGGTATACGTACAATGGCGAGAGGTTCGTTTATGAGCCGTATGTTGACCTTATGAAGACCATTACAATAAGTATTACGAGGAAAAACGTGAGGATAGTGTATGGCGAGAATAAGGTACGTTTAAAGAGGACTAGGAAGGGCTACACACCAAGTAGTATGCTTGAGACGCTTGGTTACATAGTGAAGAGGTTACATGGCGGTAATGCTTAAAGTATTCCATAGTGATTAATCGTAATGTCCCAGGGCATCAAGTTCGAGGTAATAGACGTACCAATACCCGAGGGTACAAACGTAATAATAGGCCACAGCCACTTCATAAAGACTCTTGAGGACATTTACGAAGCACTCGTAAACACGGTACCAAACATAAAGTTTGGCCTGGCCTTCTGCGAGGCGTCTGGCAAGAGGTTAGTTAGGCATGAGGGCACCGATGAGGAGTTAAGGAAATTAGCCATAGACCTTTGCAGAAAAATAGCTGCTGGTCACACTTTTGTGATTTATCTAAGGAATGCGTGGCCAATAAATGTGCTTAATGCCATTAAGCACGTGGTTGAGGTGGTGAATATATACGCAGCTACTGCGAATCCCCTCTCCGTTATCGTGGCCGAGATAGCCCCCTGAGAGGAGGGGGGGCGTGGTTGGTGTTGTTGATGGCCACTCGCCACTTGGTGTTGAGGGTGACGCCGACATTAAGGAACGTAGGGAGTTGGTTAGGAGGTTTGGCTATAAGCTTTAGGGCATTTGGACTTCGCAATATTAATTACTGAGACCAACTTCTCCCTAAAACCCTCCAACTCTCTCATTAATTCATTAATTGCCTGCTCAACCAAGGCACTTGGGGCTGCGTCTGAGGGTAGGGACTTGGCAATGTTGTCTAGGAATTCCCTGATGTCGGGTGGTAGCACTGGGTAAGCGCTTATTAATTGTCTGGCGATTGTGTCATACCCCCCCTGGATCCTCATTAATTCCCTAATGAAGTACCTTATCCTACTCTCCGTGTTGTAGTAATCATCCAGCAGGTTCACTAGGAAGTCTATGTCAAGGTTTACGGAGCACTCCCTGTAATTTAAGTCTATGAACCTCAATAGCGTAACTATGTACTTGATGCCACGTTCACCGACCGCGTGCCTAAACCAACCCTTACTGATTAGTTGAGCCACGTAATCCCTAGCCTCAATAACCTCATCAACCACGCCAGTACTTGGTTAATACCCAGTTAAATTCTTATCCATGACTAAGCAACTCGGAAAGAGCCATGTGCGTACTCTGCGTAAGTGCATAGTCAAGGAAGTCCCTAATACCGTCAGGATAGCCCTCACTCCTTACGCCCTGGCACATGCCGATAATTAACATAATAATTACCGTGGTAAGTAATATGGATATTACGTTGCCAAGAAGACCAAAGGCAACATTGTTCCTATTCTCGAAGTCATCAATATAGGTCTTAACATCGTTATAAACGGCTGCGTAAACGCTATGATCAACCCTAACGGGCTTCAGGAAACTGGGCCTAGTCTTCCTCTCCTCATGGCCATAAATTAACTTAATTGTGTAGGTCTCGGAGACAATACCAGCGGCGTCAATGGCATCATCACCATCACCCTGAGAGGCAAAGAGAACCTCAAAGACATCCTTCATGAAGTCGGCATTGAATATCCTCGATAGGGAAATAACTAGGGAAAGCCTGGAACCCTTACCTTCTCTCATGAGCGAGGTCATGCCATAAATAACGAAGGACGCAACAGCGTAACTAATCCTAATAACCTCCTTAATAATTTCACCATCAGCATCACCAACCAATGACCTAATGAACTCATCAACAACGGAACTACCCATCAGGCAGATTATCGAGAACAGAAAAATAAACCTACCGCCCATATTCAATGAAAAAATTTATTTTTCCATAAGCAAAAACCTAAACAGGGACCGGGCCTGGAGGGTCTACCCAACCCTCCCCCCCTGGGCAAAACCCAGGCCGATGGGTTCGGAGGCCGAAACCCATGTAATGCCTTACGTGACAAACCAGGGACCACCGGTACCTCAATGATAACCGGTCCCCCCCTGGGGCGTCCACGCCGTAGCCGGTCAACCGTAGGGTTGGCCGGTTACGGATCCCGACGAACCGGGTTAGGCCCGGGAGGGAGCGGCCCTAAGTCGGGGGGGTGGGCGCGTTCAGGGGGGTTACCGGTTGGAGAACGGGCCGGTGAAATCCCTGGTTTGTCACGTAAGGCATTACATGGGGGGGTTGGGTCCCGTCTTTATTTAATTCGTGTTCTTAATTATCATTGTTTCGCACGCATTTTGTTCATATATTATCGCCATTACCGTCTACATTTAACTGGAATGCATGCTTACTAATAATGTGTATACTTTAGTCTCAGTGTTGTTCGGGTTTAATGAGGGCCTGTGGTTAGGATTAACTATTCTGCATGAGATGGCTTGTTTCCTTGTTGGTAATTCATGTTCCTGGGGTTAGTTATACGCAGTGGTGATTGACGTATTTGTGAATTATTGAATAATTGGTTTGTACTTAATTATTTATTGTGGTTATTTCCTCAATTTCATATTCATAACTTGCATTACTGTTCTTAAGCATGCTTTCCCTCCTTATCAATTCTTTGTTGATGTCTATTCCATAGGCCTTCTCCAGTATTCTTAATCTAATACTCTTCTTTATGTCGACATCGCCAGAATTCGTCAGTATGCTCTGGAACTCTATTGAGCCATTGTTAATTATAGGCTCCACAATATTACTAACTATTCTCTTGCCATTTCTTATTGTTGTGAAGACGACACTTGATAATAGTTGTAGGTTGCCAATATTTACGTTCAAAGGTGGGTTAGTTAATCTTATCAGTAGTTCTTCGGGTGTTGATGCGTGGAATGTGGTTAACATGCCGTGACCAAGGGCCGATGCTTGGAAAAGTGCGTGAACTTCTTCACCTCTGACTTCACCAACAATTATGTAATCTGGTCGGTATCTCACTGCTAACTTAACTAAGTCGAACATGTTTATTCTTGATCGCTCATCCTCGTTTTCCCTAGTAAACATTCTAACCCAGTGCGGGTGCGGTAGGCGTATTTCCGGCGTGTCCTCTATCGTTACAATCTTCGAGTAAATAGGTAGCTTACTGGCTATTGCACTCAGTAGTGTTGTTTTTCCGCTGCTCATTGGGCCACTAATCATTATGAAGCCCTTAAGTTCAGTGATTAACCATAGGTAAGCAGCCGCGCTGGGCTTGAGTGTACCCTTTAGTATCAGTTCCTCAAGGGTTAGGGATTGCGGTGGGAATTTCCTTATACTGAAGGTTGGTCCTATGGTTATCTCACCAATTGTTCCAGTAAATCTATGGCCCTCAGGGAGTATGGTCTCTAAGTACGGCTTTAATAATGAGACGGATCTAGGCAACCCCCTCTTGCTAATGCTCATTATGAAGTCCCTGGCCTCAACTTCAGAGTTAAACCTGATATTCGTCACAAGCCTAATTCCTGGTAAATCCCTATGTACCACAGTTATTGGGTATGACCAATTATTAAGTTCGACTTCCTCAATGTTAGGGTCGAAAAGGGGCACCGTTATTGGTCCATACCCCCCCCTCAAATCCCTCAATAGATAGTAGATTATCGGCTCCATCAATTGTTTACTACCTAAGTTCCTTAATGTCTCGTTCATGGCATCGAATATCGTTAGACTTCGCTGTCTCATGGCGTCAATGACCTTGCCCTTCAAATCTACGCACTGCGTATCGCATTTAGGCTCCTTAACTATGTAGTAGTATGTGTCTTCCCTGGTGACTATGGAGACGGGTATTCTAAATGTAAATCCATCTATATCGACATTAACCACGTAATTACTCATCAACTATTGATTCCCAAATAAAGATATAAGCCACTAACGTAATTTTAATGGAGATTTAATGAGATAGTTAGGACTTCACTGGGAAATCGCTATGCTCTCTGCAGCAACTGTTTGCCCGTTTCCCGTTTGCCCCCCCTCAATGACAACTATGTACTTATTGCCCGTTATGAACTGTGTCGATGATGTACCAACAATGCTTGTCGACTGACCTGGATTCAATGATGTATTTAATGGCTGCGACACTATGGGTGTCTGTGAATCCTGTGGGTATATGTTTATTGAGGTTAAAGTTATTGGTGTTGTACCTATGTTTTCCACGGTTATTGAGTATACATTACCTGCCAGTTGTGGGTTGACTATGCTTATTTGCGCCTGTGTTGTTAGTACCGAGGTTCTTGATTGGAAGTAATTATACAGCATTATCGCGGCCACTATTACGAAGACTATCATGAGTATCGTATATATCGGCCCACTTAAGTCCCCCCCTCTTTTTTGTCTGTTTATTTTTCTTGTATTACTTCCGTAATACATCAGTAGGTTAGTCTCAAGTTGATATTTAAGTCACTAATGGTTAAAAGTTCATGAAATGATGTACTGCGTAGTGTTTGTTTCGTATACCATGCATATTGTGGTATTTGCAATGCAGAATAAGGCACTAACCTGCATTGCTGGTAGGGTATCTGTCTATTAATTATTATGTAGTTTTCTGGGGGGGCCAGGTATGTATTATTCATTTTTACTTCTATGGTGTTGCCCTGACAGTTCATGTATACGTCCCTCAGGTTTATTGATGTATGCCCATTGTTATAAATCACCAGGTATAACTGGTTGATCGACCCGTTGGTTACGATCACGGCATCCGGTATGTAAACGCTTGTGCCTGCCATTTGATTTATGGAATTCATTAATGATAAGGCCAACCCCATGTGGCCGAGTACGATGAATAAGGCGTAGCCTAGGTATATCGAGCCAATCAGTAGCATTGCCTCGGCTATTAACCTATCCAGCGCCATCCTAGTTATTAATACTCAACCCGCTTAATAAGGGGGGGCTACAGTAATTATTCCTCGTTATTCGTCTATTACTTGCGTGGTGTAAATCTTTTTTAAATGGTTTAGTTACGCCTTGACCGATGAGTACTGAGTCTGTTGCTGAGGCTTGGCAGCCTAGGACGTGGTTGGTAGGTTGGTTAAGGAGGGTAAGGTTAAGTCTATTGACGATTTATTTAGGCTTAATCTACCCATTAAGGAGCCTGAGATCATCGACTTCTTCCTACCCAATCTTAAGCATGAGGTTGTTAGTATAAACATTGTGCAGAGGCAGACTGACGCTGGTGAGGTTAGTCAGTTCCAGGTGGCTGTGGTCATCGGCAATGAGGATGGTTATGTGGGTGTTGGCATGGGTAAGGGTAGGCAGGTTAATCAGGCCATTGAGAAGGCTATCAGGGAGGCTAAGTTGAACATAATACCCGTTAGGAGGGGGGGTTGTGGTTCATGGCACTGCTCATGTGATGAGCCGCATAGTGTTCCGTTTAAGGTTGTTGGCAAGAGCGGTAGTGTTAGGGTCATACTCATACCAGCGCCTAAGGGTGTTGGGCTTGTGGCTGCCGACGCCGCTAAGGTGGTTCTCAGGCTTGCGGGTGTTAAGGATGTTTGGTCATACACATGGGGGGCGAGACGAGGACGACGCATAACCTGGTTAAGGCCACGTATGACGCGTTAAGGAAGACGTACGCCTTCTCCATCTAGTCCCGTGAGGCTAAAGCTTAATAAATCATTGGTTTATTGGGCACTGACTATGCAGGTTCAGGAGGGTGCACAGGCCGTTGAGGAGGTACCTTACACGCGGATTGCCGTAATTAGGCTTAAGGGTTTGGCGGATACATCACCCGATGTTGAGAGAGCGCTGGATCTCCTTAGGTTGAGGAGGAGGTATACATGCATCGTCATTGATGAGAGGCCATCGTACATGGGAATGCTTAATGTCGTTAAGGACTGGGTCACCTGGGGCGAGATAGATGCTGATACCCTGGCCGAATTATTAAGGAGGAGGGGGGGTAGGCTCGTTGCTATAAGCCATTAACTGACGATTGGGTTAAGAGGTATGGTTGGTCAAGTATTGAGGAGTTTGCGTTGGCATACGTAATGGGTGAGGTTAATCAACTTGCCTGTCCTGAGAATAAGCCGTGGCCGAGGTCAGGCAATAAGGTGCTCTGCATACCCGGCCTAAAGCCCTTCTTTAGGCTCCATCCCCCCCCATCAGGCGGCCTTAGGAGCATTAAGAGGGGGGGTTTAATGAAGGTGGAGACTTGGGCTATAGGGGCATTGCCATTAATGAGTTAATACTTAAGATGCTATAAGCAACAAGAAAAATAATAGTAATGATGCATCACCTCAGGTTTGCATGAATTCTCCATCCTTTGGTTCATGGAGGGAAGGTCATAAAATTTATTAAGGGTTTCAATAGTCAGTCGTAGTCATGGTTAGGAGATTTGAGAGGAAGGTTAGGAAATATAGGGGGGGTTCAAGGACGCATGGCTGGGGGGGTAGGGTTGGCCAGCATAGGAAGAGTGGTTCCAGTGGTGGTAGGGGGGGTAGGTCAGGGCTTCATAAGCATAAGTGGTCATTGGTGTTGAAGTATGCGGAGGACTCCAGTGGTTACCCATTCTTTGGCAAGCATGGTTTTAAGCAGCCCGAGACGATAGTCGCGGCCAAGCTTTGCATTAATGTTGGTGAGCTTGACTCAATGCTTGATGAGTTGGTCAGTAGGGGGGGGTTGGTGCAGGTGGTTGATGGTAAGTACGTCGTTGACTTACTGAGGATTGGTTTTAATAAGTTGCTTGGTAGGGGGGGTAGGGTTAGTAAGCCCATGATTGTTAGGGCGGCTTGGGTTTCTAGGAAGGCTGAGGAGAAGATAAGGTCTGCTGGGGGGTTCCGTGGAGTTGATTAGGGGGTATTGTACATTCATAGTTAGGGTTGTAGGTAAAAACAACAATTTAATTATGGATTGTTGATGGTATTGGGAATTTGGATTATGATGAATATGGTATGGGATGGTTAATGCAAAAGAGTTTTTCGATGGATCTTAATGCCATGTTTACTAGGTTATTGGTATGATTAATGATGAAAAGTACCAAAGCGAGGAAAATCCTAAAGCTTAAAAACCTCCTCAAACGATGGAACTCTAACGAGGCAGGGGATGATGAATGGCTAGCACCGGTGGGCGTAGGTTTATCGATATTATGGAACCAATACTACGCTTAATGCCAACCGTGCCTAAGCCCAGGGAGGCCCTGGGAATGGGTTCAAGGTTGTTCTGGACATTCTTGGCAGTGACTGTTTATCTGTTGATGTCAATAACCCCGCTCTATGGTCTTAGCCCCACAACGCCGTCATTCTTCCTATCGCCAGCCATAGCATCCATACTTGGCATAACCTTTGGAACACTGGCTCAGTTGGGTATAACGCCGATAGTCGTGGCCGGCATAATACTCGAGATCCTCGTTTTCTCGGACATGATTAATGTAGACCTTGAAGACCCAGAGGATCAGGCGAAGTTTAATGCATTACTTAAGCTGCTGGCGATTGTATTTGGTCTCCTTGAGGCAATAGCCTAGTGACCAGTGGGCAGTTAATCCCCCCCGTTAATGCCCTTGGCGGTGCCTTAATAGTCATTCAATTGTTGGTTGCTACGGTAATAATAATCCTGATGGATGACATGATATCCAAGGGATGGGGGGGACTGGGTAGTGGCATATCGCTGTTTATACTGGTGACTATTGTTAAGCAAATGTTCGCAATGGCCTTCTCACCATTTACCCTACCAGGTACTGTAATGCCCTACGGCGCAATCCCCGCGTTGGCCGCGGCGATATACTACGCAATGGGCGGTAAGTTAACCTACCTAATGAGTATACTTTACCAAGTCAATTTACCGAGCCTAACGGGCCTAATAGCCACAGTAACCCTGGCCCTCATAGTACTTTACCTGGAGCTCATGGAAGTATCGATACCGGTAGCCCTCGTGCAGTACAGGGGCTATAGGTACTCTGTGCCCCCCCTGAAGCTCATGTACGTGTCAGTACTACCAATAATATTCACGGCATACACCGTGTACCTAATAGGTGAAGGCCTAACACTACTTTGGAGCGCGTACAATAAGGCCAACGCCAACCCATTCCTTAATTGGTTAGCCTGCGCCCATATGACAAACCTCGGCTTAATACCATGCCCCAACTCACTGCTTTACTACTTCACGGTGGTGCCTAGAAACATCGATGCGGCATACATAGCAGTGCATATAGTGATGTATGCGGTACTATCCGTAGTATTCGCCATTGTTTGGGTTAACTTAGCCGGCCTAAGCGCTGAGGATCAGGCTAAGTACATAGTACAGGGTGGCATGCAAATACCTGGCTTTAGGCCGAGCCCAAGGGTCATCGCTAGGTTCCTTGATAGGTACATCAGGATGCTAACAATAATTAGTGGTTTAATCGTCGGTGTTATAGCGGCCCTCGGCGATATTGCCGGTGTCTTTGGCGGTGGTATTGGCTTGATACTGGTTGTGGAGATCGTGATACAGTACTACTCATTGGCATTGCAGGAGCAGTTATTCGAGATCTACCCAGGGCTTAAGAGACTCCTTGGTAAGGAATGATGCCTTTCCCAACCTTTAAGTTTTAGAATTTTCTAAACCTAGTACCTACGGCTTTGAGTTGCATCAATAAGCCCATGGATTATCTCCTGTCGAGAAATGCCGGTGCTGTGTAAGTTACCATCGCCTTGGTTAATACCGTATTTTGATAGTCAATTAACGCCCATCAATGCTTACTCTACGAGATTCTAAACGTGAAAAAACTTATAAATTGAGGCCACATCTGTAGTTTTCGTGGGCGGTAGACAGAGGACGAGCTTGTTCATGACAAGTGAGGAGGAGGAGAGGAGGCTAGGTAAGGCATTAACTGAGACTGGTGGGTCGACACAGCAACAGCAAGGTAAGCAGGCTAAGGGAGGAAAGAAGTAATTAATTCCAAGGTTAGGTTTAGTGGGTTTTTAATGAGGGTTTCTAGATTAAAACCAATCATTGACATTGCAATACCCAGTGACTTTCTTGCGGAGGTGCCTGATGATAGGGAGGCCATTAGGAAGATTGGTTACCTAGCAGGGGGGGCGCGGCCATATTCCAGGTGAGTAAGATCATTATTTATAGGCATAAATTAGCTGGTGAGAGGGACAGGGCTAACTTCATATTAAAGAGTCTCCAGTACCTGGCAACGCACCATACCTAAGAAAGGACCTATTCAAGCTAGATAGGGATCTCAGGTATGCTGGATTGCTGCCGCCGCTAAAGACGCCTAATCACGCGCCTGAGGGTAAGCCAGGAAAGGGTGAGTATAGGGAAGGCGTTGTTGTTAGGTGGGATGGCTATTTCTCAATAATTAAGATTGGTGATGGGGGTCTATGCCAAGGTACCCAAGCCAATGCCGCTGGTACCAGGGTCGTGGTCCAGGTTGATGCGCCAACTACTAGGATGATACATATAGGGCGCATGTTATCCCGAGGGAACGTCTGGGCATTTACTGGGGGCTTTGAGTCGGAGGTTATGGATGTTAGTAAGTTATTTAGTAATTACGACTATGCAATCCTAACGGGCAAGGAGGGCATTAGTATTAAAGACGCAATGGAGCACATAAGGAATGCCCTGGGCAGGGACAGGGTTCTCGTGGTATTTGGTTCTCCGTATCATGGTGTTGACGAGATCCTAAGGGCTGAGGGTATGGAGGATACATTGAGGAGGTATCCATTCATTAATTTCATACCCGGTCAGGGTGTTGAGACTGTGAGGACTGAGGAGGCCGTGATAGCGGTACTATCAATACTAAACCTGGTTAGGAACCTGCATGGTTCGTTGCTTTAGTCCAGGGAACTAATAATTTTTAAATAGGGTTGTGACTACGTAGGCTGAACTATGGGTTTAAAGATTCATAGGCCTAAGCGCGGATCCATGGCTTACTACCCAAGGAAGCGCGCCGAGTCATTAGTGGCGAAGTTCAATGTATGGCCTGACCCACACCCAGGGAAGCCCCTTCTGCTTGGTTTCGCGGCCTATAAGGCCGCATGGCCCATGCCGTGGTCATTGATGATAGGCCCACAAGCCCGTTCTACAGCAAGGAGGTTATTAAGCCAGTCACAATACTTGATGCCCCCGCCGATTAAGGTAATAGCCTTCAGGGCATACACGTACGATCCCTGGAAAAACCTGAAGTTGAGCTTGGGTGAGGTCTGGATGCCTGATGTTCCCAAGGACATCGCCAGAAAAATACCAACACTACCTGAGAAGTTCAATAAGGAGGAAATGATGAAGAGGATACTCGATAACGTGGACGTGATAACGGAGGTCAGGGCAATCGTGGCCACACAACCAAGGCTTAGCGGCATTGGTAAGAAAACACCCGAGATACTGGAAATACCAATAGGCGGTGTTGATGATGTTAACCAATTAATTAAGTTTGCCGATTCCATACTTGGCAAGGACATAGGCATTAATGACGTATTTAGTGAGGGTCAGTACGTAGATGTTGCAGCAATAACTAAGGGTAAGGGCTGGCAAGGCGTTGTTAAGAGGTTTAACGTCAAGATACTGCCCAAGTGGCATAAGCATAGGAAGGGCTATAGGAGGATTGGAGCCATTGGTCCGCAAAATCCAGCCCTAACATTCACAACACCAAGACCTGGACAGATGGGCCTGCATAAGAGGACCGAGTATAATAAGAGAATACTCAGGATAGGCATGAACGGTGCTGAGATAACCCCCCCAAGCTCGGGCTTCCCGCATTATGGTATTATTAAGGGGGGGCCGTACATCGTCCTCGAGGGCACGGTGCCCGGCGTTGTCAAGAGACTTGTGACGCTTAGGTTCCCCGTGAGACCTAGGCCACAGACCTACCCAACCGGTAAGGTTCAAATAGTCTGGTTATCAACACAGCCATTGCAGGGTGCATGAGCATGGTGTCCCTAGACCTATCACCATTAATAAGGCCGAAGTACGCCATACCAACGACAGTGAAGGTACTCGACTTAAGCGGTAACGCCATTGGCGAGATTTCACTGCCTCAGCAATTCCTCGAGCCAATAAGGCCGGACTTAATACTTAGAGCCTACATTAGTGCGTTAACGGCTAAGCTACAGCCCAAGGGTACAGACCCAATGGCCGGTAAGAGGACTACCGCGGTGAGTTTTGGTATAGGGCTTGGCCTGGCGAGGGTTCCTAGGGTTAAGGGTAGTCTATGGCCCACGGCAAGGTTCGCACCAAATGTCGTTAAGGGTAGGAGGGCTCACCCACCCAAGGTTGAGAAGGTTCTTCATGAGAGGATTAACAAGAGGGAGCGTAGGAAGGCCATTAGGTCGGCCATAGCCGCAACCGCGATTAAGGACTTGGTCATTGCCAGGGGGGTCACATTGTTGATAGAGTTCCCCAGATACCGCTTATTGTGGGTGAGGATTTTGAGAGGATTGGTGTTATGTCAGACTTGAAGAAGGCGCTCACGTCGTTAGGTCTTTGGGATGATGTTGAGAGGGTTGCCGAGAGGGTTAGGATTAGGTCTGGTAAGGGTAAGATGAGGGGGGGTAGGAGGTATAAGGAGGGCAAGAGCCTACTTATCGTGACATCAACCGTTGATGCCCCCCCCGTCATTAAGGTTGCTAGGAATCTACCTGGTGTTGATGTTGTTCCCGTGAGGAACTTAAGCGTGCTGTACCTAGCACCTGGTGGTGTCCCTGGTAGGCTAACATTATGGACATCAGGAGCGATTGAGGAATTGAGAAAGGGCTTGTTCATGGGGGGGTGAGGGGGGGCATGATAGTGAGGTTCGTACTCACAGAGAAGAGCCTTAGGCTTGCTGAGAGGGAGAATAAGATAACGATTATCGTCCCGAGGAATGCCACCAAGAAGGAGATTAGGGATTACGTGGAGAAGACGTATAACGTTAAAGTCGAGAATGTGAATACGTTAATAACAATGACCGGTGAAAAGAAGGCTTACGTAAAGTTAACCTCTGAGTATAATGCCTATGATCTACTTGGACGACTAGGCCTGGTATGATAGGGCATTTTCAACACCCCCGATCTAAATTAATATCCCTCTAAATTTAGTGATTTGGCTTTATACGTATTCATTAAGGTCATAATTAAATAAAGTACATCGATACTGCGCTGAATCATCGAACCTAACCCATAAAATCAGCACGTGGGTTCCTCCTCATCAATCAGTACTTAAGTCCTTGCATCATCGATTAGGGTAGTTAATTACATGATTAAAAGTATTTGCGACATTGGGCAGCATAGACCCAGAACACCGCATCTGGTGTTCTTAACTGTAAGAACCTCCATGAGTTCCCTACCTGAATATTAATAGTGTGACCCTACATAGTGTGTTTCTCATTGTGTTTGTTGACCGTGGTTGGTAATAAATTGAAAATAAAGGTATCTTAATAAATTCCTTAGGAATTACTGAATTATGGTACGCAATACATTACTCATGTGGGATAGGGTACTTGAGTTGGTTAATGATTATGAGCCTGAGGATTTATTCATGACCCTGTACAAAGGGAGACAGCCAAGGGTTCAGGCGAGTGTGAGTGTTTATGATGAAATTGAAATAGTGCGGAGCCGATCAAAGTCAAGGCATTACGCCTCCATTATGGACATTAACATAGTAGCCCCAATGAACCAATTACATGAACTGGCAAAACAAGCGGTGACGTATATATACGAACATGGCCTATCCTTCAATAATTGCCAAGTCATTAATAAGGCAGGTTCCTTTACGGAATTCATAACGAACCTTGAAATTCACAATGATATACCACTTGAGGATGCGTTATCGATGATTAAGGGTTTGTTATCACCATTTCGTAACGCAAACGTTTACTTAAGTCTTGGGACGAGGAGGGATAAAAATGAGATTGAGATTAGGGGTAACAGTCACTTGTTCACGGATGGTAAGGTGAGAGTTTGGTCAGTACACAGGCACGCTAATGAGTTTACGTTCCTTTATGAGGTGGTCCCAAGGCCAAGGTACATAATCCAAGTGGAGCCTCCCATGGAGGAGGACGAGGGTATATCAATAATTGTCAGATCGCCACAGGAGTTTTGGACCATGGTTAAGAGAGCTGTGGTGAGTGTCGTTGGTCGTAGGAACGTGGAGATTGGGGGGGACCTCGATAAAATAGAAAGGGAGGAGGAAGAGCAGGAGGAGGAGAGGTTAATGAGGGAGATGATGCGTGAGGAAGAGGAGAATAGGATCCTACCTGAGTGGGAGTGCGGTGAGGAATATGGCGAGGAGTAACGACGAGTGGAGTAATGTTGTAAATCTATTGAGAACGTCTAGGGTAAATAAGGTAACTATTTACCTCAAGCAGGCCGGTGGTAATCCGAAAATAGAGGTTATGATGAGAACATCGATTAAGTCGAGAATTAAGGGTCATGAAAGGAGGAGAGAACGTAAGGAGGCGACCATAAGTATTTCCGGGACGGAGACCCACCTCCGACGACTTATGCCACATATAATTAGTTATGTGCAGATGCACGAGCTGGATCATGAGCTAATAATGATCAACGCCAAGGCAGGTATAATTAGGGATTATCTACCAGCGCCACGCATTGATGGTAACACCATTGAGGAGGCTGCGGCTAAGATCAAGGAATTAACCGAGAATATCGTTGATGATCTAATAATAATTCATTTATTTGATGACTATCCTGACTGGACGAGCATTACCGATATGGATTACCTATTCACCGACGGGTGGGTGAGACTTAAGGAGGATGTTGATGCGAGCATTTATGGTGGATATAACAGGAGGTATAATGTGGAGTACTCCGTGAGTGTGGGTGGCACGTGGCTCATAAACACGAACCTCTCGTATGGAAAGGATGGATTTCACGTGATTGCTGTCACACCACGTAAGAACTGGAGAGCCATTATTGAATTAATGAAGGATGTGGCTCCCGGCGATAGATTATTCTTCGTGGATGAGGATAGGGATTGCGTATTGCCATTCCCAATTAGGCATTATCAATGACTGGGTTGGTTCAATCAGCCATGCGTAGCTCTCCATTCATGTGAAAAACTATTTAAATGCACTGGTGCATTGTATTATGATGAGGATGCTTCACCTCGCTGATTTGATGAGGAATCCTTTAAGTACTGATTGGTGAATCATGTAATTAATTCACAGGTACTTAGTACTCATCATGTAATGCATGGGTTGATACCTGTGTCGGTGGTAAGGTGCGGTGTAAGATTTATTAGTGCTTGGTTTAGTTCTTGGTCGTGGACGTAATTAAGGAGGTTAGCAATGACGTGTTGCGGCTTGCTTTCATTAAGGATAATCAGTCATTTCTACTGGAGGTTCTGCGCATCGATGGCTTTAATGAGGAGAGTTATAGGAGATTAAGGAGGTATATTAAGGAGAGACTTGGTGAGGAGTTTTCGGGCATTATAAGCCTGGAGTCAGGCAAGGCGTTGGCTAAGGTATTGCTGGTAGGTGCTGACCAGGTTGGGCAGTCATTAATTAATGATGTAATAGATAATGAATTGAATAAGGTCAATTCATGGATATCAAGTGGGGGGGTAATTAAGGAGATTATTGACAAGGTCTCGGGTGAGTTAAAGGAGACTAGGAAGTCCAGGAAGTCGAGGAAAAAGAAAAGAAAGAGGAAAGGCAGGAAGTCCAAAGGCAGTAAGGGGGGGTCTAAGAGTAGGTCCAGGAGATCGAGGAGTTCATGAACACCCTAAATTACTGAAAATAATGGGAAAAAAGGCTTTTATAGGGGGGGTTACTTCCTACGAAGATAGAATGTCCGCAACACCCTTCGAGAAGCCACAAGGCACTGCAGAGGTACCACACATAGAGGTTGATGAAGAGACTAAGGAGATAATAAAGGAGATACTATCTCAAATGAAGAACCCAGTCGAGGTCTTATTCTTCACTAGCAACACCTGTGGTAATAGGGACACTAATTGGTGCGTACCAACCGAGGAATTACTGGATCTGCTAGCTGAATTGGCGCCTCCTGGCAAGTTAGTGCTGAGGAAGATTAAGTATGAGGAGAATAGTGACGCTTTCAATAAGTACAACGTTGAGCCGCAGAGGGTCCCCCCCGTAATATACCTACTTGATGGTGCAATTAGGTACCTAGGGGGCACCACTTGGTGAGGAGGTTAGGGCCTTCATAGAGACTATAGTGAGGGTCTCCGTTGGTGAAACGAAGTTAAGGCCTAAAACGAAGAAGGGTCTCGAGGCTCTGATAAACTCGGGCAATAGTAAGAGGGTTGAGGTCATGACCGTTGTTACGCCGTCATGCCCATACTGCCCGTATGCCGTACTAATGGCTAACATGTTTGCCTATGATAGTAAGGGTAAGGTTGTTTCAGTAACGGTTGAGGCTTATGAGGAGAGTGATATTGCCGATGCTTACCAAGTTACTGCCGTGCCTACTGTTGTGCTTAAGAGGGAGGATCAGGATGTTGGTAATGTGGAGTTCATAGGTGTTCCTCCAGAAAGTGATTTGTTAAAGAAGGTTCTTGATTATAGTGGTGTGAATCTGCAGTGATTCCCTTAAAATATTAAAGTTAAAGCCGGTTTGTAAAAATGAATAGGCATGAGGATATTCTTTGTAACAGGCAATGAGGCTAAATTCCATGAGGCTTCATTAGTCCTTAGAGAGTTCGGTGTGGATCTTGTGATTGACCGTGAACATAAGAAGATTGAGATACAGAGCGATAACCTTGAAGATATTGTTAGCAATGCACTAGGTGAAATATGCAGTAGTAACGTTACTAATTACTTCGTTGTTGAGGATGATGGTCTATTCATAAATAGGCTAAATGGATTTCCAGGTCCATACTCAGCCTATGTCTATAAAACAATAGGGCTTACAGGCATTTTAAAGCTAATGAGTGGTGTTGAGGATAGGTCAGCCTACTTTAAGTCCGTGGTTGGCCTATGCGGCCCTAAAATCAACATTAAGCTATTTACCGGTATTGTACGTGGAAGTATAGCAATGGAGCCTAGGGGTTCCGAGGGCTTTGGGTTCGATCCAATATTCATACCCGATGGTTATGATAAGACCTTCGCCGAGCTAGGCATTGATATTAAGAATAAGTTGTCCCATAGAGCTAGGGCATTTAGGTCCCTGGGTACTTGGTTATTAGGTAATTTTCAAACGATTAATCTTAATCATTATTAGTGCCACTTCGTAAATCAATGCCGCCGCTATACCAATGAGCAGTGACATTAATAGGTAACTTATGTTTAATGATTGACTGTACCTACACAGTACGGATGTTATCGGCTTTGATGGCTGTATTATATAGAGCATGGGCTTGCCAAATATATACACCATATATACGGGTATGGAGGGCGAACCAGTGGTGCATATTATATTGCCTGTGACCTCAGGTACTATTATTACTGAATTGATCGTTGTTCCATATGTAGTTAGTGAATTCGAACTATTAATAATGGTGGGTGGAGAGCCACTATAGGATATTAATTCTATGAAGTAGCTATTTTTTTCTATGGTATAGTTATACAAACCCGATGCACTACTTACTGGTATTGTTAGGTTACAAAGTACAACATTATCTCTGGTAACTGTTATGTTTATCTCATTAATCGGTAATTGATTATTTGCAGCCATTATACTTAACTCAACGGTGTAATTACCAGTTGTTGAGGCCATTTTAACTACAACTACGTTATTTGTTATCGTTGTGGTGCTCGATACTATGTACATTGTTGATGGATTTATTCCGCATTTACTTAGGCCCTGGGTAATATTGTTGTTTAACTGCATTATGAAAGTGTTATTTATGGTGTATCCCATCACTGCTAAGTTCGTTGTGAGTAAGGTCATTGTAAATAGAACTATTATGAGTGTTAATCCATACCTATTCATCATTAGGGTATGTGCTTCTAGCTTATTAATAGTTTCTTCACTAAGAGTCTTCGTAACTCTCCACATTTATTATTGAGGTTATCAAACCCTCCTTCTTCATGTTTAATAACGTTCTTACTAAATGAGTTCTTAATATTTTAGTCCCGCAGTATGTGCAGTATGGCTTTCCATTAATTAGGACCGTTACCCTGGTCGAGCCACAGGCACTGCACTTAAGCATTGGTTTACTGATGCTGAGGTTTAATATTAGGCTTATGTTTCCATTAAAGGTAATATTCTATGGAGCATTCCTGCACCTTATTTATAGGTTTCGTGGTTTTGTCTTTCGCTTCAACTAAAGCAAATGGTTTAAAATTGGGTAGGGTCCATGGTGTTAATTGTATAGTGTAAGTACGATGAGTAGCTACGATGTCAAATTTTCAGTAACCACTAAGGAGTTGGATAATGCCTATGGATTACTTCACCCTGTAATTCAATCAGCTCTTATTGAAAGGGGGTTCTTAAAGGCCACGGAGCCTCAGAGGTTAGCTATTCCGAAGATCCTTAGTGGGCGTAATGTGTTGATAATAGCGCCAACGGGCAGTGGTAAGACGGAGGCCGCCGTATTGCCAGTCCTCTCGATGCTTAGGTGGGGTATGGATAAGGGTGAGTTCGCCGATAAGGCATATACATTCTCTATGTTACACCGCTTAGGGCGTTGAATAGGGACTTGCTTGATAGGCTTGTTTGGTGGGGGGGTGAGAGGGTTGGTATTAAGGTTGGTGTTAGGCATGGGGATACGGACCAGAGCGATAGGGTTAAGCAGAGTAAGGACCCCCCCCTCAAATGCTCATAACGACGCCCGAGACCCTCCAGGCGATTTTATCAGGTAAGAGACTAAGGGAGCACTTAATGAAGCTTAGGTGGATAATCATTGACGAGGTTCATGAATTAGCAGAGGATAAGAGAGGTACGCAGTTGACCTTGACGCTTGAGAGGATTAAGTGGTTGATTGGTAGGAAACCGCAGATAATTGGCTTGTCAGCACGGTGGGTAGCCCCCCCGAGGAGGTTGCCAGGTTCCTTGTTGGTAATGATGAGGAATGCGACATAGTACAGTCAAGCATCATTAGAGAGATGAGGATGGACGTACTACACCCGGAGCCCACTAAGGAGGATGAAGATGTGGCCAAGAGTGTTTACCTATACCCAGATGCGGTTGCCAGGCTCAGGGTGATTAAAGACCTAGTGAGTGGGAGTGGTTCAACGATAGTCTTTGTTAATACACGATCAATGGCTGAACTACTGATGTATAGGTTCACAATGCTTGGCTACGACTCGGTGGGCATACACCACAGTTCATTGTCTAAGGTTTCGAGGATAACCACGGAGAGGGCGTTCAAGGATGGTAAGTTAAAGGCAGTCATAGCAACATCAAGCCTTGAACTGGGTATTGACATCGGCCACGTGGACTTCGTAATACAGTACCTATCGCCCCCACCAGGTTATTAGGCTTGTTCAGAGGATTGGTAGGAGTGGCCATAGGCTTGATAAGATCCCAAGGGGGGGTGTTGTAATAACCGAGGACTTGAATGACACGCTTGAGGCTGTGGCGATAATAAACAGGGCTAAGTCTGGGCTTCTCGAGGCTACGCAAATACCTGATAAGCCATATGATGTTCTCGTTCACCAAATAGTCAGTTTATTGATGATCAAGAGTAGGTGGACTATTGATGAACTTTATGATTTAATAAGGAGGGCTTACCCGTACAGGAAGTTGTCAATTGAGGAGCTTAAGGGTGTGCTTAGGTTCATGAGTGATGTCCTCAATCCAAGGCTTGCCTACTTCATTGAAAATGAGGGTGTCGTACTTAAGCCAAGCGGTGTTAGGGCCAGGAGGGAGATGTATAGGTACTTCTTTGAGCAGATGTCTATGATACCCGACGAAAAGCACTACCTAGTCATTAACCAAGCCAATGAGGAACCATTGGTGTGCTTGATGAGGCATTCGTCGCTGAGTATGGTGAGCCTGGCATTAAGTTCGTGTTTAGGGGGGGTGGTGTTTGGGTTCTGCAGAAGATTGTCGGTGATACGATCTACGTGGCGCCGGCTAAGGACACGGTTGGTGCAATACCATCATGGGTTGGTGAGGAAATCCCTGTACCTTTCGAGATCGCGCAGGATGTTGGCAATATTAAGGAGGAAATAAGTAACTACATAACCAAGGTTGGTCCTGAGGCAACCATAAATACCTTCACAACGAAGCTGGGTGTCTCCAGTGATACGATTAAGTACGTCGTGAGCAAGGTGATGGAGCACGTCGAAAGTGGGGGGGTTCCGGTGCCCTCGCATAGACTTGTCCTTATTGAGCGTGTTGGCGATTTAATAGTGCTTTACACGCATGGTGGTACGTTAGTCAACAGGACAATAGCCAGAATACTTGGGGGGGAGGTATTAACCGAGAGGCTTGGTTATCCAGTTGGTGTTCAGCAGGATGCTTACGCGGTCATACTACAACTACCAAGGCCTGGCATCGACACGACACTTATCGTACAAACAATAATGGATGTGGCTAACATGGATGACAAGACATTTATTGATTATGCAATGAGGGCCATAACCAAGACGGGAATTTTCAAGAGGAAGTTTGTTCACGTTGCCAGGAGGTTCAATGTAATTAAAAAGGACAGGGAGTTGAGCGACCTAGCAATAACCAATTTAATAGAGCTTTATAAGGGGGTCGCCAGTATTCACAGAGACCCTTAAGGAGGTCCTAATGAGAGACTTTGATCTAGATAATACATTCTTCTTCCTGAAGTCTTTGATCAATGGCGAGAGGAGGCTAGTAACAATAGAGAGGAGTGAGTTTAGCCCAATGAGTAGGGAGGTCGTGGATAAGATAAGCCATAGGCTTGAAGTAATGGCGCCCGACAAGCTCGATAAGTTGGTTAGGGAGAGCGTTAAAGCTAGGCTATTAAATGAATCAATGACACTTGTATGTCTCAACTGTGGTTGGGTCGGCTCGGTCAGGAATAAGGACCTACCAGACAGGCCCAAATGCCCTAACTGCGGCTCAGAAAAACTCGGTGCATTAAGGATTGATGAGGAGAGGGTAAGGCAAGTTATGGAACGGTGGAGGGAGGGTAAGGCCAAGTCTGAGGACAATGAACTTATTGAATACATAAATAGGACGGCTGAGCTCGTTGGTAAGTACGGCAAGCTCGCTGTGCTCGCACTATCCAGTAGGGTTAGGATTGATGATATTGAAGAGTTCTTGCCAAAGATAAGCGACATTGATAAGCTGGTGCTTATTATTCATGATCTCGAGAAGAGGGAATTAAGGAGGAGGTTCATGGAGTGATACTTCATAGACCGCCTTAATTAGTGCTGCTTCATCCTCATTAAACCCCCCCGTCCTCCTCAACTCAGCAAACCTCCTGTAAATTTCCACAGCCTTCTCGATTATTAACGTCTTACAATTATCATTTATACACATACTAAATGGTGGAACATCCCTCCTAATTAGACCAAGTACGCTGCTACCCTGCCCAACATACTTACCGCTCATTATCGACGTGTTAATCCCCCCCACCTTAACCCAATCACCAATTATTGAACCAAGCTTAATCATGCCCGTGTCAATACCCATATACCTAATGATGCCTATGGTATTCTTCAGATTCGAAGTTACCGACCCGGCCCCCCCAATATTAACCCACCTACCCACGTAGGAGTCGCCCAGGTAACTAAAGTGCTCCTTGAGGCTGTGCATATCCATTATTGAGTTCTTAACCTCACCACCAACTGCATTATTCATGTAGAGTACCGTGCCCTCCCTAACGTATGCATGAGGCAGCACCCTGGAGCCTGGACCGAGTAGTGATGGGCCCTTAATATAGGTCAATGGTTCAATAATGGCATTTATCGCTATTACACTACCTGCCCTCTCATCAATAATGGCATTACCCGAGATGTCGGAGTTCACGGCCTTATCACCGATGATTTTCACCAAGTACTTAGAATTACTGCGGAGTAATTCAGTATTCCACTTAATTATGGACCAAATACCACTAGATATTGGTAAGTCGCAATTATTAATTGTATCTTTTACACCTACTCCACGTTCATTAGTGATACTGAGCAGAGCCTTATCGCCGCATTTAATCTCGACTCCAGTCCTCGCATTACTCATCAATTTATTTAGCACATCTATCTGAGGAATTAACGATGTGCCTATCCACAGGGTCGCTCCACTTATATCCTCAGTATTATGTACATACTTTACTGAATACTTCAGGTTAAGTCTAGATAATATTGAATCGGCAATGCCTCGCCAATACCTAGCTAGGTAATCGCGGGTAATAACGTATATATTCGCGTCATATCCCAGGCTCATTAACCATAATGCTATGTGTTCGTAGTATCGAAGACCACCAATTATTAGGTCACTGAGTGGCGTACTAATTGATAATGGGTAGTAATTCCTGTAATTATCCTCGATTATCACGACATTATCAAACTGCACAATAAGTATTACAGCCGTAATTATTAAGGTTTATTCACACCCTGCTTCTCAAGCACTAACTCTAAGTACGTCCTCCTCTCAATCCAATCCCTCCTAAGGCCCATCCTATCTCCAAGCTGGAGTACCTCTTCCGTGGCTTTATTTATTAGTTCCTTATTATTAACCATGGTCTCAACCTCAACAAAGCTTCCCAATCCCTCGACCGTATCCATGTAGATTGTGAAGTTCTCATAATTATAAATATCCCTCCTCTTCACCACCCTAGCTACCTCCTTAAACCCAAGTCTCCTGAGAATCTCAAGGAGGCTGTCAAGGTCGTTGACGGTAACACTCAATTCCTCACGGGTCTTCCCAACACTGCCAATACGTGGACCTTTATACGTTAGTACCACAGTACCGTCGCCATATACCCTAACCCTAAGTGCCTCGTCAGTCTTCGCAAAGTCCCTAACCGGGCTATTAAAGTATATGTCGGTCTCCTCAGTATGCTCGAGAAACTTCGCATTCAATGATTTCAGATTATCCTTAATCCTATCGTGGCTTGGAACCCTATACTTAACCTCAACCTCAAACACGGCATTATGGCAGTGCCTACTAATTTATAAACTATGTCCTGACTTATTGTTTAATAATTTGATTAAACAATAAACGGTATTAATGAACAGAGGATTTATAAATTATTTAAAATAACCATTATAACGATGGATAGGGAATACCAAGTCTTCATCAGGGAGTCTACGGGTTTGGTTAGGGAGGCTGGTTTTTGGGATGCTGTTTCGATTAATGTTGCTAATATGTCGGTTGGTGCTGCTTTGGCATCCATAGGCTTTACATTGACAGCACTATCAACCGTGGCGACCGTGGCAGGCGCAAACCTTGTATATGCTTCCCTCATAGCCGCCCTCTTTGCACTGCCGCAGGTAATTGTCTACTCCACGCTAATTAGGTACATACCGAGGGTTGGCGGTGACTACATATGGCTAGGAAGAGCCCTAGGACCAAAACTAGCCTGGCTAACTAATGGGCTTGTCCTCGGCTTTGTAATAGAGAGCTTGGCATACTACGCATTGATAGCCTTTGCGGCGGTTTTTCAGTTGGAGTCGGTTTTGCCAATACTGGGTGTTAGTATTTCATTAACGACTGCTCAGGAGGTTGGTATAGGCATTGCCTTCTTCGCCGTCATAGTCCTAGCCAACATACTTGGTACAAAGTATGGGATTAAACTAATGACGGCACTAACAGTAGTATCACTACTTGGTCTATTTACGGCCATAATTTTGCTCTTCATAACGCCTAAGACCCAGGTCATTAGTGCTGTGTCTTCATTATTACCAACTGGTTATACGTATTCAAAAATAGCCAGCAGTTATACGGGGGGGCCCTACTTCTCCATGAACACCATATTGATGCTACTACCCTTCTTCGCAATATATGTATACCCGTGGTTGAATGCTGGGCCTGCAATAGCCTCCGAGATAAAGGGCAAAAGCGCCCTTCACTGGAACATCCCCATGGCATTCCTATTCTCATTAGTATTCTTAACCCTCGCTTCGAGGCCATGTATTATTCGTTGGGTTTTGGTTTTGTTACTGAGGCTTTGTCTAATCCTAATGTTAATGGGTTGGTAAGTGGTAGTTTTAATTTCTGGACGGTGGCGATGGTGGTTTCGCGTAATGCAATTCTAAGTTGGTTTATTGGCATTTCATCAGTCACTTGGTACCTAGCCGTCCTCGCCTACGGAGCCATCGTCGTCGTAAGGTACTGGTTCGCCCTAGCCTTCGACAGAGTCTGGCCAAGCACCTTCGCCTACATAAGCCCAAGACTCGGAACACCAATATACGCACACCTATTCGACTTAGCAGTAACTGCGGCACTAATTGCCGCGGCTGGCTTCCTCTATAATACATTCACGGCGCTCTACGGTGCCGTTGTTGAGGCAATAATATACTACATGGTAGTCGGTATCGCGGCAGTAATACTTGCGACGCTTAGGTACTCATCATTTAACATAAGCGGTAAATCTAGGACTGTCCTAATAGTATTCGGCGTATTAATGGCTGGAGTAATGGCGTATTTAACCTATGAGTTCCTAGCTACCCGCAGATCTGGGGCGGTAACCCACTCGCCTACGGTGTTGAGCTTGGCGCCGTGGTGCTAGGGATTGCCGTGTATTTGATATCACGTTATGTTAATATGAGGAGGTTTGGTATTGACATATCCATGGCCTATGCCGAAATACCGCCTGAATAAAATTATTAAATTGAATGTTAATTATCAATTATCAGATAATTAATAAAACTTTAATATAGGGGAAATACGAAATAGTTGTATGGCGAGTACAACCGTTTGGTTAGTCGTTGGTTTAATAATAGGTCTTGTAATTGGTGTGGTAATTGGTTATGCGGTTATGCCACCTAAGGTTGTTACTAAGTACATTAACGCAACTACTACAAATGTGACCACCCCCCAGTCACTACTACGACTACCACGACATCAACCGCGCCCTTCGCAGTCGGCGCCGCCGGCACCCTGAAGTTCGCGTTTACGGATATTCTCAACATCATGCAGAGCCTTTACCCAGGCATAACCATAGCCCCAGCCATGTTCAAGGGTAGTGGTGAGATTGCCCATACAGAGGCAACTACCCAGCAATTCAGTGTTGTGGCTTCTGCGGATACAACGACAATACCCTCCGTATTATTCCCCAACTACACTAATTATGAGATAGCCTTTGGAATTACGCAAATGGTCATAATAGTCAACCTAAACACCACGGCTGGTCAGGAGGTCTATCAACTATGGCAGCAGGCCCAGTCATACCCACCAATGTCCGCTCAATATAACGAGACCTGGCAGAAGATTTGGCAGATAATAGCCCTTAACTCAAGCACCGTTGTTGGCGTTTCAAACCCATTCACAGACCCCTCCGGCTACCAGGCGCAGTGTGTCGTTAAGTTAGCTGGCTTGGCATTCTTTAACAATGCCTCATACCTATACGACGCAATATATGGAAATCCAAGTAAGTACGTGATGAGGAATACAGAGATAGACCTACTAACGCTAATGACCTCTGGGCAGGTGGACTTCATACTCTCGGCCTATGAGAGCAATGCAATACCGCAGACGCAGACGTACCATAATACCGTATTCATAACACTACCGCCATTCATAAACCTCGGCAACCTGAGCTATGTCGATTACTACCACCAGGTTAATGTCACCTGGTCTGAGGGTGGTGTCACGAAGACCTTCGCGTGCAACCCCCCCGTTGTTTATACAATAACGATACCGTTCCAGGCACCGAATAAACAAGCAGCTGAATACTTCCTACTACTGCTCTATAGCCCAATTGGTCAGAACATACTTGAGGAGAATGGTATTGTACCCATAATACCCGGTATAGTCTATGGTAATTACAGCGCTGTGCCTAATGCAATTAAACCCTTTGTTGCGCCGTTAAGCCAGTACCCGCAGTATGCATCCATATTCCCAAGCCAGGCTAAGGGAGTTAATGGCATGAATTCATTAAAAATGAACATACCCATCATCCTAATCCTACTAATCTCAATACTCATATTCTCAATTCTCATAATATACCCACTGGCCCTACTCATAGTCCTGGGCTTCCCAATGATACCGAAGGCTCTCTCCGTGGTTAGTTTTTTACAGGCGATTGAGGTGACGGTGGTCATGTCGACGTTATCGGCAATAATAGCGATAATTATGGGGGGGACGCCAATAGCCTACGTAATGGCTAGGTACGACTTTCACCTAAAGAGCATTGTGGATGCCGTGATCGATATACCAATAATGATACCCCCCCACATAATCGTTGGGATAATGGTAGTGCTAGCCTTCGCTTCCTACTACGGTCTTGGCCCGTTCCTAAAGGCTCACGGCATTAACTTCATAAATACCCTTTGGGGCGCCACGACTGCGGTCGCCTTTCTCTCATCGACATACTACATTAGGGTTGTTGAGGCATCGATTAGGATGATAAGCCCTGAAATGGAGGCTGTTGCGAGGACCCTAGGGGCTAGCCCATTAAGGGTCTTCACGTCAATCATACTCCCCCCCAGGATTTGGAGGTCAATGGCAACAGGCGCCTTATTATCGTGGGCTAGGTCAGTCTCGGAAGCCGGTGCCCTATTCATTGTTGCTTATTACGTGTTATTTGGTAAGAACCTTGTTTACCCAGCCTCGGTATACATATACGAGAGCTACGTGGGTATTGGCTTGGTTAATGCTGTGGAGTTTTCGGCAGCGCTTGTCGCGGTCATGCTCGTGATATTCATAATCTATAGGGTCCTGGTTAGCTTGGGTGGTGGTAATGCCTGGTATGGTTGAATTAAGGAGTGTAATTGTGCGGCTTAGATACTTCACCCTAGGTCCAATAAGCACGGCTTTTGAACGCGAGACGTATAACGTAATTCTTGGACCCACGGGATCAGGTAAGAGTACGTTACTTAAGACGATAGCGGGTATTTATAAGGTTAGTGAGGGTAGTGTGGTGATTGATGGCATTGACGTGTCTAGGGAACCACCAGAGACTCGTAACGTGTCCTATGTACCTCAGGGTTATGCGATTTTTGACCACATGACTGTTTACGAGAATATTGAGTATGGGCTTAGGTTCAAGGGCATTCCCAAGCCGGAGAGGCGTAGGCTTATTATGGAGATTGCCAAGGACCTGGGTATTGAGTACCTACTTAGTAGGAGAGCCGTTAACCTAAGCGGTGGTGAGCAGCAGAGGGTTGCGTTGGCTAGGGCCCTCGTTATTAAGCCAAAGGTCTTATTGCTGGATGAGCCTCTCTCAATGCTTGATAGGGAGACCAGGGATAGGATAATATTAATGCTCAGGGAGTTACCCAAGAGATATGGTATTACCGTGATTCACGTAACTCATGATTGGGATGAGGCGTACTCATTGGCTGATAGGGTGTACATTATGAATGAGGGCAAGGTAATAGAGGAGGGAGACCCTGAGCAGGTATTTAATAGGCCAAGTAATGTGTTCACGGCTAGGTTCCTTGGTTTTCAAAATGTCATTAGGGGCGTTGCAGAGAATGGTTTTGTAAGGCTTAATGGAGAGGTAGGGCTAAGTATTGATGGGAATATTAATGGTGAAGTTTATGTTTGTATTAGGCCTGAGTGGATCAAGGTTGTTGTAGATAATGATGTTGATACTAAGGGGGGGCAAAACGTGTTTGAGGGTATTGTTAATGAGGTGGTTAGAGTTAGGCTTGGTTATCAATTACTAATTTCAGTGGGTAGTGACCTAGTGATTACTGCATTGTCTGTAAAGGCCCTTAAACCTGGCGATAAGGTCCTGCTTGTGATACCTAAGGAAAATATTCATGTTATTAAGGGCTAAGTTCATTAATAATATTATACTCAACTGAATTCTTATCTTATAATTTCTATACTTGTCAGTTGCCGAATTTATCTTCAGAAATTAATATAAATCCTCAATTTTTACATTAACCCGATGAGTGAGGAATCAAGTAAATGGTTTAAGGTGGCGATTGAGGCATCAAGGAGGTATGGAGGAAAGATAATGGTATTACCCAAGGTACCAGTTAGGAAATTAGGTGATTTCTCTATATGGTATACGCCCGGTGTCGCCGCGGTTTCTAAGGAAATAAATGCAGACGTTGATAAATCCTTTGAGTATACATGGAGGTGGAATGCAATTGCAATACTGACAGACGGCAGTAGAGTTCTTGGGCTTGGCAATGTTGGTCCTGAGGCAGCAATGCCCGTCATGGAAGGCAAGTCGCTCCTCTTCAAGTACCTTGGTGGTGTCGATGCTGTACCATTACCCATTAGGGCGAGGACTCAGGATGACATTGTTAGTGTTGCAAAGGCCATAGAACCCGCCTTCGGTGGTATAAACCTTGAGGATATTGAGTCACCTAAGTGCTTCTACGTACTTGATAAATTAAGGGAGGAGCTAAAGATAGCCATCTGGCATGATGACCAACAGGGAACAGCCGGAGCAATACTGGCTGGCTTAATAAACGCCTTTAAGATTGTTGGTAAGAAGCTTGAGGACTCAACGATAGTATTTATTGGCGCTGGTGCCTCAAACATAGCGGCGGCGAGAATCTTGATTAAGTACGGGGGGGTTAAACCAGGCAATATAATTCTCGTTGATAGTAAGGGAATACTGCACCCGGAGAGGGAGGATATGGATAAGTTAATGCTCACCAATCCGTGGAAGTACGAATTGGCGATAAAGACCAACGCCGAGAGAAGGAGGGGGGGTGGTATTAAGGAGGCGCTCGTTGGCGTTGATGCGGTTGTTGCCGCCTCAGTCCAGGGGCCGGGCGTGATTAAGAAGGAGTGGATTAGGGCGATGAATAAGGACCCAATAGTCTTTGCTCTAGCGAACCCAATACCGGAGATCTGGCCTTGGGAGGCTAAGGAGGCCGGTGCTAAGGTCGTGGCGACAGGTAGGAGCGACTTCCCCCCCAATCAGGTCAATAATTCCCTGGTATTCCCAGGAGTTTTTAGGGGGGGCGCATTGGATGCTAGGGTTAGAACAATAACTGATGAGATGATTATTGCCGCCGCGCAGGAGATCGCGAATTTTGTCGGTGATAGATTAAGCGAGGATAAGATATTGCCAACAATGGAGGAGTGGGACTTCTACCCGAGGGTTGCCGCTGCTGTTGCTGTAAAGGCTGCAGAACAGGGTGTTTCCAGGAGGTCATTGACTTGGAAGGATGAGTACAATAGGGCCAAGGAGATCATAGCAAGCACCAGATTAATGATAGAGACTTTGTATGGCAAGGGACTAATAAAGAACTTATTAGAAGACCTAGCCTGAATCCGTGTCAATCCCTAATCTGTTCAAGTAATGAAATAACCTGCCAGAAAATAACCCTACTAAAAAGTGGCATGTTTGGGTCTGCCAATGCCTCCTCGAGTATGCTGATGACCGTTGAAGCCTTAAGGCCTGGGCTCATGCCCGGGTCCATTAAAACCCTAACGGCTTCGCTGGCAGCCCTCCTGATATTTCTGGGTATGCCCATGTCCTGGACAACCCTTGTTAGGTAATATAATGCTTGCTTTATTCTTTCATCCGTTTCATCCCTACTTAATCCGGGAGTTTGCTTGCTTGACATATTTCATCACCAAGAAGACCTCTTTGTTGGCAGACGTTGGTAACTGATATAAAAGCATTTTTCTTTGCTTAATTCATTGGCTAATTAACGGCGTTCATATTTTTTCAGGGTTTAAAAGTGCATGAATTATTTACGTATATATGTCCATCATGGTGATTAATTAGTCTTTAGATAGGTGCGTGAGAAAGATAATTATGTAAAGTAGTTATGTGCGATATGAACATTTTTATAACAAGCGAATGTTTTTTAAATAGGTTCAGTAATAGTTCATTGATGTCAATAACCGAGGAGATAGACCAGACTGATATTGAGATTTTAAAGATGTTGCAGGATGACTGCAGGGTAACACTCGATGAAATGGCTAATAAATTGAAGATTTCGAAATCAACTGTTTATTACAGAATTAAGAAACTCGAGAGACTCGGCATAATACTCGGCTGCCATGCCAAGCTAAGCCCTGAGAAGATGGGTAAGGATTACGTGGCTGTGATACTCGTTAAGGCCAAGTATGGCCCTGGCTATCATGAGAAGGTTGGTCAGAAGTTGGCGAGTATTGGCGGTGTGACGACAGTCTACTACATATTTGGTGAGTGGGACTTCGTGCTTCAGGTTAGGGCTAGTGGTAAGGATGAGATTCTTAGGATACTTGAGCAGATAATGAATATGGAGGAGGTTGAGAGGACCTCAACCCTTATAGTAGCCAAGGTAATTAAGGAGGACCCGAGACTACCTATATAAGTGCCTTTGCGTTTGCCTACCAGGCTGATGGTTAAACTTCATGAAGAGTAAGTTTAACATATTGCTTCTCAACCTATTAAATAATGGAATTAACATTTTGGTTATTAGACGTCACATATGGCATTGCTGGTAATACGCCGGAGTTAAGGTTATTCGGTATTGCAGATAATGGCAAAAGGGTCCTTGTTTTGGATAGGTCGTTTAGGCCGTACTTCTATGTATTACCTTCAGGTGATACTAATGCTGTGTTAAACAACGTTAAGCGTAAGTTGGAGGGTAGGGTATTGAATGTGGAGGTTGTTAAGCGCAGGTTGTTTGGTAATGAAGTTGATGCCATTAAGGTTACTGCAACAATACCTGAGAAGGTTAGGGAGCTTAGGGAACTCGCTGCCGAGGTTCCAGGCGTTGAGGATGTGCTTGAGGCTGACATTAGGTTCTCGCAGAGGTACCTGCTGGACATGGGTGTTAAGCCGAGTAATTGGGTTGTTGTTGATCAGTGTGAGGAGGTTAAGGGTAATTACCAGGTTGACCTGGTATGTCTCGCCAAGACTAGACCTAGGATGATTGAGGAGCATAAGTTACCCGGCTTTAAGGTGCTTGCCTTCGACATCGAGGTTTATAACCCAAGGGGTATGCCCAACCCTGATAGGGACCCCCCCGTAATAATAATATCGACAATGACTAAGGAGGATGGCGTTAAGATGTTTGTGGCTGATGATAATAGGAATGACGCTAAGATAATTAGGGAGTTCCTGGATTACTTCAGGAAGTATGACCCAGACATAGTGGTTGGTTATAATAATAATGGCTTTGATTGGCCTTACCTAGTCAATAGGTCTTCAAGGGTGGGTGTTAGGCTGACCCTATCTAGGATGGGTAATCCACCCGAGCCGAGTGTGTATGGTCACTGGTCAATAATAGGTAGGGCAAATGTTGACCTGTACAACTTCATTGAGGAGATTAGCGAGATAAAGGTGAAGAGCCTGGACCGAGCAGCCGAGTTCTTCGGAATAATGAGGAGGAGCGAGCGCGTCTTAATACCTGGCCACAGGATACATGAGTATTGGGATGACAAGAATAAGCGTGAATTGCTTCTTAAGTATGCCAGGGATGACGTGGTCAGTACTTACGGACTGGCGGAGAAGCTGCTTCCATTCGCAATCCAGTTGTCCTCAATATCAGGGCTTCCGCTGGATCAGGTTGGTGCGGCCAGTGTTGGTGCTAGGGTTGAGTGGATGATATTTTACGAGGCGGTCAAGAGGGGGGGTGAGTTGGCTCCTAACCGTGAGGAGAGGCCATACGAGACTTATAAGGGCGCCGTCGTGCTTGAGCCGAGGCCTGGGCTTCATGAGAACATAGCGTGATAGACTTCTCCAGTATGTACCCAAGCATAATGATGAAGTATAACGTCTCGCCAGACACACTGGTGCTTGGGGGGGATTGCGGGGGGGACTGCTACGTGGCGCCTGAGGTTAATTATAAGTTCAAGAAGTCGCCTGAGGGGGGGTTATACTCTGGCTTACTTAGGATCCTTGTTGAGGGTAGGCGTAGGGTGAGGGATTTAATGAAGAAGTACCCTGAGGACAGCCCTGAGTGGGTTCTACTTAATGAGAGACAGAGGGCGCTTAAGATCATGCTAATGCCATGTATGGGTACTGCGGTTGGTTGGGGGGGCTAGGTGGTATAGGCGTGAGGTGGCTGAGGCCGTCACCGCATGGGGGGGTAGGAACCTGCTTAAGACCGTTATTGAGAAGGCCAGGTCCCTGGGCCTACCAATAATCTACGGCGATACCGATAGCTTATTCGTTAGGAACATTAGTGATAAGGTTGATGCATTAATCAACTACATAAATAATGAGCTTGGCTTTGAGGTTAAGGTTGATAAGGTGTATAGGAGGGTTTTGTTTACTGAGGCTAAGAAGAGGTATGTTGGTTTGACAATTGATGGTGAGATAGACATTGTCGGTTTTGAGGCCGTTAGGGGGGGTGATTGGGCCGAGATTGCTAAGGGTGTTCAGGAAAGTGTCGCGGAGATAGTATTGACCACGGGTGATGTTAGTAAGGCGGTTTCTTACGTTAAGTCTGTGATTGATAAGGTTAAGGCCTATCAATTCGATATAGATGATGTAATTATTTGGAAGACGCTTGACAAGTCATTGAATGAGTACAAGGTTTTAACGCCTCATGTCGCGGCGGCTAAGCAGTTGGTAGAGGCTGGTTATAAGGTTGGTAAGGGTGACATGATTGGTTACGTGGTTGTTAAGGGCGGTGGCGCCAAGCTGGCCTATAAGGTTAAGCCGTACATACTTGTTAAGGATATTAGGGAGATTGATGTTGATTACTATGTTGAGAAGCAGATAGTCCCTGCCGCAATGAGGATACTCGAGGTTTTGGGAGTTAAGGAGTCACAGCTTATGGAGGGTAAAGCGGGTAGGTCAATCTTGGATTATTTCTCGTGAGAAAGATTGTTAGGCATTGAATTACTGAGTTAATGGAAATATGATGATTTTTAAAGTATTTCACTAGGTTTACTTGATGCTTGTTCCTACCTTACTTAGGTATTCGTCTATTGTTAGTATTAGCATGTCGGTGGGTACCTTCGTTATATTACCCACCCTAGACATTATTAATAACTTAACGCCTTTGCCTGATGCAACATCAACAAGGCGTTGTGTGCAAACTCCATCAAATATTACGGCATAGGCATTAGATAGTTGCTGTAGTGTGTCTACGAGGTCCCTCACGGGTATCCTCTTAATCTCCGTCCAGTGATCATCGTATATAATGGCCTCCAGTGTTCCCCCCCAAGTTTTCTCATCTCATCAATAACATTTGGAGGTAATTGGGGGGGTAATTCAGGACTTGGCTGTTGAGACTGAGGCGGTGATTGCTGAGGCGTTACTGGCGCTGCTGTTGGCGGTGCCGATTGCACTGGCTGTGGCTGCGGTATTATCTGTATCTTCTCAGCCTGTTGCGCTTGTTCCTGGACAGGAACTTCTATGGCCTGCGCCTGTGGTATCTCCTGCTGCGACTGCGATTGTGCCTGCCTAGCCTCCTCAATTAGCTTTCTTTCCTTCTTCTCAAGACTTGCTAAGTATTCCTCAGCAGGTACCTTATTCCTGAGGGCTTTCGTTATTTCCTTAGCCGTTAATTGCTCAACCTCCTTACCTGGTGGTGCCTTTGCTATGTAGTCAATATCCGCATACTTAAGTAACTCCTTAAGCAGCATTTCGCCACCCCCCTATCTCCATCCACGAAGGCTATAGTTGTCTTCTTCTTACTCAACTCAATAACGGTCTTTGGTATACCGCCACTCGAGCCTCCAAGGCCTATCACATTCTTGAAACCGTGCTTAACCAGGTTAAGTACGTCGGCCCTACCCTCAACGATTATTATCGTGTCGGCCCTCTCAACTTCAGGCCCTGCAGGTAGTTTCTCCGGACCGTACTCAACAACCTCGGTCTCCCTAATGTTCTCCAGGAACTTTGTAATTAACTCCTTAGTGTCGGGTAAAGCCTCATGCTCAACAAGCTTGAGGAGTTCCCTAGCTCTATCAAAGATCTTCTTCCTCTTTTCCTCCCTCAAATCCTTAATCTCGACTACTTGAACCTTCGCGTTGTAAGGCCCTACTTTATCCACGGTCTCTATCATCGCTGCAACGAGGGCGGTCTCATACCTATCGAGGTTCGACGGTATGTAGACCTTACCAACGGTCCTATCACCCTTATACTCCGTCTCAACCTCTATCCTGCCAATCCTCCCATTCATTTGAAGTTCCCTCAAATCAAGTTCATTACCCAACAGGCCCTCTGTTTGGCTGAACAATGCGCCTATTATGTCGTATTTCTCCACCGTTCCTTGAACCTCCACGTTTGCGATTATCAAATACTTAGCTACTATGGTTAAGGCTCCCATTACGACACCAAGTACTTCAAGATTAAACTAGGTTAAAATAGTTTCTCTTGGCAAAACTAATTAACTAATAGGGCAAGGTTATTTAAAGGAGACAGTTCGGCATATACCGCGTGTCCACGGAACTACTAAAAATTTATGAGAGGCTTGGTGCTATTGCCAGGGACGCCCTTAATTATGCCATGTCCATAGCAGAGCCTGGAATACCAATACTTGAACTCTGTGAAAAGGTTGAGAATAGAATTAGGCAGAGCGGTGCGAAACCTGCCTTTCCCGTTAATGTAAGTATTAACGAGGTTGCCGCCCACTACACAGCCACAATAAGCGATAAGTCCGTAATTCCAAAGGGCGCTGTGGTTAAGATAGACCTTGGCGCTCACATTGATGGTTACATAGTGGATACTGCGGTAACTGTTGCCTTCAACCCAATGTATAGCCAATTAATTAAGGCATCAATGAAGGCGCTGGAGGCTGCGCAATTAAGCATGAAGCCTGGAGCCACATTGACGTCAATTGGTGCCCAGATAGAGAGGGCCATAAGGTCCTTTGGATTCAAGCCAATTAAGAACTTAAGCGGTCATTTAATACGGAGGTACGTGCTCCATGCGGGTAAGTCAATCCCCCCCAATTACGATAATGGTGATAGGCAGAGGATAATTGAGGGTGAGGTATATGCAGTGGAGCCGTTCTCAACAAATGGCGCTGGTTATGTGGATGATGGGCCGCAAGTCACTATTTACCATCTACTTAAGAATCCAAGCCCTAGGGATCCCCCATTATGACGTACTTTCATACATAAGTAATGAAATCGGGCCATTACCATTTACACCTAGGTGGCTCGTGGCTAGGTTTGGTGAAGGTGTTGGTAACGTAATAAATGAGTTGTATATAAAGGACTACATTTACGGTTACCCAGTATTGATTGAGCATGGTAAAGGCTTAGTATCTCAGGTTGAGGATACATTCATAATAACAAGGGATGGAGCCATCCCAGTGGTCAATGTACTCTCTCTTTTAAGGTAGGAATTATCTACCGAATCTCCTCTCCCTCCTTGCATAATCATCAAGTGCCTGCTTAAGGTCCTCCTTGGTTATTTCAGGCCAATACTTATTTAGGATGTAAAGCTCTGAATATGCCGTTTCATAGAGTAGGAAGTTACTTATTCTATATTCTCCACCAGTCCTGATTATTAGGTCTGGCTCTGGATAGGGTTCATCACCAACATAGAGGTACTTAAAGAGCGTTTCCTCATTAAGGTCACTAATACTCAACTTACCACTATTATAGTCAGCAAATAGCTTCCTAACGGCGTCGATTATTTCCTGCCTACCGCCATAAACCACCGCAAGGTTTAGGTAGTGATCCGAGTAATCTGCCGTAGTCTCCTCGGTGAGTTCTATTTCCCTACGGACATCTTCAGGAAGTAACCAAGTTCTGCCGATGACCCTAACCCTGACCCTATTCCTGTGAATCCTCTCATCCCTCCTAACCTTAATCAATTTCTCCTTTAATAACCTATACAGCAGGTCCAACTCTAACTTAGACCTTCTGAGGAAGTTCTCTGTGGATAGTACATATACAGTGACAATCTTTATACCAAAATCCAGCGACCAATTTAGAAACTCCTCAACCTTGTCTGACCCAATTCTATACGCCTCAGTTATTGGCAAGCCAACCCTCCTGGCCCACCTCCTATTCCCATCAGGTATAACGCCTATATGCATTGGTACTACGCCTTGCATTATTTGTATCCATGAAAAACACATCACCTTTTAAAGTTATGCATACATATTTTATAAGGCCCCATCGTTAGGTTTAAATCGAGTAAATTAATTGAGGCAATTATTTAAGTCCTAGGTAATAGAGAATGCGCCTCAGCTGTACTAATGCACCTAAATAAATTAATATTAGTTATTTATGCCGTAGATTGATGAGATTATTATTCATACATGCAGAGGACTTCTCATACCAGGTTAGGGATAAGGCCGTTGAAAACCCAGAACCATTAACACCGGAACTTGAGAGAGGCTCCGCGAAGAATGCGCTTGTGGTGTTTATGAGCGTTGAGGAGAACGATACCGATGATCCTAATTACGTGGATTACGTGGCTGATGAGATACTGGACGTACTTAATAAGGTCAAGGCCTCGCAAGTAGTTCTCTACCCATACGCGCACCTAAGCCCCAACCTAGCCAAGCCGAGCAAGGCATTGGGTGTGTTGCTTGCGGTTTACAATAAGTTGAGGGAGAAGTCGCCGGTCCCTGTGTCAAGGGCGCCCTTTGGTTACTACAAGGCATTTGACATTAAGTGCTATGGGCATCCCCTATCGGAATTAAGCAAGTCCCTTAGTCCAAACATAGCCAGTGCCCAGGCGGTGCAGCAGGTAGTCAGTAGGGACTATTACGTAGTGTTAACGCCGAATGGTGAGGAGTATGATGCAACGAAGTATTCATTTAAGCCGGGTGAGGATGACCTAAAGGCATTGGTTGAGAAGGAGGTTCTGAAGAGGGAGCTTGAGGGTGGTAAGGAGCCCAGGTACATTGATTACTGCCGTAAGTTCGGCTTTGAATGGGAGCCCATGAGTGACGTGGGCCACATGAGGTATGGACCAGCGGCCACGCTGATGATGGAGCTCGTTGAGGATTACGCATGGAGGCTAGCCAATGAGCTTGGCATACCCGTGTTTAAGATTAGGGGGCACCAACATGTTTAGGCGCGGCGAGAGGGCAATTGATGAACATGCCAGGTTATTCAACGAGAGGATGTACACAATCGAGGGTGATAAGGACGAGATAATAATGAGGTACGCCGCCTGCTTCCAGCAATTCGCAATGATTAGGGATTGGGTGCTGAGCTATAGGGATATACCAATTGGCATGCTCGAGGTTGCCGATAGTTATAGGTATGAGCAACCTGGCGAGACAGTACTATGCTTTAGGCTCAGGAGGTTCTATATGCCGGACCTTCACATATTCACGAGGGACCTCAAGAACGCCATGGAGGTTGCCCTGAAGCTTCATGAAATAATATTTAGGGAGATTAGGAAGTTGGGTAGGGATTACGTGAGCCTGTACAACGTAACTAAGCAGTTCTATGATGAGCATAGGGATTACCTAATCGAGTTAGCTAGGCGTGAGGGTAAGCCGATACTCGTCAGGATAATGCCGGAACAGAAGTATTACTGGGTCCTCAATGTTGAGTTCCACATAGTTGATGAGTTGAGGAGGCCGAGGGAGATAGCCACGTTCCAATTCGATGTTGGTAATGCCCAGAGGTTTGGTATTAAGTATAGGGATGAGAATGGGGGAGGTTAGGTACCCAGTGATTATACATACGGCGATAATAGGTAGCGTTGAGAGATACATATATGCGCTCCTCGACACTGCGGCAATCGCTGAGTCCAGGGGGTGAGGTTCCGAGGCTACCAACATGGGTATCGCCAATACAGGTTAGGGTGATACCAATTAGTAAGGAGCACCTAACCTTCGCAAATGACATTGCCTCGAAACTTGAGGATAGGATGATTAGGGTTGACATTGATGATAGGTTTGACGAGACACTGTCAAAGAGGGTCAGGGATGCAGAGACCTTCTGGGTGCCCTTCATCGTGGTGGTTGGTGATAGGGAGGTTAAGACCGGTAAACTGAGCGTCAGGATTAGAGGTGCTCAGAAGCCCGTTGATATGAGCGTTGACGAACTCATCAGCAGGATTGAGGAGGAGATCAAGGGCTATCCAAGGAGACCACTTACAATGCCTAAGTACCTAAGCATGAGACCTGCAAGCGTAATAACCTAGTCTCAGTACTCTTCCCAATCATCACTCATCAGGCAGCAGCCCTTATCCTCACCAACTTAAACGGTTATAGGGAGGAAAATTAAACTTTTAATTTTAAAATGGGATCGTTATTAATCATCAGCCTGACACGCCGTACCAGGGAACCCACTTAGACCAAATTAGCGTGTGTTCAAACGTGGCGCTTATGCCTATGAAGAATGCCAGGATGCCGGATAGTATTAGTAAGACCATGACAAGGACACCCACGTACTTACCCGCATTATTCCTAGGCAGCATGGCGCCTGGACTAATGAGCATGGCAAGCCCAAGCAGTATGTACATGGCACTCGCGAATAAAGGCTCCGTGGTTAACCCATGTACCAGTATATCAACACCATAAACAATAACCGGTATGCTAAACAATGCTATGGGTAACGCCAGGTACCTCAAGTCCGCACCTACGTACATGGCTAAGCCAAGCATTAATGTTACTAAGCCAAATATTGGCCAAGCGTCAGAAAAGACCAGGTTGTACGAACTTGGAAGAGGCCAAGTCATTGTAGCCCAAAGACCGGTGATTAGTGCGTAGATTCCAACACTTATGAAAAAGATGCTTAAGCACTTATTTATATTAATACAGGCAGTAACCCCCCCCTGAATTCTTTCCACAGTTTCTGCCCTAGATCCATCAGCGGCTATTCTAGGTCTCCTAATGAAGTTCATGAAGACGCCATACGCTGCGGTTATTAGTGTTATTCCAAGTATCATTAGCCAGATGTCCAGTGGATCCATAAAGAGACCTGCCATTCTCAATCACCAATCTCATTCACTTGATTACAATATATAAACCAACATATGGATGCATTTAATGCACTTATTTTTACACTTAAAAATTCATTATTTATTATTACATTAATTAGCATGTAAATAAATATTAATAATTATAAAAGCATTCAAATGAATTCTTCACTCAGCACTCCTTATTTAACAGCAAATTTATTTAATTTTCCAGGATTATTAAATATAGGCAATGGTTAGATTTAGCGAATTACCGCCTGAATTCTGGAGAGAATTTAGGCTTTGGCGTAGTGTGGGTAATGAGCTTAATGGCTTGTCACCGCCTGGGAACTTCGTTGGTTCTATGAATTATCCCCACATTAATGTTGGCGCATTAATCAATGATGGTAGTATTGATGCATCAATACTTGACAACCCAGAGGAGTGGTTTAGGCATGGTTTCGCACAGTGGGATATTGTTAAGCTTAGGTCTAGGATAGTACTTAGTAGGATTAAGGTCTCGGTTAGGTCATTCAATAATTCCATAGTTGATAAGATTCAGGAGTTAAGCATTGGGCGTAACCCAGTTGATGTTGAGGTTAGGTTGAGGAGGTTAGTGCTTAGGGCGTTGGCTGATGATTACCACGCGCCGCTTGGTAATGTTGGTGAGTTAAGGGATTTGAGAATAACGTCTAATGTTAGCGCCGAGAGAATTGTTGAGAGGTTGGTAAATGATTATGATGTGGATGCTAGGACGCAGTCGTTGAATTATACCGTGGTTCAATACCTGTGTCCCGCATACAGCGTATCTTTGCAGTTGGGTTGTTGGGTGATAGGAGGTTTAGGAGGTTGGTTCCAACCAGGTGGTCTATAACGGCGGTTGACTCAATAATTGGTGGTCACCTTAGGGATAAGGTTATTGAGTATGACGAGGTTGGGCAGGTGGAGGTTCACGAGATGGAGTACATGGGGGGGAATAGGTACTTTGTAATGCTTATGCCAGGTCCCTGGAGGTATGAACTCATTGAGTTGAAGATGCCCGGCTCGGTATGGAATAGGGGGGGCGGTAGCTCGCCCAGGGTATTCGTAGACTACGAGAGGACGAGAGGCATGAAGGGGGGGTATGCAGAGAGTACGGGTGGTGCGTTTTATGCAATTAGGCTTGGTGTCCTTGAGTACCTCAATAGGGTTGGTAGGCAGGCATCGGCGATAGCGATTAGGGAGGTAACGCCGGAATATAAGGTTCCCGTCGGCATTTGGCAGGCGAGGGAGGCTGTTAGGAATGGCATGGGGGTTAATGTGAGGAGGTTTTCGGACGTTAATGAGGCGATTAATTACGTGAACGCTTCATTGCTAACGGGGGGGAGTCTATGGCTTAATTACAGTCGACTGATTAGGGAATTTAGAAGTGACTTGGTTAAATTCCTCATTTAATGAGTGATAGTGCCATACCGATTATTAGGAAGACAGTCAGTACGGGCGAGCTCGCTTGAACATTTGCCAGAACACCTCTCTGCTGGGTTTAATTATGGCCTTAACGCTGTAGTAACTACTCCAGGCTGCCGTAATGAGTAGTATCACTAATCCAATGAGGTTCTTGAGTATGAGTATGTAGAGGAATAGCATGTATATATTCGAGAATACATTAAGTAGTGCCACCATGATCATGCCCTTTCCTCACTCATCTCGAGAGGCAGCATCTTAATGCAGGTTCTTGAGTAGTCATCCTTGGCCCTAATCACTAGACTCCATATGTGCGCGGGTATCCATAGGTATATGGCCATGGATAGTAGGAAGCTTCAAGGTCCAGGGGGGGCCTCGCTATAGTCCACCCGGCCAGTAGAGCCGCATTACCAGCCACACCGCCAATTAGGATATTACTCCAGCTCCTGCACTTCAGGAGTACCGTATAGATTATTGCGTAGAGGAACCAGCCAAGCACTACGAAGATTGTGGGCCACAGGCCAAGCCACACGTATGATAGGGTGAAGCCAAGGATTGATAGGACCAGGGACTCAACTAATGCATTGCCTGGGCTCACCCGACCTGCGGGTATCGGCCTATTCCTAGTCCTACCCATTTTAGCATCAATATCCCTCTCATAGTACATGTTGAACACAGCAGAACCACCCGTGCTTAATAACCCAACAATGGTCAATTCACCTATGTAGGTTACGCTTACGCTCGGCGCCGCCGCGAATATGTACCCAGCTATCGCGGCGAGTACAAGTAGCCAAATGACTCTGGGCTTCATTAATACTACGTAGTCTTTAATCGCCACATTTGGCAATGATTAATTATTACATTAAAAACTTTATTTCAAAATCCATGCTAAAGTAATTAAGGAATAACATGTTCAATTAATTTAACACAGACTTCGCCACTCCTTATTTTATTTAATAACAATAAAGCCTAGACAGTGCCCATTAGTAATGTGAGGATTGGTGTCGTAATTAAGGCACAAAGTCCCAGGGCTTTTTGGTTTAGGGTATTTGATAATGTTGAGGATAGGATAAACGTTGGCACATTCGTAACCCTGGATAATTACGAAAGTAGGGCCAATGGCCCAATACTCGCAAGGGTGACCAGGGTCATTAGGCATAATTACCTAGTGGATGATAGGGTCATCGCCCAGTTAGGTAGTGAGGACGTTATAAACACCTTCAGGGACTACGGAATAGACATTCAATACATCGCACAATCAACCCTGGCCAGGGCATCGGTAATTGGTTATAGAGTTGGCACACGGTTCTCCAAGCCACTGAAGCCTCCAAAGCCCATGGACTTCGTATACCTACCAACAGAGAGCGAGTTAGGTAGGTTGCTTAGGCCTGATAATGATGGTGTTAGGCTGGTCATTGGTAGTGTTAGGTCATTGTCGATACCCGCCGAGCTGGATGCCAATAAATTAGTGTCACATCACTGCGCGATATTAGCCGCCACGGGTGGTGGTAAATCCTGGCTTGCCGGTGTTATTATTGAGGAATTGGCATTAAGGGTGGAAGTACCGATAATAATCATTGACCCACACGGTGAGTACTCGGCGATGCAGGTTCCCAAGTCCTTAAGTGATGATGCTAAGTACGTGGCCAGCCTTGTCAGGGTATACGTGCCGGGTAAGGTAGATACCGCAAGCCTTGATGACTATTTCAGGGCTAGGTTTGGCGTTGAGAGGAGGTATGTGAGGTTTGGTATTAATCCGAGGTCACTATCACTAAGGCTCATGGAGGGGGTTACTAGACCACTATTATGGACTCACCGATGCCCAAAGGAGGATTCTTGAGGAGGCTTGGCAATACATGGGGGGGGTTGATAATGAATTAACGAGTATTGATGAATTTTTGAGTGATTTAGAGAAGAGTGGTAGTAAGGTTGTTAGAGGTTATGGTAATGAGCTGGCTCTATCTACATTACTGACCAAGGTTAAGATGCTCGTGGAGAATAGGCCATTCTTCATAACAAGGCCAGGCGAATTCTATGGCAATGAACCAATAAGGCTCCTGGACATTAAGGACCTAATGGAGTATGGAATCCACGTATTAGACCTCAGTGGTTTGGACCTGATAGATCAACAAGCCCTCGTAGCCCTAATCCTGAATAACATATTTAGGTTATCAATAATGAGGAGGGATAAGCCTATCTTCATAGTTGTTGAAGAGGCTCACAACTATGCACCATCAGTTGGCTCATCACTAAGCACGTCAACACTAATAAAGATAGCTAGGGAGGGCCGTAAATTCGGCGTTGGACTATGCATAATTAGTCAAAGGCCATCTAAGGTGCACCCCCCCGACGTATTAAGCCAGTGCTTGACTCAGGTCTTTAAGAGGATAATAAATCCAGTTGATCTTAAGTATGTTAGAAATATCGTGGAGTTCGTCTCTGATGAGGATCTCTGGGAAGTTAGGGTGCTCAATGAGGATGATGCCTTGGTGACGGGGCTGGCCGTACCAATGCCATTACCCGTTAAGGTTAGGGATAGGTTAACGGAACACGGAGGTGTGACGCCATCGCTCACACCGAGGGGGGGTAATATTACTAAGGTGTAATTTAAGTATAATTTGAGTATAATAGGGTCAGGTAAAACTTTTATTGTACTCCCGTGAATGGCCACTGTGCGTATAATCCTTGGCACGCCGGTGAACTCGAGACCCAAGCCCTGGCTTTATTTCCGTGTACCAGCCATAATGGTTAATGCATTTGATATTATGAGAAGTAGAGGTAGTAGGAGAGAGCACGTTATAAAGAATGTACTACAGTATGACGGTGAGGTTTGGATGGATAGTGGTGGTTTTCAATTCCTAAGGCATGGTAAGGTACCCAACATTGAGGACTTAGCCAAAGTTTATAGTCAGTACTGGGATATTAGATATTTCCTTAACCTTGACTATCCGCCAAGCCCCCCCACCGATGATGAACACGATCTAGAGACTAAACTGAGAAAGTCACTTAACAATTATGAGTATTTAATTAGGAGGTTCGATAATGTACTACCGGTGATTCATTATCACTGGAGGACCGAGGTCATCACTAAGTATATAATTAAGTACCTGGACTACAACCCCAAGTGCATTGCAATAGGTGGCTTAGTACCATACGTACTAATCAGCAAGGGTGTGCCTAAGGACTCAAGGAGGTCGGCAATTAAGTTCCTACTCAGAACCAAGCAGGAAACTGGTATGTGCATTCACGTACTTGGGCTCGGCTCTCCCGTAATAAATCCAATACTCAAGTTCATAAACATCGATAGCACAGACACAAGTACCTGGAGGGTTAAGGCAGCCTATGGAAAGGTCGTCATGCCTGGTGGCGGTGAGAGACACGTCAGTGGTAGATCCATTAACTTCGGGGGGGGTAAGGAGGCAAGCCGTGACGATCTAGTGAGACTTTATGCATTCCTGAGGGATACTGGCTTTCCCGTGATTGATAGGTTTAATGATATTATGACTAGTTTTGAGTATAGGGCGCTGGTCAATGCGTGGGTCGTGCTTAATAGCTTTGAGGAGCCAAGTACTGGCGTGTTTAGGGCCATATACGATGAATTAACAAGAGAGGTTAGTGCTAAGATAACTGAGGAGGCACGCTAGGGATTATATTTATTAATGCGGGTCGTTTCTACGTAATTACCGTGAAGAAGACACAAAAAACATGCTTAACGCTTGTTGTGGATGTATGCAATGACACACTTGATAGGTTTAAGGGCTTTATGAATACAGCCATCAGGAGGGCAGGCTTTGGTGGTGCCCTGAGGGTCCTTGTCTATAGGTGTAAGGAGCTCGACTTCAATAATTACGTTAGGGAGTTAAATTCAGTAGTCGCTAATAACTTCTCGGTGTCAATATTCGTATATGAGTTTGACGACTTAAACGCAATAATCAACGAACTTAGTAAGAACATATTTAGTGGATGTGATAATTACGGTGTGTTATCGTCAATCGACCTACCGGCTAATATTAATTACGAGAAATTGAAATAATCAGCTTAGCCCAGCACATCATGGATCAGACCTTGCAAGCATCATCATTGGACGATCCATCACTCAATCCAATAATAATGATCAATAGACCTATTGAGTACTGGGTCATGAAGTTCAATCTCAAAATAACCACTGGGCTTTATTTGACCCTTTATTGTTGGTATTGTGCCTGAGAAGACAACCACATTTTTCAGGTCTGGCACGACCTCGCGTATCAAGTCAACGAGTTTATCCGGCATAAGTAGGAATTTCATGGTGCCCTCCTGATATAGAGTCTTCTTATCATCCTCAAGTATCCAACTCCTCAGTACCAAGTCATCCCAGTGATCCTCAACCTCCCTAAGTGGCCATGCCCTCCTGGCCACGATCTTTGGATACATGTGCTTACCAGCAAGTATGCTGCATCTCTCGGCCTCCCTATCCGTGTGATCACTACCAACTGTTACGTAGATCTCATCCTCATTCTTAATTAACAATACATACTCAACCTCACCACTGTGAAGGTCACTTACCTTCCTAATGTAGTTGCTCGTGGTTACTAAGTACGGCTGTAATATGTATATTTCGGGTATGTTCTTAGGCCCACTAATGCCTATCCTACTTAGCTCCTCAACCTCCTTCTTAATAATGTCCGTAGTCCTCCCAGACCAGACAAAGATCACTAGGTCACTAACGGCGATTTCTATATCTCTCTCGTTACCATTCTTGAACTCTATAGTTACGTTAAGTCTATGCATAGACGAACTCTGGTTTATAAAGCAATAACCTTATTAAATTTTTGGTTCCCAATCCTTGCCAAGTAAATACGGAAATACTAATAAAATCCTGATGCGTCATTGATAAGATGATTTCTGAAATAGTTAGGATAGGCCTTGTTTCGGAGATTAGGCTTTCGATACCAAATGCGGATGATGCCCTCGATTATCTAAGACTAATGTTGAATAATTTAATAGGTTTTATGGCCTCGATACCCCCCCCAGCCCTGGCCCAGAACGTTAAACCTGAAATACCGGTGTTCATTAGGTCCATTAGTAATGAGGCCGAGGTATCGATACACTACTCGCCCCCCCTAATGCCGTTGATAAGGATTAGAACATCAAGAGACCTGATAAATAAGGTGAGTGGTGTTAACTTCATAGGCGTTATATTGGACTCGGGAGGTACAGTATTGAGGATGTACAGGAATAGGGATGAGATGAGCAGGGATAGGGAGAAGATACTCCTACTCTTCAGGGTATTCATGAACTCAGACGTAGAGTTACAGCCATTACCAAGTGTGTCTCAGGGGGGGCAGGGTGGCGCCATAATTTAATGAGGCGTGTCATTAACAGAAATGCTTTTATTTTGTTAAATGCTATGGTCCTTGATGCCATTTAGCCATACAAAGATTGTAGGGCCTACAGGGAGGTACGGCGCTAGGTATGGCATGGGCGTTAGGAGAAAGGTTCTGCAAATAGAGGTTAAACAAAGAGGTAAGCACAGGTGCCCAAGATGTAAGTCTCTGGTTAGGATGGAGCGGATAGCCTTCGGAATCTGGAGGTGCCCCCCCAAGTGTGGTTATACCTTCGCCGGTGGTGCCTGGATTCCGCAGACAATAATGGGTAAAACACTGGCTACTGAGGCTGCGGCTAAGCAAGGCACTAAGTGAGTAATGCCATAATGGGCTTATAGCATTAACATCATCAAGAGACGCCAGTATTAGAATGAGGCAATTCCTCAATGAGTTGGAGTTGGTTATTCCAAATGCGGTTAAGGTGAATAGGGGGGGTAAGTCATCAATCATTGAGATTGCGGGTAAGGCATTAAGCTTGGGGGGGGCTAATAAGATACTTTATATTGGTTCTAGGGGGGGCGGCAACCCAGGTTTCATGCGCTTTCTAAGGGTCAGGGAAGGGGGGGTAATTGAGGTAATGCCATATTTAATAAGGATCCTCGGTGTTAAGTTATTGATGGATATGCCTGTCAATGTTACTCGTAGGTTAAAGGCAAGTAGTGGAATTATAATATCTCTGAAGGAGTATACCGAGGTTATGGATGTGCTAAGTGAGTACCTTGGGTTACCAAGTATAAGGCTTATGACTTCGAAAGTATTAGGGGGGGTATGTATGACTCGATTTTCCTAATTCACAGGATCAATAATTATTATGAGCTACAGATACTAAATGGTAGGGATCTGGGTCCTTACGGTCCCTTCATTAGGATAAGTGACGTTATTTACACAAGACCTAGGGTGATTAGGATTGAGTGAGTGCGAATTTAAAGCAGTGTTTACGTTAGAGGGTGTTGATAAAGAATTACTAATTAAATCATTCAGAACACTCGAAAAGGAGATGAGATTTGGAAGGGGGTACGTAAGCGTTAACGTGATTAATGATGACGTGGTTATAATTGCATGCGCTAGGGACTTAACGAGCTTAAGAAGCCTAGTTAATGGAGTTATGAAGTCTCTATACTTAATATTCAGGGTTGAGGAACTTAGTTAATGCCCTGTATAGGGTAAAGCCACCTATAGTCAGCATGCGGATTAATATTTATTAAGGCTTATATCAATGGAGCCTTAATGAGTTCATTACCACCATCGTTACAGTCAGACCTGGAGAAACTTCAGGCACTACAGGACCAGTTAAATAGTGTCAGGGTTAGGAAGCAGCAATTCGAGAGTGAGCTTAAGGAAGTTGAGAGGGCTATTTCAGAGATTGAGAAAATACCCGCCGAGAGCAAGGTTTACAAGATCGTTGGTTCCTTCCTAGTCTTGGTGACTAAGGATCAGGCACTCCAGGAGCTTAAGGATAGGAAGGAACTTCTCGAGCTTCACATAAAGACTCTATCGAGGCAGGAGAGTATGCTTATGAAGCAGATCGAGGACTTAAGAACCCAGATAAACGAGGCATTGTCCAAGCTCCAGGCAACGAAATGATTAAACACGCGGGTCCTTAATCCCCCCCTTAAGTTACTCATTGTCTTCTTAACTTTGTTCTTCTGTAGCTGGGTTTGGATGAGTTCGTTATGTCATTGGTCATGATTTTGGGTGCTTTATTGTGCTTTGTACTGTGAATGTCCGTATCGTTGACGTGGTTTATACCCAACGGCGCTGGCTTGCACCTCTCAAACCATTCACTTGCCAAACTTCAGTTACGTGTATTAACTGCGAATTTACCCATTTAAATCGATCATCACGGTGTCAACAAGTATTGAGTAAATGAGTAAGTAACTCTGTGAGTGTCCCTGGATGTGGAGTTATATTTATTTGGGTAAAGTTACAGAGTATGGTGGTTAGGTGCAATGAGCATTGATAATGATGTTCTTGGTGAAATCGTTAATATTATCGCTGATGAGATTTACAAGTACCTAATGCGTAGACTCCCTGAGAGACTTCTTGAGGATGTTGTAATTGATGTTGGATTTAATACTAATAGTTATACACTCGAGATAAGTATTGATGTGATGACTAATCCGCTGATGGGGAATCTTGATGATATTATTAATAGTGCCGTTGAGTTTGGATTTAAAATAGCGGATTATTTAATGGGTAAGTTTAGGAGGGGGGGTGAATTGGTTGGTTTACCAGCTGGAGAAATTGAGAGAATTGCTGAGGAGTACGCAAAGAGCCTGCATAATAACACATAGGCATGCTGACCTAGATGCGTATGCATGTGGGGGGGTGGCCACCAGGGAGTTAATTAATAGGCTTGGTCATGATGCATTCCTTGTGGTTCCCGAGGGACCGTCCTACTCGGTTAAGTCGTTCATCAGTAAACTTGGCATTAACTATCAAGGATTAGATAGTTGTGGTGAATTAAGTTTGGTATTTCTAGTTGATGTTAGTACATATGCGCAATTGAATGAGTTCAGAAACATTATAGGCAATAGACCTGTGGTGGTTATTGATCACCATGAGGTACATAACATAGCACCAACAGTTGCCTTTATTGATCCAGATGCCACAAGTTGCTCAGAGATTATTGCTCAAATATTTAGGGAACTAGGCATCGAGCCAAGTAGCGAGGTTGCCACCCTGCTCATTGGTGGTATTCTCAGCGATAGCGGCAGGCTGAGTAGGGCTAGGCCTGAGACCTTTGAGGTATTGGCCTGGTTACTCAGGTTGGCTGGTAGGGATTACAGGGACATAGTTAATGCAATGATTGAGGAGATGACTTTTCCGGAGAAAATGGCCCGTATTAAGGGTTTATTGAGAATGAGGGCCTATAGGTTTAGCGACTATATTGTGTGTTTAAGCAATGTGAATGCTTATGAATCATCATTGGCAGATGCCTAATTAGGGCTGGTTGTGATGTGGCACTAGTAGCCTCAGAACACGATAATGAAGTAAGGCTATTTGGTAGGTGCAATAGGAGGATTGCGGAGAGGGTATCGCTCGCTGAGATCTTCAATGAACTGGCACGGTACTTTAATGGCGAGGGTGGTGGTCATGCAACGGCTGCTGCCTTAAGTGTTAAGGAGAGGATTGACATAACCACGTTATTGTTTAAGGCATTGAATAGTATCGAACAGAAACTTCACGTGAAAACCATAAGAATAAATGATTAATCTATGTGAATGTATCGCAGGGAAAATATTTTATCTCACAATTAATCTTAGTAGCTTGAGGAAGCCATTCATGGCATGTGAAAGTACATTAAGTATGTAGATCGTGTTTTGAGCATTCACTTTATTAATATCTATGTTATTTACGGTTATTGTATCATTACTATTAATGACGCCATTAATTGTCTGGTTACTTAGTATATCGCCATTACCAAGTACTTGAAATACCTGTAATTTACACCATGAAACTGTGCTCACCTGTGATTGATAAATGGGTGATAAATACTGTACTGGGGGGGTCACTGGTATCACTGACTTGTTGAAAAAGTCATACGCCTGTAAGTAACCTCCGAAGAGTAGCGATTCGTTAAGTAGGTATAGTCCCATTGGGTAGTTCTTTGTTTCATAGATAGGGATTGAATAACCACCCTGTGTAACGTAATTAACCTGCAATAGGTAATAGGTATTTGGTATGCAGGTTGGATTTATTAATGTACCATTTGGTAGTAATACTATTGGCGATACATATATAATGGGTCCAAATGGTACAAGCCTTGGCCTTTGATATATGGTATATCCATAATTGGTGATTTCACCAATGGTTATGTTAGGGCTGAGTGTTGAGTATATAAATAATGATGAATTTACATACTCACTAAATGAATAACTAAGGATTTGGAGAACCTCCTGAAATCCTGCACTTGGCCATGAACTTGCATTCTCTCCCTGGCCAACCCACATCATGAATATACTCAATCCAGGCAAGCTAACTTCATAGTACTTACCGGCGCCGCCCGTGGCTGGGTTATAGCCATAGTAATAATTCCATAGGTAATACGGCTTACCATTGAGGGCAATCAGGTAACCACCAACCGTACTTAACCCACTTAATACCTGCGCAAGACTTTCATTACCTGTCTCGAAGGCGAAGACTACGTATTTTACCCCCCCATTTAAGTCCTCAGTTATTAATACATCCCAGTTGGCGTATATGGATTGTGGATATACCAGGTATGAGGGAATTTTCAGCATCCATGAGATACCGCCTGTGTTATTGGTTATCGCCGTTGCATTGAGTAAAATTGCCTGTTGGTTAGTGGTAGCTGAGGCATTAATTATGTATAGCGTGAACTCCCTATTTGCTGTGACTTCCCAAACAGGTGTTGTATTAATTATTAATGAGTCCTCACGGTAGGTTAATGGGTAATTATTTAGGATTGCATTGAGAAACTGTATCGATGGTCTTGAGTCTGTTAGGTTCATGGTTATTACGTACGTCGTATAAACCATGGGTGTGGGTGCTGGCCCATAAATAGTGTTTGCGTAGGAAATAAATGCGGCTAATATTAATATCATCATTAGAGATATAGCAAATATTACCCATCTATTAATTACCATCACCATTTAATACTACCTAGTGGTTATATATAAGTTTCTCATCGTTGAAGATAAAGAAGTTATGAAACAGAAAGTATTTTTAGAGGTCTGTTCTTTAATAAAACTGAATGAGTTTAGACTTTCAGTTAATAAAGCCAGTAGGACAATTCAAGGAACTGGAGAGGTACTCATTATACGAACCGTTTGCATATGCCACAATAATTCAAGACGAAAGGACCGGAGACATTATGTACTACCTGGAGGAGATAACACTTGATTCAATTGAACAGCAGGTGTATAAGGAGTTGGTGAGGATCGTCATGCTCGAATTACCACCGCCTGAGGATTTAATGAAGATGGGCGATGTTAAGAATTACCTACTCAATGAACTGAAGAAGATAGTTGGTAGGTATAGGAGACTCTTCAGGAATGTACAGTCATCATCCTTTGCCAAGTTTCTATACTACATGGAGAGGGACTTGCTCGGTTATGGACCAATAGATGCCTTAATGAGGGATGAGAATATTGAGGATATATCATGCGACGGCGTCGGCAGGCCCGTCTATGTATTTCATAGGAAGTATGAGTCCATACCAACAAACATCGTGCCAATGACCGACCAAGCCCTTGACGACTTAGTCGTTAAGTTAATACACATGTCCGGTAGGCACGTTTCAGTAGCGACGCCAATAGTTGATGCCCAGCTGCCTGATGGTTCTAGGATAGCCGTTACGTATAGGAGGGAGGTCTCGCCGGGTGGTTCGACATTCACGATAAGGAAGTTTAGGAAGAATCCGTTAACGTTCACGGAGCTGGTTAGGTACGGTAACATTAGTGCCGAGATTGCTGGTTACTTCTGGGTGATGCTTGATAATGGTAGGTCATTCCTGGTGCTTGGTGTCACGGGCGCCGGCAAGACGAGTTTCCTCAATGCCATGGCAACGTTCATTAAGCCCCACATGAAGATAATAACCGTTGAGGAGGTCCCAGAGATAAACCTGCCTCATAAGAATTGGGTCAGACTCGTCACCAGGCAGAGTTACGGCGCTGAGAAGATAAATGAGATCACGCTATTTGACCTGGTTAAGGCGACACTTAGAATGAGGCCTGATTACCTAATCGTTGGTGAGATCAGGGGTGAGGAGGCCTACGTATTGTTCCAAGCCGTGAACACAGGCCACAGTGGCATATCGACAATGCACGCGGAGTCCTTTGAGGCTGCCGTTAATAGGCTCATGAGCCACCAATGAACATACCACCGGCCTACATACCCGCCATGAACATATTCGTCATGATTAAGAGGGTTAAGATCGGCGGTAGGCTAACAAGGAGGGTTACTGAGGTTGGTGAGGTTTACATGGATGGTGACAAGATTAGGTTTAACACAGTGTTTAGATGGAACCCGAGAACCGATACTCACGAGTCATACGTGGACAAGAGCGTCTTAATTAGGCAGATAAGTGACATGACTGGTAAGGATGTCGACGAACTACTCAGGGAGATAGAGACCAGGGCTAAGATTGTTAATTGGATGGTGAAGAATGAGGTGTATAACTTCGAGGATGTTTCAATGTATGTGCAGGCATACTATACGAACCCAGACTTAGTACTTAACCATGTCTTCGGCAAGGTGAGCGAGGTTGAGAGCGTTGCTCAGGTTTAAGGATATTAATTCCCTGGTTAAGTATTTAAGTGAGGAATTGAATAAGTTATTAATAGCTAAGAAGGTAATAGAGGAGGAATTAAGCAAGGATTCGCTTGTGGATATAATTGAGATAGATAAGGATGGTAGTCTCACAATAAAGAGAGAAAGAATAACGGAGATCAGGGGGGGATTAGCCGAAAAAATCGATATAAGAATCAAAGCCATAAACACGCTACTTGAGGAAATAAAGAGCATATTCAACGACGGTAATTATACGGGTATCGTACTACTCGAATTAGAGAATGGAATACCAAGCAGGGTTTTATTATCGCAACCACTGACCTTAGGTGAAGGCTCATGATAATACCAATACCCATATTAATAATCGCAATAATGATTGGTATGATTGTACTAGGCTTGATTAGGCCGCCGTTAACGGTTATAATACCGCTTCTTGGTATTTACGCAATATTGATGCTAATACCCTACATACTGCCTAATTTCTCAATTAACCAATACCTTGGTATTAAATACATAATACTTCCGGTAATTGGCTTAGCCGTAGGCTATGGAATATCCATATTAGCAAGTAAGTACATGAATGTGGATGTACGATCACTCCTTGGATTAAAGCAGGGTCAAAGAGGAATTAAAAGGCCGAGTAACATCAGTAGTAAGCCGAAGGTTGAGAAGAGGACTGAAATTAAACCCGAGGATTTGGATAGGCTTATTAATGAAACAATTAATGAGCTAAAATCCGGTGCATCAACTAATGAGACATTGGGTAGCTGGATTGAGTACTATGATGGTTGGACGGACGCTATAATAAGTATCTCAAGAAGATTCATGGACATTAAAGGAATTGCAGAGAGCATGAACAAGGAGGTCCCATTCCTATTAAGGGCTAGGCAATATGAGAGTAAAGCCGCAATGCTTGGTTTAACCCTTAAGGAGGAGTCAGTCTTTAAGAAACAGAAGAAGACAAAGGTTGTCGAAGAGAGATTAGTAGTTTATGTAAGGCCAGAGGAGATAGCCAATGAGTTAATGAACGATACTCAATTAATAAGTAACTATGTTAATGAGTTTAACAATATAGTTGAGAGGTTAGTGCATGATAATGATATTTCTCAATACATGGGTAATTCGCAGGTGTTGGTTGTATACGTTGATGGGGGGGTACCAAGGAAGCTCATAATGATTAATAGGTAAAATTAGGCGCCCTCCTCACCCTGCATAATTATCATTATTGGTATTGAATCAACAAGTAATGCAATTATTGGGCGATCCTTATCGATGTAGAGCGACTCGAGTCTATCGATTACCGACTTTATAATTGCTGATTTTTTCTGCATATATCCAGCAACATCATTAATCACATTATTTCTCGTATTGGTGCCCGGCTTATAGACAATTCTCACGGAAAACACCTCTGAGGAACCATCAATAAATCTAATATTTTCTGATATTTCGCTTGCCAATGTAGTGCTGCTTTCAGTACCTAGTATCTCATTCCAATTCTGCTTAAGCATGTACATGAACCTATATGAATTACTTAGTTCGTTCTTTAGGGATTGAATCATCTCATTCAACGAGTTATATCTCTTGATCTCGATGATCATGCGTACCACCAATCAATTCCTCAATTTTCTTAAAGGGTTCTGGGTAATTTATATCACTTATTTTCACAACTGTTTCAAAGCTATTTGAGCCAGTGCTCATTGAGGAGATCAATTTATCAATAGTTACCATTACCTTAGCCAACTCATCGGCAGTCAAGCCAGTAATGCCAACCAAAACGCTGGGTATTTCCGCCATCTCCTTAATGTTCGATAGAGTCAATAATGGTAAATCTGACACATCAGGTAATGAGTAACCTATGATTACGTCTATCGATGAACCATCAATAATAACCGTATAATTATCGCCTATACCGAGTTTTTCGCTAAATTCCGTAACCTGCTTAATAGCCATGAGCACATTTGTGTAATAATTAATTGCGTCCCTAATTATATCCTTATAACCACTGGCCGTTAACACGTAAATAACCTCAATATCACCCACCTTAGATGTTACATTCGTGCCACCCTTAGTATACCTGGCTGAAGATGACTTACTCCTTAATTCCCTTATTAATTTGTTCACAGTCTCGTTATCAAGATTGATTGCATACATCTCATTGAGAACTTGCAGTATTTCATTAAGCCTACTACCAAGATCTAGGATCGTGTTCTTTAATTTATCACTTCTTAGCACTATCAAGGTCGATCACCACCAGAGATGGTACATCAGCGAAGTACCTAACCATGGCTTTAAGACCGTGATCCTTAAGCTTGCTTAGCCTACCCTCAAGGACCTCGTAAACCGCATATTCCAGCTTAAGGAGTTGTATAGCTCTTGAGAACAATTCCCTATAGGCCTCCCTCGATGGTCTCTTATATATTATTATTGGAATTGAGTTAGGTATGTCGATAAGTATTTTTTCACTTTTCACCGGTAGGTCTGCAATGCCGGTGATCTTGCTATATACTTCATAGAGGCCCTTAACGTATTCCGTAACTCTCTTCTTATTCTCCAGTACTCTCTTGTATAGTTCATCGATTTCTATGCTTATGTCTACGTTGGTGCTCATGGCATTATCACCAACCTAGTCTTCTTATTTGTATAATCTATTATTATCATAATAGATGCATTCCTATCTTTAATTCTATTTAAATAATTGCTTATCTTTTCAATTTCATTTATAACGTAATTAATATTATTCTCTATTGCACCTAACTTATTTAATAGCCATGCTGAGTGAGGCATTATGTGTATATTTATAATCTGAGGTATGGCCTGGACCGTTATTACACGGTGGGATGGCTGAAAACCAAGCCTTACAAGTCTCTCCTCAGTTTCGGCGTTTTCCTTCATTCTCTCCTTAATTAATCCATAGTGTTCCCTCAGGTTTAATAATTGGTCTTTAATGATGCTCAATTTGTTTATGGCATCCTCAATCGTATTAAATAATAGCACTAACATTCAGATTCTCATTAATTAAGCTATATTTATTCTTTACTTGTGCGAATAACATTGGGTATACATGAGACGCGCTATTACGTCTCTTCCCTAATTAATCTAGAGATTTCATTTATGGCCTTATTCATATCCTTAATATCATTATGAATAGCCATTATCTCGGCTATAATTAATGAGTTATCAAGGCACTTAATGAGCAGATCAGCCCAATTCTTTGAATGGGATGCTTGCTTGAGCCTTTTTAACTCTTCGTATTGATGCTCATCCACCTCGATCACGATTCTTCTCTTACCATTTTTAGCCATGCATTCAATGAATTAGCAACTAATTTTAAAGCTAACACTCTAAAACTACTTACCTCTTTTTTGCGATTTAGTAACACTTATCATATATTCCGGTATTTCGATATACTTTACATAGTATTGGATGAGAACTTTAACTACCTCTCTGAGCATGAGCATAAGCGTTGACTTCCTGATACCAAGAACCTTAGCTGATTCCCTCCAAGGTCTTGCCTGTAACACCTTACAAATCAAGGTCTCCTCATAGTATTGCGGCAATGCGATATTATCAATGCCCTTCCTAAGGTAGTACGTCTTAACAAGCTCTGTTATCGCATCTGCCGTATTCTCATAGGTCATTGGACCCCATGAGTACGCAATTAAGCGCCTTGCCTGAGCCTCAGTGAGTCTAGGACCATAATTGGGGGGGTCCAGGGCTTGTCCCCAATCAGTCAATAGCATTCTAACAACGTCAGGTTCCATGTCATGGAACGGACCCTGCAATGAATTAAGAAGCCTTAGCCTAAACTCCTTATTTGCATAGATAGCAGCATCCCTGGCCTTCTCACTTATTGGCTTAACAAGCAATACACTATACTCACCACTTATTGGATTCCTCTCAGGGCTTATGTGGACTGGCATGTAACCATTCCTAATCCAGAAATTCAGTAGCTTAGCGTTGACGCCAAAACCAACACCAACCCAATCAATGCCCTTTTCCTTAGCCTCCTCCTCAATCCTCCTAAGCATTTCAGTACCAAGGCCCTTGTCCTGAAGCTCGGGGGGGTGTGTCGCAATCCTAATAATCCTCCAACCCTTAACTTAGCAAAGTCCGTGAGCCCCCAATACTTAATTAGCCTGTCCGGTATTATATTTCCAGGCAATTTTAGTCCCCTCACAACCATGTCGATCAAGTCATCGCCTATGCCACCCTCCTCGGCCAACTCCACGGACACCACGATCTTACCATTACCAAGTGTTAAGGCCCTTATGAAGTGATGGGGGGGCGCGTCCATCATCATTCCCAAGTCATCAGGTTCATTCCTATAGTGGGCCTGAACATAAATACCAAAGAATTGCCTTAACCTATCCTCACTTAATAGAAAGAACTCCTTAAGATCTGGAATCAAGTAATTAAACTCATGTCTATTTATTAATTCATAATCCTCCTCAGTTATCTTCGCAGGCTCAGCATCAAGTAATAGAGTATCAAATAACCACTGCTCCACTGGGTCATTGGGTGCATACCTAATTGGCTCCTTAAGCTCATACTCAATAACCTTTGTGTTCTTATCCTCATGCAAGTACTTAAGGAACCTAAGGCTAAAGCCTCTACCGGCGCCTTCATAACCATGTATGGTGGATGCATATATAACCCTGCTAAACCTCTCATGTATCCCATATAGCACTGGGAGCGGTATCATCGCAGCCTCATCAACTACGACGATATCCCTACCCTCCTCACTAAGCATGTCGTACGGCCTCACATAATCTATGAAGATAGAGATGCCAACCTTAACCGAAACGACATCACCACCCCCCCAGTAACCCACGTCTACATCGTAATTCAACGCCTTAAGGCCCTTTATCACGAACTCCATCAGCGTTGATACATTGCTCGGGTTCATTGCCGTGACTGCGAACCTGGCCCTACCCTTAACCTTCCTAAGCCTATGAGCAAGAGCCGCCAGCGCCAAGCCAATGATTGCCGACTTACCCCCCCTACCCCCCCTATCCGCTATCAACACAACATCCACCTTCTTACCCCCCCTCGGAGGCCTCTCCAGCAGTATCTCCATTGCTTTAAGGGCCTCGACCTGGTCCTGAGTCTTAGCCAGTTCGTAAATGGCCTTCGAAAACCTAATCCTCTCTGGCATCACTATCTCCCTTGGCTTCCAAGGCTGTGAATCACCAATGACGGGTTCCTTGATTACCTCATCATTATTAACGTTGATTATTAACGCCTTGCTCATGCCCATTAACTTATTCCAGAACCTAATCTTCAGGAAATGCCTAACATCCTCAGGCCTATACTGCGGGACCAACAGGCTTTGCTGAAACTTCGTTAATTGCCTAACCCATTCATCCAGTGGTGGTACCATGAATACGTAAACACCACCACCCTTAACAATGCCTCCTAACCTACCGACATCATTTGGCTTTAGGTCATTCATTAAGTCAAGGATTGCAAAGTCGACGGTGGTGCCGAGGAGCTTATCCGTATCCTTATATGGCCTATAGTCAATACTTACGGGAATCCCCCCCTCAATGAACTCCTTAAACTTACTCATTCTCCTCTGCGCATCTGAATATTCGGGTTGATACATGTACAGTCCATGCGGTTCCTTAACCATTGATGAGAATACCCTGAGGGCTTCAGCGGCGTACTTGGCAAGTTTTTCCTCATCAGTGCCTACGAGGACTACGAGTCCTCTATGATTTGAGGATGACCCCCCCTCCTTAACCAAGCCCTGCAACAGCTCTGTCCAGCCCATATCCTCTGTCCAGCCTTATCAATGTGAATTAGGGCTTATAAACATATGCGAATTGCATTAATTGGTGATTAGGCGCGTTGGTTCTGAGTAGTGATGAGTGACGGGCGAGAAGGATGACTCACCTCCTCGGGAATATTGACCTGCAGGATACCTGGCCTCTCCTGAGCATGCTCATGAACTCAATGTATGAGTCATAGACATCCCTAATCCACGTATTAATGCCCTTAAAGTACACAGGCTCCGTATTCAGTAACTCAAGCAGCTCATCAGTACTTAATTTATTTACGTAATAACAAGGGTCCTTAAGTAGTAATACCCTACGGTATTCCCGAGCCATAACCTCAGTCACCGGTGTCCCCAACTCATAATTAATATGCTTGATTAACGGCTCAACATCACTTAACGAAATATTATTCACAAAGCCCCTGCGCTCCCACTCATTAACAACGGAGTAGAAGTACTTGATTAAGTCATCTAGGTATGGGCGCCCATTATTAAAGTACATTAGGACTATTGGGTGATTAAGCCAACCGGCCCTGCCATCCCTGAGAATACCGAGCTTCCTAAGTATTGCAAGTATTACCTGCTTAGCCTCAACCCTCTGCTTACCAAGCCTTAAATCATCTAGGAAACTTGCCGATTTCCCATGGTCAATGTACGGCCTAAACACCTGCATTAATGGAACGTAAATTATGAAGGCCTTTATTTTTAGTCCTTAAGGTAATAAATGAAGGTAGTACTTAAAAATACGGTCTCTCCTTAAGGCACGTATGCTTATGAATAGCATCCAATTACATAGGTATTACGTAAAAAATACGTTAAAGGACTCATCAAATAATGAGGCGTTGAACCAGGGTGATACCGCATGATACCAATACACAGTGACCCCCCCATACTAATAGCGTCATTAGCCTTACCCTTCATAGCCTCAGTAATAGCCGGGGGGGCGATAGGTAAAAAATTTAGTAGGGCGGCCATGATAATTACCTCGGCCTCTTTTGCACCACTTTTCGTATATGCCTCATACCTACTAGCGCTCAGTAAAACTTACTTAATACCCCCCCTTGGTTACTTGCCGAAACCAATAGGCATGATATATTTAATAAGTGATGGTCTCAGCAACGCCTTTGGCCTAGCAATAGCACTTGTGGGGGGGGTTGCACTAGAGATTGCCTCTTATCCATACATGAAGCATAGATTCCATGTCCTGGAACTACCTGAGCAATTCGACGTATACTACCTACTCTTCACATTATGTGCTGCAAGCATGGAATTACTAATATACTCATACAACCTACTATTAATGTATATAGCCCTTGAAGTATCATTAATAACACCGGTCATACTAATTTATTACTATGGCTATGATACCCAGGGCAAATCAAGGCGCTGGATAGCGCTTCTGTACTTCGTATATGGAATGCTGGCGAGCACATTATTCTTAATAGGCGCAGTCCTGGTTGCCCTAGAGAATAATACCATGGACCTCGCCGCGATAAAGAACATATCGCTCATAGCATGGGCACTGATGTTCATTGGATTACTAATTAAGTTACCAAGCTTCGGTCCGCATGTGTGGATACCCTGGGTCCACGGTTCTCACCCAACACCAGTCGCAGCTCTGATATCGGGTCTCGTTGGTTTAATGGCTTACGTATTAGCAAGGATCTACATCATCTCCCCCCCATACTTCATCGATGAGTTTAGATTACCAATACTTATTTATGCCATAGTTGGCGGTATCATAATAAGCCTTGGCGTAATTAGGCATCAATATCATTATAAGTGGTTGTTGGCGTACTCAACAGCGGCAAACTCCACGTACCTACTAATAGGGCTGGCATTAGGTTCTTACGGAATACTTGGGTTAACAATGCATTACATATCGCATTTATTCGGCAAAACAGTCCTCTTCATGACCGCGGCCTCAATAATTGTTTACTATGAGGAGTTTGATATAAGGAAGATGGGCGGGTTACAAACATATATACCATCAGTCGGTGCGGCTGCGGTGCTTGGCTGGATGGCTCTTTCTGGAGTATTAACTCTATCAATGCTCGCTGAATTCTACCTATTTCTCGGCTTAGTGAATGTCATACTACCATCATACCCACTATGGGTATTTATTGGTTTAGCCGTTGGTTTAGCCGCAATATTTGTATTAACGGGATACTACGGCTTTTGGACGCTGAAGCAGGTATTTTATGGACAACCTAGGGGTAATTATCATAAGGTTAATGTTGATCCTAAGCTCGTAATACCATTATACGTGCTTGGTCTAGCTGCGATAATACTTTTATTCCCACCAGCGTCAACATATATCGTGCATTCAATATTAATGAGTATTGGCATGATAATGAGGTGATGGTAATGTTCTCAAGTTTACTTGGTGAATTAATGGGATTAATGCTATTATCACCTATAATACTTGCAGCACCAATAGCTATTTACTGGTTATTTAACCAAGACCCAAGGAAGGCTAGGCCACTGGCCTACTTAGCAGTTATTGGTCTTGGGATCTCTGCATTAATAGCTACGTACATAGAGGTTGCATTCCCGTGGAAAATTGTAGCTTATAATATGCCATGGATGATCCTACCAACCTCAGGTGGTAGTATTACCATATATGTGTCATTCGTAGTTAATTTCCTCAGTCGAAACATGGGCCTACTAACGGCCTGGCTGGCTTCATAATCGGCATTTACAGTCTTGATTACCTAGCCAATGATTACAGACTTGGTTGGTTCTGGTTCTTCTATAATCTCTTTGCTGCATCCATGTTACTTACTGTGTATGCTAATGACTTATTGTTCATGTTTATTGGATGGGAAGGACTTGGCTTTAGTTCATGGGCATTGATAGGGCATTGGTATAAGGATGATGATGAGTTATCCTACGTTGGTAGATTTGGTGAGAAATTAATTCTCGATAAGCCGGCCTGGACAACACCGTCATATGCAGCCTATAGGGCAATAGCCACAATAAGGTTCGGCGACATGCCGATGCTCGGCGCAATAGCCGCAATAGGTATACTGGGTGGTTCCCTAATACTAACGCCGGTAAGTGGTGTCTCAGCCATAAACTGGTCACATGTAATATCAACACTCGGCATTGGTGGTACCGTAGCCCTACTACTAGCTTTTATGTTTGGTCCGTACACCAAGAGCGCTCAAGTTCCATTCAATGATTGGTTGCTCACAGCAATGACAGGCCCAACATCAGTCTCAGCATTACTTCACTCGGCAACGATGGTCGCAGCAGGCGTTTACATATTCATGAGATTAACCGAGTCCCTCTACGCAGCTGGCGTTATCACCTACCCAGGCGTTGAGATCATGTACCTAGTGACGGTCTACGTAGGACTCCTAACGGCCTTACTCGGCGCGTTGTTTGCGATGATGATTGATGAGAGGAAGGTTATCCTGGCGGGATCCACAATGTCCTCACTAGGCTTCATGATGGGCGTGACCGCATTAACGCCGTTTATACCACAATCACCATTTGCAACAATAAACATTGGTCAATACGTAGTGCCTTTAGCGGTTCTAGTAGCATTCTCATACTTAATAGTCCATGCGTTATCAAAGGCGACGTTATTCCTAGTGAGTGGGCATTTAATACACGTAACACACACGAGGTTCAACATGGGTAACCTAGAGTTGGGCAGGAGAATGAAGCTTGCGTTCTACGCCACGTTAGCCGCAGCCATATCCCTTGGCGGTGTGCCACCACTAGCTGGTTATTGGATACACGCAGCTATGGATGAGGTGGCTACGGAGACTATATCCGTGGTTGGCTACGGCGCGTACATACTAATGCTACTGGCTAGCCTGGCCTACGTGGCTTTCCTGGCGAGGTTCACATCCCTAAACTTTATTAAGGGTGAGGTGCCGCATGTTCATGAGGAGCATGGGAAGTACCCATTGATGGTTGCTGCCTACGTAATAACAGGTACTGCGGCACTGGCGGCCCTGGCAATACCCTTTGTATTAACGCCAAACATAATCATTGAGGCGGGTAAAGATCCTGTGGTTATTGCCATAGGTATTGTCTTGTGGGTAATATTCGTAGTCGCGCTGATAAGGCCTAGGTTGGTAATTTAGGATTAATAACGAAGATCTTCGAGAGGAGGTATTATATACAAGCCTTTATGGATGTGGTTTTAGCGGGCTTTGGCTCTATACTAACGCTTGCCGCATTCTACATTTACAGGGGCATTGATATATTCTTCAACTTCATTATACCAGACGCAACAACCGCATTGTCGAGGTACATAAGGACGATACAGAGAGGCTACTTAAGGACTTACCTTGAGATGATTCTGGTTACGCTGGCCGTGGCGATACTGATAATATTAATAATAATTGCGTTACTTTAAAGTTGAAAGATCTCAAATGATTATTTCCTCATTATTTGTTTTAGATATTCATTCTTAACATACAATATTAACTTAGGTAGGTCAATGCCCATTGGGCATACCTCCTTACAATTACCAGAGTGGGTGCAGAGCATCGCGGCTGGTCCTGCCTCCATTATGCCCCCCCTAGTCACGGCTGTCCATGGGATACCCATAGGCCCCGTGTACGGTGGCTTACCGAACCTTGGACCTATGGCCCAGTAGGTTGGGCAGTGCATGCTGCACCTGCCACACCTTATGCAGAGCAGTATTTCCCAAAGCACTGGATCCTTTGCGGCTTTTCTCCTCCCATTGTCCACAAGTACCATGTGGAACTCCTTAGGTCCCTGGGCAGGTGATACCCTGTACAACTCAACATCGGCAGTACTGCTAGGTCCGGCGGTTAGGTTCACGTATGTTGGTGGGTAAAGCCCCGCATACGCCGCCTGCACGAGGGTCTCGACCATTGCATGGTATAGTGTGGGCACGATCTTCTCGATACCGTCATACACAATATGTACCGGAGGAAGTACACTGGTCATTCTTATGTTACCCTCATTCTCGACAAGTAATACCGCGCCCGTGTCGGCCGCTATGGCATTGGCCCCGGTAATGCCCACATTAGCCCTGAAGAACTTGTCCCTAAGGAATTCCCTGGCCCTCTGGGCAATGGCGACTGGGTCTGGCTGTACGTCGATTCCGAGCTTCTCCTTCATTATTTGAGCAATTCTCTCCTTAGTCATGTGAAGGGCAGGCGCCAGTATGTGGCTTGGTTCCTCATTGGCTATTTGCACCAGGAATTCCCCAAGGTCAGTCTCCCAAACCTCATTACCCAACTTCTCAAGGTATGGCCTAAGCTCCGTCTCCGTGGCCACGTTATTCTTACTCATGACAATAACCTTGCCGTTACCCACTATCTTACCCACGATTTCCCTAGCCTCCTCAGGCGTCTCGGCGAGGTAGAACCTACCGCCTAATCCCTCCACGGATTTCCTGGTCAGTTCTATGTAATAATCAAAGTTTCTAATAACTTCCTCCTTTGCCTTCCTAAGTTCCTTTGCCAGATCCATTAGGTATGGGTACTTCCTTAGTATTTCAAAGACGATTACATTAGCAGCCTTCGCCCTATTTATTGCCACGTCCCAATTGGGTGGCGTGGAGATCTCCATATTGGTATGTACATTATATTCATATATTTAAATATGAAACTCAACAGTGGTGTATTTACTTGCCGTACCTCCCATGCCACAATTTCATAACCTCATCAGTAATGAATCCACGAACTTTCCCCCCCACTACCTCGCCACCACTAACCAATTCAACACCAGGTTCTCCATTCATAACCTCACCAATTACCGAATAATTAACACCTAATCTACCTAGCCTACTAATTGCATCTTGCATTCGCTCTCTCGGTATAGTGGCTATAAGCATTCCGGAACTTAGGGATTTAAGGGGATCAATACCCAATGCATTAAATATTTGTTTGGTCTCCGGTAATATGGGTATTTTATCCACATCAATCTTTAACCGCACATTACTGGCCTCGGCAACCTCAAGTAATCCCTGAAGTAAACCGCCCTCGGTTGGGTCATGCATTGAATTCGCAATATCGGCTAGCTCAAGGGCCTCCTTAACAATACTTATCTCCCTAAGTAAATTCCTTGCTCTATAAATAACCTCCTTGGGAACACCCCTACTTAATAATTCATCCGTAAAATCACTGGCCAGCACAGCCGTTCCCTCTAAAGCCACGTACTTAGTAACAAGGACCAAATCACCTGGTTTAGCCCCTGAGGTTGTTACATAGCGATCGCCAATGCCGATGGCCATGGTTGATGCAATAACCCTATCAATACCCGGTGTATACTCAGTGTGACCTCCAATTAATGAACCACCCAGTTCACTGAGTGCCTTATTAACATCAGACATTATTGCCTTAATACCATCCTCATCAACATCACGCGGTAATAACAAGGTCAGGAGAAACCACCTTGGCTTAATACCCCCCCTAACCGCTATGTCATTTGCCACGATATTTATCGCAAACCAGCCAATGCCCTCGGCAGCGCCCGTTATTGGGTCAGTGTGTACGGCCATGTACTTATTGCCAACCTTCACTATTGCCGCGTCCTCGCCAACCCTAGGACCAATTATGACGTCTCCATCCTCAATACCTAGGTTCGTAAAAATAATCCTCCTTAGAGCATCATTACTTAACTTAACCATTACTGGGGGGGTTTTGTTCGGGGGGGGTCATTTAAGGGTTCAGGTTAAGGTAGGTAAGGTTAATATAGATGATTAACGTATTGACAAGAGATGACAACACCACGTGAAATATACGAGAGATCTCTTGAGGCGCTGAAGGTAATTAAGGACGCACAGGCAAGGGGGGGCCTTATACATAGAACGCCGTTGATAAGATCCGAGACATTAAGCGGTATAGCTGGTGCAAATGTTTGGTTAAAACTCGAGGCCCTTCAGAAAACCGGGTCATTTAAGGTTAGGGGCGCCTATTTCGCAATTAACAATATTGCTAATAGGCTTGGTGCTGGGCATGTTGTAACAGCATCAGCGGGTAACCATGCACAGGGCGTGGCATACTCAGCAAGTTTAGTTGGTATTAAGGCAACGGTGGTCATGCCACAGTACACCCCCCCTGGATTAAGATAGCGAGGACCAGGAAGTATGGAGCTGACGTGATACTTCATGGAGAATCATATAGCGAGGCTGAGGATTACGCCACAAAGTTGGCGAAGGAATTAGGGGCTTACTATGTACATGCCTATAACGACCCTGATGTAATAGCTGGTCAAGGAACTATAGGCTTTGAAATACTTGAGGACCTTAATAATATCGACTACGTAATTGTACCAATTGGCGGTGGAGGCTTAATTTCAGGTATTGCATCCGTGATTAAGACCGTTAATCCCAAGGTTAGGGTTATCGGGGGGGTACAGAGCGAGGGTGCGCCAGGGGGGGCCTACCTAAGCCTTAAAAGTGGTAAGATAGTTACCGTGGAGAGAGTTGATACAATAGCTGATGGCATAGCCGTTAAGAGGATTGGTGACCTAACCTTCAAATTAATGAGTGAATTGCTCGATGATATAGTCCTGGTAAATGACCTAGAAATTGCTAAGGCAATACTCACCATAGCCGAGAGCGTGAAGGTCATAGCGGAGGCGCCGGCGCCGCCAGTGTGGCTGCCCTGATAAGTAATAAGGTTAAGGTTAGTGGTAATGTGGTTGCTGTTGTAAGTGGTGGCAATATTGACATGAGTATGCTGTTCAGGGTAATTAGTAAGGCGTTGGCCCTCGAGGGCAGGATTGTAAAGATAAGTGGTTTATTGCCGGATAGGCCGGGCATGCTTGGTAAGGTCACGACAACCCTAGGCGAACTAGGGGGGGTTAACGTGCTTGATGTTTTCCATGAGAGGTTCGACCCAACAATAACGCCAGGCTACGCAGAGGTCTCATTCATCGTGGAACTACCGCCTGAGGAGGATGCCGCAGGTAAGGTCATCAATAGGCTTAGGGAGCTCGGCTTTAACTTCAATATTGAGAAACCATAATGCTTTAAAGTACGTGGCATTAATCCTTAATAATGCCCAGGGCAACGGTATTTACGGAGAAGGCGCCTAAACCAATAGGCCCATACTCACAGGCCGTGCAGGTTGGCAACTTCCTATTCGTCAGTGGGCAGATACCCATTGATCCATCCACGGGGCAGTTAGTCAAGGGCGGCATTAAGGAACAAACTGAGAGGGTTCTCGAGAATATTAAGGCCATTCTCGAGGCCGCCGGTTACTCGTTGAGTAACGTTGCTTGGGTCTTTGTAGCACTCAAGGACTTGAGCAAGTTCTCAGAATTTAATGAGGTTTATTCAAGGTACTTCAGGGAAAGCCCGCCGGCACGTATTACTGTTGAGGTGAGTAATTTACCCAGTGGTGCTTTGGTGGAGATATCCGTTATAGCCGTTAAGGATTAGGCAATTAAATCAATTTAATTAATTATATGCATTATTCTTATTAATGATTAGGGAATGAATTAGCGTATCTTTGTGAGTAATTCGGTTATTAGGTTTGGTCGGGATCGCGTAACCGTCTCTGAAATAGCCCAACAACTTTATTGTGAATACAAGTTACATTTGTCAATAATTGAGGGCAGAGTTCAAACTCCAGCATGGAAACAGGCATATTAATTCATGACGAGGTATTCAGGGTAGGAGAGTTAATGAGGAGGAGTTCATTAATGCTGTCAAGAGTAATGAGTTTGTAGTTGCGACGTTACCATTAATGATTAATATAGGCGGAATTAACGTAATTGGCATACCAGATGCCGTAGTGTTTATGAGGGGTGTTGCCAAGGCTGTCATTGAGTTAAAGACGAGTAATAGGTGGTTGGACAGGTTATTTGATAGTGAGTATGTGCAGGCGCAGTTGTATGCATACTTAATTAACAAGCTGGGCTTAGGCGTTGATCCTCTCGTTATGGTGGTGAAGATGAAGCGTGATGTGGGTATTACGGAGAAACTACGTAGGGATATATTTTCCAACGCAATTAAGTACCTAATGAGTGCCGTGGAGTTGCCGGCCAAGGTCAGGTTTAGGGACTACACAATGTACATTAACGAATTCGACAGGTCAATAGAGGCGCACCTTAGGTGGGCCCTTGATTATTGGCTAATGCGTAGGGAACCTAGGGCTGCGCCATCAATTGGTAAATGCGCCGTATGTGAGTTTAACGGTAAGTGCCCATTCAGGATCTACGGCCCAATGCAGTGAAAGCCGAAGTCCATCATCCCTTCTTACTCCTCAATAACCTCGTTGTACTTTTGAGCCCGCTTTAGGTTCATGCGCCTCAGCACTGATAATACCTGGTCAATGTACTTATTCACCTCGTTTTCATTCAGCCCTTTATCCTTAATTATCACTTCCATAACCCTGGCGTAGCTCCTATACTCCTCATTTAACCTTCTCCAGGGTATGCCCTTCAATGACTGCATCAGCTCCTCATTAATCGGCAATAACTTCTTAAGCATTAGGAACGAGATTATTGGGTAACCAATGTAGCCCCTATGCACGGTTCCATTATCCGTACTATCAACCTCCCTCTTGGAAACATCCACATAGACCTTATACATCCTCGTACCATCTGAGGACTTAACCACTGCCTCCTTATCATTAATCACCTCAACCCTACCATCAGCAAGGGCCCCAAGGGCCTCGAGAACCTTAATCCTAGGCGGCATCCTTAGGTAAGTGGAGCTCACGTAATTATTGCATAACCCTCATTTTTAAGCCATTTTAATAACCTGATTAAAGTTAAATGCCATAAAAAGCACTAGGGCCTTAGCATGGGATTCAAGGCTACGAAGACCATAGACCAGGTACTTAATGAGGCCATTAAGTACATTAGGCATGTACCCAGGATAATCGAGGTAACCCTAAGCGAGTCGCTGAATAAGTACATTGCCGAGGATATAACGGCTAGGTTTGACGTACCCGGATTCAACAGGTCTGCAGTTGATGGATACGCCGTGAGGAGTGCGGATACGTTTGGTGCCTCGCCAACAAACCCAATAACGCTTAGGGTCGTGGGATTCATGGCCGTCGGTGATGACCCAGGTAAGTACTCATTAAATCCAGGTGAGGCAGTTGAGATAAGCACAGGCGCTCCATTACCCATCAACGCGGATGCCGTGGTCATGTACGAAGATACACGAAGGTCTGGCGATTACGTTGAAGTGCTGAGGCCCGTACCACCCATGGGTAACGTATCAAGGAGGGGGGGGAGGATGTTAGGGCAAATGAGGTGATGTATAGGAGGGGGGGGATGAAGATTCTTCCTGGGATTTAGGGGGGGTGCTGGCGTCAATGGGTGTTTACAGGGTTAAGGTGTTCTCACCGAGGGTTGCAATAATAAGTACCGGCAATGAGCTCATGGAGGTAACGGATGTACCGGTTAATGGGCCACCGCCTGGCAGGGTGATTAATAGTTCAAGGTTTGTGATTGAGGGGGGGTTACTTAAATCCCTTGGTTGTGAACCGAATTACTTGGGCATTGTTGGTGATAATGAGGATGGGATTGCGAGTACTGTGGGTAACGCCCTTAAGGATTATGATGCTGTAATTACGACGGGCGGAGTATCCGTGGGTAAGGTCGATTATACCATAAGGGCCGTGTCAAGGTTAAACCCTGAGTATTTAAACCATGGACTTTCAATCAGGCCTGGAAGACCAAATAGTATAGCAGTGGTTAATGGTAAGCCCATCTTCATGCTTAGTGGTTTTCCCGTGGCTGCGGCAACTGGTTTTGATGTATTGGTAAGGCCTATTTTGCTGCACATGATGGGTGCCATTGATGATCCCAAACCAGTCATTAAGGGGGGGGTCCTAACTAGGAGGGTTTCAACTCCCGTTAATACTAGGTCTTTCGTTAGGGTTAGGGTTTACCTGGGTAGGGATGGTAGGGTCTATGTTGAGCCATTGGCATTGACGGGTAGTGGCATACTTAGTACTTTGGTTAGGGGGGGTAATGGTATCCTTGTTGTTCCTGAGAATAGGGAGGGTTTTGATGAGGGTGATGAGGTTGAGATCACATTAATTAGGCCATTATTCGTAGATGAGACACGATAAAGATAGCTTTTTAATCTAGCCTACTTAGTCCTCCCTTTGAAGGCGATGTCATCTTCAATTCCTGAATACTTAAGACAATCAGTGAAGGTTAAAGAAACCATAGATGGTGTGGAGGTTAATTCATTTAGGGTGCCTCCGCACAAGTTCTTTGTTAATGAGGAAATAACATACCTAACCTTGCCGCTCAATGTTGATGAGAAGGTCATAATGAATAAGATAAATGAGTTAAAGCTTGGTAGAAAAACAATTGAGAAATTATATGCAATAAGGCTTGATGCCGATCCATGGCAATACAACGAACTTGAATTACCAGACCTACTCAGTAACGAGATTGACGGCACGGCCATGGAGAATAAAGGCAACGTGATATACTCAGTCTATATCCATGTGAATGGTATTAAGAACTTCCTTAAAATTATAGCATTTAAGTACGTAAGCTATGTTGAGATAGACATCATAAGACTTGCGGGCTATAGGGGGGGAGTAATCAGATACCTTATTCATTTCTAAGGCAATAGACGATTAATCCTGGGCCTCCTCGGGCTGAGGATTTAAATCAATATTAAACGCCATACCAAACCTCCTCTTTGTTTGTATCTTTAACTTATTTACAGCTGCCATTACATACTCAAGGAATTGATCCTCACCGAAATTGGCATACTCATGGGCAAGCCAAAGCAATTTATTATAATGTATTGGATCTCTATACATACTCATTAATAAGTTTAAGTGATCATTAATGTCTATTTTATCATAAAATAATTTCCAGGGAACTCCCTGATTAAACATTGGCCAGTCATAATACGGTATCTCGACCGTAATTGGACTATCGCTTTCATGGAACTTAACATACGTCATCACTATCCTCGGAAAATTCACCAATACCCTCCTAACCCTGTTAAGTTCATCGGCGATGTCTAGGTTACCGTAATCATCAACAGTCCTTAACCCCCCCTCACTATCCTCAATCCTATCCTTAATGAACTTAAGGAGATTATCCACCTGAGTCAATGACTTATGGTTTAGGTACGCATCCATGGCACCAATCAATAGCCTTCTAGTCGTTCCAATCCTGATACCCTGCCCCCCCCTAGCCAATTCCTCCAGAAGTATCACATCAGATATCGACTGACTAAGCACCATCCTAATGCCAATCCTAATCAGGTCCTTATGAACACCATTATAGTTCTTGGCCAATGACAATAACTTATTCCTATAATTCCTGATCCAGACAATGCTATACCAATCAATACCCCCCCTATTAAGTACATCAAGTAACTCCTTACTAACATTGATAAAAGGCGCATCACTAAGTATGATTTCCTTAAGGGCCTTAAACAATATGTAGTCCTTAAAGATCTTCAACTTGGAGTCCTTAGCTACAAAAATAATATTAACACCTAGTTCCCTAGCCCTGTCAAGCAAATTATACAGACTTTCTAAGGCCCTTATTACCTCAGGTATGTAATAGAGATCCAGGAATCCCTTGGTTAAGATGAGTTCGTGAATCAATGCCGTAACCTTAGCGTATAAACTACCATCCAGCAATAGAAAGCTGTACCTACCACCAGTTATTGCCCTTAATGCAACCTCGCTCTCTATGTACGACAATAATACCCACTTAATAGATGGCGTGAATACTGGTACCCAATTCACAATGACATCTCTGGTCGGTTGTTCACCGGCATTATTAACCGCAATAGCCCTCGCAATTACTATGGCGCTCCCATCCCTAAGCTCAAGCTCCCTAACACCACCATCAACAGCGACAGCCTTAGCATCACTGGCCCTATTAAGTACTGGGAGGGGGGGTTTCCAGAGATCCTTAATATCACTGGCATTGATTATCCTACTCAACATATCATGTGCTGCATTAATCCTCCTCATACCGTGAGCTCCGTTAAGTTCGATTAATCGTTTATAGTAAATATCGTAGAATATGTCGGCCACTAAGCATTAATGGCTCAATATTATAATAGTTTTTGCTTATTAGTATACCACTGAGTACAGTGTAAGTTTTAATGCAATACCTGAGCGCCATAAGGCGACATTACATTATAGTAAATATTTATTAATAGGCATGTTTGGAAAGCTATGGTCATTAGTTATGAATATGAAGTACGTAATAATAGCCGTGATAGCGGTGGCCATAGTGATAATAGGTATCGTCGTAGTACTTCAAATGCATCCAAGTCTAAATGAATTGCTTGCACGAACAAGTAACAACACCTACACAGCCAGCTATAGTTATTACATTTACTATAACATATTAAATCAAAATAGTACGGAAAATGGCATCCTTACATATAGTCAAAAAGGAACCACTGACAGGTACATCTTTGTCATTTCGTCAAGCTATCCGCAAATGGGTGCTTACATGGTAACCGCGAAATTAAGTAATGGAACAACAATATTTTGCACGGCTGGACCCACAAGCGCCGGTTGTTCCCCAATTAATCAAACCTTTAACCTGGTAAGTCTTATGTTACCCATTATCAATTACTCAAAATTCACATACGCAGGCACGCAAAAATTACTTGGCTATAATGCCTATTGCTACATATCAAGAAACTCAACAACACTAGGTTCCATAATGCCCATTGCGATAGAAGCCGGCCTTGGTTCATTACCAATAAATATAATAGGCGAAGTATGCATGACACAGGATGGGATACCACTCCTAATAGAATTAAGTATGTATGGTTCATCTAACATTAATGGGCAACAGATAACTATAAACATGACACAGGTATTACAGGCAACCAGTGTCCAAGATGGAACCTACCTAATCAGTAATGCAACGTCATTGCTCAATAAGCTCGGCATAAATGCGACAGGCTGAAAAATTCAGTAAAAACCGCAATTACCTTAAAAACAAGGCTTAATTGACCACGGAACTGTGAACACCCAAAACATTGAGGTATTCATACACCCGACATGCAGTACTTGCCACACGTTAATTAGGTTATTGAAGCAGTGGGGGGGTTACCTGGATAGGGTTAGGGTGATAGATACGTCCAGGGATCCATACACGGCCATGGAGAGGGGGGGCGTCAGGTCCGTGCCGAGCATCTTCATTAATGGCGAGTTAGTGTTCGCTGGGATAGTTGATTTCAAGAGACTCAAGGCGTTACTGGACGGTGAGTATTTAGGTAATAGGTTCGAGGGTGACTTAAGGGAGCTTGAGGAGAGGTTCTTCAGGGGGGGCATTCTCGATAGTGTGGCAACGGCATTATGGCTATACGTTAATGAGGACTGCGATGCCTTTCTCAGGGATAAGGAGTTCGTAATGGCTATAACGAATTTATCGGTGTATAGTGATCGTGAGGAACTATACAATGAACTACGCAAGTACCTAGCAATGTTAATGCGTGCAGGGAGGCCATAAGGAGTAGGGAGGATAGTTCCTAGCTGTGATAACCAAGAACTTCGCCAGGGAGATTTATTGGCTCCATAACAAGTTACTGGGTTGGGGGGGTGAGGTGTCGAAATTATATAGTAAGGAGGTCATTGCCCACTGGATGATCATACGAAGTGCCCTTGGCAGGGTCGGCCTTAGGGCATACCCAATCAGTAATGAGAGGTTTAGGGAGAAGGTTGAGAGGGTTTATGACTACATGAGCAAGACGTTTGATGAGTACATGAGGCAGGTCATTGATGAGCAGACGAGTATATTCGGTGATTCGGAGTATGTTGAGGTCATTGAAGGTTTCATGAAAAGTATAAAGGGGGGGTCTTAAGCCATGATTTAGTGAGGCATGGATAGGGTAGTAATACTTGATGGGTATACGGATGAGCCGGCAGGGCTTGGTGTACCGCCCTACTTAGATGTTTATCCGCGTTATGTCGCTGGCGCAGTGTGGAGTGTGGATAGGTCCATCGATGTTAGGTACTTCACGATAGACCAGGCCAGGGGGGGCGATTGGGCAGGCTTTGTTAGGATTGCCAATGAGGCCAGGGTACTCATTGTCATTGCCGGCATTGTAACACCTGGTAAGTACCTTGGGGGGGCGAGCCCATAAGGCTTGAGGAAATTGAAAGAATCACCAACATAATTACTAAGCCCATAAAGATCCTCGGAGGCCCAGTGGCCAGGTTTGGCTATGGTTCAGCAGGTGGTACAATAGCTATTCCTAGGAGTAGGTTTCAGAGGTATTATGATTTAGTGGTCACGGGTGATGTGGACCTGGTCGTTTATGAATTACTGAGGAATAGCTACCAATCATCGAAGGTCTCACCTGCGTTAATGCACGTTGACTACGGGCTAATTAATAAATTCGCCGTGCTTGGCGCCCGAGTAGTCACTCAACACCCCCCCAATTACGGCAAGAACCTGATCATCGAGCTTGAGACGTATAAGTCCTGCCCAAGGTACATCACTGGCGGCTGTTCCTTCTGCGCCACTGTTAGGTATGGCCCAGTTAAGTATAGGGAGACTAAGGCAATTGTTGAGGAGGTTGAGGCATTATATAGCCTCGGGGTTAGCACTTTAGGCTTGGTAGGCAGGCCGACTTCTACACCTACATGGCCCACGACACAGGCAAACTGGACTTCCCAAGGCCTAACCCAGGGGGGGCTATTGAGGGATTGCTCGTTGGCATTAGAAACGTGGCACCCGAACTGGAGACGCTGCATATTGATAATGTCAATCCAGGCACTATCTATCACTGGCCCAAGGAGAGTATTGAGGTTACGAAGATACTAATGAAGTACCACACGCCCGGTGATGTGGCTGCGATGGGCATTGAGACTGCGGATCCGAGGGTTGTTAAGTTGAATAACCTCAAGGTGATGCCTGACGAGGCTTACTTCGCAATTAAGACAATTAGTGAGTTGGGTAGGGTTAGGGGGGGTTGGAATGGAATGCCTGAGCTACTGCCTGGCATTAACTTCGTCGTTGGGTTGCCCGGCGAGACAAGGGAGACCTTTAGATTGAATATTGAATTTCTTAGGAGGTTATTGAATGATGATATTTGGGTCAGGAGGGTTAACATTAGGCAGGTCCTTGTACTACCACCAACACCACTATGGAGCCAGGCAGAGGACATCCGGCAATTACTGAAGGACCATAGGAAGTACTTTCTAGCCTTTAAGTACTGGGTCAGGAGGTACTTCGACCATGAAATGCTTGGGAGAGTCGTGCCTAAGGGTACAATACTGAGGAGGGTATTCACGGAGGTTCACTATGGAAATGGGACATACGCGAGACAAGTCGGTTCATACCCACTGTTAATTTATATACCCGCCAAGATAGAGCTTGGGAGGTGGATTGACGTTGTCGTATCGGAGCACGGCTTCAGATCTGTGATCGGTGTACCATACCCAGTTAGCGTTAATGAGGCACCAAAGAGACTTCTTAAGTACGTTCCTCACATGAACAGGAAAATATTGACCAAAATAATTGCGGCGAGACCAATAAAGGACCATGAACAACTAAGAAATATAATAAATAATAACGATGAGTTAAGTAAGTATTTAACGTTATGAAGATTCCGCATAATTATGATGATATAAATCATTTTAAGGATATAAAGTACTCCAGAGGTAAGGGTCAGGAAAATGCGTGAGGAGGCAGAGCAATGGTTAAGGGAAGCGATTAGAGAACTCGAATTAGCGCGCCATTTACTTGAGATTGGATACCTCAATTATGCAGCGTTTCACTCGCATCAAGCTGCGGAGAAGGCGTTAAAAGCATTAATCATAGTGAGACTAAGGCTATTACCACCAAAGACCCATCTACTGGAGTTGGCTGAAAGATTAAGGAGCAGTGGTATACCTGTTGATGAGGTGATTGATTATTTAAGAGATTTAAATCCTCATTACCTGGTCGCTCGTTATCCCGATGCAGCCAATGGCGTGCCCAGCGAAGTCTACTCAAAGAGGGAGGCTCAGCATTGTGTTGAGTCTGCTTCTCGGGTGATTGAATGGGTGAAGAAATTATTAGTGAGTTGAGGAGGTACGTTCAGTGCCTAATTAATCGTGGCTTTAGCATCAACTCAGTCGTACTGTTTGGGTCACGTGTAAGGGGGGGTGACTGGCTAGTTGATAGTGATGTTGACTTACTAATCATTGTCCCAAACTCGGGTAAGGACTTCCTTGATAGGATTCGTGAATTCACGGTTTGCTGGGACTCGAGAATAGCCCTTGAGGTTTTCCCATACACGCTTGATGAGGTTAAGAGGCTGGTGAATAGGGGCTCAATCTCGCTCTATGATGCCCTGGACTACGGCGTTGTATTATATGATGATGGAACCTTTGAGAAACTGAGGGAAATCTTCAGGAAGGCTATTAACGAAGGAGTAATCAAAAAGATGAATGGTTGGTGGACAATACCTGAAAAGCCGTTGTTAGGATAACAAACTTAAGGAACTTCAAACGTTATACTCTCGTAGTTGCCAACCCTAAGGCCCTTCTTAACCGTCAACCTCAGTATGTTCCCATTACCCAGTATGGAGCCCTCGCCGGCGAATTCATACTCAATAATCCTGAAGCCGGGTGGGAAGAGCCAAACAATCTCATAGTCATACTCGGCAACCTCCTCCTCATAATAATCCTCATATTTGTTAATACCTTTCTTTAAATTGCCCTTGAAGTAAATATAAAACTCGAGATACGGCTTATCGAAAGAGCCCCCCCTAAAGCCGAGACTAACATCAACCACCCTAGCCCTAACAATCTCACCATTAATCTTAATAGTCTCCTCGTCCAGGAAGCCCTGCATATTCCCCCCCGTGATAGTCCTCAATTCATTAAGTAATCCCTCCCTATCCTTAAGTAGGTTCTTGTAATAATGATCCTTATCTAAATATTCAAAGATTAAATCTTCCCAAACACCGCCATCAATGCCCATCGTGAATATTCCCTCGGCATGTATTGGCACTGGCTCGCTCATCGGGTTGGTTTCTTAATTTAGGTTCAAAAGTCTTGTTATGGGTTTCTCAGGGGCCTAAATAGAGTTTATTAATAACTTATTGCTAAGTGGTTACTGTGGATGAGTTTATTTACGTGATTGGTCTGTTGATCACGATAATAGCCTACCTGGCGGCATTCACGTATTGGCTGGGCAGGAAGTTCGAGGGCATTGATTGGAGGTTTAGGGATTTGGAGGAGAGATTGAGCAATAGGATTAAGGAGGTAGAGACTAGGTTAGAGAATAGAATGAACAATCTGGAAAATAGAATGAGTAATTTAGAGAGTGGGCTTAAGTCGGCTGTTGTAAATGTTAATTCACTCCTTATTGAGTACATGGGGGGGCTTAAGGGCTTGTTCTCGCAGGATGAGGTTAGGGTGTTGACTAATGAGGTTAGTAGGGTCGTCGGTATGGTCAGAGCTAACCCAATTAGTAAGGAGGAGCTTGAGTTCATTAAGTCCGTGTTCTCCAAGGACCCTGATCAAATGAGTATTGAGGAGCTTGAGAGGGTCATTGAGATTGCGAAGCGTTGGTGGTGGGAGGATAACTCCGAAATAGCTTTCAAGGTCTTTCAGGTGGCGAGTATAGTGAGGGCTTATAAATTGTACGGAAAGAAGCAGTCATAATGAATATTTATCTAGAACGCTTCTATGATTTCCTAAGGAAATAATTAATGCCTGTGCACAGTGTATGCGCTTGATTTTACAGTATATAATGCGTTACAGACCTCTCAACAAGTTGAGCAGATATATCCGGCCAAAATAAGAACGGGCAAATCTAGGCAGTACTTAATGATTCTATGTAGTTCGTTACGCCGGTTAGTATCATCCCTATGGCTAGTGCGGCTATTATTAGGCTCATGAACCTGCCAAGGACCTTAAGTGTGTTACTACCTAGTCTCTTCAGTAGTGGTTGTGAGAACCTAATTATGGCGTACGTGAATGCTGAGCTTAGTAGTGACGCTATTATGACCTCGTAAATTGGGTATAGTGCTGAGAAGAGTATTAGCTCTGTTATTGTGCCCGGACCAACGAGAAGCGGTGTAACTATTGGCACGAGCACGAACTCCTCAGGCTCCTTGACGGTGCTGACCGCCCTGGGTCCACCGGCCATGAGGGTCTCCATGGCTATGCCCATGAGTAACACACCGCCTGCTATCCTGAAGGCGTCGAGGTTTACGCCGAAGGCCTGTAGTATGTACCTGCCGCCGACCGCGAATATCACCATTAGTAAGGGTACGCTAATGCCAACTAGTTGGTAGACCCTCCTTAGTTGTTCTGGTTCCATGTTTATTATGTATATGGAGAGTGTTGGTATCGCACCTATTGGGTTAAGTATCGCTATTAATTGCCCAGTCATGTTTAGAATATCTATTAGGGCTCCAGGCACGGATAATCAACGCATAATCACTATAATAACCTTTCACTCAATCACCTCTATCATCACGCGCTCAGTGGGGGGGGCAAGTGGCTCACTGATCACCAGTGCAGTAATTAATGCGTAAAAACCACTTATAGCCCTTACGGTGTTGGGTAATTAGTGATGATGAATTGGGAACTGATGGGTGACGATGGGTATCCTAACTGATCAGCAAGGATAGCACTCTTCATTTTTATCGAGCCGGTCCGTACTCATCACTTAAGGAACTACCTCACTTCTCGCCGTACTTACTCCTTAAAATCTTTGCCGCCTCGGTCATTGAGCGTATCTTGGAGAAGGCTATCCTCCTCTCAAACTTCCTATACATACCAGGCGCAAACCCACAATCTGGGTTCAGCCAAATCCTCCTCGGGTCAAGAACCCTCACAACCCTCTCAACCCTCTGCACCACGGTTTGCGGATCCTCAACCTGCGGGTTCCTAACGTCAATGACGCCGAGCCCAAGCTCCTTATCGCTGGGCAGGTCCTTAGCGAAGACCGCCGGGTCGCCACTGCCTGGGCTTGCATACTCAAGTACGTACTGCCTAACCTTTATGTCATAGACCTCAGGCGCCAGTCTCTCAAAGCCTATGCCATAGAATGGCGAGTCTGGGTTTGGCCACCTATCCATGTGCATGCCGATCCTAACACCGTCAATCCCCTTTACCGTCTCATTTATTAGGTCCCTGGCCAGGTAAATCTCGTTCTTAAACCCCCTGTACTTCTGCCCATGTATCGCCTCAATGACCTTCCTATACCTGTCAGGCTCGTTCTCCCTGGCCTCTATTAAGTCACCAAGCATTGGCTCATCAAGTTGTATGAAATCTACACCGGCGTCCCTGAGCCTAATTATCTCCTGCCTAAGCACCTTACTGTAGTCCTTAGCAAGATCCTCAGGCTGCGGGTATACCTGCCTTGAGTACTTCGCGTCCCAGGTCTCCCACATGATCAAGTACGGGCTTGGCAGCGTGACCTTAATTCTCCTCTCTGTGACTGACCTCGTGAACCTGAACTCATCAAGCGCTATCACCGCATCCCTAATCTGCTCAACAGCCACAGCCCTCCAGTAGGTCAACTGAGCCTTATACTGCTTCATTATATCTATCGCCTTTGGATTGATGTCCGTCACGTAAATCAACTTAAACCCAGGTATTTTCTGGCCGACGAACGCCACGAAGCTAGTCCTCCTCTGCTCCCCCCCATCAGTTATGACGTCTAAACCGGCGAGCTCCTCCTCCTTAACCGTCAACTTAACAGCATCATCCAAGTACTCATCAAGCTCCTCCTTACTAATCTCACCCTTATTATACCTATCAAAGGCCTCTATCAACCACCTGGGCCTTGGGAAGCTGCCGACAACCGACGTTGTGAAGGTTAGCTCCTGCATTACTTAGTACGAATTACTTAGTTTATAAAGTATTACGCCAAAGCCCAGCACGGAGGTAACAACTAATTATTTAGAATTTATAGGGTGTGAAGTTCACGGCGCCGGCCCAATACCAGCAACCTTTGGGTAAGGCCTAGCCTCCCAAACAGCCCTCAAGCCGCATACATACCTTGTCAGTCTCTCCACGCCAATACCGAAGCCCGCGGTCTTCAGTGGGTATAATTCCCTAAGCATCTCCAGGTACCACCTATACTTATTTGGGTCCTCACCACCCTCCCTCATCCTGGCTATTATTCTCACTGGTTCGTACTCACGCTCAGCACCGCTAATGGCCTCACCAAAGCTCCGGGTATAGCATGTCGAAGTCCCTGAGTATGCCAGGCCTCTGTGGTCCTCCCTATCATAGAATCCCCCCCTGGCACCCTTTGGATAATCAATTATGAAAAGCGGGTTATCGTGATAAGCGGACAGGAGCTTCTCGCATTCCCATCTAATCTCGGTGTTTTGCGGGTTCTTACATCCAAGTTCATTAACGAGCTCCACAGCCTCCCTATGTGTATACCTCTTAAACGGCTTATTGAAGTCTGGGAGCTGCCTATTGAGCTTCGTCTCAAGTTCCTTACCGTAGTTATCCTTAACCCTCCTAATCACGTATATCATCATGTCCTCGGCAAGGTCGATTACCTGGTCGTAGGTGGCGCCGTAAACCTCAAGGTCAAGTTGGTAAAACTCAACAAGGTGCCTACCGGTGAAGACGCTATCATTCGGTTCAAACCTAATGTTTGGGCTTAGGAAGTAGATCTTGCCTAGTGACGCGGCCATGTACTGCTTATAGAGTATGGCACTTGACATAACCTTATACTCCATGCCGTAGAAATCCACGGTGGCTTGCTTCGCACCCCCCCTAATCCCTGGGTCAGTCACTGGGCCTATTATTGGTGCTAATACCTCGGTAAAGCCCCCCCTTGAGTTGAGGAAGTCCCTTAACGCGTCTATTATTTCGGCCTGGACCTTAAAGACGAGTTTATACTTATCCTCCCTAGCCCACCTCCATGAGTGAGCAAGCCATTCCTTAAGGAATTCCAGGTACTTGCTCTGGTCGGAAGCCATCTTCTCGAATTCTATTACTGCAGGGTGAAAGTACGGTTCTTTCCTCTCGGGCCACTTATCCATATGCTGATCCAGGGCTTAGGTAGCTTTTAAACATACCCCCCCAAAAAATAACAATAATTAACGAAAATATATTATCATATTATCCATCACTGATCATGAAATCAATATCTAATACGTTCTTTATTATCGAAGAAAAATTATCAATTTGTCTCAATAATAATTCAATGCTTGATAATCCACGTAAATCACGCCTAGGTAAACCAGCGACCTCCCTAGCCATGTTAAGTACAAAATTCCTAAAGTTAGGGTCACCCAATGAATCATGCAGTGTTACCCCCCCAATTACTAAATCCCTCTCTCTAAACACCCCCCCATCTGCTTGCTCCGTGGGTTTTCCATTCCTTTCCTTGATCATTATTAGTGGTTTCTCATCAACGTACTGAGGAACGCCTCTATGTATTTCGTAACCCCCCCTAATCTCAACGCCCTCTATTCCATCCCTCAATCCAATAGCCCTTGATAATGATACGACCTTATCAACACCATAGACAGTATTGACATTAATAAGACCAAGCCCATGATAATTACCTGGAACACCTGCCTCAAGGCCATACGGGTCACTTAATACCTTGCCCAATGCTTGAAAGCCGCCGCATATGCCCAATATAACAGTTGAGCCCTTAATCCTCATTAATGCCCTATCCAGCCCAACCCTCCTCATCCACTCAAGCTAGCGACCACGTTCTTAGAGCCGGGCAATATGACCAGGTGAGGTTCGCCTAATTCCCTAGGGCTTCTAACTATCCTAACGGTAATGTCATCCTCAAGAATTAACGGATAGATGTCGTTAAAGTTCGAGACGTATGGATAGGCTATTAATGCAATGTCTAGAGGTCCATTACCAATTGGTCTCAGGTCCATAGAGTCCTCAGGCCATAGCCACAAATCATCAACATAGGGTATAACACCAAGAACAGGTTTTCCCGTCTTTCTCTCAAGCCACTTTATGGCTGTGTTCAGCAATTTCTCATTACCTCTAAACTTATTGATGATGAAACCCTTAACTAACCTCCTCCACCTCGGCGGTAATGACCTCATTAAGCCAAGCCCCTGAATAAATGAGCCACCCCCTATCTATGTCAAGTACCACGAATACATTGGCCCCAAGCCACTCGGCGGGTCTGAAATTAGCCAAGTCCTTACCAGCTAAGTTAGGTTCATAGGCCGACCCGGCACCCTCGCCAATTATTACGTCATACTCCTCGGTTAACTTATGTATACTGGTCTTAATGGCATTTATTGCAAGTCTTCGGATAGCATTATTATCACTAAGGTACTCATTGAAGGATAATTGGGCCCTTGGCTTACCGAGAATTATATACTCAGCCTTGTCGTTTAACATGGGTTTTATTAAGACTGGGTTATGATAGATGCTGGGCATTAGGCCGGCCACGTAGGCCTGCATGGCCTGGGCCAGCGCTATCTCGCCACCCTCAATGGACGGGTAGCTATTGAGTGACATGTTCTGCGCCTTAAACGGTGATGCATGGAGGCCCTTGGTACTAAGGATCCTTAATAGTGCGCCTACGATCACTGTTTTTCCCGAATCACTCATTGTTGATGTTATGAAAACGTTCACTAAAATGTGGAATGGTGTTGAGCCAATAAATCTTACCCTGCATTAAGGAAGAAAATTTAAGTAGTTTCTATAGGGAAATACACTAAGTGATGTGTATGACTGAGTGGACCACCGTGAGAAATTACAAATTATGGACTGGTATTGCCCTCATGGCATTATCCGTATACCTAATCGTTAAGTTGTACGACACCCTCTTCCTAAGTCTTAGGGTGCCTATAATGGCTGTTGAGGTTGATGGCTCTATGAGGTTTATTGGGTCAATACACCCCCTTTGCAACCCCCCGTCCTGGCGTATGATATAGTATTAAGCATGGTCCTAACAGCCATACTATCATACTAGCCTCAGTACTTATTTACTCCTCATTAATGGGCAATAAGTATAGGAGTGCTGGTGGATGCCAGGACAATTTGGTAATGGGTAGTGATGGCCGTGGAGATGGTGTTAATGCGGTAAGTAGTATTGCCCTATCAACCCTAGAAAAGAGGGCTCTGCAAATAATACGTAGGAGGGGTGGTATGATGACACAGGCGGAGTTAGGGCGTGAATTAGGGCTTAGTAAGTATCAAGTGTCCAGGCTTGTGAAGAAGCTTGAGGCTAAGGGGGTTATTGAGAGGAGGAGGGCTGGCGTTACTAATGTTTTAATTCTACGTAATGGTTTTAACGCCCTGAACAAGTTCGGTAAGAATAAGGACTAGGTTATCCCTATTGCCCTGGGAATTAACCAGGGTTTCTGAGCCCTTATTAGTAAGGTAAACCCCCCCTGAGTACGGTTCCCACCTAATTAGCCCTAGTTTCTTCATTTCATTTAAGTAGCGTATTAGTCTGTCATAGGGCACACCAACCATCATCGCAAGCCTACTCAACCTGTTACAGCTACCATTTTTATCCAGAGAGAGAAGTATGTCCGCGTATATCTCAATCCTAGTCCTCGGTTTCTTCCTGTACATCAAGAGACATAGTCTCTGCAACAGTCTTTAACCATATCGTAAAGGCGCACAGGCAACTAAACGGCAACCTTATTGCAACCTTTAAAGAAGGTTGCAAAACATGGCAATTGTTTTAAATGATTTTGATATTAATAGGGACTTATGAGTGCTTCTTAATCGATGCATGAATTACCGGGATCACCACGCACTTACCATTGCCCGCAATGACAACGTTATTCACAGCGCCAAAGTCCACATTGACGTCATAGCTAGTGCCATTAACAATAATGGGGCTTGGTCCAAGGGGTATTTCGAATTTACCGCTCGGTAATGTGCAATTATATGTTTGCCCGTTGGCTACGGCCTGAACACCAGTAACGTATAATCGTATTATGTCGTATGTACCATTGGTTAGCGAGCACTGGGCAGCGAGTTGGCTGGTATTAACTAACTGTGCTAAGTCAAATGTTGTTTGCGTTAGGCTACAGGTTACCCAGGTATTATTGCCACCACCCTCCTTATGGAAAGCAATTTCGCTTATTGTTACGTATAGGTGGTCAACCTTAACAGGCTTGTCGGATAAGTAGATATATACCTGGCTTGTTGGGCCACTCGTTATACTAATTCCATGGCCACTAAGCACTAGGTAGGCAATAACCCCCCCTATCACTACTATAACTATTATTGCCCCCCCTATGACCCAACCCTTCATGAAATCACCAATAGGTTGCTTTGTTTTTATTACTTAAAAAATACGCTGGGAAAAATCGTGGAAAATCCGTGGAAAGTACCACTACTATTTTTAAATTGTTGAAACTGGCGGAGCCACCGTCATGAGGGAGAGAATTGCGTGGCTAAAGAGGGACCTAAGCACCCTAGAGTTACTGGCTCTCGGCTACTCAGATGTATCATCAACATACTACTTCACACTCGGCATAGTGGCACTGAACTCAGGCCCATTACTGCCAGTAACTATGCTCCTGGGGTCCCTATCCCTATGGCTCGTTGGGTTGGCCTATGCCGAATTTGGTAGTGCAATACCAAGGACAGGCGGCGCCTATTACTACGTCCACCGTGAACTGGGCGATACCTGGGGCTTTATTGCAGGTTGGTTACTGAGCTTCGACCAAATACTAATGATTGCCTATGGCGCCTTAGGTACAATTAATTACCTCAGTGCGATAATCCCCCTTGTCTCGCGATGGCCTATTAATTCTGTATTGTCAATACTAGTCATAGTAATGATCATGGTGATAAACATACTTGGGATAAAGGCCTCTGCACGCTTTAACCTAACCCTACTAACAATTGATTTGCTTGGAATAATGACATTATTGGTGCTAGGTTATTACCTGGTAATTAGTCGTGGGATTACTATGCCCAGGTTATCATTCAATTATGCTTATTTAATTCATGGGTTGACATACTCATTTAGGGGGGGTTACACGGGCATCGACGTGATTGCACAATCGACAGGGGGGGAGGCCATGACCCCCTACATATCAGTGCCAAGGGCGATAATTAGCGTCTCCGCGTTATCAACCGCCGTGGCATTACTAATATCACTATTAACAATACTATCAGGCGCATTAACGGCCGTCTCCAGCAATACTGGTGATCCCATAGGTGCCCTGGCCAGGTACTTACTCAATAATACGTATTTATCCGCCTATATCTCAATATCAATAGCAATAGTGCTCCTCATATCCGTCAATGCCGGCATTGTGGACTTCTCAAGGAGCATCTACGTAATGAGTGAAGACGGCTTGTTACCGGGCAGGTTAAGCAGTGTTCATGGTAGGTATAGAACACCCCATTTAGCAATAATAATCTCATCATTAGTAGCTATGCTATTCGTGATACCAGGCAGTGTTGAGCTTATCGCGGACTCCTACGCAATAGCCTCGACCATGGTGTACTTAATGACTATGATCGCACTAATAATATTCAGAAATAAGGAACCTCACTTAATGCGTTACTTCAGGATACCTGGCGTAGTCATAAGACGGTTGGAAATACCTATTGTGTCAATTATCGGTATCGCCATATACACATTCTCGATAATTCTCATAATTATAATTAAGTCGATATATGTGTTGGTGGTGCTGTCATGGTTATCCATAGGCATGTTACTGTACATGCTTAATAGATCTTCTCGACGCACTTGACCACGGAGTCCGACGCACCAACAATAAGTAATTTATCACCTGCCTCAATCCTAACCTCCTCATCACTAATTATCACATCCTCACCCCCCCTTATGATCAATGGTATCGCCACACCACACTTCCTAGCAATACCCCTGACCTCCTGGTTTATGTATGGTGACTCCGAACTAATCACGACGTAGTATGCCTGCACCTTATCATCGGAATAAAGCAATTGCTTAAACGGCAACCTTAGGTAATGCGCGATCTTCGATAGGATGGCGTCCACAATAGGTATTGCGTAGACGCCTAACTCAATGAATGAGTCAAGGTACTTCTCCTTATTACTAACCAGCGCTATTATTGTTGGTACACCCCCCCTCGACTTCGCAATCCTAGCAACCTCCAGGTTGGACTCATCATCCATGGATAGAACCACAACCTCGCTCTCATCGATACCGGCATTCCTGAGTATTGATTCATCCCTTGGATCACCAACATAGACATAGGCAGGGACGCCCCCCCTACCCAATTTCGCCTCATTTTCATTACCCGCTATCATACCCACATCATAGCCATTACCGACCAATAGCCTAGCAACTACGACACTTATCTCATTCACCCCCCCTATAATTAACGCCTTACGCACAAGCCTTAAGCAAGGCTGTATTTAAAAACCGATTTACCTAAGGTCAACCTGCCTACCATAACCCTCAAGAAACCTCCTCAGGTCATCCTCCCTAGGCAGGTTTTCCTCATCACCCCCCCTAACCATCACCACCATCGCAGCCGCTGCCGAAGCCCTCCTCATGGCGCTCTCCACATCGTGACCCCCCCTAAGTATTGATGCAAGGAAAACACCCGCATAGGCATCGCCAGCGCCAATCGGGTCCCTCACAGGAACCCTAAAGGCATTGACCTTAACGATCTTACCCTCCCAATACGCCACCGAGCCCTTAACGCCAAGCTTAAGCACGATCCTGTCAATGCCGAACCTCGAACGTAACTCCCTAAACACATCATCGATTGCAGACACGCCAAGTAATAGACTGGCCTCATCCTCGTCAAGGAACACAATATCCACGAAATTAAGCGCCTTTGAGAGCACGTTAATCGCGTCCTCCACCCGCACCCACAGCTTCCTCCTATAGTTAACATCAAATGACGTGGTGACGCCTTTACCACGGGCAATCTCCAAACCCCTAAATGCCGCTGACCTAGCTGTATCACTGATAGCCATGGTTATGCCCGTCGTATGAAAAACCCTGGCACTACCAACGTAGTCCGGGTCCACATCATCAGGCTTAGGGCTGAGGCTGCGGAACCCCCCCTCCTGTAATAGAGAACATCGCTGACGCCGGGTATTGGGTAATTCCTCTGGACGAAGTATATGCCCGTGGGTCTCTCAGTGTCGAACTTAACATGACTAACATCAACGCCCTCACCCCCCCTAAGCCAATTATAGATAAATAGGCCAAACTCATCAGCACCAAGCCTAGTTATTAATCCACAACTAACACCAAGCCTAACCAGGGCAACGCATACGTTGGCCTCGGTACCCGTTGCATGCTTCTCGAAGTAAGTAACGTGCCTAAGCGGTCCATCTGTAACGGCATTAAACTGAACCAAGGGCTCGCCCAAAGCCACAACCTCAGGCATTAAAGTGAGGTAATCACGGCATTTATTAAGGAATTGCTCTAACAAATTCAAGGAAGCTAAAACCTTAAAAACAACACAGTTAAGGAATCAACGGGGGGGCCCGTAGTCTAGCCTGGTAGGATGCCCAGGGGGCTGATGCCCCGTACAAGCCTGACGCGCGGGAGTCACGTCAACGTGCCCGAAATCCCGGGTTCAAGTCCCGGCGGGCCCACCACGGTATTGTGTGATTATTTGATTAGGTTTATTAAGGTCGTTGGTCCGGTCTTTCTAGCTATGGTCATACCCATCACTGTTCTAAGGATTTTGAAGAAGCTTCGTAGGGTTACTCGAAGCGTTGTGTTTTATTCGTTAATTCTATTCCTGGTTATTTTATTTGTTGGCGCTCTCGTAATGTACTTAATCGAGCACGGCAAGAACCCTGGGTTTAATAATTACTTTAATGCTGTTTGGTTTGTTATGGAGACCATAACGACCGTTGGTTATGGCGATGTCGTCCCTAATACATACCTTGGAAAGTTAGTGGATATGGTTATTATGCCTGTGGGTATTGCTACGATAAGTCTATTAACGGCTTCAATAGCCACGGAACTAACGAACATAGCGATAACGAGGGGTATGGGTCATCATGCAACCTCAAAGGGTAGGCATGTCGTTATTATTGGTGATGTTGATAGGTCGTTGAGGGTTATTAATGTTATTGAGGAATTAATGAACAGGAGGAGTGAGGTCGTTGATATTCTATATATAAGTAATGGCGATAGGCCGCCGTCATTACCTAGTGATGTTGAGTTTGTTCATGGTGATCCATTTAATACTAATGACTTATTGAGGGCTGGCGTAGATAGGGCTTTCACCGTGGTTATACTCCCATTTAATGATGTTGATGTCAAGACCGCGGATGCGAAGGTTATATTGTTAACCATGAGTGTCAGGAAGTTGAACCCCAACGCATACATAATTGCTGAGGTTCTTAATGAGACTGATAGGGACTATGCCCTGAGTGCCGGTGCTAATTCCGTGATATCCCTGGGCTCCTTCACGACTGTCATGATAGCCAATGAGGTCTTTGATCGTGGGTTATCCTCAGTATTAATGAACATAATTAATAGGGGGGGTAACCTGGCTTAATGGAGGCCAGTGAGTATGTTGGGAGGCGGTTCATGGAGGTCATGCAATTGGTTAAGTCTAGGTTGAATTACTTAGTCATTGGTGTGATCAGGGGTGGTGAGGTCATTCTTAACCCAGGTAATGATTTTGTGATTCAGCCAGGCGATTCATTACTCGTCATTAAGTGACCCACTAATAGCCTTAAAACACCATTTAGCGTGTACTCGCTTGGAGTTAGGGGGGGATTTATGCCATCACTCCTCATGTAGCTTTCCGTAACCCTACCAATGGCTATAACGGACTTACCCCTAAGCTTATCCCTGACGCAGTTTCTCACTGCCTCATAGGTCATTGGGCTCATGAAGACGACATAGTCAACATAATTAATGAGCCTGCACGTAATTTCAACACCCACGGGGGGGTTTGGCCCCCCCACATCGTAGAGCCCATACTCAATTACATCGTAATTTAGTTTCCTAAGTTCGTTAATGACATAATTATTACCCCCCCTCAGTGACCTTAATACCACGACCTTACCACGCGGTAAACTGCGCATCATATCTATTATACCGTAGCTCGAGAACTCCCTAGGCACTATGCATGCAACACCCAGTTTTTCCACCTCGTTACATGTTTGTGGACCAACACCGATTACCTTCACGTCATTATTTAACCGCCGTAGCTTTTCGCTAACGTACCTCACCACGGTGGTGCTCATTATAATCACGTAATTAACACCGTTAAGTGAGACCTTGCTAATCACGTCCTCATTGGGTACGATGTCAATGACTGGTACTTGAATTACGTCGACGCCATTAACGTGAATTGGCCTGATCTTTCCCGAGGCCCTAAGAATGAGCACCTTCATTACCAACACCAAGCTCCTCAGCTAGTGACTTGGCGGTGAGTTCAATAGCCTCCCTACTGCTCATGCTTGGTCTCCAGCCGACCTCCCTGACTATCTTATCGATTGATAATAACATCCGCTTAACATCGCCAGGCCAACCCCCCCTCCCATCGGGTGTTGCTGGTTTATAGTTGATCCTTGGGTTGAAGCCCGATGCCTTGATGACTATACTCACTATATCCCTAACACTTATTGAGTCCCAATTCCCAACATTGTACGTGTAAGCACCGCCGTTCTTCACGGCATATTCCCAAGCCTTTAATGTGGCGTCTATAGTATCGGTTATGTATAGGTATGATTTTTCCTGCGTGCCATCACCAAGGACCTCAAGCTCGCCTGGATTTTTCTTCAACTTCATTAGTAGGTCGTAGATTATGCCATGCCTAAGCCTAGGCCCAACAATGTTCGCGTACCTGAGGACCACGCAGTTAATTCCATAGAGCCTTGCGTAGGTTCCGCACATAATCTCGCCAGCCGCCTTGGCAGCACCGTAGACACTTATTGGTTGTATTGGGTGATCTTCAGGTGTTGGTATGATCTTGGCATCGCCATATACAGTACTTGATGATGCGTACACGATATTCTTAACCCCCCCGTACTTACGGGATAGCTCAAGCACGTTAAACGTAGTCACAACATTCTCGTCAAAGTGTGTCCTGGGTTCGGTTACTGATATCCTAACCTCTGGGTTAGCTGCTAGGTGAAACACCGTGTCAACGCCCCCCCTAAATGCCCCCCCGGGGTCGCTTAAGTTCTTTAGGTCATCCTTAATGAACTTAACCCTATCAATAACATTCCTAAGCCTACTTAACTCACCTGAACTTAGGTTATCAATAATAAGCACATCGAAACCCTCCTCCACAAGTCTCTCCGCTAGGAAAGAGCCTATGAAACCGGCACCACCCGTCACAAGTAACTTCGTTATGTTGATCACCTCATTAACGCGAGACTAATAAGGCCAATTATTAACCCAAGTATAAGCCCAACATTACCTAGGAAAATCTGTATTATGAATAGGACCAGTAAAGTCACCTTTACGGACTTACCTACCTCATGGGCTTTACCTTGCAATGTATTAACTACTATGTACATCATGATTAGCACTAGAATTATCGATACGGTACCCACTATCCCGAAAAGGCCAAGTTGGAAATCACCATTTAACTGGGATACGTATGTTGGAGGTAAAAGAGCCATCACGGGTTCTATGAAGCTCGGGTTTACGTAATACTCAAATTGAATGTAAATAGTTAGGCTCGCATTGATTAGGTACAGTAGTAGGCTTATCCCATATAAAATGTGCCATGCCTTAACTCCCTGCACCCTACTCATTAAGTGGTATCCCTATCCTTGGGTTATAAATATTGCAACAATAACCCCCCCAGCGAGAAAACTTATGAAGTGACCAAGCCTATTAATACCAATATTACCTATCACAAGCACGGGCGGTATTGGTATTAATAACCACAGCGTTTCATACGCCGTGTATAGCATTATTAGAAAATTGAAGGCATGCATAAGCCTAATTGGTCCCCTTACAATGTTTATTAATGACGCCATTAAAACAGCACCCAGTAACCCCCCCATGGTCATTGCTGATAATCCATAAGTCACAATAACCCTGTTGTATATTAGGGTTAGAATTACCGTAGAAAAACCAATACCAACCATACCAGTCAGAACACTGGTCAGTAGGTAATACTTCAATCTGAGCTCTAGCACGGCAATGGCGGTTATAAAAATAAAAATGGGCAATGTACCGACTAGATCCGCAACGCTATCGGGCAATAATGATACGAGTAAGTAAATAATAACGTAGAGAAAGCCCTTAACCATACTCTGCCTCATTTCCATAAATGCCTTATTCAAAACAAGACCAGGCCTTATCAGGAAAACTGACGCGTAGCTAATCAGTACTATTATTGCTACAACTACCACATAGGCGTAGCTAATGCCTAGTCCTCTACGTAACCTAGCCAACACGTAAATAAACAACATGGATAATATAAACTCCGGGAGTAGGGCGTAGTAACTTGGCACTAGCACTGCAATTAACGTGCTTAATGCCGCGATCATTAGTACGGCCGGATAATAGAGTACAAGTGTCGAGACCTTGATTCTCATTCTCATTCCTGGTTCATGAGGTATTAAGTTTTTAATATGCATTACATTAAGTGGGTTATCGACGCCATGTGAGGATTGTTATTGTGCTTCATGGATCGCGGGACCCCGGTTACATAAATAGTGTAAAGCATTTTGCAGATAGGGTCGGCATTGACTATGCATTTACCTCATTTTCTAAACCCTTAATAAATGAGGTGAGTGGTGATGTATACATACCATTGTTCATTGGTTATGGTAAGGATTATGACCTGGCAGTTACAATGACAAGTTTCGAGACACCACCACTACTTAGGTGGCCACGTGTGAGGGATTTTCTACTGAGCCTTGGACCTGGCTTATATGTGCTTCACGGTGATAATGATCCAAGGTTCCTCAATGATGTAAGTAGGCTGAATATCCGTGATATTGCCTTCCTCAAGATTGAGCCTACGATCAGGAATTACTTAATGCATCATTGCCCAGGTAAGGTAGTGCCTGTGGTTTTTACTGAGGGCGTGATTTATAGGGAAATTTTAACTACAGTAAGTGAGACTTGTCGAAAAGCTGAGGTGTTGAGACCTTTGTTTGAACTCGAGACATTTATAACGTATTTCAGAGATTTATTACCATGGCTCATACAAAACACAAGGCCAATAGGGTAGTTTTGTGAGGCAACCATGCTCGAGGTATTAATGCTATACTACGTTACGATACTAATGACCTCGGTAATACTTGATACCGTGCTCGGCGAGCCCAGGGGCATATTCATAAAAACACATCCCGTGGTTATTAGTGGCAATATTGCATTCAAATTATTTAAGCCAGGCAATAAGCTCTTTGGCGTATTCTTATGGTTTATTTCCGTTATCCCAACAATGATCATTTACTACTTAATACCGCGCATCTTAATAATGGTTAATGTCGTGGTGGGGATCATAGTTTATGCCTATATCCTGAAATTGACATTTTCCATAAAATTAATGAGAAATTATGCCAAGAGAATATTAAGGAATATTGAGGCAGGGAATCTAGATAAGGCCCGCATGCTGACCCAGGAAATAGTCAGGAGGAACGTATGGGATTTGGATACGCCCCCCCACCTAATATCCGCTGTTATTGAAAGTCTCGCTGAGTCCTTCGTCGATGGTATCCTCTCACCACTATTTTACTTCGCATTGCTTGGACTACCAGGAGCCTTGCTACAGAGGCTTTCCAATACCATGGACTCGGTGGTTGGTTATAAGGGGGGGTGGCCGTATGAGGATGTTGGTTGGTTTTCCGCCAGGGTTGATACAGTGCTGAACTATGTACCCGCAAGGCTGTCCTCAGCAATAATTGCGGTGGCATCCGCACTAATGGGGTTGAACTGGAGAAACAGTATCAAAGTGGCTATTCACGAACACGATAACGCGAAAAGTATTAATTCGGGTTGGCCCATGGCATCCTTTGCTGGTGCCCTGGAGATCATGCTAGAGAAGGTTGGCGTGTATAGAATTAATGGAGGCATAATGGTGCCTGACGCAGCTAAGTTAAGATTGGCAATTAAATTATTCGACTTCGCGGTTATTATCACGTTAATAATTATTTCAGCGTCTTTAATCCTTAGAGTGTTCTTTATACCATTATTTATTTAGTGGAGAATTTCAACATAATGGATAATTAAATTATTACCAGTATGTAATTAATAGCCTTTATTTTTTACGGCGGAGTGTGTGATAGGTCACATATAATATTTAGGAATAACCTTTTTATACTAGAGCTACATACTCATTTTGGTAGATTACTATGGCTTCCATAACCACATCAAGTGGAGAGACAACACCGGCCGAGATTGAGAGACAACTAACAGAAAGACAGCTGCAAGTGCTTCAATACCTGCTTAAAAAGGCCGTCCCACTTAAGGTATACACAGTATATGCTGACCAGGATGAACTGGCGAGGGAGCTGGGGGGGATGACTAGGCAGGCACTCAGTGTACACCTTAAGAAACTTAAGGACTTTGGGTTGATAAGGACTGGCCGTGAATTCGTTGACGTCACTGACAAGGCACTTAGGGTATTGAGGATGAGCTCCAATGAAGCGATAATACTCGTTAAGGTCCAGCCTCGATATAGGACAATAATTTACGAAAAGATTAAGGAGTTACCCATCGAGAAGGCCTACAGGGTTTCAGGCGATTATGACTTAATACTAATAACCAGGGAGGTCAACGTTAACGATATACTACGTGTACTCAGTATGATGGAGGGTATTGAGGATACAAAGACCTTCATATCCCTGGAAACACTCAGAGAATAATGGCATCACTTAATCACATACTGATTAAACATTACGGCGGTAATCTCCTTATCATTACGCTGGAAGGTTTATTAACCATATAGGGATTAGGCATTACGTAATACCATGGAGGCCGTCAATCCTGAAATAAGGATTGATGCATACATAAGGAATGTGGCCAACGCACTTGATCAAATAGAAAGGGAGGGCATTAAGAATGAAGTAATCGAGATAGCCAGGGCATACCTAAAGGACTCAATCTATTACTTATCAAGGGGGGGTGACCAATTTACCGCACTGGCGGCAATAGCCTACGCCGAGGGCTTACTCGATGCATTGAGGCTCCTTGGAATGGCCCATTTTAATTGGAGTAGGACCGATGACCTGATCAAGAGGGCTCAGAATAAGGTGTTCGTGGCAGGCACGTTTGAGATAATACACCCAGGCACATAGCCTACCTAAGGCATGCCTGGACCCTCGGCCGTGTCGTCGCGGTTATTGCCCGTGACTCCACGGTTAAGAAGATCAAGGGTAGGGACGTGGTCATACCTGAAAACCAGAGGTTGGAGGTTGTTAGTAATATTGTTTATGTTCATAAGGCCAGGCTTGGCTATGAGGGTGACATGTTTAGGGTTGTTGAGGAGGAGAGGCCAAACATAATACTGCTCGGGCCTAATCAGCCGTTTAATGAGGATTCATTAAGGGAGGAATTAAAAAAGAGGGGGGGTTTGGGTAATATCGAGGTCCTTAGGTTCAATGATTACGTGGACTGCCCACTTTGTAGTACGACAAAGATACTCAAGGCCGTAAGTAATAAGTTCGGTCAAGGCAGTTCATTACCCTAATCACTATAGCCCAATGCAAATTATTTAAAGGACTTATTTAATGACCCTCACATGGGTGAGCCAATACTTAGGATTAAATCCGCACCCCCCCTTAGCATTACCGGCTTCATGGCGGTCCTATTCATCATAGTCCTATTTTGGGTTTTATTTGATGTTATGACCTTTATGTTAATACCAAGAACCCTATTAAGCATGATGCTGAGCCAGGTTACCTGGCTAATAATTATTTTCATACTTCAATTGTTCTTCCTAGTAATATTCGTGGGTAGTCTACGTAGAACGATGAAGTTAATTAAATGGCGTAGATCCCTAATTACAGAGCTCACGATATATGACGACTACGTATCATTCCTCACATATGATGGTGACGAGCATAAAATGAGTGTTGAGGACTTTAATCCGTGCATTATTGAGTATATACCGCCTACACAATCATCACCTTCTCCACCACCGCCAATACCACCTCCACCCCCCCCAACCTTTATGCCGCCCACCTACGGCCCCCCGGTGGATTTGTGATTAGGATTAACTATGGCGTTAAGGAATACTTCTTATTCATAATGACGTACCAATACCCCCCCGAAATAAATAACGCTTTAAGGAGGATTAAAAAGCCACTAGATTGGTGCGGTGATTCCTAAGGTCCTAGTGGATCATGGAACAAGCCCCCCCTCGTTATTTGTGAGAATTCGTTCTGATTAAACGTGAATGAGTAGTTAATTAGTGTCATATTTATGTTCATGAGTACATTACTAACCATACCCTGGCGCGCTGGGTATATGTACATCGTTATGTTCGTTGGTACGCCATTACTTAATAGGCATATCTCCGTCACATTAATCACCATAGGCACTCCCTGTAGCTCACCCTGGTTTGCTTTAATGACATTGACGCCGTGAAACAGTACGTGGTCTTACCATTCCAGCTACCCTCCCCCCCTATGTACTTGCTTTCATTTAGGGTGAGTACTACGTACTTAGTGAGATTTATGTAAGGTACACAATGAGCCTCTGTTTGTTGACCCATGAAATTAAATGCTATTGCGTAGCAATACTCATTGCCATACCTCCAAAGCGCCAGGCCAAAGTTAATACCGACCCTATATAGTGCCTAATTGCCAATGTGCCGTTTATCACCATCGCATCATCTACCGGTGTTCTAGAAATCGTAATAATGCCCATCAACGGTCCTGGCGGAAATGGAACATTAGGTACACCCTGAACTATATTATTTATCATAAATGTTGAACCAATCACGAAGTCATAAGTCACCGTGACATTCCTCGAAAGCAACCTCTTAGCATTTAGGAGAGCTGATTGGGGCCCCCCCTCATTCATTGATATGGCGAGGTACGCAACGGCACCGGCAACCACCACTACCACTAGTATTACCGCAATTAGTAATGAGGTCTTCATCAAAACAACCAAGCATGTCAAGTTATTATAAGGTTTTTGACTCAATACCTCCTCGCAACCCTTAACCAGTAACTCGCCTGCTTATCACTGCATGCCAGGTCTTTTAAGCCGCCAATGTCCTTACTCGCATCCTCATCCATAGGCACGCCCAATGCATCGGCATCGAGCAATTGCTGTATCCTCATTCCGCAATCATTATCGCCACTCCAGGGAACCTCAACGACACCGCCACTGTCAAGATGCTTCCTGGCCTCGTCCACCGTAGTTACCTTAGCCGTCATGGACCTCAGGAACTCCCATGCCATATTCCTCATGTTATCATTTATTGCATTAAGCAATTCCCTAACTGTGTCGGCAATTCCCTCACGCGGCGCAACGTACTTCTCCATGGTATCCCTCCTGGCCAGGACAACCTGCCTACTCTCAACATCCTTAGGGCCAACCTCTATCCTGAGTGGCGCACCCATCATCTCCCAATAATTATACTTCCAACCAGGCGTCCTATCGGTCCTATCATCAACCCTAACCCTAACACCAGCGTTGGTTAGCTCCTCCGTTATTGACCTAACCTCCCTCATTATCGCCTCCTCCGTGCCCTTATACATTATTGGAACTATCACGACCTGTATCGGCGCCACGTTGGGCGGTAATGCCAGGCCCTTATCATCACCGTGTATCGCAATCATCGCCGCAATAACCCTCTCTGAAATACCATAACTCGTGGTATGCACGTACTCCCAATCACCATTCGGCGTTAAGTACTTAACATCGAAGACCCTTGAGAAGTTCGTGCCCAGGTAATGAACGGTACCAATCTGCATTGTTTTTCCATCGGGCATTACCGTGTCAAAGGCTATCGTGTACACGGCACCCGCGAACTTATCCCACTCAGGCCTTTGACTGATTAGGTAGGGTACTCCCAAGTAATCAAATATCTTCTTGTAAATTTCCACGGCCTCCCTAACCTGCCTCTCCGCATCCTCCCTATCCGCATGTGCCGTATGGGCCTCCTTAAACATCGATATCTCCCTAAGCCTGATCATGGGCTCGTGGCCTTAGTCTCAGCCCTAAACACACTAACTATTTGGTAAACCCTAAATGGCAGGTCTGTGTGGTCCTTAATCCACAGCTTGAACATGGGCATCATCGCCGTTTCGCTGGTAGGCCTTAACACAAGCCTCTCCTCACCAGTACCACCCTTACTTACCCAGAAGACCTCATTCTCAAACCCCCCTAATGTGCTCGCTCTCCTTCGAGAAGAATTCATAGGGTATGAAAACGGGGGGGAACAGCACCTCCTGATGCCCTGTCTCATCATGAACAAACCTGACGTATGACTCAACGAGTCTCCTAATCTTCACACCATACGGTCTCCAGACATACGCGCCCTTCACTGGGTACCTATAGTCATAAACCTCCGTCTCCATTATAACCCAGTTGAACCAGTCAGTGAAGTTCCTCCACTTCTCCCTAGGTCTCTTCTCCCCCAGCTTGATGAGTTGTAGCTTGGCAATAAAGATCACCTCGCCGATTGAGTAAGTGAGGTCTTAAAAGCATTGTGCCCCTGAAACTGGGCAGTAACTATTTAAGCAATGCGTAATTGTCCTCACTAATGAATTTTAGACTAAGGATTGAAGTACTGAGTAATTGCATTGGATGTGGGATATGCTGGACCGTGTGCCCAAAGGGTGTATTAACAGGCAGGTTAAGGGATAAGGCACGGGTACTGAATGACTCACTATGCTCAGGGTGTTTCTCCTGCCAAAGTAACTGCCCATACTCGGCAATCAGGGTTATACCCACGCAGTACTAAGTAATTATTGGTAATCCTGCCGACCTAACGAAGCTCATGTATTCACGGTTATTGATCAACCGTAAAAACGCCTCCGTTAAATCCCTACTCACAACCACGTAATCCCCCCCTATGTAACTAATGGCATAATTAACGGCCCCCCCTGCCAGGTAATCAATGCTTAATTTACCACTTGTTATAAGCGCCACCAGATCAATGGGCGTCGGTATCAACGGCCCTAGCAAAATAACATTACTAACCCTGGTATAATTCTCTATGAAATACGCATAATCATCGATCACAACAACAGGCCGATCCGGCGGTACCAAGGAAATCATATTCCTTCTAAAAAGCCTTAACCACTCGTCATAATCAACCCTACCACTAAGCCTAAACCTAATTACCAACCTAGCAATCTCAACGCCTAAATCCACAAATCTCCTAAGCCTATCAATACTATCATAGCAATCAAGGGTAGTTAAAGGCTCGATAACCATGATATCCCTAAGGAATGCCGGCACCCAACCCCCCCAGAGCCTAACGAATGAATTCCCAAGTCCCGTAAGGAGCCCAAAGGACTCGCCTGGATTCATAATAGCCAATCTGCAGAATTCCTTGGGCAATGGTAATGCCAATGCCTTATATCGCTTAGCAGTCATCAATAGTATATTCCTTAGTATGGGCATTGATGCTTCAATCCTCGGTACGTAAAGCACCAAGTCCACAATGTCCTATAATGATGCCCATATTAAAGATGGGCTTCATCAGTAAAACCCGAGTTCCTCATCACCATTAAACCTCAGAGGCCTGTCTTCCTCATCAATTAGTTTACTTAATATTAATGCCATTAATTAAGTTACTTCAATGGCTAATTACGAGGTATTCACTGGGATATGTGAACGCATTAACTGCCCGAGGGGGCTACGTAGATCTTGTACTCGGGGGGGAACTATCGAGACTAGGCGTGGCTGAAGTCCTTAGTGATGGGGGGCTGTCGAGTTCATGGGCTTTAGGCTACTGGGTAAGGGCCAGAATAGTCTCGTATTTAAATGCCGAATTAATAATAATTATTATGCCTGCAAGGTTAGGCGCTTTGATTCACCCAGGCCAAACCTGCTAAATGAGGGCTATTACCTAAGGCTTGCGAATTCCGTAGGTGTTGGGCCAAGGCTATTCGGGTACACAGACAACGTACTAGTTATAGAGTTGATAAATGGCATACCCATACAGAAGTACATAACCACCGCGGGCCCGGCGGAAATAAGGGCCATCCTCACAGACCTCCTTTGGCAATGCCGTAGGTTAGATTCCATAGGCCTGGCGCATAATGAATTAAGTAGGCCGCAGGACCACATAATCATTAGCAGCAACAAGGCTTTTATAATCGATTTCGAAAGCGCCAGCCTAAACAGTAGGGTTAGTAATGTAGCCCAATTACTAAACGCCCTAATAATGGGCAAGGGATTCATCCAACACCACGTTAAATTAGCCATAGGAACAAGCATAAACCTCGAAGAACTACGAAATACAATCAAGAGATACAAATCCACGAGAAACGATACAGACTTCATGCAGATACTCAGGATACTAAACCTCCTAAACAACCACAAGTAATTCACAGCACAACAAATAAACCCAGAGAACCAGACTACGAAAAATCTACATAAATGAAAACCCCTAAAACGTAGGAACACCCGCGTTTATGTGGGATTGATTGTGGTGTGGGAGGTGGTTATTGGTGGTGTGGTTGGGTCGTGGGAACAGGTATGTTCATGTGGGATTGATTGTAATTGTTAGAACGTGAATTACCGTCGTTGGGCAGTTCGTGGGAACAAGCACGCACCATGGATGTCCGTGGGCATACCTCTTCCAATGATGGGCAAACCCATGCGAAGAAAGGCTTATAAGAAAGCTTATAAAGTAACGTCTCAGATAATCTCTAAAGAGAATAGAAGGAAGTCCGTGGGAGATAATAAAGCATGTATTAGGTGATGTTGGTTTTGATAATCTCTAAAGAGAATAGAAGGTAGAGGCAGTCACCACAGCCGATGTCCAGGACCCTGACGCCCCTCCGATAATCTCTAAAGAGAATAGAAGGGCGGCTCTTTCGTTGCTTGGGGGGGCGGGCGGTGGCGTACTCAAGATAATCTCTAAAGAGAATAGAAGGACGTATCCGTCAATGTAACCATCGTTGATAGTGATGCCGATGCGGATAATCTCTAAAGAGAATAGAAGGCGTGCTTAACCCACGTTGGTTACCACTAGAATTCTATCGATTAAATGATAATCTCTAAAGAGAATAGAAGGCCTTTACATACTACTAGTGTGTAAGTCGTATTCACTAACATTAGTGATAATCTCTAAAGAGAATAGAAGGAGCTACAAAAACCATGGCTCCTGTATCCAAGAGAGAAAGAATGTGATAATCTCTAAAGAGAATAGAAGGTCTTAAGAATGATTTAGCGGATGAAGAAGATGTTTTGTTATTTGTGGATAATCTCTAAAGAGAATAGAAGGTGGGTAGTAATTCTCCATCTTATCCCTCCCAATAACAAACCCAAGATAATCTCTAAAGAGAATAGAAGGATTATTACTGTTATGGTACTAAGGATTGTAATGTAAACCCATGCTGATAATCTCTAAAGAGAATAGAAGGCTACGCCATTAACGTTTACGAACCCATTCGCAGGACTACGATAATCTCTAAAGAGAATAGAAGGTGGAGGAAGTAAGGAAGATCCTACAAGGGTGATGGCGCATGCCCGAGATAATCTCTAAAGAGAATAGAAGGTCTCAAAACCATTCTCAGTCCTACGACTCAACGAAAACCTAAGCTTACCATGATATTCTCTAAAGAGAATAGAAGGCTAACACTCGCACTTGCATAGGCACCCTCATTCATTGGATTATTAGTACTCAAGTAACCACTATACTGAATACTCAATGTGCCAGGCTGGACAAGGGCACCACAGTAGGGCATTGAGCCCTCCCCCCCCATTTGCGGATTAAGCAGTGTACCCACCTCAATTAAGTAAGTAGTGTACTCAGTGCCTGATGGAGCAGTGTCATTACCACTAATTGTGTTAGGCCCAGGATTATTACATGTAATTTTATGATAACATGATGTAAAGCATTTATAAGACCCAGTAGTAGCATTCACAACATAGCATGTTTGAGTACATGTTTCAGTGTATGTATAGCAAGCACTTACACTGCCAGTGTGGGTACTGCTACTACTCCAACTCCACTGAGTATAGAATACATTACTTGGTAAAATATTCATAAAGTCTGGACAAGTATTAGGTAATATTGATGATGAAGAAGTACACTGGTAAATAGCAGTCTCATTACCAGGTTTTGTGACATTGAATGTAATATTAGTACTCCCAGAGCTTGCTAAACCACTCCAATCAGCAAAGGTACAAGTGTACTGCCCACAAGTCACTGACTGGGGGGCTTGTAGTGTTACATTACTACCAATGGGAATGGTTAAATTAAATGGGGCATAATTTGTACCATTAGCTACTGTATATGTACCATTAATAACATCATAACTAATTGGCACGCAATTATTCAAATAACCAATGCTTGAACCATATGCCTGAATAGTAAGGTTTGCAGTATTACATACAATAGTCTCATTGAAGAGGCCCTCAACAATCACAGTATATGTGGAACTCCCTGTGGTCTTTAGTACTGTTATTGACCCACCATTATGGTTTAATATATTAAACTGCCCATTGACAATAAATGTTAATGGACTACCACTTGGTGTGTAGGCAACCTCAACACCCTGTGTGGTAATATTAACACCCACTGGGTAGTACTTGGCAACACAAGTGCTATTGTATGGGGCAGTCACGTTTTGGAATTGGAATTGGATAATGTCCTGAACAGTGAGTGGGAATTCCTGAGGCAGTGAGTAGGTACCCTCATAAAGAATTGAACCACTACTACCATTTACAATCTGAACATTCACCTTCCCAACCATGGTACCAGTACTTGGGTTAGTCTGGTTGCTGGTGAACTTAATCAAACCACCAATACAATTATAATTCAACTTAATGACAGTATCACTGGTTATCTGGTCAGTGACTGTAACAGTATTACCACTGATGGTGTATGAGGCACCTCCAGTGGCCCCCCCATTAAATGTGCAGTTCATTCCCTCCCAAAGGATGTAGGAGGGTGCTTTGACCTGCACAGTGCTGTATGGTGCAACGTAGGCAATGCCAAAGGCTGGTCATTCTGGTCAAGCCAAGCCACTTGGCTAACAACCTGCCCATTACTAACAACAGTGCCTCTAGCAAAGTTAGAATAGAATGGTAGTGACTTCCACTGGCTTGGGACTTTATTTAAGCTAATGCTTATTGTTGGGTTCCAGTACTGGACTGGGATTGAGGTTGACTGCCCATTGGGCAGGGTAGTGACTGCCTGGACAATGACAAAGTCAGTGGCATACACTGTTGCTGACCATGAAAATGATACATTATAACTTACCCAATTGAACTTACCAAGTGATTGTAATAAATCTATTGATCCTTGAGAAAATGAAAATAATGATGCTTGCTGAATTGGCTGGTTTGCAATGTAATTTTCAGAACGCCCAATACTGTCCCCCCCAGTTGCTGCATTCAAAGAGTACCCATCAATTGTTACATTTAATGCAGCGTCAGCAACCTCCCTATAAGCACGTTGTGCAAATACATATATATTTACAAAATGATTAGAAGTAGACAAACTAGCAACAGGATTTAATGGGTAATCACTGTAAAAGTAATAACCAAACGCTCTAGTAAGGAAATAGTCATATGTTACTACATGCTCAGTAGCATATAAGGCAAGACTAGCTGGTGTTAAGTAAAAAGTACCAGTACCTAATAAGTAATTAATTAAATAAGCAGAACTTTGGAACATTCCGTAATACATAAGCCCACTTGAGGAATAAGGCACTGGTTCTGGAGATTTTCCCTCTCCATTCTGGTTATTTGGATAACTACTCCCGCCTGCTGGGTAGAATACATTAACAACAGGTAGTGATGAAGGCCCTATCACAATCAATGGGTAAAAAGTACTTCCACAATCTCCGCTTGAAAATAAATCTGACTTGATGTTATTTGATTACCAGTGTATGTTAGGCAAACCCATGTATCATACGTATAAATTGCAGATATGTAATCCCAATTATGCCTGGCATAAGTATTTAGTGAGTAGGACATCCACACAAGCCTATAGGCATATTGGCTTGGAATGGTAATATTCCAACCCTGAAACTGTGGTTGTAAGTTTATTTGCTGGTAAAAATCAACCCACTGAATAATCATCGCATGGGTTGGCACTGCAGTAATTACCATAATGAGTAGTAGGCCTAGCAATCCAAGGGCCAGTAGGGGGGCAGTGAAAGCCTCATGTTAGTGAAGCCTTTTTTAAAGAACAGGACTAATTAGCATTCAAGGAATGAGAAAGAGAAAGAACAAGAATTTGGGGGGGATTTTATAGGATTTTAATAATTAAGGCTTGAATCATGGAGTGAAGGTGCAGACTCCTGCAGTGTATTCTGGAGCATACACTACAATGTAATCAACATTCAAGTTAGTATAAGCCTGGATTGAAATTGGGTTTGGAATACCAGTGAGTATGTAATACCCAGCCACATTCCTAAGTATTGAAGCCCAGCAGTTGGATGTTCCCTCATAACTACCACCTGGCAATGTAATGTTTATTGTAGTGCCAAATGGTATGTTATTAAAGACTAGTGTGGCATTATTCCCATTGATCATTACTTGACTTGGGGGGGTTGGTGTTATGTTCATTGCCTTGAGGGTCTCCTCAACCATTGCCCCCCCTGTGAATGGGGAAGTAACATTGTATAATTCCCAACTCCAACCAGTGTATGGATTAGTCCAATTATAGAATGACAGTGTTACCACTACCTGTGTTGTATTTGTTGGTGGTGTTCCAATGTCCGCACTGGTGACTTCATTGAATAATTCCCCAGCATTATACTGCCTAATAGCCCAGGCCACGAACTCCTCATAGGCTGCTGACTGCTTGAAGTCAACCCACTGGCTCATTGCCCAATCATACATTGCTGTGCCAGGCTCATAGAGTTGGAATACTACTTTACCACCCTCCCATGCATTTGAAAATGCAATCCAGTCATACGTGGTGTTCACTAGTGATGGGCCATTTATCTCAGTCCCATTTGGAAGCCTAACTGGAATACCTGGTGGGGGCACCCTCATTAAATGCCAGCAGTTATTAACAGTCTCTGGTGGTGGGGGGGTACTAGGTAGAGCATCATTTGCTGGGGGGTCTCAACAGCAGCAATACTGCTTGGGATTAATGATAAACTCAGGTCAAACTTATAAACACCATACCCCTCATACACTAATTCATTATCATGATAAATCATTAGGAAGAAGTCATAGTACTTCCAATCTGGCTGATGAATAATCCTCAGTGGGAGTACTACAATAGTCCAATTACCCATGCACTCAGGCATTGGGTAATTGCTTAATGGCACTAAAGCCTCCTTAGTTGGTGTTGGCATTCCCATACTCACAACACCACTAACAAAACTAGTAGTCACACCAGTGTTGAGTAGGGTAGTGTTTTGGATGAATTGGAGTACAATCAAGTCACTGTCTGGGAAGGTTGTGGTATTCAAGAGTGGGGGGGTATATGTTAAAGTCCAATAAAAGACATAAGTAGTATCATTCCTAACTGGCATGTTAATAGCCCCCAAGGTTAGTGACAATAATAGTATTACCCTTGACACTATACCCATTTGGGGGGGTAGTACTAGTATAGATAATCCCAAGGAGTTGGTAGATTAGGCCAGGCATGAGGATCCAAACCACCAAGCCCAGTAGGGCAATGATGCCAAGGGCAATACCCAACCTCCTCCCCCCCCAACCCATACTAAACACCCTGTTTTTAACCTGCAGTGGCAGGGTTTAAATAACTACTCCCCCCCATCAAAAACCATTACCAATACTCCCTAACAATCTAGGGGTGGGGGCATCATGAGTACCACATGCCTCCCTCACATGCCTACAGGACAGGGGGGGTAGATTACCCCCCCTGCTAACCCAGTGGTTCCAGGCATGCATTATCTGGTACATTGTAATCCTCTCCCTATAGTCCCTTGCATACTTCCTGAATAACTCATTCAATTCCTGAACAACCTCCATCAAAGCCCTCCTCTTATTCACAACCTCAATCCAAAGAACCCAAGTAACAACAGCCCTCCTACCCTCATGACACAATTCACCAGTACTCCTCAAGTAATCAATCAACTCCTGAACCAAGCAGGGAGTGCAAGGACTGGAGAAGCCCTCCCCCCAGCCTTCCTAGCCCTCCTAGCCCTAGCCATCCTCGCAAGCTCCCTAACCCCAAGTGCCTCACTGGTGTTTATTACATATGTAAAAACTTGCCTTGGGGGGGTTAGGGGGGGTGTAGGGTGACCTTGTTTGTTATCTTCAATTTCCCATTCTCGATATTCTCTAAAGAGAATAGAATGTATGCGATATAAAGTTCTCTGATTGATAGGATAAGGGTAGGTAAGGATAAGAGCACTTAGTGATGTATCAGCTTTGTGTCTTGAGCAATTCCTTTGCGAGGTTCCATAATTTATCATTTAGGTGGTGTATTACCTTAATGACTTTGCCTTTGCTTGCGTTTCTTATTTCGTCTGCTGTCATGAGCGATATCCCAATGGCTATGTACCTGCCCTTAAGATCCCTAATTAGTAATACATCACCGGCACCAAAGTTGCCGCTTATGTCCTTAATGCCTGGTCTCATTACGTCTGCTCCATTGACTATGTGCGGCACTGCGCCGTCGTCGACGGTAATCATTGGGTAGTTGGGCATGTACGTTGGGTTCAGGTAGAAGTACATTAGTAGTGGTATTACGTATTCCCTCTGGTTTGCGTCAACTTTTACGGTTAATTTCGCCACCAATGGTTTATCATCAATTATGTATACAGTTGTTGCTTCGTTGAGTTCATAAACCTCAACCTTCTTGGCGTTCCTGAATATTGGGCCTAGTTCACCAACTGCGTTGCTTAATTCCTTAATGTCCTTATTGCTAAGGAAGTATCTCTTAACCACAGGTAGTATCTACAGGGCTCATTAATAAGTATTTAGTACGTAACTCAATATTTAATAGTGGGTATTTAGCCTTTGTTATTGTGTCGACGGAAACTATAACAAGGGCTGAATTTGAAAAGGTAGTGCTTAAGGTTGGTAAGGTAATACATGCGGAGAGGGTTCAGGGTTCAAAGAAATTATTGAGACTTATTGTCGATGTTGGTGACGAGAGGAGGCAAATAATTACGGGGGCTTGCGGAGTTTTACAGGCCTGAGGATCTAATTAATAAGTACGTGGTCGTGGTCACGAATTTGGAGAGTAGGAAGATCTTTGGCTATGAGAGTCAGGGAATGATACTGGCTTCTTGCGATGAGAAGAACCCTACGATAATAACGATTGATAAGCCACAGGATGAACAAGTGGGCAAGAGGGTTTGTTGAAAGGTGTATTGCTTTAAATTCCCCCCCTTTTAAAATCGATGACGGTGGAGATAGAACAATACGTTCTAAATAATGGACTCAGGCTATTACTGAGTAGGATTGAGGCTCCAACTGTGGGAATAGCCATTGGGGGGGTGGGCATAGGATCAATTTACGAAGATAAGGATATGAGGGGGGTATAAGCCACTTCGCTGAGCATATTGTTTATAGGGCATACCCAAACATTGACCTGGAGATAGAGGGCCTTGGAGGTGTGTCTGATGCGTATACTGAGCGAACACTCACCATGTACCTATTCGAGGTAATACCAAGTGAATTGAGGAATTTACTGAGACTTATTCATAAGATGCTCAGTAACAGGAGAGTGAGCGAGGAGGATTTTGAGAGGGAGAGGAAGGTCATACTTTCAGAGATAAAGATGAGGAATGATGACCCAGGTACGCTGATTTACGACCTAGGGCCCAGGGCATTGTTTGGAGATAGTGATTATGGAGCCCCCCCGATTATTGGTACTGAGGAAAGTATCTCATCAATGAGCGTAAGGGATATTGTGGATTTCCTTGAGTCGTACTATACGCCGGATAACATCGTGATAAGCATGGTGGGTCCTATAAACATGGCGATTAATGAAATAATGGAAATTTTCAATAAGTGGGATGGTAAGGCAAGCCGCAAAAAGGAACCAACAATTGGTAAGGGAGAGCCCATAATCATTAAGAAACCCGTTGAGTCTGCTTATTTGTCGTATTCCTGGCAGTACAACGTAAACAATGAGGACCCATTCCTACTCTCGATAAGGTCATCACTTCTGGAATTCCACCTGGTGAGTGGGCTTAGTTCATACCTAATGTCGAGGTTCAGGAATAAGGGGGGGCTAACGTATACAATAGATATGGATAGAGATTACCTACCAGGTACTTATTACTACCAGTTAGTCATATCGGCGGTTGATGAGGGGGGGAATTGAATCTGTAAAGGAGGAGTTGATTAATGCATTATTAAGTATTGATAATTTATTCAGAGATGAGTACTATTTAAGTAAGCGAATGAATTATCTTAAATACTTATTAAGTGATTATTTACGTAGCCTGTTCAGATTGCCGAGTCCATGAGCTATATGGAGTTGAAACTTGGAAATCACGATGTTACTAAATTCAATGAGGGACTTAGAGAGCATTTTAGAGATCCCCTGAAGAATCTAATAACTACTGGAGTATGGTCTGAAATAATACCCTCATAATATTTACATATTTCAGTATACGTAAACATTACGTATACGCATTACAAGCTATCATATTATTAGGGTATTACTGTATCCCCAATCTATCCTTAATCTCCTTAAGTAGTAGGGTCATTGCGTCGCCGGCCTTGCATTGTATGATAACATCGGCGATGTAATCAAGCTCCGTGGGTTCCATATTAATGATAATTACTTTACCACCCATCTCCTTAACAAATATTGGCACGTAGGCAGCAGGATAAACAGATAGTGAGGAACCAATGACTAGGACTGCATCGCTCATTAAGGCTAGTTCTCTGGCCCTGTCAAAATCCTTAACAGGTTCACCAAATAACACCGTGTCTGGCTTGAGAATACCGCCGCACTCATCGCAAAGTGGCGGTATTTGCCCACTATCTATCTTCTTGATAACGACATCCATCGGGTACGTACGGCCACAGGCAAGGCACACCGCCCTCCTCATTGTGCCATGAAGTTCAATCACGTTCCTGGACCCAGCTGCCTGGTGTAACCCATCAACATTCTGCGTAATGACCGCCTTGATAATACCCAACTTCTCGAGCTCGGCCACGGCATGGTGCGCCCTGTTTGGCTTAGCCGCGAATAATGTACTCATCCTCATCCTATAAAATAACCAGAATTCCTTTGGATGCTGTAGGAAGTAATCAATGCTTGCCAGTTCAGGGCTATATTGTTTCCATAACCCCCCCTGTGGACCCCTGAAGTCAGGTATACCTGATTCTGTGGATATGCCGGCGCCCGTGAAGGCTATTGCGTGGTGTGCGTTGATCAGGATCTCGGCGGCCTTCTTAATATCCTCAATATTGCATTGTTTTTCGCCCATAATAAACAGTGGACATAACTACTAATAAGTTATTAAGTATTAATCCTAGCGAAGCAATGGGATTTATTAAGGGTGTGGCAAAATTACTTAGTTGTGATGAACTGACGACGGACTGAAGTCACTGATGAGCGCGTTGGTGACTGATCTCTTCGTAAATAGCCCTAACGTCATTAATAGACCTGATTTCAACCGCGTTTATTCCGTAATGAACCCTGAGGGATTCATACGCTGACTTATTATGAGCAATTACACGGAACGCCGAAGAGAAGGCGTGCTTTTCCCAATCCCTTATTGCTAGGCTTAATAGGCTTATGCCATCGCCAGATCTGAGGGGGGGTTCCGTGGAGTACACACTGACTATGTATGGTATCTTAAGCCTTTGCGAAATGACCTTGGCAATAACCGCCGCAATCCAGTCATGGGCATGCACGAAATCCACATCCCTGGGTATTACGTAGGGCGACCTAGACAGTATCTCAACCAGTAGGTAGTGCATGTACGTAACCACGTCACTAAACCACCTATCGCTCACTGCATATACATGCGCATTGCCATCCATGTAATTACCATCAAAATTAGCTGGATGTATTAGGTATATATCGTATTTACTGGATAGGCTCATAACTAAGTCCCTGACTTGGAAGGCAAGTGAACCAATGACCCTGTGCGGTGGGTACTCGGTCGATATATGTAAAACCTTAACCACAGGCTCAACAGTAGATGCTGCTTAATTTAATTATTGCAGTTGATGTTAGGTGTACGGAATCATTAATTGTATTAACGTAACCAAGCACCTTAAGTCTGTCGACAATGCTCCGAACCTCATCAACCCTTAGTCCAACAATCCTGGCCAAATCCTCAAGTCTTATTGCCCGCTCTTTGTCAATGGCGGCCAATGAATGTAATGCCTGCATTATCGTCCTTATCTTCGACTCATAACCAACCTCCACAAAAATCATTGGTCAATTTCCATATTAATAAATTTCTCTATTCTTGGTCCGTGGATTAGGAATTGAAAACAGCAAGAAGCACTTATATAATTACCCAATCCGTAGTGAAGATGGTGTCCATAGAATTAATAACGAATAAGGCGCTATACGAACCAGGTGAGGACATAGCAATCAATGTAGTGGTGAAGGGATTAACCAGTGGGGGGGAGGATGTTGAACTAACGGTGATTAAGGATTCCCAGGAAGTAACTAGGCGGGTATTGCGTGTAATACCTCCCGAGTCAGAGGTTGTGGATTACATAAGGATAGCCAATGTTGGTATTTACGAAATTAACGCCAAGTGCTGTGGGTCGGAGGCCAGGGTACCGCTAATGGTCATTAATAAGCCGGAGACTCCATTAAGATTTATCATGGTCTTCCACAATCATCAACCAATCCATAAATACCCAAGCGGCGTTTATCACGGACCCTGGGCGTTCCAACACACTTGGTCCCCAGAGTTCTACCCAATTTATGACGTGGTCCCTACCTACTGCATGCCAGGTTAGTGAATAAGTATAGGGTCTCTATAACTTATAACCTAAGCCCAAGCCTGCTGTGGCAATGGAATGACTTACTAAGTAATGGTGTGTTTATTGAGGATGATGACCTAGCGAGTATATTGGTCCTTGGGACCCACGGACGGCCCTAATTAGGGAGGCGATTAGCACGTATTCGAAATTAGCAAGTGATGGTGTCATAGAGGTACTAACGAGCTTCATAGCGCACCCCCCCATAGCTGGTTACTTGGTTGAGCGGTTTGGTATTGACGACTTACTACGGTGGGAGTTAAGCAGGGGTAAGGAGGTCACTAAGAAGGTGCTGGGCGTGGATGCGGTGGGTATGTGGCTGCCGGAGCTCTACTTCTCTGAGAAATTAAAGGGCATACTATGTGATGAGGGTATTAGGTTTACAGTACTCGATAGTGTGTATCACATGAGCGAGGTCATTAAGGACAGGAGTTCCATATACAAGGTTTATAGGCACGACTGCCTAATAATACTGTTCAGGGATACAGCACTCAGTGACTTACTGAGTTTTCAACTGAACAAGGCCAGTAATGCCCAGGAAGCCGATGTCAATGCAAGGAGACTAATCATTGAACTAATGATGAGATCTAACTATGTTGGGGGGGATGGGGGGTGGTGACGGTGGCATTAGATGGTGAGAACTGGATGATATTACCAACACCAAATCCATACGCCGCACTCCTGCTTGAGAAAATAATGATGTACTTATCACAGGCTAGGTCTGATGGTTACATAACACCCATTAGGCCATCAACCATTAAGGAGTTTCATGATGAGATCAAAGAAATACCAACAACATCATGGCTAGGCTCACCAGCCAAGTGGGTCAGCGAGAGGGCTGATGTTCAGTCAAGGCTTTGGTCTATGGCTCAGGTGGCAATAGGCAAGTGGAGAATCTACGAGGAGGTCTTTGGCGAAGATGAGGAGTTGAGGATGTCCCTGGCGATGGTGCTTGATAGTGATTATTATTGGGCAGAGTTCGTAAACGTTAATCACGTTGGTGAGTGGGCATACCACGTGGTAAGTAGGGTTGAGGATGCGCTTAATTCATTGAGGATGGGATTTGGTTTAAGGGATGGTCAAATGGAGGTCATCATAAGTAATAACTGGATTAAAGACGCAAGCCTAATACTAGGCGTTGAGACGCCTGAAACATACATGGAATACGGCATTAAGGTCCAGGCGGGTTCCTCCGAGTACATTAGGATTAATGGTTTCAACAACATGGTCATATCATTACTGACGCCAAAAACAAGGTATCGGATTAGGAAGGCCATTAAGATAGTGCGCGGGGCTACGTGATCCTGGTAATGCTTGAGCCATCGATTAAGTACACAATATCCCCCCCACTGGATATGCGGGTCGTTAGGTATTCATACACATAGTCCAGGCTTATGTTCTCATACCCAATGCGTAGAGCTACACCCCTCATGGTTTCCCCCCCTCCCTTATGATGTAGCCGAAGCCCCCCCAAGACCAAGCCCAGGAGGTGGCCATGTTAAGTATTGTGTGTGAATTCAATTCACCATTCATTAGAAGCTTCATTACCTTCATTTCATCCCAAAGATCAGGTTCTATTAACGCGACATTGTCAGTGCCAATTAATGGTTTCAACCCCCCCCTCCTCAACATTGCACCTACCCTCGCCAACCTACCAACAAACTCAATATTAGACCTTGGGCACGTGACCACGGGTAGTGTGGGTATTTTTGCCAAGTCCTCCTCACTTAACTGCGTTAAATGTACGAATACGGTGTTACCAGTCACTAGGGTGGTTAATGCCCTACCTAGGTCGTTATCAAGGTACGTATCCTCGGTCTCAGACACATGCGTACTAATTGGTAGTCCACGTGAACCACTCAACCTAGAGACAAGCCTTAACTCAGCCATTGTGTAGTTAAGTGGCGATATAAGTGATACACCAAGCCCATTATCAACGAAGTACCTAACATCATCCTCAAATCCCTCATCCACGTCCTCCTCCTCGCCAGGTTTAACATAAACTCTAAATGCACTAGGTTCAGCCAGCGGTATTATGCATAAACCTGCCCTTCTAGCTTCGTTAATTACTACGTCCGTAAATAACCTGCCATACTCAATGATAGCCAATAAACAACCAATGCCGTAATTCCTAATTCTACGGAAAACCATGGCCAACCCATTTCTTAACGATTCAGGGTTAACTCTACGTAGGTAATAGTACTTTAGGCCGTACGGTGCACCAACCACGTCATCAATGTAGTACTTATTGAATACGCCCATTAGGAAGTAATCAAGTACATGTACGTGCGCATTGGTTAACTGCGGCATTAGTAATGTATTTCCCAAGTCGACTACGTTATTACTGCCTGGGATCCTCCCAATACCGGTTATCTCATCATCGGAGATATCAATAACGGTATCCCTAATGGGCCGCAACTCCTGGTCGACCAACGCGATTGCTGACTTAATACTTAACCTACGCATTCGAGGAAAATGAAGTTTAAGTAATTAAATTAATGCTTTATTCGATGAGAATAGCGATTATAGGATTAAACCCGGGGGGGACGGCCATTTACGCACAGTACCTGGCTAAGGATGGTCACGAGGTTACAATACTCACGGAGAGCCAGAGTGATGTAATAGTGACGGACCTAATACCGCATGCATCGCTTAATATCATAAACAGGGAGTCCATTAAGTTATTCACTAGGGAGTACCTCGAGGACATACTTGGGATTAGTATATTGGGTGTGAGGTTGAGCTCGGTAATGATTAATGAAGGCAAGGTATTAGTGGTGGATTCAGTGAATGAACATGGCATTAGGGTAGGTATGATAGGATCGTGGTGGGCTCCGAGATGTTGCCAAGAGACTCGGGTGATTGCATAAGTATTTATAGGGCCACCCTATTCCCGGGTCATTATGTGATTAATGGGAATGATGCAGGTAAGAATACCGAGTCACTACTGCTTATAACAGATCTTGGTGGGTCCGCTATTACGGGTTCGTCAATGGCAATCGACGATGACGTCCTCAAATCCCTACCAATAAATGGTAGTGCGGAGACTGGGGGGGGTGCCTATCCACTGACTATGAGGTGATTAAGCCAATGGTGGGTACACTCGGTGAAGGTAATTTAACCATCGGTAGGGGGGTTTCAAATTAAGGGATTCGTTAAGTGGCATTGAGTATGTGGTTAATAGGGACTATCAATTAATAATGATGGGAAAGTTACTGGCACTAAGGGACTTGGGCGTTATTGATTCGCTACCATTAATGCCGCGTCTTGAGGTAGGCTTCTCCCGTAACTGGGCATTCCTATCAATAGGGCTTACACGGAATGAATTAAAGGCGGTATTTAGGGACTTATCATCATCTAAGGTGGCCTATCACTCGAGCGACGCCGATATGACTGCTAAGATTATTTACAGAGGAAATAGATTATTAAGTCTTCAGGTGTTGACCAGAGGTATTAAGCTGCTCAATTGGGTTTCCTACATTTACTCATTAATAATGCTTAATAATACGGCTTATCTACTGCTTGATGCGGGTTATGAGATTGTTTTCAATGCATTACGTGGTTTGCTTGAGCAGTTGGTGTTGAATCTATACAATATATAGGTGATCACAATTAATAAGTTAATTAATAAGCTTTATTAATGACCCAGCCACATAATAAATAGTGCCCGGCATCTTAGCTAACGTTGATTATGAGGAGCCGCTTACCAGGTACAGGATAAGGGAGGTCCTCATTGAGGCACGTAAGCGGTCAATAAGTTATGTAGATAAGATGAAACACGAAGTACTGGCTGACTCATTCTACGTACACTATAGACAACCAATACTCAGAATACCCGCTGGCAATGAGGATTTGGAGACGTCGTTATGGAGATTCGTGGTATTCACGTACATCAGGAGCGAGGCCTACGGTGACGTATCCAGGATAACCAGGTTGAACGGTAGGTTGTCCAGGGTAATGGCGATTAAACTGCTCAAGGTGTATAATAGTATCCTGAGCAAGATGGATAGGAATGACTCCTTTAGGCAGATGGTTGAGTCCGCCATGGACCAGAAGAACGCATCATCCAGGGAGAGTAGGATGAACCTAGAGCGGGAGGTTAGGTCATTAATAAACTTCTACGTTGGCAGTATGAAGAAGGTAAGCGAGACGGTTAACAAGGTTAAGATGCTCTTTGGGGACTCCGTGGGCCATGAAATAGCGGATATATTACTAAGCACGGACATTGACCCATACAGGCTAAGGTTAATCTCAATGCTAAACTCACTGATTAGGTTGATCGTGGACACCAGGTACACGGTGGATGTGGTGGAGGATAGGGATGCCGAGCAGGTTGGTACAATTGGCGGGGTTAAACGCATGACAAAGGCGTCAGAGCTCAGGGACATGATACCAAGCGAGAGGATGCTCATGAAATTCGCCAAGCCAGTATTCGCGTATAAATTAGCCATGGGCAACGTACTAGTTAGGGAGAGGAGGGCGGTCAAGAAGCCAAAGATCTACATGCTAATTGACAAGAGCGGCTCGATGTTCTACACGGTTAATATAAACATATTCGAGGTGGGGGGGCCATTAGTAAGATCACGTGGGCCACAGCCCTGGCCGTAATACTCTCCATGAAGGGCGGGAACCTAGCCGTGAGGTTCTTCGACCAGCAGGTATACCCAATGCTAACGAATAAGAACGATGTCATAAAGATGCTCCTCTCATTAATACCACTGGGCGGTACGGACATAACAAATGCCGTGAGGGCTGCGGTACAGGATGCCCTGGAGAAACCATCACTGAGGATTATAAACTGGTAATAATAACCGACGGTGAGGACGACAATGTGGATCCAACGGTATTTAACAAGGCTAAGTCTGTATTTAGGTCCGTCAAGGCACTACTTGTCGGTGGTGAAAATGGTATTATTGAGGAGAATGTGGATACGATAAAGATTCAGGAACTAACCAGCGAGAGCCTGTCCCGCACAATTAAGAAGATTTAGCCTCAAAGCAATTAATCGGTGAATCACAGACAATTACCTGAGCCTCAGTAACATCATTAATACCCAATTTCCTCAAGATCTCCATCAACCTATCCATGAAGTACCAAGCAACGCACTCACCGGTAGCTCCCTCAGGTATGCAGGGTACCTCAACAAACTCGCTGGGCATTAATCCCTGGGCACTTTCCATGCTCGACTTTATGTACTTACCATCGAAGGCATTAATGATACCCTGGACCTCACGCCTAACCCCATCAATGTCGGTCACGAGCATCCTCCTACCCCCCCTGACACAGAGCCTTATTGTGATGTCATAATTATGCCCATGAACACCACCATAAACATCACTAAACCTAACCCTATGGGCTCCAGAGAACATGAACTTCATGGATAGGCAGGTAGACTCAACCACGAATACTTACAATAATACGCATAAAAATGCATTTCCCATAGATTAATGGGGGGATGGTTGGCAAGGTCATCATTGCAGGAGGAGGACCTGGTGACGAGGGATTACTGACGCTGAGATGTATCGAGGCCCTGAGGAACGCTGACGTGGTGATTTACGACAGGTTAATACCCAGGTCAGCCCTGAATTATGTGCATCAGGGGGGGTCGCAATTAATCTATGTAGGTAAGGAGCCGGGTAGGCACACGATGGAGGAGGACGAGATAATAAGGATAATGATAAGCGAGGCAGGCAGTGGCAAGACCGTGGTTAGGCTACATGGCGGTGATGCATTCCTATTTGGCAGGGGTTTTGAGGAGTGCATCGCAGTGCTCAATGCGGGGGATACCCTGTGAGGTCATTCCAGGGGTGACCTCAGCCATAGCCGCGCCGGAGGCCTACTTAATACCGCCGGTTTTACGCGGCGTCTCTAGCTCGGTGGCCATAGTGACAGGCATGGAGGATCCGAGGAAGGGCAGGGCGTTCGTGAACTTCAGGGAATTGGCTAGGGCCGTTAATACAATCATAATACTAATGGGCGCATCGAGGATAGGCGAGATAGCTAGGGAATTGATTGAGGGCGGTCTCGACCCAGGGACATACGTGGCGATAATAACGAGGGTGTACATGGGGAATAGCAGGGTCACAATAACAACGGTGGGTAAGTTAGCCACTGGGGAGGTAAGTGTGGAGAATCCCTCCGTGATAGTGGTTGGGGATGTCGTACGTGAGGGATTAAAGGCTATGAAAATTGCGGGGATAAACTTCGAAATTGATGCTTAATAAAAGGTACTATGAATAAATCACGGGTGATGAGGCACGAGCGTGGCGGATGACGTGACGAGCTTGCGCCCATGCTGACCCAGGTTATGCATTAAAGCCCTGGTTAGGGAAGTTAATTCAAGCCATGAAGAGGATCCTAGTATTAACGGAGGTAGAGCTACCAAGCGACTTCCCGGGGGGGCAGATTGAGCATTACCTAGGTGATCTAGCCAGGGTTGAGATGAGGATGACAGACTTCGAGGGACTGAAGTCCCAGTTCAGGGACGTCAGGAGGGGGGGCCAAATAAGGGCTGACGCGCTCCTTGATTACCTGGAGCCCAGGGTGAGGGGGGGTTACGAGGGATTCGACAAGATAGTGCTCGTGATCAACGATGATGGTTATGTTGAGGGGGGGCTAAACTTCGTATTCGGAGTCGCAAAGATAGGTGGTGCACTGGCCTTGGTATTCACGAAGAGACTACGCGGGGGGGAACAATCACTTTACCACCTAAGGATACTCAAGGAGGTACTCCACGAATTAGGGCACTCCTTCGGGCTAGACCACTGTACAGACCCCAAATGCGTCATGTACTTCAGCAATACGATAGAGGACACAGACAGAAAGGGCCCAGGATACTGCCAAAGATGCATGGCGAGGTTACGCTCATTACTACGATGATTAATAATAATCACCACAAAATACGTGTAGCGAAGGGAATTAACACCCACACCAGGATTTCCAGGGCACCTAAGGCATGCAATGAACCTAAAGAATAGATAATCCCAAGTATTCATTTATTACACGATCAACATCACCCATGTCTTGTAAATCCACACTCATGACCCTCGATGGGACGGGGGGGATTGCCAAGTAATCATTTTCGAGCAACCTCGTCCATGTCTGCGAAATCTTCCTCCCGAATACAGCCAATAACTCCCTAAATATCGATGAGTTGTACCAAGCGGCAATTAATGGGTTATTCGTCCTAACTATGTAGAAATCCTTCGAAGCGCACAACGGCTTGTCACTATAATTAGCAATGACTTCATGACTCCTTAAGTCCACCTTATCGTGAATAAATACGTAACCATACGGCCTCTTAACCCGCAGCTGCCTCCACACGTGCTGGTACCACCTATCCCCAAACTTCAGGCTGGGATGCCCATACTCACGCCCCACTCAATGTACTTCCTAAGGTCACCCTCCGGCTCCTCGCCTATCGAGAGGACGTAGTACCTCGGGTCACTTACGTATATCCCATCGCCGTAGTACTCAGGCTTCCTCAGGCACTTGACCAGGTACTTCCTGGGTATTACAAGTCTCATGCCATTACCCCCCCTATTACCTATGGTAATTGTCGCTTCGTCCTCCCTCACAATGAACCAGTGAGCATTGGGTATGAAGAAGAAGTCAGGACCATACATCTCAACACCCCCCCTAACAATCTCATCCCTACTCAGGTAACGTAGTAAACCATTATCCAGGGCCTCCTCAACCACCGAAATGAGCTTACTCGCCCTCTCATAATCAAATAGACTAAGCCAATTCCTATCCGCGAAGGCAGGTAATCTCCGTAGGTTTATTGCCCCCCCAACCCTCCTTAAATCACCCTCATAGTAGTAAATCCCCCCCCGTCTCCGTATCTAAACCACCAACAAAACCTGCCGAACCACCCCCCCTCTTCCTGGCGAAGATTATCAACTCCTTAAAACCACTACCATCACTAAACGACGGACCAACCCTATTCTCAACAAGCCCAATCACGTCATACCTCAACTTCAATAACCTCTTCACACCCTCACCCTGCTCCGTGTAAAACGTGGACGCTGGCATCACGAGAATGGCATAGCACCATCCCTGAGTATGTGGTCTATTAGGAAAAACGAGAGAACATGAAGACCAGGTCCCTCCTTACTATGAACCTCCCATAACCCATCGATTCCACCAAACTTAACAATTCACCCCCCCTATTACGAACTAAGTGCCACCTAACGAAGGGCGGGTTTGTAATAACGAGGTCAGCCCTATAACTCCATGCAACCCTAAAGGCATCGCCGCATATCACCTCAACATCACTATATAATGAGGACAGAATTCTACGGGCTAGCTCGCAAGGTCCCTCATTAATCTCTATCGCTATCACCCTCCTAGGCCTAACAAGGTCATTTACGGCCGATAATGTAACCCCCGACCCGCAAATGGATCCATAACCACCACATCCCTCCTATACTCCTCACCCAACCCCCCCTTAAGGAAACTCCTAATTACGGCTAAGCCATCACGACTAGTGTAATACGACGAAGTACCCTTCCTATCCACGGTACTCTGAATCTCATACTGCTCATCAACTAAGTACAAGGCCTCCTCACCCAACCCCCCCCTCACTTCCCTAGAAAAAACCCTCGAATTTAATAGCTTCCCTAAATTTCAACCAACATTATAGCTACGCCACGTTGAAAGACACGACCATTTTTACGACTAGCAATACCCACATCAAAGCACCAGATTAAGTGCATCACCGCCGGCACGAATAATTTAGTAAAAATAATGGTATAAATGAGGTAAATACCATGGGCATTAAGGTCCTAAACTGGTTATTACTACTAAGTATTAGTAATAATGAAAGAAGTAACACAACGATTACCAACGTAAGAACATTAAAACAAAGTATGGAAGAGGTGGTAATAAATGTCGAACTTGAACTCGAGCCTACTGAAGATGGGCAGTAAACTAATCATTGGACTCCGCATAAAGAAGGAAGTAAATGCTTGGGACCTGGCTCAAGCCCTTGATGGGCTGAGGATCACGGTTATAAGGGATGAAGTGGGGGGGCTCATAATACTGCATACACCGGCCCACATCCCGCTATTCACAGCCATACATAGGGATAGGATAAGGCACTTACTCAATAAGTGGGTTGATTACGTGGAACCACTACCATCAGGAATAACGCTTAGCATAATCGATAATGTATCAATGAATTTCTCGGAAGTTAAGGTAAAGGCAATACCAGAGGTCCAGGTCTCCACACCCACTATAGTAACAATGTGTAAGCTAGGCGATGATCAAGTGAGGTACTCATTATTCCTAAGAGGAAGCACCCACGGAAAAACCGACATACTCACATGCAGCAATAAGGCATTTCTACCACGACTCAGGGATAACATGGACCTAACCCTTAAACCATCGCCAAGGCCGGGCCGCATGTTCATGAGCAATTACTACCCAATAGACATAGACCTAGCGAGACACTTAATAATACTTGGCGCCACGGGCTCTGGAAAGACCACGCTCGTGAGGTTGCTAATAAACGATGTGCTCCAAAGAAATACGCTTAACAGAATCGTAATCTTCGACCCAACGGGTGAATACTCGTTATACCTGGCAGGTCGCGGCTACGTGGCTATACCCGGGGTAGACATCGCCGTAAACCCACTAACGTTGCCCAGGCATAGAGCCAGTGAATTACTCTCAATGGCGATTCAAGCTGCAGCTCTCATGTATGGCGAGAGCGATAATGGTGGTTTCTCATTCATTCAACTTGAAGTCCTTGAGAAGGCTCTTGATCGATTAGGCGATAGGAATACCCTGAGGGATCTGTACGTGGTGTTAAATAGTCTTGAGCAGGAGATGAGGAGGAATGATTACTTAAACGCTATTTCCGCGGTGAGGCGTAGGTTGAGGAAGTTGATGATAACAGCGCTCATGAGGAATACACTAAGTAATAGTGCTGTTCGGTCTAGGTTATTGGTCATAAACATGGCACCGTTATACTACGTATCCCAACTCGCCGCTGTGATATTCACACTAACGTTTCTTGAGGTGCTTAGTGGTTTGTTGAGTAACTCCCTCATTATTGTTGATGAGGCTCATAGAATTCTCAATAGGTATGTGGTTGGTGAGTCGATTATTGAGAGGTTGATTAGGAGGGTAGGCATGACGGTGCTACGCTTATCCTCGTGACTCAGGACCCACTCGATGTTAAGAGGAATGTGCTTGACATTGTTGGTCACTACGCTATCTTTAAGCTTAATGGTAGGTCGGCTATTGAGGCTGCGGATTTGCTTGGTGTTGATGAGGAGGGTATCATTAGGTTGAGGCCACTTGAGTTTTACTATCATGGTGATGGCATTACCGTTAAGGCGTACATAATGGGTAATCAAGGAGGTAACTACCCAATCACTTCGGACATTATTTATAGGAAAATGCTCGAGAGGATCGATGATCGGGACTACGTTGGTGCCATGATTAGGAGGTTTGGGCGTTCGTTGAACCCTGTACTTGTTCCTCAGGTAATTGAGTTGGGTAGGAAGTTGGGTTATGATGTTAGGTCCATTATTCAATTGGCTGCGAGGAAGGATCCTGAGTATTACAGGTTGCTTTCGAGGGTGGTTATTGGTGAGGATTAGGTTAATTATCGCTATTGTTATTGCAATTGCTACCTACGTCATTGACCATAGGGCTTACTTAATCGTTATCAATACTCTAATACCCCTCATTTTGATTAAGGACTTAATCGGCCTTAGGGAACGGGTTAGGTTGTTCATTAATAATGGAGACCCTGTGGAGTCTGTGAGGGTTGGGTTGGAGGGTATTGAAGTAAATGGTAGGGAGATTGTGGGTCTTAGGGTATTAAGTACGCCGTATACATTTGATTCCTCGTTTGAGGAGGCCCTGACCAGGCGCGCGCATTGATTAAGCTATTCTCTAGGTATAGGGTTATTGTCTTGATGTCGGCGGATGAATACGTGATTGGCGTTGATAGGGATTCTTACCATGAGTTCACATCCGAGCTTGAGAGACTTGGTATTAGGGCTACTAGGATTAGTGGCTTTGAATTAGCTAATGCTCTTAGGATGCGTATTAGACGAAGGTCATTAAGCAGGCTCCCATTACTTCTGTTAGTAATTCCTGCATTGGTCACGGTCTCAGCCTACGCATTACTAGTGCCTCCTATACTATACATTGCTTACTCTGTTAGTGATTTCTCGAGGAGGAGGTTCGTGGTTAATGTGGGGTTTAATAATGAGGTCATTTACGATTTGAGGACTACCGTAATTATGGATAATACTATGGTTAGGGCCGACGCATTAAGCCTTAGGAGTAGGATTGCTCAGTCACGTGCAAGTGTATTGGTGGTGATATCTAGTAGTGATAGGTTGAGGGATTGGGTTAAGGGTACCGCCAGTAGGGTTTATGGTAAATTCCTGATGCTCAGGCATATTAAGTACTTCCTTAATTATAAGGATTTTGAAGCCGTATTAAAGAGGATTCAGCAGGGTGAGGACATATACTCACTTTACCTCGCCAGTACGGCTAAGTTCGATTCCTCATTCAAGTGGGGGGGATGGGCACCGGCATTACCCATATCGAAGTTGTTAAATGGTGATGATGGCCCTGCGTGGTCTATGGAGTTAAACTTGGTGGTGTTTACGCCGTTTACATACCCATCAGTGTATGAAAGACGTGGCCTTGCCGTAATAGGAAAGGATGTTAATAATAGGGAGATTTACTGGTCATTTGGTGGGTTGAGTCCTCATGTATTGGTAATAGGGCCGACGGGCGCGGGGGGGAAGACTACACTGGCCATGAGTATTGCCTATCAGGTTAAGCGGAGGTTGGGTAGCAACGTTAAGTTGGTGGTGATTGATCCACATGGGCATACCGAGCTCCTCAGTAGATTAATTAATGTGAGGGTTGTCGACTTAAGCAAGGTCAAGGTCATAACGAGAGAACTGCCCATGTTAATTGAGGCGATACAAATGATTAATCCACTACTATTACTAGGTACTGAAGGTGCTTTACTGCGTATGGCGAGTATTGGCGTTAATAGTGTTTCAAGCATCGATGATTTAATAAAGCGACTTGAGGGGGGGCTTTCGAATAATTTAATATTAAAGGAGGCGTATTATAACCTGTATAATATACTTACGCCCATAATCAACTACTACGGTGGCTTAACAAGCAATGTAATGTTTAATGTGTATGATTTACTTAATGATGATGTTGTCTTCGTCATGAGGTCAATACTCAGTGATGAATTAATTAGGTATTTATCGATGCTCATATTGCTATCTATTGCTAAGAAGGCAATATCCGAATGCCGTAATCTACCGTGTCCATTGAGGTACTTAGTGATTATTGATGAGGCGCACAACGTACTTAAACTACAGGGTGAATACAAGGTATTTGGTATTGATGATCCGGTGGAGAGGGTGTTCAGGGAATTGAGGAAGTTCGGTGTGGCTTTATTCGCATTGATGCAACCACCACTTACTGCCCTTAATGAGGGTATCCTGGGGGGGAATGTGGGTACAACGATTATACTGTCTGGGAATTCGCAATATGCGTCTCATGTTGCATCGAGTATTAGTGGCATGGATGATGATGACGTAATGTGGTTATTGAGTGGGCAGTATAGGGCCTTGGTTCTACGCCAAGGATTACCTAGGCCGATTAAATTATTTCAACTCTTTGTTCCTAGGGAGTTAATAATGGAAAAACGATGAATAATTTTGAGGGGAAATGCCAATAAGTAGTATTCAACTCACGTTATCACCTTTATCTTCATTGCTAACCTTAATATCGGTGTAGTATGACCGATCTGACATGAAGACCTCGACCTTCTTGGCATTTAAGCTCTTGGCTATGTACTCGAAGGCAGCCATTGGGTTTGTATGGCTACCGCAGGTGTATACGTCTACCGTGGCATACTCATGCTCGGGCCAGGTGTGGATTGATATGTGGCTCTCGGCGACTATGGCAACTACGGATATCCCACCATTAACCCCCAAACTTGTAATAAAACGTTGAAACAACCAACGCGCCAGCAACATCTGCCGCCTCCTTAACAACCTTTAATAGATATACCTCATCCTTAAGTAATTCCCTGCTGCAACCATACAAATTTCCATATACGTGTACCCCATACACTAATGCATTCCTCTCCCTGCCCCCCCCAGTTCTATTAGGGTTTGGGTCGTCATTTTCCCCCAATATTGGACGTTTTTTGAGTAATGCGTACCCAACCCATATATAAACATATCCCCCCCTTGAAAACTAGCGGTAATACCTTGAATAAATAATAACATGCATGGTGCAGAATCGGCGGGGGGGATAAGTGTTAAATACTTTTAGGTGCATTCTTTTGTTGGAATGGAGAAGCTTAATTATTTTAAGAGTGCGTATGTGGAGATTGGAAATTTTATTTTGAATGCCCTCAATGTTATTGATATTAATGATATCGAGCTATTCATAGATTCTTTAATAAATGTTTATAAGAGTGAAAGGAAGGTCCTCGTTGTTGGCGCGGGTAGGTCAGGTCTTGTGGGTAGGGCATTCGCGATGAGGCTTATGCACCTTGGTTTTAGGTCCTACGTACTTGGCGAAACCATAACGCCCAGTGTTGGCGAGGGTGATTTGGTTGTGGCATTTCGGGTAGTGGTACGACGACTATGGTAGTGGCCGCTGCGGAGGCAGCTAAGAAGATGAAGGCCATGGTGGTGGCAATAACGAGTTATAAGGACTCGCCACTGGCCAGCTATGCCGACTTAATTGTCCAAGTCCCAGGTAGGACTAAGGTGGCCAAGATGGATGATTATTTCGCGAGACAGATACTCGGTCTTCATGAGCCATTAGCACCCCCCCTGGGGGGGACTCTCTTCGAGGATACTGCAATGGTCCTCTTAGACGCGGTAATTGCGGAGTTAATGCATAGGCTTAATAAGACCGAGGATGAGATAAAGACGAGACATGCAAATATAGAAGTACCCTAGGCCTTATTCCTCGCTTTCCATCGCCCTGATACCAACGTTTATGAGACGCTTAAATACCCTATCAATAAGCCTAACGTAAACGCCCTTCTGCCCCCCCACAAAGGCCCCCCAAAGGCATTCTTCCTAACTGTGATCATAAGTTCAGGGCCTGCAAAATCCACATCAACGATGTGCTTACCAATCCAACCCACTGGGTGAAGCGCCCTAATCCACTCCTTGAAGTTTAGGTTCATCTCCACGGTCCTAACCCTCAGGTTACTCTCACCCTCAATAGCCTTAATCCTCTCACCACCCTTACCAACCACCCTGCCGAGGTGGCCCTCCTTGGCTATTATTAATGCGTCAGGCACGCCCTCGCTCTTAATGCCTAGGTTCTCCTTCTCCTGCTTAAACTCAATCACCGTAACCACATCGGCATCCGGCGCGTGAACCCTTATCAAGTCCAATATCTGCCTCTCCATATTGCTTAGTTCCCTCCTTCTCATCCTTAACTCAAAGGAAACCTTAACACCCCTCTTGGCGCCTGGCCTAACAATGTCCTTAAGGCCCAGGTCCACAACCACTGCATTCTCCTCATTAAGAAGCACCTCCCTGAGCAGTGTTGCGCCATCCTTCTCAACACCGAGCGGTCTCTGAAGCACTGGATCACCTGCAATTATCAATCGCGAATTCCTACCAATCCTCATGAGTATCTCGGCTGCGTTCTCTGGTTGCGTGTTTTGGGCATCATCCAGGAATATCAATGAGTCATCAAAAGTCCTACCCCCCCTTAAGTAGGATACATCGGTAACCATTACCTTACCCTCCTGGAGGAGCTTAGTTATCTCCTCCCTATCCATTAAACCCTCGAGAATATCCTCAAGATAGGCAGAGGCAACTTTATAGTATAGGTCACCAAGTTCCTCGGGCGTTAATGACTTACCCGTGCTCACGTCAACCACGGGCCTAGCAATTATGAATCGCTTATAGGTCCCAGCCAGTACTGAGGATATGCCGTATACAGCCGATATTAAGCTCTTGCCAGTACCCGTCGGCCCAAAGACACCCACTATCTCGTTCCTTGAGTCCTTGAGTGCGTTTAGGAGTCTCTCCTGCCCAATGCTCATGGGCTTAATCTTGTCCAGTAATGACGACATCGGTTCATGATTAATTAATGGGTTTTTAAATCCTTACTCATGACTAACCAAACGCTGTTCTCACGGGTGTAATCCTCTCGTGGCAAACCTCCCTCGCCAACTTAATCGGGTCGTCAAAGTACCTAATCCTGACGACTTTCCTATCATCAACATACTCAGGAAATGCCTTAGGCAAAGCATCACTGCTTAGGTTGGTACCAACTAATACATACGCGGGCTTACCCATGGCGTAAGCCAGTAATACCTCAATCATAGTCCCAGCGCCGCCGCCCAACGCCACGAGGGCGTCACTCGACCTAACCATTATGACAGACCTACACCTAAACTCACACCCGCTATCAATCCTAATAACACCACTTGGTGGCTCAACGCTTCTCTCGATTGGTAAAATCATGACAATCCTAAAGCCAAGCTTCAGTGCCTCATCAACTATGGTCTTCATGAATCCCCCCCAATAACCACCAAGTAGTAGTGTGGCTGTTGGGCATTGGGAATGAAGTTCCTTGAGGAATTCCCTGGCCATGGTCTCGGTCTTAGGATCCACGGGGCTTGAATGGGCCGCTATGGCAATCTGCATCGCTGTTACGCTGAACTAGGCACTTATAATGCTTAATCCTCATCGACTATTTAATGACTCCCTGAGCATTGGTATTACGTAATTATCAACTATGTAGTTAATCACTTCCCTACAACCATTACAATTAATGGTTGACACCCTAAACGTGGGTATTGACCCATCAATAACCGCCACACCACTTAATGCCGTATTTACTTCATCCTCCGTGGCAATATCAACCTTATTCACAAGCAGGAGCAGCGGCGTACCGCCAAAGCTGTTTCGCACCTCCCTCAACAAGTTTAACTGCTCTGTTAATGAGTAACCACTGTGGCTTGTTGGGTCTAGTATGAAGATTATAACCCTCGCCAAGTACTTCAACGCAAGTATTGCCTGGAGCTCGATCTTATTGCGCTCACTTAACGGCCTATCAAGGAGGCCAGGCGTATCTATTACCTGGACCTTCACGTCATTGAGAACAGTGAAGTGGCCAACATGGAGCTCCTTAGTTGTGAATGGGTACTCAGCAACCTTAGGCCTACCGCTACTCACGCACCTAACGAAGCTACTCTTCCCAACATTGGGCATTCCAGAGACCACGATCGTGAACAGGCTTGGGTCTATGTTCGGTAACTTATCGAGCTTAGCCGCAGCAGCCTTTAGGAAGTCAAGCTCCGGCTTTAAGTCCGTGAGTAGGTCCTTAATCCTGGCCAGGAAGTTCCTCCTAGCCCTAACGATGTCGTTACCTGTCGTGGCGGACCTAATGGCAATCACGGCATCCTTATAAATCGATGAGAGGGCCTTCGTGGCATGGCCAACCTTTGCCAGGGAGTGCTTGTACATGGCCCTATCAATCATCAACTCAATCAACTCCCTATAGAATGGGTGCAGGGAGTCGAGAAAGGGCATCCCGAGGGCTACATCGCGAAAGGCATCGCTCAGGTACTTCCTAACCTCCCTAACCCTCCTCAACTCAAGCCTCCTCAACCTATCAATGCCAGGTTCAATGCTTGGGTTCCTGGCCTGAAGGCTAAAGTATACACCAACCACGGCATTCCACAACTCCTCACTAGTCGGTACATGAGGTGCCCTAATCACGTTAACGACCAGCATCAATAAAAGTATCCCCCCCTTAATAAACGTTAGTGAGGTAATATATAGAATTTACATAGAGATAGTCATTATTAATTAAAAATAGCTACGAAAACTTGATGAACAACAAGATAAACCAAGTGAAAATAGCGGGTTTACTAATAGACATAGGTATTGCAGAGTTCCTACTATCAATGCTAGCTGCTGAAGCCATTTACCCAGGGTACTCAGTATCGCGGAACTACATAAGCGACTTGGGTGTAGGCCCTACCGCAATAATATTCAACACATCAATAATAGTAATGGGACTCCTACTAATAATAGCCGCGGTACTCCTCTATAGGTTCAATAAGGTATTCGCAATAACAATAGCCCTAACGGGCATTGGAGCCGCGGGGGGGGTAGCTTCGCCCCAGAGACCGTACACCCATTCCACCTAATCTTCGCACTAATAGCCTTCCTATTCGCATCAGTATCATCATACCCAACAATAAAACTCTCAAAACCCCCCCAGGCAGTACTATGGCCAATACTAGGCACCATGGCCTAATCGCCTAATACTATACATAATGCACATGTACCTAGGCCTAGGCCCAGGCGGAATGGAAAGAATGATAGTATACCCAAACCTAATCTGGGCCCTGGCCTTCGCCGCAGAACTAATGAATCAGTGGTCACAATAACTGAAAACAAAAACCACTAAAAACTTAAAACCCCCACAATAAACAGAGACCATGCCCCGGTAGCTCAGCCTGGTGGAGCGTCGCTTGGTAAGCGAGAGGTCCCGGGTTCGAATCCCGGCCGGGGGGGCTCCAGTTATTTTTCCAATTCCTTCATATGTTCTGTAAAAATAATTCTAGGGTTACCTGGCAAAAATGAGAGGTCCTTGTATCACATACTCTTCTTTGAGTTTTATTGACTTGTATCTTCATTTCCTTGCGGTACGTTACGATGCATAGTCATTTATTCAAGATATCATGTGTTCTTTGTTAAATGGTTCTTGGTCTCTTTTTCAATTAAACAATAACTTTTTATATTTCCTAATGTTGATTTTTACTGTGATGAATGCGCAGGGATTGAGGCAGAGACGGGGCTCGCCGGGCTACCGTGTGACCAGGTTGCCGTACAGGGTTAAGGTTTACCTGAATAATCAGGTCTTGATCCCTGCAAGTTTGGTTAGAGTTCTGGGTATTTCTGGGCTTAAGTACGCGGTCGTCACCATTTCCTACAATGGCGTACCAATCACGATTAAGGGCGTTAAGTTACTGAGGACTAAGCACACGGACTCCAGGCAGTTCACAATACCGAGGGACGTCAGGGAGGCCTATGGCATAAGGCCTGGTGATGAGGTTGAGATAATAGACATAAAGCCCTTCAAGTTCTCCTAACCACAGAGCGGCCCGTTTATTATGAATTGTCTAATTAATACTGTCGTGTTTACGACATAATTGGCATACATCGTTATAAAAACGTTCCCGTAATACCTGTTATACATAGTAATTGATACCTGGTCCTTGTTCGTTGTTAGGTCTATCGTGTGTCCATTAATTTGTAGATATGCCAATGTGGCATTTAGTTGCCTTAGGTATTCGGGACCTACCCACGAGTATGTTATTGTCATGTTGTATTGCCCTGGCAATAACGTTGCATTTACCGTGAACCAAACCCCCCCGATGCTTCATTGGGCGTGTGAGCTATTTCCCCCCCGTTCATTACCTGCCCATTGATTATGGAAACCACGCTTGGCGTTATATTTAGAATTATTGGTTCACATATTATTGGCTTACCCGTGTAATTAGCCTTTAAGACCAATAATGTATTTCCAATCACCATGTAGACACCATAGCCCTCCATTAATGCCGCATTAACATACTCATTATACGGCGTACCCCCCCACCAGGTGAACCAGGGACTATCCGGCTGAGCCACTATGTACTCGGGCCTTAACCATGGGTACCACTGCGTGTAGGCGTTTATGTTGTTTGAGAATGGTGGGTATAGGTTGTTCTGGACAAGCACTGTGGCGTTATTTGGTATTAACTTTAGTGCAGTCCAAACCTCGTAATCAGACTTAACCAATTGATACTGGAAGTGAATTAGCGGGCTAACGCCGAGGAACACTATCAGTGTTGATATTAGGACCAGCACAGCAAATTTCTTCTGTTGCTCGGTGGGTATTTTTGACGCGGCAATTAGCGATGCCATTACTATGAACGGTATCGAGAATGAACTATACTGAAAGAATGGGCTATAGTAAATGACGTCGCTGGTCAGGAAGGATGCAAGGGGGGGCCATGCAAGCGATGGGAGGACCAGTGGGTCTAGGAAGGCTGTGAATGCCGTGGGCGCGTAGAGCTCGAGGAAGTATAGGAATTTCTCCGTGCCATATACGGAGTATAGCCTCGGTATTAGTAATGGGTCCTTGATAACCGATATTAATATGCCGAAGCCAAATGATGATGCGTACTGCTCAGGCAAGCCCGATAATGGCGAAGCGGTTGTTGGGCCCAGCGGATTAAGTAAGGACTTAACCCATAGGGCAATCAGGAGAACAGCTATTGATATCACCATTGTTAATACACCATGCGTTAGTTCACGCTTCCTCCTGGTGTTTGTAATAACGTAGTACAGGCCAAGTAGTGCCATGGGTATTGGTGCGAACTCAATGGTGCCAAGTGTAAGTAGCAGTGTTGGGTAGTAAATCCTCCACCTCCTCGTTATTAGGAAGTACGTTGAATATAGGGCTAGGGGGGGCATGAATATAGCTCCATGTGGAAGTCAAAGGAGTTAACGCCCTGGACCAGCGGGTTCATGAGGTAAATAATCGCGAAGAACGCCCCCCCTAACCAATCCCTGCCCAGGTACTTACCCAACCAATAAATCGGTAATGCCCCCCCAAGGGCTATGAGTACTGTCTGAACCACAAGCAGCGTGGCTGGGCTTGGGTACACAGCGTATATAGGCAGGAATAGGAATAGCGTTGGTGAGAAGTGAACATCCAGGAAGCTATAGCCTATAGGCCCTGGCTTGGGTATTATCGCCACATCCACACTCTCATAAAGCAGCCTATGGTAATACAGTGTCGACGCCAATGCCTGGGCAAAGATTCCGAGGTCCGCGGCGTGGGTGTGGAAGGTTAGGTATTTCAATAATGTATAGTATGACATTAGCACAATATATGCTGCAACACCGAGGTAAACCACCAGACCACTAGCACTAACTAGTCTCCGCATTCACTGAGGACATGGTTAAGGAATTATTAAGTAATTACCTCATAAAGTCCAGTATTGATGGCCCACCGCTCCTCTCATGCTTAATTTCCTGGCAATTAATGCTTATTGACCTTAACCCCCCCTCACTACCGACTTCAAGTATTATTGGCTTCCAAATATTTGTGAAGGCGGCATTGATTATGTAGGAATTACCAGACTTAACGCACCTAACCACCGAGTTATGGGCGTGACCATGTATTGCGATAACATTATTACTAAAGATTACATCCTCTAAATCCCTAACCCCCCCAAGACTCGGCCAAATCCTTGGTCCTCACCCTGGAGGGTCTTAAACGTTGGTGTATAGTGCATTAGCAGGATTGTTAATTCCCTCGAGGAGTTAATGGTTTTCTTAAGCCACTCAACCCTGCGTCTATACGTATCAGTTATGTGAGGTATGTGCTTTAATTGCCACGTTGTTGGTCTCTCCAGGGATCCCTTTGAACCGATTATCCTGAGTGTCACGTCATTTATCGTTAATTTAATCACATCGTCATCAAGCCACTTAATGACATCGAGTTCCCTGGCCCTTGGCATGACCTCATCGTATTCCTCATTGCCTGGTACAGCAATTATTGTGTCACTTAGTTTCTTTAGTTCGTTGATTAGTATTTTCAATCCCTCAATCTTCCCCTCCTTCATTAGGTCACCAGCTATGAATATGGCATCGAACCTACCAAGGCCCTTAACAGCCTCCCTAAACCTTGGGAAGTACTTTGGCGAGTGAATGTCTGCCGTGGCGAGTATCCTAGCGACCATTTAATAAGTGATAAAGCATATTATTAAATTACTTTTTTGGGTCTATGGTAAATGAATAGCGGCTTTGAATTACGAAGGTGCGACCCAGACAGTGATATGGACATAGTAGTGGGTCTCGAGAGGGAGATATTCAAGCCAAGTGAGCAGTACACCCTAGGCTTCATTAATTGGTTATGTAGAAACTGCACTAATTACTCCTACATAGCGTTCATGGGTGGTAAGCCCGTGGGCTACATAATATCATGCATAGAGGGCCTTGGCAGGGGTCACGTGATATCCATCGGGGGGGTCCTTAGGGACTATAGGAGGATGGGCATTGGCGGTGCACTCATGTGCAGGTCAATATGCTCAATGGCCGAGAGGGGGGGAATTGACCACGTGATACTTGAGGTTAGGGTGTCAAACACGCCAGCCATAACACTTTACAGAAAGCTTGGCTTCGATGTGAATGGTGTATTAAGGAGTTACTACAATGATGGTGAGGATGCGTACCTAATGATACTTGAGGATGATAAGTTTGAGGCATTAATAAGTAAATGCTGCTCAGTAGCCAAACAGCCTCCTTAGGTACGTCTGCATCCAACGATCCTTCTGTACCGTGTAGTCCCTCTTAGGCTCAGTCCTTACTCGGCTTTGGTGGCTGTTGCGTGTAGTCAAAGCCGAATTGAACACTTATAGTCTCCAACCTACCCTCAATATTGCCGACATAGGCCCAACCAACGAATGCGTACTGCACGGACACCCTCTCATTGCTGCCCAGGTCCTCTAGGATCTTATTAGTGGCGAATAATGCACTTTCAAACGCAATCTCCTGATTCTTTGGATATGGCAGTTTCGCCGCATCGCCAGCAGCCAGCACATCATCAAACCTAGGACTTCTCAGGTCTGTTGGTGACCTAACCTCAACCCAATCAGTGCCAAGGCCAGCATCCCTTACGAATGACGGGACCCTGTTAGGTTCAAGCATCGCCAGTAGGTCATACCTATACCTCTCGCCACTCTTCGTCACGACTTCCCTATCGCTCATCTCAATTACTTCCTGGTTAGTGACTAACTCAATGCCCGCCTTATCATAAATCGTCTTAACAACATCAGCGATTACGGGCGGCTGCGTCTTATCATTCGCATCAATGTGTATTATCCTGACCTTATCCCTAACACCCCCCCTATACTTAAGGATTGTGTGAATGAGCAGTGCCGTCTCGGTTGGTGCAGGGGGGGCGCATCTATAAGGTGCCTTTGGTGCGTACACAATCACAGTGCCCTCATTCATGCTCCACACCCTATTCTTAAGCACATGAACCCTACCTGGGTCGTAAACATTCGCATTCATGTACCAGTACTTCTCATAGCCGTTTATTGACGAGCCATCAAAAACCACGCCAGGCGCCAGCACCAGGTAGTCATAGCCTAGGCTTCTTACTTTATTACCGAGTAGTGTCTCGGTGTAATTAACAACCCTATTACCCGGGTCAATACTAACCACGTCACCAGTAACCACATTAACGCCCCTCAAACCAACCTCCTCATAACCCCCCCTGATAATCCTTCCATACTCCTCCTCATTAGTTAGTAGTAATGGTCTCGTGGGTCCACCCATGTAGTGCCTATCCCTAGTTATCACGGTGACCTCAACCAGGTCCTTGGCCTTTTCAATCAGCGTGTTTGCGATTGTTAACCCAGCAATCCCACCACCGACAATGACTACCTTTTTACGGGACATACCCATCAGGGCTTGGTTAAGCCACGTGAATATAAAACAACGCCCTAAGTCAATGGTATTTAGGAAGGAATACCCAGTTCAGTTAAAATATCACTTCCTCAGTCTTGACACAATCAGTTTATTATCCACGGCATCAATGGTTAGTAAGCCATCGTCAATAAGCCAGGAAATGAAAGATAGCAGCGCGGAGCGGTTGAGTAGGTAATTATGCGGTGAATCAATGCTTATGCCTAACAACGAGAATACCTTCACAATTAGGTCCTCAAGCACCACAGAATCATTAATGCTATTTAGGACGAGCCCCCCTCAGCCTATTTATTGCGTTTACATTCTCGTTAATAACGTTAATGGCATCAGGAGGTTTTAGTACATCGCCGTGGGCAGGCACGACGTACCTATACCTACTCACATCCTCGGAGAGCTTCCTAAGGCTTTCAAGCGCAAGCCCCGCATTTAAGTGATATGGCGCTCCATACTTTCGAATAATGTCTACTGGAAAGAAGGAGTCGGCCGTGAACAATACATTACCATAGGATATACCGACCATACCCATCGTATGTCCAGGCAGCGGTATTGCCTCAAACCCCCCCACCTCCCTACGTAGGTCATCCAAATCCCTAACCGGCACACCCTCAGCCTCGAGGAGCTTGGTCCTAAGTAACTTGGGTGGGAACGAACCGAAGAGGTAGAGCGGCTCAAGCACGGGCCTCTCTATGAATGGTTTATCCTCAGGCGTTGCGTAGACCGCGGCGCCGCTCCTCTTAACGATTAATGCATTACCGCCAATGTGGTCTGCGTGGTGGTGTGTATTGATTATGGCTCGAACCCTCAGGTTTAGGGGGGGCTTAATTGCGTTGAGTATTCTACGCCCTGAGTCCTCATCAATCCCCGTATCAACTATCACGCACTCACTATTATCAATCACAAGCACGCCGGCATTAGTCCTACCAAGCACCACATACACATTGTCTGAAAGCTTCTGCAATCTCTGTGCCTGCATTATTGATAATACATTAATTAGCTTTTAAGTAATTCGGTATATCCATAGACGTAATCATTTATTTATAACTTATTAACTTAATATTGAATATCAAGTTTCGCCAAAGGTATAAGATTTGTAATCATTAAAGTGTAAAGTAAAATTGGCCCCCCCTGAATATAACAACTTAGTGCAATAGTTTAATTTAGTAATATTTACGTTTATATGGCAGTAATACGAATGCCGCTGTTAAGGTTATTAGGGCTGCGGTTGTGAAGGCCCACTGCACGGTCATCGACGTTATAGGCAATACTAGAAAGGCTCCTGTAAGTCTCCCAGTCTCTCCCACAACGGTGCTTGTGGAAAATACTCCAGGCAGTACATCACTTCTCCACTTGAGTTGTACGAAAGTCGTTATGGCTATCCCAAACAGAGCCATGAAGAGCCAGCGGGTTAAGGCAAGGGTCCAGGCAATTACGGGACTACCAACGACACCCATTAGGCCGGTGGCCACGGCCATAACAGCCACGGAGATAATGGCGATTACCAACTCACGCCCTAGTCTTAATAACCTACGGCCAAGGAAGCCACTGATTACACTACTTAAGGGTGGTGCTGAATATACTAGGGCTAATTCGTAAGTGCTACCCCCCCTGGACCACATGACCATCAGTGTTGGGGTTAAGCTATAGGCTATGCCCAGCAGGAACGAGTTAAGGTAAATCAGCCTGGCCTCGGAAAAGATCAGCCTCTCGCCCCCCCTTTATACTCAAACCGTGGAAGTAATAATGCCAGCAGGTAAAGGGGGGGTATTGCTAGGTAGAGCCAGGTAGGCTTAACAAATAGAGCCATTGCAACACCCACTAAGTCACCCAGCGAACCCATGATAACCCTCTCCGAGTTCACACGACCAAGTCCCTCCTTACCGACTAAGCTTGGCAGTATTGAGGATACGTGGACGCTTAACATGCCCATGAGTAGCGCGGCAATGAATAGGCGTATATCAAGAAGGTTAATGAGAAGGAATAGGGACGTAAAGGAATAAAGAGCCCTGGTAATCTTGACCCTAACCAACACGAAGGTGGCGAGACTCGATAGTGAGTAGGCAATGGTAACCAGAAATAACCTAAACCCACTAGTACCTGAGGTGAACAACGCCCATAGAAACACGTACGTAAACAAAAACCTACTTAAAAACGATAGTAAATAAATCATAATTATTATACTGTGTTTTTTACTTATTGTCTTAATCATGAAAATTCACGATAAAATAAATTCTTTAACATTAAAAATCCTTTTCTTTTCATTTTACATGATTTTCTCTTTTAATTTTATTTCCATTTATTTCTAAATATATAGTATATTATTTTTAATATTTATGGTTTATTAATAAACAAATTTTTATGCATAATTAAGTGCCTGGTTAAGGTCGTTAATTATGTCCTCGGGGGGGTCCTCGAGACCTACGCTTAGTCTAAGTAGGTTGTCCTTAATGCCTGCCCTGGCCCTATCCTCGGAGCTCCAGTGTGCGTGTGTTGTGCTCGCTGGGTGCGTTATTATGCTCTCAGTGCCCCCCCGAAGCTTACGCTCGGTATTATCATCTTCACGTGCTTATAGACGGCCATTGCCTCCCTCAGGCCACCCTTTACCTCAAAACTTACAATACCACCGCAGTTACTGAGTAATTTCTTGGCTATTTCGTAGGTTTCGTGACTATCGAGGCATGGGTAGTAAACCCTCTCGACCTTTGGGTGGTCCATTAGGAATTCGGCTACGGCTTTAGCGTTCTCCTCGTGAGTCCTCATCCTGATATGGAGTGTCTTTAACCCTCTATCAACTAGAAATGCAGTGAAGGGCTCCATAATCGTACCGAGGAATCTCCTCCACTCCCAAACGCCCTTAATCCTATCATCACTCCCAATTATGAACCCAGCCACAGCATCATTATGCCCACTGAGGTACTTGGTGGCGCTGTGAATCACGAAATCCGCACCGTGACTAATCGGCGTGCTGCCCATTGGCGTGGCTAGAGTATTGTCGACAATGACTACGGCGCCAACCTCGTGGGATGCCTTAACTATCTCGGGGATATCGTAAACCCTAAGGAGTGGGTTTGATACGGACTCAATAAATACCACATTGACGCCATTCCTTAAGGAGTTAATGACGTTGTTAGTACCCGGGTCTGTAATTACCGTCTTAACGCCAAACCTGCCCAGCCTCTCCATAAGGACAAGTGTTGAGCCATAGACGTCAAGGGGGGGCATGAGCACGGTGGAGTCCCTTGAGAGTAGTGCCATCATTAACGTGGTTATTGCGGCCATACCGCTGGATGTGCCGAGGGCATCCACGCCGTGCTCAAGCTCAGCCATCTTACTCTCCACGGCATGAACCGTCGGATTATCCTCCCTACTATACTTAAGCGGTACCACGCCGTGTAAGGACGGCCTTTGCTCGGGCTCCCTATAATCGAAGAGTGAGGTTTGGTAAATGGGTTCAATAATGGAGCCAACATCATCATTAACATGCCTTACACCTCCACGCACGCTCTTTGTACCCTTGCCCACGAAATTCACGATTTTGACAGAGGTATTAAGTATTGCGTACCTAATCACTGATTTTTGACCTAATGTTAATTTCAATCTCCTGACTAATCTCACGCCCCTCCTCGCGGTCTCCTCAATCATCCTCATAATCAAGCCCCCCCTAAGACCACCCTCCTCGGCAACCCTGATACCCCTAATGGTGACGCCGCCGGGTGTCGTAACCTCCTCAACAACCTCCCACGGTCTTCTAAACTTAAGTAACTCGGTACTGGTTTCCAGGGTACCCACGGCTAACTCCCAGGAGATGTCGGTCGGTACGCCAAGCAGTAGCCCAGCCTCCCAGAGAGCCTCGAGTATCAACGCCATGAAGGCAGGCCCCCCCGAGCCACTAATGGCGGTTATCGCATCCATATAACGCTCATTAACGACAATGCACCTACCCATGGAACCAAATATGTCGCATGCCCTCTTAACATCATCATTGGACGTTCTCGAGCCAGGCGCAATGGCAGTCACACCCCCCCTCTCAATAACAATGCCTATATTAGGCATGGCCCTAATCACCTTAGAAGGCACAATACCCTCAATAACGCTGGTGGTAACCCCCCCTGCAACCACGGAAATGAGTAACTGATCACTACTAAGGACATCACGTATTGGCATCAAGGCATCAGGGACTTGATACGCTTAACGGCCAGTATCACCATGTCTGCATCCTTAACAACCTCCACGTTATTCGTGGTCACAAACACGCCGGGTAATTCACGCCTAACCCTACTAACGCTCTCAACCCTCCTAACACTACCGCTTATATTAGCAGGATCAACGCCAGACTTATTAGGGACTTGGCTATGGCAGTCCCTATTTTACCAAGCCCGATTATTGCGTACCTGGCAATAAAACCACCCAACGCATTGCAATGAATCACCTATTTATAAGCATTACGTGGATTATAGATAATATAGATTGATCAGCCCGGTGATCCACGTCATCGCATCCAACGGCTAGGATCTCATCACTAAAGCCTTAAAACCAAAACCCACTTTAAACAATTATTGGTGATGAGGTTCAAGGGCCACGAGCGATGAGGATAAACGGCGGAGTACTGACCATTAAATATTAAATAATGCACGTTAAATCAATGCATCATGAACCAAGTGGCAATTACGGCATTACTAACGCTGGGACTAATCATTGCATTGATGATTTACGAAATGCCATTCACGTACAGCAATGCTTATGTGGCAACGATGGAGTTAGGTGATGACCCATTAATAATCGCCATATCAGACCTACACCTAGAATCAAATAGGAGAGACCTGGGCTGCATTGGTAATTATCTAAGGAGCTTAGGTAAGGATGGCATTTACCTGGTTATTAATGGGGGGGACCTATTTGATAAGGCGCACGGGCAAGTACTGAGCCAGAACCATATTCATGAATTAATACACCGCCTAAACCTGGCGGGCATCAATGGGTTGAGGGAGGTGATCTACGTGATGGCTATGTATGATCATGATCCAAGGGTTGATCATGAGGAGGCTAGGTACAGTATTAATGGTGTTAGCGTTAGGGTTATTCGTGGAGTAATGAAGCTGGTCATAGGCGGTAGGACCTTCTGGTTCCTGCATGGTGATTACGTTGTTAAGAACGGATTAATTGCATCACTAATGAATAAATTACTTAATGGTTCATACGACAGGTTAATTAGGTTCATACTGAGGGCTGGGAGGGATGATTGGGTCGTGATTGGGCACACGCATGTACCCAACATAAATAATGGACTACGCATAGCCAACACAGGTTCGTGGATAGACAGGTTCATAAGCTCCACGAACACCGCAATAATGATTAATGGACTGGGTAACGTGGAACTAATAAGTATTAAATGCAATTCCTAATCGCATCACGGCTAGGTGAAACCATAGATTTAAATTTAAGGATGTGAAGCATAACCCGTAAGTGTCACTGGCCGAGGAGATCAAGAGGGTTTTACTGGAGAACCCAAATATCCTAGTTGAGGTTCTCGTTTCCAGGCCCGAGATTATTTACCAAGCCCTCGCTAAATTAACGCCATGGCAAAACCTAGCCACGAAGCACGATGTAGGGGGGGAACTGAGGAAGTACGTAGATGATAAATTCGAAGAATTAAGGAAGGAGATACAGATGATTAGGGACACGATGGCTACTAAAAGGGATGTCGAGGAACTAAGGAGGTATGTTGATAATCAGATTAAGTTATTATCCATTAAACTTGATGCCCTTGGTGCCCGTTGGGGCGTGGTTAATGAAGATGCCTTTAGAAATGGCGTGAGGGAGATCCTTAAGGACGCAGGTTACACAGTTGAGAAGTGGCTGTACTACGACGCGGACGGCTACGTCTACGGATACCCAAGCGAAATAGAGCTAGACGTAATCATTAAGGATCATATCACCATGATTGTGGAAATATCATCAGCAATAAGGAGGAGCGACTTAATCATCATTAAGCGCAAGGCCGAGCTCTACATGAAGGCTACAGGCAGAACAGTTGATAAGGTACTGGCGATAACGCCATACATAGGCGATAAGAACCCCCGACTACGTAAGGGTCATGGCAGAGAGGATGGGGGGGATAAAGGTAATAACGCCCGAGGGCATGGCAGGGCAGGGGGGGCAGTAATCACGGGTGTTTAACCTCGGTGGTTAATAAGGCGATGCCAATCATTAACCAGGCAATTAGTAGCAGTACTAGCCCAATGATTATCGGCGTCAGTACGGAACCCACTATATAGAGTAAACCGCCAATCCTAACGTAATCACTACCCGTATATGTATAGGTCCTCCTGGCAATGCGGTACATGAATACTGACGAGGCGATTAGTGGTATAGACGCGAAGATGCCCGCGGCCATTATCAACTCCATAAACTGTAGAAGCTCGGTGAACGGAGTATACACAAACCCGGACACGCCATTACGCCCATAATACACGCCAGGCATGCCAATGGCGTGGGTTATAATCATAACAAGCATGGAGAAGGTGGGGGGGTTATGAATGAGGAAGAGCAGGAAAAAGCTAATTATGAATATGGCGAATGCCACAACGGTTAATATGAACCAGGTAATCGCATCGTTCCTCAATGAATTATCATGAAGATTATTGGCGATCTCAATAATTCCCATCAGGAATATAACCATACCAACAACACCCAACACGCCATAGCCAAGAAAACCAACACCAGCGAGTATTGCGCCAACTCCTGTCATAACCCTGGCACTACCCAAGTCCATGGCTAATAATGATGCAGCAAGCCATTATTTAAGCCATTATTTAAGCAATGCACTAATCATATATTGATAAGGGCTAAAAATACATGAAATGCTAAGTAATTAAAATATGACAATAATAGCTATGCCTAATCGAGATTGCGCGTAGTCCCATCTATATGTAATTGAAATAAAGACCTGTGTGAGTAGGTGCGGGCGCGCGCATTGGGCTATGGCATAAATACTATATTTATAAATATTGATTAAATAAATAATTTATTTATTAATTAATTGCTCAAGAGCCTGAAACGTGATTTTATGTTCTATATAGTCCGTATTTCTGACTCACGTATTTAACTTCTTGGGAAGGCTTATATGGTTTTATTTTTGTTAACTATGCAAGTGCTTAGGTATGGATGAGGTGCTAATTGGGTTTGTCGGTGTGGTGATTACGGTAGTGGTATCGGCAGTATCTACGGCGTATTGGTTGGGCGGTAAATTCAGGGGGGGCATTGAAGATAGGCTTAATGAGTTATGGAGGAGATTAGGTGGTATTGAGCCTGAGTTGAGTGGTATAAAGGCTGAATTAAGTGATGTTGAGGCTAGGTTGGATAGGGTTGAGGGTAAGGTTTCACGGCTTAGGAGGTCCATTCTTGACTTTGCAACAACCATACGTAATTCCCAGGAGTTCGTGATAGAGATGCTGACTTACGAGGGCACGTTGAGGCCTGAAGCTGCTTCTGTCATTAGGGGTGAGTTGGGTAGGCTCTTTGAGTCTCTGGTCAGTAGGATTGGTGGTAATCCCTTGACTAAGGAGGAGCTCGAGGAGATTAGGAAGTATATTCAGAAGGAGGAGTTGACGCTTGAGGAGGCGTATAGGTTTAAGGAGCTTGCTTGGAAATTGGTCAGGGAGTATAGGTATAGATTTCCTGACGTGTGGAAGATTTACTGGTACGCAGTAGCTTGGATTGGCTGGGCAGCGAGACTTGAGAAGGAGAGAGGTGTTAAGGGCATTGGCGGCAGGGTAAGTAAGGTCAATAAACTTGGTAATTATGAATCCTTAGGCCTAAGCATTCGATTTGCACTGTGTTAGGTCTATGAATTCCTCCTTAACTAGTTCCCGGTATATGGTTGCCATGTCACTTAGAAATTTACAGATGAATTCCTCGGCATCATCATCGCTTCTAAATACGCTGAATACGCCCTCCCTATCAGGCCCATTATACTGATACCTATGTAATTCAAGGGACGCCAGGGTTAGGTACGGCATCATGGGATTGAGGGCACTGAGTATCTTTGATACCTCAAACATCCTAGTCACTGGCATGAAGGCAATAATATACAGCGCCTCATTAATCCTTTCCCTCAATCCCCCCCTAACCTTAACCCTACGCCTATACACCTTGCTCAATTCATTAATTTCGCCTGCGGATATTGCCGCGAGGAATGATTTCCATGCTTGAAATGCCTTACCGGCGGCGTTTCTAGTCAACCCCCCCTCATCCAGGAACCTCCTAGCCAGCTCAGCCTCGTACCTAGCCTCAAGAAGTCTCGTCCTCCTATAACCATCAATGTCAAACCAGGGCTTTGGAAGCTCCATGGCTAGGCATTAATTGGCTTCATGAGCTAATAAACTCTATGCAATGCCGGCAATAGCTAGCACCAGTTATAGTGTCTGATCACTCAATCCGTGTTTATAACCAGGTCCGTAGAAGCCGTGAGTAATGCACTATAGAGTCCTGGGTAGTACCGGCATTAAGGTTTCGGAGGTTAGCTTTGGCGCTTGGGTTATTGGTACGGGCATGTATGGAGTGCATGACCGCGATCATGACATGGCCCTAATAAGGATGGCCTTAGACCTCGGCATCAATACCTTTGATACCGCGGACATGTACGGTGATGGACTTAGCGAGAAGATACTTGGTGAGGCTCTTAGGGGGGGTTATGACGTTAATGTATTCACAAAGGTTGGTTATGAGGTTGGTAAAATAATTAATGGTAGGCATATCCAGAACTTCAGCGTTAATCACATCATTAATGCCGCCAGGGAATCCTTCAATAGGCTGGGTAGGAGGATAACACTCCTTCAACTCCATAACCCACCGATCAACGTAATTAGGGACAGGGAGTTGCATAGGGCTTTGCTAAAGCTTGTGGAGGATGGGTACGTTGAGCACGTGGGCGTCGCCCTCGGCCCTGAAACGAACATACTCAATGAAGGCTTGGCAGCTATTGATGAGGGTTACGAATCAATAATGTTCGTATTCAACATTCTAGAGCAGGAACCCGGCAGGACATTGATGAGGCGTGGTGCTGAGAGGTCTATTGGCTTGATAACCAGGGTTCCGCATGCCTCAAACGTATTAACGAGTAGGCAGGACATAAACTTTAGGCCAAATGACCACAGGAACCTAAGGGATAGGGATTGGTTAATTAAGGCCTTGGATTTCACGAATACGAGGATTAAGCCCATAGCCCAGTCCCTGGGTATGGACCTGGAGACCCTAGCTATTAAGTACGTGCTTTCCTACCCAGTAAGCACGGTAATGATTACAGCAACAAGCATTGAGGAATTGACGAAGTACGTGGGCGCCGCCGACGGCAATTACCTAAATGATGACACTGTAAGGGCCCTAGAAAGCCTTTACGCGGAATTCACGAAATCGCTCAATGGGTGAGGCATCAAGAACCCAAGTTCCTCATCACTCGCCATCAGTCATGGCGGTCATCTTCACACGGCATATAGCACCGCAGCATTTATATCCATTTCTAGCTGGGATCACGCGTTACCACGTATTATGGCATCAACGAATTCCCCCCCAAAGCTAATGGCGTTACTCGTTGACTTGAGCATTTGCCTATCCTCAGTCACCAACACGAAGCCCATGCTCTCCGCGGCATATACATAACTCGCATCGTAAAAAGTCAAACCCCCCCTACTTACCGACAACCTTAACACCTCGGCAATAGGCGGGTCAGCGAGTATGTTAATCTGCCTTAAAATCTCCTGAATCAACTCGGCGGCTCTGTCAAGGTCCTTAATACGCTTGAATATATATGCCTCCTTCCATAACACATTACCTATTTCATATATTGTTAGGTGCAGTATGTGAATGTTCTTAATGATCCTTCCCTGAGAAATAATATCGCCCCGTTGAACCAATAGGAATAGGGCTGAGGCATCGAGTAGGTACTTACCTTGCATCCCTATCCTCCCTTATTAACCTAACAACCTCCTCCTCACTAACACCACTAAGCAGTTCCCTAAGCTCATCAGCCATCCTCCTCAACCTCTCCCTCTCCTTCTCCTCAATCGCCTCCTCGAGCGCCCTCTCGACAACTTCCCTAATATTTATACCAAGTCTCTCAGCCCTCTCCTTCAACTCCCTCCTAACCCTAACGGTGAGAATCACGGTAGAGCCCACGTATGTAATACCGAATACTATAATATAAATTTTTCGTAATATTAAATTCGTAATACGAAAACCAACATATCAATCCTCCTCCGAACCACAGATCTCATCAATCACCTCATTAATGTCACCATTAGTCTCAAAGTCAATAACCTCAGGCTTATCACCACCAAGCAATGCGTAAGCCACGCCATCACTGCTCAATAGCACGTATGTGCAGGACTTAATGAGTATGTAATCACCAAGCTCTACATAACCCATTGTGTAGAGAGCCTTCCTATAATTATCCTCAACAAACCTAATCAACTTCATGAAAGACTCCACATCACCATCCTCAACACCAACCAACAAATCCTCAATCGAATCCTCCACAGGTTAAGTTCTATGCGGTCAAATAAAAAACTCACCTTGCGTTATTAAGTAATTTAAGTAATGAAATTAAGGGCATAAAACATTTTTTGGGGGGGTTATTGATTAATATTTTTCAAGATAGTATCAAGAAAAATAAAATTAGTAGACAACCATGATCAATTCTGCTCGTCGCATTATTAAGAACATTCGAAGTAAAAAAGCCTAGAACAGAGACTTGTTAACGTATGAAATTGATAGAAATGCATCGATTGTTACCCATAGCAATACTAGTTATTACCATACTAACACTAGCCCATGTGAATTACGCCTTTGCAATACAGCCCACTGATTTTGGGTGGGTATGTGAGCAGGGACCCATGGTTGCTGAGGGCGTTTTATGGACACCGATAATACTACTCAATTCTCCATATGCTGGAAATGCGAGTGCCACCCAGGGTCTCACTTACACGGCAACTTACACGTTCACTTCAGGCCCGGTCACTTTGACAAGCCAGGTCTCAACACAGTTATCTCAAACTATCTATGCAAACAACGGTCAGGCAGTCGGTCTCTTTAGGCTCGATGTTTGGGCGATTTACAGCACAGAGATGGTCGCAGTTCCTTACCCGGCCTATGAGCCGTGCACTCAGTCATACGTGGCCCAAGATCTAGGTCCAGCGTTGGTGAACAACGCACCGTATTATAAGGTCATACAGATATTACCACCGGGGGGGACGACCACGGACCAAAACGAACCTAATCAAGTGTATGCAACGATTTACAATGGGACTGGTTACTACTCCGTAACCTTTAATAATGGCTTTAGCAATAATTTAGTGGGGACATACGATATGTGCAGCGCTAATACGCTTATGACTTTGTTTGTTTCGAGTACATCAACAACGTTACTAACCACTGGCGTGGGTGTTTCGATAAATGGCTATAGCAGTAGCGGTTCTGCCACAATACAGACAACCACAACAAATGCCTGGACCTACACATTGGAGCCAGGTTATATATACACGATATCTAAGGCAGGCGGTCAGGGGGGGCCAGCATACGCCTTTGAGACTCAGCCTGCAATGGTTAGGGGGGGTGAGTGATCATGCCACGTACGATTAAAATCGAAGTTAGTCTTGATCTCTTTCTCGTCGTTTTATTTGGCGTCCTTATTATTGCCGGCCTACTAATTTATGTTGTGAATACGTACTACATGGATGATATAGTGAAGATGCTTGGTTATATGCCTTGTAAGGCTCCATCACTTCCAGAAAGTATTACCTTTTACCCAATACCGGGTAATGAGGATTGGTTATCCCGCAGTGTGGCTGGTCTCGGTATTTCTGACATGAGTGTATTTGTCCTCAACGGTACTTACTATGTAACCAGTGAGTTTTACCTTGAACCCGGCATATACGTGTGCATAGCCCCCCCCAGGGCCGCGGCCGATATATTATTTCTCGGCGCCACAAATGAGAACTTCATCCCTAAGAATGGCTACGGCTATATAAAGTGCGTAACGGGTAATGGACCAACATGGCTTAACGTAACGTTAGGGCCTGGGGCATACGCATTCGTAATTGCGGTATACGGTACAAATCAGACGGGTAAGATATTAACTGTAAAATTGTTAAGGCCTGCCGTCGCCGTTTTAATCACGAATTTTGAGTATTACCCACAATGCGGATACCCGGCATTTGGCAATATATCGGCGTATATACCTAGGGAAAAGCCGGTTTGGTTCCATAACTAATAAACCTAGCCTAGGGTAATTATCGGGGGGGTTAAGTTAAAAATAACGGTGCATTAAGCCTTACTCGGTTAATGGATTCCTCAAGGTTCATAGGGCTTGTGTTGGACCTGCACAATAGGTACGGTAGTGCATTGGGCATTAGTGATGTCTATGCCTACAGTGCCCTGGGCAGGGTGATTAAGGCAGTGGGCACGGTAATAATATCCCCAAACTCACCGATACTCCTCACCAAGACCCCCCCAAGGACGATATCAATGTACCTACTGGGCAATGGCTCAATCCTCGCGTTGGCCGACTTACCAATAAGCACCTCCGCACTTAGGGATTGCGTGGGCGAGAGGGTTGAGGTTACGAACGACCTGTATAAACCACCAAGCACCTTAACGGCCATCAACGTGACCAAGTGCCAGGACGCCATATACAGGGCTGTTAAGGATGTTGGTAGGAAGTACGGCCTCAACCTAGAGGTTTGGATTACGAGCGAGTTGGGGGGGATGGAGGGAATTAAGGTGGTTTATAGAGGTGGTATCAAGGATCTGAAGCACTTGGTTAGGCTCGTCATTTTAATGGCTGCCCTAACGAATGTGAAGGGTGACGGTGATATTGAACCCGTGACTAAATTAATAGGTGATTTAATGAGGAAGTACTGAATCACCAAACCTCCTTCTCCCTGAGTATATCCTCGATGTTAACTATTGTTGAGCCGTCTGGGCCATAGAGTGGGCTCAGGGCTGGCGGTGCCTTTAGGTAGTTGGGCATTTGCTCCATGATCCTCTCCTCATAGGTTGGTACGTACTCATTCTGGTAGAATATGCCAATGGGTATCTTGTCACCCCACTCCATGCCCCTAAGGAAGGCCTGCGTGAGCTTCTTCGTAACCTCCTCCTCACTTGGACTCCTAACCACTGGGTCCCAACCCTGCTCATTCTCAAGCTTGTAAATCCTAGCCTCATACCACTCCTTGGTGTTTACGTCGTTATACGTTGGGCACGGCTGCAGTATATCAATGAATGCGGAGCCTTATGCCTAATGGCCTCCCTAATTAGGTACGCGAGGTGCTTAACATCGTAGGCGTAGCCCCTGGCCACGAACGTGAAGCCCACAGAAAGCGCCAAAACCACCGGGTTAATCGCATCATAAATATTAGGCCTGGCAAGGGCCTTTGTCTTAACACCCCCCCTCCTAAGCGTTGGGCTCGCTTGACCCTTGGTCAGGCCGTAGACGCCGTTATCGAACATTAGGACCGTCAAATCCACATTACGCCTACCGGCATGCACGAGGTGCTCGGCGCCAATACCCATTAGGTCGCCATCACCGCCAATCACTATGACCTCGAGGTTCGGATTAGCCAACTTAATGCCGGTCGCGTATGGTATGGGCCTACCATGGAGTGTATGAGCTCCATTGGCATTAACGTAGTGTATTGCTTGGCAGAACAACCAATCCCGGAGACCAGGAAGACACTGCGCGGATCAAGGTTCAGGTCAGCAAGGGCTTGGTAAAGGGCCTGGAGTATTCCATAATCACCACAGCCAGGGCACCAATCCGGTCGACGCCTCTTCTCAACGTAGTCCATCGGCGTCCTCTTGACCGTGATCTTGACGGTGTTAGACACGGTACAAATGTCAAATGAACCACTTTATAAAGCTATCCCGCCTATTACTGCAAAAGCATTTTTACTGAGGCAGGCCTTGGGAACCCGTGGGTTACTTCTACGGCATTTTCATCAAGGAATTGAACATAACACCATTGATTAAGACACTGCCCGTAATACCCGTGGAGAGGGAAAACCTGCATATGACCATTACGTACATCGGTGATCAAAGGCCGAGCCAGGAGGTAGACGATAAAATCGGAATAAGCATAGGCTCAATACCCTGCTTCAGGGTTAGGCTTGGGCAGTTAGTACTATTGCCGAATACCCTGAGACCCAGGTACTGGCGGTGGAGGTTATTAGCAATGAGCAGTTGGGTAGGTTGAGGTCCACGATAATGAGCATACTAAGGGATTCAGGCGTATCAATTAACGATAAGTACTCAGGCGAGTTTAGGCCGCACATAACGATTGCCTACATAAGATCGAAGAAGCCAGACCCGCAGAACATACTCGAAACAGCCCACGAGATCGGTATCGAGAAGGAACTCCAGGGCAAACCACTATTAATAAGCAACGTTTCCTTAATACTGGCGAAGGAGAACAACTACAGAGAGCTGTCAAGGCACGAATTGCAGTGCCAATTTTAAGTCGAGTCACGAAAACCTAATCACAGGGTCAGCGCCGCGAAACCCCCCCACAACCCTAACCACAAGGCGCGTATTAGCCAGCGGACCCAATAAATAACGGCAATCCTTAAAGGGGGGGCAAACACTGGACTTATGCCTCCTCAATTTATCATCACCATAACTCTCAGTCCTAATGAGTAATAAGTCCCCCCCATCACGCGTATAAATAACCCTATACGGGTAATGAATAAAGACACCACCCACAGGATCCCTAATCACCAACTCCACGTAGTCGGCCATGGATAAATCAACAAATAACGAAGTATCGCTACCCTCAACCTCGCCCACGCGGTATTCCCTAACCACCAAGTTACAGTTACCGGCTCCAGTACTTCTCACGGACCCGCACGAGGTCATTAGCGGCATACTATGGCTTGAGGTTAATGGTAATAGTGTAATCATGATACGGAGAATTACCCAGTTTAGGTGGGGGGGAGGCCCGTGGGCTTTGGGTGGGGGGGCAGTTTAGGTTCGTCATTGCCTTTGTTATTGCCTTTGCCCTCCTTTCCCTGCCCTCGTTTATCGCCTTCTCATGCATCCTCCTCAGTACCTCACAGACCTTGCTGACGAGCTCTGGGTACTTCTTGATCGCATTCATGCTCATATAAACTACGTACTTACTACTTCGCTTATTTAGCTCGACCTCCTTATAACCTGCGTTCTTAAGCCTCGTCAAAACCTCCACGGCGTCGTTATAATCATGTCGTCTAACAATCAAATCCACGAAGCCGCCTTGATTTACGTGGACATTCATCCTTATGCCAGCAACCTCGATCGATGACCTACCCAAGGGTTTGGTCTTTACGTTCGTTAGCTCGATTAATCGCCTAAGCTTATCCGCGTCGGGCAATGTACTTAAGTCCTCGGTCAAAGCCTTTATTGAGGTTTCACTGAGCATCTTCTTAACGAGGTCAACAGCCCTCGAAGTCCAAACCACGTACGTTATTTTATGCTTCTCCTTCTTCTCCCTAAACCCGAGACCCCTCAACCTCTCGATTAAGCCACCCCACAAATCACGCTTCTCCCTGCCCATGTAAAGCCTAACCACTTTTCTCTCGACGTCCACACTACCATCGCCAAGTATTGCGAATAGTAAGAACGACATGAAATCCTCATTATCTAGTTCGCTAGCCTGCTCGGCAACCACGGCCTTACCCTCGAACACGCCCTTATGGTCAGTAGCTATTAATTTCCATGTGACTCCCACGTCATCGCCATTAATGCCCACGCCATTTATGTACATGTGGTTTTTCCCAGGCCATGCAATTAACCAAGCAAAGACCTGCCAAAGCTGGTTGGTGCCCATCACTGGGTAGCCGTCATCGTCAATTGAGCCGTCGGTCAGCAGAAGCCCGTACTGCATTGCTCTCAAGTCGCCATCACCGAACAGCTTAGGCGTGATAACGTGAAAGCCCCTGAGACCGGTTAAGTGCATTATTACTGTCACACCACCTGACTTAGCAACCCTCTTCACACCAATCGTTATATTCTCCGTGTATAGGTGAACTGCGAATGACCTGCTTTTGTTAAATGGCTCACCGCTGATGACTATCCTCGCCTCATTACTCCTCAGCCTTCCGATTAACTCCTCAAGCTCTCTTCGATACTCCCTAAGCCACCTCTCCCTTACCTGACTGGCTAGCTTGAGCATCTTCTTGGCAATGCCACGCATTGCCCTCCTCAGGTTGGTTATGGCTTCATCGTCACTTTCGTTAATCCTCCCCCCCTCAATCCTCGACAACCACTCGCTCAAGGCCTTGATTGACTCGTCAAACGGCGTTGCCTCATCACTAAGCAGTGTGTCTTTGTGTCTCTCTACTCGAGCTAAGAACTCATTGATTAGTCTCATTGTTTCCTCAATGACCTTTGGGTCGTTGACCAATTCACCGCATTTGAGCCTCCTCGAGCCTCTAACCTTCACGCCCCCAGCATACGGTGGCTGGG
>NZ_BBBI01000005.1 GCF_001315985.1 Vulcanisaeta distributa JCM 11216
GGGCTTGGCATTGATCCACGATGAAACGGGATACTCCTGTTTCATCGTGACTATTCCATCACCGTTCTAGGGACTCCATGATTAATAAGTAAAATGATTATGGCCCTGGGGCACTCATTAACTCCATGAACCTGCTCAGTAACTCCTCCCTCCCCCCCTCACTCCTTAGGAATTTCCTTACGGAGTCCTCACCATCACTCATGAGGAGTAGCTTCACTATGGCTAACTCAATGAGGGTCTTTGTGTAGTAATTCTTCCTAGCCGCCTTAGCCATAAGCCTAACATCCTCATAAGCCCTCACAACCTCATCAACACTTATGACCTCATCCACACCATTCAAACCCCCCCATTCCCTCAGCACCTGCCCTATGTAGTGCCTTATCAACCATTCGCGACCAAAGACCTCGCCCAACGCCTCGGTGATCGTCCTCCTCTCCTCAAGGTACTCATTACTGTTTACGTCCAGGACCCTATCCAAAACCCTAACCAAGTCTGTGGGCCTCCCACCCCCCCAGGCCTTTAGTGCCTTAGCCACGAAATCCCTCACCTGACCCTCATGAACCCTAACGCCATGGTTAATGAATACCCTCATGACATCACTAACCAACCCATCAACCTCCCTAGCAAATCCCCCCCTACCCCCCCTATCCCTAACGCCAATGACCATGTCAGCTCTAAATCCCCCCCTAACCAACCCAACTATTTGAGACTTGGGTGAAACTTTCGACCTTGTATTAATTAGTGTATTACTGGCCCCCCCCGCCCTGGCTGGGAGTAGTTCCGTACCCTCGATTGGTGCGTACTCACCGAGACGAAGCCGGTGGTTAGGTCGACGAGGTACCCCTCATCATTTACTGCAAGCCTCGGTTTCCCAAAAGCCTCACTGGCTTGATTCATCAATTCTTTCTACACAATACGATTAATAAGGCACCAACGTGGATTAAATAAATTATTGAGGTTAATCAATGCAGTCCATCATCCATTATTGAGTACCTTATTTCGAAGCCAGGGGGGGCCAGCCCTGGAACATCCAGTGCCTTCATTAATCCCTCGCCCTTGCCCTTACTAGCCCTCGTCATTAGCCACCTTGCGTTCACTGTGTGGGCTAGTACATTGCCTCCAACCGGTAGTTTGACTTCTATATAGCCGGTCGGGCTAGTCATGACCTGGTTAGTGTAGATGACCAGTACGCCAAGCCTGATTGTTAACCTCCTAAGCCAGTCGAGTACGTAGTGTAGGCGTTGCTGCCTCTCGGCCAACTTCTCCCTACCCCCCCTGAACTGGGCTCTGTACAGTGCAGTTATTGAGTCGACAATCACCACCTTGGCGTTGCCGCTTATTACCAAGTCAGTGAGCCTAAGCTTTATGAAGTCCTCCAGGTCGTCAACGGTGACTGGGTTGTAGATGAGTAGGTAGTCATTGATTGCTTGGTTGTAGTCAACGTTGAACCTACTGGCCATGTTCCTGATTAATTGACTACCTAGGTACTGGTCAATCGTCTTCTCAGTGTCTATGTAAACCACCTTAAACCCGAATTGGCTAATCGAGGCGATTGCTGTCTGTAGAGCCATTATCGTCTTCCCAGTGCCGAATTCGCCAGCGAATTCGTGGGATGCGCCAAAGTGTAGACCACCAACTGCTTGGTCCAAGCCCTCGACGCCAGTCCTCAGTATTGGCATCTTGCTAATTGCCTCAATCCTCTCCCTAGCAGTGACCGCAGACGGTGACTCGGCAAGCAACTCCCTAGCTGTGTTGATTAATCGCCTAGGTAAATCGGTGTCCGGCGAGCCAAGCAGTTCCTGAAGCTCCTCGGCGTTGAACAACAGAACGTGCCTAAGGCTCCTAACACCGGCGTTGATTAACCTATCAACAGTCTGCCTACTAAAGCCGAGCTCAACAAGCCTCGAGAGCTCGGACTCACCAATCGAGTCAGCCCTTTTCCTAGTCACGCTATTTATTGAGCCAGCCCCCCCCTTAAAAGGGGGGGCTGTGGGAGGAGCCTAGTCAAGGCTGTAGTAGCCGAGGCAAAGAACAACCAACGCACCAGGTGGTGTGGAGGCGCTCTACACCACTTGCTTAATCACTCACACTTAGTGAACAACTCGGGTTGGTTATGCAACCAGTACTAACTATATTCCATTTACTCCATTAGATCAACAGAAGAACAAAAATTATATGTGTTATGGAGTATTTTATACATATTACTGGTTTGCTCCTGATCAAAATGATCAAAATGCTTTGGATATTTATTTTATGGTTAATGGAAACATTTACAACAATCAATTACCACAGGAATATATGAATGATTTAAATGCATATGCATTAGAACCTTTACCACCATCAACATATTTAGCAACAAGTTATGAAAACGCATACCAAACAGCATTCGAAGCTGAAGAAAATGTGGCATTAAATAACTATTATCAAACAGGTGGTATCTTATTTAATTCTTTACGTAAAGGATTTATTAATGGTACTTTTGGATATACAGAACAATACGAGAATCTTCCTTATATCTCCTATTTAACGGAAGATGCAGATAATTATCAAAGTCAACCTTATTTATTTGTTTCTACAGGATCTGGAGGCGGTAATGGTTATATGTATCTAAATTGGATGATTGCTACATTTGGGATACCTTATGAGTTAGTTATACCGTAGAAAAATAAATTTAGCTATATGTTGTAGTATGTGCCTGCAATATAAAAGATAAGTAATATCCATAGCTATGCTGAGTTGTGGAAAACATATATCCCCATGGTATTAGCGTTCCATTATTCATTATTATGATTGATATTCCTCCAAAAGCAGGATTTTGCGTATAATGATATATATTTGCTATTTCTTGTAGTATTGTTCCTGTTGGTTGTGTGTTCCATAGGTTTGATGTTCCTGATACTGTTGCCGCTTCTTTATATCCTACATCCAGTGCGTATGCTAGTTTGTTTAAATCATTTGGATCGCTCACTACTATTGTCCAGTATCCTGGGTTGACTTTATCCAGTAGTATTGTGTTTCCCTGCACGGGTATTTGGACTGTCCCCCCCGTTGAATTACCAATAACAACCTCATAACTCAATGGTATGAATTGTTGACCATTGACTGTTGTTCCCATATTTTGTTGATTAAATGAATTAATCACATTAACCGCTTGGGCTAAAGTACTGCTTGTAACATTGAATGTTCCCAAGTCATGCAGATTACCCTGGGAATCGTAGTAGAACAGCTCAAAGAATCCATTGCCGGTGGGTGTTAGGAATGCGTAGGGTGCGTTGATTGTTATGTACGTAGTTGATGGCCTTGGAGTGAGTGGGTGGGTTAGGAATAGGGTGGCCACCACGCAGCAATGATCACAACGGCAACCGCAATGCCAATGAGGACTGCCCTACCCATTGCTTATTGCCTCTGTGTGGGTGAATTAAGCATTGCGCATCGCGAGTCAAACAACCCTAACGCCAAGCCTAATCAGGGCGTTGTTCACGTACTGCCCAGCAAGGCAAGGCCTCGGTAGTTTCCAGAACTGCTTTCCTCTGCCCATTTCCCTAACCTCGATTATCCCGATCAACGTGGGTGTTGTTGATACTGACGCTTGAATGTTCAGTACCGTGTCGGCCCTAATTAAGCCTTGACTAACGAGCCTGCGGTACATCCTGACTATGTTTGGAGCCTCGCTTAATCGCTCAATGATTAAGGCGTAGCCGGAGTCGACCAAGGCGATTAGGGACTCGGCGTTCTCGGGAGGCCAGATGAAATTATTATCCCAGCAGAATTGACGCCTAACCTTCCCCTTAACCAACACGTCGCCTGGGTTGATTTGCAACTCCCTCACACCGAATTCCCTAGGCATTGCCGAAGCCACGATTACCAAGCCCCCCCTCAGGACTAGGGCAACTGAGCCAGGTCCAACAGCGACTGGCTTGCTGGGCGATGCAAAGCCGTAGACAAACAAGTCCCTCTTCCTAACAAGCCCAACCCTAAGAACAATCATCAAAAACCAACAACCAAGGCCTAAAAAGGCTGGGCTTAAGGAGACAATAAACTCGTGGAACAACAGATAGCAATCCCTATGGATAAATGAGCAAAATCCAATTCATACCAGGAATTAGCAGAACAAAATTCCTCGAGTAACGAGGAATAATTTCCAGTGAGTGCTTGGTGTTAATAGAATAAAGGACAGTTCATGCTTGGGATTGCTAACTATTGTTTAATGGCTCTCTTGTTTTTCAGTCCTTCGTTGTTGCATTGTTCGTGGTTCTTGTCCGTGTTTTTCGAGGCATCAATGCATTAATTGCTTGCCGACTCTTTAATTCGTTGCCTTGTTATTATGGCTTCGGCTTCTCGTAATGCATTGTTTGTGGCTTTCGACTGCGGCTTCCGCAGTCCTCGTAATGCATTGGGTCATTAACCGTAATGCATTGGTTCATTGCTTCACGCCTTTTAAGTTGATTTCCCTATTCGTTGGATGAGGTTTAGGTGCGTGAGCGTTAGGGAGGATGTTTATGAGGCTTTGAGGAGGCTATCCGAGGTCAGCAACGCAACAATGAGCGACCTAATACGGCAATTACTCACAGCATACCTAGCCATAAACGAGATTAGGGAATTACTCAAGCAGTGTCTCGATAAGTCAACGCCAATGCAAGCCTTGGCACAGCCAAAACCGAGTCCATTAAGGACTCGATCAAGGAGGTTAATGATTCCCTAATCGGCATTGAGGATAATCCGTGGGTCCAGATCATTAGGTCTAGGGTGAGTAGTAATGAGGATCGAGAGGGGGGGCATTGAGGATCTCGCCATCGAGAGGTTGAGGTCTAAGTTCCCCGGCAAATCGAGCTCGTGGATTAGGCGTGTCTTGAGGAGGTTTGAGAGTGGCTCTGTTAGGCAGGTAACCGAGAATGCCTGGGTGGTGAGTGGTGACCCGAGACTTGGTGATAAGTACCCGAGCTACATTGTTCGCCTCAGGGATGGTAGGTATTATTGCTCATGCTTCGAGACCAGCTGGGGGGGAATGAGGAGGAAAAGCGAGATATGCACCCACATAGCAGCCGTAATCCTACACAGAGAATACTCTAAACTACTACAGCCGATTTATGCGGCAGTCATAACCATGGAGTGCGAAGGAGACTACCACCTAGAAGTACTCGATAAAGAAGTCAAGGTGATTAGGCAGGTAAAGGCATCGAGCAACGACATAGTCAAACCGAGATATAAAGCCACATACATAATAGTGAGCAATGAACCAAAAACCGTCAAGGTAAGGTACGTATGCGGTGATGAGGTTGATGAGCGGGAAATAACACTAAGCAAAACCATGAGATACTTAATCGAGTTGTTTAGGGATTCATGAGAGCTGGCCATGGGGTTGGTCCCCCAGCCATCGAGTTCAGCGACGAGGCAAGCCAATCGCCAAGAACACGGCCAAGTAAAGGCGTCAAAGCCATGAGCAGGGAGTACGGCGAAATTAAGGCGCTGGAGCCGTGAAGGGAGTACGGAAAAATCAAGGGCAACATCGACGACGTAGCCACAACACTATGAGGAGACTGAACAGCCTAAAGTATCCGTTATATCGATAAGTATGGTGGTGATGAGTACGTCATTGACTGTGAAATAGTTAATGAAGAACTCAGGTGCAAAACCCACCGTAGTGGACATGAAGATGGGTGTTTCGTATATAAGTTGTTGGTACATGGTGGTTTCTCCCTTAGGTGCTTATCTCAATCATGACTGGTACATGGTCGGAACCCTCCACGTCACTTAAAACCTCGGCCTTGGCGACCTTACCCCCCCTCAATTCCTCGCTAACTATGCAGTAATCAATCCTCATTGCTCTCCATCTCTCTCGGTAGCTGCGCCATGTGAACACCTTCGCGCTTGGGTGTAGCTCTCTGAAAGTATCTATGAAACCCTCCTTAAGGAATTGATTAAGCCAAGCCCTCTCCTCAGGGGTTAGGCCAGGGTGTTTCTCGTCCCAGAATGAGGAATCAACCCTGTCCCTAGCTATGTTGAAGTCCCCCCCACATGCAATCACAGGCTTTCTGCTCCTTAGGTCAATCAAAAACCTTTCAATGGCGGTGCAGAAGGAAATTTTGAAGCTCAGCCTGCTAAGGTCGTCACCGGCTCTTGGAAAGTACGCATTAACGATATAGAGGTCATTAAGCTCGACCGTAATCACCCTGCCCTCGGCATCAAACTCCCTAATCCCAAGGCCCTTAATAACGGAGATGGGCCTTATCTTCGTGAGTGTCATAACACCTGCGTAGCCCTTCTTCTCGGCAGGAAATGGGTATGCCTCGTAGCCTAGCCCCCATTATCGTTAACGGCACATCGCCCGAACTCCTAATTTCTTGAAGTAAAACAATATCGTAATTACCCATGCCCAGAAGCTTATCGAGCGAGCCTTTCCTCATTATACTCCTTAAGCCATTGATATTCCAGGAAATAATCCTCATTACCGTATTTAATCAGTGCGATGGGATTTAAGCACTTACTTACTAAGCAGTGCGTTCTTATACTGATCCCTAAGCACCTTCTTGTCTATTTTTCCTGTGCTTGTTAGTGGTAGTTCCTTTACGAAGATTACCTTGTCCGGGACCCACCATTTTGGTATTTCCCCCTTTTCCACGTATTTCATTAGGTGGTTCTTTATTTCGTCCTCAGTGAGCCTACCCTCATAGCCAGGCTTGGGCACTATAATGGCCACAGGCCTCTCACCCCCCACTTCTCATGGGGAATACCCACAACGGCCACCATGTTAACACCGGGATGGGTACTAATCAAGTCCTCAAGCCTGAGGCTCGGTATCCACTCGCCGCCGCTCTTAATCACGTCCTTAAGCCTATCGGCGATCTTGACGTAATTGTCGGGGAACCAAACCGCAGCGTCACCCGTGTGGAACCAGCCATTGCGCCACGCATTCCTCGTCTTCTCTGGATCACCAATGTACTCCCTGAAGAGCCATGGAGCCCTAACAGCGATTTCACCAATGGTCTTACCATCCTTTGGAACATCCCTATCCTGCTCATCAACAACACGCAACTGAACAAGGGGGGGTATCACAATCCCAGTCCTTAGGTAAATCTCATTCTTCCTCTCGGGAGGCAGGTCCTTATGGTCAGGCCTCAAATACGCAATAGTTAGTACTGGGGGGGCTGTTTCCGTTAAGCCATAGCCGCTAATTACGGTTATTCCCCCTGGCCTGGGCAGCCTTCAGCAGGCCCTCGGGAAGTGCTGCACCACCTACTATGAACTTTAGCTTGCTTAGGTCGTATTTGGGTGAGTCTGGGTGGTTGAGTAGGTTGTACAGTATCGTCGGTACACCTGCCGATAATGTGATTTCCTCCTCATGAATTAGCTTAAGTATGTGACCCCCCAATCAAAGCGGCCTGGGTATACGACCCTCCTATGCCCATTAAGCATTGTTGACCACGGCCAACCCCATGCATGGACATGGTACATGGGTACAAGAACCATCGCTACATCATCCTGTGAGGCGTTTATGGGTGGGTTCTTCACGCGAGCGCCGTGGATAACGTATGCAGTACTAGTCCTCTGTGGGTGTGGTATCCTCCCTTGGGTAGTCCAGTGGTTCCTGAGGTGAACATTAATGTGGCTGGCGTTCTTTCGTCTATTTCTGGGAATTCCCTCAGTGGTTCGTGCTTGAGGAGGTCCTCATAGGGTATCATCTTAACTCCGTAGTCCTGGCTCGGCTCCTTACCCCTATCACTCATGTAGACCACAGCCTTTATACTCTTGACATTATCAATCACTGGCTTTATTAACTGCTCGAAGTAATCAATATTCACGACAAACACCTCGGGCTTAGCAACACCCATTGTGTATATGATCTCCTTAGGAGCGAGCATTGCATTAACCGTGAATAGGGCAACGCCGATACTTGGGACCGCGTAGTAAAGGTCTAAGTACCTAAGGGTGTTCCACTCAAGCACCGCGACCTTACTACCCAGTTCCCAGGCCTTGCCTGGCTTTAGGTCTAGGTCCATCAAGGCGGCTGCGACCCTCCTAACCCTATCCGCAAGTTGCGTGAAGGTGACCGACGTCCTGGAGCCACCAGGGGGCCAATAAACAACCTCATTATTAGGAAAGGCAGTGGCCACATAGTCAAGTACCTTATCCAAAGTCAATTGAAAGTCGTAGAAAAAGGACTTAACCTCCTCAGACGGCATGTCAGTGATTCCTGTTCATGATTTATAAGACTTCTGGATATAACTCATATATAGAAATATATACATTAATACTTAAAATTAAGTAAACCAGTGTAAAAATTATGAAAATAACAATATTAGTGGATAACTACGCGACACAACTATCCTCATTAAGCAGGCGGTTGCTGGGTGAATGGGGGGGGTTTGCGGCGTATGTACATGACTATAAGATACTATATGATACGGGGCTTACGGGGACGGCCTTACTAAATAATATGAGGCACTGGGCATAGACCCTAATGAGCCGGAGTACTTGGTAATCAGCCATAGGCACATCGACCACACAGGCGGTGTTAAGGCATTCCTAAACGCCAGGTCAAGACCCATAAAAATGATCGCACACACCAACCTATTCACGAAAGCCTACGCCACCGGTGAAGGCGGTAAGCTCGAGGACATAAGCGTGGATTTCACGAGAGAATATCTGGAGAGTAAGGGTGTTGATTTAGTATTGATTAGGGAGCCCTATAGAATAACTAATGAAGTTATTGTGTCAGGTGAGATACCCAGGAAGTGGGGTCCTTCGCATATTGGCGCGGTTACTGATGAGGTGCCTGATGATATGGCATTGTATATAAAACACCCAAATGGATTAATAGCAATTACTGGCTGTGGGCACTCAGGGATTGAAAATATTGTGGAGTATGGGTTCCAGGTAACTGGGTTGAGTAGGTTATACGCGATTATTGGTGGGCTTCACTTCATGGGATTGAGTGAGGACAGGGTTAAGCAGGTAATTAATTACTTAGTCAGCAAATCGCCTAGTATTGTCGTGGGTACGCACTGCACGGGTATCCTAGGCATTGCGGCATTATACAATGCCTTGCCCAAGGCAACCAGGCTTGGCAGCGTTGGTTTAGTTATTGAGCTTTAATAATGTTTTAAATTAGCCTTTGATTAAAATTACTGAGGAATGTCGATTGATCTTCTGGAGCGTGGGATTGTGTATATTCGCTGGTCACTGCTCATAATATCTGCTGATGTCACTATTCTGGAATTGCTATTATTTTTATCGCTGTTAATCACGCCCATGGCCGCGTACATATTCACGGTCGTGGTCTCCTACTTCCTCCTGATATCTACGGTAATACCATACGTACTCGTAGTGCTGTTCTGGCTACTTGGGTTTAGGGACTTGATGCGCTATAGTGGGAGGTACTTAGTGGGGGGGTTTGTTGGCTCGGTGATTATTACAGTGTCGTACTTCATGAACATAGCCTACATGGGTTATCTCATGGCTAATGAGCTCGTGGGAAATGCCCTAATCCCTAGGCCAATAATGCTGGAGCCACTCATTCTAATGTATAATAGGTATTTCATAGTATTTTCGCTTTACCTACCATTACCGCTATTCGTATCGTTGGTCCTGGGAATCCTCGGGTCTGTCCTAAGTATGGTAACTCTATATAGGTTGGGTAATGACTTTAATGTGGCAAGGGTTAAAATCGGTGCCTTAATTACGATAATCGGTGTTTTAACGATAGAGGCGCCATTAATTGGCGGGTTACTCATTGGTGTGGGCACTGCATTGTTAATGCTTGACTGGGCAGGATACTTAATGAAATTGATAAAGTGAATTAAGGCCACTAAGAATTTTAAGTCAGGGTTTGCGAAATTATTGTGTGAATAAATCCGCAATTTTAATACTGGCCATTGGATTATTAATAACGTGGTTATTGGCATCCTCAATAGGCATATTAATAAAGTTGAACGAATCGGGGGGTTCGCAGGGAGGTAGCTCGCTAAATATTCATGTGAGTTTACCACAACCAGCAATCACATTACCGCCAATAAACTTAACAATACCACAACGAGTTAATGAAACCAGTAATGCGGAGTTGTACGTACCATTAATACCACTGCCGGTAATAATGCCCAACGTATCGATAAACATAACGAAATACCTAGCAGTAAGTACACCAAAACCTTCTCAGGCATTGAGTGGTGGATCTCCAGGTACCTTAGGCTCACAGGAAGGCTTGGGGGGGAGTAGCCAGCAGTATGTGAGTAATACGGTGGTTCCATTGAAAATACCACCGTTGTTAATGATGATCGCTATCATCTCCGCCATTGCGATTATTGGCATCAGCTCATTGGCAATAATAAGGAGGGAAATTCACAAAAGTGATCAACCAGGTAGTACCGCTAATGTCAGAGCAAGGATCAGCCCCCCCAGAATTAATGTAGGCCCAAAAAGCGGTGATGAGGAGTTCCCTAAATTCTCAAGGAATATTGAGTTACTCCCTGGGGGGGAGGCTGTGAAGAAGATTAGTGGTTGGGGGGGTGGCAACGACATCATTGATTTAGGAATACCAAGGGATTTACCATTAATTTGGAGGTTCAATGATCCATTACCTATGATTGTCAGGGGGGGTGATGCCCAGGTCATGGTAACGAGGCCGGGGGGGATTATCAGTAATGGTTCATTAATTATGCCTTCGAGGGGGGGTTGTTACGGCATTAGCATTAGGCTTGGTGATAGGGAGGAGGATTTATTCGTTAGGGCTGGTGATTACGGGGGGGATGATATTGTTAATTTCGTTAGGTTAAACATAGGGGGGGGTCTCACGGTTAGGGATTCGGAAACCATTAGGGAGGTGATGAAGCGATTGGTTAATGATGGTGTTATTAATGGTGATTGGGAATCAATTAATGCGATTATTAGGTTGTTTGAGAGGGTTAGGTATGGGCTTAGGGATGTTGATAGGAGTGATTATGAGAAATTCCTCAGGGCCTTGGGAAGGGTCTTTAGGGATGCCAGGGTGATTATTTGTGAGGGCGCGTCATGACTCAATTATTAGGTACGTAATTGCATACGTAATACTTGCGTCATTTACATTGCTTGCGTTCTTGATAAGGCCCATTGGTACTTACCTAATTACCGCATTAATAATACCAACGGTAACCTTAGTAACAATGATTTTGGTGAGTGATTTCGTTAGATACCGTAGTAATGCCACTGCAGATATACTTAGGGGGGGTTTGTTGGCACCTTCATTGTTCACATACCTATTAATTGGGGGCTTAACCTCCATACTAATAGCTAATTACAGGGGGATACTCTCTCATTATAAATTACCTGTTGAATTTCTTAGCCCTGGTCATAATTGGCGCAATAATCAATAGGTACTCAATGAGGCAGGTGGTTGGGACGGGCTTTGCCGAGCCATTACTTAAGTACTTGTCGTATTTCTTCGTATTCCTTGGACTTAGCTATCTATTTGGCGCTATTTACCTGCCATTATTCTACCCATTCGCGGCAGTATCCATTGTTTATCTGATGCTTGCGTTAGTAACCGTGATTGAGAGCCGTGGCATAGATGTTAGTGGAATTATTGGGAACTCACGTTCACTGGCCCTTGCAGCTTCGGCATTGGCCTGTTGTATTCCCTGCTTTCGGTTCCCAAACCATCGACATGGAACATATACGTATTGATAGCGTTCATAATGATTGCCTCAATATCCATAGTATACGCGGGCTATAGACTATACATCGGTGGGTTAGGTGTCGTGGAGGGTATTGAGGAGGAATTGTATGAAAAGCATAAGCGTGAGGTCAGGATTGTCCCATCACCCGAGTACTCGCTCTTTGAGGAGGCAACTAGGGAATTCATAACCAGTGGGAAGAAGGATAAGTTAATTGCGTACCTGGTCCATGAATTAACAAATGACGGCTTAGACTATGAAGAAATCATTGATAGGCTCGATAAATTGATTAATTACTCAAGCGTAGCAACCTGCAGGAGGGTTAATAGGAGGGTACTTGAAATGGAGGTTAAGGAAAGGATAGGTCTCGTTAATGAATTACTCAATGAACTATTAAGCACCAAAAATACTAAATTTAACTCCCTTAATACTCAATCTAGGCCTGGTAATGAGTAAGGTCGGCATTGACTACGTAACGGAGAGAGTAAGGGCCGTAATTAATGAAATAACTAGGTACTTTGTCGGCGATGAGGAGGTCCTAGTGAAAATATTGGCCTCAATAATTGCTGGCGGTCACGTACTCATCGAGGACGTACCAGGAATCGGCAAGACATTTCTGTCAAAAATGCTAGCCAAAGTTCTCGGGCTTAGGTTCAGCAGGATCCAGTTCACGCCCGACTTATTGCCTAGTGACATCATTGGTACTAAGGTTTGGAGACCAGATAAGGGTAATTTCGAGTTGGTGCTTGGCCCCCCCATCTTCGCAAATTTCGTACTCGCTGATGAGGTTAATAGGGCTCCTCCTAAGGTTCAGTCTGCCTTGCTTGAGGCTATGCAGGAGGGTCAGGTAACAATTGAGGGCGAAACCATCAAGCTTCCACAACCATTTATCGTAATCGCAACCCAGAATCCGATTGAGCTTGAGGGTACATACCCACTACCAGAGGCACAACTGGATAGATTCATGATAAGAATAAGACTGGGATACCCGAGGGATGAGGTTGAGCTATTAAGGCGTAGGATTTCATGGCGTAGTAACGACCCAACGCCCCCCCAGGTAAGGGCTGTGTTAAACGGCGATGAATTACTATTGATAAGGGATTTCGTGGAAAGCAATGTCACGGTTAGTGATGATGTCATGAAGTACATAGTGAGTTTTAACGTTATTAGGAGGGATCCCAGGGTACTCGCTGGGCCAAGCCCCCAGGGGGGGCTTAATGGCGTTGATGAGTATGGGCAGGGCTATGGCGGTCATTGATGGTAGGATTACGTAATACCCGATGATATAAAGAGGGTTGTTATTGAGACTCTCGGTCATAGGATTGTGCTTAAGCCTGAGGTTGCCCTGGAGGGGGTCAGTGGTGAGGATGTTGTTAGGGAGTATGTTGAGAAGATACCGATACCTAGGTAGTGATTGTTAATGAGGGAAATCTCGAAAATACTCCTACTCCTTGTATTACTTCCAATGGTTATGGCCGTGATCGCCGTATTAACAACATCTAAACTTTACATCCTCTTCATACTCTTTCCCCTAACCACGTTAGTGATAGCCCTGAGCCTGGGCGATAAGCCCATAATATCAATAACCCTTAGCGCCGATAAGAGTGTTATGTATGTTGATGAGGAATTGAATATTGAACTAAACGTTGAGGCTCATGGAGGCTTCGGCCTATTAATAATCAGGGCACCACCAATTCCCAGTACCTCAATGGTTGAGGGCTTCGAATTAGTTAGGGGCAATAACGTCCACATAATCTTTAAGGGATTTGGCGATGTGAAGAGGAGGTTTACGTACACATTAAGGGCCGTTAAAAGAGGCAATTATTCATTGGGTGGTATTGACTACGTGTACTATAATATCCTGGGGGGGGTTCACGAGCGATTAAGGGCTTCATTAAACTTGAGTGGGATGTTCAGGTAATACCAAGGATTAAAATTGTAAGGAGGGTTCTCGGCATAGTTAAGCCAAGGCAGGGACTACCCAGCAATCGCCGTCTAGGCTTGGGCCGTATTCTACGGAGTTCAGGTCCGTGAGGAATTACGTACCTGGCGACCCCTATAAATTCATCAACTGGAAGGCGACTGCCAGGGATCCTAACCGTAGGATCATGGTTAATGAGTATGAGAGGGAGGGGGGGCTTAGGACAACGATAATACTGCTAGACCTTGGTTGGTGGATGAGGTATGGGACCGTCGAAGATAACCCCCTTGAGTATGGGATATCCCTGACGCTATCCCTAAGTAGGGTGCTACTTAGGTATGGTTACAATGTTGGTCTTTGGACAATACCAATGGGCCCAAGGGTCATACCCAGCTCAGGAGCTGCGCAGTATTATAGGTTACTGAGGGAGTTAATGGTTGTGAAGGCGCTGCCCATTAAGGGCTATACCATGGACCCAGCCCTGTATAGGTTGATTCAGGAGACCGACCCAGCATTAATCATAGTAACGAATGTGAATAGGAAGAGCGTCGAGAGTATCATTGGTATAATTAATAAATTGCCAACAAGGACCTTAATAATTGATATAGTGCCTGATACAATACTAATGAGGAACTTAATAAAGGGATTACCCTGCAACCAATGGATTATTAGGGACAGGGTGAAATTATATAGGGCATTACCGAGGAACGCCAAGGTAATTACCTGGGACCCGACCTGTGAGGGTATTGGTTCATTAATCGCTAGAGTATCTACATACCTGGGCAGGTGGTTGTAGGATGAGGTGGGTCCTAGCAGCATTATCATTAATACTACCCGTGATCCCCCCCTTCATGATATTAATACCCAGTGATTTAGCGGTAGGCTTAACCCTCGTTATTGTAATTCTTTCAATAGTTTATCGGACTCCTTATGAATAGCCTATCCGTTGAGTCCTGGATTGCCCTAATAATGGCATTAGCAATATCTGTGATATCGCAGGGTTATATACCGTACATACTCCACACAGTTCTCATACCGCTTCAAAACACGGTGGTGTTTAATGGGTCAATAATAGTCATAGAGTATTCATTAATACTATCCCAATTACACGGTAATTACGTGAGGTATATGAGGGAATTAAGTAGCAGGGGCTATGATGAGAATGAAGTTAATAACGCATTAAATGACTTGGTTAAGTGGTTACTCATATTCCTAACCATATCCCTATTGGTATCATTTATTATTTACTACGTAATAACGGCGGTTACGGTACCACTGATAGACCCATTCACGTCTCTGGTGATCTTCGCCGTAACTACATAGTCATATCCAGGTACCTACTAACAAAGATGAAAAGTCAGTCATAAAACATCGAAGAAATCACTAAAGCATTCAAGGGCACTACCATTAACCACAGGCCGCCAAACAACCCTATACCTACCCCCCCTATCAATGGGCTTACCATCATTATCAAACTGAAACCAAACAACAACGAAGGAGGAGCTTGGGCTAATGACAATCTGAGGAGGCTCAATTGAATAAACCACCCTGCCGTTGACATCAATTACCTGCCACGAACCAATCATAACGGGGATATTACCCAGGTTAACGAGTGTGATGTAGATGGGCTCACTCCTCGAAAACACCCTCCTATCAAGATAAACACTGCAGGACACAAATACCCAATAAATTACCCGTATAAAAATCAATTATTAATGAAACGAACCATTACATATAAGTTAAGAAATACAGAGAAAATAGGTTATTGCATGAATGTCAATAATCCTGTCAACAATAATCTTAAGGTTACTAAGAGAACTAATAAGTAAAGGGCTGTTAAGGACTTTTATTGCTGATCAGTTCGTGAAAAGCTACCTCCGTACTGATTAGAAATAGTAAAGTTAATGCAGCGATAGTGATATCGAGCAACTAACTCATTATGTAAACTCGTACTTCATCGATTCCTCTTAATTCACCGGACCTTCTAAACTTTATCATGCTTCTTTACTCAGAATGGTCATAAGGGTCATGCGGTGGTGCCGGGGCCGGGATTTGAACCCGGGCCCCCCCCTTGCGGGGACGGGATGCCTTGGTCCTGCTCTCGAGTCCCGCGCCTTGGGCCGCTCGGCCACCCCCCCGGCGGTTGTTTTACTGTGTTTTTCGATTTAAAGCTTTTGCTACTATTTCCTGGCATGCCTTGTTATCTATTTTCATGTAGCTTCTTGGTGGTTTTATGTTCAGCTTCCTTAATTCTTCCATCGTCACTGCATTTGGTAATATTGTTGGATTTAACACTTCAAGTATGAGTATTTTCCTCCTCGACCTTAGGTACCTGGTCATTACGTACTCCAGGTTGTCCCTGGGCATGTCACTGCACCTATTGTTTAATATGCCCATTAATTCACTCGGCCTTACTACGATTGAGTCACCAGCTATGAAGAACCCCTTAACAGCCTTCACGGGGGGGCTTGAGTAATAAACCAGGACAGTATCGCCCCTACCTATTGGGCTGTTAAAGGTCCTGACCTCGCATTTCTTACTGCCTACTAAAATTTCATCTGCAAATTGTGGTTTTAATGACATTAGGAAGCAATTCATGGTTTTAACCAAAGGCCTTGGCAAGCCTTGCTAGGTAGTCCCAGTACTCATCGATCTCCTTCTCAATCTCCTTAATGTCCTCCTCCGTCAAGTGCGCAAACCTACCCTGCCTCTTCAGGTACTCAATTATTGGCTTTCTCTTCGACTTATCGAAGTGGGCGTTGCTTGGTGGGTTGAACCTTATCCTGCCGTGGTCCCACTCGTACAGTGGGAAGTAGCCTGTTTCCGTGGCTAGCCTGGCTATTTCTACGGTCATCTCCTCCGGGTAGCGCCAGCCTGGTGGGCATGGTGCTAGTACGTGTATGAAGGCTGGACCCTCATCGAGGTAGTCAAGGGCTGTCTTCACCTTGTTTGCCAGGTCTATTGGGTAGGCTATGTTTGCTGTGGCTGCGTACGGTATGTGATGCCCAATGACTATGCTCATTATATCCTTCTTCCTCTGAACCTTACCCCTCAACTTACTACCCACTGGCGAGGTCGTTGTCCAGGCAAAGTGCGGCGTTCCTCCGCTTCTTTGTATTCCTGTGTTCATGTATGCCTCATTGTCGTAGAGTACGTATAGGACGCCGTGACCACGCTCAAGCATACCACTGAGGGCCTGCAAACCAATATCATAAGTACCACCATCACCAGCAATAACCATTACCTTAGCCTTAGTATCAAGGATACCCTTCCTCCTAAGCACCTTTAACGCAGACTCCACGCCCGATGCCGCCGCGGCCGAGTTCTCAAAGGCCACGTGCAGGTAAGGCACGCTCCATGCGGTGTATGGGTACGAAGTCGTAGTCACCTCAATGCAGCCTGTGGCATTAACCACAATCACGTCTGGCCCGGCCGCCTTAAGTAGCCATCTAACGGCTATTGAAGGACCACAGCCGGCGCAGGTCAACTGTCCAGGACCGTAGTACTCATCTAATGGTAAGTCCTTTATTGTCCTGAAGTACACCTTCATGCTTCACCACCTCTTAGTCCCATGAATATTGTCTTCCTTGGGTATTCACCAGTCCTTGCGTACTCATCAAGCGTTTTATAAAGGTTATAGAAGTCATCAACAAGCATAGTCCTTTGGGATATGCCGTGAACCACGGAAACCACGGGCTTATCAATACCCCTACTGTATAGTGCAGAGACTACGTCATTGAATACGGGGGGGCCCTCGTATGTATTGCCAGGCGATAATGCCCTATCAATAACAGCTACCGCCTTGGCGTCCTTAATGGCATTGACTACCTCATCCGTGGGAAACGGCCTAAACAACCTTATCCTTAAAACACCAGCCCTTAATCCCTTTTCCCTGGCCCTTATGGCTGCCTCCTTTGCGTTACCACTTGATGCGCCTCCATAGGTTATTAGTACGTAGTCCGCATCATCAATCATATACCTCTCTACGACATCATAATTTGTTCCGAAGGTCTTATTGAAATTATTATGGACCTCCTTGATTATGCTCTTTGATTCCTTAAGCGCGTTAAGTACTTGGTACTTGATTTCGTAGTACCAATCAGGGCTTGCGATAACTCCTATGGTTATTGGCTTCCTTGGGTCAAGCCTATGCCTATTTAGGTTCCTTGGTGTGAATTTCCTGACGTAATCCTCGTGGTAAATCTCCACTGGTTCTGTGGTGTGGCTCATTAGGAATCCGTCGTAGGACACCATGACTGGCAGGAGAACCCTGCTATCTTCCGCGATCCTATACGCCATGATTATCGAATCATAAACCTCCTGAGCCGAAGAAGCAATAAGCATTATCCAACCAGCATCCCTGGCACTCATTATGTCCTGGTAATCACCATGAATACTTATTGGTGCTGATAACGCCCTACCAGGGACGGCCATGACTATCGGAAGCCTTAAGCCAGACGCTATGTAGAGTACCTCATGCATGAATTCAAGGCCTTGAGCCGACGTCGCAGTAAACACCCTGGCGCCAGTTGCTGCCGCGCCAACAACAGCGAGAGTGCACTATGCTCAGACTCCACCGGTATATACTCGGCATCTATCTCGCCATTAGCTACGAACTCGGCCAACTTCTCTATAATAGTGGTCTGTGGCGTTATTGGATATGCGGCAATAACGTCAACATCAACAGACTTAACTGCATAAGCTGCTGCATAGTTTGATGTTAATCCAAGTCTCTCCTTAACGACCTCCTCCCTAACACTTAAGGCTTTAGCAATTGCCATCATCCAGTCACCTCGGGTACCATCTTTATTGCCTTGGTTGGGCATTCGTGGGCGCATATTCCGCAGCCCTTGCAGTGGTCATAATCAATCTCGTAGGTCAAGTCGTACTTCCTACCTGACTTTGTTGTGTAGGGCTTCTTCAACTCGAGTATTGCCGGCTCTGGACAATACATCCAACAAATCCTACACCTAATGCACGCATCCTGATCAATAACAGGCCTCTCAGTCCTCCAAGAACCGGTTAGGTTTCTACGTGCATTACCTGGCTCAACAATGGCGCCGCCTATTGGTAAATCCTTCCAGGTTAATTGCCTCATCATAGCACGATCACCTCGGCCACTTTATAAGCCTCTTCCAGAGCCTCCACGTTTGATTTACCGAGCCTCTTGCCAAAGGTCTCTAGTACTAACTCCTTGACAGTGTCAATATCCACTAGGTCAAGAACCTTAAGCAACGCACCAAGCATTGTAGTATTCACTATCGGCTTTCCCAAGTATTTCGTGGATATTTCATACGCATTCACATAAACAACCTTACCGCTGAACTTACCTATGGACTGCCTAACATCATCAATGCTTAATGCATTAATGACTATGTAATTCTTCGTTATCTGCGGTATATTAAAGACACTTAATAACCTAGTATCAAAGACCACAGATATGTCTGGCCTCTCAATGGGTTCCCTGGCAAGCACAGATTCCCTGGACAACCTAACATATGCCCTAACTGGTGCACCCCCCCTACGCTCAGCGCCGTACTCAGGGAATGAATTAGCAAATAAGCCACGCCTAATGGCCGCCTGAGCAATAATCTGCGCCGCGGTCACAGCACCTTGCCCACCCCCCCTACCAAAGAACGTGATCTCCACCATCGAACTGCTCATTCTTGGTCAATGACCCGTTATAGAGCTCCTTTATAAACCCTTTATTCTATATTCTCATAAATAAGGCATTGAGAACAATTGCTTAAAAAATAGGATTTGCCCCCCCCTGCATGCACCCACACCACTGGGTCCCAGCCGGCCCGGTTTCGCGGGTCGTTGGGTGGCCCAATGGCGTGAATGCAAGGCAGGTATGGGCTCTATCATTGTCTTTAACTGTTTTATTAAAATAGATTTTTGTAAAGTAGCTCTTGAGTATTATTAGACTTTATGAACTTTTTATGTGGTTTTAATTATAAATTTAATAAAAAGGCACCTTTAACACGTGGTCGCGACATGAATCCGGTAATATGTACTACGATTGATGAGGATTTATCCCTTAATATTTTCTCTAGGGCTAAGTACCTTGTTTTAATTAAGAATGGTGAGATCATTCATAGAGAGGCTAATCCTGCCCTGAATTCCATAAGTAAGAGGCCGACTGTTGCGAGGAGGTGTGTGGAGCTTGGCGCTAATGTTGTTATTGCATCGCATGGTTCATTATGTTATCCATCATATCAAATACTGAGGAGAGCCGGTGTTGAGATTTACGTTGTTGATGCTGGTAAAAGGATCGATAGTGATCTCATAAAGGTAATTAAACCCGTAAATCTGGGTGAGGTTATTTATTCGAGCCTTCTGGCAGTAAGGGAGAGAATCATGGAGGTGTTTTCCCATGGGCAGTGATATTGACTTCTACGTTAGTTCCCAATACACATTATTTGGAGTACCGAAGTGCGGTTCTGGCATTCCAATACTTGGTGTGCCGATTGAGGACACTGTCAGCTTTAGGCCTGGCACACGGTTTGCACCAGGGATCATTCGCTACTGGAGTCAGTACTTCGAGTTTACACCAACAGAGGACTTGGGCATTGATGTACTTAGTAAGGCGTGCGACTTAGGTGACTTAACATTACTCCAGGGTGTTGTGGACGTAAATGTGGATAGAATTAGGTCCGTTATTAAGGAGACCATTGACAAGTGGGGTAGGATAATTAGTATTGGTGGTGAGCACACAATGAGTCTTGGCACTGCTAAGGCGGTGAATGAGTCCCAGGTTCATATGGTATTTACGTTCACGTTGATGCGCACCTGGATTCGAGGGAGGAGTGGCCGGTGGGGGCAGTCCCTATCACATGCCACATTTGTCAGGCACCTAGTGAGGCATGTTAAGCCCCCCCAGTTAGTTATCTTCCTTGGTTTTAGATCGTATGATAGGGAGGAGATCAGCTTTGCGAGGGGTCTTGAAAACTCCATATTACTATCAACCAGGGATATCAAGTTAATGAACGACCATGAACTTAGGCTTCTCATTAGGGGTGCTATTGACAGTTACGCAGGGCCAATCCACCTTAGCATCGATGTTGATGTTCTAGATCCATCAATAATGCCAGGTGTTGGTAATCCTGAAGGTTTCGGACTCAGTTATGGCGAGCTCTTGAGAATCGTTAAGGCAATCCTCGACTACGGTGGTTCCAGGGTTAAGGCTGTGGATATTGTTGAGTATTCACCACCCAATGATCCAGGATTAATGTCGTTACCTACAATTATTAAGTTGATTCTTGATGTGCTTAATTACATACATACTTAAGGCCCGGCCTTCCAGGTAGAGGTGCACTTCGTGCATTATTATGATTATTTTTTCAGTTTCCAGCTTGGTCATTCCAGTTGCCAATATTGGCAAAGGAATACTACCTATATAACAAGGTGTAGATTTAGCGGAACGCTTGGTTTAGGGTCATAAGGAAAAGTAGAAATAAAATACTACCGCGCTGGTCAACAATTCAATTACCCACCCTAAAAGATGAGAGGATACCATCTGTGAAAATTATTTAAATATGCCCAGTAATTATCGCGACGAATGGATCTCGAGAAATTCCTGGAGTTAATGAGTGAGAGCGGATTCTTCTACCCGAGCTTTGAGATTTATAGGAGTAAGGCAGAGGTTGGTGGTTTCTATGATTATGGACCACTCGGTGTCGAGTTGAAGAGGAATATTATTGAGAAGTGGCGCAGGGTCTTCATTTACCCATACCAGGACTTCATAGTTGAGGTGGAAACACCGGTAATAATGCCGAAGATAGTCTTTGAGGCCAGCGGTCACCTTGAGCACTTTACGGATGCAATCGTCGAGTGCACCAAGTGTGGTCGTAAGTTTAGGGCTGATCACCTAGTAGAGGAGGAGCTAGGTAAGAGGGGGGGTATTTCCGTAAAGACTGAGGGCTTAAGTCTTAAGGAGCTTGACGAATTAATTAGGAAATACAACATTAAGTGTCCGGTTTGTGGCGGCGAGTTAGGTAGTGTTAAGCCTTTAACTTGTTATTCCAAACCACAATAGGGCCCTACAGCGACAACATTGGTTACCTAAGGCCTGAGACTGCCCAAGGGAATGTTCGTGTCATTCCCAAAGGTATTCAACCTAATGGTAGGAGGTTGCCGCTCGGCATTGCCCAGGTTGGTAAGGTTGGTAGGAACGAGATATCACCTAGGCAGGGTCTGATTAGGCTTAGGGAATTCACCCAGATGGAGATTGAGTTCTTCTTCGACCCAGAAAATGCCAAGTGCCCGTACCTCGACGAACTCGATGTTAAGTTGAGGATAATACCGGAGAAGGATGTTGCGGCTGGCGTTAAGGAGCCCCCCCGTGAGTTCAGGCCTAGGGAGGCTGTTGAGAATGGCATTGTGCCAAATGAGTGGATGGCGTTCTTCATGGGCTTGGCCACGATTTACATGAATGAACTCGGCATACCACTTGATCACCAGTACTTCCTTGCTAAATTGCCCGAGGAGAGGGCTCATTACTCAGCGGCTAGCTTTGACCAGATGGTCTATAGTGAGAGGTTTGGCTGGGTCGAGGTTAGCGGCCATGCATATAGGACGGATTATGACCTTAGTAGGCACGCTAAGTATAGTGGTTATGACTTAACTGTCGAAAGAAGGTTAACCACGCCAAAGGAGGTTGTTGAGGTTAGGGTTTACCCAAACCCACAGAGGGTTAGGGAGGCCTTCGGTAGTGAGATGCCCAGGGTTATGCAGGCCATTAGTAGGCTGATCCTAAATGGCTAATTAATGAACTCAATAGTAGGGGTAAGGTAATCATTGATGGATTTACCATAACGAGCGATATGGTTTTCATTAAGGAGGAGAGGAGGAAGGTTCATGTCGAGAGGTTTATCCCGCATGATATCGAGCCGTCATTTGGCGTTGATAGGATAGTTTACGTAACCCTGGAGCACGCCTACACTGAGGTTAATGGAAAACCACTGCTTAAGTTGCCACCAGATATTGCGCCTATAAAGGCCGTGGTTTTACCCATAATCAGGAAACAGGAGTACGTGAGTATTGGTAAGAGAATATTTAGGGAGTTATCATCAGTGGGTATTAAGGCTATTTATGATGATGACGGGGCAATAGGTAGTAGGTACGCTAAGTATGACTCGGTTGGTGTACCGTTTGCAATAACGATAGATGATAAGACGCCGATCGATGGCACGGTAACGATTAGGGATAGGGATACGAAGGCGCAGATTAGAGTTAAGGTAAATGATGCTATTAGGATTATTGCGGATGCCATTTCAAGGAAGCTATCAATAATGGATATTGCTAGGTCAATGGGTCTTCAATTAATCATCAGGGAATAAATAGATAAGCTTAATAAGCCAAGTCTCAGCCTGCATTATCAATGGCGAAGAGGGGGGGTGGTGCACGTCAGGTAGGTGTTAGCTGGAGATTCCATAAGACACCCGGCATATTCATGAATAGCTAGTTCCTGTTGCGGATAATAGTGGCGCCAAGCTTGTTAGGGTTATAGGCATTGTTGGGCATACTGCCAAGCCCGTTCATAGGGAGATACCTGGAGCCTCCGTGGGTGACATGGTCGTTGTGAGTGTTGTTGAGGGTAAGCCTGAGGTTAGGAAGCAAATACTTAGGGCCATCGTAATTAGGCAGAGAAGGCCGTATAGGAGGCCTGACGGTACCTGGATAGCCTTTGAGGATAATGCCGTGGTTATTACTGATGAGAACGGCGCACCAAAGGGTAGTGAGATACATGGTCCAGTGGCTATGGAGGCAGCCCTTAGGTGGCCCGGTATCTCAAACCTAGCAACAATAATAATATGAGATTAAACCAAAACCTTAAGTATTGATTTAACTCATTAGGCCTTCTTCTGTAATACGACCCTGAGCACGTTGGCCCTTGCTTCCTCTGAGGTAACTTCATAGTCGTACTGTGTGACGAAGCCTCTAATAAATGCCAGGAGCGCCTTATTACCAATGTCGGTGGTGCCGCTAGGCCCTATAGCCATTAACTCAATGGAATTAGGACCTAACTTCTTAATCTCAACGTGCCTAACGGCCAGTAATCGACTAATCCTTGATATAGCCTCAAGAAGTCCCTCAAGATCTTCAAACTCCATCTTGACTAATGCACCAACTTGGTGACCATATTTCTCATAGATACTCCATAGCTCGTTCACGGCCTTACCCACCTCCCCTTATCTCGCTTGGTACCCTGTCATCATTGGAAAGGTTAATTAATGTAGATATTATGTGGGTGCAAACCTCCTCAATTAACTTCATGGGCATTGGTATCACATCCATTGAACTAAGGATTTTATACAATCTCCAGAAGTAAATTAGGTCTGACGGTTCAAAACCATCCTTAATGAGTTCGGTTGTTAATTTCAATCCCTCGCCAGCCACGTGGAATAACGTCCTCCCCCCCTCGTCTTGGCCACACGAGAGAGCTCTGACGCTATGGTTTTTGGCACCATAATGGTGGTTCTCGAGTACGTCTCCTCGGAACCTTGTTCCTGGTTTTCCTTAGCCATAGCACTTCTATTTACATGTATGCATTAGAATACTTATAAGCCTTATTGCACGCAATTAATGATGATTAACGTGAAATAACTCAAAGCGTTATTGCGCCCTCAAGCCTATACCTCTCCCTGGCCAACTTGAATAATTTCCTCCAGAGGAATATGCTAAGCAGGATTACGTTTATGGCAAGTATTAGGCTCATGGCCTCAAGACCAACTATGTTACCTATCGCCGTGTAGTAATCCATTAGGGCAGTGTATCCATGGACCATGTATACCTGCCCATTAAGTCCCTGAATATACTCGGCAACCTCAAGGCTCCCCCCCATGTCGAACCAACAGTACTTGCTAAACCCGTTATTGTTGCCGGCATCGCACCTGGGATCGCCAACCTTCTAAGTTTCTGCCAGGTACTTAATTTGAGGTTCTCGGCCACATCCCAAAGGCTCCTGGGTATGGTTTTCATGCCCACGTACATGTTGTAGATCACGTACCAAGCAGTGCTTAAGTAAGCTACTAGGAATACTAATAATTCAAGGGATGCGTAAAGCCCTAAGATGATGGTTAAGTACGTTATAAATGGAATGGCAATTAGTGGTAAGTAGGCTGACACTGGTATTGATGCCAAGTCCTCAAGTATCGGCAGCAACACCGCCTCAATTTTCCTGTGAGTAATCATTAAGTAGTTAATGGGTATTGCGGTGATTATCGATGCAACGGTTACCATGGCGATTCTTAACCAATCAAGCCCAAGATAATAAAGATAAAGTAAGCCATATTCATATAAATTAACCATTATTGGAACCCAAGTCGTTTGCCAAGTCTCATAAATTGAATACGTCATTAAGCCAATGATTATTGCTGCCGTGGTTATTCCTACGTACTTCTCAGTTCTCGTTATTATATTCCTGGGCCTTGGTCTTACCAGTAATCTATGCCTAACGGCATAGCCTGAGGCCCTAACGAATATGGGCATTATTGCATCCTCAACAGCCGCAACCCTCCTTAGATACCTCATATTCCTAGCCGCCAAGGACTTAACACGGCTCGTTATCACCGGTCTCCTAATTCTAGTCCTGGTAACCTCCATGAATGGGTCATAACTATACTTAACAGCCCAGTTAACAAATGGCCTAAGTACGCCAAACAATGCGGCAGTCACCATAATTACCAATATACTGAGCCCTACAAATGCGGCAGTCCACTCACCCCCCCTACTTGTCCATGACGCCACCAACGTCCCTATGCCAAAGACCGAGTACTGCGTTGTACCCAGCGTAATCACCTCACTAACCACTATGTAGAACAGGGCATCGGCAAAACTGACAAGGACATTACCGGCGACCCTGGGCATCGTGACCGGTATGTATAAGTACCTAAACCTACCCCCCCAGAAACTGAGGTTAAACATCTCGGCGGCATCCTCAAGCGACTGGGGGGCGCGGTTTTTATAGCCTCATACTCACCGACCCATATGTTCCAGACAACGGCTGTGAATACTAGGAAGTCCACGGCTAACTCAGTGCCTATGTAACCACCTATTGACTTAACGAAGAAAACCAGGACTATTGGGAAGAACGTAATTACGGGCACAGCCTCAAGTGTTTGGGTGATTGATAGGAATATCCTCTCAAAGAGTCCACTCTTGGCCGCGGCATAACCAAGGAACCAACCAAGCACTATACCCAACACTATCGTTAATGCGACCCTACCGAACGTGGCGAGTGTTGCTAAGAACGCTATAAGGCTATGGACCAAATGTCCATAACCATCGCCCTAGACCTTAAGGCTTATTGAAAGTAATGAGTATAGCCTGTCTAGGTAGTCCTGAAACTCAATATCCCTTGTATTCCTGGGCCTAGGCAACTTAACCTCAACCTCAGCAATGATACTCGCCGGTCTTCCGCCAAGTATTATCACCCTATCACTCAGCTCCACGACTTCCTCAAGGTTATGGCTAACCATAATTATTGCCTTCACCGTGGACTCCTCATTAAATACCATGTTATAAATCTCAGCCCTCAAACCCTCGGCTGTTATGGCATCGAGATTCGCGAAGGGTTCGTCCATCAACAAAACCACTGGCTGTGCTGCCAATGCCCTTGCAATGGCGACTCTCTGTTTCATACCACCACTCAACTCCCTTGGGTAGTAATCCTCAAATCCACCGAGACCAACAAGCTCTAGGTATTTCCTGGCGATTTCCTTTTTAACCTCTTTGCTAAGGTCCTTCCTATGAAGTAATGCCAACTCCACATTTTCGAGAGCCGTAAGCCACGGGTAAAGGGCAAAGTCCTGAAATATCATGGCAAGCTTAGGCGTTGGTCCCCCCCTAACCTCCTCACCCATAAGCAATACCTTACCGCTGTCAGGCCTTCTCAAACCAGCTATTATCCTAAGTAATGTGGTCTTCCCAGTACCCGTTGGTGCAACTATGGATACGAACTCATGAGAATAAACCTTAAAGTTAATGCCCTTAAGGACCGGTATAGGCCCCCTTCTCAGTCCTGTAGCTATAGCTAACATCAATAACCTCAAGGATCGGTTCCTTTACCGTTGCAATTGTCCCACCATGATGGCAGATAAGAAAATCACTTAAAAAGCTTATTCCGTGAAAATCTACCTAATGATAGTTTAATATATAGTTATACAGAATTTTCAATACTTATATTTTCAATGTTAAACTCTCTATAAGATTCCTTGAAATAAGTTCTAGGCATATCACCCAATTCAGCCCTGCCAAGCAACTTAACCTCTATTAACCGTATTAGGTGCACTAACCTAAACTTACCAAACATCAAAGTCTCATTAGCAATATCAATTATACGCCTTAGGTCCTCCACCGGTACTATTAGCCTGCCATTAATAACTATGGGAACCTCAAAACGGTCCTCACCCTGAACCTCAACCACAACACCATCATGAGCCACCGAGTAAATACCACTATGCTTAAAACCAGCCTCCCTCGCAATCCTTAAGATCTTTAATGCACCATTTAGATCCCTAGCCACGAAGTGCATTATCGGCGCCCTAACGAGTAACCACACGTCACCATCACTAATTCCATTAATGACACCGATAATCTCACCGTAAGTGACAGGCCTATGCCACTTAGCAATGAATTTAAAGAGTCCCGAACCCTTTGAGTAACTAAGCCGTGAGGCCTTAGCCAGGGCAATACGGCCACTACAACTACTCGTTGTGTAGTAATCATTCAAGGACTTATTAAAGGCCAGTAAGAAGTCGTAAATGTCAAAATCAACCCTATGCTGACTCCCCTCCTCAATCAATCTCTTAATGAACACCGATTTACGCGCATCGAAGTTTGTCCTTGTCATCCTGCGCAATACTTCCATCATTAATTAATTTAAAATACTTTATACGATCAGATTAATCGACTCACCCATCTTAAAATAGGCGCATTAGGGCGTTATAACGTGATGAGGACCGGCGTGTTAGTTCCGGTAATGGTATCACTAATGATAGGATTACTAATAGGGTATTCAATACCGACGATTCAACATGCTCAACAAGTAACTAAACCAACGGCTCCGCAAACCCTAAGCGTCATAACGGCCTCGCTGTACGCACAATTATTTAGGGAGGCAGGTAAGGAGTTGGGTATTAACGTCGTTGTAACTGGCATGGGTTCCGTACAGGCGGCTAGGCAGGTTATCCTAAACCCAAGTGGTTACTCGATTTATGCAAGTATAGACCCATACATACTAACGTCACTTCTATACCCAAGCAACATAACGAGTTGGTACATAGCCATTGCCAGTGACCAAATGGTCATTGCCTACTCACCAGACATGCCCAAGCCCCTATTGGACATAGTAAGCAATTTAACAGCAACCGAGAAGAGGGCATTGAGCGAGGGTAATTATACCGAGGCCATGATGATAACGAGGGAATTCCTTAACCTTGTGTTCTCTAACGAGACGTTTAACCTAGCCCGTGAGTACGGGACCTACGCGGTAGGTACATCAAATCCAAACACAGACCCTGAGGGCTATAGGGCATTAATGGTGCTCCAATTAACAGGTATTTACTGGGGTTTAGGCAGGAATTACTACATTGACCTATTTAACTACGCAAATAGCACGGACAACGTATATGAGGTGCTCGCTGGCAGTGAGTTGTTTGGTCCCCCCCTAGAGACAGGTAAGGTTTGGTTCGACATTGCGATTTATAAATCCTCAGCCGAAAGCACTGGGCTACCCTACTTCCCATTGCCACCTCAGGTCAACCTGAGCGACCCTGCGTATTCGAAGTACTATAGTGAGGCTTACGTGACCATAGTGGTCAACGGGCAGAGCCTAGTGGTTAGGGGTGCACCAATTCAGTTAGCCCTGACAATACCTAACCAGGCACCCAATGAGGCATTAGCCGAGGAATTAATAATATACCTAATGACACCAGGCGGTCAGGAATTAATGAGGAGCCTTGGAATTAGACCATTAACACCGGCAATATTTTATGGGAATACAAGTGCAGCCCCGCCGCTTATTAGGATACTTGTCAACTCCTCATTGCTTGAGTACGGTGGTTAATGGTGATGGGGGGGTTGGACAACTCAAGGCATGCATTCACACCGTTTATAGTACTCATGTCGTTAATGCTATTGTTACCAATAGCCGTACTGCTGTACGAGGGTTCAAACAATTTATTAAGTGCATTCACGAGCACGTTATTCATTTATGGTGCCCTAGTGACATTACTTGGTGCCTCAATAGCGGCTGCATTGACGTTAGTGCTCGGATTGCCAACGGCTTATGCCATATCCCGTGGATTAGTACCTAAACCCCCCCTCGATAGTATTGTTGGTGGTCTTTTAACGAGCCCATTAACCATACCCCCCCACACAATAGTTGGCTTATCGCTCTTAATACTTGTATCGCCAATCTCGCCAATACCCATAATAAGTAAATTACCGCTCATGGATACTATATGGGGGCTTAGTCGCCGCCTATTTCATAGTTTCGGCGCCAATAACCATAGGGGCCCTTAGACAGGTGTTTGATAATCTCGACCCAGTCTATGAGTATGTGGGCCTAACCCTAGGGCTTAGTCAGTGGGGTGTCTTTATGAGGGTTGTTATTCCAATGACGCGTAAGGAGTTAATATCCTCATTCCTACTTGCATGGGGTAGGTCAATCAGTGAGTTTGGCTCAATAGTCATCCTAGCTTACTACATAGTTAACCCACCACTGTTTAATTACGTATACCCACTGCCAATATTGATTTGGTATTCATATGAGGTTTACGGCCTACCCTTAGCTCTTGGTTATGCATCCGCATCGTTGATAATCTCCATAATAATTATAGTACTGATTGAATTAATAAGTGGTGGGGGGGTTGCCAGGTTTAAACTTTGGTAATTTACTCACCGGTAAACCTCGGCCTTCTCTTCTCTAGGAAGGCCTTGACACCCTCCTGCGCGTCCTTAGTCGATATCGCCACGCCGAATAATGAGGCTTCATTGCTTAGTGCGCTCCATATTGGAGCTTCATAACCGTAATTAATCGCGTATTTGGCTAGCATGAGCGTTAATGGCGGCTTTGAGGCCAGTTCCTTAACCCACCTCATTACCTCATACTCAAGGGCATGCTTTGGCACGACCCTGTTGACAATGCCGTACTCAAGAGCAGCCTTGGCGCTTACCTGCTTACCCGTGAGTATCAACTCCTTACTAATGCCCAGGTTAGTCAACCTGGTCAGTCTCTGCGTGCCTCCTGCACCCGGTATTATGCCCAGGTTAATCTCAGGCTGACTAAGCAATGCATCCTCACTCGCCACCCTAATGTCACAGGCCATGGCAATCTCCAAACCGCCACCAAGGGCATAGCCATTTATCGCGGCAATCACAGGCTTCGTGTAGTACTCAATCTCTAGGGTCATTGAGTGATAATGCCTCATTGCCTTGAACATCTGCATTGGCGATGCACTCTGGAATTGATTAATATCCGCACCTGCGCAGAACGCCCTACCACTGCCCGTGATAACCACAACCCTAATCCTTGGGTCATCCTCAATGCTCCTCAGCGCATTAACAATCTCGTCAGCCATCCTTGGGGGGGTTAGCACGTTTAATTTATCGGGCTTGTTCAGGATTATCCAGCACTCGGCGGGTCAATCCTGAGCATTATCTCGTCATACTTCCTAAACTCAACCTCGGGGTACTCCCTAAAGCCCTTACCGCTCTTCCTGCCTAACCTACCCTCCCTAACATAATTAATTAGTAACGGTCAGGTTCATACTCCTCCCAACCACTGACGTTCCTAAGCTGTGTTAGGGCGTCAACAATATTGTCAATACCAGTCTCATCGGCGAACTCCGACAATCCCCCCCACGGGTAATTAAGGCCAAGCTTCACGCTCTTATCGATATCATCCACGGTAGCCACGCCCTCCCTAACAAGCCATGCTAATTCATTAATGGCGGGCACCATTAACCTAACAGGGTCAAGCTCAAGCCCCCCCTGCTCGGGCAGTATCCTGGGCTTCACGTACTGCCCAGGCCCCGGGTACTTATAGAAGCCTTCACCGGACTTAACACCAAGCTTACCCTTACTCACTAAATCCTCGAGTAATGGGCAGGGATGGGCCTTGAACCCTCTTTCAGTCATTGCCTTAACAATGAAGAGGCTTGTGTCGAGGCCTATGTAATCGAGTAGTTCAAATGGCCCCATTGGTAGGCCGAGGACGTTCCTCGCCATGGCGTCCAGGTCAATTATCTTAACACCCTCCTGCGTTACTTCACGGCATGCCTCAAGCATCACCCTAAACAATACCCTATTAACTATGAATCCAGGTACGTCCTTATTAACCACGACCGGCTCCTTATTGAGTATCCTAGTTAACTGAACCGTTATCTTAACAGTCTCATCACTTGTGTACTTACCCCTGGTTATCTCCACGAGCTTCATGAGTGGTGGCGGATTCATGAAGTGCATGCCGATGAACCTCTCCCTACGTGACGTGGCCTCGGAAAGCTCGGTTATTGGTATGGTACTCGTATTAGACGCGAATATTGCATGGGGCGGCGCGTATTGATCAGCTCCCTGAATATATTCTTCTTTAATTCGGCGTTTTCAGGCACGGCCTCAACCAGGAAGTCGATGTCCTTAACGGCCTCGGAAACCTTTGTGGTTGTGTGTATCCTGGACATTATTGAATCAGTACCCTCCCTCAACTCACCCCCCCTCCTGCTGAGTTTCTCGAGACTATCCCGAATCCTATTAAGGGCGTTCCTCAAGATTTCGTCTGATACGTCCATGAGGTTAACCTCAAAGCCCGCCATTGCGAAGACCTCTGCGATGCCGTGGCCCATCGTACCTGCTCCTGCAACTGCGATCCTCTTAATGTTAAGACTTGACATATTAACAATGGTTTTAATTAAAAACTATTTTAGCATTACCATGGTCCACGTAGGTTACTTCTCCCTAAGTTTCAATTTATTAGCAAATTCCTTACCTACCCTCTCGTTTAAGTCCTTATCCCAATTCTCATAATCCCAGTAATGAATTACCTCATATTGTTCCTGCCTACTTATCATCCTACTGAGCAGGTCCTTCTGGGTGCCCTTCTCCTTAAGCTCGATCAGCGCATCCTAACGGCCTTCATGGCAACCCTGAATGTCGTCACGGGGGGAATATCACTATCTTATAACCCATCTCCTCAAACTCCTTGGCCGTTATGTAAGGCGTCTTCCCAAACTCAGTCATGTTGGCGAGCAATGGCACCTTAACCTCCCTGGCAAACCTGGCAAACTCCTCCTTACTCTCTAGGGCCTCAGGGAATATTACGTCTGCCCCAGCCTCAACATATGCCTGAGCCCTCCAAATCGCCTCATCAAGCCGTAAACACCGCGGGCATCCGTCCTAGCAATAATTAAGAAGTTCTCATCCCTCCTCGCCTCAACAGCAGCCCTAATCTTCTTAACCATCTCATCAGCAGGAACCACGTGCTTACCACTTAGATGACCACACTTCTTGGGTAACTCCTGATCCTCGATTTGAATTGCCGAGGCCCCTATCGACTCGAACTCCCTCACGGTCCTAACGACGTTAAGCGTCTCACCAAAGCCCGTGTCTGTATCGACAATGACGGGTATGTCAACGGCATCCGTAATGTACTTAGTAAACCTGACCAACTCATCGAGGGTGAATACGCCGAGGTCGGGTAAACCCAGGGAGCTACTGAAGGCTGCGCCAGAGACGTAGAGAGCCTCAAAGCCCAGTTGCTGAATCATTAGGGCAACAAAGGCATCGAAAGCCCCCCCTGGCGCAATGACAATGCCAGGCTTTGACAGCCTCTCCCTAAACCAAGCCCTAACCTCCCTGGGATCCCTCTTATTCCTTCTTAATAATACAGCATCCATCATCGCGCTTAATCAATAATCCCTTAATAAGTAATTCCATGAACAGTTAAAACTCAGCTTTATTACCCACCCACCATTATAATGACGCTGTAATGCGTAGCACTAGGTCAATATTCGGTAGAAGAGGCATACGTAGGTTACCGCCGGATCGAGCTAAGGATAGGCTTGAATTAATCATAGACCTATCACGCGCCATAATGAGGAGGGGGGGTGATGTGTGTATTACCAGTGAGCATTTAATCATTAATAACTGGTCATTATTCACCCGCTACCTTATTAATTGCGTCAATGATGATTGTACATTAATGGCTATCAGGGTTGATGAGGGGCAGGGAAACACATTGCTGAGCTTCCTGGCCAGGGTTAATAATAGGCTTGAGTCTGAGGGTGTGGGTAGAGTCATTATTGTTGGTGGCTTTGCTGCCGAATTATACAGTGGCGGTATTTACAGGACTGGGGGGGATGTCGACGTAATTATTGATTCCAGGGATTCGGAGAGAGCCATGGGCATACTTTATGAGGAGTTGGGCCGTATAAACGCAAGGAGGGAGGGTAGGGTGTGGGTTAGTGATTACTTCGGGGGGGTTTTGGCTCTAGACGTGGTTGGGGGGGGTGACCTACGTGGGTAGGGTTAAGGTGTTGAGGGTGGGTGATGGGCATGTTTATGTTGAGTCGCCTGAGGATAACGTGGTTACGAGCCTAAACGCCTGTGTTTATTGTTCATCAGACGCTGACTGCGAGAGGGCTGCGGCGGTTCTGGCTACTCAATGGGGGGGCGGTGTGGATTGGAATTACTTAATCGATAGGGCGAGGCGTGAGGGTGTTCTTGACAAATTGAATGAAATAAGGAGAACAATAGAGGAGAGATTCAGAAGGTATCAGGAAAAGTGAGAAGAGGAGGAATGCCTTTTACCACTGGCCGTCACTGAGTCATTAATGGGTAAGCTCAGGGATAGGGTAATACTGGTTACGGGGGGGGCTTCCAGGGGGGGCATTGGTAGGGCCATAGCAGGGCAGTCGCTGAGGAGGGGGGGGCCAGGGTAATAATAAACTATAGGTCCTCAGCCAGAGAGGCCGAGGAATTAATGCTCAAATTAAGAAAGAACGGCCTTGACGCAGCCATAGTTAGGGCTGATGTATCCAGGAGGATGAGGTCAAGTCGATGTTTGAATTAATTAGGAGGGATTACGGAGTACTACATGGAATAGTCAACAATGCAGGCCATGGCTCCGCAACCATCTGGAATAGGGGATTCCATGAATTAACCTGGAACGATTTTGAGGAGATAATTAATGTTGATTTGAAGGGCACATTCCTATGCAGTAAATTTGGCGTTGAGTTGATGGGGGGGATGGCGGTTCCATAGTCAATGTGGCCTCAATAACCGCGAGGACCGGCGATACCACGGGAATACCCTACCTAATTGCTAAGTCTGGTATAATAGCCCTCACCAAGTCCATGGCCCTCTCACTGGCACCTAGAATTAGGGTGAATGCCGTAGTACTCGGTAGCATCGAGACCGGTTGGGTTAACTGGTTAAGTGGTGATGAGGTTAGGAAATTGATTAGTTACATACCCATGGGCAGACTTGGCAAGCCCGAGGAGGTGGCTAAGGCCGTAGTCTTTCTACTTAGTGATGACTCATCATTCATAACTGGACATACGATCGTAATCGATGGTGGTGAGTGCACGGCATGTGACTAAGCACTCCTTTAATAAGTGATCCTGTAAGGTGATGATGAATGCGTAGGGATATCGCATTGCTAATTACGTCTAGGGCCATTAGGAGCCTGGCCTTTGGTTACTTAACATTTATAATACCACTATATCTGAAGTCCATTGGATTCTCGGCAACACTCATTGGCCTCTACTTCCTCGTTGCATCAATATCCTCAGCAACCCTAGTGCTTATTTCTGGGTTTCTCGGTGACTTAATAGGTAGGAGGGATGCCCTCATCATAATGTCGAGCTTATTCATGATTTCCATGGCAATCTTCAGTGCGACGAATAATAAGGCCCTACTTTTCATAACGTCAGTACTCGGTACAACCACAGGAAGTGCCGGCGGAGGGGGGCGCCGGCGGTGGACCTGTGGCTCCATTGCAGACATCATTGCTTGCGGACAATACGGAGCCCATGGAGAGGACCAGGGTCTTTAGCCTTACCACGTCAATAGCGCTATTCTCATCGTTAATGGGCTCCCTAATATCCTACACAATACTGAGTATGGGCCTTGGCGACTTAACCCTCTTTAGATTATCCCTCGCATTGAGCGTTATGTCAACGGCATTACTCGCCCTAGTCAGGAGGGATAAGCCTCGAATTAAGTACTTAGGTATCAATGAGGTCCTACCCAGGAGGTCCTCAAGGCCAATAACGAGGATCGCCATTGCAGGATCGCTGGGGGGGAGTCTTGGTCTTGGCATGGTGACCCCACTACTGCCATTATGGTTCAGGCTATTTCTTCATGCAAGTGAGATTGAGATTAACGAGGTATATACGGCGTCTTACGTAGTGTCGATAGTCCTCACGTTGTTGGCTAGGAGGGTCGAGGGCCTAATGGGCCGTGTAAGGGCCATATCACTGCTCAGGTCCCTCTCGGTATCCCTATTCATAGTAATGGCATTCATACCGATACTCATTATTGACGCCGCACTCTACGTAATTAGGGTCGCCCTTTACATGATAACTATACCCCCCCTACGCCAATCACTATCGATGGAATTAATCGATGAGAGCGAGAGAGCACGGGGGGGATTATCAATAACCGGACTCGCACGTAGGGTCCCGTATGGCCTGGGCAGCACTATAGCTGGGTTGCTCATGGATTATGCAGAATTCTCGCTATCAATGGTGCTGGGAGGCGCCATAGCGTTGCTCGACCCAATACTCTACTACGTGTTCTTTAGGCATTATGATGGTGAGTAAGGTATTGTTTATTAATTTTGGGCGTGTATTTGTAGTGCTTATAAATAGGATTGTTATCCTACATCGTGTCGGCTCTGGAGAGGTTATGGAGAGGTGTGCTTATTGTTTATGCTAGCAATGCCGGTACTAATACCGCCAATAGGCTATTTAAGTTGTTGAGGGGGGGTGTTGGTGTACCGACGGTGGTGATTAAGTATGACGGTGATTTAGGCAGGTACTGGGGGGGCTGTTTTGACGCCATAGTCCTCGTGATGGCGTTGAGCGGTGCCGTCAGGCTAGTTTGTAAATACGCTAAGTCTAAGGTTGTGGATCCAGCCGTAGTTGCCATTGATGATGGGGGGGGTAGGTACGTAATACCTATATTGGGCGCCATTGGGGGGGTGCCAACGAGATCGCTAAAGCAATCGCTGAGTTAATGGGGGCCGAGGCCGTGATAACCACGGCGGCCGAGTACATGGGCATTACGGGCATTGAGGAACTAGCCAGGCTTCTTCATTGTGACATTATCAATACTGAGGAATTACCAAGTTTTTACTCAGCGCTCCTCGGTGGTAAACCAGTATGTATCGTCGGCATAGATAAATTACCAAGTAGGGTCAAGGGTAACTACATGGTTGGGCTTAATACGGAGTGTGAACACGCCGTGGTAGTGGGTGATCCTCAACAATCATTAGGGGGCATCAAGGCGTTGCGGTGCATGCCGTATAAGGTGATCATTGGGGTTGGGCTTATGAATGAGGCCGGTGTTGATGAGGTAATTAAGGCCATAAGAGCTGCGTTGGACAGGCTCGGCATTGAAGCCGATAGGGTCTTAACCGTGGCCTCAATAAAGCCAAGGGTCGGCGAAGCAGCCAAGGCATTGGGCTTACCCTTTAGGTTAGTAGGTGTTGATGAATTGCGGAGAATCGATTACGGATGCGCCACACCGCCAAGTGATGAGTTAAGAAGGCTAGGCATTAGGGGTGTTGCTGAGCTTGTGGCGTTAGCCGCGGGAGGAACCTCGCTGTTACTTAGGAAGATCGTTGTTGGGAGGGTCACGGTGGCCGTGGCGAGGGTCTAACGCTTATAAGCTGGACATTAAGTCACGCCTTAAATGCTATACATAATCGGCACTGGACCTGGCGACCCAGGGCTAATAACCGTTAAGGGTCTTAACGTACTACGCTCAGTCAATGTGGTGGCCGGTTGGGGCAGTGTGCTTGATAGATTCAGTGAATACCTCGTTGCTAAGAGGATCATTAGGCTTAGTTATAGGAATGAGGCGGAGGGCCTTAAGGAACTGATGACCAGCGCGATCAATGGTGATGCGGCACTGTTAATACATGGGGATCCCTCGGTATCGGAATCGCAATTAATGTCCAAGATAACGCAGCTATGCAGGGAGTACGGGGTTAATTACGAGGTCATACCAGGCGTCTCCTCAGTAAATGCGGTATTGGGGGGGTTACTGGGTATTGACTTGGACTCCTCCGTATTTATATCCCTGCATGTGAGGGGGTCTTTAGACGATAGGCTGGAGGAGCTTAAAACAATATTAAAGGTGCTGAGGAGGTACATCGTTGTACTACCACCTCCATACCCGCATGGGCCACGGCTGATCGCTAAGTCGCTTTTGGATTTGGGTTGTGACCCTGAGGTCATAATAATTGAAAGAGCCACGTATAACGACCAAAGAATTATGAGGACAAAGGCCTCAAGCATCATAAACTTAAGTAATGAGTTTAGTGATTTATCAATAATGGTAGTACCACCATGTGATCGTGGTTAGTAATTCTTTTAAATAGGATATATGTCCGGGTTTTTAAGTAGGATATGAATCCTACATCGGTACTCGTAATAACCCATGGGTCCCGTAGATCTGAATTCCTAGATTGGTTTAATGATTTGGAGCACTACATTAAGGGTAGGTTGGGTGGCTTAGGTTCAATAGCTCATGTTAGTATTGCTCATAATGAGTATTCAAGCCCTAACTGGAGAGATTCATTAAGGGAGCTTCTTCGCTCTGGTACCAAGCGCGTTGTGATCGCCCTAGCTTTCTAGGCCCTGGTAATCACGTGATTAGGGACATAATGGGGGTCCCTGGGTGTTCAGGAGTTTAATAAGTGGGTTAGGGCATCGTGGGGGTGGTTACGAGTTTGAGGTTTACGTTACAAGGCCGCTAATTGACTCGGTACTTGTTAAGGAGGCGTTGCTTATGAGAATAGTCAACGCCCTGAACACATCCGTGGACATGGTAGGTACATCATGGATCCCGAGGAGATTGAAAGAAATAGTCTCGATAAGGTGGTTGAGTTGGTCCGTAGAGAGCTTGGTACTAACAATGAATCAATTATTAGGCTTGTGGCCAAGGCCGTGTTTGCCACCGGCAACCCCCCCACCCTTATTAAGTACATGCATGTGGATCCCGAGGTATTTAATGTATTTAGGGAATTAATGAATGGTAACGCCACGGTAATTGCTGATGTTAAAATGGTGGCGGTCGGCGTGAGGTGGAGCAACACCGTGACCTTGATAGACGATGTGGAAGTCACAAAGTTAGCGGTGGAACTCGGAATCACGAGGACCGCAGCATCAATGAGGATAGGGCTGAGCAGATTCAAGCCCGCGATTCCAATTATCGGTAATTCACCCACGGCCCTTATCGAGGTAATTAAGATGATTAGGGAGGGCTTGGAGGTCCCCCCATGGTAATCGCGACGCCGCCGGGCTTCACTAACGCCGTGGACGCAAAGGAGGAGTTAATCAGGATGGGGGGGATACCTAGCGTGGTCATGAGGGGGGGTACGTATGGGGGGGGTAGTAACGTGGCTGTGGCCGTATTTAATGAATTACTAAGCATTGTAAGGGAGGGGGGGCATGGCGGGTAAGCTCTACATAGTTGGTGTCGGGCCAGGAAGCCCTGGGCTAAGGACTGTGGCCGCAATTAATGCAATCAGAGACAGTGATGTAATTATTGGCTATAACACGTACATAAATCTAATTAGCGATTTAATTAATGGTAAGGAAGTGATTAGATCAAGAATGCATGAGGAGGTCATGAGGGCTAAGCTTGCCATTGAGAAGGCCCTCAATGGCCATGTAGTCTCGCTGGTGAGCGGTGGCGATCCCCAGGTCTATGGATTGGCGAGCCTCGTCCTCGAGTTAATAAGCAAGGAAGGGCTCGACTTGAGGCCTACCGTAATACCTGGAGTCACCGCGGCCCTCGCGGCGGCCGCCAGGTTGGGCGCGCCTCTCAACATGGACTTCGCGGTTGTAAATCTAAGCAATCTATTGGTTAGTGATGAGGAGATTATGATGAGGATTAAGGCGGCGGCAAGCGGCGACTTCGTGATTGCTCTGTACAACCCGATCAGTAAAGACGTACTTATCAAAGCCATGAATCTAATATCTATGTTTAGAAATGCATCAACGCCGGTGGGTATAGTCAGGAATGCCTATAGGGATGGCGAGTTCGTGATAACGACAAACTTAGGTAACTGGATGAGGTATTTAGAGGTCATAGATATGAATACGACATTAATAATAGGTAACTCAAGAACCTACGTTTACAGAGGACTCATGATAACGCCAAGGGGGGTTACAGGGTATGAGCGTGATTGAGTATTTCAAACGCTTCGGCATAACCACGGGGGGGGCAGCGGCTGCGGCTGCCGCTAAGGCAGCAACCATTGCATTAATTAGGGGGGGTATTACGCCCAGTAGCGTCACAATACCAACGCCTGTTGGGCTTAGGCTTGAGGTCTTCATTGATAGGGTCTTTACGATTAACGATTACATATGCGCCGACGTGCGTAAAATCGCCGGTGATAACCCAGACAGCCTAAATAACGCGGTGATTAGGCCTGCGTCCGTTCAATAAATGAACAAGTAATAAAAATCAGAGGTGGGCATGGCGTGGGTAAGGTCGTGAGGCCAGGTTTAAGCATCCCCCCCATGGGTGAACCGGCCATTAGCCCCCCCACGGCTAAGCTCATGATTGAAAGTGCCGTTAGGGAGGTCGTTAATGCCGGTGTTGAGGTCATGATAGAGGTACCCAATGGCGAGGAGTTGGCCAAGGCAACAATGAATGAGGACGTCGGTATAGTCGGTGGCATATCCATACTTGGGACGACTGGGATTGAATGGCCTGTCAGCAATGAGACCTTCATTCAGCATATCAAGGCCCAATTAACGGCATTAAGGGGGGGTAAGTACGATGGTGTAGTGATTGCCTCCGGGAATAGGGCTGTTAGTTACGCTAAGGCGATTTACAGGATGCCCGTGGTTAAGGTAGGCGACCTAATAGGCACCTCTGTTAAAGAGGCCATCGGGCTAGGCTTCCATAGAGTCGTCATTGCGATGCTGCCTGGCAAGGCCGTTAAGTTGGCGGCCGGTTTAATGAATACGCATAGTTCAATTGGAGATGCGCGTATTGAGACGATTACCTGGGCAGCAGTAATGGCGGGGATTAATGGAGAGTTATTACGGAGGATCGCGGCCTCAAAGACTGTTGGTGAGGCGGTGCATTACCTCGGTGATGCGGCGGGTAGGGTTATGAGGGTGATAGCCGAGAGGGCGTTGGGCAGGTTAAGGAGGTTGGGCAATGCCTCTCTTGAGGTCGTGATATTTAGTGAGGATGGGGGGGAGGTACTCGCGAGGGTTAATAGCCATGACTAGCCCTGCCTGGCCCTACATAACTCCTGGAATACCTGATGAGCTGTTTGAGCGTGTTGAGGGCATACCAATGACTAAGGAGGAGGTTAGGGCGTTAGTAATTTCTAAGCTTAGGCTGAGGGGGGGACTCGAGGGTTCTGGATATTGGTTCAGGGACTGGCTCGGTTGCTGTGGAGGCTGCCCTAATAGCGAGGAGGGGGCCTCGTATATGCTATTGATAGGGATGAAAGAGCAGTTGAGTTGACCCGTAGGAATGCCATGAGGTTTGGCGTGATGATAGGGTCATTGTGATACATGGCGAGGCACCAGAGGTCCTGGACAAAGTGCCTAGTGAGGTTGATGCAGCGTTCATAGGTGGTAGTGGCGGTAAGTTGAGGGATATAATCACTGGTACATGCGGTAAATTGGCCGTGGGTGGCCGTTTAGTGATTGACGTGATAACCCTAGAGAATGTATCGCTCGCTTTAACTACAATGGTTGAGTCAGGCTTCGTAAATGTGGAGGTTACCGAAGTCGTGATAGCCAAGGGTTTAAGAACCAACCTAGGCACTGCGATGCTCTCGAGAAACCCAATATTCATAATAGTCGGTGAGAGAGACAGATGTCAATCAACGCATTTAATGGCGAGTATTAAGGATGCCATTAAACGGTGGTGATAATGATGCACGAAAAAGGCGGCAATGAGGTACCTAGGCTATACATCATTGGGCTGGGGGGGCCGGGTGACCCAGGTTTAATCACGGTTATGGGTGCTGAGGTCCTCCGCCAGGTTAAGCTAGTTTTCATACCCCCCCATTCCACCGGTAGCAATAGGAGCTTGGCGTATACAATAGTTAGTAGGTACGTGAGTCCTGATGCCCAGATAGTATTCCTGGGGTTCCCAATGGTTAAGGAACCAAGCGCCGAGACTTTAATGGCTAATGCGAGCGTGATATGCGATGGGTTACGTAGGTACGGTAGTGTGGCGTTTGTGGTTCTTGGCGACCCATCGCTATATAGCACCTTCTACCGGGTTAAACCATTCATTAATTGTGACTATGAACCCATAATCATTCCTGGGGTCTCCTCAATAATGGCCTGCGCCGCCAAGGCTGGTGTTAATCTAGCCATAGGCGGTGAGTCTATAGTCATACTCGTGGGCGATGATACCGAGAGGTTAACGAGGGCTATGGACTTCGCCGACACGATAATAGTGCTTAAGGGCAACACCGACATGGGCGGTATAGCGGCATTACTTAGGGATCATGGGTATTCCGTGACCTACGCCAGGAGGTGCTACATGGATGGCGAGTTAATAATTAAGGAGCCAAGCGGTGAACTGCCTAGGGACTATTTCTCGCTTATCATTGCTAGAAGGATTTATAAATAGGATTTACATCCTACATCGATGGTTGGGAAGGTAATATTCGTGGGCGCGGGGGGGCCTGGCGACCCTGAACTAATTACTGTGAAGGGCATGAAGTACCTCCAACAGGCCGATGTCATAATCTACGCAGGTTCCCTGGTAAACCCAGAAGTACTGAGGTGGGCTAGACCAAATGCGGAGATCTATAATAGTGCGTCAATGACGCTTGAGGAGATCGTGAATATAATGATTAGTAGGGCTAGGGAGGGCAAGTTAGTGGTTAGGCTTAAGTCAGGCGATGCAGGCATATATGGCGCATTGCTTGAAGAAGTTGTCGCCCTCAGGGAGGCTGGCATACCGTATGAGGTGGTGCCTGGAGTAACGGCAGCGCTGGCCGCAGCCGCAGCCCTAGGTATTGAGTTAACCCTACCCAAGATAGCCCAGACGGTGATCATAACCAGGGCATCAGCCAGGGTACCGATGCAGGGTTCGATAAAGGACTTCGCTAAGGCATTACTCATGGGCGCCACAATGGCCATATACACCGGTGTCCACTTAATTGATAAGGTTGTTAAGGAGTTAAGGGAGGCCGGTGTACCTGATGATACGCCGGTTACGGTGGTTTATAAGGCGACATGGCCCGACCAATTAATAATCAGGGGGGGCACGCTGGCCGACATTGCCGAGAAGGTTAAGAGGGCTAGGATAACCAAGGACTCCGTGATAATAGTGGGCAAGGCTGCGGACCCCTCCATCCTAGACCTGCCATTAAGATCGAGCGTCTACGACCCAAGGCACACCCATAGCTTTAGGCCGAAACCTAAGATCAGTGGTACAGATGTTGAGTGAGACAATTAATTAAGACGTGAAACGCCTAATACATTAGCTTCAGTGAATAAAAATGTGAGCATAGCATTTTTCGCTAAGAACCTGGGGGGGCTCTAGGTAATTGGCAGGACTAAGCGGAGAACCGTGGACAACAGAGTCGTGGAGCTCGAGGTGTCATACGCCAGGTTGAGGCTGTATGGTGAGGAGGGTTACGTGATCGTAGAGGTAATAGATGACTCGCCAGTCGACGTATTAATAGGTGTTAGGGCCCTTGAGGCTCTAGGCTTCGTAATTGACCCAGTAACAGGGACATTAAAGAAGATAGGCCTAATAGCGGTATAACGGCTAACCATTTTACATCTGTTGCATAATATAACTTAATTCTAGCATTTGGCCATTTTAAGCATTAACGACCCATTCAATCCATAATACTTAGTAATGCCCATGGAATTAAAGCCCCAGCCTCAACTGCCGTAAATGATCGTGGTAATTGAAAGGCGAATTTACCGTAACAATCGATGTAACTTCGTGAATGAAAAAGCTTTTAAATAGGATACTTATCCTACCACGTGATGTCGAGCGATAAATCGAAAAACGGTAAGGTCACTCCCGTATTAATCACGATAATAGTGATAGCAATAGCCCTAGCAGTAACGATAGCAATATATGAGTGGAATATACATAGGTCAGTGGTCAAAACCCCCCCTCTTACACTTATTATTCATCGCCTAATTTCGAAATCGTTAGTTATAATGATACTTCTGTCACTATTGAGAACTATGGGTCTAACGTGACCATAGGTATACCCGTTAAGAGGATTGCGGCCGATAACACGGTTGCCATGCAAGTCCTGATTGATATAGGGGCTGAAAACACAATAGTTGGGATTGAGGGCTATGCCACAGAGCTCCCTTGGCTCTTTGGGAATCTAACGGCGTTACCAGCGTGAGCCAGGAGATGTGGTCGTGGAATTACGAGGAGATGGTTAACTTAAGGCCTGACCTGGTCCTAGAGTGGAGCTACGGTGTCCAGACAGTGAGGAGTAAGCTGGCTCCATTCGGCATCCCGGTGATTGGTTATGGGTCTCAGGACAACTTGACGTCATTCATCTACTTCCTCGGACTAATCACAAACCGTACCAGCAATGCCGTGAGGCTCATAAACTTCATCAATAATGTGCATCACGTATTAAGCGAGGGATTGAGCAAGACCTCCACTAGGTATAAGGCTTACGTAATCTTTGACTACGAGTATAGCCTATGGTTCACGTCAGGTCCCTCTGGAGATCCATATTGGGCTGCTGTAAATGCCGGCCTACAGCCATGCTTCAATAAGTCCATGCAGGTTGAGCCCGGCGCAGTGCTTCAGTGTAACCCAGACGTCATTATTGCGGTTACGTGGAATTTAAATCCGCACTCGCCGAATGCCACGGCCTATTGTGAATCAATAATCGAGACTATTAAGAACAACCCAGTGCTTAATGCGACAAACGCCGTTAGGTACAACAGAGTCATCATCATACCCGGCTACCTAACCGAGGGGGGGCCTCCGCAGGTGATAGTCTCGCTATACATAGCTAGTCAGGTGTACCCAAGCGCCCTCAGTGGCGTTAACGCCACGCAATACCTCAATCAGTACTTTGAGGAGTTCCTGAGAACCGCCGAGCCAGGTGGTGTCTGGTGGTGCAGTGGGTGAGGTGGGGGGGTTTGGTGGCGGTTAGTGGTTTGGTCCTCCTCCGTTGGTTGTCCTTGACATCATGATTGGGGGGGCCTATGGAATTGGGCCAATGACCGTCTTAAAGGTTGTTATTGACGGCATAGACCCAATATTCAATGTGCCACACGACGCATACCTAGTGGTTTGGCAGATAAGGCTACCGGAGGCCCTGGCATCGCTAATACTCGGCGCAGCACTTGCGTCCGCGGGCGCCGTGTTGCAGGGCATACTGAGGAATCCGCTGGCGTCGACCTACACGCTCGGCGTCTCTGCCGCCGCGGGCTTTGGGGGCTGCCGTGGCCATACTCCTAGGCGCCGGTTATGTTATTAGGTACTATCTGCCTATGATAACAGAGCCGTACCTGGTGATCATTGGCGCATTTATAGCGGCTTCGCTCGCAGCATTGCTCGTTTACTTCCTATCCTTCATTAAGGGTGCGTCGCCAATCACGATAATACTGGCGGGCGTGGCCGTGATGTTCGTGTTTAGCACGGGGACCTCGCTCATCCAGTACTTCTCTGGCAATCCTGATGTGAGCCACGCCATCGTCATGTGGATGTTGGGTAGCGTAACTAACGTGACCCTCAACTATATACCATACATGGCCCTATCCCTACTTGCAATACCATACTACGTCTTGATATCTTGGAGATTAAATGCGCTTAACCTTGGCGATGATGTTGCCCATAGTCTCGGAATTAATGTTAGGAATACGAGACTGGCTGCAATGCTTGCGGCAGCGTTCCAGGCTGCGGCCACGATAAGCTTCGTTGGTCTAGTGGGCTTTGTCGACTTGGTGATACCGAACATAGCGAGGGCCTTGGTGGGCAGTGACAATAGGTACTTGATACCGGCATCGGCACTCATGGGTGCAGACATCACGGTGCTCGCCGACGTGGTTTCAAAGACCTTAATACCGCCATACGTGATACCCATAGGCGTTGTGCTCTCAATGATTGGCGCCCCCCCATACCTACTCACGATAATAATATCGAGGGGGGGGCTAGGTATGGTTATGAGTAAGGCCGTACTTGAGGTTAGGGACCTCGAATGCGGCTATGATAGGCCAGTGATTAGGGACGTCAATATCAACGTTGATGGTGGAGGGTTGGTGGTGCTAATGGGGGGGCCTAACGGTGCTGGCAAATCCACACTGATCAAATGCATCCTAGGTGTGGCGAGGGTTTTCAGCGGCTCCATTAGGGTTAATGGTAAGGATGCGTTAAGGATGGATAGGCGTGAGATTGCTAAGCTCGTCTCCTACGTGCCGCAGAATCACGCAGTCGCATACCCAGTTAGGGTTTTTGACGCGGTTTTGCTGGGTAGGTTACCACACATGGGTTTTAGGCCGAGTAAGCTGGATATTGACACGGCCCTCAATGCCATGAGGAGACTCGGCATTGAGCACCTAGCCAATAAGTTGGTCACTAGGTTAAGCGGCGGTGAGGCGCAGCTCGTCCATATCGCTAGGGCAATTGCGCAGGGAGGGGGGGTCCTAATGCTCCTTGACGAGCCTACGAGCAACCTAGACCTAAAACACCAGGTGGCGGTCATGGAGACCTTGATTAGGATTGCACGTGAAGACGGAATTGCAGTGCTGGTGACAATGCATGACATAAACCTAGCCCTTAAGTATGCGGATAGAATTTACGTAATGCGCGAGGGCAGGATAGTCGCTGAACTAAGCCCAGGCGACATTAGCCCGAGTATTATCGAGGAGGTGTATGGGGGGGTTAAAACCACGGTGATCGAGCACAATGGGAGGCCTGTGGTGATCGTATGAGCCGCCGTGTCGTTTTCCCATTCCCAGCCATTGTCGGTATGGAGAAGGCTAAGTTGGCCCTCCTCGCCGTGGCCGTGAACCCATCAATAGGCGGCGTCCTGCTTAGGGGGGGTGATAAGGGGGGGACTGGGAAGACGACGCTCGTTAGGTCCTTCGCGGATGTATTGCCTGAGATCGAGGTCGTGGCCGACTGCCCATTCAACTGTGACCCACACGACCCGCAGCTCATGTGTGATTCGTGCTATGCAAGGTACCAGCGTGGTGAGAAGTTGCCGGTGGCTGTTAGGAAGATGAGGGTTGTTGACCTGCCACTCTCGATAACCGTTGATAGGCTCATCGGCACGCTGGACATTAGGAGGGCCATAACGGAGGGCGTGAGGGCGTTACAGCCAGGTCTCCTTGCTGAGGCGAATAGGAATATTCTATACATCGATGAGGTTAACCTACTCGATGACTACATAGTTGATGTAATCCTAGACGCGGCGGCCTACGGCTGGAATATCGTGGAGAGGGAGGGCGTATCTGTAAGGCACCCCGCCAGGTTCGTACTAATAGCCTCCATGAACCCGGAGGAGGGTGAGCTTAGGCCGCAGCTCCTCGATAGGTTTGGCCTAGTGGTGGATGTGGAGGCTCCTCAGGACCCAGGGGGGGTTAGGGCTGAGATTGTTAGGAGGGTTGAGGAGTTCAATAGGGACCCAGAGGGATTCTACAGGAGGTGGGAGCCGAGATTGAGAGGATTAGGGAGGGGGGGATCAAGAGGGCTAGGGAGTTGATTAGGGATGTTGAGGTGCCGGAGGACCTACTTAAGCTCTTGGCCGAGACCGTGGTTAAGCTGGGCATTAGGACAAGCCGCGCGGAGATAGTCACCATCAGGACTGCGAAGGCGTTGGCTGCCTTGGATGGTAGGGCTAGGGTGACGATGGAGGACTTACAGAAGGCCATGGAGCTGGCACTACCCCACAGGCTCAAGGCCAAGCCCTTCGAGAGGCCCAGGATGCCGATACCCCCCCACAGCCAACGCCCAACGAAGATAATGCCCAGGGTAGGCGGCAAATGCCTAGTTCAATGCATAACCAACAGGGCAGTGCAGTGCTAGGTGGTGAGGGTAATGAGCAGGGTGGACTTAATGGTGGGAGTAGTGTAGGTGATGAGGCTAATGCTTATGGTGATACCAGGAGGTATGGAGTATCCAGCGTGGATATTCCTGTGGAGTTTAGGAGGGAGCTGATACGTACTGGGGGGGGCCGCGGCCTTAGGTCGAGGTCCTCCTTTAGGAAGATTGTTGGTCAGCCCCCACGGTATCCCGTACATGTACCTACCGCCGAGGAATGGGGGGGATTTAAGGGACATAGACCTCACCGCATCTATCGTTCACGCATCGCTCAGAGGCTCGGGCCTACCCATTAGGGTTGGTTTGGAAGACCTAGTGGTCAGGGTTAGGAGGTCTAGGACCCCTAGGGTCTCGCTCATAATACTTGACGCCAGCGGTAGTATGAATTTCATGAGGAGGATTGAGGTTGCGAAGGGGGGGCTCGTGAGGAGGATAACTGAGGAGTCCTACGTGAGGAGGAGCTACGTGGGGGGGCTAATAAGCTTCAGGGACCGTGGCGTTGACGTGGTCATAGAGCCCACGAGGAATTATTGGCAAGTCCTAAACGCCCTAGATGAGTTATCAAGCGGTGGGGGGGCAACACCAATGCCCGCGGCACTGGTCTACGCAGTTAATTTAATCAAGAGATTAAACCTCAAGCTAAAGGGTGATTATTGGGCTTACTTAATAACTGATGGTAAGGCAAACGTGCCCCTCATGGGCGATGTTAGGGAGGAGGTTGAGAGGTTCATGGGTGAGTTGAGTAGGTTGGCTAAGGTCGTCATCTACGACACAAGGCCGCAGCTCATCTACGACCCATCAATAAGCCACATGGACGTACTGAGTAGGTACGCAGTTAATGTTGTTAGGGTTGGTGAGTAACATGCCCAGGTGCCGCATGCTACTAATCACAAGGTCAGTCCTCACTGAGGGGGGGTTTTATGAAGCGTTAAGTGAGGCGTTAGGCGGAGTTGGCGATGTAGACCTCGAAGTCATGTACCTGGAGAGTTACGAAGTTAATGAGGTCTCTAAGCAATTAAACGCCGTGAGGAGACCTGACATTGCCTTGCTAAGCTTAATGGGGGGGACCACCCAGAACTACTAAGCTACCTAAGGAATTGGTTACGCGAGACTCCCATTGTCTTTACACTAAGTACGGGTTTAGAGACTATAATGCTTACGAGGGTTCGTAATTACGAGTTAGGCGGATTCTTAACTAGTTCAGTATCTACGTATAATGACACTATTAAAACTACGAATTACTTTGACCCAAAGACCCTTTCCCACGTTCTTCATGAGGCATCCAAGGCCCTTTCAGACCCCATATCCCATTACGTTGAGGATTGGGCATTATTAATTGATTATTGGAGGAATTGGCGTAAAGAAAACATAGTCAATATGATACGCCTAGTGCTGAGGAATTACTGTGACATAGCCGTACCAGCGCCAGGGCCTCCCATCGAGTTGGGGGGGGATTACTGGATTGAGGATTATGAGGGGGGGTACGTATACCATAGCGCTGATGAACTTCTAAAGCAGAGGGGGGGTCTCAAGTCGCCACTCATAGTGTTAATGGCCTACTCTGGCCAGTCCTATGATAAGGCTAGGAAGGTAATTACCCATATAATGAAGAGGAGGGTCGACACGATCTCGCTTCTTTCCAACTATGGCTATACATTGAGGGGGCTTAAGGAGCTGTTTAATAATGCTGATGTGGGGGCTATACTCGACCTTCAGTGGTTCAGGCTCATTAGGAACCGAGAAGATGAGGGCGTTCTGCTAAAGTTCAATGTTCCTGTCATGAACCCGGTGGTCATGTACGGCAGGGACATAGATGCGTGGATTAAGGATCCAACGGGGGGGCTAAGCCCCGTTGAGGTTATATATGCCGTGGCCATGCCCGAGGTTGATGGCGCCATAGAGCCCATACCAATAGCGGGCCTCGTTGATAAAAATGGCGTGAAGGCTATGGAGGTAATTCAGGATAGAGTTGATAGGGTCCTCAATAGGGTTGATAAGTGGTTGGCCCTTAGACATAAGTCTAATGCGAGTAAGAGGATTGCCATTGTGATGTATAATTATCCACCCGGTGAGGAGAATATTGGTAGAGCCTCATACCTCGACACGCTTAAGTCGGTCGAGGTACTGTTGAGGAGGTTGAGGAAGGAGGGCTATGGTGTTAAGGCCATTACCGCTGAAGCCATTAAGGAATTCTTCGTGAAAAACCCAAACTCCGGTAGGTGGTCGGCCGGCACCGATTATGTGCTGGTTGATCAAACAACGTATATGGACTTATTCAATAGGTTAAGGCCGGAGCTTAGAGATAAAGTCATTAAGCAGTGGGGGGGTGAGCCCCCCTGGCAATATAATGGTTAAAAACGGATACCTCACGCTGCCCGTGCTTGATCTAGGCAATGCAATTATCGTATTGCAACCAAGTAGGGGGGGCTGGCATGAGGATCCTAACAAGATTTACCATGACTCGGAATTATACCCGCATCACCAATATGTCGCGCTTTATAGGTGGCTTGAGGAGGTTTGGCGCGCCGATGCCGTTATTCACGTGGGGGGGACCCACGGCACACTCGAGTTCCTCCCAGGTAAGCAGGTCGGCCTATCCTCCAGCTGTCCCCCAGATGCGCTCCTCGGCAATTTACCAAACATTTATATCTACCATGTGGTTGTCGTCGGTGAAGGTACAATCGCCAAGAGGAGGTCATACGCCGTATTGATTAGTCACCTCTCACCCAGGATGACCGAGGCGGGCCTCAGTGATGATCTCAAGAGGTTGCGTGATTTAATCGATGAGTACAGAGAAGCAAACGTTGTTGATTCACCTAGGGCAAGCGCTGTGCTCAAGACCATAGAGGGCATTGCAGGTAAGTATGGGCTAGAGGTTAAGGACCTCGATGTGCTTTACGACGAGCTTATGAGGATGGAACGCTCGGCAATGCCGTATGGGTTGAGGGTACTTGGCATGGAATTAAGTGATGATGAAATCGTTGATTACTTAACGCTGGCGTTAAGGCGTGATAGGGGTGTCGTTAAATCGCTGCATAGGCTCCTGGCCGAGGCAATGGGGTATGACTATGATGACTTACTCGAGCGCCCAGGTAAGTATGCGAATATCCTAAGGTTAATGGACGAGGGGGGGGTTAAAAGGATTGTCAGGGCGTTAATTACGAACGGCATTGATTTGGCAATTAAGGTAGCTGAGGAATATGGGATTAGGAGTGATGACGCGAAGACCGTGCTGAATTATGCACGTGACATAGCGGAGAGGTTAAGGCTATCGCCTAAACTTGAGCTTGAGAACGTAATTAGGGCTTTGAGTGGGGGGGAGTACATACCGGCCGGCGTTGGCGGTGACTACGTAATGGACCCCCCCGATGTCTTACCTGCAGGGAGGAACTTCTACGCGCTCGATCCACTTAAGATACCCAGCGATTCGGCATTGGAGTTGGGGGGGCTAGAATCGCGGAGGATAGTATTAGGAAATACTTGGAGCAGTATGGTAGGTACCCCCCGAGACCGTGGGCGTCATTGTTTGGGGGTGGTCAGGAATCTAGGACTAGGGGCGTCACTATTGGCAGGCGCTGCGGTATCTTGGCGTTAAGCTTATTCATAGGCCAGGTAGTTGGGATCCAAGACTTGAGGTAATACCACTTAAGGACCTCGGTAGGCCTAGGATAGATGTCGTTGTTACGATGAGCGGGGTGTTTAGGGATATGTTCCCGCACTTAATATCATTGATTAACAAGGCCGTTAAGCTCGTTGCCGAGTTAGATGAGCCGTTAGATATGAATTACGTCCGTAAGCACTACCTCGAATTGAGGAGTAGGTATGGTGAGACCTCCTTAATAAGGACGTTCAGCGAGAGGCCCGGTGACTATGGGAATAAGGTTAATCACTTGATAGAGACGTCGAGGTGGAGGACGGATATGGACATTGCCGGTGTTTATGCCATGTACATGGGTTATGGCTATAATGGAGACATGCGTGGGATGAACTCAAGCGAGCTTAAGGACTTATTCAAGGCATTGCTTAGCAAGGTGGACATCACAAGCCAGGTCCAGTCGAGTGTTGATTACTCAATAATCGACATAGATGATTACTACGCATACCTGGGCGGCCTATCCAAGGCGGTTGAGGTATACTCAGGCAGGAAGCCCCTTATCCTATACACGGACTTAACGCAGGATAGGCCTAGGATGATGACTGCGAAGAATGCCGTTGGTTCTACGTGAGGACTAGATTACTCAATCCTAAGTGGATCGAAGGCATGAGAAAGCACGGTTACATGGGCGCCCAGAACATTTCGAAGCGCGTTGAGTATGTTCTCGGGGGGGTTGCCGCGACCATGAATGCCGTGGATGACTGGGTTTGGGATAGGATTGTGGAGACGTATGTGTTTAATGAGGAGATGAGGAGGTGGTTTACCGAAGTTAATCCCTACGCATTGGAACAAATCATTAAGAGACTATATGAGGCGCATGAAAGGGGGGGCTTATGGCATACTTCAGAGAACGTCATACGTAAATTAAGGGAGATATACACAGAGTTAGAAAATGCGCTGGAGGGAATCGGCCAATGGGGGGGCAGGTAACTAACTTAGTTATTTATGAACTTCACTACCTAACGTTCGCCATACTGGGCATAGTACTGGGTGTCCTTACGATGTACTACATAATGAGTAAAGAAGCGGTAATAAGGGCCATAGGCAGGCTGGGGCGGTGGATAACGGCGTTGTCTGGGTTACCCAGCTATTGTTCCTTACCCTTCGTGGTCTCCCTCGTTAGTCCATCCACCGCATCCTCAATGCTCATAGCCATGTATAAGGACGGTAGATTGACGCGTAGGGAATTGTACATAGCATCGCTCATTAATTCCTTCCCAGCCCTACTCTCGCACTTGAGGACTCTCATGCCGGTGCTACTGAGTACCATGGGGGGGGTCTACGGTCTACTATACCTCCTAATCCTTATGACCATTGGCTTAATGCAGATGGTAATATTTGCAATCCTTGGGAGAAGAGGTTCAATTAGGGATAGAGACGAGGACGGTATAGCCGAACTTACGGAGCATGCCGTGAGCGGTTCGCTTAATTTGGGAAGGGTCTTGAAATTGATTGTAAGGATAGTACTGGTTACGTCAATAACGAGTGTTGCGTTAACGGTTATTGAGCTTTTCGGACTAAACAACTACCTCAGTGATTACCTATCGCACGTGTTCGGTACCTTAGGCCCATACGTGGTGAGCATAATAGTGGCTTATGTAATTAGTGATAATGCAGCCTTCGCCGCCGCGGGCACGCTCATTAATGAGGGGGGGCTCAGTGGCATCTTAGTAATTAAGTGGTTGCTGATTGGCTACGTGGCCTCATCACTAATACGCGGAATTAGGCACAATGCGCCCTACTACCTCGGCATTTACGGGCTTAAGGATGGCGTTACCATAATGCTCACCTCCATACTAATCAGGGCACTCCTGGCGTTACTTATCTTGGGAATTCTCTACCTTATCTAGGACTTTTCATAATGTGGTAATGCTTATTAATAGGATTTACATCCTATCACGTAATGAATACGGCGTTTAGGGAGGTCTGGTCCCGTGACGGCATGACTGCCCGAATATACTATCAAAGCTATGGCGGTGCTAACGTTAAGACACTCCTCATAGACCTGGCACAGAGTAGGCGAGTGCTCAGTACAATGCATGGCATGATTAACGTACGCTTTGTATGCAATAACTACGCACCGCCAGACCTATGGTGCGCACTACATAGCCAGGGCTTCCGTGAGAAGTACCTGGACACGTTAATGGTCCAACTTGGGGGGGTGCCCCCCCTCATGACTATGCGTGCCTAGGCACGGGCGTTGACATGGATGACTTAGCGGTGGCGAGTGATGAGTACAGGGATGTGTGGGTTACAGCCCTCACCACCGCAGGTGTTGAGTCAAACGCATTGAGGACGGGCATAGATAGGGCATCTACGTACGAGGTTGATGGCGTGTTTGAGGGGGGGTGGGCACGATAAATATCATATTGATAACCAACGCCTCATTGACCGAGGCCGCCATGGCCAGGGCCTTAATTACGATAACCGAGGCCAAGTGCGCGGCGCTTCAGGACTTAGGCATAGAGAGCAGTTACTCACCGGGCCTAATAGCCACGGGTACGGGCACGGACAACGTAATTGTGGTCCCCGGTAATGGGATACGCATAACGTACACCGGCGGTCACTCCAAAACTGGCGAGCTAATTGGGAGAGTGGTCTACGAATCTGTTAAGGAGGCCGTGACCAGGCATAGGGCCAATGCTGGGCCCAAGACTATCCAGTAGGTCTTATCATTATTTACTAAAATTTACTAATTAGTACATGTGGACTGAGCCCTCTCTGAGTATTTTTGTGAAGGCGTAGTTAGATAGGGCAATGCCAATCACTATGTATGCCAGGGCTAGGATAACCAATGGCCATAGGTAGTTAAGTAGTTGTGGTATGCCGTAGCCACTGAGCATGGCGCCTCTAAGCCCCGATAACGCCCAGGTTAGGGATAGTGAATAACTTATGTACCTAAGCCATGTTGGCAGTACCGAGGTGGGAAACACAACACCACCCAATAGGTTTGAGGCAACTGAGGTGAATAGGGCTATGGGATTACCTTGCTTAACGATTAGGACAACGGCGCCAGCGATTAGGTTTAGACCGATTATTGATGCCAGGTAGAGTATTAGGAACGTAATTGTGGCAAGTGCATTTACTTTATATGAGATGCCGAGACCAAGCCCGATCAGTAAGACCGTGACCGCACTTATCGAGTTTATCACGAGTCCCCCACACGGTATTATACATCATCAGCGCCATGGGCCTCAGCGGCGCTGCCATTAGGTATTCCAGGGTCCCAATGAGTTCCTCATTCCTAATACGACCGGCCAGCGTCGTTACTGATGCTGAGAAGTATCCCTGGAATGCCGTGCCTATGACCATGAATGCCGTGTAGTCCCTAACTGCACTTAATCTCCCAAACCCTAGGGTAACACCAATGAAGAAGTATATGAATACTGGGATGATCCAGTTAATTATTGTAAGCACAACCTGGGTCTTATACGAAACCCACATCTTCCAACCCTAATTACGACAAAGCTGTATAGCCTATCAATAATGCCCATCACGATCACCCCCCCTCCTCCTCATAACCCTCTCCATCCTCCTGGCATTACCCTCAGCCACCGCAACCTCAACATCTATGTCCATGACCCTAACCCCCCCACCATCATGAATGGCTAACCTACTCATCAACTCATTAAATCTATCAATTGTTGTTATTATGACGTACTCATCACCACCAATACCCTCCACATTAAACCCGCTGAGCCCATCCACGGGGGGGCCCTTAACGAGGACCTTAACAATCTTAAGAGCGGGCGCCTCATTTAGGATCCTCCTATTTATGTACACGACCATATCGGCTAACTCGATCTCCTGAGGATCGTGGGATGCGAGGATTACGGTCTTCCTACCCCTAAGACCCCCTAATGAAATTGAGTATGCTGTGCTTCGCATCAATGTCTATGCCGCTTGTTGGTTCATCAAGCAGCAGAACGTCTGGGTCATGCATTAACACCCTGGCGATCTCGAGCCTCCTCATCATGCCCGTGCTATACGTGGCAACCCAATCATTAGCCCTTCCACCAAGCCCCAATTCCTCGAGTAACTCCTTAGCCCTTTCCCTAGCCTCCCCGAGTGATAGGCCGTATAATGTGCCGAAGAAGACCAGGTTATCCATCGCCGTCAATCTCCAGTAAACACCGCGGTCCATGGGTGTCATAAACCCAACCCTCCTCTTAGCCCTGACACTCATTGCGTCATAACCATAAACAAGGACCCTACCACCATCAGGGGGCAAGTATGCCAGCCGCAAGCCTGAGCATTGTCGTCTTACCTGCGCCATTAGGGCCAACAAGCACCACAATCCTGCCCTCGGGAATCTCGAGGTAAACATCCTCAACGGCCACAATACGCCCAAACCTCTTAGTAACGTGGTCGTAAAGAACTGCGGACACGAAGCCGTTATCGGAAACAACATTAATAACACTTTCTCTCCATAACAAAACACCATAATGAAGAAAAACCACAGAAAAACACTTAAAGCCAAAACCGCAAGATGATAATCGGCGGGGGGGTGCCCGAGCCAGGTCAAAGGGGGGGACGGGTTGAGGTCCCGTTGGCGAAGGCCTGCGTGGGTTCAAATCCCACCCCCGCACCAGGAATTGATGAGGTTTTAAGTGCCGTGATGTTGCCTACTTAAAGTTAATATTATATGCCAGGAACATGTATACTAAGTATGGTTGGTCAGAAATGGCTATAATAGATCAGGTTACTTGGAATATTAATGTGGTTGGATTGCTCTTATCTACGTATTTCATTAATAGCATTAATCGTTTATTTTTGGTAATAGATTAATCCTGTTCTGGAGTCTCATGTATATTCTCACCCAATCTATATTAAATATTATGAAGGCTAATGCCGTGAATATTACTGCCATGGTAATTTGGAAAATAGGCAAACCTATGCCTGGTTTTAGTAATTTATACAGTGATGAGAAGAGTATGATTTCTATTGGTATTTCTACGGAGCTCTTTATTAACTTACCAATGAATACATACGTGTTAAGCATAAGTGGGTTTATCGATGCAGCCCCAGTACCTATGTATAGGTAGTCATCAAGGGGGGGTAATCCAGGCAATGCGGCTAATATTATTAGCAATATCCATAGTGGTGCTTTGTCGGCTAAGAGCATTATTAATTTCACGGCGCTGGTCTTCCTTAGGGTCCTCTTTAATGCGTAGCTAGGGCATAGGATACGTTCTTGGAAATTGAGGCACCCAATGCCGTTATAATTATTACCAAGACCGTGTACTGCATTGGTGGTCTAATGCTCAGTAACGTTAATGATGCATATACCGTATAGGCTTCACCGAAGAATGGTAATGCATTGCCTATGAAGCTTATGAGGAAGTCCATCGCTAGTAATGGGATTATGTTCATCTAATCAGGGCTTAGGTGGGGGGGTTATTTTTAGGCTTTTTATCGAGAATATGGCTATGCCCACGGCAAGCACTATTAACGTGATGCCCACTGCTAGGGGTACCACACTATAGCCTACTGATTGATTAAGTGATAGATTCAATGATGTATTGGCGGTATTATTCATTATTTCTATTGGCATTATGCTTGATATCGTGAATGAGGCATTACATGAATTTGTTGATGAGGCGAGTTCATAAAGGGCTTGTGAGTATGAGGCTGCCAGTTCATAGAGTTGAAGTGCGGCTTCTAAATCGTATATATTACCGGTTGAGTTGTACCTTGTTAGGTAGTAATTACCGAAGTCTATGTATGAAATTGCGAGCATTGGGAATAGGTTACAAGTATTCTCTGCCTCATACGTATTAAATATTGCCAACTCCCTCACATAATTCGTGACATTGATTAGATAGCCAGCGTTCATCTCCCCCCCATTTATCACTGGGGGGGTAAATAATAGGTGCAGTATGGCGTCATTGCTCGATATAACATCGAGACTCTGCGCAAGCGTTAATGGATAAAGACCATCTTGGTAATTATTCTGGGCCTCCTGAACCTCCTGCGTTATTGAATTCATGTCCTGAAGAATGCCCGATGCGCCTATGGCATTTGAAAGTGAGAGCGTGTATTCAGTTATTGATTGGGCATACACTAGGTACATGTTTGTTAATTCCTCAAGGTAGTCCCTCGATATTGGTGCTCCACCCTTTACCGCATTCAATACCGCCAACCAATCACTAAGGGTCTCTATCCTAGCCTTTGCATAGGCGAGGTTAGTTATTGCGTCGCCGATGTCATTGCTCATCAGGTCTTGCGACGCGGCATTTAATGACTGTTGGGCGTCAAAGACCCTGTCATAAATGCCGATTATTAGGTCTATGTTTGCGGTTGTCACATTGTATTGCTGCAGTGTGTTTTCGTAGTTTTGCAGTTCATTATTTAATTGATTGAGCAAGTTCTCTAATTGCGGGGGCTGTGTAGTTCTGCATCTCGTCCTGGTAATAATTAATTAGTCCCTGGAATCCAAGGCTTGCGGCTGTGTAGTACATGCCCTGGCTTGCATAATTAATAGCTCTCTTAATGTAGCTACTAACGTTAGGGTCTGTGGAATTTATGGCGCCTGTGCTTATTATCCTGTCGTATATCCTCATCCATAGGAATTTCGTGACGTTGATGTACGCCGTGGTCTTTAGCGCCTGAGCCTGTATTAATGGTATTGACATATTCACACCCGTGAAGTAGTAAATGGCTTGCCTAACATCCATCACAGGTATAACGTTAACTCCGAGACTCCTTCCATAGCTTATTAGGTTAATTACCTGTCCGCTACTGGTCTGGTATATCTGCTGCCCGTATGGTATTAACACGACTTCATAACCCTCCTGAGCGGCTGCCTTAATCTTAGCAGGTAAGCCACCCACGGGTCCTATTAAGCCATCCGGTAGTATCATCCCGGTCATTACCACGTCAGGGTTTAAGGTATGGTTTGTTATTAGCGCCCACATTGCGACGGTCATGTAACCGCTTGCTGATGGACCACCGATCTCTAGGGTTGTCGGTTCAACATTTACTAGGAAATTATACTCATTAAATGGTTGGTTTGCTAGGTATGTGGCAACCAATGCGGCTATCTGTGATGATGATGGGAATGTACCACTTTCAACCGTTGGTAATGGACTTGACGCAATGTATACATAGCCCGAGCCCGGCTTTATTGCCGTTACTGTTATGTTAATGACGGCGCCGCTGTCGTTTGATGAAACGGCTAACGCATGTATTGTAATGGACCTAACATATATAATAACTTGTTGCCACTCATTAGCTAAGGCAAGTATTAATGTGCCTAATACTAAGATTAAGGTAAACAAAACTACAGCGCCTAATAGTTTATTGGGTCTCACCATACAAGGCGTTGTTAATCCCTTGAAATTAATAAAACTTACACACTTTAATGGTTTGATTTGGATCAATTGTTGATAATAAGTTCCTCATGCTAGTAACGCCACTAATACGGCCTTAGCCGTATGCAATCTATTCTCCGCCTGATCCCAAACAATGCTTTGCGGGCCATCAATTACATCATCAGTAACCTCCTCACCCTGTGAGCAGGTAGGCAGTGCATGAATACTGCCTGAGGACCCGCCTTTCTCATTAACTCGGCATTAACTTGGTACGGCCTAAATACCTTCCTCCTCTCCTCGGCCTCGGCTCCATGCCCATGCTAACCCAGACATCGGTATACACGGCATCAACTCCCCTGACATCCTCGGTATTGTCACTAATTACTATGTTGGCGCCCGTCTTCCTTACATCCTCGTTCAATGACTCGGCGAATTTGGTCGGCCAGTACCTCCTTGGTGAAATTATCCTAACCTCCCAACCAAGCTTGGCTCCAATTATCATTAAGGAATGTGCGATGTTATTATCACCATCACCGACAAAGGCCACCCTTAACCCCTCGAGTTTACCCTTAACCTCCCATAAGGTTAATGCATCAGCCAACGCCTGCAGTGGGTGTTCTTTATCGCTTAGGGCATTTATTACGGGCGCCACTGCATACCTAGCCATCTCTATTAATGACTCGTGCTTATACACCCTAGCCGCTATGGCGTCCACGAACCTATCAACGACTCTTGCCGTGTCGGCTATGGTCTCTCCACGACCAAGCTGAAGCTCCTGTGGGTTTGAGTAGATTACGTGCATCCCTAGCTGCGTCGCAGCCACGTCGAGGCTTACCCTAGTCCTTGTACTCGGCTTCTCAAAGATCATGAGTAGCGTCCTGCCTCTCAGTACGTCGCTATACCGCTCCCCCCCTGGTGGTACCGGGATTTAAGGTCCCGGGACAGGCTCAGTAAGTACTTTATCTCGTCTGTTGTGTAATCCATGAGTGTTATGAAGTCCCTACCCCCCCTGAGTGCCCTTATGTTGGTCACGTGATTAATTACGGATTAGGGTATTAAAGCGTGACCTCACGGCGCTAAGTTTTTAATAGCGAGTGCTTTGTCATTGGTCGTGGCTAGGAGTAGAAATGAGGTACTTAAGGTTCTTGAGGATTGGGGCAATTCGGTAACAAATACGGTACTTAATAATGAGGAGCCAATTCTTGAAATACCATCAAGAACGTTAAGTAACACTATTTGGGACCCAAAGAGGAAGATGCTGATCCTTGGGCCTGAAAAGCTGAGGAGGAGGTTTCTTGACCTTAAGGAGTCCAAGAGGTTCATGCAGACAATGCTCATGCTTAAGTTGATTGTTCAGGCCATAAGGGAGGGTGTTTACCCGACAATAAGGGACCTTTACTACAATGGTAAGCACACCATGGAGTTCAAGGCAGACATTGTAAACAAGGTCATTAGGGAAAACACGTGGGATGAGCAGTCGGAGTCCAACGCGGTCATTGAGGATATTGAGGTGGCCACCGGAATCCTCAGGGAGGAGATGGGGGGGGCTTTCGGCTGATGTTAAGGGTAAGGTCGTGGGGGGGCCAATAATCGTTAGGTCAAAGGCTTTGAGATAGACGCCACAAAGCTAGGCGATACCGCACTGAGTTTACCGCCAAATCCCGATGATCTCGATATTGTTAAGGTTGAGGCTAATTACGTGCTTGTTATTGAGAAGGACGCAATATTCCAGAGGCTCAACAGGGAGGGCTTCTGGAATAAGGAGAGTTGTCTACTAATTACGGCTAAGGGTATGCCGGACAGAGCCACGAGAAGGTTTGTTAGGAGACTTAACGAGGAGTATAAATTACCAGTCTTCGTATTAACTGACGGTGATCCATATGGGTGGTACATATACAGTGTTTACAAGAGTGGCTCAATAAAGCTTAGTTACGAAAGCGATAGATTAGCAACCCCCCCGAGGCTAAGTTTGTGGGTGTTACAGCGACGGACATTCGTACTTACAAAATCAGTGATGAGTATGTCATAAAGGCTACGGATAGGGACCTAAAGAGGGCCCAGGAACTTATTAGGTATCCCTGGTTCCAAAGTGATCACTGGAAGAAGGAGATTGAGCTCTTCCTTAGGACTAAGAAGAAGGTTGAGATTGAGGCCTTATCAACCCACGGCCTTAAGTTCCTCCATGATTACCTCACCGACAAGATTCATGGTAATAAATTCATTGATTAAGATTAAGCATAATTAATGCAGGAATAATGATTTTAAATGCGCAATTAGGTTGCATCATCATAATGCTAATTGATAATTACGGGAGACCCTGGTTGAAGCTTAGGATTGTGGTCAACAGCGTATGTAATTACAGATGCATCTTTTGTCACTTTGAGGGACAGGGCAAGTTTTTGAGTAGGGAGTTAAGTGCCGAGGACATTGGTTTTGTAGCCTCTGTGGCTAAGGAATTGGGTGTTGATGATTTTAAGATAACAGGTGGTGAGCCGTTGCTACGTAGGGATATTGTCAAGGTTGTGGATGAAATAAATAAGGTTGGTCCTAAGGACCTCTCATTAACAACTAATGGTTATTTACTTGATGTCTATGCTGAGGAATTACTTAATCATGGGTTACGTAGATTAAACATATCTCTTCATTCATTAGATCGTGGAAAGTATAGGTTCATAACTGGAGTTGATGCCTTAGATAAGGTTCTTGAGAACATTGACTATGTGGGTGGGCTGGGTTTTAAGCAAATAAAGCTGAACGTGGTTGTGCTAAGGGGGGGCTTAACACGGACGAGATACCAATGATGATAAGGTTTGCCGCTAAGTACGGCTTCGTTCTTCAGCTAATAGAGTTAATGCCCATGGGCGATGGCTTCCCAGTATTTGCCAGGTACTACGATGACCTGAGCGACATAATTAATTGGTTGAATAGGCACGGTAAGTTACTAGGGACGAGGAAGGATCTTCATAATAGGCCCATTTACGAAGTCGATGGAGTTAGGGTTGAGATAGTTAAGAACTATAATAACCCAACATTCTGTGCAGGTTGCACCACAATGAGGTTGACAAGTGATGGTAGGTTAAAGACCTGCCTATATAAGGAGCCCGTTGTTGACCTATGGCCGTACATAAAGGCGAGGGATAGGGATGGATTGATGAAGGCTATGATGTATGCAAACTCATTAAGAAAGCCTAATTTCGTAGAGGGCGCATCTGGTGATTTGAGTAGGATAAGGATTAGGGTTCGTGTTGGGAGCCTTGTTTATTGATATTACGTCTTATTACATATTTAATGCCTTTATAATTACTTGTGAGGGTCACCGTTATTTCAATTGGATTTAGGGTCCTTACAAACTCATTTACTAACTCGTTAATTAGGTCCTCGTGATAAATGACCCTGTCCTTAAATCCATCTAAATATTCCCTGAGGCTGTTCAATTCTATATAGATACAACCATCATCATTGCATGCTGGCTTATACTCCACCTCAATGACGTAATTATCAATGCTACGATCCACCGGGCATATTGCTGAAAAGGATGTCTCAAGATGTACATAATCAACAGGTCCTGCCTTTATTGTCCTCATCATTAAATGGACATGGCACTTTCAATGTTTATACATATTAACCTCTCATTACACAATCTCCTAATTACTGCCCTTAATTTATCTAATTCACTCTCACTAATCCACACCTTAACAATTTCCCTATCACCGGAGATAAAGGTTACAGACCAGGTGTTGAATCTCGGTATTGAGGATATCGGTATTAGCCTCATGTTGATTACCCTTACGGTGTTAATCACGGGCCTTACCCTAACCCTGGTTATCTCGTATATTGGTAATTCAATTCTCTCAGAACCTTTCAATGCAATAAGTTTATCAGGATACATGATAACCTCATTCCTCTTAATAACCCCCCCTTAGCGGCAATCATTATTAGTGCTATAAATATTGGCGGTAAGGACGTGAGCGCCGCGTCAATGATTGACTGTGTTAATACGTAAATCACTACGGCGCCTATGAGCATAAGCGTTATCACAATGCCCGCGTATAAATTAATGATGTATGCCGGATCCTCAATGACATGCCATAAGGGTTTACTCATTTTTAAATAATGATTGACCAGAATTATTAAGGCTTATTCCATGAGCCACTCACTCCAGTCTTATTCACGGGCATCCTCCAGTCAATTCCCAAGGTCCTCATGGAAATCCTAGGCACTATTGGCGACCTCCTCTTGTGCTCAGTATTCAATACCCTACGCCACACGGTCTGCACAAGCTCAATGGGCTTACCCGTGGCCTCAGCCGCCTGCTCAACGCTCATCCTATAATCAACGAGCGCGTGTAGAATCACATCAACGTCCTCATACTTAACGCCGAGCTCACCCTCAGCTGTTTGACCCTCCCAGAGCCTTGGGCTTGATGGCTTAAAGGCTATGTTATCGGGTAAACCGAGGTACTTACCCAGGTACCTGACTTGGGTCTTGTAGAGGTCGCCTATTGGTAGTATGTCAACGCCGCCATCGCCATACTTAGTGAAGTACCCAATCAATAACTCACTCTTATCCCCCCCAGTGCCTGCCACAACCTTATTGAATCTATTGGCGAAGTAATAGAGTAGTGTCATCCTGATCCTTGGGAGGAGATTGCCAACGGCTATCTTATCACCCTCATCAAACTCAGGTATTGACTCAGCAAAGGCATTTCTAATCCTGCCAATATCTATGTAGTAGTACTTAATGCCCAGGGTCTCTGCGACATACTTAGCATCCCTAATGTCCTCAGGAGGCGTGGTCTTATACGGCAGTATCAAACCAATGACGCTATCCCTACCCAAGGCTCTAACGAGTAGGTATGCCGTAACACTGGAGTCAACACCACCGCTAAGCCCAATGACAGCGCCTGTTGCTCCCGCATCCTTAACATACGACCTAATGAAGTCTATGATCCTCTGAGTCACGTATTCATAGTCAATACGTATTAGGTTCTCAAGGGTTATCTTAGGCACATGTAACTGATAATCATGGACTTTTATTGCTTACCCAATTTGCAAAATGGGGTTTGTATTTTTAATTCCCCCCCACATGCACCACTAATTAATGCTTAGAATACACCTGCTACAGTACAGTAGCAAACTTGGCGATGTGGAATTCAACCTAAACAGGCTGATTAAGGCGATGGAAACGCTCTGCGTAGCGATGGAGCCGACCTAGTAGTAACCCCCCCCGAGCTTTACCTACCAGGCTATATGTCTAAGGACTTATTCTTTCAAATTGCTGAGCCAATAAGTGGTAGGACTATTACGAGGCTCGTAATGGAAGCCAGGAGGAGGAATTGCCACGTTATAGTTGGATTTGCAGAGAGGAATGAGGATACTCACGTACTCTATAACACGGCGGTCGCGTGGGGCCTGATGGGGGTATTAGCCGTTTATAGGAAGAGGCACTTACCATCGTATGGTGTGTTTGATGAGTATAGGTACTTCGGTATTGGTAAGGGCGATATACCGGTAATTAACATTAACGGTCATAAGGTAGGCATTGCAATATGCTATGATGCATTCTATCCAGAGGTTTCGAGGACTATGATGCTGAAGGGCGCCGAGGTGCACGTATACATAAGTGCTGCGCCGGACATGTCGAGGCTTCACTTCGAGACATTCATGGTGGCGAGGGCCCTTGAAAACGTGGCATACACCGTTTATGTAAACACCGTGGGGGCAATATGACGGGCTTGGGTTCTTCGGGGGCAGTCACGTGGTTAACCCACTGGGTAACGTGCTCATTAAGGCTAGGTATTATGAGGAGGATGTTAAGACCGTGGAGATCGACCCAAGCGACATTATTAATTATAGGAGCCATAGGCCAATACTTAAGGACCTTGACCCAAGTGATGTTGACCTTGTGGTTAAGGCACTTAATGAGTATGTAAATCCGAAGCCGCCGATCATTAAACCTAGGGAGAAGGAAACGCAGCAATTGGCGATTGCAGATAATCAGTAATTTTAAAGTTAGAATTAATGATGAATTGGGTTTTTAATTAAATCACGGCATTGAGTTTATCATTTCAATTGATCAATTATCTCTATCAATGCATCACCAAACTCCTTAGTACCCAGTGGCTGAACGCCCATAAACCTAGCCAGGTCCTGCGTGACCTTCTTCTGGTTAATGGCCTCTGTTATCGCCCTATCAATTAAGTCCGCAGCCTCCCTCCAACCCATGAACCTAAGCATTAACTCACCACCCCCCTGATTATACCCGTTGGGTTAGCCACGTTCTTACCGGCGTACTTAGGCGCTGTGCCGTGTACGGCCTCGAACATGCCGCCAGTATCGCCGACGTTCGCGCCGCCAAGCACTCCAATATCGCCTATGAGCTCCGGCGGCATCGCTTATGTAGTCGCCGTTTAGGTTTGGTGCAAGTATTACGTCATAGTTCTCGGGCCTCGTGATTATCTGCTGGAACATGTTATCGGCTATCCTATCATTAACGAGTAACTTGCCCGACGGTACCTTACCACCATAGAGCTTATTCACCTCCTCCTCAGTAACTATGTAGTCCCTGAACTCCTTAAGTGCGACCTCGTAAGCCCACTCCCTGAAGGCGCCCTCCGTGTACTTCATTATGTTGCCCTTGTGCATTATTGTTACGGACCTCCTCTTATTCTCAATGGCAAACCTAAGTGCGAACCTTGTTATCCTCTGGGTCTTATACTTACTAATTGGTTTTATGCCTATCCCAGTGTCATCCTCAAGCTCTATTTTCAACTCATCCTTAAGGAACTTCCTCAACTTAGCGGCCTCCGGACTATCCCAACTCCACTCAATGCCTCTGTATAGGTCATCGGTGTTCTCCCTAATGATTACCATATCAACCCTCTCAGGGTGCTTGAGTGGTGATTCGAGGCCAGGCATGTACTTAACAGGCCTGACATTGGCATATGCATCCAGGATCATCCTAATGGCAACATTTATTGACCTCCAACCACCACCAATCGGGGGGGTCTCCAGTGGCCCCTTAAGGACAACCCTATACTTCGTGATTAGGTTTATGGTTTCCTCAGGGAACCTATTGCCATATATCTTCTCAGCCTCCTCGCCTGCATAGACCTTAACCCACTTGATCTCCCTTGAGCTTCCATAGGCCTTCTCAACAGCCTTATTGATCACCTTAATGGCAACATTGGTGATCTCAGGCCCTATTCCATCACCCTCGATGTAGAGTATTATTGGTTTCTTAGGTACGTTCCAAATACCACCCTGAACAACGATTGGTTCTCCATCCTCTGGTATCTTAACTCTAGATGCCATCTATTTTTACATAACTACTACGCTTTTAAATTTTTCAATAATCGAAGAAATAATGAGGGGGGGGTAAGAAAATGCCGACGCTGTACATCGTAGGTCTTGGTCTAAGCCTGGTAATATTACGACCGAGGCCTTAGGTATTATGCGGACTGCCGATTCAGTATTCCTAGAGGTCTATACGTCAAAGGGACCTGCCGAGTTTATTAATTACCTAAGGGGAATTAGGAGTGATTTTGTTCTTGTTTCAAGGGAAGACTTGGAAGATAGAAATGGCGAGGTATTAATGAGGGAATTGGAGAAGGGACGTGATGCAGCCCTCTTAGTTATTGGTGATCCCATGATAGCTACAACACATGCGGCCATTGCTGTTATTGCCAAAAAACGAGGCTTCAAGGTTAAGGTTATTAATTCCGTGAGTATAGTTTGCGCATTAATTAGTCAACTCGGTCTATCGCCATATAAACTAGGTCCCTTGGCAACCATAACGTATCCAAGAATGGGAGTGTTGAGTATGAGGGCTTATGAGGTACTTAATGAGAATCTCAGTCGTGGGCTTCACACAATATTACTACTTGATATTAAGGATGGTGGTGGCTTCATGAATGTTCAAGAAGCCGTGGAACTCCTTAAGAAGATGGAAAATATTGGTAAGTTGGGTATTGTGAGCAATGATTTGATGGTGATCTATGCCGCCAGGGTTGGTTGGGATAACCAAGGTATTAAGATATCAACGGTAAATGACGTACCCGATATGGGTGACACGCCGCATACAATAGTTATTCCTGGCCTACTTAACCCAGTGGAGCAGGATTACCTCGTTAATATTCTAGGTGCCAATGAGGAATTGGTACGTAGACATACGGCATTTATCAGCAGATTCATTAATAAGTCTCCCTAGTCACGGTCTAGTGCGGCACATTTCTTCGGAATATCACTGTACCATTCTTATGCCTAATCTCCACAACCCTATGGTAGTATGTACGTCTCCCTACCACTATTATTGATGTATGTAAACCCATCTCTGCTTATTGAAATGATCCTTGATAGGTCTACAACCTCTTCATTATTTGGTGAACCCCCCCTTGATACAAAAATAACGACATAATTATCGATTTGATTAGTCCACTTGAGTTTATTCAGGATTTCCCTGATGGTTACCATCTAATTCTCGGAAGGATTAGTCGCAGACATTATTTAATACTGACTATAATTATGACACCGTGAAACCGAAAATATTAATTAATAAGCTGCATTACCGCATCGCAATGGTTGGGCCCTGTATTTTCATAAGTCGGAGTAACTTACCCTCCATAATATACTCAGAGCTCAATAAATTGCCTGTGGAGATCAGGATGTGGAAGGAGACAGGGCCCATGTGGAGTAGACAAGCATCACCGCCGAGGGAAGTTTGGGTTGATGTGTTTAAAAACTGTGTGGGCGCCATCGTGACCCTGGGAGATCCCATTGATAGATCACTCATTAATGAGGCTGATAAACTATTCATAATTAGTACATATAGTGTCGGCGTTGATCACATTGACGTAAAGGCAGCCACCGAGAAGGGGGGGATTTATGTAACGCATACGCCTGAGGTCCTTGTTGAGGCCGTGGCTGACCTAGCCATGGGCCTATTAATAGCCCTCGCCCGTAAAATAGTTCTAGGTGATAGACTCATTAGGGTAGGCGGTATATATGATAGGTGGGGGGGTTGGTTGCTTGGTAGTGAGGTCTATGGCGCTACCTTGGGTATAATAGGACTGGGTAATATAGGCACTGCACTGGCCAGGAGGGCAAAGGCGTTTAATATGAAGGTGATTTATTGGTCGAGGACCAGGAAACCTCAGATAGAGTTTGCCCTGGGCATTGAGTATAGGCCGTTGGAGTCCGTACTTACTGAGTCCGATTTTGTCGTAATAACGGTGGCCGCAACCCCCCGAGACTAGGCACCTAATTAATGAGGAGCGGTTAAGGCTTATGAAGAAGACCGCTTACTTAATAAACGTGGCTAGGGGGGGCGATATCGTAGATACCAACGCACTTGTGAAGGCACTTAGGGAGGGCTGGATAGCAGGTGCTGCGCTGGACGTGTTTGAGGAGGAACCGTTACCCAATACTCACGAGTTAACAAGGTTTGATAATGTCGTGTTAACCCCACACATAGGTTCTGCGACCTACGAGACTAGGGAGAGGATGGCAGAGGTCGCGGTTAGGAACCTAATAAACATATTGATGGGCAAGAGACCACTTTATCTGGCTAACCCCCCCGAGGTTCTCTCGATTAGGCCACTTCAAGCCTTAATATGATCTATGGTGAATAGTGTTTATTAGTTGGGTATAAGTAATTGGAGGTATAATATTATATGAGGTCATATAATGTGACAAAATTAAGGAGGGTCGTAAAGAGTAACACGCCAACACCGGATAATGAGCATTTGTGGGCTGCGGTTGCGGTTATTTACAACCCGTGCCTAGACGCATTCCTTATTGGTAAGAGGACCGAGAATCCTAACGATCCCTGGAGCGGCGACGCGGCATTCCCCGGCGGCAGGTTTAATCCAACTAAGGATAAGGACTTGGTTGAAACAGCGATTAGGGAGACCAGAGAGGAGGTGGGACTTGACCTTACTAATGATGCTATAATACTTGGTGTTTTGGACCCGTTTTCGCCAAGTAACGCACCCAATATTAATGTTGTCCCTGTTATCTTCTTACTAAGGGACTGCAATCCTAAATTAACGATAAATAAGGCAGAGCTATCAAAGGTTTTTTGGCTGGGTATTGGTGATGTTACGAAGCATGTTAAGTTAAATGTTAATATAAAGGGTCTTTCAAGACCTGCAATAGTAGTGGGTGATGTAACAATATGGGGGGGTATGACATATAGGATACTACGTAAGTTATTAAGAGAGGCCTTCGGCATAGACCTACCAAAGGACCCAAGAGATCCTGACTAAGTTATCGTCTATCTAGGCTCGCATAGCATTGCTAGTCGTAATGGCGAACCCTCTGCGCCCCCCCTAATCTTGAGTGGCATGAATATAAATAGGCCCTCGCCATTCCTGCAGGTGCTTAATGCGATATCTAGGTTAGTGACGCCCTCGATTACGTACACGCCATTTGACAATAGTTTATAATGAACATAGGCAACATCATCTTTAGGAACTCTGGGTGGGTATGGGTAGCCCTCCTTACCCGGCCAACCGGCTATGCTGAGTGCTTCAGTACCCACAGCCCTAATTCCCTTAGTGACTAGGTAATCCGCCCCTGACCTGTCCAGGTACGGCCAATTATAGAGGAATTCTTCCGTACCCCCAAGTCCTTGAGAAACCTGTGTATAGCATCACTGCATAGTCACGTTGTATCTTATCATCAAACCTCTTTAAATCATCCTCAGTAATGGCCTCACCATGCCTTTTATAACTCAGGTCGAGTATTACGCCATACGTCATGAAGTCAGTTAATGATAACGACTCTGCCGTTAAGCCATTTGGTACAAAGTGTCGTGGTAAATCTATGTGCGTGCCACTATGTAATCCAGCGGATATCTTAGATAGTGTAGATTCACCATAGTTCTTTCCGACCTTCACATACTCATGCGTAAAAGGTGGGTCACCAGGGTAAGTGGGCATTCCATTATAAAGTTCATGTGTTAGGTCTATTACTACGATTCTCTTGGTCATTAGTTGATTAGTTAACTCCTTTAATATCTGTGACATACCATGTTTATTATATGTTTGCATTTAATACGCCTTTCCTTTAATGGGTAAATAACATATATAGTTGTTAAACCCCCCCTTAAAACACTTAAACATGATCTAATGAATATTAATGAATTGAAAACGCTACACATATCTGGTTTATTAGGGGGTTATCTTCATGATCCCTGATGAAGGCTATTACGGTAATCCCATTGGTGAAGGACTCATTAGCATTAAGGGATATGCCAAAGCCATCACCTAAGCGTGGCCAGGTTTTACTAAGTCCAATTGAGGTTGGTGTTTGCGGCACTGATAAGGACATTATTGAGGGTAAATACGGCGCACCACCACCCGGTGAGGAGTACCTCATTCTTGGTCATGAGGCGGTTGCCGAGGTTGTGGAGCTTGGTGATGGCGTGGATAATGTGGGTGTCGGCGACATAGTCGTACCAACAGTGAGGAGACCCACGACATGCACCCTACCAATAAACGAACTGGACTACTGCCCAAGGGGTACGTATGCGGAGCATGGCATATGGTACCTACATGGCTTCGCTGCCGAATTCGCAGTAACCGACTCCCAATACCTGGTTAGGGTTCCTAAGGAGGTGGTGGACGTCGCCGTACTCACGGAGCCCCCCCTGAGCATTGTTGAGAAGGGTGTTGATTTGGCATTAAGGCTTGGTAAGGCTAGGTTTGAGTCCTGGAATCCAAGGAGGGTTCTAATAATGGGTGCGGGGGCCCATCGGCATGCTGGCATTAATGGTCATGAGACTTAGGGGCTTCACTGATGTAACCGTAACAGCCACGAGACCTTACGATAGCCTTAAGGCGAAACTCGTTAGGGAGATAGGTGCGACCTATGTCAATACAAATGTTGACCAGGTAAGTGAGGACTTCGACATAGTGATTGAGGCCACGGGATCAACGAGCGCCGCATATGAGGCGCTAAGGCATTTGGGGGCTGACGGTGTGGCGGTGTTACTGGGGGATATACCTGGATAGTAGGAATGTTAACATTGGGCCGTTACTTGATGACTGGAGGAGGAATAAGCTGATAATTGGTGCAACGAACGCCAGTATAAGGGCCTTTGAGATGGGTGTCTCAGACCTGGTTAAGGCTAGGTTTGAGTTCGGTGGTTGGATTAGGAAATTAATAACGAAGGAAGTAACTCTTGATGAGTATGAATATGCGTATAATTGGGGCCACGAGGATATAAAGTCTGTAATTCAAATAAGAAGTTTATGAGTAGCTTACGAATTCATTCTCACGGAAGAAGAACCTTATCTCCCTCTCAGCCTCCTTAGGGCTGTCGCTGGCATGTACCAGGTTAAATAATGCCCTCTTCTCTATATTCGCCAAGTCTGGGCTATCCACTGAGTAGTCTCCCCCCTAATCGTGCCTGGTGGTGATGAATACGGTGTAGTCGATCCTATTATCTTCCTAACAACCTCAACAGCCCTATTGCCCTCGAGAACCATTACCACTATTGGGCCCATTGACAAGTAATCGGCCAGCCAACCCCCCCTAATTATCTTCCCAATCTCCACTGGATCATCAGTGCCCAGGTCAACCTTCGGGTCCTTCCCAACCTCAGAATAAGACTTCAAGGTCTTACTACCAACTGATCTTAGCCAATTCTCATCGCTTGGGTAGAACCTGGCAGCCTCCTCCTTACTAAGTCTGATCATTTTCATGGCGATAATCCTCAGGCCGGCCCTCTCGAACCTACTTATGATCTCTCCAATCAACCCCCCCTTTTAACCGCGTCAGGCTTAATTATTACCAGGGTCCTCTCAATCATGTTGTGGATTGACGGCGCTCACGCCCTTTAAAGTTTTATGATTATGAAGATAAAGCTTAATGATATAGCCACTTTTAAGGCCTTGATGAGTGAGTCCAGTAGGTTGTATGAGGAGGCACAGATGGTACTAGTTGGTGGTGTTAATAGCCCGGTCAGGGCGGCAATTAGGCCATACCCGTTCTTCGTGAGAGAGGGTAAGGGTCCATACCTATTCACGGTGGATGGCCAGCGATTAATAGATTACGTACTTGGTTATGGGCCATTAATCCTCGGCCATGCGCCTGAGCCTGTCGTTAAACGAATTGTGGATTATGTAAGTAGGGGGGGTTGGCTTTATGGAGCACCAACGGAAATTGAGGTTGCCCTGGCTAAGAAGATAGTGAGTCACTTCGCAAGTATTAGGAAGGTTAGGTTCGTTAATAGTGGTGGTGAGGCTGTGGCCACCGCAATTAGGCTCGCCCGTGGCTACACTAAGCGTAGGAAGATATTGAAGTTTGAGGGTTGCTACCACGGCGCTGTTGACTATGTATTGGTCAAGGCAGGCAGCGCGGCGGCGCACTTCGGCGCGCCATCATCTGCCGGCGTCCCTGATGATGTGGCTAAGTTAACGCTTGTGGCTAGGTACAACGACCTTGATAGTGTGGAGAGGATTATGAGGAGTGAGGGTAATGACGTTGCGGCGATAATAGTTGAACCCGTAATGGCTAATTACGGAGTGATACCGCCTAGGGATGGCTTTCTGAAGGGGGGGCTTAGGGAGATTGCGGACAAGTACGGAGCCTTACTCATCCTTGACGAAGTGGTCACTGGCTATAGGCTTGGCCTTGGTGGTGCCCAGAGGTATTACGGCGTCAGTGCAGACATAACCACGCTGGGGAAGATAATTGGTGGCGGATTTCCAGTGGGCGCTGTGGGTGCCCGTGGTGAGATAATGGACTTACTGTCACCGAGGGGGGGTCCCGTCTTTAACGCCGGCACATTTAACGGCCACCCAATATCTATGATTGCTGGATTAGCCACTATAGAGGTTCTCGAGACCACAAACGCGTATGACATAGCCATAAGCGCATCACGTAAACTGGCGGAGGGGGCTTGACGACATACTTAGCAGGTTGGGTATTGACCACGTCATTAATTGGGCACCAACAATGCTCCAGGTGTTCTTCACTAGGGGGGGCGAGGTTATTGACCACGAAACAGCCAGTAAATCGGACGCTAAGCTATACTTAAGGCTCCATGAGGAGTTACTAAGGCGCGGAGTCTTCATAGCCCCCCCAGTCAATTTGAGGCGGTGTTCACAAGCTCAAGCCATACAAGCGACGTTATAGAGGAGACACTTAGGCAGGTTGAGGACTCCGCCAAGGCCCTAAGGCAGATCTAATTCTCGTTATTTCCCAGGATCTCCATCAAATAAGTCTTTAACTTCCTTACAGCGTCCTCATTACCTGCCTCCGCAAGTCTCCTCATGTTCTCCAGGTAGTTATGCATGATCTTCTTAATTAACGACCTACTCATGGCATCAATAACGGCCTCCACATCCTCACCACTTCTTAACGCATTCACGGCCTCCCTAACCTCCTCCTTCCTGATCTCCTCAATAAACCTCATAACATCCTTAATGGCCTCATCAGCATCACTACGCATGATAAGCCTCATTATTCTCTCAGCCTCGTAATCAATTTCCGACAACTCACCCATTACCTTGCTCTTACCATTAACGTAATTCAGGTACGGCTCTCTCAAATCCTCAAGTTTAATAACCTTCACATGCCCATTGCCCTGGACATTGACGACACTCGGCGTTGAAACATCAATTATTAACTTTGGTAATGAATCACCTATGGGATCATCGAGGTTAATTAATGGTGACTGAACCGATATTGCGGCGATTAGGGCATTGTATTTACCGCTTGTCAATTCACTCATTAATGAATCAAGCCTAATAGCCTTATTGAGTTACCAAATTCATACCTAAGCTTATCCGTTGTCCTATTTATTACCGTTATATTCCTATAACCATTCCGTAGAAGCTCCCTAACCACGCCCCCCCTCGCAACCTCACCACCGCCAACAATAAGTACATTGCTATTCCTATCAATACTTCCCATTATATAATCAGATAGGAACTTAACGAAGGATATTTCGTTAAGATCATGCCTACGCCTAAAGCCCTCTCCAAACCTAATTGCTGACTCAAACAATATTCTCAGTCTCGGTGATGGCTTACCCATGGCATAAGCCTCTTGACCTGGGACAAGACCTCCCTCTCTCCCAGAAACATTGAGTCCAGGCCCGCCGTAACAAGTAATAGGTGCTTAATCGCGTCTATATCATAAAGTAACCTAGGCTTAATCCCAGCTTTCTTATAAATTAACTCAATCAGTTCTTTCTCATCTTCATTACCATCCAGGTAAAACTCAATCCTATTGCAAGTCTCCAATGCAATGATTGAATCATACGATTTATACAGCCTTGTTAATTCCTCATTTGTGAAATAAGCCTTAGCTAATGTGTTTATGTCATAATCCCGGTACGTCATAACCAATGACTTAATCCTGCCCATTCAATAATCATTAAGTATCGATTACAGACGCATTTTAAGCATTGTTCCAGGTAGTAATGTAAAATAACTACGCTATGGGTTAAACCGGACATAAAATTAAATAATAATATAGTAATAGACGTATTACCTATGAGACCAAACATGGATATAAATGATATAATTAAGTACGTAGATGGGCAAAGAGAATTCGTAATTGATTTATACAGGGGCTTCATACCAATAAAGGCCCTGGCCCCCGAGAATGGTGGTGACGGGGGGGAGTGGGATAGGGCTAATTACCTATTGGATGTGGTTAGGAGGTACTTCGATGAGGTTAGAGTGATAGAAGCCCCAGATAACAGGGTTAGTAGGGGGGGTTCAAGGCCGAACATAGTAGCCTTGATAAAAGGGCTTGATAAATCAAGGACCTACTGGGTCATTGCTCACATGGATACTGTACCCGAGGGTGATAGGTCATTGTGGAGTTATGAGCTTTAATGTCACGGTAATTGGCGACACCATCTATGGTAGGGGTGTTGAGGATAATGGGCAGGGAATCGTCATGGGGGGGATTACGTTGGTAAGGTGCTGAGGGAGCTCGGCATAACTCCACCGGTTAATTACGGCGTAATACTGGCCAGTGATGAGGAGGTCGGTAGTAAGTACGGTATTCAATACGTAATCAATAAAGAACCAAACCTAATAAGTGATAGGGACCTCGTGTTAGTCCCCCCCGACGCAGGTAATGCAGATGGTACAATGATAGAGGTCGCCGAGAAGGGGATACTCTGGGTTAAGGTTACTGTTTATGGGAAGCAGGCACACGCATCACTACCTGAACTAGGCCTTAATGCCTACAGACTTGGTAGTGAGTTAACCCTTGAGATAGATAGAAAGTTACATGAGATGTTTAATTATGAGGACCCGTTGTTCATACCCCCCCAGGTCAACCTTCGAACCAACGAAGGTAGAGCTAAATGTTGGTAATGTGAATACAATACCTGGTAAGCACGTATTCTACATAGACTGTAGAATACTACCTAAGTACAGCATTGATGAGGTCCTCAGGGTGATTAAGGATACGGCGAATAATTACTGCAATGCTCACGGTTGTAGGGTTGATGTTGAGATTGTTAGTAGGGAGGACCCCGTACAACCAACAAGTGCGGATAGTGAAATCGTTAGGAGATTGGCTAAGGCAATAAGGATTGTGAAAGGCTTAGAACCTAAGTTGCTCGGTATCGGTGGTGGAACATATGCGCGTTACCTGAGAGCTAGGGGCATACCCGTGGCTGTCTGGATGACGTCCAAGGAAACGGCCCATGCACCTGATGAGCACGTATTCCTCAGTGACATCGTTAGCGATATAAAGACGGTAGTTGCATCATTACTTACGTAGCCATAATGACTTATGCCTTTTAAATACATAAGTTCTCATGCAATCATTAGGTAAAATGAGGGTTTTAGTAACGTTTGAGCCATATGCAAGGAGTATAAGCCCGTATGACTTGCTATCCAGGATTAACTGCGGCCAAGTCGTTGAGTGGGGCCGTAACAAATGCGTAATTGACCTAAGCAATTGCGGTTCAAATGCCCTGGCGGTTCTTAGGGATATTAATTATGTGGCGCATGTATCAATTGTTGACCAAGTAATCAACAGGGACTTGAACACGTTACTTACGGTAGCCAGAGAGGTACTCTCAAGCCTCATTAGTAATAGGGATGGTACTTTTAAGGTCATTGTTAAGAGGATGGATAAGAAGTACCCAATGACTAGTGTTGAACTTGCGAAGAAGCTTGGTGAGTACCTATCTCAATTCGCCAGGGCTGACCTGGAGGATCCCGATTACGTAATATACGTTGAGGTTAGGGAGGACTCCTTCATTGTGGCTCACTCGACGAGGGACTTATTCCGTAAGAGGAGGGAGGCAATACCAATGGACTGGGTGGATAGAGTGATTGGTATTGTTGAGGGTCCCAAGGAGGTTTATGAGGCCATGGACCTGATACAGCTTAGTCATGCCCTTGGGATTGAGGTCAGGTTGATAACTAGCCCATTGCTTGTTGATAGGGCGTTGAGGGCTTTGAGGCTTAATTCCCTGCCTAGGGTTAGGGTTGTGGGTGTTGAGGAGGCGTTGAATGACGTTGACATACCCATTGTGTTGTCGATGCATGCCAACAACAATGAGAGGAAGTTGATTGAGGTGAGTAGGGAGGCGTTTAGTAGGGGTTGAGGATTGGCTTGATACTTGGTAATGAGTATGATGATGTTAGCCTAGCCCTGAGGAGCAGGGCTATGTATGAGGTTAGGCTTGGCCCTATGATTGGTCATCCTATGAGGACCACCATAGCGTTGGCCTATGCCATTAGTGTTATATACACAACGTGGCTAATGAGTAGTGATGCTTCCAGAGGTTAGTATTGGTCGTGGAAGGTTTAAGGCGCTACCCAATAAGTATGCATTACTATTTATGATTTGGTATTCGAAGGGCTCATCAATGGGCCTCTACAGGTTATTGCTCATAACTTACCTGGCGTCCCATGTCGTTAGGTACGTGTTCGAGAATCCACCCATCATTAGTAAGTCTGTTCTGAAGGACCTAGGTGAATTAATTAATGGAGGTTTAATTGAGTTAATGACTTTAATGGTAGGTCGATTATTAGGGTCACGGATAGGGGGGGTAGAAGGCTAATCGGTGAGTTGTATGGTTTAGGGAATGAGTATGTACTGGTTGGTGACTACTTAGTAGTTAGGTTGAGGGATTTATTCAATGAGTTGGCTAGACTCGTTAATGCGTACCAGGACATGGATACTGCCGTGCTCCTCTCAATAGCGCTTAAGGAAGCATCACTCAGGGAGGGTGGTGTCGAGGGTAATGTATTGAGGGACTTGGCCTTCGAGTTGAGGAGACCGTGCGAGAACGCGCTTGGCTAGCATAATGTTTTTAATACCCACCCGCAACCTGGTCTTGATGGCGAAGGGACTTTACCACTATTTAGCCGAGACGTGGGCTGGGGGGGCTAAGGACGGCTGGATTTGGGATGTGGTAATGAAGCAGAGGTTGATAGAGTGGCGTAGGGAACCATCATCGTTAGGGTTGAGAAGCCCACGAGGATTAACAAGGCTAGGCAGTATGGTTATAAGGCTAAGCAGGGGGGGATAATAGTCGTTAGGGTCAGGCTCAGGAGGGGCCCATTTAACAGGAGAAGACCTAATAGTGGGAGGAGACCGAAGAGGATGGGTGTCTATGGAATAACAACCAGCAAGAGCCTTCAATTAATCGCTGAGGAAAGGGCTGCCAAGAAGCACCCGAATATGGAGGTTCTTGGTTCGTACTGGGTTGGTGAGGATGGAACATACGTGTGGTTCGAGGTAATACTCGTGGACCCAAGCCACCCAGCCATCAGGAGTGATCCAGACTTTGCCTGGCTTGTTGGTAAGGAGGATAGGGAGGAGCGTAGGAGGAGAAGGTTGAGGGAGAGGCAGAGGAGGTTGATTGAGAGATTAAGGAAGAGAGCTGAGCAGTCTCAGAAATCTCAATCCCAGTAATAATGGTCCTCACTTCTATGGTGATTACCCAACTAGACCTTGAGGTTAATATACACGCTACCGAGGATTTGGACAGAATCATTAATTACCTAGTTAGGTTATTAACGGATAAGGCGCCGATAGTGGTTGAGGTGCTTTATGGACATTATGGCAATCCAATATATAGGGTTAAATCATCCATTAGGGATAAGGACTTGGCTATGAGTGTTACTAGGTCCATATGTTCATCATTGGTGGATAGGGATCATCTATTAAGGACTATTGGGAATAGAATTGATAGTTCCGGGAATATCTTCCTTAGGTTTGATAAGCAGGAGTTTGTGGGAGGTCGTATTATACTTAGTGATGCGGATGATGTTATTAGGGTTAGGCTTAGGATTACAGGCGTTGATGTTGTACAGTTTATTAATGAGGTTTGTAAGTGAGAACCTATAATGTTCGTGGAACTGCACCTTAGCTCTACGGATAGGAAGCTGATTAGGCTTCTCAAGGCACTTGGTTATGGCATAGCGGCGCTGGTGGTTGGTGGTAATGACGTTGAGGAAATACCCACCTTTAGGAAGCTCGTAATTACGCAGAGGAGTGCCTGGAAGATAAGGATGTTTAAGGACTTCGACCTGGTGTCGGTGATCCCGTGGAGTAGGTTCGTACTTAATAAGTTAATAAATGACGACAGGATTGACGTAATAACGATTAATGAGGTTAATAGGAAGGTCTTGCCATCTAAGGACCAGGCCAGGGTTATGGCTAGGGAGGGTAAGGCATTGGAGATTGTTATAAATCCAATAGTGAGTATTGGCGAGAGTGGGCTTGCGTTTCTGAGGGATTTTATTAATGAGTATTCAACAATCGATGGCCTTAGGATAATAGTATCGCAGGGCATAGGCAAGGTATCTGATGTTAGAAACCCCCCAGGGACGTTGTGGAATTAGTGGAGGTATTAACCAATATCAATGCTAGGCCGCTAGTTAGTGAAAACCCGTATGAAGTGATTGCCGATGCTTTGTATAGAAGAGGTGTTTGTTTATGAGGTATGTGGTGATTGATGTTTATCCGAGAGAGTACATTGAGAGGATAATCCCCCCCGAGTTAAATAGCTGGTTTAGATCCTTTGCGGGTAGGGACGCCATCGGCGTTGAACTAAAGATTGTTGCGAAGTATGGTGGTAAGGGTAGGTTAATTATTCAGGTACCTAATAACTTACTTAAGTATTTGAGATCGGCAATTATCATGGCAGGTAGGGAAAGCGATGTGGCCGTCATTACGGTTAAGGTGACGGGTACGATGAGGAAGGCCCTGGCAATAGCATCCTCAATGCCCTATTTATTCAATGAGTTTCTTGAGCATGTTTGATCAGCTCGTCGTGAGGTCCTCACGGCTCAGTTTTGATACCCATCATCACCAGCGATATGTGTAATTCCCAGACTTAAATTGCTTTAATAACATTCACTACAACGGTGTTGCCTGCCTAATGCTGTAATAACCCCCCCTATTATAGTATATCAATGGCGATTTATTACTCATTACCTGGGCATCAACAACCTCCCCAATAAATATCGTGTGGTCACCACCTGGATACTTAGCAACCACTTTACAATCAAGATATGCAATTGCACCCTCAATTATTGGTGAACCAGTCCTTGCAGTCCTAATTCTCAATCCCTTAAACCTCTCCTCCCTCGGCGCTGTGGCGAATCTGACGGCTAAGTCCCTCATATCATCAGGTAGTATGTTAACGGCATATACATTTGACTTGTCAATGGCCTCATGACTAGCTAACCTCTTATCAATTGCTATAAGCACTAATGGTGGATCAAGCGATAATGACGTGAAGGAGTTAACTGTTAATCCGTAATACTCATTATTATACACAGTGGTCACTATCGTGACGCCGGTCGGGTAATTCCTCATTATTACCTTAAGCAATTCTCCTGATATGGACATTACGGCATTAAGTATATTGATATTAAAATGCTTTGTGCCTCTAGTCATTACCTTTTGACGTAGAGCCAGCACTTAACGAATACGCCAGGCCTCGCCTCAACAACTGGTGGCTCCTGCTTCTTGCAAATATCCATTGCAAATGGGCATCTTGGGTGGAACCTACAACCAGGTGGTGGATTAGCTAGGTTAGGTGGTTCGCCGGGAGCTACCTTCCTCTCCCTCAGCCTATTGCTTGGGTCTGGGTCCGGTATTGCCTCAATAAGTGATTGAGCATAGGATGAAGCGGGTTCTTAACCACATCCCTGAATGGGCCATACTCAGCGAATTGACCTGCATACATTATCAGTATGTAGTCACTGAAGTACTTCGCGGTTGATATGTCGTGGGTTATGTACATGAACGCCATCTTGTGCCTCTGCTGGATATCCTTAAGTATTGTCAGTATCTCAACCCTTATTGAGGCATCGAGCATTGATACGGGCTCATCAGCAACTATGAAGTCCGGATTCGTTATTATGGCCCTAGCAATCGCAATCCTCTGTCTCTGTCCACCACTGAGCATGTGTGGGTACTTATTGATGAAGTCCTCGGGTGGCGTTAACTTAACCTCCTCGAGAGCCTTGTATATTCTTTCTTCCCTCTCCTCCCTGGATACTCCCTGGACCATGAGTGGCTCCTCGAGTATGAAGTGAATACTGTGGAATGGATTGAGGCTTGAGTATGGGTCTTGAAACACCATGCTAACCCTCCTTCTGAATCCTATCTTCTTCAACTCCTCCTCCTTCATGTGCGTTATATCCTTACCATCAAAGTAAATCTCGCCAGATATGGGTTCGAGGAGCCTAATGAGTGTCCTGCCCAGCGTAGTCTTTCCACTACCCGACTCACCAACGATAGCCAGTGTGATGCCCCCCCTATCAATGCTTAGGCTAATATCATCCACGGCCTTAACATACCTTGGCTTTGCGAATAGGCCAGGCTTTATTGTATAGTACGTCCTCAATCTATGGGCAACGACAAGACTATCCTTCCTAACCCACGGCGCATCTTCAAATACCTCAGGCATATAGTGATTATGCCCTTTCAGGAATTGTTTAAAAATCTAACCTATATTTGCATTTATAATTTATTTGCATATAAATTATTTATATAACCAACAGGCCACGAGATGCTTCCTACTAGCCTTACCCTTGATTTCCACTATTGGCGGCTCCTTGGCATCGCAAAGACCCTTTAGGTAATCCCTATCCCTATAGAATGGGCATCTTGGGTGGAACCTACAACCAGGTGGTGGATTAACCAGGCTTGGTACCTCACCGGGTATGAATGATAGTGTTTTGTCGATCCTTAACGTGGGTACGCTAGATATTAAGCCCTGGGTATATGGGTGGCTTGGGTTTCCGTAAATATCCTCAGCGCCACCTATTTCCACCATTTTCCCCGCATACATTATGGCGACAGAGTCCGCGAGCTCGCTTGCCAGTGCTAGATCATGAGTTATGAACATGTACGACAGTTTGTACTCCCACTTAAGCTTCTTGAGTAGGTTCATTATGTTTGCCTGCGTTATCACGTCAAGGGCTGATGTTGGTTCATCGAGAATAACCACCTTGGGATGGGCCATTATGGCCATGGCTATTATAACCCTCTGCTTCATGCCGCCACTGAGTTGGTGTGGGTACCTATATACAATGTCCCTGGGTAGCCAACGGATTCTAAGGCATCCATGGCCATCTTCAAAGCCTCATCCTTATTGGTTCCCTGCAATAGCAATGGTTCAATCATCTGATCGCCAATCCTTATCACAGGGTTTAGGGCGTTCATTGATGCTTGAGGCACCATGGCGATCTTCTTCCACCTAATCTCCCTCCTAAACTCCTCCTCAGATATGTGGAGGACCTCCTTACCATCAAGGTAAACCTCACCATCAACAAGCGACACATTCCTCTCCCAAACCCTAACAAGCAACTTAGCTAGTGTTGACTTACCACTGCCAGACTCACCCACGACGGCTAAGGTCTCCCCCTCGTTTAACTCGAAGGATACATCATCAATGGCTTTAACAATGCCCTTAGTAGTTGCGTAATAAAGCCTTGCATTTTTAACCTCAAGCAATGCCATGCTCATCACCCATACCTAAGCCTTGGATTGACCACGGGTTCCGAGGCCATTGCAGTTAATATAAATACTACTGCCACGAAGGCAACGAGCAGCCCTGGTGGTATAACCCACCACCAGTAACCAGATGTTAATGCACCGAATATATCGGCGTAGTACAGGAGCATGCCCCACGTTGGGTACTCAGAGCCTGCCAGGCCAAGGAAGTTTATGGACGCCAGAGTCAGTATTGCACCGGGCACGTTAGTAACGAGTAAGTATAGTATGTACGGAATTATCTGGGGTAATATGTGGTTCCTCAATATCCACATCCTGCTCGCTCCTGCAATCACTGCTGATTCTATGTATTGAGCACTCCTTATCTGCATGATCATTGCCCTAATAATCCTAGCCGATGCGCCCCCCCAGGACACGATTGCTAAGAACACCACAGCATCCCAAATACTCCAGCCAAATAGGACCGAGAAAACGATTAGCAATGGGAAGGCTGGCAATAATATCACGAAGTCCGTAAGCCTCATTAATGCCTCATCAACAAACCCACCGTAGAATCCAGCCACAATACCAATTATTACCGCTATAACCACTATTATCAATGCAGAGAGGAGGCCAATGGCGAGGTCTATTGGGAAGCCCGCCAAAAGCCCGAGCATAGGTCATGGCCCTCATTATCGGTGCCCATCAAACCATATACCTGCCCCCCCTGAAATACAATCTTTAGGTCATTCCTATTAATAACAGTAGAATCTGCGAAAAAACATAAAATACCAGGACGAATTGATACGGTCCCTTCAATGGTACTAATTTACCGTCATCAACCGTGTAAAATAAGTATGGGGTTGCAGATGACCCAGTAGGCACTATACTACTCATGTGATACTCATCATTATAGAATAAGTTAACCTGACTTACGACCTCTGAGGTAATCCCAAGAGCGGTTACCCTACTATTAATGGGTAATGGACCGAGCATGATTTTACTTCCATCGGGTCTATAAACTGTTATTGACAACACCGGAGGTTGGGACATACTATATATGGCTGGGTTGTTAACTACGATGAATATTTCATTCCATGGTTTATCATACTCATAATTAACGCTAAATGTCACTGTAATATAAGTAATACCGTTTTGCCGTTGCACATTGAATGCGTAATTATTTACATAGATCTGCTGCGAATACACAGGACCTATTATTGAATCAATCCAAGCAGGTGGTGCATATTGCGGATTCAGTTCCCAATATTTCGGATTATTCCAAACACTTGCGAAGTTTGGTGGTAAGACTATGAGTGCATATATTGATACAACAACTAGGATTATGAATAATGCAGCAGCCACCTTACCTACGCTTGATGAGAAGAACTCCTTAACAATTTCACTGGGCGTCATTCCAAGGATCCTAAACTCACGCTGCTTCTTGGCCACATCCATCACCTCACTCCCTGAGCCTTGGGTCGAGTATTATATATACTATTTCCATTATAAATATTATCACAATATAAAGCAATGTTGATGCATACGTTAATGCAACAACCACGGGTAAATCAGGCGTTGGCGATTCAACAATAGCTATATTATACACATAACCAAGACCCCCCCACCATTGAAACACCATCTCCGTGACCAGGAAACCACCGAATATTATGAATGGTATTGTTATGAAGATACTCGTTAATATAGATGGAGCGGCTGGCCTTAGTATGTACCTATTCACAACATGGCTCTCGGGTAACCCCCCCTTAATTTTTGCGAAGGTCACGAAATCCTCCTGGGAAATGTTAAGTACGACAGTCCTTGCGAAGTATGCCCAACTACCAATGTTAATTATTAGTACTGTTATTAAGGGTAGTGTAAGGTGCCATAGCAGGTCAAGGACCGCCTGTGGTATTGTGAATACCTTGGCTGGGTCTGTTAGCCATAGCTCATAGTACTTAGGGCTTACTATACCACCTGTTGGGAAGTAGATTGGTGAGTGGATCTGTGCTAGATAGAATGAGAATACTATTAGCATGACAATGCCAAGCCACCACTGAGGTATACCATTAGCTAATGCCGCATAATACATAACGGCTTTATCTGACTTAGAACCGTACTTAAGGGCTGACCTGAGCCCTATTTCAATCCCTATAAAGGCACTTAGCAATATCCCTAATGTGTCGAGAAGTATAGTACCTGGTAATGCTGATAATATTATATCAACAACCTTTCCACCACCAACATTGCCGTACTCACTTGGGAAGTATGAATAACCCCCCCAGTTAAAGACAACCATGTTATACATTATGTAGAGGGTCCTAATCGCAGGCGGTTCATTAAGACCATAGGCATTCTCTAATTCAGTCATTATCTGAGTTTGCAATTGCTGTATCTGCGTTGAGTTATAGTGACCGTGCATCATTAAAGTCCTAATTATTGACTTCGTCTCCATTAATATCTCATCCTTAAGTATTTGTGACGCAGGACCCGCCAGGGCAAAAGATATTACAAAAAGTACTATAAATAACAAAATAACTAATGTCGCTGCTCTAATGGCCAGCGTCCTCGCAAGACCCATCGAGCCTAGAAAAACTTTTGGCGTTATTTAAGTCTTACTAACATTATGTAGGTAAATCTAAAATAAATAAAGTAAGTATAAGAAATTATTTTAAAGGAATATTATATTTACAAACTTATTTATCTTCTTCTTCTAATAACTAACCAAACACCGACTGCAATTATTATTACAATTATTACAACTATTATAGCAATTAATAGCGTTGTACTCATCGTAACAGCATGCGTGGTTACAGTCGGAGTCACAGTTGTTGGTGGAGGCGGCGACACTGTTAATGATGTTACGTACTGAGTAGGTATCTGAACTACATTGGTGAATGCGTAGAGTAATAGTTCGTAGGTACCCGGAGTCAATGTCGCAGTTACATTGCTTGGTATAGTCACTGTTAATACGCCGGGTGTTGTCGATGATGCAAAGGTCTCATAAATAATCTGTCCAGTGGCCGGGTTGATCAAGTATACGTACGCCTCTGGGTTACCGACAGCGCTTACTGTTACGTTCAGTACATTTGTGGTGTTAGTGTATATCGATGATGGTGATACCGCGGTTATACTCGGTATTAGATTGGTTGGCACCGACGTGACACCCAACTTAACAAAGACCTGGTTGTACCAATACGTATAGTTATATGGATAGCCACTCCAACTAACGAGCGTTGCTGATTGTGGCGTTGCCGTGGTTATGCTCTTGAGTATGTACGGACCATTACTAATCCAGAAGTTGCCATAGGTGTTGTAGAAGTTAAGGGCATCCTCATAGTCCTGTATGGCAGTTGCGGTTGCGTTTGGACCTAAGAAGTTATAACCGTTGATTATAGCCCACGAGCCATTATCCCATATGTACCCAGTACTAATCCAGTTCTGAAGCACACTTGCCAGGTACTGATTGAACTGCAAAGTCCTGAAGTCAGCCTGTGGTATACCTAGTGACTGAGCTTCACCACTCGTGAACGCGTACTTACCCTGTTGATAAGCATAGAACTCAAGGGCGAGGTCGACCCATGGATTTGCAAATGTGGGGGGGAAGCCAGGCGCGTAGTAGGCTGCCACGAAGTTGGGGGGGTCTGGGAACCAGTAGTTACCGTAAATCACTACCGTGCCATTCGGGAAGAACTGCATACCAACGATTGAGCTTACTGTTGGTGCTATTATGCCACCAACGTCACTTGCAGTTGCTTGGTTATGACCTAAGTCTGGCGCGCCGGTTGTCGTTGTTGCTGCTAGGTCAAACCACGTGTAGTAGTAGAAGATTATGTCGGCCATGCTTATTGGCTGGCCATCCTGCCAGTACTGGCCTAGCCAGGTGCCGTTGAAGTATAGGTAGACGATGGACTTGGCGTACTGTCCAGGCCCAACGTCCTGCCACTTCTCAGCAGTTGCATTCCAAATAACGGCATTGGGCGGTACTGGGAATATTGCTGAGCCATTCGGGCTAATTATCGCATTCCAAGCACCCCCCCTAAGTGGCATTGGTTCACCAGTGAATGGGTTGTAGTAAGCAAATGGGTCGCTTGTGAACTCCTGAATAACATCCATTGAGTAGGCATCTGGTGGTAAGAACCAGGCAATGTTGTTCCATGGGAACTCGCTTACGTGGAACATACCGACATTGAGCACATTGGTGAACCGTTGAGTATGCGAACTTAATGCCTAGTGGCCATTCGAGACCGAAGATGCTGGGCATCCAGTTGGTTAGGTTCTGTATTGGGTATGGGAATGTGGCTGCGACGAGCCATACCCTAACGGCCTGCTGGAAGCAGTCATAGAGGGCAGTCTTCGAGTAACCCTCGAATTGCTGGAGTGATGTGAAGTTACCCGTGGCAGCCCACATGGTTAATGTATCAATTGTTGAGTTGGCGTACTGCCAGTAGCCAGTTACGCCCCCCCAGCCAGGCATGTCTCCAGTCCATGATGCACAGAATGAAGCACCGGCGTAGGTGTCCCAGGGCTCTGGGGGGGTTATGGTCCAGGCCTCAGTGTATATTTGCCACTCCATCTGTGCTGGGTTCGAGCCATAAACCATCGTTAAAGCCTCTGATAAGTCGCCGTATATTGGCTTAACTGTAAAACCAAGGTTTTGAAGTTCCGACATGAAGAACTGCCCAATGGCGTATCTGAATGGGTCGTCCTTCCTAATGAAGAATATTATCGTGACAGGCTGCGGTGTAGTGCTATTGGGTGGTATGTAGTACCACTGGTGGTTGATGTATAGTATTCTGCCAACCCATGGGTTGTACATGCCGTCAAAGTTTGCCGTCGTGTTTATCGCCTGGAATAGGGCAAAGATTGACTGATTAACATACGTCGGGTTATAATGAATATTTGCCTGGACAATCATTGGTTGGATCAAAAGCTGGCTATCTATTGCGAAGGGCCCGGGCCAGTCATACATGGGCGTTGCATAGCCTGAGAAGACCTGGGTTATTATTGCATGTCTATCGATAGGTAGTTCATTAGGAACCTGAACTGCCAGTAGGCGAATGGGTTAAACGTGGTGTTGCTTGGGTATGGATTGAAGAGTAGGTCGTAAGCTGAGGTTACCGCTGGGCTGACCATCTGTATACCCGGCGTTGTGCTTAACTGCGACAATATATTGGGCGGTAATGCAAATGGGTTTAGGTAAATATCTATCCTACCTGATGTGAAGTATTGAACAGCCTCGGTTGGTGTGACTTCGTATAGGTTTACGGTTGACGGCATTGTTTGCTGAGCATTAACTATGAGACTCACCATTAGTAGGGCTGTTATTAGCACTGCTGCTGTTAGTATGAACACCTTGTTTTTTATTCCCCCCCTTGTTTGGGCATACCATGTTTTCCTGAATTAAGTTTTTAAGCTTTTCCATGTATATTAATTATTGATTCTATAAATCCAATTATTAATAATGCAATTACTATTATAAATAATATTGCGAGTATTATTGTTAATACATTAATTATTTCAGGCCTATAAATACCAATTACCATAATTTCCCCATTACCTACCGATGTTAGATTGAGCATGGTTATTGTCGTGAAGCTCAGTTCCTTTGATTGATAGGGACCTAGATCAGTTACGTTATAAAGTGTTACTGTTATATTTGTCTCAGGTATCCATTTAGCCACTGTTATGTTTATGTCCAGGTTACTATCATTAGTTTCCAAAATGAGAAATACTGTTTCTGATGGATTTATTGTGAATGAGCCATTAATAGGTGGTCCTTTGTAATAATAATTAACGCTAAATGGATTTATGATTAAGTATATGGCAAGTATAACCGTAACTGCACCAATAATGTACGCGGTAACTATAAATCTGTTTCTGAAAATTTCACGAAGCATTGACAAGCACTTTTAATACTATACCTTAAGTTTTGTTCTTCTCCATAGCCTCCTGGCTGGGTTTGTTAAGACTTTTCTATCGGTCTTTGCGGTTACCCAAATTGGCGGCGCTCTGTTTGACTTACCTGCCGCCGCAAGCCTTAACTTCTTACCCAATGGCTTATTCCTGGCCATACCCATCACCTATACCTTATCCTGAACTCCCTATGGGTCTGTTTATAAATTGTTTCCAGTATCTTCTTGAGGTCTTCATCGGTTATGGGAACCTTAATCCTGCCAGACTGGGCCAGGGCAATTAACTGCTGCTCAAGGGCGTCAACGAGTTCTGGCTTAACTACCCTTAGATTATCAAGTCTTTCGCGTGCCTCAGGCGTCAGTATTGCCCGGAGAACCGCCCTCCTTTGTGCAGCTAATTCCTGCCTCTTTTTCTCCTCCTCAATTTGCTTCTGGAGTTCCTGGATTTTCCTCTGTCTGATGGCTTCAAGTTCATCCTCACTCATTTCCTGATCACCCCCCCCGTCTCCTCATAATTATCATCAATAGACATGACACACCAGAAACAGTGAACCTATTTATTAACCTTAAACCTTTATGAGGCTATCAATTAATTTTACTCAGTAGTCGTATTAGGCGTTAAGTACTTAGCCAATTCAGGCTTTGCTTAGCCATCTCCTTAAGTATGTTTAGGGCTATTTTATCAAGTAGTGACCTTCCCTGGGGCGTTATAACCCTACCCTCCTTAGTCTTCGTTACAAGACCGGCAGCCTCGAGTTGATGGAGGATGTTCCTAATTATTGCGCCACCGGCCTTCCTCGTCCTCTCGCTCCTGACAGCACTACCAACCTTAGCCCTATAGCTAAATGCCATTCTCAAGCTGCCAAGTCCTACGGGGGGGCCATTTAGGTAAATTTTTCTTAAAACGGCGGCGGCCCTTATGTACCACCAATCCTCCTGCATTGGAGGCCTATCCTTATTCGGCCCGGTCTTAACAAATAATGCCCAGTCTGGCGGCTTTACCTGGGGGGGTACATTCTCTCTTAAGTACTTAGCTAGTTCCCTAATCAATAGGTCCGCTGGCACATCCTTAACGCTTACCAAGGCCGATCAGGAATACGGGGGGGTAGTTAGGGTTAATAAGCATTTACTTGGCGTGATCACTTAATCTTAACGGTGCTAATTATTTAAGTAAAGATTCAATGCGGTGCATGCATCATTGGGTTTATGGTATTCTCCGTAGTGGTGACCGATGGTATCGATGCCGGCATCACCGTTGCATCTAAATTCATAGCCGTGGGCGCACAGTGTCCCAGGCACGGGCCGGCATTGGCGCGGTGGCAATGCAATAATGTAACTCATCTGGAGATTCCACATGGTTTAATAAGCCCTGAGTTTTATAAGTGGTTGACTACCGCTTGTTTCTAAACGTATAGGTTTGTTGGTTAATGGTTAGAAGGATTAATAAATAGGTTGTTTTGTGGATTTGTGCAATGGCCATCAAATTCTGCCCGAGATGTAAAAGTATAATGGTTCTAACAAAGAAGGATGGGAAAGCCGTTTGGAGGTGCCCGAAGTGTGGTTATGAGGAGGAGGCTAATGTTAATGGTGCGAAGCTTGTTGAGAGGACCGCACCGGCCAGGAGATGATAGGCCAATAGTGCTTACCAAGTCCGGTGAGGAGGCGCTACCCAAGGTTAGGAAGACCTGCCCAAAGTGCGGTTACGAGGAGGCGTACTTCTGGGTTCAACAGACCAGGGCAGCCGATGAGCCACCAACCAGGTTCTACAAATGCGTTAGGTGTGGGTACGTTTGGCGTGAGTACGAGTAAAACCGTAATTACTGGGTAATACTGTTTCTACTGAGGATGTAGAGTTTATATTTAAGTGGCGGTTAGGTAATTTGATGTCTGAGGTAAAGATAACATATCCAGATGCGAGGGAGTTTTCGCAAATAATAGATGCAGTATCTGCGTTAATAGAGGAGGCGAGTTTTAACTTGGCTAGTGATGGTCTTAAGTTAAGGGCCTTGGACCCATCTAGGACTGCGATGATTGATTTATTAATACCCAGGGAGGCCTTTGAGGAGTTCCCTGAGAGCCTTAGTGAGGAGGTTAGGATTGGCGTGAACTTCGACGACTTCAAGAAGTTGCTGAGGAGGATTAAGAAGGGTGATAAACTGGGCATGGAGGTTAGCGAGGGTAAGCTTAGGGTTAGGCTTGTTGGTAAGGCCTCAAGGACGATGACATTGCCATTAATTGATATTGGCGCTGAGGAATTACCAACGCCAAAGGTTGTGTATACAGTACTCGCCAAGGTATCCAGTGATGCACTAAATGAGGCGCTTAAGGATGCGACGTAATCGCCGATGCGGTTAAATTTGATGCTAAGGATGATGGTTTATACGTGTCTGCAAGCAGTGATAAGGGTGATGTTGAGGTTAAGTTTGAGAAGGAGGGTGAGGTGATGTTTGAGTATGATCTCAAGGAACCTGCAACGGCTAAGTACAGCCTTGATTACCTGGTGGACACGGTGTCAAAGGCATATAGGATTAGTGATATAGTCACTATTGAGTTTGCCACGCAGAAGCCCATTGCACTTACGTTTGAGATACCAATGGGTGGTAAGTTAACGTATTACATAGCGCCAATGATTGAGTAATTTAATGCCATAAATAATTAAATAATACGTTTTTACGCTGTAAAAATGATTTTAATGTGGAAATTAATGATGTAGGTGTTTCATATGCCGGGCTTCATTGATTTAGTTAAGGTGTTATTTAGGAATTACTATAGGGGGGGTGTTGATCTATCTGAAATTAATGATTTGGAAAGAAGGGAGTTTGGTTTTCAATTCTTCGATAAGGAGGGGGGGATGGTTAGGCACATGGCCTTTAAGAATAGTGATGAATTGAGGCATTACCTGGTGAGTAATGTTCCATCCCACGTATACTACTCATCAGCCCTTTACAATGACCCGGCCAACCAGGACATGGATGCTAAGTTGGTTGGTGCCGACTTAATCTTCGATATAGACGGCGACCACCTACCTACGCAGAATTGTCAGGGCGTTGAGCTTATGACCCTTGAGTGCCTCAGTGACGCCACTGAGGAGGTTAACAAACTCGTTGATTCACTAATCGAGGATTTTGGGCTTTCCGATTCATCGATTAAGATCTTCTTCAGCGGTCATAGGGGTTATCACGTACATATTGAATTGCCCGATGTTCGGGATTTAACGGATGAGGAGAGGAGGGAGATAATCGATTACCTGCTCCTGCGTGGCTTTGATATTGAGCGTTTAATTAGGGGGCAATACCGTCCTCATAGATGCTAGGTTAAGGGGTATTGGCGGTAGGTTGGCATCGTTAATTCATGAATTAGATCCTGAATTACTTAATAGCTTAGTAACAGGAAGAAAATAGGCAAGTACTTAATTCGAAAGCTCGGTTCCTTAAATCACGTAGTTAGTGAACGCTTGTCCACACACATCGATGAGGTTGTGACCATGGATGTCCATCGACTAATTAGGCTGCCTAACTCACTGCATGGCAAGACTGGGCTCAGGGTCATCAGGGTTAGCCCAAGCGATTTGGAGAGGGGGGGGCTGATTTCATTGTAGATAAGGCAATACAGTTTAGGAGAGGTTCATTATCGCTGAGACTCACAAAGAAATTGCCTGTGAGGAGGGTCTTGGGTGAGGACATCAGTGGTGATGAGGGGGGGAGTGTTATTAAAGTGCCTACCTATGTCGGTATATACCTGGTAATGAGTGGTTGGGGGGGTGAGCCAGTTGATTAGTGATGTGCTTAGGAGGTTAATGGATTTCACAAAGCTTGAGGTGAGTACTGAGGAGATCCAGAGACCGCCGTTTGAGTCTTACGCTCAATTAGTACAGGAGTTAAATAGTAGGTTGTCAATGGGTGGTAATGTGCTTGATAAGGAATTGATCGAATCCGCGATGAGCATGGTTAGGGAGACGGTGGCCATCCTCGTTAGGAAGAGGATTGAGAAGATAATGAGGTACTACCAAGCTGGTAAGGAAGTACCGCAGGATGCATTACTCCCAGAGGAGAGGAGGTTTCTTATGCCATTACTGGAACTCAAGATTACTGAAGCACCTAGGAGTGAGGTTCAGGGATCGGCAATCGTATCGTTCAAGAAGGGGTTCCCAGTACTTTATAGTGTTCGTTTGGTGACCATCGGCCCATTTTCTCAATTTGATGTTGCGGTAATGCCTAGGAGTGATGCCGAGGAACTACTGCGTAGGGGGGGGTTGTTGATATTGTGCGTTAATTCAACGGAGGTAAAAATATAAAAGGGGGGGTCTTATCCTGTGGTACTTCGTGAAGTTTCCCAAGGTTGTGAGGGTTTATTGCCCAAGGTGTAATACGTACACGGAGCACACAGTGACTATTTACAGCCATGGAAAGAGGAGGGATTTGTCTGAGGGCCAGAGGAGATACTTGAGAAAGCTTAAGGGTTATGGCTCCAGCAGGAAGCCCAAGCAGAAGAGGTTTGCCAAGACTACGAAGAAGATTGTCGTTAAGCTTCAATGTAGGCAATGCGGCTATGTGTTGATGAGACCGATAGGTAGATTGAAGAAACTTGAGTTGGCTGAGACAAGGTGAGGTGGCCATGCCCACTAACTGGCGTTCGGTCCTTGTTCCAAGGCCAAGGTCAAGGTTCCTGAGGGTTAGGTGTAATAATTGCGGTAATGAGCAGGTGGTCTTTGATAGGCCGGCCATGGTTGTTAGGTGCTTGGTCTGCGGCAACGTTCTCATAGAGCCCACTGGCGGTAAGGGTAGGATTGTTGGGGGGGCAACGGTAGTGGCAACCTACGAATGAAAATAGTGAAAAGATATAAATTGAGTCTCATTCCTTTCATAGACGATGAGCAAGAGGGAAGAGAAGGTAGATGACATTAAGAAGAATGTATTAACGGTCAGGGTTGCAAGGAAGGAACTACCTGACATTGGTGAACTGGTTATTGGGACAGTATATAGGATATTGGAGCATGGGGCATACGTGCTTCTGGATGAGTATGGAGGTTTAGAGGCATATGCACCAATCAATGAGGTTGTTCAGTCCTGGTTTCACGACATTAAAGATTACTTAAGGCCTGGGCAAAAGACCGTGTTTAGAGTTATCAGGTTGATGCCAGGAGAAAACTCGTTGATGTTTCATTCAGGAAGGTTAGGGAGGAGGAGAAAAAAGAAAAACTGACCAGGTGGAAGAGAACACTCAGGGGTATTAAGCTACTTGAACTTGTTGCCAAGAAATTAAACATACCACTTGACAAGGCCCTTCAGGAGTTTGGATGGAAACTGGAGGATTACTACGGGGGGGACTTCTTATCGATCTTCGAGAACGTGGTTAAGTACGGCCCTGATGACCTTAGGAAATTAGGCCTTAGTGATGATGTTATTAATGCCATTATGGAGATTGCCAAGGAGAGGTTGAGGTTGAGCCCATGGAGATTTCTGGAATAATTAGGGTAATTAGTATTAAGCCTGACGGTGTTAAGCATGTTAGGGACGTACTGCTCAAGGCCATGGAATTAGCCAGAAAGGAGGGTGCCGAAAGCGTTAAGATATACACAATCGGTCCCCCCCCTAGGTATAGGATAGACATTGTTGGTAAGGATCCAAAGAAGCTCGAGCAGTTACTCAAGGACGTGGTTAACCTGGTCACCACCGAGATTAAGAAGAGGGGGGTGGTGAGGCAAGTTTCACAAGAATAAGTGAGTAGTTTTGGGTGTTGGTTATGGATTCAATAATGAGGAGATGCAGGAAGTGCGGTAGGTACACAATGAGGAAGGATAAGTGCCCATACTGCGGCGGCGAACTCGAGGTACCGCATCCACCCAAGTACTCACCTGATGATAAGTACGGTAGATATAGGTTGATTATGAAGATAATGAGCGGTAAGATTAGACTTAATCAGGATATTATAAATGCAATAATTTCAGGGCCAACCGGTCCTAAAACTCAGTAAGTTACTGTGTCAGTGTTTGATTACGTGCTAATGCCTCAAGAACACTATAATTAATCTTATAGATTATAACCCAACCATACGGCCTAGATACATAGACCAATTGAGCCCAGGGCGGTGGTTGCAGTAGGAGGTATGGAGGTGTTGATGGCCCATTATAACCAGGTGTAGGAAAATACTCTAATTTCAGGGTGTAGTTTGCTCCCGGCATAAGCACGGGTACACTTTCAAATGCCCAAAAGGCCGGTATACCATTAGACGTACACGTGGCCCATACGAAGTATGACGATTCAGTAACCTCTGAGTTAAACATTAGGTTGTAGAGTGTTACATTGTAAGCTGCGTAGTAATTCAACGTATCATTAGCATATGGTACATAAATATAACTGTTTAATATACCTGGTAAATTAACTTGCCCGTACGATATGAAGTTACTAAATATGTAATTGTTAGTATAGCCGGCTATCCTAGCCATCCAATAACTCTTTGCAAGTCGCCACCCGCCGGATACTCAGGTATGAGAATGCATAATTCCGGGTATAATGATTCTGCCCCCCCATAATAGTTGTTGTAGTAACTTGATGCGTTTACGATTATCATTGTGTATGGCTCAAAGATTAATATGTACTGGGGATCATGAAGTTCATTTAGTTTCTCCAGAACGCCCGTATAATTATATGGGTTAGACATGAAGAAGCTACCTATTAAGGCTATCTGCGTGCTGTTTACGGTTGAATTATCAGCCAAGCTGGTCCTATTTCCTATTATTGAGATCCAGTACCCATAATCCCACCATGAAAGCACGGTTGCGTTTGTGGGCGTGTTATAGGATAACCATCGAAGTGCATCTAACCAGTCGGGTGTTGGTATTGGCGGCGATACTGTACTAACTATTTGCTGAGGCATTATGGACATTGATAGGGCAGGCTGTATATTGACTACCAGGGCAATGGCTAGTACGACACCGAGCAGCGCCGCTATGGATAGGCCAACGAGGATGCGCCTATTTAGCGCAAGTTCCGTGAGCTTCACGAAGCCGTATGCCGTGGCAGGCACCCAGAATAGCCCGAGCAGCATGAATAGCCAGACCTCAGACGACGCGAAGTACGCAGCTGCCAAGGACCCAAGGCTAATTAGTATTGCTGGGAGTGATAGTGACATTATCGAGAGTAGTATTGTGTATATTACGAATGGTACTGTTATTGAGACATTATACATACTTTGTTGAAGAGGTGATGGGGGGGAGTGCTCAGCAACACTTTGCACAATGGCGCTCCTGGCGAGTGGTGATAATGCACCAAGGAACTTACCACCTATCGATGTGAAGCTTAGTCCGATTACGGCAACCACGAGCACGACTATGGCTATGAGGAAGTACCTGACCACTGGAACCATGATCCTCGGGTACCTTGGGTATAGCTTAATTAGGACGTAGGCTATTATTGAAAATAGCAATGCGGCATTTGCCACACCACCCATTCCGGATATTAATGTGTGGAAGCCGTACCTAGGCGTTATAGCTACAAAGGCCGAGAACCCAAGGTCAGTGAGTACGTAGGTTATGACTAGCTTATCAATGGTGAATGGTAAGTTTTGTCTCCTAGCTATCCTAATGAGCAGGTAAAGTAGTATTACTATTGTGAATAAGCCGTAGAAATTCCATAGGAATACGTAGGAACCCCCCCACACCCAAGTTGTTATCCCATTAAATATTGCCGAGAGTATGGCAAAGAGAATCCAATAATTATCCTTTCTAGTTAAGGACTCAATATAGAAGGCTATACCTAAGGTGGCTATGAATTGGAATATTGGCTCAGCCGCGAACCAACCGGCTGTACCCCCCCTCTGTAGAAACATCGTGGTAAATACGGACCATAAAGCCGCCAAAAGGCCAACGTACTTGCCACCAAGTCTATAGCCGAGGTAAAACATCGCTGGGACGACTGCCGCATTGGCTATTGCTGGGAGTAAAATAACTGATTGTAGTAGGTCAAAGCCGAAGTGCGATAATACCTTATACGCAAGTACACCGAGCCAGGAAACACCTGGCGATAGTATTATAGTCCAATTAACACCCCCCCATGGATACCAAAAATGCGTGAATAATGCGCCGTAGCCCTTATGAAGCCACCAGAGGAGCCCCCCCCTGATAGTTCCGTACTTAAGCATTTGCTCGGTCATGAAGAGCCTTATGTATGGGTCGAACTCGTTTATATACCAGCCATAGAGTAACACGGGGGGGTATAGCCTTAGGTAGTAGGCGAGTAATGTGAAGGAGGCTATGGCTGAGAGTATGGCAATCCACTGCGTAACCCTCACGTCAAGTGGTACGGTAGGCATTGCCTGGGTAGTAGTCTCCACCCTAGCCTTACCAGCGGTCTTCGCCTTACTCATTACGGCTTGATCAAATAATCAATTTAAAAGTATTTTTCACAGGCAGGGTACGAAAAATAAATTAGTATGCGGATGAGGCGTTGACTGTGGAGTGCGTCGAACTGGGTAATAATGTTTCCCAAGCCGTAATATGCAGGAGAGGTGCGTATTTACTCAAGTGGTCTGTCTTGGGTAAGGACGTGATACTGCCAGGTAATCCTGACAAACCGACGTGGAGTGGTATGGCGATAATGATACCATTCGCAAATAGGGTGAGAGGTGGGGGGGAGTACGAGTTTGAGGGTGTAAGGTATTACCTGCCCAGGAATGAGGAGGGCCACGCAATTCATGGGCTCGTCCTGAATGAGGAGTGGGACGTCATATCCATAGGTGAGGATAATGTAGCACTTAGGTATGTTCTTAATCACCCTGGTTACCCGACTGAATTAACATCAATAATCAAGTACGCACTTAATGATGACGGTCTTAATGTTGAGATTATTGTACGAAATACGGGACTCAGAAACGCACCGCTAGTTGTTGGTGCCCACCCATACTTCATAGTTGGTGATAATTGGAGGATGAGTGTCCAAGGAGATGTACGGATTTGCGAGTCGATTAACAAAATACCAACTGGTAGATTAATACCATTTAACTTAGGCGATGCTGTAAGGAGGGAGTTTGATGATTGCTTCTTAATAAGTGGCGATATAACGTTAGAATCCCAATACTCAATGATAAGGATAGTAAGGCGCAACATGCCCTATGTCCAAGTATTCACGGGAGTACCCAACGCAGTTGCCATAGAGCCAATGAGCGGTGCGCCGGATGCGTACCACAATGGTATGGGATTAACCATAATAAAACCAGGTGAGGAGGGGGGGAGGTACGGCTTCACGATAAGCGTCTTGAGGATCTAGACGAGAAAAACTAAAAAATCAATAATCTACACCATACTTGGCCCCGTAGCTCAGCATGGATAGAGCGGCGGCCTTCTAAGCCGTAGGTCGTGGGTTCAAATCCCACCGGGGGGGCCGCCAGTTCCTTGTTCTATTTCTTGATTGTTTCTATTCCGCCATTTATATGCTATAATAACGGGCTTCTCGTTAACCGAGTTAATTTTAATTGCCCGCACTACATGTACAATAATGGATGAAAGGTTTCTGCTCGTTGATTAGTAATGAAACCCTGCCCAACATGATAAAGAATCAAGATACTATATTACTACAGGGATTAGGTTTTATTTAGATTCTTCAAAAATTCTCTCAATTTCCCTATTAACTCAAACACAGCCTTCCTATGCGCCTCAAATTCCTTCCTATCCATGAATTTGTGGTGGAAGTTTGTGTGTAGTCTCTCGGCCATGCTGAAGTTCGTTAGGATTGATTTATCCTTAGTCTCCTTGTACAGCCTTCCAATTATTACGTCGTAGTCCCTGTGGCTGTAGTGCTCCCAATCCCTTTGTTCAGCTATGGCGTTGAGTAAAGCCGTAACCGCACCCCCCCAGTACTTCTCGCCGGCCTGAGCTAAATCACCCTTATTGTACAACTCATCGGCAGCCTTAAGATAATCCTCGCTCAACTTTAGGTAAACCTCAAACTTACGCGGTGGGTCAAGTCTCTCCGTCACTATGTCAATTATGAATTCCTCAATATCCCTACCACCAGCCAACTCCCTAAGTAGTTCCGCAATCGTCGGTGATAACACTAATGCCACAGGGATAAAATCGCTATGTTTATTTAATCCCTTTCTACATGATTTTACGGGCTCAGAATGAGTTCTCTCACCTCATCTATCATTTCCCTGACCTTATCCAACTCCTTCCTCACGAATTCTTCGTCGCACAGACCATCATAAAAGCAATCAATGTGTAGAAACTTCTCCCTAGCTGCGTACCTATCCCTTAGATAATCCAGGCCAAGCCTGCTCAAAGCGTCCCTTCTCTCCCTATACGTCCTGGCTTCAATACCCTTAGCTCTGAGCAAGGCCTCAATAGCCTTACTAACTGCTAACCACCCTTCTCGGCTGCATCCCTAAGTAGCATTGGGTCTCTAGACTTGGCGTACTCATTCAATTCAGCGATGGCTGCCTCCAGCGCCTTGGCGGCATCATTTAATGACTCACTCATACATACCATAAGGTAGTGACAGTCAATTTAAGTGTTTATGTTTAGGTATGTCTTCAGTTTATTAATTAATTTAATGGCATCCTCCCTATGGACATCAAAGGACGCCTTACCTAGTAAGCCATGGTAGAAATTTGCATGTAGAGTCTCAACACTTGAGAATAGCCTGGTGTATTCAGGATCATGGGTCACCTCTGTTAGGTAAGATGCTATTTCCCTAAGGTCCCTATGACTATAATGGGGCATTCCTAATTTCTCACCAACGATATTAAGCAGGGCCGTCACGGCACCTCAGTACTTCTCACTAGCCTGCACCAAATCGCCCTTAGCATAAAGCTCCTCGGCAACTCTAAGGTAATCTCCATGAAGCTTCAAGTACAGTTCAATCCTACGTGGAGGGTCGAGCCTCTCAGCTATTAGGTCAATGATAAACTCCTCAATATCCTTATCACCGGCCAGTGTCCTCAGTAGCTCCGTAATGGTTGGTGATAATGTTAATCCCATGTTGTTATGAATGCCACGCCTTCGGATTTAAGCCTTCCTTACGATGCACAGCATATACCCATTAGGTGGTTGTAATGCTTTTCACTCGCTTATGTACTTACGCAATGCAAATAATATCCCCAGCGTTACTATTAGTACCATGAATGATGTTATGTACTCAAGATTAATTGGTAATACGAAGATACCGCCCCCTCCTGAGCCCGGATAGGAGCATTCTGTATGCTAGGTATGAGAATATTGAGAGTAGTAGTACCTTTATTGTTGATCCCCTAGCCCTGGGCAGTATGTGCGTTGACATGTTTGCGCCAATTACTATGCTATTACCGATGCCATGGCCATGAACGGCTGTATATAGCCGAAGAACCAATAAAGCGTTCCGCTGGTCGCCGCCGTCACGCCAACTATTAAGTTACTGGTTGCTGAGGCCACCTTTATCGGCAACTCGGCAGCCCAGTAAAGGGCAAGCATGTTTATTGGCCCACCACCAATCCCGAGGAGACCCGATATCAACCCTCCAAAGAGCATCACTCCCCCCCACGCTTTCATTAAATTACTCCTTCTTACCCCCCCGTAATTGACGTAGACCTTCAATGCCTGGTCCAGGTAGGACCCAGCAATTACATAAGAATCTCTTATGCTTATTGGTAATGCGGTCATCACGTGTTGCCTAGGCCTTATTACGAGGGCCATTGCCATATACATGATGCCGCTGAATACTAGGTAAAGTACCCAGTTATAGCCTGAATTTATTATGTGATATGCCATTAATGACCCTACTATGGCCCCTGTCGTGCTTGCCGAGCACAGTGCTATGAAAACCTTAGTGTTTGGTAATCCCATTCTTAAGAACCTGGAACCAGCCATTATTGATGTGGATATTGCAGACACGAGACTAATACCTGCGGAGTACTGAATTGGTAGATTCAACAGTATCGTTAATAGTGGTGTTAATATAACGGCACCACCAAGCCCAAGCAAACCCCCGAGCAGGCCCGCTATTAATCCGCAGGTCGCTATTAATCCCAGGGTAATCAGGGCTTGGGCGATTACGTACATATTAACCGCCCTACTTATGGAGTATGAGTATAGGTAATACGAATATTGCAAGGAATAGGTTGACCAGGGTTATTGCCGCAAGTACCGTGTATAACGTATCCCTCTCCATTATAAACCTAATAAGGTTCAACGCAACCATGATTACTGGTATCGCTATTAATATAAGTAATCCCGTTAACATTAGACTCAGCCCATCAAGCCTTAGGTCGCCATTAATAACTTCCATTATTGTTATCATTGATGTATCAACACGACTACTCGGGTCAATGATTTTATTAAGTGGAATTCCCAACCCGCTACCATGCGCAAAGATAAGGATAAGACCTATGACCAGTAGGGCTATGCTTATGAAGACCCCCCCGTACTTTAAGAGATTACTTGTTATATTTATGAACTTAAGCTCAATCCTTCCCGGATTCTCAGGCTGTGCTTGGTAGATGCTTAACGTGATGTCCTGAGTCTCTTTGTATTTATATGTGAAGACGAAGTATAGGGAAATAATTATTATTGATGCGAATATCGCAGCAACTATGTTTCTCTCCATTGACGTTATTGGCAGTACGCCCTCCCTACCGAGGCCCCCCCTAAGGACCATCCTAAAGCCCAGGTAAGCCAGTATTGCGACGAAGACCCACCTCACCTGCCTATTGGTAACGTACATGAGCATCCTAGTGCCAATCCTTGAACCAAGTAGTACGCCAATTGCCGTGCATGCGGCTATGAATGGGCTTATGTAACCAAAGAACCAGTAAAGCGAGCCGCTTGTTGCCGCTGTTACTCCTATCATGAAGTTGCTTGTTGTTGTGCTCACCTTCATGGGCAGGTTCATTCCCCAATCCATGGCGAGGACCTTGAGTGCGCCACTACCAATACCCAACAAACCACTAATAAAGCCTGCGAAGAGCATAATCAACCAACCGAGCCACCAACGAACACCCCAGTACCTGTACCAAATCTTCAGTGCTGGGTCATAACACACACCATAGAGCCTAAACGCCTTCGTGGACCAGTCAGGATTCCTCGGTGGCGGCAATTCACAGGTACTTCTCTGTACCGTGGGGGGGACTATTGACGCCAGGAGCACCAAACCAAATATTACGTATATTATCCAGGTGAGGTGATGAGTATATACGTAGTTCGCAGTTAACGAGCCTATTATCGCGCCCGTGGTCGTCGCCGTTACTAGGCTAATGCCTATCCTATCATTAGCCAATCTCCTCCTAACGTAAACACTAGCTGAACCGGCCGATGTGGATATTGTCGATACTAATGCAGAACCTGTGGCATATATTATCGGTACGCTCAAGAATAATGTCAGTACCGGCGTCAGGACAACACCGCCGCCAAGTCCGGCCAGGGCACCGAGTAAACCAGCCACAATGCCGGCCAATATAAACTCTAGCATCCTGAGTAAATTAAATACGAGGCTCATCATTAGTCAAAAACTTGACTCCATGATATATAAATATTGTTACACAACACTGTACGTTAAACGGGAAATAATTTAATAATTATCTTGAAAATTATTGAATAATTTAATAATAATTGAATGCATTGATTAATAATTATTCATAAATAATTAATAATTAAGAGAATTGAATATAAATATGAACAGCTACTTTTATTTTTATATAACGTATTTACATCATTACCTAGAAATGCCAAATCTCCCAAGCATTAACTTCGCCCTATCATTAATTGTGAAGTTAACGAATAGGCAATAGAGCGTTATTGCCGCATATTCCTGCCAGGTTATTGGTGTTAATAAATGTCCCCCCCATGGCCCAGGTAGTCCTGTCAATGCTATGAATGCGACCACGACCATATCCACTACGGATGCTATTGTCAGCCATTTACCTGGTCTTGAAACCCAGAATGGGCCCCCTCTCCCTAACGATGAATGGCGTGAGTATGCCCATGTACATCATCGCCGTGAAGTAGTATGTATGTAGCACATGTATACTATTTATGTGGAAGTAGTCCAGGGCCAGGAATAATAAACCAAACATCTCAGCAACCGTGAATACCCCAAGCCCAACGCCAAGCTTCACGAGCTTAGCCACATCCCACTTCTCTGGCGTTGGTGATCCCTTAGCGTTGTCTGTGGATAGGGATATCGTGACGAAGTCTATTAGGAATAGGAAGAGGGTTACGTCGAGGGCTGAGACTGCGTATATTGGGTTATGCCAGAACAATGCCGATATTAGGAATGCCAGGGTTACGAATACGGCTATCTCAAAGGTCTTAACAATCTTATTCAATATCCACGTAACAATCCTCTGGAAGGTGGACCTACCAATCCTAACGAGCTCCACAATTCCGGCAAGGCCCTCCACAGTCAGCACAACGCTGGCCGCAGCCTTGGCGACATCGGTTGCGTTACTGACGGCTATACCAACCTCCGCCTGCTTAAGGCTGGCGAATCGTTGACGCCGTCGCCCGTCATGCCGGTTATCTGCTTAGCTGCCTGAAGGCTCTTAACAATGAAGTACTTATCCTCTGGGTAAATCTCGGCAAACACGTCAGCCTCCTCAGCAAGCTTAGCCGCCCTCTGTGGGTCCTTCTCCAGCAATTCCTTTAATTCCTTACCTGACACCACGTTCTCACCCAAGCCTATCATCTTAGCAATCTCCCTAGCAATGGGCTTGGCATCACCAGTCAGCATCTTAACCCTAACACCCAAGTTCCTAAGCTCCTGAATTAACTTGGGCGTATCCTCCCTGGGCATGTCATAGAGCGCCACTAAACCAACCATTTCCCAGTTATTGCCATCCTCGGACTTAGCCACACCAAGTGTCCTATAGCCACTTGCCGCGAAGGAGTTCATTACATTCTCAATATCCTCACCTAGCTTAACCTTACACAATTCCTCAGCTAAAGTCCTCACGGCCCCCCCCTTGGCTACCTTGAACATGCGACCACCGTTATTTCTATCAATTACTAGCGCTTCCGTGCGCCTAGTCGATGGGTCAAATGGCTTGAACTCCTTAATATCAAAGTCATTAATTGGAAGCTTCCTCTCCCTGGCAGCCCTTATGAAGGCAGATCTATTGGGTCCTGATTAGCCTCCTGACTCGCCAATGCACCGTAAAGCAGTACATCATCCTCAGAGTAACCCTTCATGGGTACTACGTGGGTTACTGTGAGCCTATTATACGTCAATGTACCCGTCTTATCCGCGCAGAGTACGGTCATGGATGCCGCATCCTCGACCGCGCTGAGCTTCGTTATTAAGGCGCCTCTCCTAGCCATTTCCTGGGCTCCAACTGCCATGGTTACAGTGAACATGGCGGGTAGCGCAACCGGTACTGCGAATACTACTAGCATTATTGCCAGGGGCAGTACATAGTCTGCCAGGAACATTAGACTATGTAGGTAGAAGTAGGTTAGTGGGAACATGACTATTACGAGTATTGAAACCATGATCAGTAGGGCTGAGACCACCCTGGATATTATCTCCTCCATATGGAGCTTAGGCCTAGCCGTCTGAACCAACTGCACTGTCCTGCCAAAGTACGTGTTGAGCCCCCCCGTCCTAACGACGACCGCGGTTGCCTCACCCCCCCTCCTCACTATTGAGCCGGAGTACATTACATCACCCCCCCTCTTCTTAGCCACTGGCATACTCTCCCCCCCAGTAAGTGCCGATTGATCAACCTCAACCTCCTCATTGGTTATTATCTTAGCATCCGCAGGCACTATGTCCCCTGCCCTAACCCTAATTACGTCGCCAGGAACTAACAACCTAGCCGGTAATGATTGCCAGGAGCCATTCCTAAGGACCCTAGCCATCACCTGAAGCCTCTGCTTAAGTAATTCAACAGCCCTCGCAGCGTGTTCCTCATGAATGAAACCTATTAATGCATTAACGACGAGTAATGCCGCGATTATGTAGCATCGATTAACCTAGCAGGGTCTATTGTTAAGCCAAGTATTATACAAATCACCATCGCTGCTTCGAGCATCCACGCCGTGAAGCCCGTGAACTTCTTAGCGAACTTCTTCGCTGGGTGCTCCTTCTTCTCGGGTACCTCATTATAGCCGTATTTCTTAACCCTCTCACTGACCTCGGTCTCACTGAGCAGTGCTTGTTAGTGCTTAACTCTCGTAAAACCTCTTCCACGGACATAGTCTCATAATTACGAGACTTTTCAGACGACATAATAAAGTTATGTTTTTGACGTAATGAGACCTTATAAACTTTATTCCACATTATGGAAATTAAATTAATATAAAATTCAATAACATTGATAATTAATAAATAATAATGAATAGAATTGCCTAGTAAAATTCACTTAACTTAACCTGACTATCGTATTAATCAATGACGCATCCCTAAGGAGACCAAGGTAATAGTAATCCTCGTTAGCCTCAATCACCACTAAATACTCACTTACCAGTAATCTCTTGAGTATCTCATTGACAATGAAGTACTGAGTGTATGACGGTCTCCTCAATTCATTATTAAGAACCCAACTCCTCAGTCCATTGTAGAAATCGGTAATTACCGCAACCATGTGCTTTGATAATTCATTCAGCGCCTTATCAACTTCCTTATTATCCCTTAATTCATCCCTAAATAACTTAATCACAGCGCTATTGTTCATCACCTCATCGTATGCCCAGGCAACGTGGTCAAGTACATGCCTACACACGAAGTAATTATTGAAGAATCTTAATGTCCTCATTACTAAATCAATGTAATTAATAAGCAATTGCTCCTTATTCTTAACCTTACCCATCCTCCTACCAAGGGTTAATGAACCATCCTCATGCATGTCTAAGTACTCCTTCACACGTGCCACTGAGGGGCCTATCAGTGCCAGGTCAATTATGTATGCACTAGGAATTATTGCACCTTTCTCTATCTTAATTAATTGATCCATTGGGACCAGGTGTATCTTAACGAAAATATCAGCCCTCTCTCTAATCAATGAGTTAGGTTCAAATAGCCTAACCTTAGTTATTGCATTCTCGATAATACTATTTACTATACTGGCATTATCCACAATAATATTTATGTAAAGTTCTTTATTAATGCTATTCCACAATTTACGTGAAACATAATGTAATGGATTAAGCTAGTATAGACCCACATAAGTACAGTCATCACTTACCCTCAATAATATGAGTACTGAACCATTAATAGTTCTAAGGATTTCTTCGGGTACATTATAATTTACGTATATTTGGTTTCCCATTGAATAATTAAGTAAGTTACAAGTAACTAAATTAAATAATTCATTTAACGCCTTTATAACGGCTCTCTCCTTAATTCCATAATTAGTTAATTTACTAATAAGGTTACTATTGGTTATCTTATCATAAGCCCATATTAAGTAGTTAAGTACATCACCACAAAGGAGGTACCCACGAAACATCATTAATAGCCTTAACTCATGATTAAGGTAGGTACTTAGTAATGTTAGGTACTCTTTCCTTACTCGTGATTTGCATGGCTTACCATCACTTAGTACTATCAATGCCCCCCCTTAATGATTAATTTACCTTCAGTATTAATCTTAATTTTAATAGCATTATTATTGAAATCGACAAACGCATTGATTGGTACTATATGAGCCTTGATGAATAACTCAGCATTTTCTTTAACCCTACTATTTGGACCATACACCTTGACTAGGCCTATGGCGTTCTTAACAAGTTCATTAAGTTCATTGGGCAGATTAAGCTCTATGCATTGTTTAATCATTATTGCCTAGTCTCATAATTGTGAGATTTAAAATTAATTCCACGTGAAATAAGCATTTTTAATTTGACTATTGGGAAATCCTAGATGATGCCTGGAATTAGTATTGACATTGTGCATCTGATGATTCTAAAACTAATACTTCATGCCGTTCGTGAGAATATGAGGGATGATGCGCCAAACCCATTATGGTTGTCATTAGCTGGGCATATTAGTAAGGCTACATTCTACAGGAAGGTCTCTGAGCTGGAGATTATGGGATTGCTTGAGAGGGTCAGTAGGAATAAGTACTTAATAAGCGTTGGTGGTTACCTAGCTCTTCTTTTTGCGTATTTCATGCATATTGGCGATATAGACCGGGATACTGCGCAGGCAGCGATTAACGCTATTAGGGGGGGTAATTGGGGGGGGTTTAGTGGGGGGGTTTGGTGATTATGAGATTGAGAGTTACGTAAGGCTACTCTACTTGAGTAGTAAGGGGGGGAGACTTAGTAATGAATTAATGGCGCTTTACCAGGAGTATCCCAGGAACGTTCTCTTCATATTACCCAGCAATCTTAAAATGGCAACCACTGATTCATTGTATGAAGAGTTAATTAATATGTATGGGGGGGATAGGAATACCGTTAATAACGCTAGGAGGGTTATTGCCAAGGCATTGATTGAGTACTTCCCCACCACGGTCATAAATGGATGTAGGGCTGTGGCGTTCATGAGCGATGGCGAAGCTAAGGTATTAGCCATGCAGTGCGGTAATGATTACATACTTAACTAAGCCGCCTATCATTTAGCAATCTCCTAATGACTCTACCAACCACGTCATACGTGTCCGGATGAATGTGCAGGTAATGGGCATATGCATTGTTTATTTGGAATCCATCAAATCCATTTACCCCCCCGCGCCCCCCCTCTCGTACTTAATGGCGAAGTCGTAATTCCCATGCAGGATTAATGAGGAGTAATGGAATTCGTGACCCATTATTACAGTGCCGGCATCACCAATAATGGAGTCCCTAATTATCCTGGCCTTTGCGTAGCCGTACCAAACAGGTCTTTTGCGCATTATCGTTACAGCGTCTATGGCGCCTACCATCTCGTACTCCTCATTATTGTAGACTATCGAGTTCGTCAGGTACATCAAACCACCGCACTCAGCATATAGGTACTTCCCTGAATCTATGAATCTACGTACATCAGCCCTAAGCGCCCTATTCCTCTCAAGGTATTCCCCATAAACCTCAGGAAAACCACCACCAATTAATAACAGGTCTACGTCGCCAAGTCCCTGATCAACCTCTGGGTCAATAAACTTAATATTATTCGTGAAGGACTGTATCCTCTCTATCATCTCTGGGTAATAGAATGTAAACACCCTCCCACTTAATATGCCTACCCTTAATTCGTTGCGAACAATGTTAGACGTCTCGGGACTTACGTCATCCCTTACGTTAAGAGGTTCTGAGTACTCCCTGGCTACCTTAATGACCTTGTTAACATCTATAAAATTCGACGCTTCATTAAATACATCAACTAAGCGTTGCCTATTGATCTCCTCAGCATGTATCAGCCCCCCCAGGTGCCTATACTGCATTATATCCTCAATGTCATCACTCCTTGGTACATAACCGAGGAACTCCAAGCCCTCACTCTCCACGGCAACCCTCAATTTATCAATCTGCCTCGGCGTAGTATTGGTAACTATGGCGCCCACGATCTTCACCTCACGATCAAAATCCCTCAACCCCCCCTAATTATCGCCCTCACAGTCCTATTAATCCTCTCCCCCCCATTAATGACAAACACAATGGGCGCCCTGAGCAGCTTAGCTATTTGGGCGGTGCTACCCACCTCACTGATACCATCAACGCTATCGTAAAGCCCTGATACACCTTCGATGATAGCGATGTCTGAGTTCAGGGAATACCTATAAAACCTCGTTACTACCTTATCACCCATCAGCACGTAGTCCAGGTTCCTACTTGGCGCATTCACAATTACTGAGTGGTAGCTTGGATCTATGTAGTCAGGACCAACCTTAAACATGGATACCTTAAGCCCTGCCTTAATTAAAGCGTAAGCCAATGCTAGGGTTACTGCGGTCTTACCATTCTTACCCTTATATGAAGCCACGACAAGCCTAGGCACTGTCACCTCCATGCCTATCACGCCTCAATATGAAGATGAGTGATGGGGGCCTTCACATCATCAATGTCAGAGCCATTATTGAGTCTATGAAACTCCTCGTCTGGGTATGTAACCCTACTAACTATTAAAACCTCGTGATCACCATCTAATTTACTAATTAATTCCTTAATCATCCTCGTGCCCATGAAGACGACCTTAACGTCAGCCTTAACATCGTAGTCAATGTCTGGATACGCCATCAACGCAACCACACCCCCCCTCAATTCAACCATGTACTTGGCTGCGGCTGCCGTAAAACTACTGACCCCCCCCGGCACTATTTCACAGGGAACACCATTACGTAGGGCATCCCTGCAAATCTCAATTCCCCTGCCAAATATTACTGGGTCACCATTCTTGAGGAAGACCACGTTAAGTCCTTTCCTGCTAATTCTATCGCCTTAATTACGTACTCCCTATGCGCATCGCCTCTTACATGTCCCATGAATATCTTCCTGGCATTCGGCGCATACATGCTTATTATCTCCTCATTAACTAAGGAACCGTAAAACACAACGTCAGCCCTCCTCAATACCTTAATAGCCTTCACGGTAATAAGCTCGGGATCCCAAGGACCTGCACCAACAACGTAAATCGGGATAATAATCACCTATTACTTAACCTATTGGTTTATGGTAATTAAATAATGGTTATTACACATGGCATGTAAAATCCCAGGTTATTCTAAAATACGAATCTTCCTCAATTCCTTAATTTCACGTAGTAAAACACAATCATGGCAATCACTTGGTATTCGCATACCCATGCATGATTTTCCGCAAAGCCTGCACATGTAAACATACATGTTACCATCAAGGCCTATATTAATCACGAATTTATCATTACCAATTAGGATTGATGATTTCGTAATTATACCGCCATCAATAATTAACCTATTAATTAAATAATGCATCGCTATGTTAATTATATCATTAAGTAGATCGTACCTAATTAATGACTTTAATTGATCTCTACGCTCGAGTATTATCATCATGACTGTTCTGGGGTCATCAATTACTCTCATAATACTGCCATCAATGCTTATCAACGCAGGTAACACATTTATTATCTTCATGACCCTTTGACAACAATAACTCCTTAGATGCCATTTTTGACATAGCTTATTAAAAATCATACCTTCATCGTCAACGCAATTGAGGGCCAGACACGTCAATAGGCCCTTAACCGTTGATACGTACATATTTCTCTCACTATTGACTTCACCAATACTTAATGACCTTATTAGCCCATATTGAATCATTTTCCTAGCCTTCTTGTAAACCGTTGAGATGGCAAACCTCGTATTCTTGGAAATCCTGTATAACGTCACTGGTTCGTTATAAATAATATAAGCCAATAGATCCTTGGTGGTATCGTCAATATCCATCTCGGACTGGAGACGCTGCCGTAGTAATCGAATAGTATTAACGTGATCATCACTAATTATAGGTCTATTCATCAACATAGTGTTCATCAGTTACGTATATATTCAGATGAATAAATATGATTTGATCAGTGCATAAAATGCATTAAATAAAATCCCTTATAAATAAAGGGCGTATCTCTATTTAAGGATTCTTCTTAGTATTTAATATGCACGTCATTACATCTACCGTGACATTAACATTATCGACAAACGAATTACTCACCTCAACTAAGTAGAGGCCCGGGTCAAACCTTTGGGACCACATCACGTTATTCACGTCAAAGTAACCAACGAGTATTACATCCTCTGCGTAATACGCATTATCACTTATGAGCTCGCCAACTCTCTTTATTAATAGGGTTACGTTGCCTAACTGCGTTAATACTGTAATTAATGAAACACCAATGAAGTCCCTGGGTACCATTATTGGGCAGTAAATAGATTCATGCCTACGTAATTGAAACCCAACCAATCTACATGAACTAATCATCGATAAAAACCGCCTAATATCCTCCATACCCAATGCAGCAAGCGGAGTTTCGGAAAGGACCTGGGCAATTAACCTGGCAACCTCCTTAGCCTGACCTAACGGTATGCGCCTCTTCCTCAATTCGCTTATGCACATTTTAACCTTATCAATTTGCTCATCGGTAACATTAATACCTCGATCTCTAAGCTCCTCCCTTAGTGTCTTAATGACCTCTTCCTCGTAGTTATGAAGCATAGGTAAGACCTTATAATGAAAATATTTCTATTTTTAATAAGACCAAGGTACTCTTCTTACTTCTCTTCAGGCAATATAGGTGGTGGTAAGTACTCCTCCTCCTTAGCAGATAACTCCTTAATCCTGCCTAGTCTCTCAGGCTTCAATAATTCATCGAAGACCTCCCTACCAACACTTTTCAACTGAGCAATAACCTCAAAGAGCTCCCTCTTAAAGGCCACAGGCGTCTCCTCAATGAAGCCCCTGGCGTCAATCCTAGCCCTTGGGAATTCCTTCAAGATCCTCTGGGCAACGTCGTCGGGGGGGACCTCAAGTTCAATTACCTTAAGATAGCCACCGTATAAATCCTTAACCAACTTCTCCAGAGGCGTCCCCCCTTATCCTCTCGAGTCTCGCCTTATCCAGTATCACGGAGATCTTATAGGGCATGCCCATCACCTCCTCAACGGCACCTCCATTGGTGGTACATCAATCTCGAGCTCCCTCTCCTTTAACTCAAGGTACTTCTTATTAACGAATGGGTAGCCGTAGACCCTCCACCACTTAACAATCACCCTATAGACCTCGGGCCTAAAGATTATTGGCGGTGGTTCAATGCCCTCAGCTATTAACCCCCTAATGAAGCTACCGCTGAACCTCTGGGCTATATCCGTGTGAGCGCACGTATCGCTATAGGTTATTTCACCGCATTTCGGGCAGTACCAGAACTCCTTGATATTGACGGGCCTTATCTTAAGACCCTTATCGAGGTCGTAAGGCGGCGCATTTAATCCGAAGCTTGGTATTCCCCCCCTCTCCCAGAGTATTTGTGTTGCGTATGGGTCGTAGTAATCACCAACGGCTGCATGGTCCCTACCAAACATGTGATGCGTGCAACCCATGTTCTGCCTAATGATACCGTGTAATAGCGACTCGAGTGGGTTACCATACCTCATGTCCCACAGTGTGAAGGTGACTATGTGTCTCTTCGGGCTTATGTAGCCGTACTTATTTAATGCCTCGTGGCCCTCAAGTATTGCCTCATCCACGAAGTCACCGAGTCTCTTCGCGCCGATTATGGCGTTGACGAGTATTCCATGGCACGGCTCAATATCGCTAGGTAAGCCGCGTTCTTCATCAAGTGCTCATGGCCGGTGTGTGGCACATTCCTAGTCTGGTGAGCGATCACTGTTCTCCAGCCCCCCCTCCTTTGAATCTCCTCGCGAGACTTAGCCGGTGGGTACCAGAACCTATTATACGGCTCTTTAAACACGGGTTCGTTAATTACGTACACCTTACCTGCCAATGCTGTGCCGGTCATACTCCTATATATCAACCAGCCGGGGTGTTTCTCATCAAACCTCTTCTTAACAACCTCGGGATTCCTCTCCGGCGTTCCAAACGTCCTATCAGCCAAGTCCTTGGGATCAAACCTCCAAATCTCCTCAACATCAAGTATTGCAAACGGTTGTCCCTTAAGCCTAAGTAATAACCTATCACCCTCCTTAACACCAAGCTTTTTCAGATCATCCTCATTAATATCAAATATTATTGGGAATGGGAACAACCAACCATCGAGGAGTCTCCTCTCCCTAAGTACATTCTCAACCTCATTCCTAGTCATGAACCTATCCAGTGGGCTGAAGAAGCCATAGGCAATGGACATGATCTCCCTATACACGTTCCTAATGGGTAGGCCGCTCACTGGTCCCTAGTGGCCTTTATGTCGTAGGGTATCGCGCCGGCGGCCATGTTAATGGCCTTATCCCTATCCTTAATCACCGCATCCACCAGTTTTCCACCGTGTGGGGGGGTGGCATGTAGACCTTGAGACTCATACCGACCACCTCATGGGAACTCTATTATGTGAATCACGGGCACCTTCCATAACTCCCACTGCCCAGTCTTTGCATCGTACCTTGAGTTAACGAATACGTGCCAATTCTCATCATCCAGCGCTGGGTAGTCCGCCCTAACGTAGTAACCAGGCCACCTGGTCTCCTTCCTAAACAGCATGTGCCTAATCACGGCCTCTGCAGTCAATATCCTATGCCAAAGCTCCCAAACCCTCATTAACTCGTGCCAGTCCTGGGCCGCTGCGTAATTCGCGAAGTCCTCCTTAAGGAACTGCAGCAGTTCCAGTGCCCTATTAAGCATCCACTCATTGGTTATGTACATTGTTGACCAACCACCTGCGTACTCATCCATGATCTTCTGAAGCCTAAACAAGCCCTGCTTCCAGTACATCTTAGTTGGGTCTATTGGGTGCATGTAGCTTGGTCCAGTGACAACGCTGTACTTACCCTTCTGGTAATGTTCTAGTGGTTCCATTACCTTGGCTATTAATGAATCGACCTGCGCCTTATCCACCTCAACCTTCTCATCACTGTGATCCATCACGTATAATACGGCGGACTTACCCGCCAACCTGCCCTCAGTAAATGAACCACTACTAAACTTATGCGGATTAGCACCGCATGCATCACCTGCGCAGAATAAGCCGTCCAACGTTGTCATCCTATTATAACCCCAGTAATACTGGTATCCTCTATCGTCAGGTAAACCCTCGATCTTCCTGGGCGCCAGATCCTCAGGGCCGCTGGACCATGCACCGCACTCAGTGGCGTGGCTACCCATCACGTAGGGTTCCGTGGTAATTACCTCATAGGGCCTATCGGCAGGTTCATGGTTCTGCCCAGCCATATGACTACCTGGCTTATGGTCATGTCCAGGAAGTCCTCATACGCTATGGCCTCACTCTCCGTACCCTTCTTAACGGTCTCGTCAGTCCTCATGAGGCTTGGCCCACGGCCAGCCATCCACTCAAGGCGTTGAGCGAATACCCTAAGTGTTGTTGGAGTAATGGGTAAGTCTACGTACTTACCTTTACCGCTGTATAGCTTCCTTATCTCATCGACATGGGGGCTTCCAGAAGTCCTGGCCATACGCATTGCTGATCCTCGTCTTAAGCAATAACTGATAAGCACCAACAGGTCCATAGCCGTCCTTAAATCTTGGTACCACAAACCTGGCCTCCATCATCGTCATCACAGCGCCAGCCTCAATCAACATGCCGTAGGATGATGCCGAGGACCACGGCGGATACCAACTCCTGCCAAGTCCCTCACCCTGGGACCTAGGCCTATAAATCTGTGAGCCACCACCTGCGGCTAGTATGGTTGCCCTTGCCTTGAATACGTAAAATGTGCCGTCATTAACGTTAAAGCCTATGGCGCCAACAACCCTATTGGGGTTGCCAGGGCTCTTAAGCAGGTGCGTAACCATTACCCTATTAAATATGTTCTCATCACCAAGGGCCTTCCTGGCTGCCTCAGCAACTATCGGCTTGTAGGACTCACCATGAATCATTATTTGCCACTTACCCTCCCTAACATAGCACCCAGTCTTTGGCTCGGGCCATATTGGTAGTCCCCCCCACTCATCGAATAGGTGGACTGTTGAGTCAACATGTCTCGCATAGTCGTAAACTAGGTCCTCCCTCACAATACCCATTAAGTCACCCCTGACGTACTTAACGTAGTCCTCAACCGTGTTTTCCTTGCACTTAAGGCCAAGGTACGTGTTTATTGCCGATAGTCCCATCGCCACCGCACCGCTCCTATTAATATTCGCCTTCTCAGCCAATACAATCCTACAGTTCCTGCACCAATACCTGGCCTCCCAAGCGGCTCCACTGCCGGCCATCCCACCGCCGATTATTAGGATGTCCGCATCCACATACCTAACCCTCGTCATATTCTCACCCCCCCCTCACCTCGACCTTAACCACCTCTGGAACCTTCATCCTTGGTAATTCAACACCGAGCTTATTACCACCAAGTTGCTCATGCTCGCAGGATAGGTACGGCGTCCTTAGGAACTCCTTGAGTGGTTCTGGGTACTCCTGCGGTGGCTTTATTGAGCCCCCCCAGGGCGTTGTCCTTATTGGGAATACGAAGTATTTAACCGTGCCATTCCTATACCTAATCGTCCAGTAAACCCTGTTCGTCTTTTCATCCCTATAAACCTCAACGGCACCACCAAGTGGTGTGAAGTCCATGTAACCCCTTATCTGAACAGCGCCCTGCGGACAATGCTTAACGCAGTTGTAACACTCCCAGCAGGACTCCGGCTCCGCGTTATACGCCTTCCTACCGAATATTCCAGACTTTGTGAACCTCATTATGTGGCTCGGGCATACGTTAACGCAGTCCCCACAACCCGTGCACTTGGCTGGGATTACGTAGGAGGGCATGCACACCACCTCATGAGTGCTTCTTTGGATGGCTTGGTACGTGGGACTCAAGCGCTCTCTCGCTAACTCGCCACTCCACGGCCCAAGCAACCTAGCTCCACGCCCTTCCAGGTCCTATACCTATCGTATAACTGCCATATGTACATGTAAATCGCATGCCCAAACTTGGTCCAGGGCATTGTGGCGAACATCATGGCAACCAGGAATATGTGGATACTGAACGTCGTCGCCAATGCGTAGTAATTCATCGGCATTATTAATTCAATACCCATTAGAGCAAAGCCACTCAATGAAACGAAGAAGGCAGCCCAGAGGAAGAAGTCCGTAACCGCAGACTCACTGGTCGGCCTGGTCCCCCTGCCACCTAGCGATCATCATAAGTATAAACCCAATAACTATCAAAATACCACCAACGGCGCCAGTGCCGATGACGGCATATGGACCCATGGGACCAAGCTTACCACCCGGTATGAAAGCCACGAGACCAGGTACGTCACTCGAAACCCACTCATCATAGATGAAGCCTAGGACCGTTGATATCGCCGCAAATACAAAGCCCCCACCAAATTAATGCATGCGCCACCGCCTTAACCCTAGGCTTCCTTAAGTATAGTGATTGTGTATGGCATGAGGTCATTGGCGCGCCATAGAATGGGTATAGGAAAGCCATGACTAAGCCGGCAATAAAGGCGCCCGCGGAGCCCCAATTCCTCGTTGGGCCCCTTATCGGTAATACCCTACTTAAATTTGAAAGGGCCAGTACACCCCTACCTATCTCAACGGCGAAGCCAATAACCATCTCTATAACCAGCGCTATGGCTCCGTAAATTATCCATAGGTGCGGTATTGGTAGGTACAGTTCGATCATCAATTTCATATTACTTTAGTTAAAAAATTATTTATTCCACATGGATTGTGAAAGCTTATATTATGCATATAAATTATTATATATAATAATGAATATAATTGAATATAATATTAATTCTTTATTAATACGGATATATGATTATATTATACAAGTTTCTCCAGCAAAAGTTTAGTGATTTTTCTAAAATAAAATTATTAATAATTAATCATTTTATCAGATTTGATATATCTTTATTTAATTCATTAATTAATGGGCAGTTATTATTGCATGTCGTATACGTTAATACGCAGTTTTTCTCACATAATCTGCATATGTATACATAAAGCATCTTATTGTTCCTGTAGTATCCTATTAGGAATGAATTGTTACCAAGTATTATATCTGGCCTTTTAATGTTTGATGTACTATTTATTATGCTATTTACCAGGTAATAAATCGAGGTATTTTTTACGCTGGTTATTGTTGTCTCGTCAATGAGTTTACTATTTATTGCTGAGTTATTAATTAACGTACTTAATGCCGTTATCATTAGCGTATCTATATTCTCAATTATCCTTAGCTCTCGCCCTTGATTACATACGGTAATATCATCAGTATTGATATTAACCTATTGTTATCATAGTTCCTTAAGTTCCATTTAACCTTAAGTCTATTCAATACGGCATCATCATCGAGACATTTATAGGCTAGACACGTTAGTAATCCCTTAACTGTGGCTTCGTACATGTGCCTTCCATTTAATTTATCATCTGCTTCCTTAGCTGTTATTAAGTTGTTCTTGACCATGTATTTGGCCTTCTTGTAAATTGATGAGATACTATACGGTGTTTCTCTGGAGATCCTGTATAATGTAATTGGCCCCCCCTCATGATTACATAGGCAAGTATGTCATTTACTACATTGTCGTACTCAACATTTACAAGCCTTCTAAGTTCTAGCCTTAAACTCTCTGGGATCGGTTTACCATAATCTATGACGGTGTTATGCTTCATTAAGTATTTACACGTATTCATTTGTTATAAAATCAGTTGATTAGTGCAAAAATTGCATGGCACATTGATAAAATATAAATGGTTGTTTTTCTACCGAAAAATATTAATTATTATTTAAATGAATTTAAACAACTAGCGCCCTATAAACTAGGTCCATTAACCCCCCCGAATACTTAATCTCCTTACCATACATCTTATTCAAGTGTGGAACAACGTGACTGAGCTGAGCCTTGCATATTGAGCATGGCCTAACGACCCACTGCGCACCATGTTTAAGTACATCTTCATACCAAAGCCTTGCGTATTGAATTGCTAGGGGGGGCAGCATTTCGTCAGCCAACATGCCTCCCTGGCCGCCGCAGCACCATGTCTTACCTCTACTGTACTCAGGGTCCACCCATTTCTTAACTACGTGGTTCATTATGAATCTTGGTTCTTCTGTTAGGTCTCCACCCCCCCTGGCGTAGTAATCAGGGTCCTGGTAAATGTACACTATGTCGCCGTTGGCCTCCGGATTAAGCTTTATCTTGCCCCCCCCTTAATGGCATCAACCACGAGATGGAATATGTGTAATCCCTCAATACCATACTCCCTCAACCTCGGTATCACGTAATTCTTGAATGCATGCCAACCATGACCACACTCACAGAATACGGCTAACTTAACACCCAATTCCCTTGCCGCGTTCACGTACATATCGCCAATGTACCTAAGGTGCCTTGGGTCTAGGAATAGGCCGAAGTTCGCGACCTCCAGTAATTTTGTGCTTATTGTGTAGTCCATGCCTATGGCGTGCATGAACAATAGGTGGCCCTTAAGCGTCTCTATGTTCATGAAGAAGTCGGCAGATGACGGGAGTAATAAGGCGTAGGCCGGCTGATCAACCTTGACCTTTACCTCAACTCCCTTCTCCTGCTTTATCTCGTTTATTACGAACTCGAGTATGTTCTTTATAGCGGCTGGTGTCAATGCCATGTTATTCCCTGTCCTCTCCATGTTATCTATTGTCGTAACCACGAATCTAGAGGCCATGCCTAACTCATACAGTATTGATCTCACAGTCCTAGTTAATGATGCTTGGTCTACGCCGAATGGGCATATGGTGGCGCACTTCCTGCATAGTAGGCATTGCCAGTAATACGTATATAGCATCTCCAGGTAGTTCTCATTAATTACCCTAATGGCATTCACTGCCTTACCAAATAGTTTACCGCTTGGTTTTTCGGCCTTAATCACAGCCTTATTAGTTCTGCCCTACCCACGGGCGAGTTCCTAATATCGCCAGTGGTTATGTACGTGGGGCACGCCGTCAAACAAGCACCACAATGAACGCAGGTCTCTACAGCTAGCTTTACATTCCTATTATTCTCGAACTCCTCAAGTAGTCGCTTTTTGAAATACGATACCTTATCAACACCCATTGGTGGTTTAAACCCTACCCTTGCATGGAGTCTTTCGAGAAGCTTTGTATCGGCTTTATGAGGCTTTATGTTCGATGTATCCCCGAACCTGAACTCAGGTAGTTTGTGAGCCATGCTCATCACCCTGGTATTGACTTAACCCTGATCTTAATTGATGGCCTGGCGATTGTGGGTGATATGTATATAAACGAGAATAGGTGCATCATCTTACCCCCATGGGAAGTAGGCTATGAATACCATGGCCAGTATTACGTGGGCTAGGGTTATCGGTGGCGCAGCCATGATGTAGCTAACCGCCTTACTTACATTAAAGGAAGCTAAGTTCCAAATCCAGGGAGCTACTGAGTACTCAAAGAATCCAGGCCTAACATACTCAAGCCATAGGGTCTGTACAAGACCTAATAATATTATTACTAGGAGTAGTGCATCTGCGAAGTAATCATCGAGGTAACTGAGGCTTCTCATTGGCAGTTTAACAACGAAGTTGCCAACCTTAACACTCCTATCAGCTAATCTCCTACTGACGAGAACTAACATTCCAATCAACGCCATGATGCCGCCTAGGCCACCAATGGCCCTAGCCAATAACACGTGCATTGCCGGTGAAATACCCATCGCCTCGAGCTGCTCAGGCGGTATTAATAAGCCGAGGTGACCCACAAGGGCTATCCAAATACCCCCCCAGTGGAACAATAGTGAGCCCATGAACAATGTCGTGTCTGTGCCCGGTAATGTGTAAAATAGGAATATTCTCTTGAGTATCTCAATTGTTATTTTGCCGTAGGAATCATCGTTTACCGTCGCGTTAACGTTGTAGAGCCCGGTCAGCGCCTTCGGCATTAACCACCTGATTAACCTAAATATTATCCCCCCCGCTATGAATATCGCGACGGCAATGTATGGTATGTACCCAAACATTATTAGATACGCGTAATTCATCATTGTTCATACTATGGTTGGGTCATAAATAATAAATGCTGTTACACGTATGACGTGAATGACAAATAGGGCATTGTATGGTATATCACGGCTTAATGTAGAATAAGTAAGTTTAAGGGGGGGTTAATACGATACCTCTTAATGGGCATTGGCGATAAAGTTACCGAGTTAGTAAGGAAAGCCCGTGATGCAGGCTTTCTCGAGTTTTACGAAGTCAATGAATTGGTAAGGAGTATAATTGAGAGCTCCAGTGAAGTTAACGCAATACTTTATAGACCTGGTGAGATGCCTATACTCGTTAATGCTGCTAAGGAGGATGATTATGTATCGATCGCGTTATTGGATTTGAATCTCGCTGAGGAGGTGGGTGCTAAAGACGTACCGCAGCTCATTAATGGGTTTAGGGATCTTGAGGATATAACTACCAGAATAGGCTTTGAACTTTATGGAAGTAGATCAATAGCGCCCTTCCTGTACCCACTGTATCTAGATGAAACTAGTAAGGTTGCCCTCGTGGTCCTAGGTATAAAGTCTGCCGTAAGTAACCAATTATTTAATGAAAACTTTGTTGAAGAATTGATCGAGGATTTAAGATTCAATTCAGACGCATACATATTCCGCATAATTGACGCACTTAGGGTTTCACCTAATAAGTGAAATAACCTGTAAATTCATTATCTCAAACTGCCTTGCTTAATGAAGAGAATAGCCATCATGGGAGGCAACTTTTCTGGAATAGTCGTGGCTAATAAGCTCGCCAAGAGACTTAGGTGGTCTGTGGCTAAGGGTGACGTGGAAATCGCACTATTTGATAAAAGCCCTGAATACCTAATTCATGCAATGCTACCATTAATAACCTTTGGATCAATGAATGAGAAGTACGCTGTGGGCGAGAAGGCAGAGCTGCTGGATCCTAGAATTAAGTACTTCTTCGGTAAGTCAGGCGAGGTGATTAACGTTGACCTAGCCAACAGGACCTTGATTCTAGCTGATGATAGTAAATACTCCTATGACTACCTCGTGATAGCGAGCGGCGCAGACTACGCGCCTGAGGAAGTACCCGGTCTATTGAGGGACTACCACACGTATTACACACTAGAGGGAACCCTGGAACTTAGGAATGCCCTTCAGGGGGTTCAATAGGGGTACAATTGTTGAGCTTTTTGTTGAGTCTCCAATAAAGTGTCCAATAGCGCCGTTAAAGTTTGGCTTGATGCTTGATGATTATCTCAGGGATAGGGGTGTGCGTAGTAGTGTCGATATAGTGCTCCTTTACCCCCCCACGGATCACCTACATGCGCAGCCCGAGGTTAATAAGTTAGGTAGAATCTTACTTGAGGAACGCGGCGTTAAGTATATTTTTAACTTCTCAGTGTCTGAAATAAGACCTGAAGAAAAGGTGGTGGTTAGTGATAAGGGTGAGAGGATTAAGTATGACTTATTGATAACAATACCACCACATAGAGGCGCCAAGGCCATTAGGGATTCGGGCATTGGGGATCCATATGGTTTCGTGCCCTGTGATAGGTACACTCTACAGTACCGTAAGGGTAAAACTAAGTATGATGAGGTTTACGTAATAGGTGACGCCACGGCCCTTGAGGTTGCGAAGGCGGCGTCAGTGGCTCACTACCAATCTGACGTGGTTGTTGAGAACCTAGTCCATGATATAACCGGTGAAGGTTTGCAAATACGGTATAGGGGGGGTGAAACGATATGCCCAATGCTCACGGACCTCTATACACAGCATGGTAGGGGGGGTAGGGCTTGGCTTCCATGGTGGGATTATAAGGTTAATGAAATGCCATTCATGACGACCAGGTTTGGTTGGTGGTTCATAAGGGCATTTTATCTATCATTACCACTGACGATGAGGGGGGGTTAGCATGAGTACGGAAATTCCAGCCAAGGTCATTGAGGAATTGGTTAAGGATATGGATAAGGATAAGGCATTGATAGATATAATAAATAAACTGCTCCTCCTCTATAAATCTGGCGCGCTCGATACCGCAATTGACTTATTAATGACGATAAAGAATATATCTTCAGTGATTACGGATAGTATGGTTGATAATGTAGCGTTAATGCTTAGGGAGTTGGCGCCATTGATTGATGCGCTGGTCAGTAGCCCGTTAGTGAAGATGCTTGGTGATTCGCTAAATGATGTGGAGGTTGATGAGGCGATAATTAAGGTGAGAGAGAAGGGAGTCGGCTTAAGTGACGTGATTGGGCTTATGAGGAATGATGATGTACTAACGGGCTTATACTTATTCCTAACAATCATGAAGTCGTTGGGTAAGAAGGTTAAAGAACTTAAACCGTAGGCGACTTCAATTGACTTACAACTGCCTTAATGTCCGTATCACGTGGAATAACCCTTTTCAAAAATCATAGGTTATGAATAACGATAATGCATGTCGACCCAAACAAGTCAACCAAGCGACCTTGAGCGTGGCATGAAGATGCTTGAGTATCTTGAGGGTGGTCCTTGGCCTAGTTATGTGGCTGAGCTTAGGAAGACGAAGTACCCGATTGAGGCTTACGCCGAGGGCTTGGCTAAGAAGTACACGCCTTGGTTAAGTGGGTCCTTTAGGGTTAGGTACGTATTCAGCGGAATACTAGCCAGAAGAAGCAGGGATGGAAAATTCGTCGAAATACACTTCAGGACTTACGCACCCGCCGGCAGGTTCTACTCAACTAGTTACCTGAGGAAGGTTGTCGAGGTTGCCAAGAAGTATGGAATTGGCCTAGTGGAGCTTGGCGGTAATACTGGCGCGCTAGTCCTTAACATGATTGCGGAGAAGGCTGATGAGGCTGTTGATGCCATAAGGACGATAATGGGCAGTGACGTTGGTGGTTCAGGCGATACGTTCAGGGAATTCTACGCGTGTCCCGGTCCTGCCCTATGTGAATTCGCACTATATGACACATTACATGCCATGGATTATGTTAGGTCACACCCAGTGATCTATAGGTACTTAAATACGCAGATGTTCCCGTATAAGATAAAGTTCAAGTTCAGTGGTTGTCCAATGGACTGCGCCACGGCAAATTCTAGGTCAGACTTTGCGCTAATTGGTACCTGGGTTGGACCGCCAGAGGTTGACCAGGGATTATTTAGGAAAATGGTTGAGGAAGGCAGGATAAATCCGAGGGAGATCGTTGAATCATGCCCGTCAAAGGCCATTACCTGGGATGAGGAGAGGAAGGAGTTGAGGATAGATGGTTCCAAGTGCCTAAAGGCTATGAACTGCATCAGAAAGGCATTCCCAGCAATTAAGCCCGGTAGGAATAGGAAAATAGCGCTTCTCGTTGGAGCGCATGCCCAGGGCCACTTCGGCCCTAAGCTTGCTAAGGCGGTGGCACTCCTGGACTCAATAGAGGAGGTTATACCATTTGCTGAGGAATTAGTTAATAAGTACATGGAGTTGGCACCACGTAGGCATAGGATTGGTGATATGATAATTAGGAGGGGGGGGTTCAAGGTGATTAGTGAGGTTGCTGAGAAGACATTACCGAATAAGCCAAAGGGTACCCCCCCATCCACGCACCTAAGGATTTCCATAGGTGCGGTTTTGACTGATGATGAGAGGAGGTTGTATGAGGATTGGTCAAAGCAACTAGTGAATGAGTACTTTGGAAGTAGTTCCAGCACGGGGGGGTGATGCGCATGAGTCTAGCCATAACACCTGAACCTAGGGATAGAATGAATAAGAGACTGCCTGTGCCCTTCTCCGCCCAATTACCCGAGGTAATTAGGAATAACTATGGCAAGTGGGTTGATAGGAAATTCCATGGCAATGGAATTATTGAGCATATATCAGAGACTGGCGATAGGGTATTCACGGTGAAGGTTGGTTTACCGCCAAACAGTAGGGTAAGCATTGATACGCTTGAGAAGTTCGTAGAGATTGCTGACAAGTACGGCCTAGGTGTTGTCAGAGCCACTAGGGGTATGAATCTTGAGTTCATAACCGACAGCCTCGACAAGGCATTGAAAATAAAGGAGGAAGTTGAGAAACTAGGCTTCCCGGTGGGAGGATGGGGGGGCATCTTTATGGCACGTAACATCATGCACGGCATACCTAACCTGCACCACAGCCGTCGTCGACGCGCCATCGATAACCCAGGTACTTTATAACCACCTAAAGCCCTTCTTCACAGGCGAGGAGAAGTTACCTGCTAAGCTAATGATTTTTGTGGCTGGTTGCCCAAACGTATGTGGCGGCACACTTGCCGGTGACATAGTAATTGTCGGTCATTATGGCCAGGCACCCAAGCCTGACCCAGAGAGGATAAAGTTCTGCTACCCACTAGTGCCGAGGCGCTTAAGAAGGCCGTCCCTGACGTAGCCGCAGTCTGCCCTGTTGGCGCAATTAAAGTCTTTGGTAAGCCGGATGGCTCGGTTGGCATTGAGGTGGATGAGAGGAAGTGCATAGCCTGCAGTAGGTGTAAGAACGTGTGTGATTATTTCGATTGGGATCCGACAAAGATTGGCGTTGCAATATTCGTGGGTGGTAAGACGAGTAATACGGGCACGGGACCGAGGTTGCCCTATAAGGTGATCCCGTGGTTACCAGTTAACCCGCCTGAGTATAGGGAGATTGTAGCTGCGTGAGGAAGATAATTGATGTGTGGAGGAGGGAGGCTAAGCCAGGTGAGAGGCTTGGCGACTTTATTGATAGGATTGGTATTGATGAGTTCATGAGTATGCTTGGCGTTCCAAGGACTAGGCATAACAGGTGTGAGGAGATTTCCTGGAACTTTGGCGTTAGGCAATTCATAACATATATGTAATTGATTATGTCCTTGTTAAAAATAATCAAAATTATTTCACCTTTGTTAGAAATCTCAATGAATTTATGTGTTTAAAATGATAAACATAGTTTTAACTCCACCAGGGATTGAATACATTAAATACTTAAGGGAGATTGCGTATCACTATGATACCTTCATCGCCGAGGTTCCTAACGTTGAGGGTGTTAGGCGGTATTTAAATGGTGAGATTGATTTTAATCAATTGCTTTATGAGATTGAGTATTTTGATGTCGATTATTCCAGGGAGTTTTACGAAATGTTAAGGGGGGGGCTTATTAATAATGGCATTAATGTGGTGCCTATTGATCCCTATGGCTCAATCAGTATGAGGATTAGGGTTAGGGCAATACTTAATGATTTGGACCATGGGTCATTAAGTAATGAGGAGAGGTACATAGCCTTCATAGAATTGAGGATTGCCGAAGCTTATAGAGGTTATAATTCAGCGTTGCTTAGGGGGGGTAGCTTTGAGGATGCTGTGAGGTATGTCTTGAGGTATGCGAGGCTCGATGCGGAGAGGATAAAGTTTAGGTCTGAGTTGAGGGCTAGGGAGATAGTGAGGCTATTACGTAGTTTGAACGTGCATTGTGATGTATTGATACACGCGGATCATTATAATGAGGTCCTTATGGATTACTTAAGCAGTAAATTAATGTGTAAACCAGGTGTCACAAGGCTTAGCGATGCGGTAAGTAAGAGGTTGGGAGTAAGGCCCTGGGTTCATCCAGGAGTTAAGTTAACTAATAATTACGTTTATGGGGTGCCCATGGTTAAAAACGAGGAGTATTTACTTGCGTCTCGGGCATTAATATATGCATTATTAAAGGTGAGGGTTTTTAGAAGGGTTGATAGGGGGGGAGTGCTCGGTGATAGGGCTATATTAATTGATAATTCATTAATGAGGTTGGCATATGGATTGAACATTGATGATGCTAGGAACATTTTTAAGAAGTTGATGATGCCAAGGAATATGTTTAAGATCAAGGTATAGGTTTGTCACCATTAATTACACATATCACGTGAAATAACCCTTTTACAACATGCCACGTTTATGACATTGGTGAACAACATGCCAGTAACCTGCCCAGGTGAGTATGAGGTAAATGGGAAGAAGGTGATACTTGATGAGGATTGTTTTTTGCAGAATCCCGAGGTTTGGGATGAGAAGGTTGCCGAGTGGATGGCTAAAAACCTCGAGGGTGTTCAGCAGATGACTGAGAGGCATTGGAAGGTTGTTAGGTACCTAAGGCAGTACTGGGAAACATACGGAGTATGCCCACCAATAAAAATGCTCCTAAAAGAAACCGGAGAAACACTAGAGGCATATACGAACTATTCCCAGACGGACCAGCCCACGGAGCATGCAAAGTAGCAGGAGCACCAAAACCAACAGGATGCGTATAACGAAACCTAAAAATCCATAACATACTTAAAAATCCTCTTCATAACCCACCTACTTCATTAAATAACTTTTTAACCAACGAGAGAACCTTCTCAGCATCACTAAGCGCCCGCTCAGCATCTATCCTAGTGTACAACTCCTCAGGAGGTATCCCGCTCTCCTCATCACCATACATCGAGAACTCCCCCTCCTTTCTCAAGCTCCTTGATATTGATGCCAACTCATCGATATATCCCTGAAACCACCCAGGGAACTTACTACGTTCCCTCCTAAGCACTGGTCCAACATCATGCCACCTCGGCAGCTCCACACCGACAATCCTCAACGCAGCCTTAAGCAGTAATTCAACGGCCTCCTGGCACTGTCTAACTACGTATGGATAATTACCACCGCTTAATGCTTCTCTTGCATGCTTTATCCTTTCCATAGCCTGGTTGATATAGGAACTAGCCATCTCAAGGTTATTCAATTTCAATCACCTCGCCAAATCTATAGTCCTTCTTTAGGACCAATACCAAGCCTTATCACTAACCCAGACCCTCATCGCGCCTAACTCCCTTAACCTATTGATTATTCTTGTAAGCACTCCCTCAAAAAATCCATCCTTATCATAAACTATCACGGCATCCTCAGTCATATCCAGATAAAGCGGTGAGAATCTCCTAGCTTCCTCCCTAGTCTTTATTAATGGGGACAATGTAATGGCATAGCCCCTATTCATTAACTCATCAAGTAATGGCTGAACCTCATCCTCGGCCCTCTCAAACATCTTAATCCTATCAGAAATGGGCTTAGGCAACTCCTCAAAAATCACCAGCATATCAATATCGCTATCCTTACGTTGATCACCTCTTGCAACGCTGCCGTAAATAATGAGTGAAACTAGGTTATCACCGTATAACCTAATCAATGAGTTCAGTAGCTCTGAATGACCGTCCTATAGGCTCCTTAATGAGGTCAAGGCCCTTCCTAAACATTTAATTAAACCCGCCATAACTTATTCGTAAAGACAAAATTTTAATTTAACGCCATAAAACTAACGGAGGCTATAGAGACCTGTAGATGCCCCTACCCTTATCTGTTATGTGAATTATCGTTGAATAACCAATTATCTCAAGCCTAATTAGACCCAGGTCCTCAAGCCTATACAGCACGTCCATGACATCATTAATATTAAAACCAGCTATCTTAAAGCGTTCAGAAACCTCCTCGAGCTTGATACTATCCTGACCCTTCCTATCGCAGGCGTCGCCAATAATCCTCAGGACTGTCCTCTCCCTCTCGCCTAATTCTGCAGACATCATTTTACCTATTACATAGCACTTATTAATAAGGATTTTTATATTTAGATCAATTTAATTCAATACACATATTTAATAATGAATAATATCAAATTAATGCGATAATTCGATACAAGAACTAACTCATTGTGTCTTCGGCATAACCCTTATAAGCTTCATGGAGGTACTCCCATGATTGCCTATGCCATTGAGTAAGGATACTAAGTACATAAAATCAATAAATGGTAGGGTTTCCGTAATTGGGATGGGAACGTGGGTATAGGTGGTGGATTCTGGTCACCCGACTATTCGAATGATGATGGTTGGGTCAGGGCGTTGAGGAGGGCATTGAGTTGGGGGGGGTGACTCTCATCGATACGGCGGAGATGTATGGTGGTGGCCATGCGGAGGAGCTAGTCGGTAGGGCGATAAAGGGCTTCCCAAGGGAGGAACTCTTTATAGTTACCAAGGTTTGGCCGAACCATGCCCGCTATGATGACGTCATTAGGTCTGCTAGGGCGAGTAGGGAGAGGCTGGGCACGTACATAGATCTCTACCTACTTCACTGGCCTGCCACTGATGTGCCTATTTGCGAGACGATGAAGGCCTTTGAGAGTTGATAGATGATGGCTTGGTTAGGTTTGTTGGCTTGAGTAATTTTGATGTTGAGGGTATTGAGAGGGCTAGGCAGTGCTTCAGTAAGTATGACATTGCCGCTGTGGAGAATAGGTATAGCCTTCTACATAGGGTTGATGAGGCCTCGGTAATACCATACGTGCAGAGGAATGGCATGCTCTACCTGGCATATACGCCACTCGAGAAGGGTGAGTTTGCCAGTAATGATTTCCTGAGGAGGATTGGTGGGAAGTATGGTAAGACGGCAATACAGGTTGTGCTTAATTGGTACGTTGGCATTGATAATCTGGTGCCAATACCAAAGGCAGGTAGGGTTGAGCATATTGAGGAGAATGCGGGCGCCATGGGCTGGAGGTTAAGTAAGGAGGATTGGGATTCAATAAGTAATTATTTCCGTAGGGTTTAGCGATGCCGAGGACCTCGACAATCATTAATTACCTGGAGATTATATCACTAATACTATTGATCATAAGTTTAGTATTGCTGGTGATACCAGTAAGTCAGGGTGCAGTCATTACATACACATGTGTAAATGGTGAGTTAAGGGGTAACACAACCTGCGTATTTCCCAGGGCGGTTGAAATTAATAATTCCGTGATTGGCAATGTATTAGTCTCGATAAATAATGGGCAACCCGAAAGGCTAAATAATGGTTCGGTAGTGGCTCGTGAAATCACGTTAATACCGGTAGCAAGTTATGTTAGAGTAAGTAATGAGTCGCAGGTCGTGATTAACATCTATAACCCAACGAGTAAGTGGGTTAACATTACGTTGCCGGGTTCGTGCATTCTCACGGTAAACGCCACAATACTTGGTAGTGGGTATGTATCAATTACCGTATTGAGTAATGGAAAGGTCATTGACTATACACCCTACACATATTCACTATTCATAACAACATACGCTAATAACAGCATCAATATATTGATTAAACCAGCCGTTCCATTATCATGCCCGTGTATAAACACGATAGTCAATGTGCTTGTGAATGGCGCATGCATTGAACATGGTAATGCCATCGTATCATCAATCGCATACATGAAAAGCAGAACTGCCGGTAACTCCTATGGGGCATATGCATTGGTATTATTGCTAGCTTCATTAATAGTCCTTGCCATCTCATTAACCCTTAAGATTAGGCAATCTCATGGGGCATAAAGTATTTATAATTTGCCGGTTATGAGAGGTTGATGCCAGGAATTAATGAGATTGTTCAGGAGGAGGCGAAGAAAATCGTGAATAAATACCTTGAGCAAATAAATGAGAGGATAAATAAATCTAAGGAGGAACTACTGAAGAAGGTTGAGGAGATAAAGAATATTAAATAACTTGACCATAGAGCTTAGCAATAAAATCCCTGGGTACACCCTCCAGGAACGCATTTAATAACGTAATAACAAGTTCACTCTCGACGAATTTAAAGTGCACGGCAGCCAGGGCAGCACCTGGCGAGAATTCCGTAAATAGTGATATCATTGAGTCCTCAAGGTCCTTGGCAAACCTGTAGCTGAATGGGCCAAGGTACTGAACCAATAACCTAAGGTCTGAGGAACCAGCCACCTTAATTAATTGGTCTACGGGTGGAAATACTGAAGCTATTTCCTCGAGAATTCTCGTGGGTGATTCGCTGTAGATTTTAACAGCGGTAGCAAATACGTTGCCTGAGTGTATCGTTAGTTCATTAATCAACTCCTGTGATACACCCCATAACTTACCCCTCAATACTACATTAAGGTTATAGAAATCAACAAGCTCCTTAATGAATTTACCAACTGAGTAATCAATTCTCGCCAAATGCATTAGGTACTCTATGAAGGCTTATCAATTAATGTATCGATAAGCATTACATTATATTGAGGATTCTGCTTACCGACCTTTATGAAGGTGTCAAGCGCTGGGCCGGCTGGATGCTGAAGCTCCATTAACTTATTACGTAAATCCTCAACATCCCTAACGCTCATTATCGCGGCCAAAACATGCCTTCTACCAAGCTCTTCCTCAACCGTTACGTTGACTAGGCCCTCCACCGACCCAACACCCTCTAACCCCCCCCTCATTAATGATTTGGCGATTACCTTAACATTCTCAAGCTCAAACCTCATTAGGTATGACTTCAGGACGGCGGATGCCGGTGATGGTACTGACGATGCCAATGAACTTATTGACCTAATTACGTGGGACCTAACCTCATTAGTTACTTGGGCCTCATCAACTATCTTACCCAGCCTCTCAAGGACATCCCCCCCATACTCGGTACCCTTTAGCACGTTTACGGCATCATCAAGCGACTGCGCCAGTATTAACGCGCTTAATTTATCCCTGCTCAAGTACCTAGCCCTCAACCCCCCCCTAACCCTAGGGCCAAGTGCTGTTAATTTAATTACGTAATTACTCGACATTTCCCTTACTCACCAATTAATGCCTTAACAACCTCATCAACCGTTTTATCAATTGCATTATTAACCCTCCTCCTGAACTCCTCAACCTCCTTACGTAACTGCTCTGAGTACTTGCTCACCTCATTCTCAATCTCCCTAGACCTGTTCTCCCTGTACTCATTAATAATCCTCTTTATGTACTCCTCAACCTCACCCTGAACCTTAACCTTAACCTCATTTATTAACCTGGTAATCTCGGCATCGCTACTATCCCTTAACTTGTACACCTCATCAACCTTACTATCAACATTCCTGAGAATCTCATAAAGCCGTTCTAAGGACACGATAAGGATTCTACGATGAGGCCTTAAAAATATTATTGCATCATAATTGATCCTGAACCACGGTTTATTATTAAATGATAAATGATGATAAAGACCTAAAAATGCCTATTGAAGTTCATGATTAATGAACACTAAGGATATTGTGAGGGCTTTTAGGTACGTGAGCATTGCATTGTATGTGGTAATAATAGTGATAACCGTGATATTAGGCGCGGTGGCATTATACTTAGCCATTAAAGATATTATGTCGCTAATGTCAACCTCCTCAATATCCGACGTAGAGATATTGAGCGCCCTATCTGGAGTATTCCTAGTGGTCATAGCCCTAGAGTTCGTTGACATGTTCCTGGAATACATAAAGACCGGTACCGTAGTCGTTGACCTAGTACTTGCCGTGGTTCTCACGGCAATCTCAAGAGAACTACTACTCTACATCGCGTCACCAAGCGCCTCCTTTAACTACGGTGTGCTACTGGTTGCAAGCATTCTCGTACTTGCGTTGGCATATTGGTTAGTTAGTAGGGCGAAGGCACCATCACGTATTAGTTAACTCAAGTCTCCTTGCCATTTCAGGCAGTAAATTCCTGATGCTATAAAGCACTTCATACTCATTAATACCGAGCCTCCTCACTATATTGCCTATTGCATTCTCAAGCACATCCCTACTAACACCATGTATCATGAAGTAACAATTATATGGCCAGGAACCAAGGGTCACCTCCCTAAGCACCACGTGCGTCGCCTCCTCAAACAACGCAGTCCTCTCGCAAATTTCTGGGGTCGCTTTAAAGACTACCATGGCATTCTCTCTAAACCCCACTTTGTCTGAGTCTAGGGTTGCGTAGAAGTCCCTTATTATACCGACCTTCATTAGATTACTGATTAAGTCCCTCAACCCATCAACGTTAGTGCCTGCCAGATTCGCCAATTCATTGAAGGGTTCCTGCTCAATGCCTATTGACCTTAACTTCCTAAAGAACTCCATCGGGAGCCCTGTTGATTCTATAGACGGTACATTAAGTGGTAAAATCATCGACTTCGTTCTGGATACCCCGTTAATTAAGTCGAACTTAACATCTATCTTATAGGTCCTCAATGCCGTTAAAATCACGAAATCATTAATTCCAAACCTTGTCAGGGTATTGGAGACCTTCGTTATCAATTCCTCCTTACTCTTGGCCTTCGTAACGAACCACACGTTGTACCTGGCATGCCCCCCTAACGAAGTTATGCGAGACCTGCGGGTCAGAATTTATGGCCCTGGCAACATCATCTATTAATTCGCTTGGTACATTAACACCAATTAGTGCTGATACCAATCCTCTTGATCTGTAATTCACGATGGCGCCAATCCTCTTAATCAAACCGTTACTCATTAAGTTCCTCGTTTCATCCAATACCCAATCTTCATCCTCACCAATCCTCCTGGCTATGTCAAGGAATGGCCTTCTCGTTATTGGAAAGTTGTATTGAAGCTCCATTAACAATGCCCTTCTCTTATCGTTAAGCTCCACGTGGCATTATCCCCCCCAGTCCCATTTAAAAAATGATTTGCGTTTGCGCTCCAGTGAAAAACTGTTATAAGGGCCTTAATTATAATACACGCTGTATGGAGGAGTATGACTCAAGGATCATAAAAGCGCTCGTTGATTTAGTAAGTAAGAGTAGGGGGGGCAGAAGGGTAACCATTAAGGCAAGATCATTACTGAAGTTTGCAGGGCTTAATGACAAACACGCAGACATATTGAAGACGGCTAAGGTCCTCGGTAAACTAGCGAACGATGGTTATGTCAGGGTTGAGAGTAATAAACCCGTCAAGACCAGGTCCAGGGTCCTTAGGTACATAATTACTGAGAGTATGGAGTTGTGGAAATTGGCTAAGGAGAACCCCAATAATGCCGTTAACATTTTACTGAGGAGGTTAAGGGATTTAAGCAATTACGGTGAGACACAGACCCAAGCCTGAATGATAAGTAACATGACCATAAGGAAGGAGGTGGAGGTCGTTAAGGGACATAGACTAGATTATCAATTATATAAATACCTCCTACAATACTTCTCAGAGAGTGAGCTGGAGAATATTTTTGATAGCGTGAGGAAACCACCAAGCAGGTATTACGTGAGGGCTAACACAATGAGGATAAGCCCCGAGGAATTGATGAAACTACTACGTGAAAAATCCATAGATATTTACCAGGATGAGCACTTGCCTGAGGCGCTCTGGTTCCCCGTTAAGGGACCCAATAAGGTGCCATCGGCACGTAAGTACGTACTTGCTGATAAGAAGGCCTCCGAGAGCGTTTACGTGGGCGCTAACTTATACGTACCTGGCATTATCAAGATGGATAAAGACATTAGGAGGGGGGTGATGAGGTCAACGTCATAGCCCCCCCGATGGCGAGGTCGTGGCCTTTGGAATTGCCGAGGTTGATGGTGATGAGGTACTGAATACTAGGCGCGGCATAGCCGTTAAGACATTGGTTAGTGTTTATACGATGCCTAAGGTTAGGGAGATGAGGGAGTACGAATTGGGCCTTTTCTACGACCAGAGCTTACCTGCCCAGTGGGTTGGTCGTGTACTTGATCCAAGGCCTGGTGAGGTTGTTGTTGACATGAACGCAGCACCTGGTGGTAAGGCGAGCCATATAATACAATTGAGTAATGGTAAGGCTATTGTTCACGCATTTGATAGGAGTGAGGGTAAGGTTAGGGAATTAATCGAGACCCTAAGTAGGCTCGGCATGGGTGGTCTTTATAGGGTTGAGGTTAGGGACACGAGGTACCTAGACGTTGATAGGCCGGACCTAGTTAACTCCGTGGATAAGGTATTGATTGACCCACCCTGCACGGACATGGGCGTTAGGCCCAGGCTCTTTGATGTGAAGACTATGGAGCCGTAAAGTCCACAGCAGAATACCAGAGACAGTTCATTAAGGTCGCATGGAGATTACTGAGGCCCGGGGGGGCATCCTCATTTACTCAACATGTACAATACCACCCCTTGAGAATGAGGACAACATGGCCTATGCCGAGAGCCTGGGCTTCGAGATAGTTGACATAAGCATTCCCAACGCGTCTGGCGGATTAACCGATAGGTATAGGAAATCCGTTGTTAGGTTCTATCCTCACATACATGATACACCAGGTTTCTTCATAGCCAAACTCAGGAAGCCTTATTAAAGGCATAATGGGTATAGCCCTTAGTGGTTCGTTAATTCCTAGTATTGATACTTACCAATGCGTTCTTAGATCCGCCACATAGCACATGGTCGTTTTCTAATATTAATGGATCCATAAAGGGGGGGCGCCAACCCCCCCATAATGACCTCCTTACGAACCCTAACCACTAATATCTAATCAATAAGTGATCCTTTAATCCTTTAATACCATGATATAAAGACACACTTCAGTAGTTATGTCCGTAGACGCGGTTACTAGGGAGTTCAGGGAATTCTTTAATGACAAGCCAACTCTGGTAACCTCCGCACCCGGCAGACTGGACTTCCTTAATACGCACCAGGACTATAAGGGGGGGTTACCCGTTGTTGCCGTTGGTATTAACCTAAGGACTTACATAGCCATTTCCAAGTCCCAGGGCGAGTTTACGGTGGCATCAGGTAATTTGAGAGATGATAATGTGGAGTATGTCGATAAGTTCTCACTGGGTGAATTGAAATTGCTTGGTGGCAAGTGGTTTGGCGATTACGTTAGAGCCTTGTAATGGCATTTATTAAGCGTGGATACTCTATCAATCCCTTCAGGGCTTGGATACGCAGTAATGTGCCAATAGCCTCAGGACTTGGGAGTAGTGGGACATTATTGGTGGCATTGGCCTCGGCGATCAATGCCATTAATGGGTTTAACCTTGATAGGAAGAGCATGGCAGAGATAGCTTATGAGGCTGAACACGACGTTATGAACATACCCTGCGGCAGGCTTGATCAATACGCGGCCGCCTTCGGCAATATTGTTGTTATAGAGACCAAGCCTCCTTACAACGTCGAGGTCTTACCACGCCTTAATGGGGTATTCCTCGTCGTTGACACTGGCATTAGGCATAGTACCGCGGATATACATCCTAAGCGTCAACAGGAGATTGATGAGGGGGCTCCGTAAATTACTTAGTATGGACATACCTGGGAATTTGAGGAGAAAGCTTGGTGCCCATTATTGGGAGGTTCGTTGGGACGAGATAAGGGAGGGCGAAATAAGTCAATTTATTGAGGGGGTTGGATAACGCATCTAAAAGGAGGATATTATATACATTGAGGGCTAATGAAAGTACGAAACTGGCATTGAGCGTTATTAGGGAGGTAATGTCGATATTAAAGACCTAGCGAGTACACTTAACCTAAGTAATGCTGAGGTGGATAGCTTGATTTCCCGTTATGACTGGAGGGAGGCCATGATTGGTAAGGTCATGACCTATCAACATAGATTACTCAGTGAGTATTATGACGTTAGCTTACCCGTAATAGATGAGCTGGTTAACTTCCTGGTGAGTGAGGGTGCCTATGGGGGGGCTAAGTTGTCCGGGGGGGCGGGTTTAGGCGGTTCAGTCATTGCGCTTGTTAGGGATGAGACTACCGCCAGGGAAATACTGAACAAGGTCTTAAGTAGGGGGGGCTTGGCCCCGAGGGGGGGCTGGGTCGTCAGTATAGATAATGGGGGGGTGATGGTGCATGGTTAATAAGCCCGTCATGGAGCTTAGGTGGGACCCAACACTTAGGGAGTGGGTTTTAGTGTCGAACATTAGGCGTTTTAGGCCGTGGCAACCAAGTAATTACTGCCCATTCTGCCCCCCCGGAAATCCAGAGACTGGCTATGGGTGGAGAGCCCTAATACTTGAGAATAAGTACCCAATGCTCATGGAGAACCCACCCGAACCCAGCAATCACTGGTTTTATAGGACCGGTAAGTCAATGGGTAGGTGCTACGTGGTTGTTGAAACCCCCGAGCACAATATTGACGATATTAGTGACCTACCCATTGATCAGATTGAATATGTACTAAATATGGTAATTAATAAGGTGAGGGAGGAGTCAAGTAGGGATTATGCGCATTACTTTCTTTGGTTTAGGAATAGGGGGGGTAGAGAAATAGGGGGGGTATCGTTAACGCACCCTCACAGTCAAATATACGTATTACCATTCACGCCAAGTAAGGTGGAAAGAGAACTCAATAGTGCCAGGGAGTACTTCAATGAGCGTAGTAGGTGCTTGTTTTGCGACATCCTAGGCGCTGAGCTCAGGGACGGCGTGAGATTAATCCATAGTAATGATTATTGGGTCTCCTTCATGCCCTTCTACTCGCATTGGCCCTTTGAGGTTCACATCTACCCAAGGAGGCATGTTCAATTAATTACGGAACTTACTAAGGAGGAGGTTAGGGGGGGTTTGGCGGAGATCCTTAAGGTGTCGCTGTGCGGATTAACACATGTGTTTAATAAGCCAATGCCATACATATTAGTGTTGCACCAGGCACCGTTGAAGGGTGATTATCCATACTATCACCTGCACATCGAGGTTTATGGCATATTGAGGGAGGAGGATAAGATTAAGTACGCGGCCGGCATGGAGACCGGTGGCGGTAATTTCACGTACGACTCAGTGCCCGAGGAGAATGCGCAGAGGATTAGGGATTCCGTGTTAAGAAATTGCATTCACAATGGTTAGTAATTAGCTGCGTTAGGTTTTTATTGAATTCCATCTTTTACGGCTCAATGAGCAGTGCATTTAAGATATCAGTTACCAAGATGGATTTTGGAGTTAGTGAGGAGTTAACGGGCAAGGTATACGACACAGTAATAATCGGCGGAGGACCGGCGGGCATGTCGGCAGCCATATACGCGGCTAGGTACGGCATGAGCACAATAATAATAACTGAGGAGATCGGCGGGCAGGTGGCTAAGGCTGGCTGGGTTGAGAATTACCTCGGCTACACAAGGATCATGGGCCCAGACCTAGTCAATAAGTTTGAGGAACACGTTAAGTACTACAATGTGCCCATTGTGATCGATTCCGTGGAAAACGTGGAGAGGGATGGCGACCTATTCAAGGTTTATACACTAAATGGTGATGAGTACACGGCTAGGACCATAATAATCACCGTCGGCGAGAAGAAGAGGAAGCTTAACGTGCCTGGCGAGGATACATTCAACGGCAGGGGCGTCAGCTACTGCGCGCCCTGTGATGCGCCGTTGTTTAAGGGTAAGGTCGTCGCGGTGGTTGGCGGCGGCGACTCGGCGGCGTCAGCGGCATTGTTATTGACCGAGTATGCTAGTAAGGTTTACATGATACACAGGAGAAATCAATTGAGGGCCCAGAAGTATTACCAGGACCTGTTGCTTAAGAATCCGAAGATAGAGATCATGTGGAACACCGTGGTTAAGGAGTTACAGGGCGATAAACTACTTAGGAAGGCAATACTGCAGAGGGTCGATACAAAGGAGGTGTTTGAATTACCACTTGATGGTTTATTTGTCGAAATAGGCGCGGAGCCTCCAGTCGACTTGTTCAAGAGGATTGGGCTTGAGCTCTCGCAGGACGGATACGTAAAGGTCAATCACCTAATGGAGACAAGCGTACCGGGCATCTACGCGGCTGGGGGGGACTGCGTTGACTTAACGCCAAGGGACTTTAGGCAGATAGTGGTGGCTGCTGGGCAGGGGGCCCTCGCCGCATACTCGGCCTACAATTACATAATCAAGAGGTACGGGTTTAACAGACACTAAGACGGAAAGAAAGTTTATTTATTGATTTCACAGACCTTGATTTGAAATGATTAATAAACGCAATGAAGAAGAGGAAACAGTAGGTGTACTCGAGGAATTACCTCTCTCGGCTAGGTTAATCCTCAATTACCTGGAGTTCGAGCATTTAATAAATAATAAGACCTACGTCACGTTTAAGGAGATAATAGATGGTACGGGGCTTGGGGCTAGAACCGCGAGGAACGCCATTAATCTGCTGCGCAAGAGGGGGTTTGTTGAGACTTACCTGGACGTGAAGGAGAGGAGGAGGTACATGTATAGGCTTAACTTTAGGAATCTTACTCAGGATAGGGTTGATGTATCGCCTGGGCTCTATGTAATAGATGTTGGGCTTGGCACAATACCAAGCATGACATTTAGGATTTACAGGGTGTTAAGGGCTACGGCTGTGGCGTTTTACACGGATAGTGTCCCAACAAGTTATCTCGAGTTCACTAAATGTACCTGCGCAATGCAGAGGTTAATTAATTATGAACCGCAGGGCTTTGAGGAGGTTGTATACACGGTAACGAGTAACGGGGGCTCTGCGGCATTGGTCATGGATGCACTACTTGATTCCCAAGTTGTGAAGCCATACATAGATGCTGTATATGAATCCTCTGATCATAATCACGTAATGATATACAGGGTTGTCGGCGTCTCACCAATTCAGGTAGCCCTTGAATTACTATTAATGGGTAGGGAGGATAAGGTGTCGTATAAGAGGGAGAGCACCATAATTCGAATAATAGTGACTAGGGAAAGGCTTCAATTGAAGGATTACATTAAGGCATACATACTGACAATGAGTGATGATGGATTAACACTCAAGGAGTATGACCAGGATCATGATTTTAATGGAATGAAGCCTACATTATTTACTCAAAGACGTAAATGAAGCCCTTAATTTTACTTAATTTCACTTTCAGCTAATTGCTTACCGAGGTACTTAGCCGCTAGTAATAGGAACCTTAATCCTCTCCTGGCATCGGCATCCCTTAACAACTCATTCATTGTCTCAATGACGGACTTACCATCAACAGCAACCTCCCTAGCAGCATTCAGGGAAGCCACATAAGCACAGCACCTAATACGCGCCATGAACTCCAACAATGCGTCTAGGTTCGTCATTAAGTACATGCTATTATCATTAATTAAAGTATGTACCAACTCACTCAATACCTCAGGATCCCCCAAGCACGTCCTTTAACATATCAAGAAGGCCAACATTACCCATTGCACCTATGAGGTCAAGGGCCTTCTCAACACCATCCTTATGCTGGGTTCCGTGAGCTTTGCTATTATTGATAGAACCTTGTCATATTCATTGAATAATTTAATGGTGTTTGTGGTTAGTAGGTTTTTCGCGAGGTCCTCAATGACCTCGTTATTTAATAAATTATTTAATGAATCGAGTATGCCAAGTTCATCTAATCTCTTTATAATCTTGAGGAATTTAATGAGCGATTCCAGGTACTCTGGCGTTAATACCTCGAGAAGCTTACTCTCAATTTCTAATTGACCCTCAACCATACCACTCACCTATATAGGTGACGAAGCTTTGCCGGTTCTGTAGCCTCAAAGTAAGCCTCAAATATTGGGTCCCAGAGCTCTGGGTATAGTATCATGTCCCAATAAGTGGCTGCAAAGGCGACCTTGAACAGATGGTTAATCCTGTTTATTGGGTATTTAATCGTTGGATTATTGAAGTCACTTATCACGAAGGTGCCAAGGCCATAACCAACATCAAATGGGCAGTTGGTACGGCCCGTGTTACGGGCATCCTCACCCTGGAGTATCCTAGCCACAACGCTGGCCTGTAGGTGGGCTGTAACCCCCCCCGTTTTGGCGACGGGAAGAGCCGAGGCATCACCAATCACGAATGCATCATCAAACCCCCCCTTAACCCTATTCGTGAATTTATCCGCCTGGACAAACCTATCACTATCCAACACATCCTCCGGTACGTACTTAATATCAACACCAACGTGCGGTGGTATGACTATTGCCGCATCGAACTTAAGCTCCTCACCCTCCATGGAATAGGCAACCCTCCTCTCAGGGTCTACGTGGTCAAGCGTGTAAAAGGTTATGTACTCAATACCCCCCCTCTCCTTAAGCAGCGGCTCTATTAACTCATTCATGGGCTCGGCGGGGGGTACGGCCTTGGGTAGAAGGTCGCGAATACAATCCTCACCTTATCCCTCAAGCCCCTCCTCCTGAAGAATTCCTCGGCGAGGAACGTACCCTCCAACGGGCTTGGCGGGCATCTATAAGCACCTGGAGCCAGTATGATCGCTAATGTGCCCTCTCATGCCGTTCAATGTCTGCCAAACCCTCCAGGCACTCTCCTCGTTGCTATGGTAATTACCGAACATCTCCGTGACCTTATCGAGACCGGGAACCCTCGAGTAATCCACAGTGGCCCCCCCTGTGGCTATCACTACGTAGTCATACTCAAGCCTCTTCCCATTCTCAAGCTCCACGTACCTATCCTGAAGATTAACAACCCCCCCTACGCCGGACTGTATGAAGTTTACCCAGGGCTTAAGCACCGAGCGTATCTCACGCTTAATGGGCCTCCTGGAGCCCCTGAAGGCTATGTAGAGTAGCCAGGGCCAGAAGTAATTATGGGGTTGTTTATCTATGACCGTGACCTCAAACTCATCCCTTGGGAGCCTATTAGCGAGCATTGCGCCGCCTGTGCCGCCTCCGATAATAACTACCTTCTTTTTAACCGTGGACATGATAAACCGCCTTAAATCACTTCTTGGCAGTTACCTTAATCACGGCGACTATTTTATCAGACTCCTTCCTAAGCTCCAGGAGCTGGTTGCCGGTCCTCTGTATCCAAGCCCTTATGTCCGGCTCAAAACCTGGGTCCGTGGCCCAAACCTCTATTACATCACCATTCCTTGCATTCCTATACGCCTTAACAACCTCGGTAATGGGTCCTGGACAGGCAATTCCCCCCCTGGCATCCACGAGGATCTTATTGCCCTGACTCATGTCCATCACCTCATATGAAGAGTACCTGCCCTCCCTTGGCCATTTCCAGGAATGTTGTTACGCCAACAACATCATCAACAAGCGCTGGGTCGAAGTCCTCCTTCTTAAGGCCGGCCGCTGACGCCATCATTGAGCATACATAGACCTTAGCACCCATCTTCTTAGCCTCCCTGAGCATGTCCAGCCACGTCGCGCCTTTATCCTAGCCATACCCTCCTGAAGCCTAGGCACAAACTGCTCAAACTCCTTAGGCCAAACGGGTGGTGTTGGGTTCTTCAGTAGCTTAAACATTGCCCATCCAGTGAAGAATATATTCACCTCATAACCAAGCGCCGTAGCCGCCTGCGAAATCACACCGACCGGTATTAACCTGTCCTCAGTCCCCGAGAACACGATCATGCTTATCTTATCCCTACCCGAGCTCATACAAGGATACGAAGTATTCAAATGAATAAAAATAATAAAATTAAGCGCATTTTATGCACCTGAAAAATAATCTTATAAAACCAAACAAAAGACTAAGAAAGAATATAGATAAAAACAAAACAATGCGAAAGAATTCATTAATTAATAATTGCCATACCGCTTAATTTTATCGCAAAGACCCCCCTAATAATGTTGAGACCTACGTTGTAACCCTTCAATTCAATTTTCCCAGTTAACACCCCCCTCCTCATTTTATCAAGCGACTCTGTACAACATCAAGACAATCAATACCCTTAAGAAATTCAATAATTAGGTTATGAGCCATAGATATAAATGACTAATTGATGTAGGACTAGGAGATTTTATTAAGGTATTCATTACTGATTTTCATAAAATGGGCGAAGGCTTGGTACCCCAGGTTAAGGACTTAGGGAATTACGTAAATTTCAGGCTTGAGGAGGCGATAATCGAGCTTAACCTAGCCATTGAACTCCTCGAGAGGGGGGGATACAGCAGAAACGCATCGCAAAAGGCATTCATGCGTGGAAAGCCATAGTTAGTGCCCTAGTCTCACTGAACATGGATAAGATGCCTAGAGACGATAAGGAGAGGGAGTGGTACAGAAAAATAGGTTTTCTAGCCCCCCCAACGACAGGGCTCAACGTAATAGCGAGGAGACTAGAGGAACTGGGCTATAAGGAAGCCGTCGGCATAAACTCACTGGCCCTAAAACTACATAGGTACGCATACAACGGGCTCTACCGCGGGGGGGCCAGTGACTACGCGGACAGAAAAGACGCGATAGAGGACCTAGTAGTACTGATTAAGAAATTAACGCAATTAATAGCCGAGCTAGGCAGGGAGAAGGAAGCCAATGAAATACTAAAGAAGATAGCCCACGATTAATGAACCAAGACACGGCCCAACCAAATCCCCAAGCAACAGCACAAACAACTCAAGCCAAACCTCCAAAAAGCGAGAAGCCACTTTGTTTCTTTGGCTCTCGTTGGTACGTCTTCCTGCCCCCCCTGACTCTTGCGAATCGTGTTTGCCCTCACGGAATTTCCACCCCTAAACACCAAGCCCACCCCCCCAACGACACTTAATACATTGCAAAATAGAAAGCATGAGAGCATACTCCTTGGCTTTGTCGGTGGTGCTTCTTGGGAATTTCCCTGATTACACATTACGTCGTGCCTGCCGCGTCTCTCCCCATGCACCACATGAGTACTTATTACTCCCTAGTTCACTCCCTCTCCCGTGCTTAATAGGCTTCTTGATAGGGTTAGGGTCTTTGGCGTTGGGGATTTACCCATAGAACTTCGTGACCGACCCCCCCAAGAGGTTAGCCTCGAGTACCTGCCCACGGCAACCCATGCTAATGTCGTTGGAACAAGCTCGTTTTTGAGAAACAGAATGATAACGCAGGAACAATATTACCTATGTCGTAAACACCGTTAGAACAGACACGCAACATGAACAAACATGGAGTTTAAAGTTCCGACAAAAACCAAGAGAAGGGGGGGTAGATAATGCTTATAAAGGGCCTAATAAAGTAACGAGCTGGAAGATTTCAATAGAATATTGAAAGATAAGCCCCCCCAATCAAGCCAATACGCCTGACAATATCGTAATTACCACCGAGAAGATTTCAATAGAATATTGAAAGTATACTCCACCACCGCCACCGCCGGCGTAAATCGTTGTAGCACCACTCGAGAAGATTTCAATAGAATATTGAAAGTCTTCGTCGCTAGGATGAGCACGCACGGCAACTCACCAACAACGACACTGAAGATTTCAATAGAATATTGAAAGATTATATAATATAGCGTGTTTATAAGGCAATCAAGGGGGGGCATGGGGGGGAAGATTTCAATAGAATATTGAAAGGGAAATGAAATTTGATGCGGAGCGTAGCTTAAGGTTTGCCGTGAAGATTTCAATAGAATATTGAAAGCTGTAAATGAGCCACTCGATATCATCACAACGCAGTATGGACGGGAAGATTTCAATAGAATATTGAAAGTTAATTAATGGACTTAGGTACTTATCGACGAAGTCATCGCCCACGAAGATTTCAATAGAATATTGAAAGCAACTGAGAATGAATAACAAAACGAAAGAGTGGAGAGTTGATTCGAAGATTTCAATAGAATATTGAAAGGTCCACGTGGTGAGGGCAGTCCTGGGTAACGACCCGAGGGTAGTAGCGAGGATTTCAATAGAATATTGAAAGAGCGTGCCGTCGTCCATTTCCTCTGGGTCGAGGGGGGGTTCATCATCTGAGGATTTCAATAGAATATTGAAAGAACTAAGACCCCCCCGATGGCGATGGTGTTTACGAAGTTGCTGTAGAGGATTTTTAAAAGAATATTTAAAGATGGTCACGAACAAGTAGCTAGGCGGAATTGATACATAACCGCTCAGAGGATTTTAAAGGAATATTGAAAGAGTAGAGCGAGTAATGTAATTTTTCAGGGATTTAGTTTATTACATGATTATTTAATATCCTTTCGTTTGATGGGGGAGTTTTGAGTCTTACGTTACTGTAGGCATTTTAATGCTTCGTCGTCTATCATGATGCAGTATTCGTTATTATAACTAATAATCCTTGTGCAGTTCTTTAGTAACCCGGCATGGGCTATGAAGTTCCTCTTATCCTCATCACCCCCCCTACATGCGCATTGGTCGTGAAATCCCTCGTGGTGCATGAGCGCCATAATATCCGAGTAGTAATTGCCATAGACCTTAATGCCTAGTTTCACGGCTTTATCAATCACCTTGTACATATCGTTGAGTTCATCCCTAATTATGACCTCAGCCACATCACTAAGCTTGCCAATCAACCTATGCCTCATTAAGTCACTAAGTCTCACCGCACCCCCCCCTTCTCCACCGCTTGGCTAAACACCTTATCCTCACATAGTAATTTCTCAATAAGCCTTGAGTACACGTCGTTCGGTTTTATGCCGCCTTTGAATTCGTACTCAACCTTCTTATCCCCCCCATGATTTATCTTGGCATTGACTTGGAAATTGTCGTAATCTTTATCACAATTTTTATCACACACGTGCTCCTTACTTAATATCTTCGGTATTGTAGCCAGTGCCCCCCCGTATGTCAGTGCCTTAACGATGGTGCTGCGCGTATCCTGAGGGAGCACCAACCGCTTGATGCTATCGTTGATTAGCTTAACAACCTCAAAGCTATCCTCAGAGCTACCGGGTAATGCATTGTAAACCCTTATGTATGTATTACCCGCACCCTTTATTAGGGCCAGCGTAGCTATGTATCTGGTAATTTGGTACGTGAGTGTCGGCATGAAGTTTATACCGTGGGTGACATCGAGGAATAAGTGTAGGTCCACATCATCTGTAATTAAATCCTTAATATATCTCCAAAGCTCAATAAGCAACTCACTGGCTATTAAATCTGGGTTACTCTTACCCGTGAACTCCCAATCACCTAATCGACCCTTAACTGATGTCACAACAACCTTTACATTACGAGCATCGCCAAGTAATTCCTTAACAATGCACTCAATGTAGCCCCCCCTTACCAATTCACGCCACTTACTTAAATCGTCTACCGTGCTTGGCGGAGCTAATTTACTGCATTCATTATTAGCGCATAATGAGTATTTCCTGGCGCACTCAACAGCTTTAGATCTTGCGGTTTAGTTGATGCGGTTATCACGCTATCGAGCACGTAAATTACGTAAATATCCGCATTATTCATGCACACAATTGAGGAGTAGGATCTCCTCACATCGCACTTCCCTGAGCCGCAGAGGTCCTCATCACCACATTGATAAGAACCTTCTCTCCACCCCCCCAGTGGGTTTCCCCCCCACGTAGCTATGTATACCCTCTTCACATTACTCATTATTGAATCACCTAATAATTATACCAATTAATTTTTTGAACCATTCCTTAACGATGACCTCGCCACCCCTAATATCTATCACGCCGTTCTCCCTAAGGTCCTCGGGGGGGTCTAGGCCTGCGTTCCTTAGCTCCTCGGTTGTTGGGTTTCGGCTTAGTGCGTTCACGTACTTGCTGTCTAGGGTTATTGGTAGCATTGGTAGTTCCACGACGTCCCTAAACGTCTCGTGAGTGTAGACCACCCTCCAAGCCCCCCCAGCCAACATGGCGACCACGGTTAGGTACGCGGACTCAGGCTTGAAGCCACCCGTTGGGTTAACAACCACCTTGTAACCCCCCCTCCTCCTAAGCTCGACTATGTTGCTCACGAAATTATTCATCAAGTCTGTCAAGCCCTCCCTAAACCACTCCACACCCCCCCTACCGAAGCCCCCCCTCAGGACAATGGGATCATCAATGATTAAGGCCGTATTGTCAGGTACGCCGATCAACCTCCTGAAGCCCTGCCCATACCTCCTCAGGTACTCGGTTATGGCCCTCGCGCAGAACCTGGAGGTTCCCGTGTCGGTTGGTAGAACTGAAGCCTCAACTCACCAATCACGTGCCTCGCGGGTAGTGAGTTTATGAAGGCAATTAGTGAGTTAAGCTCGGCGCTGAAGCCCGCGGGGGGGTCCCCCCCACTCAACGCCTTAACGGCGTCCTCAAGAACCTCACCACCCCCCCTGGCGGACCACTCCTCGAATAGACTCTGAAGCTCATCATCAATGGGCAACCTACTCGGGGGGGGCTTAGCCCTATTGCCAAAGACCTCCCTAGACCTCTGGCTCAGGGCTAACTTGTCGAGGTTCCTCTCGATATTTCCAAGGATGCTCGTACCCACGGTTGACAATACCGCAAGTTTAAGGGACATACCCTTAATCACTAATCATCCTGGTTTTAAGTATTAAGACGCAATGGTGATGCCATCTTATTGGTGAATTGCGGACACTGGAGAAGATTGGGTGGGGGGGCCTGCCGTCTATGGTGCTTGGTTGAGGATTTTTGTGAATGCGTATAGTTGGATTATTGCGTGGTCAAGCTCTGAGTTACTAGGATTCCTAAACCTATCATTGGTAATCAGCTCAGAGTCTAGCCCGTACTTGAGCCACAGCTCATGCGCCTTTTTGTCCATTGTTAACAATTTCTTGCCCCCCCTTAGCACTATTCTGTCCGTCGTTGGTATCACGACATCGCACTTATAGGGTGCCGTTGGTACGTAGGCAGCGCGCAATCTTAATTGCTCAAAGGCGAGCTCCACGGCCTTAGCAAGCACGGACCTACAGCCACTCTTTTCCTCAGCAACCGCGTGGAGGACCTCCACTTGTACGCAGTACGGTATCTCCACCCTGACTGGCAGGTTGTGTATGCCGTGATATATCGTGTTAGTGTCGATCACGTAATCCCCCCCATCCTCAATATCCATAACCCTAAATCCAAAGAAGCGGATCATTTGATCTACGGTATCATCCTCATCGCCTACGCAGTTAAGTATGGCCTCTATGAGCTTCCTCACCCTATCCATGTTCACGGCTTCGTTATTGCTTATGTCACGACTATAGGTCGGGTTAGTTCTTAACCTAACGCTCTCAATCAGGGTATTATCGACCAGTAACCTCAGCTCGCCTTTACTGAGCTCTAACCTTAAACTGTTGGGCTTTGGATTATCATCCTCATATACGTGTGGCGTTGAGGTTAAGGTATTTATTAGGCAGGAAACCCGAGCAACCTCCCTCCTTAGGTCTGAGTTTAATATATTTATACCAACGACACCTTTAAGTTTATCAATAAACTCGTCGCAATCACCAATCAATTGCCTTAACACATTGTTAGGACCTTGATTCACACTCACCTTACCAAATAATTGAACCCACTGTAACCACCTGGGTACTAATGGATAGAATAGGTTTGTCCAGGGACCAAACGGAAACATTACATGCATTATAGGGACCCCTCTCTGTGCCGCGAGCATTGTCATGCATATCGCCATCCTAACAGACGCTGAAGATGGTACAACCACTGCATCACCACTAATTACCTCATTAAGATCCCCACAACCTCTAAACGACAACAACCTAACATTATTAACACCCCCCCTCCCTGAGCAGATTCTCAATAAACCCAGCAGTACGCTCTGCCCTCTTGAAACCTGAGTGAACCACGACAACCTCAACATTGGGCCCCCCCACCAACTCATACGCTCTAAAAACAGCCGATAAAGCCGACTCAACAATGTACGAAGGCGCACCCACACCAACAACCAACCTCATGGCAACATAATACATACACCCATACTTAATTTTTACCCAGTAGGTAGAACCACGACATGACAAAACAACAATAACTCCCTAGGAAAACAAACACGGAGATCCACCGTCAGAACAAGCACGTATTTGGAAAATTGAACAATAACGAACGAACAAAACCACAATACGTAACGAGAACCGTAGGAACAGACACGATTCATGAACGTCCATGAAAATTAACGTTCCAAGGAGAACCATAAAAGAATAAAGGTAATGCTTATAAATAACTTAATAAGCACACGTTCCGGAAGATTTCAATAGAATATTGAAAGTAGATTAGACAAGAATTATCTGCTTGCAGCAGGTCAGTGCAGCAGTGAGAAGATTTCAATAGAATATTGAAAGCAATCCATGTATAAATTTGCTGTCCATTTGGATTATCACCTGGTTCAAGAAGATTTCAATAGAATATTGAAAGAAGCCCACACTTTGGGCACCTCACTGAGAACCTATTGTTATACTCGGAAGATTTCAATAGAATATTGAAAGACCCATTGCGATTCCCCCCGTATCATTGTGGCTGCCTTGGTTTGAAGATTTCAATAGAATATTGAATATTGAAAGAACCTACTTTTCTTAACCACATTCTTAACCCTCGTAATACCATAGATGTGCGTCGCCATAAACGTCAAGCCTCATTTTCAACCTCTTTATTACATCCAACGAAACTGCATAACTTAGGCAGTGGCATACGGTCTCAACGCCGATCTATCGCATTTAATGTCTCTACCACGGTCTTGGCATCGCAATAGGCCCCCCCACGTTATTAAGGGCTCAGTTCAGAATTGTGAATAATTATTGATTGTGATCAGGTGATTACGGCCACATCGCCCTCCTTACTAATACGGCACCTGCTGCCTAGGTCATTTATTAGGTCATTAGAGTTTTTGTAGCGCCCACCTCTAAATGACATTATGAAATCCTTCAGATCCTCCCCCCCTATAAACGGTACTACGGGCTCGTTAAGAAGCCTAATGATTAAATGCGAGAGAGGTGATGGTGAATCACTAATGAATATTGCATGTATTGCACCACATGGATCAACTCTAACCCTCTGGAGTAATGTATTTTCAGGGCTTTCACGAATCACAAAGTAATGCAATGGGTATGGCGATAGTAAACCCATCGTCAGGCCTAAACCCAGTAATTTCCCGACCCATTCCTTAAATTTATCTTTAATAGCATCAATGTTGCTCTTAATGTAATCCTCAACATCACCTGTGATGTATATGTAATCCTCCTTCACGAATTCCCTGAGGTAAAGCTGCATATAGGCAAATGGACTAAAAGGAACTAAGTTGATTAAATAGTCGCCATATTCGCCGAAGTAAAAATCGTTTATTGTCAACTCACTCTTCTCTAGGTAAATACCAATATTTTTGAGAGCAATTATAAAGTTATTTATATCATTACCAATATTAATATTATTTATATTAAATTCAAACAGCATCATATATGACACCCAATAAAATTGTAGGCATATTTACTTTTGATTTTATTTCTTATTTTATTTCTAATACTCATTTTGACGAGCACAATAGTATTACCTTTTACTTTATTTATTATATTTTGTAATTCAACAGGATCGTTATATTTCATGTTATGAGTTCCACATTTGCAATCAACATTTATCCTTATTGAGCCATTAATAAGTATACATACGTCAGGCCAATTATATTGTCTTGATGGGTTACAGCAGGGTAATGCATCCTGCATCTGTAATTTATGGCAATCCACACTTACATCTACCCTACATGCCGCAACGCTATCTATATTATTTATCGTGAAATTTTGCTTTAGATATTGTTTGAAATCCGCATCGCTTATCAAATCATTACCATGAAATCCGCATAAATTGCCGCATTCCACATCATAGGCTTGGTTGATCCCTCTGAGGAACTTATCGCACGCATCATTAGCTATACCGCACTTAATACCTGGAGGCATGCTTATCACGCTATCATGACCGCCAGCTCTCTCTTGAAGAGCTCTGATGATGATAAATCGACATATGACTTACCGTTCTCAATTACGTAGTACTTAAGTTTATTAATGGCTGAGTACTTAAGTACGAAGCGTTGTGGGTCTCGATAACTATTGGGAACTCGTAATCCCTGAACCTGGTTAATGCATCGTTTACGTAGTCCACGTGCAGTGATGCTTCGAAGTTCTCGATGAAGATTATGGGCGATCTTCCCCGCTTTCTTAAGTAATCCGCCAATGCTAGGGTTATGGATATGAGCATCATCCTCTTAACGCCCTCCGCGATATTCCTATAGTGATGCCTCAAATCCTTAATGAATAGCTCGTCATGAAATTCAAAGTTAAACCCTGTCAATACCGAGAATACCTCATTCGCATTGCTCAGGATATCTTCACGGATTTCCATGAACCTGGACTCTTTAGACCCCAAATGCTCACTTGCACTAACTACCGCGTCAATGCCTTTATCGACTAAGTCCTTTACATAAATTTCAACATCATCATTAAGCCCAGGGACATTCAGCGGTATTAACTCATCATAAGTGATCCAAAGCAGCGGCATTTCCTCAATAACCATTCTCCCCAGCGAAACCTCACCCGAGAGGAAGCTTATTCATCAACTCCTCTTCCTTACTTTCCTTCTCACTCTCCTCAGTCTTCACAACCTTGACTTTTAAGGAATTATCATTAAGTAGTTCCATCGCTACCTCATAACTAATATTACCTACTTTTAGCAGTATCATTGATGCTTCCCCCCCGGAATCGCGGTTAATTAATTCCCTTAATTCGCCCACTAGGATCGTCTTGTTTGTCAGTAGTTTTATGGCGTACTTAAGGGCCCTCATGATCGTTGTCTTACCGGCATTATTAGGACCGTACAGCACGACTGGGCCATTAGCTAGCTCGATCTCGACACTCTTCAGGGATCCAATGTTTCTTAAGCTTAGGCTAATCACCACAAATTACTTAGATATAAATTTTAAGGTAATTAAGTTTATTTTACCTTGAATCTGCCGTAGCCTAAAGCCGTCTTAGCTCCGACACCCCTACTTAACGCGGACATAATTAACCTGGTGAATTCATCCTCGTGCAGGCGTTTTTACAGTCTGAACTTAAGTATACATAGTTACAGTGGCCACCACCGCACTTACTCAGTCTTTCCCTGAGCCTATTCTTAGCCACCAATATCACTATTCTGAACCCTACGCCCTTAGTTATTGTGGGTAATATCACGGGGGGGTTTGGGCTTGACTCCGCCTCGCTTATTTCGCCATTAACCTCGCTGTAGTGTGGATTTACGATGTCTAGCGTTAATAGGCCTTTATTACCTGGGCATATGACTGGGTATGAATCAAGTATTATTATTGCAGATGACTCAGCCTGAAGACCTAGGGCGTTTAGGCATGGGCTCTTATCACTGTAAGCCGCCGCCCTTACGGCGCCTTTAAGCGATGATGATGGTATGTAGGGTAGGTTCCAGTATGGGTCCCAGGCAATGCCTGTTTCTAACACCTCCATGTACGGGTTTCTGAGCCTACGGCTAACCTACTGATGATGACGTATGTCGAGTCTATTAACTCCTCATAACCTGCCTCTATAAATGCCCTCTTAACCTCATCAATATGATTATTAACGCGTTTCAATAACTCGTTTACACTATTGCATGAATATGCCTTAACAACCATCCTCATGAACCCTGCATCCTCTCATTGACAACATCCCTAACGTTAACCTCACCTCCACGATCCCGTCTCCTTAACTGGGCGGCGCAGTTGTTTATGTCACGTATACACTCAATAAATTCACGCCTAAGTTGACTAACTATATTGGTGTTGCTGGGTGTCATCGCTGTGGCCATACGCGGGTCACATTGATGCCCTGCTTCTTTACATAGTCCGTAAGTTCGTTTAACGCCGTACAGGTTGCGCCTATGATGTTCTGCTCATTAATAGCTATCCTCTGGCTGCCGGCGCTCTCCACGTTAGTTCCCTCGGCCAGTCAGCGGATATGAACACTGCTAAGTAGCTTTGTTTGCTGTGGACAGCTAATAACATTGGTGATGCCCTCCTGGTAACGTTCCCACGCATAATATAGCCTGTACCCCCCCTTTGCTCCCTGGGTAAGCCAAGCACCCAGGCTTCTAACCTATTTCTTAAGTCATCATTAATGAGTGGGTTCCCCCCCTTCAGTACCCTAGCCCTCTCAGGCCTTAGGAAAAAGTTATGGAGTATACTCAATGCGTCCCTACCTCTGTTTAATTCGAGGACTTGGAATGCATGTATACCGCCTACGTCGCCTAACCCGCACTTAGCATTGCCCTCCATGCACTTTGTGAAGTCCGCCTTCGAGACTACCGGCATTGGCGGTAGTTCGCAAGCCCCCCCCTCTCCCTACGTGCCACGTTAGTGAACCTACGCCCACTAACCACACTACTCACGTACTTGATGACCTCATCGATCACGTCATTGATTCGCCTCCCTGGGTCGAATAGCGAGGAGTACCTTCCGTAGACGCGCGTGATGTCTAGGCAGCCTAGACCCCTCCTACTGCCCTTACCGAGGCATGAAAGCCTTAGGGCTAGGCTTAATGCGCCGAGGGCCGCCTTTACGGCATCTTCGGATAAGCCGCATTTAATATGCTCATCGATTATTATACGTGCGTTAAGCCTATCAACGTATTCAACCTCTCTACGGCCAAGCGTCAACAGCCTAACCCTCTGGAGGTTATCGCGGCCAACGTACCCACCAGTAGCCGTCCTTGGGGCGACCAAGCCCTGGAACTCAATGCTTATGCTGAAGCATGATGCCTTGGAACCCTCACCACCCGCATAACCGAGACCGAGGTCTAACCCAACTATTTCTGAGATAGCCCTAACCTCGCCAGGGCTTGGCGCCTTAAGCACAGAGCCCTTGGAACCGCCGTGGAGAAACCCCCCCTGATTAAAGAGGGCACCAGCACCAGGCCCTAGCCCACCAGCGCCAAAGGCCCTTAACCTCGCTGGGCCTTATTGGGTAGTCTTCATCAACCTTATTTGGGTCTGCGGACCCAGCCAGTAGTGGTGTTGCTAAATTGACCTCAAGCTCTACGTAAGGCATTTAATCACCCCCTAGACCTGATCGTGGCCTCAGCCAGCCTCTTAAGCCACTCGGCGAACATGAGTAATTTATCGTCTGCCAATACTTCGGCATTAACGTCATTGAGTTGTCCTAAGACGTCTATGACGTTGTTGGCCTTGGTTATGACACCCAACTCCTTAAGCGCCCTGACTAGGCATATTCCGTAAAGCTCGTAGGCCTCCTTACTAACATTACCACTAACCTTCTTGAATATGTCGCGTAGAGGGTCATTACTAAGTGCATGGTTTAATTTCTCAAAGCCCGTCATACCTTTATCACTTGACTTGGATAGGATGAAGCTTAGGGTGTAGGTAATGCCGTTGTAGTATAGGTTAGCTATTTCATGCCTACACCTTGTCTTAAAACCGTCCATCACATCGCCATTGCTGCCGAATACATCTTTAATGGCTTCAATGCACTCAATCGCTAGGTCTAGGGCCTTATCCCTAACCTGGTTCGTTATCATGGGGGGGCACCACCCGGGTACCACCAAAGCTTAACTAGGCCCTTGCCCACGGTCTCCTTACCTCCAAGCATCAGTGAATTTATACTCCTTAATTCATTACATACATTACCTGGACTCTTAAGGCTCTCTAGGCTCTTCTTAAGTTGGTCATTGCTAATTCCATCCAGGGATCTCCTAATGCCGCTGCATACTATCCCGGATACCATTATAGTGAACTGAGGTAAGTACTCCTCCTCCCATAAGGCACCGCTGACTACGGTTTTAGACTCATAATTTAACCTAACCCTAGTCTGTATTACTAGGCCCCCCCTTCTAATAACCTCATTAATGTCATCATCACTGATGAATACGAGACCTGCCTGCGACACCTTATCCCCCCCAACGTCCTTTGGCAATGCACTTAGGAACAGCTTCATTGCGTCGGAATCAACCTTGGCGTTAAATTCCAACTCATTAATTACGGCTTTATTCCCCCCCATCAATACGCGGCCACTACTCACGAGAGCCACGCCACCACCGACGCTTGACCTCACCCTATCGATCAGCTTCATCAATGAATCCTTTAATTGATTAAGTGCGTTATTATACTCAGTCAGGGCCTCCAGGTACGTTAGGTAGTAATTAAGTAGGTGCGGAGACGTTACGTACGTCCAGACACCCCCCCTCAATGACCTAGCCGGTATTAGGAGGAGCCTAGCGTCCAGGAAGACAACTGAGGATGCGTAGTCGGAGACTTCTCGTGACCCGGCCTCGGGACCAAAGATCGCCCTAACCCGCTCCTTGCATGCCGTATCACCACCGCACCTAAGCGTTAGGTTGCTTCTGAAGACGCCCTTTAACCCGCTTGCCCATATGACCGGTATGCCGAATTCATCGCGCTGGACTTGAAGATCTACTATCTCACCGCCTCTACCGCTTCCAGGGTGCGTCGGCGTTAATGAGTAAATGAATAGTAATTCAGAAATCCGCTGACTTACCGCCACCTGCTGTGCCTGGCTCATTGTATATTTCCTATATATTATGTTTTTAAAAGTGTTTTCCTTTTTCCTTAATGTTAATGCTTAAAAACATTCATAAAAATGTAAATAACTTAATGAGCGTTAATATTGAACAAGTGACCCGATACTTTGAGAGTAAGCTATACGTCTTAATGCATGATCCACCTGATAAGGCTTGGTTAATTATCAATGGGATCAATCACGTGAATAGGGCTAAGGAGCTTTACCAACGCCTTTTCCAAGGCACACCATTCGGTGGCGGTGTGCCTAACCTAGAGTCTGATATGAGGATTATTAAGTCAGATAAATTGGCCTCATCATTTGATAGGTGGATTTTCCTAAAGCCTTCTCGATCCAACTACGTCTATAAAAGGATTAGACTACTCAACATATTTAACCCAAGCTACAGCTACGAAATCCCCCCCATGACTACAACAGTATTATTAATGAGGTTCGAGAATACGAGCAGGATTTGAGACATGATGTGGATGTGGTTAATAAGCTTACCGACAAAGACCCCCCCAGGTCACTCTATAACTTCTTCTACGCCGCCTATGAGGCGTATTGGGTCATGTATGGTTTACCGCCCAGCCCAGCTGACACTAGGCGCCAACGCATGACGTATTTGACCACGCCTACGCGTCCGTGATGATATCTAATTGGGTTAGTAGTAATGGTGAACTTATTGGAGGTTACTATGTTATTGGGGGATATTCCAAGCGTGCAGCAGTTTATATCGGCAAGTAGGAGGCTGGTGACCTTTGGGCCAGTAGCTGGGTCATATCAATGGTGATATGGCTAACGATATGGCCCCCCCTCGTGTGGCGCTTCGGACCTGACATATTAATTAGGCCAACCACCAGGTTGAACCCACTATACTACGCATTCTTAGCAGCGTCACTAAGCCTTAATAGTGATGAGAGGGAGAATTCATGCAAAGTATTCAATAAGCTTGTCAACGTACTTAATAATTATGAGAAACTTAGTGGCGAGTTAATCGACGTGCTTAAACGCCTAATGGGTGCCATTAACGTGTTCTTAACGGGTAAGCCCGGCAGTATTGATTCAGCTCTAGGCCTGCTTAAGGGCATAATGCAGGTAGCCTTCATTGGTGAATATTTCCAATTAATACTCCCTAGACGCACCCCTGAAGGTTATGAATTAACTAAAGAAGAGATAATCAATGAATTAAAAAGCAGCTTCAGTAATGCGCTTAACTGCATCCTAGATTCAGCCTTCAAACTATTGAACAATATAGGTAGTAACTATGATTATGTGGTTGAACTAATTAAAAGCCTTAAGAGTGCAGGCTTGGTTGAGTTTAAGCTACCCCCCCTCAGGATAGGCGTATTGAGTATAGGGCCTAATTCCAGTGATGACATTAAGATAGGCGAGGTTTATTGTCCATTAAGCGATAAGACGCTGGTGGATCTAAAAATTAGTAATAATGATTGTCGTGAAATGTTCCTCTTCGACTACCTAATGACTAGTGATGAAGTTAGGAGGAAGATACGTGATGAGGAGGGGCGTAGATTGCCGACCATTGGTTCCTGGTTCGATAGTAATGGATCTCCGAGGATTGACTTAACCACGTACACCAGCACTAATGGCTGGATACCCAGTACATTAAACCCTGAGGTACCCGCAGTCATTAAGTTTGGGAAGATCATCAACTCAAACCGCAACATATGTTATAATGAGGAGGCAACAGCCATGTTGAAGAAATTATCGCCAAGCTTGGGGGAAGGCCGTCGGCAGTAACTCAATAATATGCGCACCTAGTAACGACCAGGCATTATCAACGCTGATGAGCGTCTTTAAGCCCGGCGAGGCGCTCAGCTCGGTAGACCTGGCTAAGAGGGTCATATACCTAGGCCTAGGGGCTCTCTTCAGCTGGGTAATGAGAAGGCGAGGTTCGAGAGCACGGAGGACGTTGCCGTCAGGTACCTATTCTCAATAAGCAGTCTCATTAAGAATATATTTAGTTTTGAGGATTGTGTCCAGATTTTTAAATATATTAATAGTAATCCACCCAGGGACATCGATAACATATGCCCGGAGAATATATGTGGCAATCCTGAGATCATTAGGAACGTTACTGAGGAATGCGTGGAGAAGGCGTTAACTAACATGGATTTGGTTAAGGATATATATAATATATATAATAAGTTGGCCCAAGACTCCGTCATAGATGATGTGTGTGGTTCAATCAGCGATGCGGAGTTAAAGAATAGGTGCATGGCTAATGTAGTTGGTAGGTTCTTGCAATTCCACTTCACTTACGCCATAGTTAGGGGGGGCGATGGTGATTCTGTAGGCGACCTGCATGAAGGTCTCATTCCCGGCTACCTGGATGAGTTAATTAAGCTTTACAATTCCATGCTTAACGATGATAAGTACGTTGATGGTGATTTGAACGAGTTCAGGAGTGACGTTGAAATGCAGGTAAAGGTGCTTCAAGAGATTAAGTGCTCAAAATACTTCACTAGGCCTAGGGATGGTTCCACGGCCGTTAGAATACCTATTTCACCAGCCTATAAATTCGCCATAACTCGGTCACTCATGGTTACTGCCCTTAAAGCCCTGTACAGGGCCATAGGGATGAATGTCATGCCCATATACATGGGCGGTGATGATATTGCAGCACTAGCGCCTATTGAAAATACATTTAGTTTCATTAATGAGATTAGGAAGATTTACTGGGGGGGGCTCGATAAGGGTTCGTTCTTCCACAGGGCAGGCGATTATGCGGTGCCGGCACTGGCGGTATATGGGCAGAGCTACTCGGTAAGGTTTACACACATCCTTGATATATTCTCTTACGAATATGCCGAAGCCGGGGAAGCTTCTTAATGATTATGCTAAGGAGAGTGATTGGGGGGGCTCCTTTAAGAAGGATTCAATGGCCATAAGCGCCTCAAGAACTAGTCACATTTCAGTACTTCCAGTTAGGCCTAAGGGGATTGTGATTAGAAGTATTGAGGATTTGAAGAGACTAATGAGTTATGTTTATTCAGGCCTACTAAGCACTGGCGTGCCTAATGACTTTGATAGGTTTAAAGACATCTACAACAAGGCTAAGTCTATGAATAAGGTAGACATTATGATTAACGTAATTAAACACGTTATTAACAATAATACGAGACTCGAGAGTGTCTTAAATGATTTGGTGGCCAGAGCTGAATGCAGCTTAAAGGAGTATGAGAAACATGGTGGTGACTATATACTTAATTTAATAAACTCCGTGAATATACTGAGGCGATTGCCATGATCCTCAACCTAACCATCAAGCCCATAGAGGCGCTTCAATTAACGAGAGGCACGGTCGGAGGTGTTGATGTATTCAGCGTAACTGAGACCTCGTATGCGCCATTACCGACCACGATAATTGGGCTCTTGGCTAATGTGTATTGCGAGGTGTCAGGTGATTCAACACTATGTAACCTACCTAAGCAGAGCGACTGCCTGACCTCACTCAGGGAGGTTATTAATAAATTAGGCATTGAATATGTTTGGGGCCCGCTGATTAATGTGAGTGATAAGCAGTATTTCATTACTGAAGATAAGCTAATTCCCCCCCTGGATAAAGCCGCTGATTACGTAAATGCGGTGGTTTACATGGCTGTAAGGATGAGTGCGTTAGCGGGATTCTTAATAATGAGCTGCTTATGTTTAAGACCATTGATAAGGTTGGCATAGCCATTGATAGGGAGGCCCGCACCGTTAGGCCGGGCTTCACGTATAGGCAGAGGTTCATTTGGCTGCGCAAGATTAACGAGAGTGGCAGTGTTGAGACCGTCAGGGATTGGGGGGGCTATCAATATTTGATAAAGCTAGGGAAGGGGGGGGATGTGCTTAAGGGCGCTAGGGTGGTTATGAGGGTTGGTGGTGAGGGTAGGCAGGCCATTGTTGAGCTTGTTAGTGCGAGTGAGGATATACCAAGGGCCGAGACCGGCGGGGGGGTCACCTACGGCGTTGTACTAAGCCCGGTGGTTTTCGATGGCGATGCGCCATTCATCAATGTTGAACAGGTAGATAAGGATATAGAATTAGTGTATGGCCTACTCTCCGAAGGAGGTGTTAGGCAGAGGGTTATGACGGCATCCCTAGGGTTTAGTGAGGCTGCTAAGTGCAGGAGGCCTATATACCCGGCAATGCTCCGGGTACCGTGGTTAGGTTAAAGGTGCCGAGGACTCACGTGGGTTTGTTCACGAATTACGGCTATGGGTCAATACTCGCGGTAAGCGGTGTTTAGGAATCTTAAATTTAAAGGTGCCTGGGTTCAAACACCCGGTGTCTCTAATCTTCGTGTTTAATTTCGGTGTTAGGTCTTCGTCACCCATTGTGCTTAGTGGGTTTACTGGCTCAATAACCATGTCCATGCTCCTAAACATACTCAACACGATCGAGCCTGGCCTCGGCGATGAGGTTCACTCGAGGAGGGGGGTCCAAAGCCCATCTCAGTGACGCCACTCACGCATAATGGTAAGGTCCTTTTTAGGGGTGACCACGTGATACCGCCCGGCGATGGGTTGGGTTTTAGGGTTACTGTGATTGGTGAGTCCCTCGGCCTGAAACTCCTCAATGGGCTTGAGGGTGTGAGGAGTGTTAGGATTGGGAGTGTTGATGCATCGCTTGAGTTGTTGGGTGTTGAGGTCGTTAGGGTTGATGAGCTGTGGAGGGTTGGGGGGGGCGGTAGGTTCCGGGTTGATTTCCTGAGCCCTGTTAGGTTTGCCAAGAGGAGTACCATGGGTAGGAGGCGTAGGGTTAGGTTTGACTTCTGCCCAAGCATCGTGAACATACTATTCACCACGATAAACCACTACTCAGGCGTTGTTGGTCTTGGTAATGAGTTTAGGTCGTGGCCATACCTACTCAGGTGGGCCTATAACTACGTCTACATGAGGGATTTGAGGGGGGGTAGGGTGGTCGCCACGAGGCACGCTGGTAGGCCTGAGCTGGGCTTCATAGGCTCGGTGGAGTTCGAGATAGTGAGTAGGAGGCAGTCCAGGATCCAGCAATTGTGGCATTTACTAAACTATGCGGAGCTCGTGAACGTGGGCACGGGCAGGAGCATGGGATTCGGAGTAATAAGGATAACGGCAATGAACCAAAACCAACCCAAACAAGGCCAGTAAGGCTAGGAAGAACACACCCAATACGCAAACACAAGAAGCACCAACTGTTAAAGCCCAAGCAAGTTGCTCAGTAGCCACCTACTACCTAGATGGTCAGCAGTTGAGCAGCGGCTTGCCGATAACGCTTAAGCCGGGCCAGACGCTAACAATCGCTTACTCAAGCTGCAACCCATCAACAGACGAAATAACGAGCATAGCCGTAATAACAAGCTCAGGAACATACACAGCAACAGTCTCATAACAACCTCAAAAATTAGGAGAATCAAAATCAAAAATTAAAACCATCATTGATACCTAAACCCAAGATACTAAGGGTAAAACCCCCCCATTGAAATCCTCGCCAGTAAGGTTGCTAACCTAATGTACCCAGAGACGTTGAAGCTCAGTAAGCTTTCAATATTCTATTGAAATCCTCATGCGAGGAGCGAAAAAGTTGCAAAATGGGCCAACAATGAAGCGAACCTTTCAATATTCTATTGAAATCCTCAAACCTAGGAGTGTTAGGTTGATTTGGATTTGCATGTGGCACATCTTTCAATATTCTATTGAAATCTTCTCGTAACACAAAAAATCGAAACGTTGGTGCCAGATGGTTACACTTTCAATATTCTATTGAAATCTTCAACAAAGCCATTGGTGTTGAACGCAAGCATCCTGGGCATTTACGCACCTTTCAATATTCTATTGAAATCTTCATGACCCAGAGGCTAAGAAATTTACTATCAACACCGATAATAAGGAAGAAGAGACTTTCAATATTCTATTGAAATCTTCCTATGACGCAGGTTATCCCCCCCGATTTATGAGTGGCAAAGAGATCGCTTTCAATATTCTATTGAAATCTTCACAAGGAGGATTCTACACAGGTATTCCCCCCCTGTCACAGATTGAACTTTCAATATTCTATTGAAATCTTCTGTCAGGCACGTAGTAAGCCGTGTTACTCGCCGTGCTGGGTATCGTGTCTTTCAATATTCTATTGAAATCTTCCCTACTCGTAAGCCACTCGCCGAGCCTGACGCTCAGCCCCCCCTCACCACCCCCCCTTTCAATATTCTATTGAAATCTTCCGTAATTATGGAAGTCAACAATGAAACTACAATTGAGGATATCGTCTTTCAATATTCTATTGAAATCTTCCCTCATGAACTCATATATCTCCCTCTCCGTTTTCATACCCATCCCCCCCGACTTTCAATATTCTATTGAAATCTTCTCCTGCCTCTGCCCGAGAAATCAGGTGAAATAAAGGTTTTCAGAGGCTTTCAATATTCTATTGAAATCTTCACCGCTCATGTACGGACCATAAACCACGCCGACAGTGTACAGGTCACTTTCAATATTCTATTGAAATCTTCTCCAATCTTATTGATCAATTGCAGGGCTTGGTTTCTGTGATTCAGCTTTCAATATTCTATTGAAATCTTCCGTTTCGCTACTTTATTTGCCTCTTTTTAAGTTTTTCCTTCTTGTTTCTTTGGCTTTCGTTGGTACACCTTTCTACTCTTAATGCTTACGTTTCGTGTTTGTTCCCACGGTCTTTATTGGGAATTGAATTCTTCTTCCCACGAAATTTCAATTTTTCAAAACCGAGCCTGTTCCAACGGTGCTTAGTACTTTGTAAAATGGAGAGAGTGCACAGTCTCGTGCATGTTCCTTGGCTTTTTGATTGTGGGTTACTCAACGTGGGTTGTTGTGGTTAATGCACGTAAGCGTGCATTGGTTGCCTTTGTCTCGCCTTGTGCCCTGCACCCCCCCTTAAAAGTTCATTGACTTGCCTCTTTGATGGATGTTAGGGAGCTTGTTGCTGACCTAATCTTCATCGTTAGGTCACCAGTTGATGGAGTAGATAATGCTGTTAGTGAGTCGGCTAGGCTTAGTAAGGCTTGGCGTAGAATCGCCACTGTTCTTAGGGTCTTCAATAATCCCTGGGTTTTGCCTAGGGGGGGTCATAGGCGTGAGCTCATTAGCATTGCTAGTTCATACTTCATCGCTGGTTCAGACCCGTCAATCACGTTCCTAGCCCTAATGAGC
>NZ_BBBI01000006.1 GCF_001315985.1 Vulcanisaeta distributa JCM 11216
CAAACAAAAACCAACAACCAAAAATAAAAACCTATCGACAAGACAATAAAAACACAACCACACATGGCCTCTCAAAATCCCACACCAACACACAAACCACACTAATCATCAACAATCAACAACTCTATGCCCACGCTGGGATTTCATAATTCCAGGTGCGTTAATGCGTCAACGTGTAATGGCGGATTAGAATCATTGGCAACTTCGGTATTGGTTTATTTCTGTTTCTCAATTAATTGATATGTATTTCACAATTAAGAATAAATTACATAAATAAGTTTGAGAAAACATATGGTACTGCCCAGGTGGGTTTGGGACTACATTAAAACCACGATGGAGAACGGGTCATACGCAGAAATCAGAGGCTGGGTTAGAGACGCAGTTGTCCCAAGGCATTCCATTAGGCCAACGGTATCTGAGGTATCATCACCATGCCCAACAAAGCGCGATGCATATCTAAGGCGCGTCGCTAAGATACCAATAGAGGACAGCGAAAGCCTAAGACTCGGCAGGTTAGTACATGAGGTATTCCTAACACCATTCAGAGAGTCAATACCATTCTCACAACTCGACGCTAAATTCGAAAGCATAATCAACGAGTACGGAGATCTAGGCATCAAGTACAGGACCCAACTATACGAGGTCTATATAAAGGCCGTGACCATGGCCCTCAACACCCGTGAGGAGGGAATACCAATCAGCGTTGAACCAGCAATACCAGGGGGGGCGCCAATCGGTCTCTCCGACATTATTAAGCCCGACATACTCGTGGGCTTCATACCCGTGGAAATAGTGACATCATCACCAACGGAAGAATTAACTAATAGGAAGGACATAGCCGTCACAGCATACGCACTAGCCATAGAGGCTTGGATCGGCCACCCAGTGGACATAGGCGTAGTACTTCATATAAGCATTAACGGAAAGCCAAGACTCACCTGGAGGGTTGTCAAGATAGACGATGCACTAAGGAAGATGTTCCTCGACATGAGAGATACCGTGGCTAGAATAATCGAGCATGGTGACGACCCAGGACCCGCTAGCTCCTGCCCAAGGACCTGCCCATTCTATGGTGTCTGCCATGGCTAACGAAGTATTCATAACAGAACCAGGTACAAGAATCATAGCAAGGAAAGGCACAATAATAATAGTGGGCAGGAATGGCAACAAACAGGTACTACCACCAAACACGGAGGAGGTAATAATCGCAACATCAAAAGCCTCAATATCCACAAAGGCAATAAGAATACTCGCCACAAAAGGCACAAACCTAGTAATCCTAAACCCACTTGGGGGGGACCCCGCGGCCATTATTACGCCACCCATCATAAACAAAACCGTTATAACCAGGATAAGGCAATACGAACTATTCCTAAACAACGAAACAAGACTTGAACTAGCACGCAGAATCATCGCATGCAAGATCGAGAACCAGGCAAGGCTTGTCAGGTACTTCGCCAAAAGCCGCAGGGAACCCTCATTAAACGACATAGCCTACTCAATATCATCAATGGCAACACAACTAATGTCCATAGAAACCAATAAGCTAAACCCAGAAGTCATCGAAAGCATCGAGGCCAAGGCAGCCAATGCGTACTGGGACGTCGTAACATCATTACTACCCAACTGGCTTGGGTTCCACGGCAGGAACCCCCCCGAGGGCACAGACCTCATGAACCTAGCCCTAAACTACGGCTACGGAATACTCTACTCAACAATGGAAAAGTACCTAATAATGGCCGGGCTAGACCCATACCTAGCATACTCCATACAATAAAGAGCGGAAAACCATCACTTGTCTTCGACATAGTCGAGATCTTCAGGCCAGTAGCCGTGGATAAGCCACTAATAACGGAGATAAGCGATATCAAGCTAAACACCGTAAACGGCTTCCTAGACTACGACTCAAGAAGAGCCGTGGCCCGAGTAATACTAAATAACCTAAACAGGGACTACATAAACCCAAAAACCAACAGAAAGACACCACTAACAGAGATAATGAAACACGAGACCTGGCACCTAGCCTCAATAATCAGGGAAGGCAACGTGAAGGACTACGAATGCTTCACCTGGGTGTTCTAAATGTATGTAATCGTCTCATACGACGTAAGCAACGATAAGAGGAGACTCGAAATAATGAACAAACTAAAGGCAATGGGCTACATAAGAGCACAAAGAAGCCTATACATAGCCAGAGGCGGCAGCGCCCTAGCCAAGGACACGGCAAGAGCACTAACTAGACTCATGGACAAGGAAGACTCCGTAATAATACTAATAATTGACACACAAACACTAAACAACGCAATAAAACTAGGCACCGCAAACCTAGCAATACCAAACGAACCAACGGTGATATGATGGACTACATACCAATAAGCATGGTGAAGGAATACACGTACTGCCCAAGGCAGGCATACCTAAAACTAATGATAATGAAAGAACCACCCACAGAATCCATGAAATACGCAAAACAAACAACAAATACAGAAAACATAACCAAAGCCATAAAACAACAGGGAATACAGGGAGAAATAAAACTAGAAGTACCAGTAAAGTCCACAAGCCTCGGCATAGTGGGCAGGGTAGACGCCATAGCAATAAACGGAAACAGGGCAACCATAATAGAAACAAAACTAAACATAGGAAACAAAAAGAAACTACACACAAAAATACAACCACATACTAGCCCAAACAATAGCATACACAATAGCCGTAGAAGAAACAATGAAAGTCACCGTAGACAAAATAATAATCATAAACCAAGAAAAACAAACAACAATAACCATAAAACCCACACCAAACCTAAAAACATGGATAAAAAGAACAATCCAAGAAATGAAAAAACACATACAAAACCAAGAACCACCACCAAAAACAACAAACAAAGCAAAATGCAAAACCTGCTACTACAAAAACATATGCCCACCATAAACCACAACCCTATTCTCTTTAGAGAATATCTTGCAATTGCTACTGAGGCAAGGCCCACAGGACTTCATGCATCTAGGACCCTTCTATTCTCTTTAGAGAATATCCGTTACCTCACCGTAGAACTTAACCCTTAGCGGTGAGCCACACCTTCTATTCTCTTTAGAGAATATCAACGTACTCTTTGCCAGGAGGATGCATCCAATACTTAGGGCTCCTTCTATTCTCTTTAGAGAATATCTGGGTCCACTATCTTGTGGTGCCTCCTTGCTTCATCCTCTATGAACCTTCTATTCTCTTTAGAGAATTTCGCTTCATTGCATACAGGGTGGCTAAGTCACTAAACATGCCGTTCCCTTCTATTCTCTTTAGAGAATTTCACGATGCTCGTCATCAACATGAGACAGCAAGGAAATAAAACAACCTTCTATTCTCTTTAGAGAATTTCACATTGTCCAACCCGTCAATGCAAAAGGATTAGGAGACCACGACGCCCTTCTATTCTCTTTAGAGAATTTCCGTACGTCCTAATTAATCTTCTAACGAATTCTGACATTGTCACGCGTTCCTTCTATTCTCTTTAGAGAATTTCTGATTGTGTTGCTAATCGTTTTAGCAACCGTCGTAGTCATAACACCTTCTATTCTCTTTAGAGAATTTCGGAAGTTTATTAAGTACTCACTTCCACGGTTGATTGCTGTGCAATCATCCTTCTATTCTCTTTAGAGAATTTCTTTCACGGAGAGAAATGCTTATAAACTAGTTAGTCTATGTTATAGACCCTTCTATTCTCTTTAGAGAATTTCGTAATTACTATAATAATTAGTGTTTATGCCTGGGTCTATCGGCATCCTTCTATTCTCTTTAGAGAATTTCCCACTTGTTGTTGTTGATATTGAACCACTTGATGGAACATACTTATTCCTTCTATTCTCTTTAGAGAATTTCTGAGACGTTACTATTTAAGCTTACTTATAAGCCTTTCTTCACACAATACTTATAACTATCGGAACATGCATACCCACGAACATGCATGGTGCGTGCCTGTTCCCACGGTATACCTTATAAGCTCGTCAATGTTCTGTTGTTTGCGTTCTATTTCACATAAACAAGCCTGTTCCCACGATAAATGACACCGTGATTTAATAATGAACAACCCTGGTTTAGCCTTGCGTTCAATTTCTAAACAACGCCAGTGTTCCAATGACCCTATTAATGACTAGGCCTGCGACTCCTCACGCGGAGCCTTTGCCACACCCACGAGCATAAGGCCTAGAGGCTTCAACCCGTAGTAATGGGCCTTACCCCCCCTCTTCTCATAACCTATCAACCCCCCCTTCCTAATGAGCTTCACGAGAATCCTCTGAACCGTGGCCATGGACACACAACCCCCCCGGGCTTCTTACAATCCCTATTGAGTTCGCCATGTATATCCTTAGCCCTATGCATGCCACTGCCTATTAGCTTGAGGACCCTGTACTCATCATACGTTAAATCGGCTAACCGAGGCACAACAGGCCAGGGAATAACCCTCTCCTCAACATTCCTAAACAAGGCCCTAACCGACGGACTCTCCTCCTCAAGCATAACAAAGACACTATCCACAGCGACGCCCACGTAACGACCAACCGAGGACAAGGCCAACGCCAAAAACATCAAAGCAACACTAAGCCACCTAAAACCACCAGCCATACCAATAATGACCCTACACGGCGCATAACCCTCAACCAACGACCTAAGACCAGCCACACTATTGGCAACCCCCCATCCCTAGGATCAAGCCAAACATCAACAACCTCAACCCCCCCACTATCCAACTCATTAACAAACCTACGAAGAACCTCCATAGCCTCAGTAGGCTGCCTCCTACCACCCCCCCTAAGCACCTCCTCAGGCACAACCCTAGGCTCACTATTAACCAGAAAAACCACATCACCACCCCACAGGCCCAGCCCTAACCAACGCCTGCTTCGCATTACCCCGGATAAAAACCAACACTAACAACCACACACTTCCTAACATTCAACTTCTCCATAAATTGAGCAGAATAGCGCAATTAAGTATATAAAACTGCCTCAGCAGTTCAGTTAGTGAAAATATGAGTCAACAATCAGTTTCCCAAGAGACTAGGGATTATGTGAAAGACGCTGCCGATATTGTGAGGATTGTTATACACCGTGAACAAGCATACGATATTCTTGATGAACTAGCTAACAACCCTAAACTCGAGACCCTAATCGACGCATTATCTAAAATCTCCAGGCTAGTGACCAAGACTCTGAACGACCTTAATGACCTTAAGAATAAGGTGAATAGAGATGATTGTAGGAGTGTGATAACAAATGTCATGGGTGGATTACAATGGTGGTTTAAGAGACAGGATGAATTGTACAATTATCTTAAAAATATTAAGGACGTACGTATTGAAATTAAGCGCTTTGCGGCATATGCATTAGCACCAGATAATAACGTGGTTAAGATTAGTGAGTGTGAAGAAAGTATGAGGTGATAACCATGGCATACCCACCTTACGTTAAGGTTACTGGTAGATTTACGGTGGAGGTTTCAGCCCTAACTGGATCGGGCAATATTGGTAATTATAATCAGGTTGCTACTGCTAAGATAGTTGTTCCAAATGGTAGTACATATAGGGTTTATGATAGTGTACCCATAATCACGGGAAACGCCCTTAAGCATTGGCATGCCGTTTATCTTGCTCAAGAATACGTGAAATTGAAAGGTTCATTATTAAATATTCTATGCAAGCATGGGGTTGGATTAAGAGGATATAAATATACTGTAAATCAAATGGACTCTGGTTCTCTTGCATCCGCTGATAGTGAACAAGATGCCATAATTGACCTTTGTAATGACTTACATGGGTTTTTAATACCTGATAAGCAGCTTAAGAGGGATTCACTTATTGAGGTTAGTCATGCCATACCCGTGTTAGCTATCGATAATGTTGAAAATGTCGTCAAGTTTGCAGTTCAACATAATAGGGTTGTTCCTAAGCAAGTCACAAAAGGAGAGGGCGAAGGTATGATGGTGTTTAAGCAAGAATATGTGTCAGGACCTTTATATGCTTCGCCATGAGTATGGACCTTGGGTGGGTTTTGAGACCTAGGTATGAGGGTGATGGCAGTATTATAAGCAAATTACCTAATAATGCGAATGTAGATGAAGAGAGAAAGAGGAGGGCTAGGGCGTCAATATTGGCAGTTTTAAACATGTTAATGGGCAGTGGCTCTAAGCAGGCACGCTCATTGCCTATAAGTGACTTAAAGGAGTTGATCATAGCAGTTTCCGATGCACCAATACCTAACCTGGTGCATGGTGCTTACCCTGACTATGTTAAGCAGTCGATCACCGTATTAGAGACCTACGCATCTATCGTAAGTGAAGCTCACGTATACGTTCATTGCTATGGAATAAGCGAGTGTAAGTCCTTTACCGCGTTCAAGAATATGTCCGTGAAGGTTCACGATAATCTTAAAGACCTGTTTGATGAGGTTATTAAGGAGGTTGAGGATATGATTGCGAAATACAAGTAGGCGGTTTTGATGAAGGTTCTACTTGTTAAAATAATGCCTATATACTCCATAAGGATACCCGAAACCTACCAAGTCGCCGTTTCTTACCCATTAATTCCACCATCAACCCTAATAGGCTCCATATCCTACGCATTCTCTGTATTAGGCTATTGCGGTAAGTCGGGGGGGCAGGTATGGCGTGACCGCGTTAAAGAATGTCTCGATTTTACGAGGAAGCACGTCCTTAAGGCGCGCGATACATCGATAATAGAGGATGGGCTACCCATAGTTAAGTGGAGTTTGGTGTTACGTGTGATTAGGGGTGTGCTTGAGGAAAATAGGATGCCGGCAAATATTGAGGAGTTTAAGGGGGTTCTTAGATGCGATGATTAGGGAATTCGCGTTATCACACTCAAGAACCGTATTGATAATACCTAGAGATGATGATTCCATTGACTTATTAAAACGTGCATCATGGCTTATGGGTAGGTTTGGCAATAGTGAGTCTTGGGCATCCACGATTTCAGTAACCGTTACTAACGCGGAAAGGTGCAATGATAGGAATGTTAATGTAATTGTTAAGTATGACCAAAACCGTATCAGTGGCGGGTTCACGGTAGTCAAGGCCACTGATGAAGTGGGTAATGAATCCACGTTCGCATTACCCATCATATCTGGTAGCAGGGGGGGTGATGTTTATTACCCATCAATGATGAGCTATGGCGGCGATACACTATGTGCTAGGCTTAATGGCGTGAATATAGTATTTCCTGGCGGTGATGATTGGTGAATGCCAATTTCGAAGAGTTGATTAGGGACTTCATAATTGAGTGGTGCGCAACAAAGCGTGATAGGAGTAAGTGTACGGTGAATGAAGAGTACCTAAAGAGACAGGCCAAGCTGCTGAGGACATTTATAATGAATTAAACAGCGCCGATAGGGGCAAATTAGTGATTCTTAAGGCGCCGACGGGCAGTGGTAAGACGGAGATCCTGGCCTCCGTATTCCTAATGCAGTGGCGTATGAAGGATTGGTTTGCGGGTAGGCTTTACTGGGTTGAGCCGATGCACGCATTGCTTAGGCAGATGAGGGATAGGCTGGAAATCTACGCTAAATTGGTTAATAAATCGTTGAAGATCGGTGAGGATCATGGAGAGGTAATTAATAAGACGTTTCTATACACGGCACCGATAACCTTAACTACCGTAGATACGCTGATCTATGGTTATGTAGCCAGGAGGGTTCAAACCTGGAGAGAGCGTGGGGTTGAGACGGGTAGGTATACATTACCCGCTGGGTTAATAATGAATTCGTTGGTGATATTTGATGAGGCGCATTTAATACAGGATGAGGCATTCCTGGGGGGGTCTAGGGTGCTTGCCAGGGTTATTTGTAGCATTGTTAAGGCTGGTGGGTTAGTTATCTTCGCCACCGCGACATTACCAAAGTCCATTAAGAAAGAATTCACTGAATTATGCAGTGATGATAGTATAAGGGAAATAACGATTAATGGACCTATGCGTCAAGTAACCGTTAACATAGTGGATTCATTACTAATCGAGAATATAGATACGATACCGTGCAACGACTTCTCAATAGTGATACTAAATACTGTGGATAGGGCTCGCAATGCGTATGAGAGGTTAAGAGAGAGGTGTGATAAGAATAATGAGGGTAAAGTTGCCCTCATACACTCATTAATGACGAGAAGTGATAGAGAGGAGGTGTACAGGAGAATAAGTAATGCTGAGAATCTACGCAATAGTGAAAAAGGCACGGGCTTCATACTGGTTGGAACCCAGGCCGTTGAGGTAGGCATAGATTTCTCCTTCAATAGGTTATACACGGAATCATCGCCAATGGATAGCTTAATCCAGAGAATAGGCAGAGTAGGTAGGAGAGGCGTAAAAGGCGAGGCCACGATTTTTACGCAACTTGAAAGCCCAGCGCCTTACAATGACGAGATAATCAAAGTGACTCACAATCAAATCAATAGGCTAAAAACAATTGATTTTAGTGACGTTAATGCCGTATCGAACTTATTAGATAGCGTGTACACAAGTGACTTAGTCGAGAAAATATCCAGCAGAGGCGATGAACTTTTCCATAAATCTATGGACTATTTAGAAAACCTACACCTCTTCGCCTATCCTCCTGATGAGGAAGCATACGAATTCCTGATAAGGCCATCCTACTATGTAGAGGTTGTTATACTTGATGTTGATAAGCTAATACATTATGACAGTGATATGAGCGTAGATAAGGCCCTAGCACAATTAATGAATGGCGGCTGCGTACGTTATGAAACAAGAAATAATAAAGTAAGGATATTATGTAGCGAGGACACTGTACACATGAACATGTTTAAACTATCAATCTCTGAGTTACGTGAGGGACCGCTTAATAAATATCAAAGTTTAGTAAGTAATTTAGGAAATGCTACCTCCCCCCCGGGCATATACCTACTAACATTCAACAGGGATGAAAAAGCCACTGATCTTATTAATAAGGCTGAGGAGAGGAATATGCATATTGACTTTTTTATATTCGAAAACATTAATAAAAACGATGAAGTAAATTACTTATTATGGAATCCACCACCATTAATAGCAATACTTAGTGAAGTTGATAATCTGCAAATATATCAACATTATACGGGATTAAACACCGAGCTACTTAAACCAAGCCAACAAGCCACAACTAAGAAAAAAGGCGGAAAGGGCCGTAAGAGGTGATGATTTAATGAGCATCTGCTACTCATACAATAAGGAGAGATACGAAGATCATATAAAGGCAGCTGTGCAGTCTGGAGAATCATTAAGCCTTACTATGGGAAGGTATTGGATAGAGTATTAGGTAAGCTAGAATTTGACCCAATAGCCGTAGCCTGGCTATTCATGACATTGGAAAACTCACAGACGCGTATGGGAATAGTCGCAGAAACTTTAGGCACGAAATATTTAGCGGCTATGCCATGTACAAAATTCTCGAGAAAGCACCTGAGGATGTGAGAATGGTTCTATCATTAGCTGTAACTCTTCATCATGAAAACATCCTAATGGGAGTATACGTGGGCGAACTAGGTGAGAGGTACCTAACGATAAGTAACATCAAAAGAACCCTTAATGCATTTGGGAATAAACTCAAACCCAATTGCGACGTTAAGCAGACGTTCAATGAATTACTAAAGAACTTCCTAACAAGAGAAGGACTCGTAAATGATGAACTTACTAATGACGTTATGGGGGGGTTTATAAACCATTGGTTAAATAATGGTATTAAAATTGATGACATCATATATTCCATTAAAGATATGATTGCGTGGGCAAGTGTGGGGGGCCTTTAGAGGATCTGCTCATACGTAGAGCCAAGGTGGCCTCAGTACTTCATTTAATAACGTTAGCGGATTCCATAGCCGCTAATACACTTAGGGGTGGAAGTAAGGAGGATGAGGGTAATTGGATAGTTGAAAGAGTATCTAGAGGCGCTGAACCAGTAAGTATCGATGAGATTAAGAATACAATCAACAAGGTGATAGGCAATGCCCCCCCTTGAACTCTACACACCAGGGCATAACCTAGTCACGGACTCGTTGATTATGCATGGCATGGTTAGGTACTTGGTTTGGGCAGGGGGGGCTAGGCATGGATCCGTGGAGAGGATTGGTGAGAGATTCAAAATAATCATCGATGATGAAATAGACGAGGATAAAGCAAAAAGAACGCTTAAAACATTGCAAGAACTGAGTAACGCTACTATTGAAAGAGAAGAGCCTATTGGATTAATCATTAAAAAGATTTGGGCATCCAACGTCAATTCGACTAAACAGAACCTTAGGAGTTGGTTCGATTCATTACAAAGCGCAATTAAGGAATTTAAGACAATAAAAATTTATGCAGATATAGATCATGCAGTAAGCAGCAATGAGGGTAGAAGATCATCTAAAGTAAATTCAACGGTATATCTACCATTAGGCCCCATTTATGGTAAATACCTCAGTAAGGATTACGTAGTCAAGGAAAATGTACAATACATGGTGTGTCCTACATGTTTCCTACTTGCTAACATGGGCCTTGCTTACGGGGTATTCATATTAAGGATTAATAAAGGCAATAGAATTAGTTCAATAATGGTATCCCTAGTTCCATCAATTAAGGCTGATTTAATCGATATTATGCTAGTGCAGAGAGCGTTTGAATATAAATATAATGAATTTAATTTAGATATTCCAATTCTTGCAGTACCATTAATAGCGTTATCTTTCGGAGAAACCCTCTATGCATTTGAGAATATGGATGCATTAATATGGGTTTATGAAAAAAGTGGAAACTTCATGAGAATACCGAATTATATCCAGGTTAATATAGAGGGATTACTAAAGACGGTATCAGGTATTAAGTACTATATACCACAGTGGCCGAAAATTCTAAACGAATGCTTCCTTAAAAACGAAGATGGACCAACTATTCTTGCTAAATTGAACGAAGCTGTAATTAATAACGTAATAAAGGAACATATATATGACATTGCTAGAGAAATTATAGGTCTATTAAATGTGAAAAAAGATGAGAAAAATGTATGTAGACCTTATCTTAGTGTAGCACAAAACTTAGTTAATGCATTATTAGAAACATAGTTTTTAACCATATGGAGAACATTTTTATGTGCCTGAAGCATTTATTAACAGGTATAGTATAATTGCGTGGTGATTGGTTTACTTATTAAGGTTGCTTTTACCGTTGATTGGGAGGTTACGTTTAATACGTGGTGTGGTCGTTTTGTTAATCGCTTGGTTAGTGAGGTATTAAGTGGTGCGGGTTTTAATATTCCTCATACCGCTAGAGAGAAGCCGTTCACGGTATCTCCAATACTTAACATTAAAGGCAATGTAGTTAGTAGGCTTATACCTGGTGAGCCCTATAATGTTAGGGTTTCCCTAATATGTTCTGAGGTTGATTGCTCTATTGTACCTAGCTTATTTGTTAAGGGTGAACTTAGGTTAAGTAATGGTGAGGCCATTAAGGTAATTAGCACCGAGGTTAATGAAGCCAAGCTGGAGATGCGTGATCATGATGACTACAGGGCTGTTTTTCGTTGGCGTGTTAGGTTTTGGCCTACTTCGTTTATTTTTAGGAGTCATTATGTTGCTTGGCCTAGTCCTTCTAGGTTTTTGTCTTCGGCTGCTTCTACGCTTGTTAGGGTTTTGAGGGGGGGTGGTGATTTGTTGGTTAGTAGGGGGGGTGGTGAGCCGTTAATTGGCATTATTAATGATGCCGATTTTAAGGGTTTTGTTAGGGATTTAGCCTTTAACACGGAGGTTCTCGACATGAGGGTTAGGAAAGTTGATCTTAACCTTGGTAGGGGGGGTAGGAGGGTGCCTGCCTTTGAGGGTTTTGCTGAGTATGTCACGTACACGGATAGGCCCGGCTTGTTTAGGCTTCTTCTTGATGTGGTTAATGCCTATGGTGTGGGTAAGAATAGGGCCTTGGGCCTCGGTTATGTGGTTGCCGATATCGTGGATACGAAACGCCTATCGAGGGTCAATAAACGGTGACCGTAGGAACACCTGCGTTTATGTGGGATTGATTGTGGTGTGGGAGGTGGTTATTGGTGGTGTGGTTGGGTCGTGGGGAACAGGTATGTTCATGTGGGATTGATTGTAATTGTTAGAACGTGAATTACCGTCGTTGGGTAGTTCGTGGGAACAAGTGCGTATCGTAGATGTTCGTGGGTATACCTCTTCCAATGATGGGCAGACCCGTGTGAAGAAAGGCTTATAAGAAAGCTTAAATAGTAACGTCTCAGAAATTCTCTAAAGAGAATAGAAGGAATAATTAATGATGGAAAAAAACCAACAAACAGGGCCAAGGCCAAACCACTCCGAAATTCTCTAAAGAGAATAGAAGGAGTCTACGAAATAAGCCATACTAATCACTCTCGGGATAACAATAACGCGAAATTCTCTAAAGAGAATAGAAGGACTACGACTTCAATGCACCAATCAACGCTATTAGTATGATTATGAGAAATTCTCTAAAGAGAATAGAAGGATTAATCGAGAAGGTTATTCCCTTCTGATACCCAGGAGTATTTGTAAGAAATTCTCTAAAGAGAATAGAAGGGTATGTCCCTCTCCGGGTCCTTACTGATGTTCCTCCTCTCGAGGAGGGAAATTCTCTAAAGAGAATAGAAGGACTCGTTACAAAACTATTTGATTACATAGACAACGAGAGAAAGGTCTGAAATTCTCTAAAGAGAATAGAAGGCTTACCACCAATGACCTTCTTAGCCCTGAAGGTATCCTTGCAGGCATTGAAATTCTCTAAAGAGAATAGAAGGGTAGAGCTTCTCATGAATCGCAATTGGTATTAGTATTATTGAGGGGGGGAGAAATTCTCTAAAGAGAATAGAAGGAGGTAGTTTAGTATTGAGTCGTTATTGTTCCCAGTGATTTTACCCAAGAAATTCTCTAAAGAGAATAGAAGGTTTACGTCATTAATGCGTTGCTTAACCACTTTCCTAAAGCGGATTAAGAAATTCTCTAAAGAGAATAGAAGGCATTGAGAATATCAACATTGGAAAGAAAGTATTTAAGAAAGTTGGAAATTCTCTAAAGAGAATAGAAGGAGTTAGATAGTAATTGCCGTTGCTGTCAGCTTCATAAATGAGTGCGAAATTCTCTAAAGAGAATAGAAGGCGTACACGGTAACTTCTTATGGGCAAAGTATTTTAATAAGTACGAAATTCTCTAAAGAGAATAGAAGGGTTAGGCTTCATGATGAGTACCCAGTCGTGATTACACGTGTAATGAAATTCTCTAAAGAGAATAGAAGGGCTGGGACGGGAAAGACGACCCTAGCAGAACTCGTAGCTAAGTACCTCGGGAAATTCTCTAAAGAGAATAGAAGGACTACCACATTGGTAGTGGGGGGGGCGGGCCCGGGATTTCAATTGAGAAATTCTCTAAAGAGAATAGAAGGCAGTATGAACAAGGCGTACATAAGCAACGTAAGTGTCCAACCAGTCATGAAATTCTCTAAAGAGAATAGAAGGTCTCCCTCGTTGTGTAGCCAACCCCCGTGCCGAATACGAACCTGAAATTCTCTAAAGAGAATAGAAGGTCGCAGTCGCTATCGCAGTTGAATATCGAGTTGGAGGAGCAATACGGAAATTCTCTAAAGAGAATAGAAGGATGAGGTGGTTGTGGATTATGCTGTCTCATGCATTTTCTGCTTGCTTATGGAGAGGGGGGATTGACGTTAATGAGGTGTTGCTTGATGCCTTGGGTATGAAGGATCTTAGTGAGAGTTCTAGGGAGAGGATGAGACTCGCTGAGGTTTACCTAAGGGAGTGTGAGGAGTATCTCGCTAAGGGTGATGCTGTTCAGGCGTCGGAGAAAGCGTATAGAGCGGCTGAGGAGGTTGTTAAGGCGCTTGCTGAGAGGTTTAGGACGCCGGAGTATCAAAGGGCCTTGGAGGAGGGTAGGTGGCACACGTACTTGCTTAGTATGGCTAGTAAGACCTTGGCGAAGAGCCTAGGTGATTGGGTGGTTGATGGTTGGAATGCTGCGTATGATCTTCATGTGTGGGGGGGTTTTCATGAGGGTAAACTTACGGTGGATTATGTGAGGGTTGGTGTGAATAGGGTTAAGGCGATGTTCAGTGAAGCTAGGAAATTATTTGAAGAGAGTCGTTAAATTATGGTTAATCATATACCGGTATTGAACCTATGCCCGGGAAGTAAGGGTTTTTAAGGCTTTGTAATGGAGAAATGAGACCATAGGTTATCAAGGTAGTTTGTTAAGACAGTGCTTGTTTAATTGCTATGATGAATTGTCATGACTATAACGTAGTAAGTACGGACGTGCATTGATAATACTATCGCGATGTTGTGGGTGATTATCGTTCAATCCTCTGTTTAATCCTTTATATACTTCTGCTTAATTGCTGTATTTGGTGGGGGGGTGGAATTAATTTTTATACCTGGTTGTGTTTAGTTTTTGATGGGTAGGTCGAGGTTTGTTGTTGCCTTTGGTGATTTCATTATTGAGGCTCCGATTGGTAGGAGGCAGGCTGGGGGGGCTTTGTTGAGTTTGTTGAGGGTTTTGTATGTTGATTACTTGGGTGCTTATCGTAATTACCGTGGTGTTGTCCTTAATGTTGGTAGGTTTGTCCGTAGGTTGGCCCTTGGGATTGTTAGGGATTTTGGTATTGAGTGTGGTGAGGGTGCGGCGTTTCGTGATCCCTGTCTCATTATTTATGATGTTGGCTTGGACGTACCGCCCATGGTCTTTGGGGGGGGTGGGTGGTGATGCTTCCTTTGAGGATGTTCTGCGTGAGGTTCTTAGGAGGGGGGGTTTTATTGATGTTGTTGGTGATTTGCATGTGGGGGGGGTGACTTACGTGTATAGGGATGGTGGTAGGTTGAGGGTTGGTGATGATTATTTTAGGGTCGTTGTTAATGGGCCTGGTGACATATACATTGAGTATGGGGGCTCTGGTGAGTAATATGAATTAGTTTGTATTGGCTGTTCTTAAAGTCTCTGGTGCTTTGATGGGCTGGTATCCTCGTGCCTTGTTTAGGTGTTGCTGGAGTCCCGTGGCTGTTAATGCTAGTCCTGTTGCTGTTATTATGCTACCTGCTGTGCTTGACCAGGTGAGCATTAGGGGTGTGCCTAGGGATGTTGTGATTATTCCCATGTTTAGCATGGCTGTTGTGCTTAGTCCGTGGTTTGTCATGGTGTGTATTAATGCGTATGTTGATAGTATTGTGAGTATTAGTGTGATTAGTGTGATGATTGGTCCTAGGATTGTTATGTGATATATACTTAGTCCCATGAGTATTCCAGGTGGTGCGCCAATGGCGATTGCGGTGATTGGTAGGGCTGTTTTTGCGTGGTCCTTATTTCTTGTGGCCCTGATCATTAGGGGGGGTCCCGTGGTTAGGTAGATTAAGCCAATGGTTATGAGGCCTAGATCGGTATTGACGTATGAAGAAGGCATTATTGCGTGGTTAATCACTGAGTATAGGCCGATAGAGCCCAGGGCGATGAGTGCCACGCCAACCGCGATTAGTGCCTGGCTAATCTTGTGATTATTCTTTGATTGTCATGATTCATACATGAATTATTATTACTTTTGTCTAAAAGCATTACTAATGTCGTGAGCGTAAGGCTTATTAGCGTCGTCATGATTATGAATGCGCATGTGCATGGCTGCGAATGGGCTTGTTAAGAGGTTTGGCGGTATCCCTGCCTTGAATGGTGTTGGTTTTGAAGTAGAGTGCGGTGAGGCCGTAGCTCTGCTTGGCCCTAGTGGTGCTGGTAAGTCGACAATGCTTAGGTCTGCGGTTTTGGGGAGGGGCTGAGGAATGCGGGCTTGGCCTGTGAATATGTTGTTGGAGGTTAGTTGTGTTTAGTTACGCGGAGAGGAAGCCTCCGTCGACTGGTATTGCGGCTCCATGCACGTAACTCGCCATGTCCGAGGCGAGGAATAGCGCTACCCTGGCGACCTCGTCTGGATCGCCAAGTCTCTTGAGTGGTACCCTCATGAAGTATTCAATGCCGGTCCTTATTACGTCAATCCTCAACTTCAGTATGGCCTCCTGCCTTAGTCTCTGGACGCCTGGTGTGTTTATTCCGCCGGCGATTATCACGTTTATCCTGAAGCCCTTCGGCCCGTATTCCTTGGCGAGGGCCCTGGTGAGTGCTATTATGCCCATCTTGCTCATGTCGTAGTGCACCAGGTTCCTTGCGAAGGGTAGTATTGACTCTATGGATCCAATGTTTATTATTACGCCGCCCCCCCTATCACCCCCCCTGCCCCCTTATCATGCCCTGGCACATGTAGAAGACTGACTTCAGGTTCACGGCAAGCGTCCTCTCCAGGGCCTCCTCATCAACCTCTAGGAAATCCACGAATTCGTAAATGCCCGCGTTATTAACGAGAATGTCAGGTTCCCTACCCTTAATGGAGTCCCATAGGGCGTCTATCTCCTTCTTCCTGGATAGGTCGACGCGGTAGGTACTAACGTCAACGCCAAACCTACTCCTGATCTCATTAGCCACGTCATTAAGCCCGGCCTCATTTACGTCAACGAGGTATAGGGACGCCCCTGCCTCGGCGAACCTAAGTGCCATGGCCCTACCCATCCCAGAGGCTGCACCAGTTATGAGGGCCCTCCTTCCCCCCCTGAGTGATATTAACTCGTTGATTGGCTTGCTCATGCCGCCAACGTCACCATCACGGTACTTATTAAACCTTAGCCCAGGGAAGGCAATACTACTTATACATGCGTAGATTTTCACTGTTGTGATTAAATTTATTAACTAAGACCTAAAATTAATGCTTGCATATACCATGTGGATTGCTATACTTTCATCAAGTGAGATAGGGAGGGATAGCCCCCCCTTGGTGTCAAGAGGCTGAGCATGAACCTGGTATTTTGGCGTGACAAGTCGGGAAGAGTTAATGCGCTGCTTGATGACTGCCCGCACAGGCATGCCAAACTCTCACTGGGTAAGGTAGTTAATGGCAATATTCAATGCCCGTACCACGGCTTCGAATTCGACGGCTCTGGGAGGGCTGTTAAGGTCCCTGCCCTGGGCAGCTCATCCGAAATACCGAAGTACCTAAGGGCATTTTCCATCCCAGTGTATGAGGCCCACGGCATTATCTGGCTTTGGTACGGCAGTGGGGGGGACCGAGTAAGCCGCCGAGGTTCTTCGACGATTTAGACGGGCTAAGTGCGTACTCTGAGTATAGTGAGGTGTGGGGTGTGTCCCTGCCGAGGGCCGTTGAGAATCAGCTTGATGTGTTTCACCTGCCCTTCGTTCATTATAACACCATTGGTAGGGGTGGTAAGACCCTGGTTCACGGTCCACTGGTCAAGGTCCTTGATGATTACTCCTTCATTATTTACCCATTCAATGAGGTCGATAGAGGACAAAAACCACTGAGGAGTAGTCAAATAAACGCCAGTGGGTTGAGGAATTACCTCTGGTTCATATACCGAATGTTTGGGAGAATTACATATCCAGGAACATGAGTTATAGCCTTCTTCGCACCCATTGACTCGGGTAGTACTAGGATCTACGTAAGGCTTTACATGAGGGTGACCGGCGTCAGGGCGATGGATAGGGCAATAACCAAGTTGCTGATGCCCTTTAACATCTACGTACTTCATCAAGACCGCAGGGTAGTACTCACGCAACCCAATGATATTACCCACGACAAGTTAATTCATGCAGATTACCCAATAGCGCTGTATAGGAGGATGTACCTAAGGGACAAGGAACTAAACAAGTTATTGAATGGCGCAGTGACGCCTTAGCATGAATTAAGCCATTACGAAATACCCTTATAAACTTCTGGGGGGGCAGAAGTTACTTCCGGGGGGGGTGGAAGTGCTCTTTGATTTACGGCCAAAGTATACCAAGTATGATCTCTTCGATAGGGAGGTTGAGCTTAGCAGGGTTATTGAGTATGTCGGTAGGTTGGGTTTACCCATTACCCTGGTTCTTGGTTTTCGTAGGGTCGGTAAGTCCTCCTTAATACTCGTAGCTATCAGGGAACTGGGTCTACCATCGATATATATCGACTTAAGGAAGTTTGAGGAGAGGCAGTACCTGTCATATAGGGACTTCGTCCTTGAGATTCAACGTGAGGTTAACAATCTCACCAGTAGATTTCCTGGGTTGATCGACTTCCTTAGGAACATAAGTGGCGTTAGTATTATGGGTAATCAAGTCCTCTTCTCCTGGAAGGGCAGTGGCAGGGTTTCCCTTGCCTCATTACTTGATGCCTTAAATGATTGGGCTAGTAATGGCGTTGTTATTGTGTTCGACGAGGCCCAGGAGCTTGTTAAGGCGAGGGGGGGCTTCAACGTATTGCCAGTCCTTGCCTATGCATACGATAATTTGAGGAGGATTAGGTTCATAGTAAGTGGCTCAAAAATGGGGCTCCTCTATAGGTTCCTTAGGATTAGGGATCCTGAGTCGCCACTCTTTGGTCGGGCGATGGGCGTTGTGGAGTTATCGCCTTTCACCAGGGACCAGGTTGCTGAATTCCTGAGGCGGGGGGGTTTCGAGGAGTTGGGTATTGAGTTTAGGGATTTCGATGCTGTGTATGAGAGGCTTGGCGGCATCCCAGGTTGGCTCACGTACTTTGGCCTTAGGTACTATGAATATAGGGACCTAAATAAGGCGATTAATGAGACCGTGAGCTACGCGATAGCGTTGATAAGGCAGGAATTCAATAACTTCCTAACCGATAAGGTGGCTGCGAGGGATAGGTACTTGACGATAATGAGGATCGTGGCGAGGGAATGCGCGGGTTGGAGTGAGATTAAGAATGGGCTTGAGGTGGAGCTCGGCATGGAGATTAGCGACTCAAGGATAAGCGAGTACTTAAGGCAATTACTTGATTCAGCCTGGATAGTCAAGGTGGACAATAAGTACTGCCCAGCCGAGCCACTGATAGGTGCGGCATTCAGAACCTAAAGATTAGGTAGGTAAGAGCTAAAAAATAAATAAATGATGGAAATAATAAGTGACCGAGTCAGCCATGGGCGTATTCAGCGTCAAAGCGCGCATTTGGAACGTTAGGGAACCAGCGAGGTCAACCACGGTTGACCTACTCGTGGATACAGGCTCAACGTACACCGTAATACCCAGCAGGATACTCGAGGATTTAGGCATCAAGCCACTAGGACGGTTAGGCCTAGGCTGGCTGACGGTAGGATTATTGAGAGACCATTGGGTGAGGTGGGCATTGAGATTGATGGATTCACGGCATCAGCAACGCCAGCCATCTTCGGTGACGAGGGCATATACCTACTTGGTTCAGTAACCATGGAACAACTCGGCCTGACACCAGACCCCCCCATTGAAAAGAGGCTAAAACCCACCGAGGCATTACTAATGACCACGTGACAGGCGGAGATCTAAGACAATCGACGGAATAATCGAGAGAAACATTGACGAAGCAATGATCAAGCACCTGAACAAAAAGGCAACAACAATCGTAACCCTCATCAAGAAAAACGACACGGAAATCCCCAACACACAGAAAAACCAGGCTAAAGACAAAACCAGCAGCATGAACAAACGTGGTGGGGGGGCCGCCGGGATTTGAACCCGGGATCACTCGGGCATACCCCCCCGCCACCACCGGTTTCAAGCAATGTCCCGGTGGTGGACATCCAAGCCGAGCTTTAGGTGCGATGTCCGCATATCCTAGCCAGGCTAGACTACGGCCCCCCCGCTCTTCATAAACTTAATGTAGTTTTTAAGCTTTTACTGATGATTCGCTTTATGGATAAGGGGGGGTGATGCTTTGTCCTTTACGATAACGTATCTTCTTTCTGCTATTATCTATTATGTTAATATATTGACTATTGTGTTCTTAACAGTGACGTTCCTAAGCTATATGGTGCGTTTTTACTTTCTATTTGGCTTAAAATCAACTTAGCCATGATGAAAGTGCCTTATTAATCGAGTTAAGAATTAAGTCCGTGGATGATTAATGCGGTCTTTGATAGGATTAGGGTTTGCCGGGGGGGTGTGAGGATTAGGGGGGGTAGAAGGCGTTTGACATGTGGTGGTGAAGTTGATGAGGTTACGAGAAGTGAGGTATTGAATTTAGTTGGGAAGTTTCTTAGAAGGGTTGAGAAGTATAGGGATGTTTTGCTAGGTAATGAGAGGACTCCATTCGATATGTATATTGATGAGTTGGAAAACTTTATCGGTTATTTGAGATCGAGGTTAAGTGAAGTTAATAATCCGGGACAGCTTGATAATGCGGAGAGGACTATTATTGAGCTTAGGAAGGCTTTACTTACCGTTTCCAGCACAATGTTAAGGCTTCTGAGGAGGGTTAGGAAAAGGTGGCTTATGAGGGGAAGGCTTGAGCTTGAGGAGTTGATAATTAAGTTAGTGAAGAGCGAAGTAACTGTATTAGTTAATGGTGAATTAAATAAAGAGGAGGAAGGCTTTTCTATTTATTTATATGCTGGGCATCTAATAGTCGTAGTTGAGAAATTTCCTAGGAACCGTGGTATAACCGTGAGACTAATGCTTACTAATATCAGGGTATTCACGTTATATCGCCAAGGCTGTTTGACAATAATGTATTAAGAGCCATGCAATATGGGTTGTTATTGACGGATGGTACTGTTGATAGGGATGGATACTCTGAAATGAGCACGACCCACCTTTGGCAAGGCATTATATGGCCATTGATATTTCCGGGCAAAAATAGTATATATGTGAAGAGTATTAATATAAATGATGGGGGCATAACCATTACGTGGTTCTTGACATCCATTGATTATAAGTTTAAGGGTAGGAGTGTTGTTGATGTTAAGCGTGGTTTTGTTGGGGGGGAGGTTGTTGGTTTTGATGATTGGTTGTTTTTGTGGTTTTTGTTGTTTGCTGTGTTTGGTGATGGTAATGTCGATGTTCAGGATGAGTATGATGTGAGGGAGATTCGGTTGTTCATGGGTGGTGGTAAGTACGTGATGTGGGGGGGGCCGATTATTGAGAGGTTGAGGGGGGGGTTGGGTTTTAGGGGGGGTGGTGAGTATGGGGTGGGGAGTGGGTTGTTAGGGTTAGGTCTTCGAGGGCTGCTAAGTTGGCTAGGGAGTGGGTGGGTGATCCCGTGTTTGGGGGGGGTTATTATTGGGGGGGGATTTGGCTCGATTGAGCGATGCTGTTAAGCTTAGGCAATTGATTGGGTTGGCTGGCGTGGGTTATAGGCCGAAGGGTAGGTCCTCCGTGATTATTGGCAGTGTGAAAATGACGGTGAGAGTTCGTGACGGTTATGTAGAGTTAGTGGCCGTCCGCAAGGATGGAGCCGAAATCGCGAGGGTTTTGGAGAGTCTTAGGGCCCTGGGGGGGATTATTGCGAGTGTTACTCCGTGGGGGGGTGGTGGCATGAGCGCGTGCGTGTAAGGCAGGGTGAGGTGATGAGGCATGATTGGGTTAGGGCCGTGGTATGTGGAAAACTGACTGAGATGCTGAGGGAGGCCGTGGGTAATGGTGATGATGGGAGATCGCGAAGTATTAATGTCGCCATGGCTAGGCTTGGCTGCCAAACCACTACTGAGGACTTGGTGGGAACTCGGTAGGTGAATAGGTTTTATAATTAATCATTGCCACCCTTGTTCTCGGTCTGGCCCTTCCCTTCCTTTTGCTTTAGTATTTCCACCCATGTTAGGAAGCAGTCGGTGATGGTGTTCCCAGTCCACCTTTGTTCCTTTTCACCACCCATGCCCATCAACCCAGGTACTTCCTGAAGAAGTTAACCGTCCTTTCCCAGGCGTCTTTCGCGGCCGTCTCATTGTATACTGGCCCGCCCTCGGTGGCGAAGGCGTGGTACGTGCCTGGGTAGAAGGCCATCTCGAACCTTGGTTTGTGGGTTAGTACGGCCTTTATTAGGTCTGGTATTCCCTGGTTTATGGCTGGGTCCTCGCTGGCGTAAATAGCCAGTATTGCCCCCCCTTGATCTTGGCTATGTCGTTTAAATTCTTCGGGTTCCTACCGTAGTAAATCACCGATGCGTCAAGGGGGGGCACCCTAGTCGATGCCTCAAAGGCCAGGCCGCCGCCCATGCAAAAGCCTATTATGCCCACTCTCTCCACCTTGTACGTACTCTTTACGTAGTTGTACGTGTCCACTATGTCCCTGACCATCCTCTCCTCAGTGGCTTCCCTATTAACGACTAGTTCCTGCACTATCTCCCTCTCTGTCGGCGATAACGAGCTCATTAACTCACTGATTGCCTTTGGATCAGCCCTCCTCTCCGGCGGTAGGGACCAAAACCTCCTCATTACGCCTGCGATGTTTTGCTCAGTAAATACGTCAGCCCTCCTAGAGTATAGGTTTGGTGCGATGGCCAGGTAGCCAAGGCCTGCCAGTCTCCTGGCTATATTCCTTATGAATTCCGTGATGCCGAATATCTCGTGTATTACAATCACGGCTGACCTATACGTCGTGTCCGGCGTTACCTGGAAGGCTGTTAATTCGCTACCGTCGCTCGCCCTATACCTTGTGTACTCCTCCCTCGGCATGTCCTTAGGCTTTGCCTGCTGTCTTATTAGGTTTTCGTTATCGGATTTCCGAGACGCATTGCTTGTTATTTCCCATGCTTCTTTAGAGATAATTTTTTAAGTGCCTGCGGTACTCGTTCCCCCCCAGTTCTTGAGGTTTTGAGTATGGCATCCTTAAAGGAGGAGATGGAGAAGAAGATTATGGAGATCCTACCGCCCGAAGCCAAGTTTTCTAGGGTGGACTTTGAGGGGGGGCCTAACGTAATTATTTACGTGATGAACCCAAGGTACGTGATGGAGCACAGCGAGTACATAAAGACCCTGGCTAAGGAGTTGAAGAAGTACATAATCATTAGGGGGGGTGATCCGAAGGTTAGGATTAGGGAGGTTGATAAGTTGAAGAGGGCCATAACGGATATGGTAACTAAGAGCGTGGGCTCAAACATAATCGATGATATTGTGGTTGACGAACCGACCGGTGAGGTCTATGTATACCTGAAGAAGCCCGTTAGGGAGAGGAGTAAGTTGGAGAAGGAGATACTGGCTGAGACTGGCTGGAAGCCCTGGATAATACCCACGGCCCTAGAAATGGGCGCTGGACTGCCTAGGTCGGATATAGATGCCGTTAAGCAGATACAATTGGCCACGGCAAAGGATAGGCTCGAGTTCCTTAGGAGGCTTGGAATGAGGATTCATAGGGAGCCCATTTACAGGGATGCCAGGATAACAGTTACCGGCCTAGGCGCTCAGATGGAGGTTGGTAGGAGCGCCATACTCATAAGGACGAAGGAAAGCTCAATACTCCTGGACTGCGGCGTTAAGCCATCAAGCTCGGGAGATGAGGCACCATTACTTGATGAACTAGACCTGGACACCCTAGACGCCGTAGTCATAACCCACGCGCACATGGACCACATCGGCTATGTACCATACCTATTCAAGTATGGCTATAAGGGCCCGGTCTACATGACGGAGCCGACCAAGTACCTAATGGAGGTGCTACTCACTGACTATATTGAGCAGGCGGAGTCTGAGGGTAGGGTTCCACCGTATAGTAGGCAGGACCTTGCCCAAGCCCTCTACCACACGATAACCCTTAACTACGCTGATCACCCAACGGACATATCACCGGACACGAAGTTGATGCTCTTCGACGCGGGTCATGAGGTTGGCTCAGCCGTGGTGCACCTACACATTGGTAATGGCCTTTACAACATCATCTACACGGGAGACATGAAGTACGGACCAACGAGGCTCCTGAACCCAGCCCATAATAAGTTCAAGAGGGCTGAGTTGCTCATTATGGAGAGTACCTACGGTGGCAAGGAGGATATTCAACCGCCAAGGCAGGAAAGTGAGCAAAGGCTTGTTGATTTGGTTAAGCACACCGTTGAGCATGAGGGTAAGGTTTTGATACCCGTGTTCAGCACGGGTAGGGCCCAGGAAATACTCCTGGTGCTTAATGAAGCCATTAACAATAAGCAGTTACCCAAGATCCAATCTACGTCGATGGGATGGTGCTGGAAACACTAAACGTACACCTAATGTTCCCCGACTACCTGAATAGGACCCTCAGGGAGATGATATACGACGGCATAAACCATTCCTGAGTGAGTACGTTAAGCCAATCGAGAGGGCCAGGGACCCTGAGAAGCGTAAGGAGCAGGTCATGGAGATACTCCAGGGACCACCAGCAGTCATACTGGCCCCCCACACGGCATGCTCAATGGAGGACCAATAATGGACTACTTCGTGCACGCTGCCGAGGATGAGAGGAACATGTTATTGTTTGTCTCGTACCAGGCCGAGAACACGATTGGTAGGAGGATTCAGCAGGGCGAGAGGAAGTTGACTGTTAGGTATTACTCGGATAGGGTGACGCTTGATGTTAAGATGAAGGTTGAGTCGATACCGGGCTTCTCGGGGGGGCACAGTGATAGGAGACAGTTGATTAATTACGCTAGGAACATGGAGCCGAAGCCTCATAAGATAATGCTTGTCCACGGCGAACCAAGCAAGATAATGAACCTAGCCCTAACCCTGGAGCTCCAGTTGAAGATACCAACAATATTCATGAATAATGGGGGGGAGACCATTAGGCTCGTTTAGACCCTTTTCTTCCATAAACTATGGACATAACCATTGCCAATAAAATGATGATGATCATAGTAAGTATTAGTATTATAACCACGGGTTTTTGTGACGGGATATAATTAACTGCCGTAATTACATACATAGCGGCTGACCAGGTTAGTGGCGATGTCGTCTGTAATGGGTAGCCAAGCCTTGGGTCAATGGCCTCGGGCAATAGGCCATGCTGTGAATGCTCAACGCACCATGCTAATATATTGTGCACGCCCGTGTAGTTTCCAAGGTCCTCGTAGTACATGGCCAGGAATAACGTGGTTATCAACCAGGGTGGGTCTGGCGCCGTACTGTCGTAAAGGCTTGAATCGTAGTGGTAATCATCGCCGGGGGGGAACCTCGCTAACCCTCCATTAACCGTTAATACATGCGTTATTGTTTCGACAGTGCTTAATGCCTCAGTGCTACGTGGGTTCATTAGTCCCATGGCTATGGGTAGAATCGCTGACGAGTCAGGTATTCCATTGGGTACGTACGTGACTTGAGAGCCATTGCTCGTGTAAACAACGGTGCTTGTAATGGCCTGCGAGTAGAACTTGCCGGTGTAGAAGTATCTCTGTATCGTGGCGTTTAATTCATCGGCCGCCCTGAGTATCTCCGTGTTGTTGAGACCCAATGCCCTGTATATCTGTGCTGAGGCGTATAGGCCTAGGTCATCAATTGCCTGGGTCCAGAAGTTGTAGGCGTAGTTGCTCTCCCAAATGCTTAGGTCCTTGGGTATTAAGCCATCATTATCCTCAATACTCCTCAACTCCCAACTTAGGGACTTGTTGATGCAGGGTAGCACCGCCAGTAGGAATGACTTATTGTGGGTATACTCATAGAATTGCCAAACACCTATTTGGAATAGACCAACACTATCATACTCAGGTATGCCAAATGAGGTATCCGGCTCCCCGCTCCAGAAGTCATAGCGTGTATACCAAGTGCCACTTGGGTTTTGCGCGCTGCACATCCACAGCCAGTACTTCATTGCCGGTCCATAATAACCGGCGGCCTGAAGCGCCATTGCCGCGAATGATGAGTCCCTAACCCAGGTGTAGAAGTATACGGGCTCCGGTGATGCGACAAATCCCCCCAGTGACTGGGTTCTGATCATCCATCAGCAGGAGGAGACTCAAGTAATACTCAGTAAGCAATGCACCGCTCAACCTAGGTTTTCTAGCTAATCCAAGCCAATTGCTAACCTCATTATTATTAATGCTAGCTAATTCATTAATTGGAATAATCGTCCCACTGCCGAGATTGAGCACTATGTATGTGTAATTACCATGGATACTAAGTACCGTCCAATAGCCCACACCCCCCCTTACTGTGATCCCGCAATTCGAGTAAATGCTGAGGGGAAATGGTGACTTAACCATAACATAAGTATCATTAATTGTCTCATAAACGTATGACCCAGGTAAGAAAACCTCAATCGTCAATGGCTCATTGGACTCACCTATCATGGCTATCGCCGTGTAATTTGGCGGTGTGAATATTGATACTTCGCCATTGCTACCTTTTATAATGACCGTGTTATTAAGCGCAAGATACGCCTCGCTGGTATTTCCTAAGCCCATAATCGTGACGTTGATATTAAGTAACCCATACTTTCCGTAAAATACCTGAAGGATTGATGGTGGCCTTGAGGATTCACCATTTAGTATTGGCTTTGGTATTGGATAGCCTGTGGATATGTATATGCTCAGGTTTTTCCAATTACTTAGTAATAGGTATGCCGGCGATGATGCATTTACCGGCATCTGTATGGTGACTTGATGCTGAGTTAATGATAACGTGATTATTAATATACCAATTATTAATAATACAAGCCCAATAACTAGAAAAATAACTCTTTTGCTCATTGATCATTAATTTCATGGGTCCTTTAATGCTTTATCCCGAACTAACATTCAATTAAGCAACCTAAGATATTACTTTAATGCCGAAGATCTAAGATACATTGTGGAGGTACTATGTTGATGTACATACTCGGTATTATACTTGCCATAGCCGCGTCATTTACCTGGGCAGTTTCACCAATACTCTACAGGGTAGGCGCAACGGATAGTGCGCTCGATGACTTAATATCAAACTCGCTAGGTGCCTTCACGCTAGCAGTACCATTCGTACTACTTAAACCATCACTAAATGGCGGCGCCTGGCTTTACGGTACCCTCTTCGCGGTGCTTGGGCCTGTCTTCGGCACCTACGTATTCCTGATCTCGTTAAGGTATGCCGATGTTGGTATTGCAAACGTGATTTCCTACGCCTACGTAGTCCTACTCCCAATAATATTACTCGTGATTAGCCCATCATACCTGGCATACGCGTGGCCCGCCGCGCTAATAATGATCGGTCTCTACCTAATAATGGGCTCCGGCAAAGGCACTCTTTACGGGTACTTCATGGCGCTGCTCTCAGCCATACTCTACGCCTTCTCCTTCCTAGCCCTATATAAGGCCTATGAGTACACAAGTCCCTGGGGGGGCATAATATTCATTAGGGGGGGCATCGCCCTAATGATAGGCGCATTAATACTGAAGATTGTGGTTGAGGGCTTTAGGTTTAAAGTTAGTGGTAAGGTCTTCCTCGCTGGGTTAATTAGTTACGGTGTTGGAGGTCCCCCCCTCTATGTCTTGTCCGTGGATTACGCGGGAATCGCCGTACCAACGTTAATAACGGCATTGTCGCCCGTGATTACCGAGGTACTGGCAATAGTTAAGCTTAAAGAGAGACTGAACCTAAGATCGGCGCTAGGTTTCATAGCCGTAATAATAGGCATAATAGTGGCATCTCTAATCGGCATTTAGATTTAAAATCTGAGCACAATTATTTACTCGGTGATGATGGGTCGATGATATGGATGACCGGTGATTTAGGAAGAGACGAGCTGAAATATCTATATACATGAATTAAAAATACAAAGACAAAGGAAAGATAGGTAAATGTTTTGACAAGAACAGGATTAGGCAGCGAATCAGGGCAGTACCATGCCGGCCGCGCCTGCAAAGGCTAGTACGAAGAATGCGAAACCATCGATTATGGAAATTATGCCAGCCACCTTGCCTATTAATGGCATATTAAGGTAGTGGGCTATAGATAGTAATATCGTTATTATTGGAAGCAGGCCTATGGCGAGCGAGAGCGTGACGGCGCCCATCCTAATGAGTTCCGCTGTTATCAATGCAAAGAATAATCCCGTGAACCATAATGCATGATTCATGGCCATCAAGTTCTTACCCATGATTAGACCTATACCTAACATCCATAACAGCAATACAAGGGCTGCGGCAACGGTAGCGCCAAAAATGTCGCCCTCCATAATCACAAAAGCCATGGCTATGGTCTCCATTAGTGCACCTGAGAGAAGCACAATACCGAAGTCCCGAGGTTCGTTCTTACCCACCCCCCCCATATTAACGAAGCCTATTACAAGGAGCATTACGGCGGCTTCCCAGAACAACGTATTAAGTGCTGTTTGTGCTATAGAGACCATATCACATTAGTCGTATTTGGCTTATTTTTAAATATTACCTTATTTTTACATAAATAAAATGATAATTAATAAAATATATCATTAAGGAAAAACTTATAAAACTATATGATTACTGTATACTAGTGAGCATATGAATGGCTCAACCTTCGACGAGTTCTTAAGGCAAAGAAGTATGCTCCTAAATGCGGGTAGCTATGAGGAGGCTAAGGCGAACTTCCGGTGGCCACCGCCTGGTGAGTTTAACTGGGCTGTGGATTACTTTGATAAGTACCTTGCCGAGACCGCCACCAATCCTGCCCTCGTATACATAAATGATGAGTTATTCAGGACTGGTGACTCTAGGGTCTTCAGTTATCCTGAGCTTAGGGCCAGGTCTAATAAGTTAGCCAATGCACTCAGTGATTTGGGTATTGGCCGTGGGGACGTCGTCATGGTAATGCTCAATAACAGGCCTGAACTCTTTGAAACATTCCTGGCACTAATGAAGATGGGTGCGGTGATAGCGCCAGCCACTACGTTGCTGTTACCGGCGGACATTGAGGATAGGGCTGCGAGGGCGCACTTCAAGGCCATAATCGCTGATCCTGAGGTCGTCAGCAGAATCAATCAAATTAGGGATAGGCTTGAGAAGCTTGGTGTTAAGTACTTCATAACCCTCGGTAAGCCAGGACCTGGCTGGCTCGATTATTATGAATTAACAAGTGGTAAGTCTGAGAACTTCCAGGGAGTTAGGACTAAAACCAATGAGTTATTACTGGTTTATTTCACGTCAGGTACAACGGCAAAGCCGAAGATGGTAATGCACACCCACTCAAGCTACCCAATTGGTCACCTAACAACCATGTACTGGGTGGGCGCCAAACCTGGCTATAGGCACATGAACATCTCAAGCCCCCCCGGCTGGGCCAAGTGGGCTTGGTCAACATTCTTCGCCGCGTTTAACGCGGGCGCGACCACCGTTGTCTATGATTATAGCGGCAGGTTCAGCGCGGCGAACCACTTAAAGGTCCTCGAGAATTACGGCGTTGATACGCTGTGCGCACCGCCAACTGTTTGGCGTATGATAATACTTGAGGACTTAACGAAGTATAACCTCGAGAAGATAAAGAGCTTCGTGAGCGCCGGTGAGCCCCCTGAATCCAGAGGTCATTGAACGTGTTTACAAAGCCACGGGTAAGTACATACGTGATGGATACGGGCAGACGGAGACCACGCTCATGGTTGGTAACTTCCCAGGCATGAGGATTAAGCCTGGCTCAATGGGTAAGCCAGCCCCCGGCTACGACGTGGTCCTCGTTGATGAGGATGGGAATCCCGTGGGCACTAATAAGGATGGCCACATAACCGTTAAGACAAGCCCGAGGCCCATTGGCTTAATGGTTGGTTATGATGATAAGAATAAGAATAAGGAGGTGTTTAGGCTCGGTCTTTACTTCACGGGTGATGTCGCCTTCATGGATGAGGAAGGCTACCTATACTTCGTTGGCCGTGCAGACGACGTATTCAAGTCAAGCGACTATAGGATTAGCCCATTCGAACTGGAAAGTGACTTATTGAAGCACCCAGCCGTTGCTGAGGCTGCGTGGTCCCAAGCCCAGACCCAATAAGGGGCTTCATACCAAAGGCATACATAGTGTTAAAGCCCGGCTACACACCGAGTAGGGACTTGGCCCATGACATCTTTAAGTTCATTAGGCTTAACATAGCGCCGTATAAGAGGCCTAGGGCCATTGAGTTCGTGCCTGAGCTGCCTAAGACCATTAGTGGCAAGATTAGGCGTGTTGAGCTTAGGGGCCTTGAACGTGAGAAGAGGAACAAGGGCATTAGGGTGAGCATGAGTACTTTGAGGACGACTTCCCAGACATAAGGCAGTTGAAGGTATAATACACATAAAGTTCCCTTAAAATGGCTTTTAAATAAATTCATTATTTATTTTCCTTGAAGCAAAATGTCCAGTGGAGTAAGGAGGATTAGCCTTGGTATTGACTGGCTTGATTACGCGATGCTTGGTGGGGGGGTGCCGAGGGGTAATTGGCTACTCATTACTGGCGAGCCCGGCGTTGGGAAGTCAATACTCACAATACAGGCTGCTGGGGGGGCCAATGTGGATGCCATGCCCGTCGTCTACGTCAGCACGGAGACCAGGTTCTTCGATGTTGTTAGGCAGGCTAGGCAATTCAACATTGACCTAAGCGATGCGGTCAGCCTTGCCGATGTATTGGCTGGTAAGGTCAAGGATGTTAAGACGAACCTAGTCGTCATCGACCTCTTTGGGTTGGCTAGGGAGTACAGGGAGTTGCTTAGGGCAGGTGAGGAAGAAGAGGGTAAATCCAAGGCTAGGTCACCATTGAGTATGGAGGTTGTGATGGCCAGTATCGAGAGGGCTTACGAGGTACTCGGCGTGAGTGAGGAGGGTAAGGTGACGAAGGATGTCCTAGTCATCATCGACTCCCTGGCCCCCGATGTGGGCCCATGCGCCGGCGATGGCTAGGCTCATCACTTATCGACTTAGGCAGAGGCTCTACCGCTCGAATGTTACTGTGATTATGACTAACCAATTCGCACCAACCACAGGCATGACCTTCGGCTTCGGGGGGGCTGAGCACATTGCGGACGCAATAATACACATGTGGATTGAACAGCCTGAGAAGAAGAAGGAAATTGAGAGGTGGCTCATTATCAAGAAGGCCAGGCTGACGAATCATTACAGGAAGGCCATGAAGTACGAGATTGAGCCCGGCAGGGGATTAACACTTATAGAGCCGGGGATTGATGAGTTAAAGAAGTGGTTTGATGAGTATGCAAAGGAACGGGAGCCAAACGGAGATGAATGATTGTAACTCTCGAATAATTAGGGCCATGGAGGAATTTCTATGGATCCTGCAGTCGGTGGTGATAGGGGGGGGATGTAATAAACGAACTTATGAAGTGCGGTGATACCGCTAAGCCGTACTTAAATGTTGTCGATGGCGACGAACCAGGTAATACCATATCAGCCGCAGTATCGTATTATCAATACGTTAAGTTAGCCAGAGGCGAATTACGTATCGATGGGGGATTATCTAGTGGGCATTGATGGAGATCTTACGAGGCCGGACATTACGTACTCACTCATTGTTGATAATATGACCCGCGCATTGAAGGCTCAGGACTACGTAACCGCGGGTTTTCTAGCTGATCTGGCGTTCATTGCTAGGTCGTACATACTATGCGTAAGTAATAATGGTAAAGGTAATTGTGATTGGATTAGGAGGGCATTTAATGCGAGGGTTTTGATACTTAGGAGATTTAGCAATTATTGACTGGCCTGAATTTATAGCCGTAGTTTATCAGGCCGTATGTGCCATCCATCTTAACCATCCTAAACACAACCTCAACATCAATGCCGGGACTCAGCTTCTCAGGGTTCATGCAATCCACTATCTGACCAACAACCTTAACACCGCCAAGATCCACCATGCCTATTATCAGAGGCTTCATCTTCTCAAACTCAACAGGCACCGAGTAGAGCACCGTGAAGTTTACGAGCTTGCCCGTGCTCGGCAATGGGTATGGCTTAAACTCCCTGGAACCGCACTCACACACAGCCCTCGGTGGGAAGTACACTCGGCCGCACTTAACGCATTGGACACCCTCGAGCCTGTAGTACTGGGGCATCCTTCTCCAGTACCTTGGTATGGATAGTCTCTGGTCAACCATGTCAGCTCACCCTCCTGAGGATTATCGATGTTGATACCAAGTCAAAACCGGCCATATCCTGAACAATACCTAACTCAGCCCTACCCAGTGACTCAAAGGGCTTCACATTCATTAGCTCCATAACCATTAACGCCAATTCATACATACCCGAGGCACCCCCCCTGGAAATCCCATTGACTTAAGCCCACCACCTGCATTAACGACTAACTTATTACCCGCGTCTAAGGCGCCCGTGGATAGAAGCCTCGGTGTCTCACCAGGCCTCACGAGACCCATGGATTCCAACGCCAGCATGCCGAGTATGCTGTATGTATCATGAACCTCCACAAGCTTTACATCACTAGTCGTTGCATGAGCCATCCTGAGCGCCATGTTAGTGGCATCCCTAACCGAGTATAGCTCAGTCAATGAATCCCTCTGGCCCATGTATGTCCCATATGCCCCCCCAACACCAATACCATCAACCCTTATTACTGCGTCGTTCTTTAACGGCTTGTTACATAACACGACAGCGGCCGACCCATCCACAGCCGGTGCAACGTCGTAAAGCCTCAATGGGTCGGCAACGACCTCCGACTCAAGTACGTCCTTAAGCGACGCCTGTTTCTTCATGTATGCGAGTGGGTTCTTACTACCTCTCTCGTGCATCTTTATTGGCCATATTGCCAAGTCCTCATAGTCGTAACCATACTTAATCATGTATTCCTTCATGGCCATGGCTGCCTGAGCCGCCGGCGTCACACCGAAGAAGCTTCATACTCGTAATCGGTTATCGTGGCCAATGCCTTGTTTAGCTTTACGTTTATCACGTCGTGCATTTTCTCAACGCCGACAACAGCGACGCAGTCGTAAATACCAGCCCTAACCATGTTATAGGCCTCTAAGAACGCTATGCCGCTTGACCCATCACCACTCTCAATCCTAATGGCTGGTATCCTCCTAAGTCCAATATAATCCGTCAGGTAAGCCCCCCCAAGGACACTCTGGTCCTGAAGCACCTCGGAGAAGGCATTGGCAACGTATATTGCACCCAGGTTAGCATTACCGACCTGGTCAAGGACCTTTAGGAATGCGTCGGCGAATAACTCCTTCAATCCCTTCTCATAATGCCTACCGCCAGGTACCAGGGAGTGGGCCACGACATATACTTCTGTCGTATTAAACACCAGCAGTTGCCATAAATGTGAAGTTTTTAAATATTCCCTGAATATAGCCATTATAATGGTTGAGGAGGTAAGCCTTGAGGATGTATTCGCAAAGATTGATGAAGGTAAATTGAAACTTCACGAACTAGACAAGGTCCTCGGAGACTCAAACAAGGCAACAGAAATTAGGAGGAAATACATAGAAAGCAAGGTCGGTGCGAGGCTTGAGAACGTCGGTAAGACCGTAATAGACTTCAACACCGTCGTTGGTAGAAACATTGAAAATACAATAGGCGCCGCCCAAATACCCATAGGTGTTGCCGGGCCGTTACGCATAATCGGCGATTATGCTAATGGCCTTTACTACATACCATTAGCAACAACGGAGGGGGCACTCGTTGCCTCAGTAAATAGGGGTGCCAAAGTAATTACTGAAGCCGGTGGCGCAAGGAGTAAGGTTATTAATGATGGTATGACCAGGGCCCCCCCCGTAATAGCCGTACCAAGCGTCATTGACGCTGTCGAGCTCGTTAACTGGGTTAATGAACACTTCAATGAGGTGAAGAGCGTGGCCGAGTCAACCAGTAGGCACGCGAAGTTAGTAAGCATTCAACCATTCATTGTTGGTAATAATGTATGGCTTAGGTTTAAGTTCACGACTGGGGGGGATGCAATGGGCATGAACATGGTTACAATAGCCACTGACAAAGCCGTTAAGTACATACTCAGCAACTTCCCAAGGGCTCGGTTAGTCGCCCTCAGCGGCAATATGTGCGTGGATAAGAAGGCTAATGCCGTGAATTTCCTGCTTGGTAGGGGTAAGACCGTGATTAGCGAGGCCGTAATACCAAGGAGTACCCTTGAGAAGTGGGGCGTCACTGCGGAGGACGTGGCCGAGGTCAATAATAGGAAGAACCTGCTTGGTTCGGCGCTGGCTCACTCATACGGCTTCAACGCCCACTTCGCTAATATAATCGCGGCCATATTCATAGCCACCGGTCAAGATGCTGCCCAAGCCGTTGAGTCAAGCATGGGTATTACCTGGATGGAACCCCCCCTCGACAATGGTGACCTCTACGTATCAGTCACACTGCCTAGTCTCGAGGTTGGCACCGTCGGTGGCGGCACCGGGTTACCAACACAGAGAGAAATGCTTCAAATGCTCGGTGTTTATGGCTCAGGGAACCCACCCGGTACCAATGCCTGAAGTTCGCAGAGATAGTAGCGGCAGCGGTACTCGCCGGCGAGGTTAACCTAGTCCTTGCCCTGGCTAGAGATGAGTTGGCGAGGGCGCATGAGATGTTGGGCAGGGCTGGCAAGAGAGATAGTACGTGATTTTCTTAAATTATAAATATGTTTATCTACATATTCATACGTACTCTCTATAGCACATAAATTGAAGTGATAAGGCTTATAAAGAGTTGCGCTAACATTTTTGTGGGGGGGATTAGTTTGGTAATTTATGTTTCTCCCGATAAGAAGGTCGTTGAGAAGACACTTCAAACAGAGCTTAAGCGGATAATGCTTAGCGAGTTAATAGATGGTGAGGTAATAATTGGCGCCGCAATCATTGACTCAAACGGTATTCCACTTATTTATCACATCCCAAACACCCTCACCGTTAAATCCCTTAAAAACCTCCTCTCCCTCATAGAGTTCGTTGATCATACCGCTAAAATCAATGATGACCTCCTCGGTCCCTATCAATACCTCATAATCCGCTACTCAAACTTCAAAATTGCCTTCTTCGAGATGGGGGGGTCCAAGGGCTGGTTGATGGTTTTCGTAAACCCTGTTTGGCACGTCGAGAACGTGATGTCAAAGATTAAGCAGTTCATGCTTAAGGTTCAAAGGATGATTTAAAATCGATAGGCAATTTGGTAAAAATTGCCGCTTCAAATATATTAGGTTATTCACCCATTCCTAGATTTGATGTCGAAGGTAACAGGTACTGTAAAAATTCCTGAAATGGAGATTAAAGAGAGTGTCGAGTTGCCATCGTCCGGCACGGCTATAATAGTTGTCGATATGCAGAATGACTTCGTAAAACCAAACGGTAAACTATACGTACCGACAGCGCAAGCCACAGTACCTGCGATAAGGAAGCTGCTTATGAAGGCCAGGGATGCCAATGTACCCATAATATACACCCAGGACTGGCACTTCAAGAATGACCCAGAGTTTAGGATTTGGGGGGGTGAGCACTGTGTAATGGATACGTGGGGGGGTGCCGAGATAGTTGATGAGCTTAAGCCCATGCCTAGTGACATAGTAATAAGGAAGCGTAGGTATGATGCATTCTTCGGCACGGATCTTGACTACGTGCTTAGGCATGTTGTTCATGCGACTAACCTCGTGATAGTGGGTACCGTAGCCAACATATGCGTACTGCACACTGCGGGTAGCGCCGCACTTAATTGGTACAACGTTGTCGTACCAATTGATGGGATCTCCGCACTAAATGAGTTTGATTACTACGCGGCCCTTAGGCAAATATCATTCTTGTACAAAGGTACGCTTACTAAGGTTGATGGGGTAAAATTCACGTAGTAAATCTTCTTATGGTATATTTATGTAGAAATAGTATTAAGTATAGTATGTCCTAATGCTTCACTACCTTGTGGTGGGACATTTAAAAATACCGCTTTTAAGTGTGTACAGTGAGTAATCATAGTCGTATTGGTAATATAGATTGGCGTAGGGATGCCCTATTTATTGTATTATCCATTGTTACAATAATAATTACAATAGTGATACTATTGGAATCAGGCCTTGCTAAGGCTAGGTATGAGCCGCCTAAGTATCCATTTTATCTCATTATTTCTGAGTTTGTTTTCCTTGCGCAGATATCACTCATTGGCGTAAGACTTAGTATAATATTTAATAGGGGCATGAGGTTTAAAATAAATACGGCCGATTTAATTAAGGTAGTGGCGGCTCAGGTATATATGTCGCTATTAATACCTGGCTTCTACATCGGTGGTGAGGTTATCACGATTACGTACCTAACGTATAAGGGCCTTCCAACTGCCAGGGTTACTGAGGGTATCGTACTTAGGTATACAGTAGACACAATAACGCTTACGTTAATGATACTCATATTCTACCTATTTAGCCTGACTACGGTTCCCTTTATCGCGTTTGTAATGGCGGTAGTACTCTTTGTGGTGTATATGGTATTGTTCATATCAATAGTAAGCGCCAGGTTAGGTAGGTACATTGAGCGTATGTTTAGGTTTATTAGTTCCAGGGTTAATATCGCTAGGAACTTTATTGTAGCGAATGAGAATGAGACTTACGGTGTTAGCTTCACAGCAATTGATTACCTCGTGCTTTTTATTCTATCCGCCACCCAGTGGTTGTTATCCGGCCTAAATGTTACGTTGATTTTTTACGCCTTGGGCGTCAATACGAATTTCATCATTGGTGTGTTAATTATGCTATCGTATACTGTCCTCACATACATATCACTATTACCTGGGTCAGCAGGCATTGGTGAACTTGCGAATCTATACATACTCAACAATCTCGGTTTAAGTAATTATTACCTGGCTTATGATGTCTGGTTTAGGATCATAACTTACATAATACCATTAATAATTCTCATGCCGTTATTCCTAGGTATAACTAGGAGATTAACTATAAACATTAGTCATAGGAACCTCCAGTAGGTAGCTCTGAAACACTTGATGATACCCCCCCCTTCAGTATTGCATCAATAACCTTAATTGCGTTTTTCCTGGATAGGTAGTGGTTATCATTACCACAGTAGGGTGAGTACACGCATTTGGGGGGGCAACCATCAGTGCATGTACAATGCGTAAGTACACTAAGCGAGATTTTAAGGACTTCATCAATCCTCTTAATAATCATCCTGGCAGTGCCTGAACCGCCTGGGTATGAGTCGTAGATTATTATGTGCCCAGTTGGGTATGAGATACCGCCTAGGTCCGTGGGCCCCGCCCCCCCAATCACGTTCTCACCAACCATAATCATTACATGCTCAGCCGCGTGATAGGCCCTACCCCCCCTCTCAACAACATCAACATTCTCAAACGGGCTGAAGGTTATGAACGGCGCATAAATAACAACACCTTTTGTCCTAAATTCATACGTAAACGGCTCACCGAACTCCCTCTTCTCAACAACCTCGCCACTGCCGAATCTCTTAACCACGTAACCATGAACAACCTCCTTAATTGTTAACCTAACGTATTGATAGGGCACGGATTTTATGAAACCCTCCTCAAGGATCTCGTCAATCCTAGGTTCAGAGCTATATAGCGCTGTTGTGTAAAAGTCGTAATCACCTTGTAGTTTCCTAACGTATGCTGTCCTGCTACTTAGGTCAAGTTTATAGACCTCGTAAACCCTACCGCCATGTAGGTAAATGGCGCCATCATGAAGCTCCCTCAATGCCATAGGCAGCTCCCTATGGCCAATGACCCTCTTACCCTCAACAATCTTAATAACCTCGCCAACACCCCTAATACCATGTATTGCCCTAACAACCTCACGGCCTTTGTCACTCACGACGTAGTAATTACCCCCTAACCTCGACTAAGCCATCATTAACTAATGACTTAAGTATTTCCTCGCAGTACATATCCACGGAACCACTCCTCACGGGCCTCTCGTAAGCCATCAACAGGCAGTGTCTCCTGGCTATCTCGTCATTTCTCCATTCAACGTACAAATCCTCAGGCCTCCTCATGTAGAATTCACGTGGATTCGAACTATAGTAGGTACTCATTGGGTCATCCCCCAAGGACCTGAATCACATAGGCCCTTTGACCCTCCTACCAACTACCACTCCTCTGCAGGTACTTCGAGTAGCTGGGCGGTATTGTGGCCATGACCGCAACATCAACATCACCAACATCAATACCCATCTCAAGCGTCGGCGTGGTTAGGAGCACTAGGTACCTGCCCTCCCTAAACCCATCCTCAACCTCATGCCTCTCCTCAATCGTGAGCCCAGCCCTATGAACCCCTAACCCTATCGCCAAACCCAGCCCTATCAACAAACCTCTTAATCAACTCAACAAACCTATGACTATCAGCAAAGACAAGGCACTTCATATCCCTCCTAACACACACCCTAGCCAACTCAGCCGCCTCGGCAAGCCTACCCCCCCTACTTATTGGGCTAACTAGGACATGCCTAACCAAGCCCCCCCTCCTACCCTCGGGACCTCTGATCAGCCTAACATCATCGACGCCAAGCAATTCCCTGGCAAAATCAATTGGGTTTCCAACAGTGGCCGTGGAAACGACGAATTGGTAACCTCTCATGAACCTTCTCATCCTCTTAAGGACATAATGGACGTGAGCGCCAAAGACCCCCCCATTATAGACGTGGAAGTCGTCCAACACGATTACCCTGTAATTACGGAGTAAATCCCTGAACTTACTGACGTGGGTTAATGCTTCACTAACCATGTCAGGGTTTGTGATGAGTATGTCAGGTGGTGAGGAGTATATCCGAGACCTAATATCACTGGGTGTGTCACCGTCATACGGCATTACGGACACGTTGATCGCCGTGAAGTACCTCTGCATCCTGAGTAGTTGGTCCCTGGCGAGGGCCTTTGTTGGGTACATAATTATTGCCTTAACACCCTCCTTATTGATCATCGTTATTAATGGCAGTAGGAATGCCTCGGTCTTACCAACGCCGGTACCGGCCATTATAACCACATTATTCCCATTAATAATTGATTGATAGGCCTCCCATTGAAAGTCAAAGAGCTTATCAATCCCAAGCCCCCCTCAACCTACTTATCAATTCCCTTGGTAGTTTCAAGCTGTCGATTGATGGCCCGTAACTCGGCTCTGAGGGTTTGTCCTCATGTACGTAGAGGATCATTCTAGCTCTATCGCTACCTAGCTCGCCTATGAATTCATCCTCAAGCATGTACTTGGCCACTGTGAGCCTATCGCCCCCCCTAATCATTGCACTAAGTGCACTATGTACCTTAGTAATTAATAACTTTGGGTGGGTTTAACCGCATATACCTAATCTCATCAACCGCCTTAAGCCTCAGTACCTTTGGTTCGATCACCGTAAACTTATCCCAACGCCTAATAATGGGCCTCAACCTATTACCACACCTGGGGGGGCACTTCCTCATCTCACCCTCAGTCTCAAAATCGATATAGCAATTAATACATCTGAAGACATTTATCGCCCTGTAATCATCGAAATCCAGCGATACGAGGCTTGGCACCTCCGTAATTACAACACCATCAACCACATCCTGCAACTCCTCAATAACCTCCCTCCTAAACAATGAATTATCAAGCATCATCAGGAATTCCTTACTACCATAAACAATCCTAAACCTATCCCTGACACGTAATAGCCAATCTCTATCAATAACTCCATCCTTAATAATAACGCCATAAGCCCTAATGGACTGTTGATACGGCCTATCAGGACTCACAACCACGTAATTCACGGAGTCATCACTAACACTCTGATTAATACGAACAACATCAATTAAGTCACTATTGATACTTATGAAATCATCAACTAATACGCCATCAGCACCGCCAGCCAACGAAGCCCTAATGAAATCACTGACTGGGTCAGGCATCGCCGAACCATAAATAAAGACCCTAAGGCCAACCCTTTTGGCCCACGCAACTGCGCTGGCCAACGATATTAACTGCCTAAGCCTACCCAATAACTGCCTAAGAACATCACCATTAACATTACTCAACTCAACTATGGGCTCAGGCGGTGCTACCGGCGTGGCATCCCTAACATACTTAACAACTTCCAAACCCTCAAATAACCAGGAGCCGGCGAACATGCACCAGGGCAGTCCGCACCACTTAATGAGTATCCTCACATGACGAAGTTAGCACCACACCATTATTAACCTTGCTATTAACATTACGGCATTAACCCAGGGACTTAATCAATGAAACCGCGTAATCAATCACCTGCCTTAACCTATCCTCCGAGAATGCCTCCGCGTAAATCCTAATGATAGGCTCGGTGCCGCTACCCCTAATTAGGACCCAGGAACCATCGTTAAAGACGACCTTAACACCATCAATGGTTATTACCTGCCTAACACTACCCAGTTCATGAAGTCTATCAATGATTACCTCCCTATTCCTGCTCACGAATTCCTTACCATCACTAAACGGTACATCAACTCTCCTATAGAATGACCTGCCGTACTCCCTAATTATCCCGTCGAATACATCAACCAGGTTACCATACTCAGAGGCTATCGCCGTTAATAGCGCCGCCGTGTATATGCCATCCTTGTCAGGCACGTGCCACGAATAGGCCAAACCACTACTCTCCTCACCAGCAACCTCAGCGTCACCATTAATTAAGTGCTTAACTGAGTGCTTGAAGCCAACGGGAACCTCGTAAACCCTAACCCCCCCATACTTACCAGCTATCAAATCAACAATGTGAGTCGTAGACACAGCCTTAACAACGCCCTTCTTAACAACCCCCCCTCTCCTCATTAAGTGCTCAAGTACAATTGTTATCACGTTATTTGGGCTTAAGTAACCATGCGAGGGGTCAATAGCGGCAATCCTATCTGCATCACAATCATGCGCAATACCAATATCATAACCCTTACTCATGACCTCCTGGACCGTGTCATAAATATTCTCGGGCTCTGGATTAGGATTTCTACCACCAAAGCCTGGGTCGTAGCTATTATGAACCTCAACAACATCCATACCCAACTCCCTAAGTACCTTAGACGTATAGTTAATGGCCGTACCAAATAGGGGGGGATCAACAATAACCCTCAACCTGCTCCTCGGTTTAAACATCTCAAGTACATCACTAATCACGTGGTCCACGTAATGATAACCCGGATCAACTAATTGAGGCTTCGTAATCCTAATACTCGACACAGATCTATCAATATCCCGCCACTCCTGGTCATATAGCCTCTCTATTCCATTCGTATCTTCATCAGGAACCGGCGAACCCTTACTCGTTATTACCTTGAAGCCGTTGTACATTGGTGGGTTGTGACTAGCCGTGATCTGAATTGCGAGGTCAAAACCAAAGCGAGCATTGTACCAGGCAATCACGGGGGGGGTTGGCGTGGGTCTCTCGGTAACTACCGCGTCAATCCCATGCTCAACAGCCACGCTGGCAACCACATTCGCATAATCCATTGATTTCCTCCTAACATCATAACCAATTAACAACTTCCTTAATCCATACCTGCGTGACCAATAGCGAAAGGTGGACTCAGCAAGTATGGCTACAAGTCTCTCGTTAAAATCCCTATCAATTACACCACGTACTCCATCAGTACCAAAGTGAAACGATACTTCTTTACCCACTTATGCAGTTGGGATAGTTAATTCTTTAAAGATTAGCGTCGCCCATTGATTAATGTCTGCGTCAAGGCCGATGGTGGGTACAAAGGCGTACCACCTAATGGCTGGCCCTGGTGATGTGGCGCCATACGTTTTGACACCAGGCGACCCTGACAGGGTACCCAGGATTGCCAAGTACTGGGACTCCGCCCGTGCCGTGGCAACGCACAGAGAGTACGTAACCTACACGGGAACTTACAAGGGCGCCCCCAATATCGGCGGTATCCACCGGTATCGGCGGACCGGCGGCGGCAATAGCCATTGAGGAATTACTCACCCTCGGCGCAAACACCTTCATTAGGGTTGGCACGACTGGGGGGGCACTACACGAGTGGATTAGGGTTGGTGATGTCATTATTAACACAGGCGCCGTTAGGTTTGACGGAGCGAGTAACGCCTACGCAATGCCCGAGTACCCTGCGGTGGCCAGTTACGACGTGGTCTTGGCCCTTATAACGGCCGCAGAAATGCTCGGCGTTAAATATCACGTTGGGTTAACGGCATCGACAGCAGACTTCTATGTAGGCCAGGGCAGACCGGGATTCAGGGATTACCAACCACCCTGGTCAAGGGATCTCGTTAATACGTTATCCTCGATGAACGTACTCAACTTTGAGATGGAGGCTGCAACGATTTACACAATAGCCAATGTACATGGGGGGGCAAGGGCTGGGGGGGGTATCATGGCGGTCATAGCCAATAGGAAGACTAATGAATTTGCGCCGGACGCCGGAGTCGAGGATGCGATTAAGGTAGCCAATGAAGCCGTTAGAATACTTTATGAGTGGGACGCGATAAAGGCTAACATGGGGGGGCTTAGGTACTTAACAATGAATGTAATTAGGGATTGGTTAAAGAGGTGATGAGACCGTGGTTTTATTTCTCACGTAATAACGATGTGTAAACGCCAATGAAACTTAGCACAGCTGATATTACCAGTACTACCCTTAATCCCGTAATGAATGATTGATACACCGTAATATTACCCATCATTATGCCCGTGAATAAGTAAAGACTTGCGTACCTACCCAGGTAACTAACCAGTATCGCGCTGGCCACGGTAATACTCAGTAACTGGCCCATAAAGCGCATTGTGCCTAAAACGCCGGAGGCAACTCCGTACTTATCAGGGGGGTGACGGAGCCCATTACCGAGTTTGTGTTTGGTGCTGAGAAGAAGCCGAAGCCTATCCCCAGGATCATTAGGGAGACGGCTATATAAATGGCGTATTTAATGTTCAGTAGTAGGAGCATTACGAAGCTAGGCCTATCAAGCCCATGCCTAATGCCGCTATCTCCCTAGAGCCATACCTGTCAGAGAGTTTACCGCTGACTGGCGATAATGCAGCCATGAATACAGGCTCCGAGACCAGGATCAACCCAGCAATGAATGGGTTATAGCCAAGGACGACCTGTAGGTATAGTGAGAATAGGAATGGTACCGAGTACGTACTAATATAATTAAGCAGTGCGGTTACGTTTCCAGCCATAAACGAAACATTTCGGGTGAATAGATTGAGGTCGAGCATTGGGTTTACGACCCTTCTCTCAATCACTATGAATGCCGCAAGGGATGCAACGCCAATAATTAGTAGGTATATGTAGTATAACCACCCACTTACTGCTGACAATATTAGGTACATAACAATGGATAAAATAGCCAAGGTGAAGGTAAGGGCACCCAGGTAATCAACCCTCACAGTACGCCTGGGTAGTTCAATACCCTCCATCGAGAACCAGGATATTACCAGGCCAATCACTGTTAATATTGTCGTTATTACTAGGACAAACCTCCAGCCAAGGAACTGGTTATTAATCCGCCAAAGAATGGAGCCGAGGTTAAGCTAGGTAAACCGCCATCGCGTTTATGCCAAGGGCGAATCCACGCTCGCCCTCGGGAAATACCTGGCTTACAATGGCTGCGGAGCCCGGCGATAGTATTGATGAACCGAAACCCATCATTAACGATGCGATTATTAATACGTAAATGTTGGGCGCTGCTGAGCCAAGTATTGAGCCTATTAGGAATAGTATGAAGCCTATGCGAAACATCCTGACCCTACCGTAGATGTCGCTTAACCTGCCGAGGGTTATCATTAGTGTTGGTAATGGTATTAGGTATATTATTGGTACGTAAATCAAAACATCCAATGGCGCATGGAAGTACTTACCCAATACTGGCGTTATGAAGGAAAGCACTGTTGAGTTATATGGCGTTTGAAAGGCGGCCAGGGATGTCGTAAATAATATCAACCTTTTCCTACCACTGCTTAATTTTATCACGTTAATTCATTTTTCAATATCGGATTAAAAGCATTATTCCTCGCTATACCTCATCTTAACGAAGGATACGTAGGTCACAGGCCTCATGTGAGGCACACCATCCTCCTTAGTAACCACATAGAGCACCTGGGTGAACCTCTCCTCAATTGGTATAACCATTATACCATCACTAGATAACTGCTCAAACAACTTGGGCGGTACTTTAGGGGGGGCAGCGGCGGTAACCAATATCCTATCAAACGGCGCATATTTAGGAAGACCCTTCGACCCATCGCCAACGAACACATGAACAACGCCCAGGTAACCCAGCCTAGCCAAGTTCTGAGTAGCGTAAAGGGCAAGCCCTGGGTAATACTCGATCGTGTATATCGCGCCTCTTCTCTCCATAGCCTCGGCGCACACGGCCGCGTGATAGCCGGTACCGGTGCCAACCTCAAGGACCTTAAGCCCAGGCTTGAGGTCAAGTAATTCGCACATCATGGCGACCATGTGCGGTGCCGATATTGTTTGGCCATACATGACCTCGAGCGGTGTATCCTCATATGCGTAAAGCCTTAGGTAATTTGGTAGGAATTCTTCACGGGATACACTAAGCAAGGCCCTCTCAACTCTATCACTCTTAATTATCCCCCCCTCGTCCCTGAGCATGTTAATCAGTCTTCTCCTTGCTGACTCAAAATCAATCATTACAATAAGTACCTTGTATTAAAATCCTAATAACTCTTAACCCTTCTCAATAACTTAGTCCATTATTGGGGAAACTCCATACTTAGGTTCTTTGATAATGAGACCTTCATAGCCTTAAAACCAAGTCTCAACCTTACACCCTCAAGCACATCAAGTGAGAATGAATCATCAACAGCCCCCCATTAAGCGGCTCAACCTTAAGCGTGAGTATCCATCCATTGTAGGACTCGGCTAAGTTACGCTCTATGTAAAATGGCACACCATCAACCCTACCAACCTCGATATAATCACTACCAACAATGAAATCACTAGCCCTATATATCTGTGGCTCCGTTGGTGAGCAACAGCCGTGCCCAAGGATTATGATAATATCACCGTATTTCTCCTTCATATTCCTAATCAACTCCTTAACATCATCCCCCCCAAACTCGACATCAACATTCAACACATTCCCACATTAGTAGCTTCGGCTTAAAAACTTTACTGATCATTTAATGGGTAGTATTATAAAATTTATTCAATAAATAAATGAAAATATAAAATAAGTATTTTATAATTTAAAACGAGACACCGATCATAACCTATCTATTTTCATCACAGTCCTCCAGTGCGGCCTATCGAGGCTGCCCGTGGTATCGACATACACCTGCTTAATCTCTAGGAACTCCTCAAGGCCGTAGAGACCCAATTCACGTCCAATACCGGACTGCTTGTATCCGCCCCAGATGCCCTCTGTTGGTTGTGTATAGGCATCGTTGATCCACACAGTACCCGCCTGGAGCTTTCTGGCCACCCTGAGGGCTTTTGCTGGGTCCTTGGTGAATATGGATGCCGTGAGTCCGTAAATCACGTTATTAGCTATCTCGATAGCCTCCTGCTCTGTTCTAAATGGTATGACCGCAATGACCGGCCCAAATATCTCCTCCTGCGCGAGCCTGCTCTTTGGATCGACATCATCAAAGATCACTGGGCTTACGAAGTATCCCTTGTCATAGATGCCACCGCTTAGTTTACCTCCATCAAGCGCCACCTTAAATCCAGCCTTCTTGCCAAAGTCTATGTAACCGAGTACCTTCTCCTCCTGAGCCTTGGACACCAGTGGTCCCATGTCCGTGTTATCATCAAGTGGATAACCAATGACAAGGCCCTTGGCGACCTCGGCCAACCTATTGACAAGCTTCTCATGAACACTCTCATGAACAAGGACCCTACTAATCGCACCACAGGCCTGCCCAGTATTCCTAAGGCCGCCAAACACAATCGCCCTAACGGCCTCCTCAATATTAGCATCATCAAACACAATACCTGGGTTCTTACCACCGAGCTCAAGCCCAATCCTCTTAATGCCAGCCGCCGCCTGCTGCATTATTAATTTACCCGTCGTAGTCTCGCCCGTGAAGCTGACATAGTCAATCTTTGGATGCCTAACTAATTCATTCCCAACCGTGGCTCCAGGCCCATAGATCACATTAACAACACCCTTGGGAAGACCAGCCTTAGCCAATGCCCTATAAATCTCCATAGCACTCATTGGAGTGTAACTGGCTGGTTTCCAAACAACGGTACAACCCGCGGCCAAGGCAGGCGCTATCTTCCTAGCCGCTTGGGTCATTGGGAAGTTCCACGGCGATACGGCAGCGACAACTCCAACGGGTTCCTTAAATATTAGCGATACATTACCATTACTGAGAACAATGGAGTCACCATAGACCTTATCTGCAAGGCCTGCGTAGAATTCGAAGATTTCGGCTGAGGCAAGCACGTGAGCCCTGGCCTGCCTAATTGGCATTCCATTCTCAAGGGCTACCGTGACCGCAATCCTATCGACCTCCTCCCTAATTATCTCAGCGGTCTTGTATAGGACCCTGACCCTCTGTCTATAGTTCGTGACCCAACCATACTTATCCTTATCAAATACCTCCCTAGCCAGGTCAACAGCCCTGTTGAGGTCGTCTGTGGAGGCCTCCTCAATTATGGCAATTGTTTGGTCAAACCTGGCAGGGTTTTCCCTGGTGAATGTCCTGCCCTTGCTTGAGGGTACTTCCTCACCGTCTATAAATAACTTAACCTTTACTGGTATTTCAATGGTAAACTTCCCATAGGATACCGTAGACATCAGGATAATTAATAAGGCTTAAATTAATAAATATTGCCTTTTATGCCTATTATTTAATGATATAATGATTTTATATATAATATTTATCAAAATTAAGGCCTAAATTAAATAATTAATTCATTATTTTACGTAATTGCATTCAATAATATTCTCTGAAGATACTAGTGTATAGTAATTGAACAATGTATCAGCTGGGTTTTTCGATACTAAAATCATGACTTCTTCGGAACTGTTCGCTAGATTTATGAGAAAGTGCACCAAATATTCATCATTACCCCTATAGATTCTTGCAGTTACGTTTCTGTAATTACCTGTGGAAAGCACGTTGTTAATTACGTAGTTAATTAATTGACCCACGCCATCGCATCCATTACCTATCATAAGCATTACCTGATTAGGGTCCAGGTCTGATGCCCTCCTATACTCATTACCGTGATAAACCCACACTAGGGACATTGGCTAGCCATATAATGTGAAGAATAAATGTTTAACGGGCATTGATCATGAAAGTAAGGGCGCTGTTGATCAATGAGTGTTTGCTCACTACGCTCTGTGATTTTCTCATCAATGAATTTGCCCTGGGCCACTTAAGGAATATCATATAATCAAAATCATTAGGAACCAGGACAAAGCCGGAATCCATTATGTATTGCCTATTTATTATTTTATTAAATGTTTCCACGTGAGCCTCGTAATGCGTATACTTATGAACAAGCACTGCGTAATCAACACCATCCATTAAATAACCCTCTAATGCCGATAAGCCCCTATGAACCGTCTTATTTGGGTCAAGCACTCTATGGGCAATTGAATAATGATTGTCCGTTACCACGAGGATATCTATCGGGTGTCTAAATACTATGGTACTCATCATACCAATGGACTTAACATTAATACCGACATGAATAATCTTTCCGCTTAAGTAATAATTAAATTTCCTAATCATTGAGGCTACAGACCGCGTTAAATCATCATAAGGTTCCTCAACAACCTCCTTAGTATGCGGCACCTTCATAATTAATGGACTTGGATAAATAACTTCGCCATCATTAATTAATGAATAATCATCGCCATCACAGACCAAGCTTAAATCAAGTTGGTCGGCCGCTGTCATCATAAATGGTATTTCCACATATCCATTACCCACCTGAGTCGCTATTTCATTATCTAGAAGCTCGTGAATCACTGAATCGACCTCAGATGACCAATCAGTGAGTATCACAGTACCTATTGGCAAGACCTCTGCCTGTACACCCTCTATGAAGCCATACCTAAGCCATCGGCAAAACACTACCTTAGTGCTTGCATTTAATTTCGGTATTTTGACGAGTAACTTTCTTAAATAATTGGTACTTTCATGATATGGAGTAATTAATTGATTGGGTTCCTTTATCGATTTGCTTACTTTGTCAAACGACATTATCAAGCCACGGAAAGCCAAAAGAGCTAATAAACCTTTCCCTTAAACAGTTACTTAATGATGATGGCTAAGTCAATGACTGATGATTAATTATGAGCCAGCTGATGATCAGGGGCGAGAAGACCCAATCACAGTTCATATAAGTCCTGGTTCATCATCAATAGAGACCCAAACATTAAACTAAAAATTTTTAATGCATTATTAAGGCCTGTGTTACTAACAAGGGCGTTAGATGGTGTTCCACGTAGGATAGTAAGTCTCAACCCATCAATAACCGAGTTCCTATTCATAATAGGCGCAGGTAATAGGGTAGTTGGCACTGACGTTTGGAGTTACAGACCCAGGGAGCTATGAAGACTGCCAAGATTGGGTCATTCATATCGGCCGATATCGAGACAATAAAGAAGTTAAATCCCGACCTAGTAATACTCTCATACCCGGTCCAAAGGCAGATGGTTGAGCCATTAAGTAGTATTGCTCCCGTACTTGCAGTTCCAATGCCCGTGAATTTAAACGCCGTTATGAGCTCCTTTGAAATGGTGGGTAAATTGCTTGACCTGGATGATGAAGCGCAGAGAGCAATGGGCGTATACATGGACCTACTGAGGTACTCCATCGATGTGGAGAACGTAATGGTTGTTCTATCCCTAGGTGATTACGTAATACCCTGTGAGGCATCATACATAGCATCAGCGCTCAACAGGGTTGGTATTAAGTATGTTAATGGCCTTAAGTGTGTTGAGCTTATCACGAATAGGGATGGCGTTTTAAGTATGATTAATAGGGTTAACCCACAACTGGTGATTTATGAGGGAAAAACCAAGGATTATAGACCGCAGGAAACGAATTGGATAAATAAACCAACGATACATACGCCAAACGATGTCCTCGCACACTTTGGACCGAGTCTTCCACTTGACATACAACTGCTAATTAATGCCATCAAAAACGGAGAGAAATTCGTAAAGAACGCCTCAAGCATCACAAGACCGAGCCTCAGTGATCCCTGGTACAAGCCCTACCTATGACCCATTGCCACGTATCTTCTTAATACTTGGCCTAACATAGTTTTTCCAAACCTCACCAGCCACCTTCTTGCCCATCTTCGTTAAGTCATAGTAAATGCCCCCCCTACCACGCCTCTCAGGATTACGCTGCTTAACCTTTAACCAGGGCTTAACTGACGATGTTACCTTACCCTTAAGCGAACCCCCCCTAAACTCCTGAAGTAGGCCTAATTGAACCAGGTGTTGAACGGCCCTCTCAACCTCATCCTCAGGCACTATCGGTCTCCAACCAGCCGCCCCCCCAAGAAGCCTCCTGGCCAGTAGCAGGGTGTGTCTGGGCCGTAGTGATATATATGGGCCAATATCTTCTTCTCTAGATCCGTGAGTTGGTTTACTATGGCGTCTACATCGTACGGCATTATAGGTATTAAGACTTAATGCCTAGTTTAAATCAATAACTCGGGATTACCTATACCTCCTCCATGTACCCTTTATGACCCAGACGGGCTCCTCCTCATGGAATGGCTCCATACCCTCAAACCTCATCTCAGCGAGAACCTTCTCATTAACGTCAACGCCAAGGCCAGGCCTGTTGGGCACCCTGTAATAACCATCCTCAAGCTTAATGGAATTATTAATGATATCCCTCTTCCACTGGGGGCCAAAATTCGTAGAAGCTCTCCTGAATCAGCAGGTTATATGTACTCGCATCAAACTGTAGAGTCGCTGCATGCTGCACAGGGCCGAAGGCATTGTGTGGCGCTAGCTCGACTCCGTACGCCTCCGTTAAGGCCTTGATCCTGCTCATACCCGTGAAGCCCAGGGCATTGGTTATGTCAGGTTGAAGAACATCCACTAAACCCCCCCTCTCCAGAAGCTGTAGCGCCTCCTCAACGCTGATTATCCTCTCACCAACCGCAATTCGAACGCTAGGTGCTACAGCCTTTATCTTCGCGAGGCCCTCAAAGTTCAGGTCAGGGTGTACCGGCTCCTCAATGAACAATGGGTCGAACTGCTCCATGGCCTTAACCATCTTAACGGCCGTATTTATGTTAAAGCGGCCATGAGTCTCTATCAATATATCCACGTACTTACCCACAGCCTCCCTAACAGCCCTAACCCTCTCCACAGCCTCCTCAAGCCCCCCCTCCTCATCCATTTGATCGAAATACGGCCCGAATGGGTCGAACTTCATCGCCTTAAATCCCATGGACACAACCTCCTTAGCCCTCCTTGCGAAGTCGTCAGGTGTTACGCAGTCGCTATACCAACCATTTGCGTAAGCCCTAATCTTCTCATTAACAAGGCCGCCAAGGAATTGATATATGGGTGCGCCGAGGTACTTACCCAGTAGGTCGTGTAGTGCTATGTCGATGGCACTATACGCCGTAGCCGCCTCAAACGAGCGACTAATGTAGAACTCGTGCTTATACCACTCCTTGAATAGGTACTCAATCCTGAATGGGTCCTTACCAATAATAAACCTCCTAACCTCCTCAATGGCTTTAACGACCTGGTTAACCCTGAGAGTGGGCACGGCCTCCCCATAACCAACCTGCCCATCACTCGTGACGACCCTAACTATTATCGAGACCGAGGCCCATGGTGATGCCTTAGCCGTGGCAAGGTCACTGACTGGGTATATTTCTACGTCCTTAATAGTTGTCATACAATTCCGATAATGCGCTCATTTTTAAGTTTGGACTTTGCAGTATAAAGTTTAAAGGGGGGGCTTGAGGCAACGATGTAATTAATGGATAGGACACAATTCATAGTCTTAGTGTTGCTAACCTTGGCGACGTTCATGACTGCGTTGGATAGCACAATCGTTGTCCTGGCATTACCTGTAATGCTAACCGCGCTACATAGCGACTTGTCCACGCTAGTTTGGGTAATACTAATCTACATACTCGCCGTCACAATATTCTCAACACAGTTGGGAAAGCTCGGCGACCTAAAGGGCAGGGCTAAAATGTTTAATATCGGCATGATACTCTTCGGTATAGGCAGCGCGTTATGCGGCTTATCGACAAGCGCCATGGAGCTTATTGGATTTAGGACAATACAGGCGCTTGGTGGGTCATTAATGACCAGCAACACCATGGCCATAGCCAGTGATTACTTTAGACCAGAGGAGAGGGGGTTTCGTGTTTGGTACAACGTCGATGGGTTGGAACCTGGGCGCGGTGGCTGGTATATTGGCTGGCGGTATTATAACCACGTTCATTGGTTGGAGGTGGATATTCTACATAAACGTGCCAATAGCCATATTTAGCTTCATAATTGGCTTAATGTACCTAAGGGATAGGGGGGGTGTTAGGGTTAAGCAGGACTTTGACATATACGGTGCAGTAACCCTCGGGTTATCCCTCGGCCTCCTATCAATGGCTGGGATAACCTACGCCGCGTTGGTTATAACAATGCCGTGGGTTTAATGACGCTATTGGGGCTAGTTCTATTTGCCATATTCATCTACATAGAGACCAGGGCGAAGTCACCATTAATAAGCCTAAGGCTCTTCAGGATCAAAATGTTCACGCTATCAAGCTTCTCCTACTTCTTCCAGTACATGGCCAACAACGCAATACTATTCCTGCTAATAATGTACTTACAGGGAGTCAGGGGGGGACTAAACCCGTTCTACGCGTCCATATGGCTAGTCCCCGGCTACCTACTAGGCTCAATAGCAGCGACCCTCGGTGGTAGGTTAGCGGATAAGTCTGACGCCAGGGTGATAGCGTCGATAGGCCTCACGCTTCAGGCCGTGGCTACATACTGTATGACACGTTACTAACGTTGACAACGCCGTTCTACTACATAACAATAATCGCATCAATAAGTGGCATTGGGGGGGCTGGCATGTTCTTCGCGGCCAATGGTAAGATGGTGATGCTGGACGTCCCAAGGGACATGTATGGGATAGCCTCCGGCACGAACAGGACGATTGGTAATATAGGCATACTGCTCAGTTTCATAATAGCCATCGTGGTCTCCTCAATGGCGATACCGAGGAGTGTCGCCTTCCAAATATTCGTGGGATCATCAACACTAACACCAAGCCTAATGCTACCCTTCGTAAATAGCCTACACATGGCCTTCAGGGCATCCCTAGCCCTAATAGCGTGGCAATAGCAACGTCCTGGAGCAGGACAAGGGTACCAATGACACAGCAAAGAAGGATAGTGAATAAACCGTAACACCATGAGTATTCCATAATCATTGATGATTAAGCATTTTTAAGCGAGGACAAGCACAACCTTATGTTGGAGCAATTACCCAAGCCCTGGTTCGACCTCAATAAGTACAGGGAGGTCAGGTTAAGGGAGGCGATGTACGAAGCCGAACTCGCCGAGTCCTTCCTAAACCAGGGACTCATAAGGAATGCCACCGGCAAGGCATTCCAGACCTGGAAGGCCCTAGTGGCGGCATATGCCGTGGATAAAATAAATGAGTTAAGGAAGTTATTCCCAGGCACAAAGAAATTAAGGGGGGGACTCAGGGCGAGGGTTGAAAAGGCCTATTGGATCGTAGCCGTCATGCCGACGACGGTACTGAAACCCGTGGCTCAGGTAATAGGCGGTGACGTTGACGTATACACAAACATGGCGCTATGGCTACATGAGTACCAATACAATGGGCCAGATAAACAGGGCATACTAAGTCCATACCCAGATGATGAGTCTGCAGCTAGGGATATAAGGACATTGATAAGTAAGACTAGGGAACTCACGAAGAAGACCATTCAATAACCATCACAAAAAGCTTAAAATTCCTCAGGAAAACACATCCCCGCCCCGGTAGCTCAGCCCGGTCGGAGCGCCCTGGGGGGGCGAAAGCCCCGTGCAAGCCTTGTAAGCGGGAGGTCCCGGGTTCGAATCCCGGCCGGGGGGGCTCCAACAGAGTTATCAACCACGTTTTATAAATACCTGGAAATATCATTCTATTGATATTTCTCCTGCCGTGTCTATTCCGCACTTTATTACGTCCATCTTCGTGTTCATTAGGCATATGAGCTGTCTCATGGTTAATGGGCCTAACGCCTCGATCTTTCCCATCTCGGTCTCACTCAATCCATATTCCTGGATAACCTCCTTTAGGTCCTCCCTCGTTACGTAGTCGGGCAGCGTTATTGCTCCTAACCTCAGTATGTCGAATAGCGGTGTGTCGACTTTCGATATTAGGTTAACCACGTCAGGGAGTAGCGTTATTACTATCCTGGTTGATGGTAATGCCTGCATGTTATTCCTGAGCGCGTGTATTGCGTTTATGAAGTCCATGGCCCTTGAATCATCCTGACTGAGTAGGCCCTCGTCAATCCCAATCACCAGTGGCGACATGCCCAGTAACCCCCCCACTGCATCATTTAGTAGCTTCAGGGTTTCCATGGGCCTTAATTTGGCGCTTTCAAGGACTTCGTCAATGCCTGCCTTGGCGAATGCCCTGAGCAAACCCTTAGCACCTATCCTTCTCAGCCTTTCCTGAATTTCCTGTATCTTGCGTATGTTGTCTGTAAATACCGTGTATACAATGGCCGATAAGTCCCTATCTCTAACCTCGGTCATGTCTGCGTACATGAAGACTCCGTCAACCATGCCCTCGAGACTAAGCAGGAGCGTCGTCTTCCCAGCGCCTGCCCTGCCTATTATCGTGATTAATTGGTAATCCTCATGAACCATACTCAGTACTTTATCCCGGGCAGCCCTCCACGAAGGCCCAAGAAGCCTCACACCGGAGCTCCTACTGGGTACTAGGAGTCTCTGCATCGCTCACCACCTTTATCAAGCCATAGTATGAGGAACCAATTTTCAACCTGCGGGAACCACCATGCGCGAACACGAACCTACCCCCCCTATGAAACCTTATGGCCTTGATCAATAGTTCCTCGGCCTCCTTAGTCGTCGCGTTTAACCTACCCTCTATGTACTTAATAACATCACCAATATCCGCATAGCCAGACAGTGGATTCGCCAACTTCCTAGTGCCCTCAATAACCAGCGTCAGTGGATCAACATCCTCCCTAGGCGTTAATAGGTTATTCACCCTACTCATCATTTCCCTATCCGTCAATATCACGCTCCTACCCTGGCCACTCCTGACTACCCTGGCCTTACCAGTATTCACCAGGTACTGAACAACACCCTCTGGGTCCCTAACCCACTTGCCCAGGGTGCTCGTGTACGTGGCATACGCAACCCTAATGCCATCAACGTCCTCCTTACCAAGCACAACACCAACTACGTAAGCCAGGTCAACCCTATCCACGTTATCTTTAATGGTTACGGAAATAAATTACGCTATGCCTTATAATAAGTATTATTACGTAGGTAATACATGAATATAATACTAAACGGCGTTGATGGACCTTAGGAAATCGAGCACAAGCTTCACGAACTCCCTGGGCCTATCCAAATAGGCTGGGTGACCGGCGTCATTGATGACCTCAACCCTAAAGCCAGCCCTCCTCATGGCCTCCATGTTCTCCCTACCCGAGACCCTGTCATTACTACCCCCAAATGCCCATTACAGGTACCTTAATCCTGGACAGGTTAATGCTTGGCACCCTGACAGGCCCAACCACAATACCCGCGGTTGCCGGGTAATTGAGTGCCAAGTACCTAAGGACCGTCTCACCACCTAAACTGGCCCCCCCAATAAGTATGGGGTTCTCAATGTTTAAGGCCTTAACGATTGCGTAGAGATGGTTGGCGTAGTCATCATCATTCCTCGGCATGAAGTGGTCGCTCCTCGATTTAGGGCCATACGGCATATCAATTGCATATATTTTAAGACCTTCGAAGTTATTGCCGCAGCAATTAATCCAATCATCAGCGCTGAAGCTGAATCCGTGGACCATGACCATGGGTTTACCCTCACCATGCACCAAATACCTCACCGACCTTCCATTCACTGTTATCCGGTTCTCGCTCACGAACTAAGCATAGGTCAACCTTTTATTTTGCTTTCCCAGGCATTAGCTATGATGCGTTATTCCATTACTATGTAATTCCTGGTTAAGGTGGTCATAAGGTTTTTAAGTAAGTTCTTTGTCTACGTTAATTCGCAATGAGGTTTTGTCCCAGATGTGGGGGGGTTTGATGGTTCCCGTGAAGAGGGAGGGGGGGAAGGTTTACCTCAGGTGTCAGAGGTGTGGTTATGAGGAAGAGATGAAGAGTAGTGATGCCAAGTCCTACGTTGATAAGAAGAGTGTTGAGAAGAAGGGCGCGGTTATTGTGGAGAGTTATGAGGAGAAGGAGCCTGGCGAGGAGGAGAAGGAGCTTAAGGAGGACTACGTTAAGCAGCTCCTTGATAATCTTTACGAGACTGAGAGTGAGCAGGAGGAGGATTAGGGTTAAATAAAATGTAGCGCTATAGCTGCAATTCAGTGATGAGGTATACCGTAGTTGACCTATTCGCGGGTGCTGGAGGATTTAGTAGGGGATTTAGAGATGCAGGCTTTGACGTAGCCCTTGGTGCCGAGATTGATGTTAATGCTGCACGAACGTATAGTTTTAACTTCCCGGAGGCTGTGATGCTCGTTGATGATGTTAGGAATGTTAGGGGGGGTGAGGATATTATTAAGTACATTGGTGGTAGGCCTGACGTGGTAATTGGCGGTAGTCCTTGCGAGGCATTTACTGAGACTAATCCAAGGAGGGCTGAGGACCCACTTGATAGGCTTTATGTTGATGAACTTGGTAGGCTGACCCTCGAATTCATTAGGCTCGTTGGTGAGTTGAGGCCTAGGGTCTTTGTTCTTGAGAATGTGGTTCACATAATGGATGGCCCATTGAGGGATGCCTTAATCAATGAGTTCGCCAGGGTTGGCTATGAGGAGATTTACTTCAATGTGCTTCATGCTGAGGATTATGGAACGCCGAGTGTTAGGCGTAGGGTCTTCATTAGTAATATACCATAAGGCCTGAGAGGGTGGGTGGGGGGGTGTTGACCGTGTGGGATGCCATTGGTGATTTACCCGAACCCGGTGACCCTAGGATACCTAATCATGAGTATGTGACCGTTAGTGATAGGAAAATTAAGGGCATAGCAAGCTTGGCTGGGATGATGCCCTTTATAGGTTCAGGGGGGGCGCCACAGGGTCGTTTAGGAACTTCGTGAGGCTTAATCCATGGAAGCCCGCGCCAACGGTCATGGGTAGTGTGCGTTTTGTGCATCCATTCGAGGATAGGGTATTGACGGTTAGGGAACAGGCTAGGCTTATGGGCTTTCCCGACAATCACGTGTTCTTTGGGCCGAAAGACTCTCAATTTAACCAAATTGGCGAGGCCGTACACCGCCATTAGCCCGTGCAATAGCAGGGGGGGTTGTCTTTAAATACCTAGAGAAGGCTAGTTCTTAGGTTAGTGATTTATTTTTGTCAATAAGTCAATATTTCTTATACCTGCTTTTATTTTATTTAAATAATTATTAGAAATATAAACGTTATAAGGGTAAAGTATTAATACATTGATGAAGCAATACTTACCAATGAAGGTTACGGTCTCAATAATAAAGGCCGACATAGGTGGCTTACCAGGACATGCGTGGGTACATCCCAAGATACTTGAATTTGCTGCTGAAAGACTGAGGGAGGAGCAGAGGAGCGGCTTGCTTATTGATTACTTTGTTTATAATGTCGGTGATGACATGTCACTACTTATGACACACACTAAGGGTGAGAATAACCCGGACATCCATGGCCTTGCCTGGTCAATATTCAAGGAGGCCACGGAGAACATTGCAAAGAAGGTTAAGCTTTATGGCGCTGGTCAGGACCTGCTTAAGGATACATTCAGCGGGAACATTAGGGGGGGATTAGGCCCACAGGTTGCTGAGATGGAGTTTGAGGAGAGACCCAGTGAACCGCTTGTGGTGTTTGCCGCGGATAAGACGGAGCCCGGAGCCTTCAACTTACCATTCTATAGGATATTCGCCGACCCGTTCAACACGGCCGGCCTAGTCATAGACCCGGCAATGCACCAGGGGGGGTTTAGGTTTGAGATACTGGATGTATATGAGGGTAAGGTCTACCTGCTTGACGCTCCTGAGAATAGTTACGACATACTCGGCCTAATAGGCACACCGGGCAGGTACATAATAAGGAGGATTTACAGGAAGTCTGACCTGGTGCAGGCCTCGGTGACGAGTGTTGAGAGGCTGAACTTAATCGCCGGCCGCTATGTTGGTAAGGACGACCCGGTGGCCATAGTCAGGGCTCAGCATGGCTTACCAGCGGTTGGTGAGGTACTCGAGGCCTTTGCCTACCCACACCTGGTTGAGGGTTGGATGAGGGGGGGTAGCCATGTTGGTCCATTAATGCCCGCAAAGATGGTGAGTATTGATCAGGAGAGGAAGATAGCCCTTGGCCCAAAGATGACTAGGTTCGATGGACCACCAAAGGTCATAGCCCTCGGCTTCCAGCTGCATGATGGTTACCTGGAGGGCCCCCGTGGACTTATTTGATGACCCAGCCTTTGACTATAGTAGGCAGTTGGCTGCTCAGATAACGGATTACATAAGGAGGATGGGGCCTGTAATGCCGCATAGACTGCCGCCTGAGGAGATGGAGTACACGACATTACCACAAATACTCTCGAAGCTTAAGCCAATACCAGTCGATGAGTATGAGAAGAATAGACTTCAGTACATTCAATTCGTAACATCGCAGACAAGCGGTCAAGAGACCACGGGCCCAAGCCATGATTAAAGTACTTAGTTACTAAGGGGGGGATTTAAAATTCACGAGAGATTATTCCTAAGGACCCTAAGGGCGTTTTCAAAGGCTATCTTCCTAATGTCGCTATCGCTCATTCCATACTCAGCCAATTTATTTAGGAATTTCGCGATCTCGCCAATGTTAGTTAAGTCCTCGGGGGGTTTTCTCGATTCCCAGGAAGTCCGTCCCAATGGCTATTATGTCAGGCCCAAACCTCTCGCGTATATAAAGTACATGCCTAACCAGCGAATCCGTGTTTGGCCTTGGCCCTATCGTTGATGGTATCATCGTTACACCAATCACGCCATGATTCCTGACGAGGAGTTCCAGCACTTCATCATCGATATTCCTCAGGTGCTTATGAACACCCTGGACATTCGCGTGGCTAATTACGACGGGCTTCTTGGAAGTATTTAATACATCGATCATGGTATTACGGCTGGCGTGGCTCAAGTCGATTATTATGCCGAGTTCGTTGGCCAATTTGACTAATTCTTCACCGTCTGCCGTTAATCCGTAGTCCTTCCTCGTGAAGCATGATGCGCCGTACCTATTGTCAAAGTTCCAGGTAATGCCCAAGGCCCTAACGCCGAGTCTGTGAAGCAGTAATAAGTCGTATATGTCATCAAGCACGTCAGCACCCTCAAGAGAGATTAAGAGCCCTATTAGGTCGCTATTCATCACCTGCTCAATGTCGGAATAATTCTCAATGATCCTAAGCCTATTACCGAATCTCTTTGCCAGTATTAGGTAGATCTTGATCATTTCAAGGCCTATTAACTTGGATGCCGCTGGTGTGTAGGACTTTATTGAACGTGTTCCGTAGCCTGAGGATATCCTTTCGCCAATCATTGGGTTATACGTATCATGTATTGGGAACACGGCGCTGAAGACCACCTTAACATTCCCTCTAATGAGCTTAGGTATGTCCGATTGCCTGTCGGGCACGTCAACATCAAAGTCCTGAAATTCCTCCTCGAGTCTCCCTGAGCCCATTAGGTGATACGCTATGTCTTCATGTAAGTCAATAATTGGGTAATTAACCATGACTTTAGTATTAATGCAATGACCCTAATTAAGTATTATCTAAACTTTACGGAGATTCTGTATTGCTCAATCACGTCCTTAGCCCTTTCCCTCCTTTCATTATGCTCCTTCATGAACTCCCTAATCCTCTCGAAGAGCATTGCCTTACACTCACCACATAGTAACTTCCCAGCCTTGCAATCCTCATGGATCCTCTTAACCTTCTCATCGCTGTCCTGGAACAATAGGTGGTACTTATAGACAACGCAGTTGTCTGGGTCACCACCATACTTACGCTGGAGCTCCGCCGTTGGTTGTCCGCCGGTTAAGGCATTCATTATCTTTCTCCTAACGTCCTTCTCGCTGTCGGTTACGTAAATTGCCGAGTCCGGGTTTGAGGCGCTCATCTTATCCTCACCTGTTAATCCAGGTATGAACTTGCTATATATCGTGGATGGCTTTGGGTATCCCAACTCATCAGCTATGTCCCTGGCGAGCCTGAAGTATGGGTCTTGGTCAATGGCCGTTGGTATCAGTACAGGCGCTTGCTCACCATATAGCTCGGTGGGTAGGAAGGCGACTGATATCTCCAGTGTTGGGAAGAAGGCCGCGCCTACGTTGGTTGAGTCCGTGAAGCCAAAGGTATGCTTCACGGTTGACAACGTTAATTTCTTACCCACCTAACGGCTATCTTGTATAGGTACTTAATGTCCTCACTATCAATAATTATGTGCAGCTTATCTGGCGTGAAACCCAGGGCTATTAGGTCCAGGGCGTTTTCGTAGGCATACTTATTCGTTTGCTCCAGGGTGTACCCCTCCTTAACTAGGAATTTCTCGTCATCCGTTAGCTCGAAGAAGTAATCAACATTGAACTTATCCACAAACCACTTACTGAGCATCCAGGGAACCAGGTGGCCAATGTGCAGATCAGCGCTGGGTCCTCTGCCGTTATACAGCGCCCACCTTAGGCCGCTCCTCTGCCGATTTAGTATTGACTGTAGGTCCTATGTGCGTAGAAGAACCCTCTTCTTATTAGGTAGTGAACCTCACCCGTTAATTCCCGCAGCGTGTTTATCTCGTTTTCCGTTATTAATTGAACACCGAATTCACGGGCGAGCCTCATGTAGTCTACCTTACCCTTTACCTCCCAGGGCGTTACTGTGAACTCATTCGCCAGATAATAACCACCGTACCCATAGAGAATTTAGTAAATATAAGCATTATTGGTTATTTAACCTCAGAAGTCCCTACGTGGTGACGCAACTTAACCACAACACCCCTGCCAACACTCAACACCTCATCCTTAGAGAGCAGTAGCCTACCAACACCGAGGAACTCGCCATCCTCTGAGTAAATGGCTACCTCATCGCCGGGAACGGCATTCCTAATGTCAATGACGAACCTAGCCATGACGCTCCTGCCCTGCTTCACGAATGGAGCGGCTTCCCTACTCACGATAACCACCTTATCGATTAACCGCGCACCCTCTAATGTCGGTAATGGACGGCCATCGCTAGCCCTAATCGTGAAGATAAGCTCATCACCCAGGTAAATTCTCCTTAAACCACCCGTCCTGCTAACCTCAATCTTAAACTCACCACTTAATTTCTTTAGTATACTAGGTCCATAAATGTACGACAATACTCCCCCCCTGATTATGTCCCTAGTTAATTGATCCATCCCTCCACACTTAAAGTAATGACTTAATTTTAAGGCTTAAGCATTGTCGCTGTGAGTTGGTATAACGATTTCGTAAGTAGATTAATACAGTGCAGGGCATGCCCAAGGCTAGTGAGTTATAGGGAGAGTGTTAAGCCACTGCCGAGGTTTATGGATGATAATTACTGGAGGAGACCGGTACCGCCATGGGGTGACCTGGGTAATGCTAGGATAATGATCGTTGGGTTAGCGCCGGCTGCGCATGGTGGTAATAGGACTGGGCGTATGTTCACTGGGGGGGATAGCAGTGCTCAATTCCTGTTTAGGGCCTTATACGAGGCTGGCTTGTCTAATAAGCCCTATAGTATTTCCAGGGATGATGGTGTTGCTGTTAGGTGCGTGTACATAACGTCAGTCGTTAAGTGCGCACCGCCAGACAACAGGCCAAATAATGAGGAGATTCACACCTGCGTGAACAATTGGTTTAGGTATGAACTTGTTCGTGTCATGCCGAGGGCGATAATTGCCCTTGGACACATAGCGTTTCTCGGCATTAAACTGGCCCTTGGTATTAGGGCTGAGTTTAGGCATGGTGGTTACATTGATTTTAATGGAGTTAGGATATTCATGAGTTATCACCCAAGCCCAAGGAATACTAATACTGGTAGGTTGAGGATTGAGGATTTAGTGAGTATTTTGAGGATGGCCATGGAACACGCAGGTTGTTGATCAGCCTAGGTATTTACTTAACCACTTGTAAATAACCATCCTCTGGACCTCGTTTGTGCCCTCGCCAATCTCCATAAGCTTGGCGTCCCTGTAAATCCTGTTCAGCTTACTATTGCTCCAAACGCCATAGGCCCCCGGTTAATTGTACGGCCCTCCTAATCACATCCATGCCCAGGAGCACAGCCGTTAACTTAGCCATTGATGCGTGTGCGTAATAGTCCTCGTACTTACGGTCAAGGCGCAGCGCCGCATCGTATACGGTGGACCTAATGGTCTCTATATAAGCCATCATATCAGCCAATTGGAACTGAATCCACTCCAACTCACTTAGTGGCTGATCAAACGCCCTCCTATTCCTAACCCACTCAAGGGCTTCCGTGAGCGCTGTCTCAGCGAGGCCTAGGGTCACGGAGGCCACGGCAATTCTGCCCAGGTTCAGCGCCTCCATGGCTATTTTGAACCCCCCCTCATTAACCTTACCAACAACATCATCATCACCAACTACGCAGTCATTAAATGTCAATTCGGATGTGCCCGTGCCTCTTATGCCCATGACGTGTATTGGGCTTGCCTCAATGCACTTATTCCTCCTTACTAGGAATGCCGTTATTGCCCTATGCCTGGCCTCCTTGGGCCCCGTCCTCGCGAACACTATGTATACATCGGCATAAAGCCCCCCCTGGGTAATCCACATCTTCTTCCCATTGATTACCCACTCACCACCTCCTCTCAGCCCTTGTTTCTATGGCGGCAGCATCGCTGCCGCAACAAGGCTCACTGAGCGCAAATGAACCTATTAATTCACCCCCCCTAGCCAGCTTAGGAGCTAATTCCTCCTTCATTTGCTTATTGCCATACGTATAGAACGCGTCCGTTACCAGGAACCCCCCCTGCACCTCAGTTAATATTCCCATTGATCCACTATACCTCGATATAACCTCAATAGACAATGCTGTGCCCAGAACATCCATTCCATAACCACCATACTCCCTCGCAATATTGGGGCCAATACGCCATTCTTACCCAACTCCCTAATTACCTCGCGTGGGTAGTAATTCTCCCTATCTATTTTGTCAGCAACAGGCTCTATAAACCTCCTACTCAACTCATCAACTAACTCAACGAACTTCTCGTGATCCTTCGTCAATGATGGGTGCCTTATCGGTATCATAATTCTACCTCCGGTAGCCCCCCCCTTGTTAATATTCTATGAATTACTATTTTCTGAACCTCATTCGTACCCTCGGCAATCTCGAGGACCTTGGCATCCCTGTAAGCCCTCTCGGAGAAGCTCTCCTTTGAGTATCCGAAGCCACCGAGTATTTGAACGCCATCCCTCGCTATTTCAACGGCCATTTGTGCCGTGTATAGCTTGGCAATTGAGGCGTAGAGTACGAATGATGGGTCCTTATTATCATAAAGCCAGGCAGCCTTGTAAGTCACCGTCCTGCCAATCTCAAGCTTCGTCTTTATATCAGCTAACTGGAATTGAATCCACTCCCAATCAATAAGCGGCTTACCAAATGCCGTCCTTGTCTTGGCCCACTCAAGGGCCTCATCAAGCACTCCCTGGGAAAGCCCAAGGGCTACCGCAGAAATGCCTATCCTGGCTAGGTCCAGCGTGACCATGGCTATTTTGAACCCCCCCTCATTAACCTTACCAACAACATCATCATCACCAACCACACAATCATTGAACTTAACCTCAGCCTCGCCAGCACCCCCCCTCATACCCATCATCTCCAACTTACTAACCTCAACGCAATCACTTCTTCTCACGAGGAATGCCGTTACTGCCCTATGCCTGGCCTCCTTGGCCCCCCCGTCCTCGCGAAGAGTAGGTAAACGTCTGCATAGGCTCCCTGCGTTATCCAAATCTTTCTACCGTTTATTACCCACTCACCACCCCCCCTCCTCTCAGCCCTAGTCTCGATAGCCGCGGCATCACTACCACAACAAGGCTCGGTGAGTGCGTACGATGCTACCCACTCACCGCTGGCTATCTTCGGCAGTACCTCCTCCCTCTGTTTGTTACTACCATACTTGAGCAACGCGTATACTATGTTATCATTTACTATCTCTGTTATGAAACCTAGGGTTGGGCTGTATCGACTCAACTCCTCAACAACCACAACACTACCCCTAAGGTCAATGCCTGGTCCACCGTATTCAGGCGGTGCAGATGGTGTTAGGAAGCCCTGCTTAGCAAGTTCCTTATTAGGTCCCTTGGATAGTAGTCCTCAAGATCCATTTTTCTGGCTAGGGGGGGACTATGTATCTCTCGGCAAACTCCTTGACACTGTTTCTAATGAGCTGGTGTTCCTCTGTAAGGAAGGGATCTGGCATATAACTAAATAAAATCATTATATTAATAAGTATTACTCATGTTAGTACTTTCTTAATCAAAAATATTATTAGTAATACTATGATTAATGAGATAGTGAATAACGAGAAATACCAGGCAAATATTAACGTAAATAAACCTGGATTAATACCGGCCTCCTTAATCATTGGGTTAATTACATTGAATACCGGCGAGTTGACGAGAACCCTCTCCATAATGTATGATAAATATATTATCAACAGGGATAACAATAGGGAATAGGGCTCAAGGGCTCCAACTAGTAGTAGATATAATACTATACTTATTATCAGTATAATCGTGTAATTTATTAAGAATGTAGATGGTATTAGAAAGCCCATGACTATTAATAATGACGCATTGATTATGAAAATGTAATTACTATATGTGGGTTTATATGATATGATTATCATGGAGACCATGTTTATAATAATACCAAGAAGCGCCATGTCAGTATATTGCGTTAGTATCAACTCAAGTATTAGCCATACAACACCAACCAACATGTATAAGACGTAATTACTTAACTTGATCATAATAATCACTGTTAAAACTATTGATTGATTATATCGAAATTTAATAAGATAACTTTATTTCTACCACCAATATTATTAAGAACCTTATTCAATTCCTCAGTAAGTGGTTCATCATTAATGGGATTGCTTACGTAGCTATGTCACTTAAATCATCCTCACTTATGTACTTACGAAAGTAAGTCGGTATATCCACTGATACGTTACTCCCATGGTAATTCTTGATAACGCTTATCCTCACCTCACGTTCTAAATATGGAATAGCGCCCCTACTCACGACCTTTTCCTCAATGTAGCCCCTGCGTATTAGTACAACCTTAACCTCGCCACAGTATTGTACTGAATCACTTATCATCTGCAGAGCATCATCTATGGGTCTCTTGCCGTTCCTGGGTATTAGCATCCTCGATGATGCACTAACTATGAATATTGGGCATGAACCATAATCACTCCTATTAATCATCATCAGCTCATTAACCCTCGCGCTGGTTATCCAGTGTATTGATGATGCAGGCCTCTCATAATCATAAATCAATAAAGACCTAAGGTCACCTAACCTACCCTCTAGGGATAAGCCATACTCTATGTAACCACCAACCCCCCCCGTTTTACCAATGGACCCAGTTACCTGTCTTGGCTTTATAATGACATCAACATTACGTAACAATAACCTTTGAATTACCAAGAGCCCCCCCAGTGGTTCCTTAAATTCCATAATCCCGCCAACAATTCTCGTGCTGCCAATCCACCTACCCACTAGTTTGACGAGGTAATCGCCATCATTAACCTTAATTCTCAAGGTATCAGATAGAATATGAGGCGAATGGACCAACGTAAGTTCTGCATCCCACCGTATTGGTAACCTGGAGGAAACCCTTACGCCGATTGTCGCCGATGAACCTACTGTAAGTTCTGCACTACCTTGGCTAAAGATTAATTGTGAGTATAACGCCATTAGGATTGCCAGTAGGTACCATGATAGTACGTAAGACGTAAAAACCAGGAAGAGCATTATACCGAAGTATGTACCGAATAGGTTATTGGTCAATAACCCAATATATGTAATGCCAGATAGGGTAATGTATATAACCAATAACTTATTACTTGGTATTACGCGTATCATGACCTACGAAGCACCCTCTCCATGAGTGGTGTTGGTACCTGCTGAAGCAACTGCCTAATTAATACTGTACTGTCAGTGCCGAGGGTTATTATTCTATGGTTCAGGACGTATGGCGCCAAAATCTTTACATCATCAGGTATTACGTAATCCCTACCATCCAACAAAGCCCAGGCCCTAACCAACTTACTAAGTACCTGCGCAGCCCTTGGGCTCGCACCTAGCTTAACATCGCGGGCATTCCTCGTAGCCTTATCAAATTCACTATGTACCTAATTATTGATTGATCAACGTATACCGAGTGCATTAGGGATTGAAGTAAATCAACCTCCTCCTTACTCACCACGGTATTAATTGAATCAACATTACCAAGGTCTATGTTCTCCGCAATCCTAAACTCAACCTCCTCACTTGGATACCCCCCCAGTCTTATTCTTATCATGAATCTGTCCAGTTGTGCCTCTGGTAGTGGGTATGTACCCTCCAACTCGATGGGGGTTTTGGGTAGCTATTATCATGAATGGCTTCGGTAATTCATACGACTTACCACCAATTGTTACCTGACCCTCCTGCATAGCCTCAAGCAAAGCAGACTGAACCTTAGGAGGAGCCCTATTAACCTCGTCGGCAAGGACTATATTCGCGAAGATTGGGCCAAACCTAACCTCGAAATCCCCCCCAATCTTGGGATTGAAAATGAGGGAACCCGTTATGTCACTGGGCAGTAGGTCAGGTGTGAATTGAATGCGACTGAAGGAAAGGCCAAGGGCCTTTGCAAATGCCTTGACCAGCGTTGTCTTGGCAAGCCCTGGATATCCCTCAATTAATGCATGACCACCAGCGATTAGGCATGCAAATAATAGTTTAATTTCATGCTCATAACCAATCACGGACTTAGAAACCTCCTTCAGTAGATTATCCATAATTTGCCTTGGGTTTATTGAATTCATTATTGTTTACCTAAGATATAAAAATGCATATATATTTTAAACTCATCGCGCCTTAACATGACTTATTAATATGTATATTAAATAACCGATTATCCAAGGTAAGACAAGTAATAACCCAATTATAACCGAGGACCCAATACCTGCAGTGCTGATACCTATTAATGCTTGCTGTGAATAGGTGCTGGAATGAACATTACCCAGCCGCCAACAAATGACTCAACCCATAAAATATTCGTTTCGGAACTAAAAACATATACATCATTACCCTCATTAGTACCATAGAAACCAAGGGCTACCCTGGTCGGTATGCCGTAATATCTCAATACGGTCATTGCAAGTGCTGTAAAGTCAATAATAGACCCCCCCTTTCCAGTGCTAAGTAGGTTTTCAGGGCCTACGGAATAAGTAGTGAGTTCATACTTGTTGTTCATTAATGTATAAAATACCTTATTAACAATCGCAATTGGATTGCTTGTTTTCTTAATGCCAAACGCCTTTGTAATGTCTAGGCCAGATATTGACACACCCGTAGGCCCTAAATATTCAACTACGTCTAAGAAATTAGAGCCATTGTTAATTAAATTACCACAGACGTACATTGTGTAGTTAGCCCTAATAATTGGCGTTTCAGCAACAACAATATCCCCCCCCGGCTCAAGAAGCATTAATTCCGTCGGTGGATATACACTGGTTATTGTCACATTGCTAATAAAATAGGATATTGGTGATTGCGTATTAACAATTATGGGTATTGGAACAACCTTCATTGGCTCGTTGAATGTTATGTTTATGAGGTATGCAATACAATCATAGCCATTGCTAAACCATATTGTTAATGGAGGACTTGTGGCACTAATAGTTATTAATGATAATGTATTCATTAGAGTTCCATTGCTATACTCATTAAAGACTAAATACCTTAAGTAAATAGGCACCTTGGACTGCGCAATAGCCTCAAAACCTGAATAATTACCTGGCGTTAATACCGTAGGTAATGATACAGGTCTATAGGTGACCATAGGTGTGAAGTAGCCTATGAAAAATGAACTGGATACTACACCATGGTACATCCCAACATACGTCAGGTTATTCACCCTAAGTAAGCCAGCGAATTCGCCTTCATACGTACCCTGGGGGGGAACCATTATGTAACCCGTGGCATTTGCAAAAAATAGTTGATACACATTAATTGAGAATGCACTTCCAACATACGTAAGCGAAGCATTGATGGGTATTGATGAATTTCCCTGCAATGGCCCAAGTAGCAAAAGCATTATTAACAGGTTCATTCTATCTAATCATTAGTAATGCCAATTAATAAAGCATTGGTTTATATGACAATACTACTAACACTTATCATAACACTTATTCCACCAATTAATGCGCTTGGAAGCGCATACACAGGTTTTTACAATATAATTAATTGGCCGGTAATAAGCGTATCGATAATTAATGGAACATACACAAGCAATGGGATAGTCATAGTAATATCACCACAGGAATTGCCTAACCAGCAATACTGTGCTTTCACAGGCATCGGCTTAATAGGTAATAATTATCTCCTGATCAATGGTATTATTTACGCCAATGGAACAATAAGTATTGCGGAAATAACAGCAATAAACGCATCAGTAGGTTTAAGCTCTAATAACGAAATCAACACGCAATCAAGCTACAACATCACTACCTATCCCTCAGATTATGAAGTAGTTGGGCAACGAACATACCACATAGGCAAGGTAATAGAAAAAACAGCAACTAACACAGCGATGACAGGTAGTAATAACTCATCAGCAATTTATAAAGGGCAGGCAAGTAATATCCAATTTAGTGCAATACATGGCGCAAATATTGAAGTAAGTAATAATGGCATTATTATTTACATAATCATTAATTCCTCGGTAATCGCAACGATATCCCTAATAGCAATGTCTATGATAATGCCATTACTTAAATACCGAGTGCATAATGATAAGGAATGCATAGATGAGTTATTTACGAAACTCGTGAAGAAAACCGGGTTAAAAGACCTGTCATTAACCATAGGGACATTCGTAACTACCTAATGAACAAGTCAAAGGTTAATAATGACATCATTGACAAGGTGATAAATTACTATGAAATGGCGATTTATGGAAATAGACCCATTAAGTGTGAGGAATTTAAGAAACTGATTAAGGAAGCCCTTAATGCAGGTTCTCGTGGGAGGAATCGATGAGGCTGGCCGTGGCCCTATCATTGGACCTATGGTAATGGCTATTGCCATTACCAGTGATATGGATAAGCTGAGAACCATCGGCGTTAGGGACTCAAAGGAGCTCAGCCCAACCAGTAGGTCTCGTTTATTCTCAATTCTTAAATCAATGCTTGATTACGTAGATTATGAGGTCATTGAGCCCTGGGTAATCGATGATTACGTTTATATGAACTCCTTAAATATACTTGAAGTTGAGGTGGCTACTCGATTGATAAATAATGCATTGAGCGCAGTAATGCCTAGAACAATATATATTGATTCTCCAGATCCGAAACCAGAGAGGTTTAAGGATATGGTTAAGAAGGGAATAAAGGGTAATGTTGAGGTTGTGGCTATGAACAATGCTGATAAGTTAATACCTGTGGTGTCGGCCGCGAGTATAGTGGCTAAGGTAATCAGAGACTCAATAATTAAGGAACTACACAGGGAGTATGGAGACTTTGGCAGTGGTTATCCAAGTGACCCAAGAACAATAGCATTCCTTAAGAACTGGATTGAGGGCCATGGCGATTTACCGCCTATTGTTAGGAGGAGCTGGTCGACAGTTAAGAGATTACTTAGTGGGCGATTGGATAGGTACCTATGATATTCATAATTTCACTAAGTATAAATACCCAGGTAATTACTAGCAAATTAATATGAGGACGAGCCTAATGGTGGCAATAATTGGATTAACATTTATGATTATTGGTTTTATCTTATCCTCAATCGCCAGTAATATATTACTCTCATCATCATTTTTCATAATAGGTTTCTTACTCGATATATTGGGCATATTGATGATAAATAGGGATATCGAAAGTCTACTTGTTAGGCTTGAAATGGAACATAACAAACCAAGCCCGGATGATATTAAGAGAAGACCCTTTAGAAGACCAAAGAGATAATTTGAGCAAAGCCTTTACACATGTCATCCAACCATAACCCTAGTAACTCTTATTTACTAATTTAATAAGTGATTATACATTGGTGATTCTGTGAAGACAATATTAATAACGAGCGGCACGAAGGGCGGCACGGGCAAGACCACGATAGCCGTGAATATGGCCGTAATACTGGCCTATGAATTAAGGGATAAGGCTCAATACCCTATTGTACTTATTGACTTAGGGTTAGATAGTGGTACTGCCACCATGCTGATGCTTGGTAATATTGAGGAGCAAATGCCATATACATTGGCTGACTATTTCATGGGCAAGATACCGGACCCTCTTTCAACGTTTTACGTAAAGACCTGGCAAATTGATAACGATATATTTAAGCTCGTTTTCACAGCATCCATAAGCCAATACCCGAGTCAGGTTAAGATAGATAGATACCTCCTCAAGGGTCTATTGAATGCCGTGGAGGCGATTATACCGTTGTATGTAATAATTGATACGCCAGCCCTTGGATTATCCTATGATGCATTAGTCACATTACTTGAGGTTAGTAATAACGTTATTTTAATCGCCATACCCGACCACAGCAGTTTGAAGGCTGTTGGTAATGTAGTTAATCTCGTACATGAACTTAAGGCAAGTAATAAATTGCTGAAGCCCATACTAAACATGCTCAATATCAAGTACCCAGTCGATGCGGTAAGTGGTTACCCATGGACAAAGCTCCTGAGGGACATAGTCGGCATTGAGCCTCATGTGATCCCATACGATGAACTATTCTCAATATCGAGACAGGCATTGGAAATAGAAAGCCTTAAACTATCATTTTATGAATCACCAGCCCTCGACTCAATTTTTAAGTACATAGATTATTTAATGGAAGCAGTACCACCAAGTTAGACCTAATAGGGCACGCTTGTTGATAAGCCAGACATTGATCCAAATAATGCATTCGCTAGGAATGGCGACATGGCATAGACGATGACCACCATTATCGTCAGCACCACGGCATGCCTAAACCCTAGGGATAACTCACCCTCACCGAGCTTCCCAGCTATCAATCCCATTATGAATGAATCAATAGTTATCGTGAAGGAGAATGAGGTAGCCAATAAATTAACTAAGTAACCAGATGCAGGGCCTGCAGTAACACCACCAGGGCCAACCCTAGTCACTATCGCAACTACCGAGAAAATCAAGACAACCAATGTAACTATTAATATGACAGCGCCGATGTACGGCACATACCTTAGGGGGGGTCTCAACCTAGCCCTCATGTTCTCTTGAACACTCACTATTGATGATGCGAAGTTAGCAAGCATATCAAGGACCTGCGGCGATGCACCACCAAGGTCTATAGTCTCTGTAAGTAGGAATGTAAATACCTTCGAGTAGTAACTATGTAGTTTGCCCATTACTGAGGAAAGCACGTCTCTCATTGGCACACCATACCTAATCTGCCTAACCATGGTATCCAGGTACTTATCAAAGGCGCCATACCTCCTGGTATACCTCAGGGTCTCAAAGGTCTTCTCAGGCGTAAAACCACTCTTTCTTAGTTCAGTAACGTCCCTGAGAAACTCCGCGTATTCCTTATCAATCTCCCACCTCTCATTAACCACCCTAATTGAGTATATTGCGGTAGGCAGAAAGGCTAAGGCCAACGTCAGCCCAAACACTATTGTGAAGTCAAGGGGGGGATCGGTGACCCACGGATATAAATCCTATTGCTTAAGTCCTGGTGAAACAGCATTGAATATTCAAGAAAACCGAGTACAGCGACAACAGCCATAGACGCACCGGCCCACTTATACGGCCTATAATCGGTATATGGCGACCTAAAGGCTGATACCTCACCGAGGTATATGAATGCTACGGATATTGCGGGTACTACAAATAGACCGAACATGTAGTTCGAGTTTATCGCCTGCATGAAGGCTGCATACCTATTACCGAAGGGCGTCACTGCCTGCGCCAGGTAAAGCACGTCTAAGCCAATGAGGAGTATCGCCGCTGAGCCTATGTAGCTCTCCATGAGCATTCCGAGGAATTCGGCAGCCCTATTCATGCGCTCAATGGCATTACTGACAATGTCATGGAGCCTGGTGTTTATGTAATGTACTATGTCACCTCCAGTCCTTACAGTGTTACGTAACCACTGATGAACTCCCTAAGCGACCTACTCTCTATCATTGAGGATACGTTGGACAACGCCGTAAGTGGGTCCTCGCCGAAGATCTTAAACCTAATATAGGTCCACCTGGCCACCTTACCCATGACCTCCAGGATCTTGGCCTCGGCAATCCTCTCCACTGCCCTGAACACGGAAAGCCCTGAATTCGTTATTGCCGATACGTAGGCCACGAAAAATGGCAACTCAGTATCTACCTTAAAGGCGAGGTCACTCGCCGTTATCCTCGGCAACCCAATCATTAACTCGTAGACGATTAGTGGAATGATAATGAGGACAATACCCATAATTATTAGGGTGAGATCCCTAATACCGTAAGGTGTTGAGAATAATAGTCTCATTTTAAGTAGTATTAATGCGTTGTTTAGGTTCATCATTACGAGAATTACACCAAGTGGAGCCGCTATTACGAGCATTATTGTTGTTATGAATAGGACCCTAGCCATGTACCTCTCTGAGCTTGTAAATGACAACGATGCATTAAGGCTCCTCTGCAATCTCTCATAAACCCTTGTATTCCTTAACCTCAGGATTAATGGTCCCATCACCGATAATGCTAATTCGTCGAGATCCACATTCTATTCTATAATTTCAACCCTTATAAACTTACCTCTACATGAAGTAAAGCAGTGCACGTATAATTATGTAAACAGCGAACGTAATAATACCCAATGCTGAAACAAGTTTTACCACAAAATCAACCCTGGAGCCACCATAAACCTTACCAACATAAACAGCGTATGGAAACACGAAAACCCAAATAAGTATCGCCGTAAATAAACCAACCACGCTGAAAATACCAAAGACGCTCATGAAGGAAAGACCTGCTGTAAGCCACCAAAAAACCTGGTAGGGATTTGTTAATCCCATAGAAATACCCATGAAGTAATTAAGAAATGGAGACCTGTTACCGCCGGTATTCCTGGGTGAAAATGTGGACTTAAGTATCGATATAGCTAAGTACATCATAACTGCAAAACCAATGAAGTATAGGTAATACACGTAGTGCCCCCAAAACCCTGGAGAAGAAGTACGTAATAACCATGAGAATACCATCTGCAGACATAGCCCCAAGACCAACACTTGTGCCATGAATCGGCGAACGCGTAGCCTCAGCGGCAATTAACGCATTCATAGGGCCAGGGGGGGGAACAGCAAGGAGAAATCCAAAGACCATCCCAATCACGAAATTATAAAACTGCTGAAGCATTATGGAAAATACTTAACGCCTAAAATTAAAAATTGCGCATAAATTCTAAGTTAATAATAGATGATGAGGATAGACCCAGCAGACCATGAAGAATACTTGACCGACTGATGCTCACATAGTTTTAAATAAACTACGCCGTGACTTGCACAGCCTTTACCCTAGCTAAGTCATTAAGTCTTATGAAACATATAGCGAAGAGTCTATGTATAATTTATCACCTACTCTCATATTTGCATATTCGTAAGACTAAGTATTAATGTATCATTGTTATTAATTTACAGCTAGAAATAAATCTCTATAAAACGGTATATCTATTTATAATAAAATAGAGTGATATTTAATTATTATAATTTATGGTAAGAAAGCTTATATATTTTTAAGTTATAATTATAACTATGCCTATGTTGAGAAATAAGGTTGCGATAATTACAGGGGGGGCGGGCCAGGGAATAGGAAGAAGCATAGCCCTAAGATTAGCAAGAGATGGCGCCATCGTTATTGTCACGGATATAACTGGAAAAGAAAGTGAAACACTCAATGAAATAAAGAATTTAGGTGGTCAGGGAATGGCATTAAGACTTGACGTAACTGACCCAAGGATGGCTGAGGACGTGGCTAAGAAGGTCTATGACACATATGGCCATATAGACATTCTTGTGAATAATGCTGGGATATACCCATTCAAGCCCTTCCTCGAGATGTCATTTGATGATTGGTATAAGGTAATTAACATAAACCTAAACGGTACATTCAACGTAACGAAAGCCGTAGTGCCCTACATGGTTAAGCAGAAGTATGGCAGGATAATAAACATATCATCCATAGCAGGAAACATCATGGGCTTCACAGGACTAACGCACTACAGCGCATCCAAGGCAGGAATTGTCGGCTTCACCAGAGCCCTAGCCCTTGAATTAGCCCGCTACGGAATAACAGTAAACGCCATAGCACCAGGTGCCGTTAAGACGCCAGGTGCGATGCAACCAGGCAGTGAGGAACAAGTGAAGATGATGGAACAAATAATACCAGCGGGAAGATTGGCAGAGCCCGAGGACATAGCATCTGTAGTCGCATTCCTGGCATCAGACGAGGCGAGTTATATCACAGGAGCCCTAATAATCGTTGATGGTGGATGGTCAATAACGTAAAGGCATGGTAAATCCAATTACAGTTAATAAAAATACACCCCTTTCTTCGTTAACAGTACAGTGCAGGAAATAATTACAAGCAATGCTTCATTTACTTCATTAATAAATATGTAAAAAATAGTAAAAATTTAGCGGGCCCGTGGGATTCGAACCCACGACCTACGGGTTAAGAGACCACATTTCCGTAACTTAATGGGCGTGGTTTTGCTTGGTTTTTCGTAACCGATGTTGTGCTGATTACCTTTACTGAGTTTCTGCCTGTGTATTTCCGTAGTCAGGAGTTGTTGCTACGTAACACTGCCCAGCATTGATTGGATGGACCTAGCCAACTCCTCATAACCACATAGGAATGACATTGACTGAGCCGCATCCTCCAGTTTCTCCCTCGCAACCCTCAGGTCATCACGGACCCTCCTAACCTCATTGAGGACAACGCCAGGCACGTCAATGCCCAGTGCGTTCAAGGCTTGGGCCAACTCATCGTACTTAGACTCGATCACTAATAATTCCTTAATAAGATTAATTAATTCCCCCCCTCCTCGGAGCCTAGGGACCCGCTTATGATCTTCCATAGGTCTATCACCGCGGTGTCGCCATCGCAGAGTGCGTCGGGCCTCGGCCTCATTATGCGAATGAGCACCAAAAGGTTCCTGTATCGCTCGCCCATGCGCAGTGTGAGTATTGAAGGCAGGTCAGTGTTTGCTAATTTGTTTAGTAATGCCTCAATGCCCTTGCAAGTCACCTTCCTCAGCTTTTTCCTCCCGATCTCCTCAACCTTCACGTAGCCCGCGGCCACGAGCCTCCTTATTACCCTGCTCACGTAGTCGCATGAGGTTATGCCAAAGTCACGCAGCCAGGCACAGGATTGGTAGGCGGTGGGTGGGCTTCCGTGAACCAACGACGCAAGCCAGAGATACTGGAGTATGTCCAGGTCCTCATCACTAACCCTCGCCACGCCTGTCACCCAAATTACACGGCAAACATGGGTTTTTATACCTTACCAAATACAGGGCTTACCGCACACCCAATCTTTCACGGTAAGTTTACCGCAGACCACACCGCAGATCAAGAATCAAGGAGGGTTTTAAAGGATGCGGTAAGTTTTCATTCCCGGGAGCGAGCATGGAGAGGGCGATCCAAGTAATCCCCGTAAAGATCCGAATATGGAAACGTGGAAAACAATTTATCGCCGTTATTAAGGATGAAGTTGCAGCTGAGGAGTTAAGTAAGTACACCAACCAAAAAATCAAGTTAATGATAATACACGGCGGTGTCCTAATCCCAATCGACGCCAAGCCAATAATGGAAAGACAGGGTAATCGTACGTACGTCCTGTTCACGCTGCCGAGGAGGCTCAACGCCCTGTGGCAGTTGATAAACGAGGCTAAGGCTAAGGTCGTAATCGAGCCACAGGGTGGCGTGTCATGAGTGTGCCCATTTCCTTCCTCAGGGAATTGAAAATCAAGGACTTTGTGAAGCCGACGATGACGTTTGACAAGAGACCAATGATAATCTTAAACGTGGAGGTCGATGGCGCCGTTAAAAGATTGAATGTGGTCGGTGACCCTGGCACAACGGTGCCCGAGCTCATTAATTGGCTCGTCAATAAGAAATTAATCGTTAAGGAGAGGGACGGCTATATAATCTACGTGCCAACGCACGCCCTGGCAAAGGAGAGGGACAACACGATATGGCTACATTTGCGTGATTATAAGCCGTTGGTTGGCGATTAAGAACCGAAAAATAAAAACACGCGTTTAAAACCAGCCCCGAGCCCGTGGGGGACGACCCCCCCACGGGCCGGGAAAGCCATGGCCAGGCAGGACGCCCAAGGAGGAAACGAGACAGGAGCAAATAAACCTAACGCAACGAGCCAAAAAACGGACGAGCTCGTGAACGAAATACTGCAACGACTCGGCATTGGTTCTGCTGCCTCTTCTGTGGTGTCTGAGGCTGAGGCGCCGTACTTGATGGACGCAAAAGCCTCAGCTGGCACACCGGCTGAGGCTCGCACGAGCGTGGGAGCCCCCCCTGCGCCAGCCTCACTAACAACCAGAAGTAGCAACCGCACTGTGGAGGTGAATTGTAGGCCCTGCGGTGGCTGCTGTGGTCGTGTTCGTGGTGTTCGTTTGCCGATTGATGTTTATGAGTTCGTGGGTCAGGTCGCTAGTGCGCTTGGGGTTAGGGTTTGCGATGTCGTAAACAGGCTTTGCCCTGTCCTTGGTCGTGATCGTGCCCGCGGTGGTTTACGCACTCATTCACTTGATGAGGTGAAGAGAATTGAGAAATTCATCAGTAGAGCCGGCATATACAAACCTGGGTATGTCGTGGTTAGGCTCAGGGATGCACCCGATGTTAGGCTTGTTAAGTCGCTTCTCATCATGGCGCTTAGGGATGAGTACGTGCTTAACGAACTCGACAAGTACATTGATGGTGTCGGTACGTTGGATCTACCCGACCTGCACGGTTTCGCTAATCACGAATTCGTTAGAAACCTTGTTAATGAGCTTGGCTTCGATAGTATCGATGGGTTAGCACTTTACATTAAAGCCGTGATTGATGGCTTGCTATGGATCGGCGCCGTCGCTAAATCGGGTAAGGTCTCAATGGATGATGTTCGTGAAGTCACGTGCCTGATCTGTGGTGAGTCGATACCAGCGACGGGTCTCACTACTGAATTCATTAAGTCGCTAATCAAGCACTTTCGTGAGGCTCATGGGTTGAGGACGGTGGACGACATTAACCGAGCGGCGGCTCAGGTCGCCGAGAGGTACATGCACGATTTCGTGCCCAGGGCTCATCCAAGCCTGAAGATAATGTTGGTTGATTGGCTGGTCGATGTTGTCCTGATGAATGTTCAGGCGCTGGGTATTTTACGTAGAACTGAAAGTGGTCAGTACGTTTGCGAAAAATGCGGCGTTACATTGGGAGATAAACATGACGTCATCGAGCACCTGTACACGGTGCATCGCGTCGACATCCTGTCAATGCTTTCGCAGTCTGTGCTCGGTCGAAAGCAAGCTCAAGCGACAATCCAGCAAGCTCCAGCTCAGCAGCCTCAAACAACTGCGGCGCCAACGCAAGCCGATAAGCCACAGCAAGGCAGTGGTGAACCCCCACTGAGAGTCATAAAGAGGGTGGAGGCGAAGGCCGAGTCTGCGAAATCAGCTAGTGAAGAGAATTGGCGTGATATACTAAGCCCAATGGTTAGGCGGAACATTGACTTTGTCGTGCCGTTAGAGCAACTATTCCCCCAACGGCATAATCGACCCGAATGACAAGGGCATCTTCGAGCCGTCGGAGCTGCCGAGGATACACAAGAGGATTTACTTGGCGTGGAAGAGGGGGGGTGGCGTCCAGGAGGCGATAAAGGTGATCGACGAGGTGTTCCAGGAAGCCATGAAGAAGCAAGCAAAGCAAAATCAACGACTTACGTTCATGCACGACAAAGCCATTGATCATGCTCAATTCTCTAAGAAATGCCTTAAGATTGCTAGCGAAATGTAAAAGAGAAATTGAGTGGAAGAATTATTATTAAATATTGCTAATGTTTTTCCACACCTGCTATGTGTTGCTACAGGTTATATGATCTATAGTGACGTTAATCGTAACAAATACCGAGAATGCGTTGGGGTTTGAGATTAATATAAAGTAGGTATCACCATATGGATAGTATTCCTCAGATGGTGATGGTGAGAGGGTTATTGTTTGTTAAATGTTCGTGCCCGCGAATGAGTAAATATATATCCATGGGATTTGCGGTTGATGCAGTACATACAAATCACTATATGCATTGAGGAAGTTAGCAAAATTAACGATGTATACGGTTATTGGCGCACCAGCTGTTATATACAGTGTCACGGTTTCGGTGCACCCACCAGGTACGAATATACCTCCACAGGGGGGGTGGGTAAATTGGGCTCGGTTGGTCCTACATAGCCTGCCGTGGATTTAATATATGTACCTGATATAATGGCATTAAGTAGGCTACTAACGTTATAATAATTATTAGCCATGCTTAAAAAGCGTTGATTCTCCTGCGAGATCGATGCCTCAGCACTTGAATAAGCACTATATAATATACCTATTATTATGAGGAGTATTATGATTAATGCTATTAATACTAAAACGACCCTAGGCATGCCTACTGATCTTTGCATATTTTGTACCTAAGCTATTTACTTAATGAGGAACTTTTAAGTACTTCTTACCCTCACTTGTGGGATATGTAATATGCGTAAATGATTATGCTTTAGTATTTTTAAATAAATGCGGTAATCGTGAAGTTCTAACTTGGCGTATACGTTGTTGTTATGCTGTACGTTACTAATGTTGGTTGTGAACCTGCGTTTTGTATTACTACAACGTAGTCGCCTGAACCGAGGTTAAGTGTTGTGTATATGCTCATGCCATTACCGTAATAAACGTATGAACTTGGGTGCCAACTAACGGCCCAGTTAGCGTACTGCCAAAATACCGTGAGGACGTAAACCTCGACGGGCGTTGCGGTAGAGGTTACGGAAATAGTCGTGGTTGCGGAATAGCCAGGTGGAACAACAATGACGCACGCGCCAACTGCATACCCATTAGAGAGTTGGTAATTAGTGTATGAGCATGAGCCTAAGGAATTCAGTAATTGTGTATATCGTTGTTGCAAATTGTTGTACTGAGATTGAAGGGCACTGTATTGAGACTCTAGGCTTTGATATTGCTGCTGAAGAGCATTATACTCAGACTGCAGTGAGTTATAAGAATTCTGAAGGGATTGATACTGTTGATTTAGTGAACTATATTGCTGCTGTAGGTTAAAATACGAGGACTGTTGTGAGTTACAACTACTTATCACAGACTCGTACGAACTATATAATCCAATAATAATTATTAACAATAGGAAGACTAATGCAGCTAATGCAATAGTGGCTCTGGACACACCCATTGATTTGACATCGCCCCCCCAATGCCCATATGAAAACTTATTATAAAAGTAAGTTTTAAAATATTATTTATTCAATTCCATATCAACCACCCCCCCTTTAAGAATCTTTCTCCATCGATGCACGGCTACACACCCGAAGTTTAGCCCAGGGAGTCACGAACAAAAGCCAAGCGGTGGCTTTGTAAATGCCCAACTGTCCCAGTGGGACAATTCACGGCGGGATTGAACGCAGACACGAGAAGCAGAAATAGGGAAGGAACGAGCAAACTAATTTTTAAAGTTTTAAGCGCAGGAATTGCCCAGCGCGTGGACGAGTAATTGAAAGCGACGAGGCAGCCCAGGCTTATTATTAAGTGTTGAGTTACCCCCCCAAACAGCTTGTTGTCGCTGACCCTACTAATTCCCCCCCTTGCTTTAGGCAGTTGCTGCGGGGGCCTCTCCCTGGCTTTGGCTGGCGCTTGCCGCTTTAACCCCCCTTGCTTGGTTTCTCCGCAATGCCCCCCCGCGCGTTCGGTTTTCTTGGCCGTGCCTTTGGTGGTGTCCTCAGGTCGTTCGTGGTTGTTCCATATGTTTCAATCCCTCATTAACGTGCCCCCCCACGTTGAATGCAATCATTTAGTGCACAGGCGTGCAACTCTGCGGTTTAAGATTTATTGTCCCTGGCGTGGTTAGTAAGCGTGGTCACTCGAAATGTGACGATTAGGATGACGGATGAGGAGTTGAAACTGCTTGACAAGATCGCGAATCAGCTGAACCTGACTAGGAGTGATGCAGTTCGAAAATTACTGAGTGACTTCAAGGGCGCCGTTGCGGAGGCTGTGAAGGTAGGGTTAGCGAGTGGAGGCGCGAAACGATACGTGATTGTCTTGAGACTATTTTTTACATGCCCGGGAGGCTAAGGGCGTTTGAGGACGTCATCAACGGTCCATTCAAAGGGAGGGATATGCTGCTCATGATTATTTGGCGAGGCAATAACCCATTAATAATCACCGAGAACTCTGAACTAGGCAAGCAACTACTCGTTAAGGCTAGGGAGTTGTTGATCATTAAAGAAAAGGGGGGGTTGCCCGCCGCTGCATTGAAGCGTGGGCAAGCCAGGGCTGGTGATGGGCGCGCTGCCCAGGTTGCTGGCAGCGTTGGCGGTGGCGGTGCGCAGCTCCAGAGCAGTGCTGGCAATCAACCACCACCAAAGCCTGCCACTGTTCCACCGCCCAGTTCGCCCGTGCTCACGATTAACACGCCCGAGGGACCCATAACCATTGACTGCAATCAAGCCCCCCCGCTTTTCTGCACGAGGGGGGGCATAAGGAGGGGTGGTTGATGTGCCGTGGGCGACTGAGGACCTGGCGCTAAGGGCGTTTAGGGCCCTCGGCTACCACTGCGTCTATCTCAACCTATCGCCCACTCCTGATATCATTTGTCAGAGGACCGTAGAAACTAACGACATCAGGCTCGGCACGGTGATCCTCATTATCGAGGTTAAGGGCATAAACAAGCCGAACCTAAGCGCTCAACAATTTGATGCGCTCGTCAAGCTCAAGAACAGCATCTCCTCATGCCCATTCAATCACAGCTGGGCCCTGGTTGCGTTGTGGGCAACGGCAGGATAAAGGTTTACAACGCTGTTGACGTCATCGAGGATGACGACTCTGATTGCTTCTATAAGGAAAATGGCGTTATGTATTTCGACACGACATGCCTACGCGAAATCGCCGAGATAAGCCTTGATGGGTTGCGATTACGCTGCCCGCAGTGGTTCATGGGTGATTACAAGGCGTTGTTTAGGCTTGGGCAATGCCCAATAAACCGAGCGAGGTCGTTAAGGGCTTCCTACCTGGCGCCACGGTTGGGACCCCCCCGGTGCTCGATTATGCCGATTGCTACTAACTTAATAACCGTGGGGTGGGCATAATGAGCATCGGCGAGTGCTTCATCGAGACGGTGTATCACGGGTATAAGGTCGTTTGTAGAGAAGGCAGGGAATGGTGGGAATTAAACGGCTTCGAGCTTTATCACTACATTGGGGGGGAGTCGCTTCACTGCGTCCTGGACCTCACGGGGAATTGGAATGCATATCGCTTTCGGTATGACGGCGGTAAATTCATAGGTCATTTAAGAATCGCCTACAGGCGTTACGTCAAGCTTCAGCGATTAGCTGCTGATGTGAGGGCTGCCCTGGAGGGCATCGCTGATAGCCTCGAAGCCCGTGAAAAGGCGGTTAGGGCGTGCATAGAGGCGTGCGGTCCAACACCGAGCAGGCTGAGAGACCGATGGCAAGCTACGAATGTGTACTTCAGTGCCTTCAGAGTAAGAAGGTGTCAAGCTAGTGGTAATGAATTTAAGGGGGGGTCTTTGTTGCTTGTGGGTTGTGCCGGTTTCTTGGTTTGTTCGTGGATTTCCAATGCCTGGAAAGGTCAGGATTGCCATGCTGCTTCACGGTGATAGGCAATGCCGAACTTACGTCGCAGCCGCGTACATCGAGATCGTGAAATCAAAAAACCGCCAAAGCCTCAAGATATTGCTAGCACCACTGAGAGTGTCAAAACTCCCATACTGCGGAGACGACTTTATAACGACCATGCAGAGAGTGTGGAGCCACGAATCAATGCTAAATTGAAAGAAAAGCCACGGCAAAAGTTTTATTTTCCCCGCCGTAGCTATTGTCATGCAGAAGTACTCTCACGCAAGGCGTGACCCCCACATCAAAAGTGACGAGGGGGGGTCAAGGGCCGCGGCCCTCATCATTAACCCATTCACTTCTCAAGGATTTAAGGACATAGTAGGCACGGTGCGTGTTTTAGGTACCAATTCCTGAGCTCCTCGTGTCTCGGGCTCCAGTAGTGCTCGATTAGGACTCGGTACTCAGTGGGTGGTGCCCTGCCCTGCAGGGTGTTGACAATGGACTCTGGTACTCCCTGGCTAATCATCCAGGTTGCGAAGAACTTACGCAGTTCATAAAGCTCGAATTCACGATTAAGGACTGCCCTGGCAGCTTCCTTGATTTCACGCCTAAGCCTACCCTGGTCGAATGGTAGGAATCGCTGTTTAAGCCTATCAATGACCTCCTGCCCAAACAAGCCACTGGCCTCAATCGGCTTTGCTATGTTGCTAACGAACCTATCACGCATTGGCAGGTACTCACGCTTGATGAAGTCAAGGGTTTCCGGTCTTAGGAAAGCCACGAAAGCCCTCTTAGTCTCTGTGATTTTGCCGATCCTGAGCATGCCGTGTTCTAGGTTAACGTCATCCATTGTGACTAGAAACGGTTCTCCAGGTCTCAAGCCGGTCTCTGCCAGTATTATGAAGTAGGTCTTTGCCTCAACGCTCTCTATCTTATCCAGAATTTGCTTTAGCTCCTCAAGTTGGTAATCTCACCTTGTTGTGATTTTTTGGCCTGAACACGGTGAAGCTGTTGTAGAGTAGCCCAAAGAGCCCTGGGTCTTTTGGCTTAAGGACTTCCTTTAAGAAGGACTTTAGGCTGTAGGTTGTGTGCTTGAGGACGTAGTCCTCACCGTCCTCGGCTAGGCTCGCGAGGTACTCACGGATGTTCTCTGGACTCAACACCCAATCCATCTCTGCAAGTGCTCTCTCAATGTACCTAAGCTCGTCATTAATCGTCTTCTCACTCAAGCCCTTCAAACGCTTAGCCTTAATGAACGCGTCAATATCCTCCTTACTCACAACCCACTGCCTACCCGCGGAACGAATGTAATCACCGAGGTACCTATCGAGGTACGAGAGGAGCAAATCCCTAAACTCAGGGTCTGCCCTAGCCCTAACAATCACCTTAATGATGTCACTGACGCTCGCAGGCTCAACCTCAGGAACCTCACCAAGCAACCTAGCCAACTCGTCAGGTGAGAGATAAGCCATTGCGCGGCAGAGAAGATCCTCAGTGACACGTCTCTTGCCAGAGCGAATCATACTAATGAGATTAAGCGTAACACCCAAATCCCTGGCTTTAACACGCTTCTGCTCCATCACGTAGTTAATGATTTTAACCCTAACATCATTGGTTATCCTACTCAGGTCATAGAGCTCACAATCAACCATTCTGTACAAGCTGCTACAAACCCATATTTAAGGATTCTGTAACAGGAAAAACAACGAACTGTAACACGGCCACGAAGAAATTGATAGAGAGTTAGCGGGCCCGGTGGGATTCGAACCCACGACCTACGGGTTAAGAGCCCGCCGCTCTACCTGGCTGAGCTACGGGCCCAGTTCGGCTGTTTTTTCTCTGATTTAAAAGCATTTTTCTAGGCTTTTACATATTCGTTGGTCGTTACGTGGTACTGCGCATTTTTGGTATAGTAATAGTACTTAAATTTGGCTATTGGTAGTTAAGTTCTGATGAGGTTTTTCATTATTATTGCTGCGTTCGTCATGGTTCTGTCCATGCCGGTTTACGCTCAGAGTTGGTTTTTACCCATTAATTCGAGTCAGGTTTCCATTGTTGTGTCGCCGATGAATTCAACATACATCCTCAACGTGATTGGTGAGGCTAGGTGTTGCGTGTACGCTGAGGTTTATGAATTGACTTATCAACCTCTTATTAATGAGCTTGCGAGCTTGGCTCAGAAGGGTGTTGAGGTTTACGTGGTTTTGTCAGGCAATGTATATGGCGGGATACCTGAGGAGGAGTATTCAGCCGTTAATGAGTTAATTAGTTCTGGCGCTCACGTTTCGTTTAATTACGGCTATGACTATGTGCATAGTAAGGTCTTTGTTGTTGATAATGAGACCGTGATAATAGGCTCAATAAACCCAACCTACTACGGCTTTGAGAGGGACCTGGGCATTGACCTTGTGATTGATAACTCAAGCATTGCCCAGGTCTTCGCCGGTGTAATACTCACTGATTACCGTAATGAATCAATCACGCAGATTAATTACCCAGGCATTGTGATGTCACCAATAAACTCGGGGGGGAATACCTAGAGGACCTACTCAGTCAACCGGGGGGGCGCTTTACATGGCTATGGAGGAGCTTTACCCATCCTCGGAGATGTACAGCCTAATCCTGGCACACAATGATAGCTTATACTCGTTGGGCAACACGCCGAGAACGAGGAGGCAGTCAATGAGTTAGGCGCGGTGATGGTTAGTGACTTAACGGCTAAGGCGATAGTCGTTGGCAATTACGTGTATGTGGGCAGTGTGAACCTCGATTATAACTCACTAAATAGCAATAGGGAACTCGGTATAATAATCGAGAACCCACAGATAGCTCAGGAAATAACCACAGTAATACAACAATGGTATAACGAAAATAACACGCAAAATCCGCAAGTAACACCGCAGCCCAACTACATAATGCCAATACAGGCCGTACTACTGCTAATCCTAATTATTCTAATTATGTACATGTTAAGATATACGTTAAGACCAAGGAGACGAAGAATACCAAGGCTATGAGGTATGGATAAACGACCGTAGAAAAATACTTTTAAACCAGTGAATGAAATACAACGAGTCGCGGGGGGGGTAGCTCAGCCTGGTTGGAGCGCCCTGGGGGGGCGGTAGCCCCGCGTATGGCTCATAACCGGGAGGCCCCCGGGTTCAAATCCCGGCCCCCGCACCACCATTCATTAATTTTGCAGTTTTACTTATTTTCTTCATTAATTATTGTTCCTAAGGAGATTTCTTATTAGTGACTTTGATGTGAGTTTGAGGTTGAATGATTATGCTTAGTATTTTTATTGTTAGCGTTATGTTGTATTTTCTATTGTTTTTATTATTTCCTTTGTTTGTTCTATGCTTTTCTGTATTCCCTGCCATGTCTCGAGTGGCACCTTTATCTTCACGTCTCTCCACTTGTTAAGTACATCGTCAACGTACTTCTCAGCCTTCCTCAGGCACTCTGGGCATAGGTAGTACTTACCAACTGGTATTACCTCGACAACCTCCCTATTCCTGTGGTTATTCATGTGGCACTCGAGCTCTATCCTCCTAACGCCATCCTCAAGCTCCTTGATAATATTCAACTCACTTAATTTCGAGTGCACGGTCTCAACAAAGTCACTGATGTACCTTAGCTCTGAGTAGTCCTCCGGTACGAATACATTGGCTATGTTGGCTATGCTCCTGACATCATCCTCAATAAACCAATCCACAACACTGAGTAGAAATGCCGCGTTTAACATGCTGTCTAACCTACTTATTAATTCCTCATTAATCCTAACCCTAGCCGCAGTGCTACCGTCTATATTTAAAAACTCAATGTACGGCTCCTTACCAACCACGACCCTATAATCACCCCAATCACTGCCCACTCCCCCCCTCAGTGATTCCTCGATGTTAGACCACCAAACCCTATACTCACGCTGACCAACCCTGAATGAAACAATAAAACCATCAGTGAACATCGGCCTGGCCAAGACATCAACATTACCAACGACATAGTCCCTAGGACCTTAATGGTAAGCCTATTCCTAAGTGTATCCCTAAGTGCCCTCAACTCCTTAATTATCCCAATGATATCCCCCCCAAGCCCGATTTCCGCATAACTCATACGATAGGTTATGCCTTGAGGATTAATTTAAATCTTTTTAGTTTTCTCTGGATAAAGATTTTATAGGTCTCTATATATTACTGTATTTGTTCCCTTGTAGAAAATAAAACGATAGATGCAATACAGAGGCAATGTAATAATTGAGCCAAGGAAGAAAAGAAGAAAGAAACGTACTTATTTTAGCCCACGATAGTGGGCCTACCTTATATTTCTCTGATTTCTTCATAATTTTGCTTTTATTTAAAGGTTTCTCTGGTGTTTTCTTTGGAATAACCTTGTTTTTATTAACGTGAATTTATTTGCTGTTTGTAAAGTATCGTGTGGATAATTAATGTTTAAATAGTGGGTTAGGGATAATTGCTTTAACGTGGGTGTTAGGGATTGTATCTCAGGTGGAATTAGGTGCTCAAGGTATTTGGGTGCGTTTGATTGCTTGATTGTTCATTTTTGGTTTCATGAGCTTGAGCTGACTGTTGAGTTCGTAATCAATGATGATGGGTTGCTTGACTCATTAATAGTTGAGGGGCCAATTTTCCGAAGCCCGGGTAACTACGTCCAGGTTAGGTTTGAGGTTTATACGAAGTACTCACGTATGTATAGTAACGTTATTCGTGGTGTGAAGGGCAATAATGTCCTCATGCGGGTAGTATGCAAAGGGGGGGTTAGGAGGGAGTTATTGATGGGTTATGGTAATGAGGATTTCATAGATAACCCATGCAGGTATGCCATTGATATGAGAGGTAGGGCTGGTAATCCCAGTGATGATTTAACGCTAAGAATAATAACTAACGTAATGGATGACCTCAAGGTGGCATCTACGGAGCAGGTCCTCAATTTACTAGCATCCTGCTAATTAAGCCCTAACCCTCAACAGCCTTCCTAATCCTTTCTATACCCTCCCTAATCAGCTTCTCATCAAGTGCGAAGCTAAGTCTCACGTATTCCCTGCCCATGTGGGTTTCTGAGAATGCGGTTCCGGGCAGTACGACGACTCCGTAATTCTCAAGTAGCCAATCGGCGAATTTCTCAACATCCATGCCCAATTTATCGAGTATCTTCTTAACCCTTGGATACATGTAGAAGGCGCCCGTACTCCTCCAAACCTCGATACCAGGTATCTTCCTCAACTCCTCATACATCACGTCCCTCCTCCTCCTGAATAAATCAATCATGGCCTTGGAACTCCTCCAAGATGCCTCATTTCTAAGGGCCTCAACACCAGCCTTTGGGCAATGCTCGGTGGGCAACTATAGGTGTTTGCTGCTAACTTCCTTATCGGATCAATAACATCCCTACTAGCCACTAGATAGCCAAGTCTCCAACCAGTCATTGAGAAGGTCTTACTAAAGCCATTGGTATAGAGCACGTAATTCCTCCACTCAGGCTCAAGCTCTAGGACGCTCTTAAATGCGCTTGTCTCATAAACGAAGTTGTCATATATCTCATCAACAATAACCAATAGATTATGGTCCCTAGCTATCTCAAGGAGTTTGGTAACCTCCTCAGGCCTGAATATGGCGCCCGTTGGGTTGTGTGGGTTATTTATCACGATGGCCCTAGTCCTCGTGGTTATTGAACTCTCAATAGCGTTTAAATCAAGTCTAAATCCATCTTCTGGGTCAAATCTCATGGAAACATAGATTGGCTTACCACCGAAGAATTTCGTGAGCTCTGGATATGCCGGGTATGTTGGGTCTGGTATTATCACCTCATCGCCTGGCCTTACGTAGGCCGCTATGGCTAGGAAAATGGCCGTCTTAGTACCTGTGGTTACAATGACCTCATCAGGCCTAACGTTAGTGCGGTACCTATAGTTAAGGTAGTCGGCAATGGCCTCCCTAAGCTCTCTAATACCCTCTGTCTCCGTGTATCCGGTGAATTTTTCATCAAGGGCCCTCTTGGCCGCGCTTATTATGTTGTCAAAGGTTGGTATATCAGGTTGGCCTATACCGAACGAAATAACCTTAATACCCTTCTTCTCGGTAACCTCACGTGCCTTAGCCAGGTATGTGAAGGCCTTCTCACCCTGTAATTCTTTAACAGCGTCCTTGAGGTAATCATTAATTGGGTTCATTGAATGTACGTTATAATTACCTCTTAATAACTATTTTTCAACAAATAATCTACATCACACTAATTATTACTATATAACTTGCGGTTTTGAACACGAACAATAAGAACAAAATTCAAAACTATTCAATCACTCCAGAGGCTTCAATGACATGTCATCCTCATAGGAAATCACGCATATAAACTCAGCCTCGCTATCACCGATATTCTCAATTGCATGGGGGGGCTCGTACGGGCCCGTGAAGAAGAAGTCCCCTGGACCAAGTTCGTAAATTTTCTCATTGGTCCTAACCCTGAGTTTACCCTTAAGTATTACAACGGCCTCAGTATACTTATGATTATGAAGGGGGCATAACACCGCCTGGCTTAACAATGAATCTCCTGACCGCGTACTTAGAACCATGCTCTTTAGTTATTAACCACTGAACATAGAAGCCCTTCGTACCCTTAAGTAGTTTTGAAACGTCCTCAGATGGCACATTGTTTATATTGCCCACAATCACAGGTAGGACATATTGATGGAGTAAATAAGCAGTACCATTACATTGGTATTCGCCGCATATATGCATAGTATTTACTATATTCTTGAATATAATTCATATACATATATCTATTGTATTTTTCATTCGAAAAGTCCCTTCTTTTATCGTTAATATTAAACTTTATTCTAATCATACGAATTCCATATAACGTAGTTCTTTAAAAATCTTTCTACAAAAGTATCCCCCTCACTATTCATTCTCGTTTTATAAACTTAAACCTCTCATAGATAAGGACAACCCCCCCATTATTGTTAATAAAAAACTCAACGGGTATTTTGGCCCCCCCATTCACTAGGGTGTAGAACCTGGCGTAGTCCCTTCTTACCTCATTGGGCACGAGTATTGTTGTCTCCTCGGTGTACTTCGTTACGCTCTTTATTACTAGGTAGTCTCCTTGCCTTTGTATTGAGATCTTTACAGTACCACCATATGCTTCGTATGTTCTCGAGCCTTTTATTCACCTCCTCAATCATGAATGCCCTTAATTCATTTGGGTCATGACCAAGCAACTTGCTTAGTACGTAAATTCCCATCTTTGATAGTGGATAGCCCTCGCATTCGCCATTATGATAACCCCCATCTTCTCGCTTGGTATGTATGCCATATCCGCCGTGTAGACACCCACATTACCGCTATGCTCGACCAACCTCCTACCATAGAAGTTCTGGCTCACTATTAGCCCATAGCCATACTTCTCATCACCGATGATCTTCCAGGGCACGTCTATATAACCCCTCTCGCAGTCTCAATCAACTCCCTACCCACTATCCTAACGCCATTAAGCTCACCCCCCCTATTGATTAGCGTTGACACGTACCTGGCCATGTCAACGACATTGCTAAGTAATCCGCCATCAGAGGTTATGCCGAATGGAAACTTACTCGGTACGTGATTGCCCTCCCTATCAATTATGTACGGTATCGCAACCTCAGGGTCCTTGAGAACCTCCTCAGCCATGAAGTAGGTCCTGGCCATGCCAAGTGGCTTCAGTATTTTCTCCCTAACGAAGTCCTCATAGGGCATACCGCTAACTCTCTTTATTATTAAGCCCAGTATTACATAACCCTCATTAAGGTAAAAGAACCTCTCGCCCGGCCTAGCCACAGCCCAATCCGCGGCATTCCTCATGAACGCCAGCACATCCTCGGGTGTGGCCAGCGGCAACCAATTACTGTCAAGACCAAGCACACCATTTATGTAGGCCTCGGCATAGCCAAGCGCGGGTAATCCACTACTGTGTGTTAGTAGGTGGTGTATCGTGACCGTACCCATTGGGTTTAACTTAATTGGTACGTACTTATCGACTGGGTCCTCAAGGCTCAGCCTGTCCTCCTCAACAAGCCTAAGTATTGCCAATGCGGTGAAGGACTTCGTTATTGAACCGATACCATAGATAGTCCGTGGTGTTGCAGGTAAGCCCTTATCAATATCCCTAAAGCCAAAGCCCTTGGCATAAACCAACTCGTCATTCCTAACAACACCAATGCTTAGGCCGGGCAGTCTCGACTCCCTAATTTTACTGAGAATAAACTCCTCAATTTCCCCCCCGAAATCCATCGATAAATTAATAACTTCGAATTAATTAACCTAATTGCGGTATTAACTCCCTAACATTGCAGGAGACCTCCCTCGTAATTCCGTACCTGTAGTCATTACCTGCCTTAACAATGCCCATTGATTCCAGGTACTTAACGAGGGCCGCAGTCTCCGTTAACGCCATGTACCTATTCATTGGGTCTAAATCAACATAGCCCTTGTTATCCATCCACCTGAGCTTCTTCGTTATTTCAAATATCGTTAATTCACCATTCCTTAACGCATTTAATACTTCGCAGAGTCTCGAAACCTGTGCATGATTAATTCATCTATCCTCGCATTAACGTTACATATCTCACCCTCATGCCCAGGGTATATGCACTTAAGGCCTATGTTACGTATCTTAATTAATGAATTAAGGTATTCAAGGAGTGGGTTACCTGGATTTATTGGTGTTAAACCAACATGGGTAGTTATTGTGGGTAGTATTAAGTCACCTGTAAATGCTATTCCTTTCTCGTCAAGGATAACTGAAACATGACCCGGCGAATGACCCGGCGTTAGTAATACCCGTACACTCTCAATGCGATTTTCCTCACCATCAATAATCACATCAGGGTTTACCGAATTCATCCTCCTCCTACCAGATATGCTGCTGGTAACGTTTCTATAAAGTTCCATTTCCGTACTTGGAACACCATAATACTCCGACAACTCCAGAAATCCTCTAACAAAGGAATCCCTGTCCATCATCTTCATGACCTGCTCATAATCCCTCCTATGCATTACCACACTAAGGCTAAGCCTATTACGCAGCTCATCAGCTAAGCCCGTATGATCAATGTGCATATGCGTAATGAACAAGGTACTAACCCTGCAGTTTGGTATTTCCCTCAACCTATTAATTAATGGGTTAAGTAGGTCCATATTGGGGGGGTAACCTGCGTCAATCATCAAGCAATCATTTCCCTCCCTAATCACGTAGGAGAATACGTAACCAGGGTCCATGGGCATATATATTTTCAATTGATAAATTAGGCCACTAACCTTCTCGTTAACTTCTATCATTATCCTACAACAAGTATGGAGTAATTAATTAACTTTAAGTCGTTCACTTACAATAAGCATAGCCATAATTCTCATGCACACCAGCAACCGCACACCCAAACCCCCCCTCCTTAACACATCCATCAACCTCAGGACAGGTATTCCCATAACCCACCTATGTTGCTCAAAGACCAACTCTCTGAACAGCCTAACGTGCTTATAATCATTAGTATAACCTCATATTCACAAAACCCGCAATTCATCTTCAGAACACCCGTACCAACGCTAGCCCCATTAATGACCTCACCTAAAGTCGCCAATCCAACCCAAATCGCATGTGCTTTCATTACCCATGGAGGACCAAAGTACATAGCCATTATACTCCCTAAGTCGAGATCTCTCTGAACACAGGTATTACTAGGAATACTATTAAGTGCTGCGTTAATAGGTATTACTCAATTAACCAAGCCATTTAGCTCAACATTTCTAATCAGTTACCCAAATGCCTTTGGATTAGACTCAACAGCCACTACCTCATTCGCACCTTTTCCCTATGAAATAAATCGCGGCGTCACCAATGAAAGTGCCAGCACCAGCAACATCCTTATTCCTGGTACTAATTACTCCGTACTCATCATCAAGTATCGAGAGGTAATCCCCCCCCGTAATAACGCATGGTTACATAATCCTCGGTGTAAATCTTTATTGGGCATTTTCTGCCTAACCCACTTAACAAGGCCTGTACTGTATCACCGCATTTTTTGCCATATAGCACTTACTTCCCTATTTTATTGTTCCTCTGTTCAATGTCATCAATGATAGAAAGAATCGGCATAGAGCACATACCAGACTCAATGAGGCATGGTAGGACCATGTACCAATTCACGCTGTGGTTCGCGAGTAACCTGACAGTAGCTGATTACGCCCTCGGCCCAATACTATACATGCTTGGCCTGCCAATACCCTGGCTGGTACTCGCCTCGTACTTGGTAACGTACTCGGTGGTTTATTGGTAGGGTTATTAGCAGCTATGGGACCGACCTACGGCTACCCACAGATAATGATTTCAAGGGCTGCCTATGGCAGGGTAGGCAACCTACCCTTCGCAATAGCGAATTGGATTAGCACGCTTGGTTGGTTCTCCGTGAATGCGATAATCGGTGGTTACATAATAAATTACATAGACCCGGCAATACCGCTTTATGCGGCGATTCTCATAACCGTGCTAACCCAATTCATAATCGCACTCTTTGGCTACGACATAATACATAGGTCTGAGTACGTACTATCAATAGTACTTGGGATAATGTTCGCCGTTTCCCTAGCCCTGTCATTATCGAAACCTCACCTATTGAATACCTACGCTAGGAACACCTCATTTAATCCATTCAACTTCGCAATAGCACTAGCCACAGTCTTCAGCTACATAATGTCGTGGGGGGGCCCATACGCCAGCGACTACTCACGCTACCTACCAGAGAGCACGAGCAGGCTAAAGATAATAACCTACGCAGCCCTTGGCGGTCTACTGGCCAGCCTATGGAGTGAGGCCGTGGGCTTTGCCGTCAGCGCAGCGACTGGAAACACGAGTGGCTTACCAACCGTGCTTGTGCAGTTCATGGGTAGTTACGGGATGGCTTACGCCATAATAGCCGTGATAGCCCTATTCCTGGGCGCGTTGGCCGCCAATGTCCTCAACATATACACCAACTCACTCTCCGCCTTGGCAATATATAATAGGGCGAGGAGGTGGCAGGCGTTAGTGGCTGGCGCAGTGGTTGGTACATTGATGGCCGTACTCGGTGGGTTAAACTTCGTGGGTTACTACGAGGGATTCCTACTATTCCTAGATTATTGGATAACGCCTTGGATCGGAATACTACTGGTGATGTTCTACGTGAATAGGACCAGGGATTGGAAACTCGTGGAGAATGGGCCGAAGGTAATTTGGAAGGCACTGCTCGCCTACATAATCGGCCTATTAATCTCGGTACCATTCATGAACCTAGACGCCGCCACAGGAGGTTTAATACCCTTCATAGGCCCAGTAGCCAACGCCCTCGGCGGCGCCGACATAAGCTACTTCGTATCGTTTATAGCGGCCTCATTAATATACCTAATTTACTCTTAATCGTTTGAGGTAAGGTATTAAAGCAAAGTTAAAAATAGATCAGCAGTATGGGCATGTCGTCATTTTTATTTTCCTAATCCTGGGGGGGTTTATGGCGTATGATATGGCTACCGTAAGTATTATTGACGCTATTAGTATAACTAAGTACCAGGTGCTCACTATTGAGTAGTAGAAGGTTATTGCTAGTATGGCTATCCCAATGGCTATGGCTATCCTGCCACCCAGGTGGTTAGTCTCAGGCTCCCGCCGCCACGAGTATTAGGCTCAATACGTAGTATAGGGAGTCGATGGCGTAGGCGTCCTCCATGGCGTTGTAGGTCAACTCCAGGGGGGGCTTTACGTAACCGCCCACGTAGGCTGCAACGTACGCAAGCACAATGGTTAGTACTGCCACGGCAGTGCTTAGATAAAGGGCCTTATGCGGGCTCTTATACCTTGGGTGCGTCTCGGCGAGCCATGCAGGTAGTAATCCGTCCCTAGCCATTCCATAGAGCATCCTCGCAGTTGCATTCAGTGTGGCTAGGTAGCACCCGAATACGCTAAGCATAACACTTATTGCAAATAGTATTAGCCCTGCCGTACCCAAGTAATGCCCTATCAACGTGTATACTGGGTTCGGGCCCATGCCCTCGGCCATACTAACGAAGTTATTAATGGCGTTTTGCGTGTAGCCTATGTTGAGTAGTATTGCGTATGTGACTAGTATGTATAGTATTCCCATGAATACCGTGGCCCACAACGTGCTTGTTGGCACGCTCTTCCTTGGGTCCCTAACCTCCTCGGATATTTGCGTACTAACCTCGAAGCCCATGAAGTAGGTTATTGCGAAGATTAGGCCTCCTGACAATGCCGCTAACATGCCGGTGGGCGTTGTTGCGAAGGTTCCCTGCGCCGTGAATGGAAGTACTGAGAGTTTATTGATGTTGGTTATGAATGATAGTACCACGAATATTAATAGGATTGCTATCTCAATGCTCGTTAAAGTCATTTCAGTCCTAACGCTGGGCCTTATCCCAAGGACCGCGGGTATTAGGGCTAGGACTATGGGTATTGGCAGTAGGATTAATGGGTTTATCACGTGCCCCCCCGTTACTGCGTATATGCCCTCCGTGCTAGGTATGCGAAGGCTATCGCCACTGAGCCAACGCCAACGATGCTGTAAAACACCGCGTAGATTATTCCGTTTATGAAGCCTGTCCTGGCATTTATCGTGTTTGTTACATAGGCGTAGAAGCTTGCTGCGTGTGGGTATTTGTGGGCTAGTACGAATATTGAGTAGACGATGGCCAGGACACCCAGTAACGTGAGTAGCATTGCCAATGGCGCAGCGGCGTATGCACTACCCATTATTAGGGCTGCACCGCCTGCAATGCTATAGGCTGGTGCTTGACCCGCCAGTGAGTTATACAATGAGCCGAGGAATCCCGTGGCATTCCTCATCAATTCACTACTTCTCTGTTTCGACATCGTTAGTTACGGCAACACCGCACCTTTTTATACTTAGTTAAACGTTTAATAACGTGAATCAACGGAAAAACTAAATTAACTAAGTTGCACTTAGTTACTAAATGCTCTTTTCTCCAGAGCCTAAAGTTAGTGAGGAGGATTTATTTGACTTTAGAATTGAACTTAACCAATTGATTAATGCGGTTAGGATGTCAAGACTTACAGTAATCACGGGTGTTAGGAGGAGTGGTAAGACTTCATTAATGAATGTGGCGATTAGGAAATCAGGTCTGCCCTACATATACCTTGACGTTAGGCTTAGCGCATATCCGAACTATGCCGACTTAGCCGTCATATGGGCTAGGGCGATTGAGGATTTCATAAGGCGCGAGTCTGGGCTTAGGGAGAAGATACTAAGCGTGCTTAAGGATGTTGCTGGGCTTGCCATAGGGATTAGCCCTATTAAGGTTGAGGCTAGGTTCAGGGGGGGTCCAGGTAAGTTAGATATTGCTCAATTACTAATTAAGCTCAATGACCTAGCGGGGGAGATAGGAGGTAAGGTAGTCATTGCAATAGATGAGGCTCAGGAGTTGAGGAGGGCTAATTGGTTTAGATTCGATAGGTTGATTGCTTACGCCTATGATAACCTCAGAAACATAAACTTTGTACTTACTGGATCACAGGTCGGTCTTTTATATGACCTACTTGGGCTTCGTAATCCCAAGGCACCACTCTTCGGTAGAGCTTATGTCGAGGTTAAGACTAGGAGGTTAAGTCCCGATGAATCCTATGAATTCCTGAATAAGGGGTTCAATGAGGTTGGTATCAAACCAAGTGAGGACGTGCTGGTAAGGGCTATTAATGAGTTTGATGGGATTATCGGTTGGTTGACGTACTTCGGTTATAACTACGCAATTAGGGGCGTTGCAGATTTTGATGCTATAAGGAGCATGGCGGTGAGCATGGCTCGTGACGAGCTAATAAACCTGTTAGGCGTAATGAGGAGTACGAGGTATAGAATAATCCTTAAAATCCTTGGTGAAGGACCCGCCAGGTGGAGTTTTATTAAGAGTAGGTTGGAGATTATTGAGGGTAGGTACGTGAGTGATACGGTATTGAGTAACTTATTGAATACGCTTATTAATATGAGCATTGTTGAGAAGAGGGATGATGAGTACACAATAATAGACCCGATCTACGCCGCTGCCGCACGAACACTTTAAGGGAAATGACATAAATAGGTCAAGATTCAATACGTATGCTGGGCATGAGGGTTAGGGACATATACGTGGTGGGAGTTGCATCGGCTTCCTTCTTCATGAGTTACTTCTCCAGGCTTGCCTGGGGTATTGTATCGGCATACTCATCGTTGAGACCCACCGTTGTTGAAGATGGTATTGTCTTCTCATTATTCTTCATAGGTTACGTGGTTGTCCAGGTACCCGCCGGAATTATTTCGGATAGGGTTAGTCCAAAGTACGTAATCACGATATCACTAATTGGTTTAGCCGTATCATCCTTCGTGTCTGGTATAGCCAATACCATGTGGGTTGAGTACGTAGCCAGTCTCTTCATGGGTTTGAGCGCTGGGTGGATTTACCCGGCTACGGTGAAGTTACTGACCATTAACTTCACTGGTCCCGAACTGCCGGTGGCCATGGGCTATTACAGCATTGCCTGGCCGTTATCCATAGTGCTCGCCGGTGCTACCCTGCCTGAGGTCTGCACGGTTCTTGGTTGGAGGTGGAGCTACTACATTATTGCCCTCACTTCAATAATCATAGCGTCACTATACGTGCCAATAAATGTTAGGGGGCTATGGTGGTAATTCACGTGGCTCATTAAACCTCAGGTTATTGAGGAATAGCGACGTTATAGTCGTTAGTTTCTCTGGTTTTCTATTCTTCATGTCATATTGGACAATAACGCTATACGCCTATAAATACTTCCTATCGATAGGACTCGGCAATTACGTTGCTGGCTTCACCTACTCACTCCTAGCCCTATTGGGTATTCCATCAACATTGATTGCCGGTTACATAATTAGGGGCTTGGGTGTCAGGAACACGTTATCATTGTTTGAGGCATTATATGGTATATCAACGATGCTTCTTGCCGTAATCACGAGGGAGTTACCGCTAATGATATTGGCGGCCTCCATGGGCTTTACCAGGTTCATAATAACGCCGGCAAACTCAACCGCCGTATCCAAGATTGGTGGTGAACTAGCCGGCAGCGTGACTGGCATTGCAAACCTCTTCTGGCAATTGAGTGGTGCCATTGCCCCGGTGGTTGCATCGATTATTCTCATTAATGCGGGCTATCAATTGTTATGGATTGTTATGGGTATTATAATACTCATATCAGCAATAGTTTATCAATTAACATTAAAGATTCAGTAAATTCGTGATGTTTTATTTCTGTTACTAGGATAAATCTTATAAATTATTTCTAAAACACTTAATTAACTATGAAAAACAATGCGTTAGCATCCTTACTCCTGGAACTATTAATCCTTGGTTTTATTATATCATTGATTATAAGCCCTGTATTGGGCTATGCAGCCAACGAATTATTGGGCTACATAATTAAGATACCTTCAGTGGCCATGTTTAAATTCGTGGATCTATCGCCATACACTTCGCTGGGGGTATTTCGACAACAACATAACTAGTGATATAGTGCTTTTATTACCTGGTTGGTATTATTATGATTACTGGAATGTATCAGGCGGTTATTACATTGATTTTGGTGTTTGGAGTAATTCATCGGTAACTCTTTATGTATTGACAAAGCATCAATTCAATAATTATTCCTCAACAGGAAAGTTCCTTAGCGGGTACTTATACTCAGTAAGTGGTAACAATATCACGGGTTATTACTACGTAAATGAAACGGGGATTTACTACGTGATTATATTAAATAATGGAGACAGCACTGCCCTAGTGGATCTCATAATAATGGTAACTAAGTCACAAAGTAATCAATGGGCTAATCCAATGGGCATTAGTGATTATGGAATAATGAAAATCGGTAATGAGTACCTAGCCTATAGCTATAAAACTGATGAGTTTGTGGGTGAGGTAACCATATACAATGCCGCAACGCAGGAACCTAATTCATGCTTAACTGGTCCGTAGAACCCGGTAATAATTGGTTTAGTGCTCAACTTAACACTATCTTAATTGTAAATATAACTAATGGCAATACCCAGTACTATTGGCTACAGAATGTGTTGGAGTTTAATTCTCAAGGTAATCAATTCCAAATACTTGACAGTATATGGAATCATACCAGTGGCGTGAGTATATTTAATTCAGCATTAATTAATGGTAATGGTGCTGTATACACAACAAAGACGGTTGTAGGTAGTGAGCAGTATTATGGTGCTTGGGGGGGTATAGAACAGCCGGAGTCGGCAGCCCTGCCATTCACCATTTACCTGGTCATAAAGACCGGGCTAAGTAGCAACGGCTATCCATGGATTGCCTTCGGATACTCACTAAACGGACAAACAACCACATGGTACGACAACGTAACAATAAAGATAAGAACCATGTCAGCATACATGGAGGTTGCACCAATAGGTGATGGTAGGGGGGGATTACCCATCGATGCCGAGTTAGTGATTGCTGGTCCATGGAATAGTGAGTGCACGGTTGCCAATTCATTAAATGCATCGTTAGGTCTTTATTTTGCGTGGCCGTATCCGTATAATTACTACTTATCGCCAGTGCCGTCTATGTGGAGTTTTGGTTCTGATACTGCTGAAATGATATATAATGCTCACGTAGTACCTATCGGTTATGGCTACGTCAATATTGTAAATGGCCCTGAGAATCTAGCATTCTTGAATACGTACTTCATACCATTAACAATTACTAATCCCATTAATGAGAGCACGATTACTAATGTCTATACTGTGAATAGTACGGTGATGCTAAGTGAGCCGAGTATAGTATTAGTTATTCCTGGTGAGTCTAGGTATGTGTTTACGGATTATGTAATTAATAACTCATACGTAGTCGCCACAAATCCACTGAATTTAGTGCTCCAGGGACCAACCAATGTATATATCAATTACACATTACAGTACATGCTTACGATTAATGATTTAAGCGGATTACTTAATGATAGGAGTGGTTGGTATAATTATGATTCTGTGGTAACACTTAATGAACCGGCGATCTATTACCTTGGTAATGAGACACGATTAGTATTTAATTCCTACTACATATACCTCACGGGAACTAGTTTCTACCATGTGGTTACAGTTAATGTCACAAATTTATTAATTGATAATCCATATACGGTCATTGTTAATTGGACGAAGCAGTACCGGGTTAATGTGAATAGTCCCGTGCCTGTGATAGTCTCCTTATCGGGGGGGCTACAAAACATTAGTGGCTATTCAATAGTTACGTGGGTTAACGAGAGTTCTACATTAATAATTCTCGTACCCAGGTACTACGTATTAAGTAATGAAACTCGCCTAGTTTATCTAGGTAACAATGAGACGATGATTGTAGATTCACCATTAAACATAACCCTAAGTGACTTTAGGCACCAGTACCTCGTTACTGTACATAGTGAATATCCAGTGAGTATTAATGGTACTTACACGACCAACACGACCGAGTGGCTTTATAGTGGTGAGGTGCTCATGGTTAGGCCGGGCACTGTATTTAGCGATGGGGGGGTATTCCTAAGCGAGCCTGGGCTCGTAATCACCGTCAATGGTCCGATGAGTATAACCGTGGCATGGCACGTTAATTATACGCCCACAGTAATAATGTATGCAGTAATGATAGCGGTAATTTACGCATTAACGATGCTCATAGTTAGGAGGAGACACGGTAAGCATTAAGTATTTAGGATTTTGTGGAATTCCTCGAGAATCATTATCCAAACCCACCATGAGAATAAAGGAGCTAAGAGCAGGGACTAAGTGAGGTATTGAATTAGAGGATGTATTGCCTGAGTCGGGAGTTCGCTAGGACTTCTATTTACAATGCCAGGCGACCCACGTATTTCAATTTACCACTTACTTGGTCGACTTCTAAACCCAGTGTTTCAAGTGCCGTGACGCCAAGGACCTCAGCATCGCCAGATTCGCCAAATACCACCTCTATATCACCCTCGTAATCCTCATACTTAATTGTGATTAAACCAACACTCCTCATAACCATCCTACCATCTATGGTCCTGAACTGCCTGATCCTCCTTGGTTTAATGCCGATTGATGCCAAGGTATCCTTATTAATCCAGGTAAAGACCCTGCCGGTATCCACTATCAGTTCCACATCTCGACTCGCACCATTCTCCGGTTTTTTATTCGTATCTTAACCTTCGTAATGCCCATTATTCTTCCTAAATAAAAATAATGATGGACTTAAATGGCTTTTTATCAATTCTCAATCAGCCCTTAATCCTAATAAGCCACTTGTGAACGGGTTCATTAACATCCCTGACGTTATTTGGGTTTGCATAAACGTCTAAGTGCCCATAACCATTAAGTATTACCACATCACTCGTTAACCTCTTTACTAAGTCCATGTCAGCCGCCTTCATACCAAATAGCCCACTTATGATTGTGAGTATTGGTACCTTAACCTCCATGTATTTAGCCCTGAATTGATCCATTGGCTCTATGAATAACCTAACAGGCCAGTACGGGTCCAGCGTCGCTAATACGGCAAATATGGCTTGGGGGGGAGGCGAGTTTGGGTATGAGTATGGGTTTGCAAGTCCCTGGTTATAGGCTATATTCATCAAATAGTCGCTTAAGGTCTTGAAGCCAGGCTCTGGGCTTGGCAGTGCTGGATTGTATAGTGCCTTAAGCCACACCGTGTTCACCATATTCCCTGGATACTTACCACCAGTTAGGATTGATGGTACCGCATATAGCTTACTCGCCCTGAGCTCATCAACATTACGCACAGGCAATGTCTGAATAACGGAGGCCCTTATTGGTGCACCATCTAGTAGTACTATCGCCTTAACATCCTCCGGGTGAGTGGTAACGTAATTCATTGACGCAATACCACCAAAGCTCTCCCCAATCAATACGACCCTATCCCTACCGCTAACCTCCATAACCTTGTTGACGGCCTCCTTAATATCGCCTAGCCACGCCTCCCAGCCCCCCCAGTCAAGCATGAATGAGAGGTCCTTAACGTCAGGAAGTACGAAGTGCGTCCTATAATCAATTGTATAGACCAGGTAACCTCGCCTTGCCAGGTATATGGGTATCATGGAGTCCGGTATTGCTGGTTCTATCGGTTGTATTCCATGCCATGAAACATGAATCAACTGCTCCCCCCCATGTGATGTCATACCAGGCAGTACAAGCACCGGGTATGGGTAAGTCACATCCCTGCCCCTAACCTCCCTGAGGGCAATGTAATTGAAGCAACCGCCGGGTGGGCGCTCCGTAACCCAAACCCTCTCTGTGAGATCAGGGAATTCCTTAATGCTTCCCTCCCAGGTTAGTTCCCAACCTGGCATACTTAGTAATGCCTTGATTTTGATTTATTGTTTGTGCTTATATGGAAAATATATTTTATATAGTGCTATAGCATTAATCTATTTTTATCACACATTAATCGTGGAGTTAGTAAAATTCCTTAAAGACGTTGAGGAATTGCTTGGGAAAGACAACGTCATCAGTGAGGGTCACGGATTATCAGCGTTCAGGAGGGATTGGTGGTCGATACTCATGCTCAGGGAGGTGCTTGGTCATGATATTGATGCGCCACCAGCCGTTATTAGGCCTGGAAGTATTGATGAAGTAATTAATGTCGTTAGGCTCGCCAATAAGTACGGCGTGTGCCTCGCTCCATACGGCGGTGGGTCTAGTGTTGTTGGTGGTGCTTATCACAACGGTTGTGTCGTGGTTGACATGAGTAGATTAAGTAGGGTCTTGGAATTCAACGAGGAGGACTTAACATTAACTGTCGAGGCTGGTGCTAAGGTGGTTGATGTGGAGAGGTGGCTTAATGAGAGAGGTTATACCCTGGATTATCACCCGCAATCATTTCAATTACTCACAATAGGTGGTGCAATTGCTCATGGGGGGTACAGGCTCACATAGTATGAGTAATATTGATGAGTTGGTATTGTCACTTGACGTAGTATTACCAAATGGTGAGTTAGTAACAGTGGGGGGGCCTGGGAGGTTCGTTAGGGCATCCTGGCCTGACCTTAGAGGCCTATTCATAGGTTCTGACGGTGCGTTTGGTATAGTTGTTAGGGCAGTGCTTAGGGTTAAACCGTTGGCTAATTACTACGTTGACCTGGCCTACGTGTTTAAGGACCTTGAGAATGCCATTCGTTTTGCCCGCGACGTAGTGATCAATGTGCCAGGGCCTCACAGGGTTGTTATTCATGACAAAGAGAGTGGTAGGTTTATGGTTGGTGAGGATGGGGGGTCATAGCCTGATAAGGGTTAGGTGGTTTAATGAGGACCTAGTCAATGCAGTGAGCGGCATAATTAATGACTTAGCAATTAAGCACGGTGCAGCCAGTGTGGAACCTGAATTAGTTAGGAGGTGGAGGGATGTCTTTGCTAGGGGTTATGAATCACAATTGATCATGCTTGCCCAATCAGGTCTTTGGGTTGACACCATTGATATGGCGACAACATGGAGCAGATTAGTTAGGCTTCATAATGAGTTGGTGAGTAGGCTTGGATCCATTGATGGTGTTAAACACGTATTCTCAAGGATAACCCACCTATATCTAAACGGTGCATCCCTCTACAGCGTTGTCGTGTTTAGACAGGATGAGGATTTATACTGGAGGGTTTGGAGAGAGGCCTTTAATGTGGCTAATGGTATTGGCGCCACCATAAGTCATCACCACGGCACGGGTCTATTGAAGAGGGATTTCGTGAAGATCGAGATGGGAAATCAATGGAAATTACTGAGGAGCATTAAAGGGTTGCTCGATGAGAATAATATAATGAATAGGGGGTAAGTTGATTTGGTGAGTTGGATGATGAGTTATAGGAATATCGTTGTTGAGGAGAGGGGTCGTATCTTCATAGTCACCATTAATAGGCCTGAACGTAGGAACGCCATTGACGCCAATACGGCTGAGGAGCTCTATAGGGCCTGGACATACTTCGACAGTAATCCAAGTCTTTATGTAGGTGTCATAACGGGGGGGGCCGGCGGTAACTTCAGCTCTGGGGCTGACCTTTACGACATTGATAGGTTGATAAACAGGGTGTCTAATTCCGAGGGGGCCTCTTGGCTTCACTAGGCTTAGGCTCTCCAAGCCTGTCATAGCCGCAATTAGTGGTTACTGCGTGGCTGGTGGTTTGGAAATCGCCCTGTGGGCCGATATCAGGGTTGCCGATAAAACCGCTAAGTTCGGCTTCCTGGAGAGGAGGTTCGGTGTTCCTCTTGTGGACGGTGGCACACAAAGACTTGCAAAAATTGTTGGGCTTAGCAGAGCCCTTGACTTAATACTGACTGGACGATTGATAAGCGCCGAGGAGGCTTACCAATGGGGGGGCTTGGTTAATTACTTGGTTGATGAGGGTAAGGCCCTTGATAAGGCCATTGAGATTGCAGAATTGATAAGTAAGTATCCCCCCCAGGAAACCCTTAGGATGATAGGCTTGCCGTATACGAGGGCTTGGACAAGCGTTGAGCGAGGGCTTAATCATTGAGATGGAGTATGGATTAAGGTCGATAAGGATGGGTGAAATATACGAGGGTGTGAAACGTTTCAAAGAAGGAGCAGGAAGGCATGGTAATTTATACTAGATGAGGAAAAATAGTAGGATTTATTAGTTAGTTACTGATTAACTTAGTAATATGAAGATAAAAGTTACTAGGAATTTTCAGATAACAATACCCGTTGAAATAAGGGAGAGACTTGGTATTAGGGTTGGTGATTATGTGGATATTACCTATGACGAGAAGGAGAAAGTCATTATTATAAGGCCTTACCGTAGGAAATGGACAACTTATGAGTTGGGGAGGAAATTAACGCCTGAGGATATTGAGGAACTGATTGAGGAGATGAACAATGAGATCACAAATAATTATTGATACTAATGTTTTAGTTTATGCAACATTTAAGGATAGCGAGTACTATGCCGAGTCATACGATATACTGCAAAGAAGTGATGTCATAATACCTTATGTTGTCCTCTATGAATACATATGGGTGTTGTTAAAGCTGACCGGGGGGGATTTGGGTATTGTTAAATTGAAATTGAATGAATTGAGGGACTTCGTAATATTTCATGAGGATCTAGATATAATACATGATGGCTTAGTCTTAATGGAACAGGATAAGGCTCCATATACTATGTTAAATGACTACATAATACTATCGGTGGTACTGAGGAGGGGGGGTGCTTATTTAGCTACTTACGATCAAAAACTAAGGAAGATAGCTAATAGGCATGGGGGGGTAGCAGTAATACCATAGACTTTGAATAAACATAACTACATAACTAGTTTCATCTCTAAATTAATGCCTTATTAACATGCGTAAATAATGGCCAATCAATCCACCGAGACTTGACAGTGCGAGTGCTACTAATAATGTTATTATTAGGAGTGTTATTGAGCCAATGATGCTGTATGGTAATCCGATTATTGCCGCGGTTACCTCACCGTCATATATCGCGTATGGATTCATGAAAATAACGACTAAGACGCCTATTAACCCGGACACGCCTGTGCAGGTGAGTGCTGATGATGCCTTATTGGCGTTTAGCACGTAACCAATTATTAACCCTAACACAGCCATTAATAACCAATAACCCATATACGCCAATGCGAATGAAATAACTAGGTTAATGATGAATAGGGTCCAGAAACGAGTCATGTAGCTCATGGCCATGCCCATCACCCTGGCAATGACGCATTTGGCATGTATAGATAGTAGAAGTATTGCGGTAAGCCGGGCGGTATTAACGTGTAGTATTGACCAACGAGCCAGTACTCAGTCGTGTCGTTATAAAACGGGCTTAGTGGATTCTCAGAAATACCGCCTGGGTAAACACCAATTCCGCTGAGTGGATTTGCCATGTCGACTATTTGGCGCCAGCTTGGGCCCTCATTAGACACTAGGCCATAGGCCGCGTTTATCGTGTTGCAATCACCAGGCGCTGGGAATGGTCCGATGGACAACGCATTTATACTGAAGAGACTTGTCAACTCCCTGTAATGCACCCTTCCCCCCCAGTACCAGGTTGATGGGTTTGGACCGAGTTCATGCATTAACTCCGTTATTGTTTGGTTGAATGCCAGCAACATGACGATTGTGGCATTCCTCTCTTGGCCCGTTAATGGGTCATCAAACCACTGAATGTTTGGGTAATTATTGGTCCAGTTGGCTAGGTCCAGCACTAATGGCCCGTGGAATGCCGCGTCTGGTCCTAGGAATAGTGAGAACTGGCCTAAGCCGTCGGCTGGCGTTATGTTGTAGTACTGGAACCAGGGCATGAATGTGTCGTTTAGGTAATTCCAAAGCCAGAAGTAGTATATCGTTGCTGCGGCAGAGTTGGTCGTGAAGTCGCCATTCCAATTCCTCAATAACTCGTATGCCTCGACCTCGATTGGCGTTAGTTGGCTTAGGTGCGTGGATAACGCATTGAGTAGTGGTGGTAGGAATAGGTTGGTGGAGTAATCATGTACATTGAGTTGTATGGCCTCCATGGATGCGTAGGTTATGTTGCCCTCGTCCTCGAACTGCGATAGTAATGTGTAAATCTCGTCAGCCCTGAAGCCGCTTTCGAATACCCAACCCACGTAGTACGGGTAGTTGGGTGATACGAGTATTTCATTTGCCGATAATGCGAAGTGCGAAGGCGGGTTTAATACGTAGGGCTGGTATTGAGTTGGTATGAAACCGACCCAGTCGTATGACCCATTACCGAGCATGACAGCCCTTGGGTCGCCACCCATGACTATTGGGTATAACCCCCCCCAGGCAAATATTCCAATATTGCCGTACCTATCGGCATACGCAAAGTTCTGAATACCGACCTTGAAGTAAGATAGGGCATTGAGGAAGTCCGAGAGGTTCCTCGCAATGTCGAAGTACAGGAATGTCGCGCCCTCATCTGTTGGGTACATCCCGGTCCAATTCATAACTATAATCACATTACTGTAATTCGCGATTACCACACCATTGCGTGCAAGGTAGACATTATATGGCACATAACCAACACCCTTAACATAAATCTCCTCATGAATAACCTCAAAGGGTAACCAGGAACCATCATAGTAATACTCACCTGGGTGGTCTGGGCTTGTGACCTCCACGTAGTAATAAACCACCTGGGGGGGCTCGGCATCCGTGGCGCCCCAGGCAATGTATGGGTTATGGCCGAGTATTACACCGGGCACCCCAGGAAAAACGACACCAACGACATTCATGCCGGGCCCAACTAATTGGAACCCAATCCATATGGATGGCACTGTTGTCGTTAGGTGGGGGGGATCATTCGCCAGAAATGCCTGCCCATTTGGTGATACAGCCACCCAATTATTGCTGCCCTCATCGGTTAAACCTATTACTAAGTGCTCGAATGGTTTATGCCAGGTAGGAGTTTACTAACTAATGAGTCTCTGAACGCCGTATCACCCTCAATATAGAACTTTATTGCCTCATCAATCGCGTTAAGAAACTCCTGTTTTGTAATGCCGGGAGGCAGTGGATTCAATGAGTATAGGTCTAGGTAGTTCATGTCCCCCCCTGTGGTGTTGTAAATGCCTGGGTTCCATTCCTTAGGATATACAGGGTATTGAATTGATGATGGGTACGCAGGGTAAAACGCATAAATGACCTGCGGTGGCATTTTAATGAGGGCCACGGTGAACGGTAATTGATCAGCCGACCCACTCAATGACCACGTGAGCAACTGCTGTATGGCGAAGGTATCCTCCATGGTCCATGGAGGTGGCCTGAATCCAAGTACCTTAAATATTATTGGTATCCTACTTGGGGGTCAGGGAATTAACATAGGCATTCACGCCAAGTACATAATAATACAGCGCCTCATAGGTGAAGCCCGACTTATTCAGTGAGTTTACTATTTCCTGGGTAACCTGCGGCGTTAATAATGTTCTAAAGAACTCATCGCTGGGAAGTACCGATGGACCCAGCATTGATGATAGGTTACCCATACTCATCATTGCCATGAAATAAATCTGGGCAAGCCTGTACTCAGCCGTTAGGTAACCCTCCTCATAAAACACTGCCCAGGTCTCGTTGGAGGCAATCCTAATGAAGCCATCGGGAGTTATACAGACAACAACAGCCGCGGAACTACCATTAAGCGTTATAACACTGCTATGGCAACCAACACTGGAGGGAGGAGGAACACTACTCCAGATGCCAGTACCTGGGTTAAGAACCTGCCCAAGCGGTGCCATAATACTAATAGGAACACTCATCAAAACCACAACTAAAACCAAGCCAACTAACGCTAAGCCAAACTTTACATAAATCGATACAGCCATACAATATTTAACGATTAAGGCTAAGCTTATAAAAATAGAAATTTTATAAAGTATGTAAATTATACTATGAAATAAAAAGAAGATATTTAAAAATAAATGCTTTATTACGCCCGATATAATAAATTATATTCAAGTCTTTAATGACCATAATATAATGAGTATAAGGACCTTATTTTATTTTTCGTATATTTTATTTATAATTTTATTAATGTCTATTCTTAAATAGGGCATTGCAGTATAATTTGACAGGTGGGTCAAGTGTCAGATAAAGAGCTTAAGCTTGGTGAACTTCGGGCGAGATAGATAGACTTCCCATAAGGCCTTACCCAGTTTCTTGGATGGTCATTATTGGGCTTGGCTACTTCTTTGCGTTCTATGATATACTCACATTATCATTCGCTATAGTTTCACCCATGGTTCAACAATTAAAAATGACCAGGCTAGAGATAAGTGAAGCAGTCTCTGCTTCACTGTTTGGTTATATAATTGGTGCCTATTTCGTGGCAACAATAAGCGATTATTGGGGGGGGCGTAGGTGGGGGGGGTTAATAACCAACGCCATATTAATTGCCGTTGGTTCCCTTGGTAGTGCCTTATCAACTAATGCCATAGTTTTGATAGTAAGTAGGTTAATAACGGGTATGGGCATTGGAGCTGAAATAGCTATAATAAATACATACATATCAGAGATAACGCCTGCCCACATTAGAGGCAAGATGGTTCAATTCACATACCTAGCAGGCGCCCTGGGTTTCGCAGTAACACCATTTATAGCATTTGCCTTGATACCAATATCACCAATAGGCTGGAGGTGGTTATTTGGGCTTGGCGCGCTTGTTGCCGCAGCGATAGTACCACTAAGATACTTAATGCCGGAAAGCCCCAGGTGGCTTACAATAAAGGGTAAGATCGATGAGGCGGAGAGAGTCGTTAAGATGCTTGAAGATTTTGTTGAGAGAAGGATTAAGCCATTACCGCCAGTTCCACCGCCACTTCCTGAAAAGGTATTAACGAAGTTTCCAACTGCCGAATTATTCAATAGAAAGTATGGGCCTAGGCTCATAATGGCTATTCTATTCTGGTTCTTTGATTACATGCTTGCGTATGGCGTGCTTGGGTTTGCGCCATATATTTTCGTGGCTGCAGGTTTTACATTCACGACAGCCACATGGTACATAGCACTGGGTAGTGTCGGTTACATAGTTGGTGCCTTGTCCATGGCGCCCATAGCCGATAAGTGGGAGAGGAAATACCTTGTTGCATCGGCCTTTAGTATAGCCACGCTCGCGGTGTTCCTATACGCTGTTGCGGTTGCTATACGTTCACCAATAGTACTAACAATAGGCGCATTCCTAGGCGCCTTCGCAACAGCATTCGCCGTGCCTGCCTATACATATACCGCTGAATTATTCCCAACAAGGGCTAGAGCAAGTGGGTTTGCCCTAGCCGACGGGGGGGTTGGTCATCTTGGTGGTGCCGTTGTTCCCTTCATAATTTACCTCGTCTTTAATCCATTAAAACCGCTTGGCACCGGTGTGTGGACCTTCGTATTACTTGGTATATTTGAGATCATCGCAACATCAATAGTACTCACCGGTCCGAGAACAACTAAATTAAGGCTTGAGCAAGTTTCTGACTGATGGGGAGTAATATGAGGAGTGGTTATGTAATTACAAGGGATGGAACGTCAATATACTACGAAGTTGATGGAGAGGGGGGGAACCATTAATATTAATCGAGGGTTTAGGCTACGCTAATTGGATGTGGGTTAGGCAAAGAACGCTTGCTAACTATGTGAAGTTAATAATATATGATAATAGGGGGGGGCTGGATTATCCTCAAGACCTGATAAACCATATACCATGGATGATTTTTCAAATGATCTTGAGGATCTCATGAATTATTTATCAATAGACAGGGCGTTTATATGGGGGGGTGTCTCAATGGGTGGTATGATAGCTATGCACTTCGCATATAAGAACCCAGGTAGAGTTAGAGGTCTAATTCTTGGCGAGACAAATTTCGGCGTTAAATCATTACCGCCAAGTAAGGAGGCCCTTGAAGTACTATTGCAACCTCCTAATCCTAGCCTTGATAGAAGGCAGATGCTTATTGAGAGGATGAAGGTGGCATTTTCTAGAAGCTTCTTTGAGAGGCATAGGGATGAGATTGAGCATATTGTGGATTTGAGGATGAGGTTTGAGGAGGACCCGAAGGCATATAATAATCAATTAGCTGCAGTATTAACATTTGACTTTAAGGATAAGTTATCGGCAATAACTGTTCCAACGTTGATCGTGACTGGGGGGGATGAGGATTACGTGGTTAATCCCGAGAATTCCCGCATAATGAATCAATCAATACCTAATAGTAAACTCGTTATACTTAGAGGGGCAGGGCATTTAGCAATCATCGAGCGTGCCGACGACTATAATAGGTTGGTTCTTAACTTCATAAATGAGGTTATTAACGGCGCATTTAAACCATCAAAGGAACCCATGGTGATTTAGAATGCTTGAGAGCTTACTTAGGCATAGGGCTAGAATTGAGGATTCAATAGCTATTAAGGTAGGAGATAAATCCTACACATACTCCCAGCTTGAGTCCTTATCGAATAAGGTCGCCTTTGCGCTGCGTAGGCTGGGTGTTAAACCTAGTGATAGGGTGGTCACCCTCGTAAAATCGCCATTATACCATGTAGCATTATTTTTTGCGTTAAGGAAAATAGGGGGGGCGGTATTAGTACCCGTAAATCCAAGGCTTGGGCAGGACTTCCTAAAATTTGTGATTAATGATGTTAGTCCATCGCTCGTAATAGATGATTACTTCAATGAGGGCGTAAGAATGGATGAAGTGCTTAAGGAGGCGTACGATGAGTATGGGTATGAGTATAGAATGAACCTTGATGAAATCGCCATGATATTATACACGGGTGGAACCACGGGACCTCCTAAGGGCGCGATGATCCATGAAGGATCCATACTATGGAACGCCATAATAACAGTGCTGTCATGGGGGGGATTAACAAAAAATGATTGTACCTCGTTTCACTACCTCTTTATCATACCGGTGGGTGGAATGTATTAATGATGCCCCCTATTATTAGTTGGTGGACGTGTCGTTTTACCTGAGACCGATAAATTCGATGCCGATTGGACAATAGAGACCTTGGCCAGGGAAAAGTGCACAGTATACATGGGCGTGCCAACAATGCTTGATTCCATAAGTAAGTCACCTCTCTTTGATAGGGTTGACCTTTCTCATGTGCTATTTATAAGTGGTGGTGGACCATTACTGCCAAATGTAGCTAAACGCTTTATTGATAAGGGCTATAGGCTATTTCAGGGCTATGGGTTGACGGAGGCAGGTCCCAATAACTTTTACATATCGCCGGAACGCTATAAGGATAAACTAATGTCAGTGGGAAAACCCCTTCTCTTTATTGAAATGAGACTGTCAAGTGATGGAGAACTATTAATAAAGGGACCCCCCCACGTATTCAAGGGTTATTGGAATAGACCCAGTGAAAAACCATTCACGAGCGATGGTTATCTAATGACTGGCGACTTATTCACCGTCGATAATGAAGGCGACTTCTCATTCCTCGATAGAAAGAAGGACATGATTAAGACCGGAGGTGAGAATGTATATTCAACAGAGGTTGAGGTGGCACTAAAGCAACTACCGTATATAGATGATGCGACCGTGTTTGGGGGGGCCGGATGAACATTGGGGGGGTGAGGCTGTTGTTGCAATTGTGGTTAAAAAGCCTGGTTTTAAGGTGACTGAGGATGATGTAAAGAAAGATCTTAAGAAAGTCCTGGCATCATATAAAGTACCAAAGCGTATAATATTCGTTAGGGAGATCCCAAAGACACAGATTGGTAAGATTTCAAAAAGGGAGTTACGTGAGAGGTATTTAAGGGATGGCTTTAAAGACGTACTTGATACTTCGTGATTATTTATGAGGAAGGCTTATATCGTAGATTATGAATTATATATACCAAGTACATACGTTGATTATAAACAATTGGCCCTGGAGACAGGCTTGCCTGATTGGGTTGTGAGAGATAAACTGGGTATTAGTAGGAAGCCCATTGAGAGGTCATTGTCCGTTTCTGATATGGCGAAGCTCGTTGCTAAAAAATTAATGAGCAAGTATGGTAACTTAAAGATTGATTTAGTCGTATATGCAGGTTCTGACTTTAAGGATAAGTACGTATGGGATGTGGCGCCTGATGTAATAGGCCATTTGGGCTTAAGTAATGCCTATGGCGTTGACGTATCAATGCAATGCGTTAGCAGTATTGTCGCGCTTGACTTATTGAAACCAAGATTAGCCATAAAGGATGAGGACTCTTACATATTACTAGTTAGTGCAACAAAGCAGAGCATGATAGTTAATTACAGGGACAAAGCCTCAACATTCATGTATGATTTCTCGGATGGAGCCGCTGCGGTTTTGTTGAGTAATGTTGATGGAAAGTACGAAGTTCTTGAAAGCTCAATAATAACCGATGGAAGATTCTCTAATGTTGTGCATCAAAGGCTTGGTGAGAGATTCATAAATGATTATAACCAGGGATATTTACTACAGGTTAATAGGAATGAGGAATTTAACAAGAGCTTTGAGGAGATTTCATTAAGGAATTTCTTATATGTTATAAAGAATGCCCTGGAGAGAAGTGGCCTTACTATAAATGATGTTGATTATTTTGCAATACTTCATATGAAGAGGTCATTCCATGATAGAATACTAAAAGAATTAGGCGTGTCTTCTGATAAATCGATTTACCTTGAGAATTACGGTCACATGCAGGCTGTGGACCCATTCTTATCATTATGGTTAGCGGAACAAAGCGGTAAAGTCAGGAAGGGTAGTATCATAGTTTTGGTTGCGGCGGGAACTGGTTGGACATGGGGGGGTGCCACAGTACTTCAACGCGTTGAATAATTTTTCTTGTAAAATTTAAATTGCATTGTTTTATTGATAAATAAAACATGAAGTATTCTCCGAAAACAAAGAGGGGGGGGAGGAGTCATTAAATAAGATATTAAGTGCTGCCATAGCCGTAATAGCTGAGAAAGGATTTAACGATGCGTCAATTGATGAAATAACATCGAGGGCTGGCGTATCACATGGGCTTTTTTACTTCTACTTTAATAACAAGGATGAATTATTGGTAGAGCTCATTAAACGAATAAATAAGGATATGAGACATTACTTAACGTTAAGTACCTCAGGACTTTCTGATAGGGTATCAATAGAGAAGAGGGGGGGGTTTGAAGCATTCTTTGATTGGATGTACAATAATCAGTATCTTTATAAAATATTAATAGAGGCTGAATCGAATAATATTGAAATTTATAAGTGGCATTACATGAAACTTTCTGAAAGATATTCCATGAGATTAGTAGAAGCTATGAATAGGAATGAGATAGCTAGATATGACCCAGAGGTGCTTTCCTTCGCCCTAATGGGCATTGCTGATTTTATAGCTAAACGATATATCCTATGGGTAGATAGTAAGATACCTAATTATGTAATTAATGAGGTAAATAGGATACTTGAGAGGATATTAAATCCTGAGTGTACTTGTTGATATCTTCAATATAATGTATATATTTGCTTATGTACTATAATAAAGGTAAACTTTATAAGAGAATTAGATTAAATAATAATGTATGTCAAATGATCTCGAAAACAATATAGACGTGTATGGTTTTCTGTCCAATATCTATGGTATGAACGTTTACGACACTGATAAGCCATTACAGCGGTTTCTCCAGTATTTTATTGGTAAGGTCCCTTCCTTTAGTGAATTAGGGATTTTTGCCGGCCGTGATTTACTTGAAATTACTGATTATGTGGATAAGGTTTCGAGACCAAGGCATATTATGTGGGATATCAATGGTAATAGGGTCGACAGGGTTTGGCTGAATCCGGTTGAGAGATGGGCTATTGAGAAGTTGGTGCTCGATTTCGGCATAAATAAGCCTCCATATCATGGCGGTAGTTGGCATGAGCACTACGCAATGGGGGTTCCTAGTATCAGACCCAGGTCTTTACTGCATAATCACCATAACAATCCAGACGGCATATGCACTCTATAAGTATGGTAATGATGAACTGAGGAAGTACGTACCGAGCTAATTGGCGATGAGCGTCCAATTAATTTCGGCGCCACGTGGTTCACGGAAGTGCAGGGAGGCAGCGATCTGGGTGCTAATGCTACGATTGCCAAAAGAGATGGTGATTTATGGAGGCTTTACGGTGATAAGTACTTCGCCAGTGGGTTGGGTTGGCCGACATTGCATTGACGTCAGCGAGACCGGAGGGTGGTAGAGCTGGAGCTAAGGGATTGGCATTATTTGCCGTTCCTCGCCTAAATTCGAAGGGGGGACCTTAATTTCATAGTTAGGAGGTTAAAGGAGAAGAGTGGTACGAACTCAGTACCCACCGGTGAGGTTGAGTTTCATGGTACTGAGGCATACCCCCCCATCGGCGACTTAAGCAATGGCATTTACTATATAATGGAAGATTTAATGGTTTCAAGGCTTGCCAACGCTATTGGTGCTGTTGGTGTTGCCAGGAAGGCTTACCTGGAGCTTATGAGTATGCCAATAGGAGGAGGGCATTTGGTAAGTTGCTCATCGAGCATCCATTGGTGATTAGGGACTTGATGGATATGGAGGTGACTATAGAGGGGGCAACAGCGTTGGTCTTCAAGGCTGTGAATGAATTTGATAAATCATGGCATGATAAACCACCATACAGTGAACACTACCACTATGCCAGATTACTAACCCACATTGCTAAGAATGTCACGGCAGACGCTGCGGCATACGTAACCAGACTTGCCATGGAGTTGCACGGCGGCATTGGGTTCCTGAGTGAGTATCCAATTGAGAGGTGGCATAGGGAGGCCTTGATAACGCCTATTTGGGAGGGTACGAGCAACATACAGGCATTGGACATGCTAGAGGCGATGACCAAGAAAAACGCACATATTGCAATGCTTAATGACCTTGAGAATATCGTGGCCGAGATCAAGGCATACCACAATACTGCTGAGGCGGCGATGAATGTTATAAGGAGTACGTTGCAGACGGCCACGTCATTAAGTCCATTGGAAGTTGAGTTCAGGGCTAAGGATGTATTATCACTACTAGGGCATGCAATTGCGTGATAATCCTAACGCATATTGCAGAGAGATTGGGGATTGATAGGTATGCACTGGTGGCTGAGTTATATCTTGAGAAGTATTTGCAGAGTGGTTATAAAGTTGGTTCATATGACTTAGGTAAAAGGATAATAAATATTGAGGAGGGGGGGTGATGATGAGTGGAGAGCTTCGGTATTGGGTTTACGGTACATAACGTTATAAAGAGAGCTGCGATATTGTGCCCTGAAACTGAGATAGTTTGGGAAGGCAATAGGATTAGTTACGGCGAAGCGTATAAACGCATTATTTCGTTGGCCAATTCATTATTATCATTGGGTATTCGTAAGGGCACGGTTATTGGCGTTGCCGATTGGAATACGCTACCGATGTTTGAGCTCCACTACGCAGCGGCTATGATTGGCGCCATAATTTACCCAGTGAATGTAAGATTACCGCCCGACCAAATAGCGTATACAATCAAGATGGCCGATACGGAGTGGCTATTTTACTCCAGTGACTTTAGGGCACTTAGCGCATTAGTAAGTAAGGATAAGACTGTAGGACTGGACCCTGAGTGCAATACAAAGTATTGCTATAATGACCTAGTTAATACCAAAGCTACCAAGGAACCCGAGATTGAGATTACTGGAAGGGACTTCTACTCAATATTATTTACATCAGGCACAACGGGCCTCCCCAAAGCCGTTAGGTATACTCATGAGAAGTTTGTACATGGTGCATTGGCTATAGCATACCAACTTAGCATGTACAATACGCCGGCTAGCCTACACCAGGGCGATACGATAATGCCATTTATACCATTTTACCATATTCACTCATGGGGGGGTAGCTTCATTCATGCACCATACCTATGCGATAAGTACGTATTAATGGGCAGGTTTACACCTGATAAGGCATTAAAACTTATTGAGACTGAAGGAGTTACTTGGGTAAATGCCGTACCTACAATGATGTACATGCTTATTGACACGGCTGAAAAGATGAATAAGGTCGGCGTATTACGCGGATTAAAGGCGTTGGTTGGTGGTATGCCAATAACTAGCGGTCTCGCTAAGAAGATGCATGAGCTCGGTATTAACTTCTCATCCATATACGGAGGAACTGACATGCTTGCCACGTCAATCTCAATAGCCCCCCCAAGAACTATAATTCAATAGATGAATTCCTCGACTACATAAGATTAACAACACACCCCCCGTACCCTTCGTCGAGGTAAGGATTGTCGACCCAGCAACAGGTAAGGATGTGAGCCCTGGCCAATTTGGTGAGGTTTGGTTGCGAGCTCCATGGTTACCATATGAGTATTACAAGGACCTGAAAAGACCAGGGAGAGTTATGTGGGTAGTTGGTTCAGGACTGGCGATGTTGGAATGATACTTAATGACGGCGGATTAAGAATACTTGATAGGCTTAAGGATGTAATCAAAAGCGGTGGAGAATGGATACCAACAAGCGTTCTCGAGGCTATTATTTCAAACATACCTGGCGTTGACTTGGTGGCTGTGATTGGAAGGCCGCATGAGAAGTGGGGGGGTGAGAGACCTATAGCCGTTGTAAAGCCCAAGGAGGGCTATAGCTTAATGAAGGAGCAAATATATGAGGCATTAAATAAAGAGGTTGATGCCGGCAGGATACCTAAGTGGTGGGTGTCTGATGATGTGATTTTCGTTAAGGAGATTCCACTAACGAGGACAGGCAAAATTGATAAGAAGGAACTAAAAAGAAATATACTTGGCTAAGTATAAACCTTAAATCATTTATTTTTAATGTATCATTAACTATATAATTTTATACCCAAACTCTATTGCCTTAATATTTTTGTTAATTATATCCTCGGCTCCGGTCCTTCTACCTATTAGTGTTTCTTTAAAGTACTTAGTAATTATCTGCTTTGCATGTTCTAATGATAATTTGTCCTTTAGTAGCTCGGTTTTGCTTAGGTATTTTATTGATGCGCCTAGGACTATCGTTGATGCAAAGACGTCACCGCCAATTTGTCTCGCAGCTGTTATTATGCCTAATTCACGGTGTCTCTTATCACTACATTGTGTTTTGTCGCCCTTATTAACGTGGTCATCAATGACTATGAGTCCATCATCCTTAACATAACCACAGTACTTATTATATGCTGGTTGTGTGAGTAGGAACGCTAGGTCTAACCTCCTAGCCTTTGGATAGTCGATCTCCTCATCACTGATTATCACGTCTGACAACGCATCGCCACCACGGGTTTGGAAGCCGTATGATGGACTGTAGACCACGTATAAGCCTGGGTCGGCCTCTATCACGGTTAACGCCAATAACCTGCCGGCCGTAATTACGCCTTGACCACCAAAGCCGGCAAACCTAACCTCAAGCCTCACTCTCATCACCCCCCCTGATAATTGTTATTGCATAGTCAGGGCAGTAGAGTTCGCAGATTCCGCAGTCAATGCACCGCTCCACGTACTTAGCCACGGGTAGGAATGCCCCGTAATCACCAACGATGTTGGATACCTCAAAGACCTTCGTTGGGCACTTATCAACACAGATGTAGCAGCCCTTGCATAGGTACTTATCAACGTCAATCCTCACCACAACCGACTTACGCCTCGTGACCACCACCCTCCCTCACCTTACTCACCATACTCCACATAATTTCCTCATAGGTTGGCCTTTCGTAATCCGCGAACTTGCCAATGGTTATTTTATCTCCATACCTCGGCTCATTGGATACCACGGTTATCTTTAGGAAGTAATCCATGATCCTTGACGGCCTATCAACGCCGATTACATACCTGCCTGATAGACAGGGCATTGGGATAGACATTCAAGTAGGCCGAAGCCCCTATGAAGTAATAACTCCTTAATTGACTGAATGCACTGCTTGGCTAGCGGCACTGCCCACCTGGCTACGTATGTGGCGCCAAGCGATACTGCTAACCTGCAGGCGTCAAGTGGTGGTTCTGGGTTACCGTAGGGTGTTGTGTGGGTTATAGCCTCCATGGGTGTTGTTGGGGGGGCCACCTGACCGCCGGTCATGCCGTAGAGCATGTTATTGACGAGGATCACCTTTATGCCGACATTCCTCCTTATCGTATGTATCAGGTGGTTGCCTCCAATCGATAGTAAGTCACCATCACCAGCAAATACCACGACCTCGCTATCGGGCCTCACAAGCTTTATACCCGTGGCAACAGATAATGCCCTACCATGGAGTGCGCGGACGATGTTGTACTTAAGCGGTACTGGTATATTACCTGAGCACCCAATGCCTGTCACTATGTATAGCTTGGAATCATCAAACCTGCCCTCCCGCTTTAACTCATCGATCGCCCTAATGAAGTATCCAAGTATTATGCCATTGCCACAGCCGGGGCAGAATATAGTCCTCCTCCTACCCTGGGCATACTCACTGCGCAGGTACTTCTGAATGAGAGGATTCATGAGGTAACACCCCCCCTGGCGACACTGTATATTTCCTCTGGCGTCGGCATTTCACCGCCAAGCTTTGGAATCGGCACAACGTTTAAGCCGAGCATCCTGAACTCGTTGGCCATATAACCAGCGTTCATCTCAGGCACAATGACGGTATTCGCGCCCCTCATGGCGTTTTTAATGGCGTTTTCTGGGAATGGCCAGAGGGTCACAAGCCGTAGGAAGCCGACTTTATAGCCATCCCGCCGAAGCATCTTGACAGCTGCCAATGCCGACCTCGCAGTACATCCGTAGGACGCTATAAAGGCCTCGGGATCATCCTCCGCATACCTAACCTCGATTCTCGATATCTTATCCACATTATCCCTAATCTTCCTTATCAATCGCCACAATGCCTTAGCCGATTGTTCAGGATCATTGGCTACGTTATAGCCCCCCCTCTCATCATGAAGCTGACTTTCGAGTAAGAACCCCCCCTCATCATCATGCGTAGGTGGTGTGACGTGGGGGTAGCACCGGGTATTCTCCAGGGTCTGGCACGTAGATTTTCTCCCACAGGTGCACGGTGACCTCCTCCGTGAGCAGTATCACCGGTGTGCGGTATTGCTCGGATAAGTTAACCGCGTCTATCGTTAAATAGAACAATTCCTGAACATTGGCGGGACTTAGGACTATTATCTCGTAGGACCATGAGAGCCATACCTAGCCTGAAAGACATCTTGCTGCGATGGCATTGTTGGTTGGCCAGTCGATGGACCGCCCCCCCTCTGGACATCAACGATTAATAACGGCACCTCAGCATTAACAGCATGCCCAATACCCTCCTGCATGAGTGAGAAGCCCGGCCCACTGGTTGCAACCATAGCTTCCAACCTGCCACGGAGGCGCCAATGGCCATGTTTATGGCTGCCAACTCATCCTCAGTCTGCACAAATATACCGCCAGCCCTCGGCAATAACTGGGACATGTACTCAGCAATCTCGGTCGCCGGCGTTATTGGGTAGCCCGCATAAAATCTAACGCCTGCATAAATGGCACCACGGACCAAGGCCTCACTACCCATCATCAATGAGTACTTACCCATTTGGTATCCCATAGATTAATAATTAGAATTAAATTAAAATATTATATCACTATTGCCATGAAATACCTAGTAACATTTTTAATAATCATCAATAGTATTTTTATGATGATACTCGATATATACACCGACATACTTGGTTATCTCTTTTGGGTACTCCTCTTCATAGCTATGCTATCACCGTGGCTATCAATGAGGTCATTACAACGCACGAGATTGAGACTCATAGCATTGATGGAGCGTAAGTATGGATCTAGGGTAATAACTATGATACACAGGCAGGAGAGGATTGGTTTGCTTGGCGTCCCAATTTATAGGTACATAGATATTGAGGATTCAGAGGCCATTATAAGGGCTATCAGGACGACCCCCCCACCCAACATGCCGATAATGCTCATACTACACACTCCTGGAGGCTCGTGCTTGCGGCCTCACAAATAGCCAAGGCCCTCAAGGCGCATCCGGCTAAGAAGGTCGTAGTAATACCTCACTACGCCATGAGCGGGGGCACATTAATTGCCCTGGCAGCTGATGAAATAATAATGGACCCAAACGCAGTACTTGGACCATTAGACCCACAGTTAGGTGGGCCTGGTGGAACTTACCTACCAGCGCCGTCAATACTTAGGGCGGTTGAGATTAAGGGTAGGGATAAGGTTGATGACCAAACGTTAATACTTGCGGACATGGCGGAGAAGGCTATTCGCCAGGTGAAGGAGTTGGTCATTGAGTTAATAAGGGATAAGGTTGGTGAGGAGAGGGCGCAGCAAGTAGCTGATAAGCTCGTGAGTGGTTATTACACTCATGATTACCCAATAACCGTGGAGCAGCTAAGGGAAATGGGGCTTAAGGTATCGACCGATGTGCCGCCTGAGGTTTATGAATTAATGACGCTATACCCACAGGCCAGGGCGAGTAGGCCTGGGATTGAGTATTTGCCATACCCAATAGTGCCAAGGCCCGCAACAAGGGAGGCGAGGAGTGAGGTAGTATTTCCATAAGTAGTGCCTGGACGGAGGATTTAAATGAAGAAAATTGATATTTTAATTTGAATCTTATAGTTACGCGCCATTTATTGCCTCGATCTTCTCATTAATATAATTATTATCGCTACCAACACGACAATTATTACTATAATTACGGTTATCAAGAACATGCTTTGATTGCCATAATTGGTATTGCCTGTCGGGCTATTTGTTTTAGGCATTGGTATTGTTATGTTTATTTGGTTTGTGAAGTTCTCGTTTGTTAAGTAAAAATTGTATGTTTTGAATATGGTTTCTCCATTTATTGTCGCGTTAATCGTGATAGTGATAATATCCCCCTTACCTGGTAATGGAGGCGGTGGTTGTGGGATTACGGCAATACCCTCATTATTTGTGGTAGTTGTGCCGTAGGCATGGAGCATCTGGGTCGTATATGACTGGACAAACTCCATATACGTAATTGAGGCATTACTTAAAGGACCTATGCCCTGGATTGTTACATTTACCTGTATTGTGTTTTGTGACGCTAGTGACGTTATCGATACTGTGGTTATCGCCATTAGTATTGTTATAACTACGTATTTAGTGAATTCATTCTTGTTGATCACGATTATGATACGATGGTGCTAATGTATATAAGCATTACGTTATGTGCTAAGTCGGCATCCGTAGATTACCTACAGGTATTGTATTCCTTAATTACTCTATTAAATAGTTCGTGGTCTTTAGCGGCCATGCCCATAAGTTCGCCATTTAGGACTTTCCTTGATGTTTGTTCTCCATGAATTCTGTACCTGGTTAGGATAATTGGTTCATGAAGCACGGCATAGCATTGAGTTAGTACCAATATGAAGAATAGGGCATCTGAGTATAGGTTAGTGCTTTCAACGAGTTCAAGCCTACGGGCTAATGCATCCTTAATCACTGACAAGCTTGATGTGTTGTAAAATAATGACCAGTAATTAGCATTTAGCCAATCATTAACACTGGAACGCATGTATAAGTCGGCATTGCCCCCCCTAATAATGACGCTTCTTTCAAGGATCATTGAGCGATAATAGGCAGGTAATTCATGGTGATGTAGCTCGTTCCCGTTAGTATCAATGAATTGAAATAGGTTATGGTAAAGACCAAGCCCAGCAATTTTACTGAATGCCTCATCTACATGACTAAGCTTATTCTGTAGCCACTCATCATCATCGTCAAGGAACGCAATAACGTCACCGCTCGACTCCTCAATGCCCCCCCTGGCCCACATTGGCCTATTCTGGTGCTTACGTTGTGGATTACAAAACCGTGTGGACTAACTAAGTCCTTAATCTCCCTGTCATCGTATGACATAACAACAATTAATTCATCGGGTTTCCTTGTTTGGTTTATCACTGAAGAAATAGCGTGCTTAAGTAATTGAACCCTAGACCTAGTGGTACTGATAATTAAGGCCGTTATCTCCACACGAAGAACTTACCTGTTAATCATTTTAATAATTACTGCGTTTTTCCCGTAGGCCAACCCACTCATGGTTAAAACCTGAAAATTATCAAGGCATTACTGTATAGCAATATAGTAACTCCTAAAAATAATCTAAAATTAAGTTAAATACGTGACGTTATCATTCCCTAAGAACTTCAGGTTTGGCTGGTCTCAGGCCGGTTTTCAGCATGAGATGGGTGTCCCAGGTGATGAGGATCCAAATAGTGATTGGTGGGTTTGGGTTCATGATTGGGATAACATAATGTCTGGTCTCGTTAGTGGTGACCTGCCAGAGAATGGGCCTGGTTATTGGAGCCTATACAGGGTTTTTCATGATAATGCCGTTAGGATGGGGGCTCGACATTGCCAGGATCAATGTTGAGTGGTCCAGGGTATTCCCGAAACCAATGCCCGAGCCACCCAGTGGTAATGTTGAGGTTGTTGGCGATAGGGTAGTCAAGGTTGATGTTGATGAACGTGACCTAAGGAGACTTGATGAGGCGGCTAATAAGGCTGCCATTGAGCACTATAGGGTGATCTTCAATGATTTGAAGAATAGGAACATATTCTTCATACTGAACCTCTATCATTGGCCGTTACCACTGTGGATTCACGACCCAATAAGGGTCAGGAGGGGTGATCTTTCCGGACCCGTTGGTTGGCTCGATACTAAGACGGTGATTAACTTTGCGAGGTTCGCAGCTACGTGGCTTGGAAGCTTGATGATTTAGTCGATATGTATTCAACAATGAATGAGCCGAATGTGGTTGCTTGGAATGGTTACATCAATGTTAAGTGGGGGGTTTCCACCTGGTTATCTAAGTCCTCTCTTGGCGGTTAAGGCCTTAATTAATTTAATTCAAGCTCATGCAAGGGCTTATGAAGCGATAAAGTCAATTAGTAAGAAGCCTGTTGGACTTATATACGCAAATAACTCCTTCACTCCACTAACAGATAAGGATGATAAAGCCGTGGAATTGGCTGAACGAGACGCCAGGTGGTTATTCTTTGATGCGATCATTCACGGTAACTTATATGGTGAGGCCAGGGAAGATCTTAGGAATAAACTTGATTGGATTGGCGTTAATTATTATTCAAGGGTCGTGGTTAAACTCACAAACGATAATTCATATACAATAGTCCCTGGCTATGGGCATTACTGCGAAAGGAACTCCGTAAGCCCTGACAATAGGCCATGTAGTGACTTCGGCTGGGAATTCTACCAGAGGGCTTATACGATGTATTGACAAAGTACTGGAGGAGGTATCACCTGCCCATGTACGTTACTGAGAATGGGATTGCCGACTCGGCTGATTATCTAAGGCCGTATTACCTAGTCAGCCACATTTACCAAGTGCATAGGGCCTGAGTGATGGGGGGGTTGATGTTAGGGGGGGTTACCTGCACTGGTCGTTGACTGACAACTACGAGTGGGCCTCAGGCTTCAGCATGAGGTTTGGCCTGCTCTACGTCGATTATACCACCAAGAAGCAGTACTGGAGGCCCTCGGCCTATATATACAGGGAGATAGCCATTAATAAGGCGATACCAGACGAAACAATGCACCTAAATACAATACCACTAATAAAGTCTCTTAGGAGGTGATTATTAAAACGGCATCACCACATTAATGCCCATCCTTCTCGCGACCTCTCCCTGTTTATTATCGAGCGTTAAAAGAGGTAAGCCCCCCCTGCTTATTGCTAATGCTATGTATAACGTGTCGTATATGGTTATTTTATTATCTATCGCTATCGTGAATGCCTCATCGACGTACTTCTCCTCAGGCTCTATAATAATGTTCTTGCCAATTAACGACATTAATATGTCACGAAGCTTGATTGAGTACTCCCTAGTAATAATCCCTCTAATTTGCGCCCTCCAAATTGCGTTCATAACCTCCTTAATTACATGATCAACAGAGACCGAGTTCATGACATAACCAATTAATGACCGCCAACCAGGCTCCTTAAGTATGAAGGCCGTTAATGCCGATGCATCAATCACCATCACGGTCCTCCCTCACCGAACCCACCGAGAATCCCCCCCTGGGAACGCTTATTGGTATCTTCTCAAGCTCCTCAACGACACGCTTAATATTCTCCTCAGCCTCCAACTCCCTAATCCTCTCCTCAACAAACCTCCTCAACTCCTCAGCCCAGTTAACCCTGTCCTTAAACCTCTCCATCTTCTCCTTAATTTCCCTCCTAACCTTAAAACTAACGACACTAGACATTATGATGGTATAGGTATACCAATTAATAAACCTATTGGTATACCATGCATGGATTACCTAGTGCTAATACCGGGACTGCATTAAGCCGTGGCGATGCAATAAATGACTAAATGCCATGAACACATAAAGAAACTGAGACCCCGATAAGAGGCATTTGGTAAGGTCGTGAGTTAGATTTTTAATCAGTATTGATATCGGTTTACGTGCTAAGGAACCTCGGTGGTATTAGATTGAGTTCCGAGGCGTGGAGGTACCTTGCCGTTCTCGCGTCTATATCAATAATTGCAATGTACGTGGAGATGGTTGTCATGCCATCCCTACCAACCATAGAAAGGCAATACGGCATAACAGAGTCGGAGGTCTCGTGGGTATTGTCCTCGGAGACGCTGGCTGGTCTGGCCCTCGCGCAATCCTTGGTAAGTTGGCTGATAGTTACGGTAGAAAGAAGGTATTGCTAATTACATTGATTATCTACTTTGTTGCTGTGTTCTTCACGAGCATGGCACCGACATACCCAATCCTAATAATGCTCAGGACCATTCAGGGAATTGGACTCAGCATAAATCCTATTGGCTATACATTGCTTAGGGAGAAATTGCCGCCCAGGGAATGGCCTGTTGCCAGGGAATCATTGCATCAACATTCGCGATTGGGGCTGCCGTAGCATTACCAATAGGCGCATACCTAGCCCAGTATTATTCCTGGCAGTTCGCGTATGAGACGGCATTGCCAATACTAGCCGTGCTAATACTCATGGCCTACTTAGTACTGCCTGAGTCCGAGGCGAGAGTTGGTGAAAGCATTGATTATGTAGGCCTGGCACTATTGGCGATGTCCTTCGTAATAATTGGTTACTCATTCACAGAAGCTCCGACCTGGGGGGGTTGGTTATCGGAGGATTTCTGGCTTGGCATTGCACTTGGGTTGGCCATATTGTTCCTATTTATTAATCATGAACTGTCCACGCAGAACCCAATAATAAACATAGGCGACTTCGCAAACCCCCCCAACATAGCAGTGCCCCCCCTACTCTCGTCCTTTGTCGCTGGCTTTGGTATGTTCCTATCATTCCAGGCCCTTGTGTATATGTTTGAATTGCCTAAGCCCATTGGTTATGGCATGACAATACTAAGGACAGGCCTCACACTGGCGCCCATAGCCTTAATAATGCTCTTTGCAGGTCCATTATACGGCATCCTAATGAACACCGTTGGCTATAGAAGGGTGTTAATCATAACGTCTGGAATAGCGGCAATTGGAGGCTTACTGATGGCGACCACGGTTTACGTACATGAGTTAATGATCACGATAATCGTGATGATCATAAGCATGGTGGGCATAGCGGCATGACCGTGACCAGGATAACGTTATTAATATCATCAGCTTCTAGAGAAAAGATGGCTACAATGACCGGCACTAACACCGCCATGAGGCTCATGGGCAATACGCTAGGCCCAGTAATCGCGGGTTCCCTAGAGACCACCTACAGGACTCCACTACTCACCTACTACCTAAATGGCATGCCCATATTCTATGAGGTACCTGGTAAGGAATCCTTCGTACTATCCTTCGTGATAGCCGCGATCACGGCATTCATAGTAATGATAATGTCAACGAAGGTTACGAGATAAAACCTTAATAGCGTCCTCATAATGCATTACCCAATAATTTAATGGCGGAGCCATGGCTTAATAAAGCGAGGAGATTTAGGGACTATGCGAGGGAGGACTTAGCGAATAATAGGTTTGACTCAGCTGCATTTTTTGCCCAGCAGTCCGTTGAGCCATTGATCAAGGGATTACTCATTAAGTTTAGCGGTTCAAGACCAATCACACACTCAACATATGAGTTACTTCAATACCTAGTGAAGATCCTGAGTAAGGAGGTACCTCAGGAAGTTACTAGGTGCGCTGAATTACTTGAGCAACATTACGTCCAGGCGCGCTACTCAGATGCCAGGATTAACGATTACAGGAGGTGGGAGCCGTTAGGCGTATGGACTTGGTGCGGGATTATGTACAGCAGGTGGTTGGAGGCATTAATTGAGGTTAGCAAGTGGAGGGAGACTAGGTTTAGGGAGGTGCTTAATGAGTTATGCCGTAAGTCCTTAGTCGTAGTCCTATTTGGTTCCAGGGCTAGAGGTGATAATACTCCGTTGAGTGATTGGGATTTAATGGCTGTTATACCCACTGGTGATTTTAGGATTGAGGTGAGGGATATTGGCAGGTGGTTTGGTTACCATTGAGTAGGTTGAATGAGGTTCTTGAGAGTTCCATGGTGATACTCGATGCCGTAACTGATGGTAAGGTACTTTGCGGCGATTCAAGAATCTTTGATGACATTAGGGATAGAGTGAGGAGGTACATTGAGGAGAGGGGGGGCTTGGTCAGGACTAAGAGTGATTGGTTCCCAAAGGACATAGTTAAATAGATGTGGTACTGAGTAATCGAAGTAATGAGTTTCCTAAGTCAAAGGGCCGAGGAATTTTTGGAGCAGGCGCGGTTTGCGTATGAACGAGGGTACTATGATCTAGTAATGTTTAATGTGGAATAATTTATACAGTTAAAACTTAAGTCATTATTGTATAACCTCGTTGGTGATTATTCACATACCCATGGATTAACCCAGCTCTTCATTGAATTAACAAAGATATTGAATAATAAGTGCAGTCTAAATGACTTTTACGTTAGAAATAGGAAGGTGGTTCTATTATTGGAGTTTGCGTACATAGCAAGTCGTTATATGCCACCTAGGTTTAGCAAGGATGATGCGGAGAGAGCACTTAACATGGCTCATGAGTTCAATGAGCTGGTTAAATGCCTACCCTACCCTCGTAGATTTGCTAATCGATATTAAGAGGATTAGGGATAGAATCCTCGGTAACATTAATTATTACCTAGACAGAATTAAAGACGTGATGCTCAGGCTCGACCCTAATGCAGAATTAATGCTCATTGGCAGTTATGTACGTGGCAACTTCAAGCCTGACAGCGACGTTGATGTCCTAATAATTATCTGATGTGTATGGTGATGACCCACATAAGTACGTGGAATTAATCATGAATATCATTAAAGAGGTTCGTGATGAAGCACTCATGGTATTTGAGTTTCACGTGGTCAGTAGGAAGGCATACGATGAATGGTATAGCAAATTCATCGACATCTATAGGATTATTTAAATACCCAGGTAATTACACGTGTGAACCTCAAGCCCTAACTTATCCTTAAGCACGTTAATGAGCTCACTCCCAGCACCATGAGGCAGCGTGAGCTTTAATACTCTATCCTCATACTTAATCTTAAATATGTCATAACTTGTCATACCAAACATCATATCAGGAATATTCAACTCACCAATGCAGATTATACTACCATTAACTGGTATTTGAAGTTCCTCATTGGTGGCTGTCCTCACGTAAATATAATCTGAGTAAACTAGAATATCCTTAACCTCATTCTTCCTAGCCTGGAGTGCTCTCCTAGCACTCCTGATTATTAGGTAGTATGGTATGTATAAGCCGACTAAGATTAAGAGGATAACGGAATCGCTAAACATGAACCTACCATGCATGATGTCAGTAGCAACCGCCCCCCCACTATTACGAACGTGATTATTGCCATGAATATTGTGTAAATGACCTCACCAGACTTAAAACCCTTACTAGGTGTGACCAATGCGTTGTTAAATCCCCAAATCGCATTATGCGATTCAACATACTCCCTCCTCCTCTTGGTTCCTTTGTGTCCTGTATAGGCATATATGAGGAACCCAACGCCTGGTATAATAATAGAAAGGGCGTAATTAAAATAAGTCCAGCTATGCGCGAGTATTGAGAATATCACTACAACAAGCCCAATGAGAATTAAGGCAAGGCTAAGCCTAATTAACGCGCCCGACTTGCCATCGCCATAGGGGCCAGGAGCAATAACAACGCTCATGGTAACCATCCTAACATGCTAAGCCCGGTCTCTCAATTCTGCCGAACTTGCCCATGTCCTTGACGACCCTCCCACCACACCAGTCAATCCTGGGCTTCCCAAAGTCAATATTGAGGACTTGGTTTAATCTCCTGCACTGTTCTGTATCAATATGGAGTATGTAATCCTCACCATAGTGGCTTATTTTCAACCACACCCTGCCTGGATAATATTGATAGTTCCAAGTCCAACCAGCACGTACTGAGTTTGAGCTTACATTAACTTGATATGGATATGAACTTAATGGTGATGCATACTTAACAACGCAGGGATTAAACTCCTCGATGGGTATTGTGACCTCATCCCCCCCCTTCACTGTTGCGAACCAGACGTAATCCTTATAGAGTATGAAGTCCTTAATGTATACCCTCCTTTCCTTAACGTTTTTTATTAATTCCCAAATCTCAAGCGCCATGAATAACGCAAAGAATAATTGAATTAATGCCAACTCCCACAATGGTACGTGATACCGTTGAGGCAATAAATAGCCAATACCATACCATAGTGCACTAGTGACAGCCATAGCAAGCACCATCTTCCCAACCTCACTACCGGCTGTAAATGGCTTGAGCTTAAGTATTGGCTCAGGCATTAAAAAATAAGTAATAAATTAAGCTTTTAAATCTAATTTTTACTTATCTATTTCGCATTAAAGTTTATCATTATTATCTGGTTACTATTTACCATAACTTTATAAACATACGCACCGTACATATTCATAACATAATTAATTTCCGTACCATTAACATAAATTCCACTCAATGTGTAGCCTGTGTATGGCCATGTGTATATTGTGATTGTTGTGTTTATGGGTAGTTCTAGGTTTTCTGTTGTTGGTCCGTTGAGTATTAACTGTCTTTGGCCTAGGCCTGGTTCGTTGATTATTGCTATGATGCCACCGCCGCTTGTTATGTTTAGTGCCACGTTCATCATCGGTTCACAATTGATTATCACGGTCTCGTAATTAGGCCCATAGCCTAGGCTTAACGTATTCGAAGGCTCATAGGTTATTGACGGGCTCGGGCAATTACCAAGACCCGTGACATTAAACATCACCGTAGTCCCAGGACCACCAACATAGGCAGGGCCAAAAACCACCGAACCAACACCCGTATAATTAGCATACCAATTATCTGAAGCGTCTGAGTATATCATCCAATCGGCATAACTTGGAGCTATCACCCTTAGGTAGAGGTATGAAGATGGCGGTGGAATAGTCGCGGATACCGTAGGCGCTGATGGCATGATCGATGATGCGTATAATATGATGTTCCAGAGGTCGGCAGTGGGATCGCTATTGTTCATAACCCTAGTTAGTGTGGTTATGTATATGAAACCGTTTGAGTAGGTGGGCTTTGCGATTACGAAGTTTGGCATTGTGTAATTGTTTATCGACAATAGTGCGGTGCCATTCCATGCATAAATACTCAGTGTAGATGGTCTATAGGCTATTACAAGTAATTTACCGTTAATTATACTTGGCCAGGCATATGCTTCAGACGGTGTTTGTATTTCTATTTTGCTTGTACCATTGACTATCGTTAATGTATCATTACTAAACGCATAGAATAAACCATTTACGAAACCAACATCTGAATAACCAATATATGGCTCAATATTTCTACTGAATACATTGACCACGGCGTATGTGCCGTTTAATAATTGAATAGCAACATTACCATTTAAGGCACCGTTTAATGCTGTAGCATTGGGTAATTGCATTGCCGTAATTAACTGACCAGTTAACGAGGTTACCAACAACTCCGTATTTGTATAGTTTAAGTTAAGCTCCGGCTCCCAAATTATGTATAAGTATTTGCCATCACTAGTTACCGAAAGCGCAACGCCATTATTCGTTATGTTAAATACCGGACCCCCCCAAGTACCATTAGGCTCAAGTACCGAGCCTTGGAGTATTACTGTTAGGTTATTTAAGCCGTAATTTCCATGTGGTACTGCGAACCAAGTCATCATTAGGGTACCATTAGGCAGCTGAATTAGAAGTGGTGATGCCACACCTAAGTCATTGAACTTAGGTAATGGTGCTGAGTATTCATACGTACCTCTGAATATAACGCCATTAATCCACGCATAACCATTTGGTAACGTTACAGTATAGTAAATATACACTGAACCATTATACGGTGCTGCACTATAGGTATAACCTAAAGGCAGATTACTTGCTATTAAACCGTAAGTTGAACCATTAACCCAGTCACTAGCTCCCACTGCTTGCAACTGAAATTCTGAAGCAGCCTCCTCGAGTTGATGCTCTAACTCGGAAATTTCGGATTGAGTAATGGCACCCCCCCATTTATAAATTACACCAGGACCTAAAATAGTCACACTACCGCTCCATGAAATGATGATTATACTAACTGAAGCTCCTGCATTAAGCTCACCAACCAGTGCACCACCTTTTCCTGATAATGATGGATAAGCTTGATAATATTCACCAACTCCAGCGACCCCCTGTAACCAGGCATATACTCCTAAGCCTCCATCATCATATTGACTACCACCACCGAATAACGCGGTTATTCCAAAGGGTATAAAGCATGGCCATTAATTGAAAGAGCCACCGGTAAACCAAGAAACTCCTGCTGAGGATTATTTGTTGGCGTGAAGGTGAAATAAATGGTATTACTAAAAGCCACAGAAACTACTGGTATAAATCCTACCTTAATATTAACAACCGGTATTGTCCAGGTCCATGGCGTAGGTATTATAAATGACGCAGCTGCTGAAAGGTCATTAAATACGCTAAAGCTTTGCAATTCAATACTGTAATTCGAATAATTTACGTATAAAACACCAGATGCACCAACTACCGCTTTAATATCAATAGGATATGATAGTACTTCTCCATGAAAAGTAAAGAGGTGGTACTTCCCAGAAATGTCTACAATTCCTGTTGAATTAAAATCAAATTGAACATAAATATTAAATCCACCAAATTCATATTCACCACTTAAGTATGAAGCCTCAATTTCCTTATGTGTTTCATTCCATTTAACATCAACGTTAGATACTATTAAGAACGTATTGTTATAAAGACCCACTCTTGAATATATTATTTTATACTCAAAACTTGCTTCTGTATTGTATAATGTTTTATTAGTGATTAAAGGATACAATTCTGATGCAGATAACACCGCATAATGAGTAAGAAGTAATATATTTACTATTAATGCTGGTGATTGCACTACCGTTACCGTATAGTTATTAGTTAGTATTTGTCCGCTAGGATATTTTGCTATTACCACTAGGTAGCCTTTGCCGGGTGGTAATTGACCCATGTCTATTGTGTTGCTTTCCCACATGCCTATTGATGGGTTATACGTGAAGCTCACCGACTCATTATTGAGAGTTATGTATCCTGTGACACTTATTGGTTGTGAATTATCGATATTTGGCGCTTGTACGTAGAATACGTTGGGCTCATTAAAGCCCGTGAAGAAATATTCAATGTATTCTGAGTATATCTTGAATGATGAGGATTCGTTGGTTGATGCAAATAGTATGTTTAGGGTTTCATTACCACTCACCGTGAACGTCCCAGTACTATTTAATACTTCGTAACCTGTTACGTTTGTGGATGCTGAGAATGTGTATGTGCCTGCTGGTAATGTGAAGGTTATCTCGTTCGTAGTAGAGGTCTTTGTAGTACCATTAACAGTAACGGACCAGGGAGCCCCCCCAGTGGGCAAACCTTCTTCAATAAACGTTACGGTATAATTAGTGGAAATCGTAATTGGCGTATACGTGATACCCTCCTCACCAACTGCCATAACACCCCAGTTTGCATACCAACCTCCTGTGTTTCCTGCTATTCCGAATGTGTATTGGCCTGGGCTTGGTGGTGTGAAATTACCATTTAGGCTGTAACTGAGTGATGCAACCTGCCCAGTATTTAAATCCTCAGCATAACCGCTTATGGTGTTGGTGCTTGGGTTGTAAGTTACCTCCACCATTATTAAGTCACCCGGATTAGGCTCAAAGGCTCCTGAACCAACGCCGTCGATGACATCGGTTATACCTGGTGTTGAGTTACCATTGCCAACGCCAATCCACACATTCCAATCACCACCATTCAACGGACCATACTGATAGCCATAACTCCACCACGGATTCCACTGAACCACTATGTATTCCGTGCCAGGCATTGCGTATGGGAATATTACACTACCCTCTACGGGATAGCTATTTGGCTCACCTGAGTTCAACTCATAATACGGTATTGAGTAGTTTGATGCTGGGTTAGTTGTTGACCAACCGCTCGGCTTTATGAAGAGGTAGAATTCAAAGCCATCGGCTACCGATCCTACTGTACCTGTTGTGTACGTACCAACAAGCATTATTGTAACAGGGCCACCACTGTAGTGTCCGCTCCAGAACATGGCGCCTGCGGAGCCTGTTTGTGGTGGTACTAGTTCGAGGATTGGTTGGTTGCTGCTTATGCCTGCTAGGGACCAGTATTGAGAGGCATTACTAGGGCCGTAATAAACAGGGTAATTACCAACAGGCTGACCATTATAATCACCCTGATAAATATGAGGCGTGCACCAAACCTGACCAACCATTGTCAAATTCATAACAACAACACCATTGCATTGCGATTGCTGTGCCATTACCATTGAGTTAAATACTATGAATATCAACATGATAATCATGATCATAATCTTTACTGTTCTTCTCAACGAAGTATTTAGGCTATTTATTCCTGAGTTGTGGGTCATAGTCAACATAGTACATATTTATTTTTAAACTTTTCCTAATAATTGAAATTGAAAATAGGTATTATTAGTATGGAAATGACGTAAATCTTGATAAAAAGTTATTCTAAAGTCTCTATATTCATGTTCTCCTCATAGGATATTATTGTTATTAACTCCAGGTCTTCATTACCAATATTCATTATTGAGTGCGGAGCGTTCGGCCTTACGAATATGCACATGCCTGGTTTTATGTCGATAGTTTCGTTATCAACAGTCATCCTACCAATACCCCCCCTCAGCGCTATAAAGGTCTCTGCATAGGCATGCCTATGCAGTGGTGCCTTACCGCCGGGCTTAACCACCTGTCTTCTCACGGCGTATTTAGAGCCGTCGTCCTTACTCACAAGCCATTGGGTGTATACGCCCACGGCACCCCCCCTGATACTTAGTGGTTCCTCACGTACCTTCGTGATGTCATTAATAACCTTATAACTTGGCATGATAGTGTTATCCGACTTATGCTTATACGTATTTCCCAATTGTTCATGTTTGTTCGGACTTCATTTTCATGATCTTATTGGTCTCGTTCACGATTCTCTCAATATACGGATATCTAATTCTCACGGCTTCAGCGTCTAACTTTGCCTCGTGAAATCCCCCCACACATGTAGTGCCCATGCCCTGTCCCACGCTTCCCCCCCAAACCAATCACCAAGTCTCTCACTTATGGCTTCAACAGCCTTTTCCAACTCCGTAACGGTCCATCTGCCCCCCCTTTCATTTACCCTACCTAGTATGTTCTTTAAATCGTAATATTGAGCCAGGGCCTTAACGCACTCCTCAGCCGCTTTATAGAGCTTCTCGCTGGCCTGCACGGGGGGGTCCTTATCTATTAATTCCTTGCCTTCCTTTAGGTATTTATTTGCGAGTTCTATTCTCGCCTCAATCATGGCGCTTGGGTCTAGGTTTATTACTTTCATTAATGCATCAAGCACGGCATCCTCGGGATTAAGCCCCTCTTCTTTAATTCCTCGGCGATTATGCTTGGTATCACCACTTCCTCCGTCATTATATTTATACCATGCCTAGGTGAATTATATAGCTTTGCGTAATTGTAGGCACATGAGAAATACTTAAAACCAGGCGTGATTGTTGGTGCTTCCGTGGACTTTGGAATATTCATTGCAGCATTCGGCATAAGCCTGCTTGAGCTTTCAGAGGCCGGTGCAGTCACGGCTATTTACCAGGGAATTTACAGAGGCTTTAAGCCAGTACTCTACGCGATAGCCGGCGTACTCCTGGTGCTGGTGCCCACATTCACTGTTGGTAAGTACATCATTTACCTACCCCCCCTCGACTACGTACTGGCCGCCTCAGCAATAATACTGTTCTACTTCGGGTATAGGCTACTGAGGAGTGCGCGTAGATCGTTCAGGAAAAGCGGAAAGGGCAAGGGCGGTGAGGAGGAGCGTGGGGATTTAGCCGTTGTGTTTACGGTATCTGCGATAGAGGCCTTTGAGGCTGCCTGGTACTTATCGCATTGATACCAAGGAGTTACTCATCAACCTCATAGGCACTTTATCGGCCGCGGCATAGTAATTATCCTCACGGCAATAATTAAGGACCAGATCGCCAGGATTAGGTTACCGCACTTGAAGTACGTACTCTCAGCCCTTCTCTTTAGCTTGGGAACCCTGTGGGCCATTGAGGCGGCTGGAATTGACATAACCGACCTCGTACTAATACCATTCTTCCTAGCTTACCTAGGCATTAACTATTTGATCATTAAATTATGACTACGGTTCCTCACCCCCCCTGGTTATCAACCCAACCCTATTAACCGGTGTCCTTAATGCAATGGGTATTGACGTTAAAGCCATAGCAATCGACACTACGGTTAAGGCAAAGTTCAATAGCTGCAGGAGCGTCGCTGGGTATGAGGTCGCGTTAGGCGTTATCGTGATTACAGGTATAATCACTGAAAACAGGATTATAATGCTGGGAAGTGAAACGAGGGTGAAGGCTAGGTTTTTCGTTGACCCAATACCCGTGGATATCTTGAAGTACCTTGCTTTGAGAGCCCAATTAGCGCACTAAGCCCAGTAGTGAATAAGCCGACACCAAGTGGGGGGGTCAACAATACGGCTATTAATAATGTGCTTAATACGTTAGGGACCGTGAGCCACAGTGGTATTACCACCATGGCCTCAGCCAGTAAGTAAAATGCCGCAAATGATGTTAATCCGACAATGTAGAGGGCCTTAATGAGCTCTTTATCGCTTAAGCCATTACCAAACAGTACTTCGAAAACACCATTCTGCATATCTGCCTGTATCGTGCCAAGTACGATAGTGGCGGATAATAGGGATACCACCGTGGAAACGATACCGATCAAAATAATTAGCATTAAAACCCTTGTGAAGGTTACGGCCTCACTCACGGGCATATTAACACCATGAATATTCCCGGGATTAACCGTAATTATTATATAATCAAACTGGGCGGTCACAAAAACCGTGGCCAGTAATAAGACCATTAACGTTATAAGGTAGTAGGTCCTGCCCACGCTCCATGCCCTCCTGAGGTATGCCTTAATCATTCACTACCACCCAGTAACTCATCAATTGCCGAGTTCCTAACCTCCAGTATATTGAACCCCTCAGACCTCAACCTACTCATAACGCTATTTAACTCATTCAAACCAGCCTCAATAATCCTAGTCTCACGCTCTCTCCTAGCCACTATCCTCATAACACCACCAAGCCTGGAAACATCTCCGTGAAAAACCATCTTGCCATTCCTCATGATCACTAAGTCGTCAGCCAATTCAAGGGCCTCGGCCGGTATGTGCGTTGTGTATATAACAATGCCGTGTAAACTCCTCACAATCTCCCTAACCCTACCTGCAAAGTTCACGTCAAGCCCGTCCGTGGGCTCATCAAGCACGTAAACCCTGGGATTACCCAACATGGCTATGGCCACCTCAACAATCCTCCTCTGGCCATTACTAAGGGACCCACCCTAGTATTCAATAAACCCCCCCTGATACCGAGTCTATCAATTACCTCCCCCCCTAAGTTATTAGCGCCCTTAACCTCGGCATAGAACTCCAGGTTTTCACGCACGGTCATGTTAGGATCAAGCCCGCTTGCATGGCTAATGTAGCCCACGTCACCTCTATATAGCGGTTTACCATCAAGCATTATCGAACCACTTAACGGCTTTAACACGCCGGCAATGGCCCTTAACAGCGTCGTCTTTCCCGAGCCATTGGGACCCAGTATGACTGTTCTGCCTTCATTGAATTCCACGGTTAATCCATTAATGATTATCTTACCTCCATAACCAACAATCAAATTATTAATGCTCAACTTCATTATTATTGTATTGCTTCATTCAGTATTTACTTAAGATTTTCTCGGGAAAAGTAAAACCAATACCTTTTAAGGCCCTCAATAGACAATTCTTATGTAAAAATGATTGAAATCAAGCTTAACCTAGATGAAATAGGTAAGTCAAGGCTCATGGAAGCTCAGGCCGAAATAGGGATAGCCGAGAAGTTCCTCAATGATGGATTACTTAGAAACGCCGCAAGCAAGGCCTTCCAGGCCTGGAAGTCTTACCTATCGTACTTAGCCATTAGAAATAGGGATTTATTTAATTTCCCAGGTTATAAGAGGGTTGGCCGTAACGTTAGGGTTTCGAAGAACGACTGGGTACTCGCTGTTATGCCTACGAATATGCTTATGGAAATTGCGAGTAAACTAGCCGAGAGAAGTACCGACATTGTCGAATTAACATCACTCGCCCTGGTGATACATGAGTATCAATACAATAGGCCAGACCCAACTGGCGTTATTAGTAAGATAACGAGTGACGACGTTGCCAGGCAGGTAATTGCCAAGTTCATAGCTAGGGCTAAGGAATTGATCACACAAGCCAGAGAAAACCGTAATTAATTTTAATTTCCTCATTCCTTAATTTACTCCCTACTTAGGTACTTACTTGCTATTATATCCATAACCCTGACCAAATCCTTGGTTAACGCATTATCCACACCCTCCCTCGACCTAAGCACCACCTCATTACCCGCCTCGTTTATTTCGTAATTACTGATATAGAGGGCGTTAGCGAGCCAAGTGGCGTACTCGATTGCCCTATTCTCGCCAAAAGCCTTCACGGCGTCCTCATGTATTACCACCTCAAGTGGCTTAGCCCTTACTGTGACCAATGGTTTACAACTGCCCATCCTCTCAAGACACAGCTCAACGTGAGTATTCCCGCCCAGTGACCGTAGCACTAGGCTTTGATTACCAACACTACCGTAGGACCTAATCACACTAGCTACCAGTGCGCTCGTAGTGACCGACCGAGGAGTACTTACTGGTGTTTGCGCCTCCTGTGGTGCTTGCGTAACCTCCTGCTGCGGCTGAGTGACCGAGGATTGAGCAATCATTGATTGATTAATTATGCCGAGTGACGCCAGCACCTCACTGAACGCATTAATTACGGAATCAATGTTTTGACTAACCCACTCTGGGTAGTGGCTCGGCTTCTTCCTTATCCTTAATTCAATATCCCCACGCTCAACTGCCTCGTAATCCTCAATACCAAGCGCCCTAGCTAACCTAACCGCCGTTACTCTGGCCGTCTCCACGCCGAATAATTCCATGAACCTCCTAGTCACCCTAATCATTGCATTATAGTGATGACAGCCAGTGCTTAATTCAATGAGTATTTCAGGTACCTTACCCTGATTAAGTGTTGATAGGTTTATGAAGCATGGTAAGTCATCAATCCTTACCTCCTCAAGGATTATTTCAGAGTTCTTGTACGTCCCAAGGCTTTTTAAGACGCTATGGCTCATAGCCAGTCATTAGCCCCCCCCACTAATCTCAAAGTCACTTGATTGACTTGAACCACCCTGCTGCGACTGCTGGCGCTGCTGTGTCGGCGGTACCATTAATTGCGGTAAACCACTTGGCATCCCGGCCGTGGGCAGTATGTATATTGGGTAGTAGGGCACCCCCCCAAGCATCATGTTAGTGGCCGCCGGATCACTCCTCTGGGCCATTATCTCCGCGAGCCTAGCCCTAATCGCGGTGTTAACGTCAAGCCCAAGGGCCATGAACTGCACTACCCTCCTCATAGTCTCATCCTCAGGCTCTAGCCTGACAATCCTACATGTGATTAGGTGAACACCAACCTCGTCTAGGAATGACCTGAGGCTTGCAGTTACGGCATCGGTGACCTTATGTAGATTGGCATAGACCTCATTTAATGAGACTAGGTTAAGTACTTGGCTAACTGCTTGGTCTACGATTGGTGATACGTAGTTCTTGAAGTCCTCAACCGTGTACTTAAAGCCGCTGAATTGTACGGCATTTATGAACTTGACCGGGTCGGTAATCATGAAGTAATAGGCCACTTGATACCTCATTGGGACCAACTCCTTCGTCTGGGTGATACCCTCGCTCCTTGCCTCATGCCTTGCCGTACTTGCGAATAGTACCTCGACCTCCCAAGGCACATTACCTGCGTATTGGAACTTGGCGAAGAATTGGGATATTGGGTTAGCGGGTGTTTGAAGATCATGCGCGCCCGGGTCAAAGACGCCCTGTATCTGCCCCTGTATCCTAACCACAGCCTTCTGGTTTGAGTATACGATGAGCCTTGACCTGGTCCTAACATCCACGGAGTGGTACTTCACTATTAAGTCGTCCGGACCCATTTGATCAATTCCCTTCTCATCAATTGTGGATATTACCTGAGCCCTAATCGACATAGCAACATTAAATTATTAGTTTAATTTATAAAGTTTATTGCTAAATTGAAAAATTAATGTCGACAAGGGAGGTTAGGTATAATGCGGTGGCTGGTGTTGGTTATGCCTTCTTCGTGTCAGTGGTTACGTTAATACTTGAGGCACTGGCTAACGTATTCTACCCAACACCACTTGTCCTTAGCCCAATATGGGCATTAATTAGAGGTTACTGGTTATCCCTGGTATTGATTCTCGTCCTCTACGGACTACTCATATTATTCGCAAAACCATATAGGTCTGAGGAAATGACGAGCTACAATATTTACTTCAGACCTGCCCAAAGGACTGTTATTTACGTAATAATTGCCGTGGCGATACTGGGCTTATTATTCGACATGTACCCAGGCCCTCTCTGGAGTAGGACTAAGATCGGCATTTTCATTGCTGTGAACATTCTTGCGGGGGGGACCATAGGTGGGTATTTGGCTGCTCGGTTTGGTTAATTATTTTCAATGAAGGGTAGGGTTTATTAGTAATTAATTGTTAATTAGTAATTGAATGATAATAAACATTAAGCTCTACATGATCGAAGGTAGGGATGATAAATACTTAGAAATGATTAAGAGAGTTATTAAGGAAACAATGGGCGAGTTAGGGCTTAGTAATAGCATTATTAGGTTCATATCAGTAAAGATTAGTAGGGATTACATCGACGTAATACGTGGAATGCTACTTGGCGGTGAAGGCCCTGCCGAGTTCATGCCAATAATCAACGAATTGAGGGAATACGAAATATTTGACTTACCTGCATTAATAATTAACGGTAGGAAAATAATCGAAGGAAGGGACTTAAGCCCCCCCACCGAGGTTAGGCGTTTAATTTCTAATAGAGTTAAAGAATTACTGCATGACTAATGATGCTAACTAAATCATGGGAATTCTCCTAGGTGTATTGCTTTAAAGGTGAAATGAATTTACTAATACGCCATGCCTGACGTAACGCCAATTGGCAGTAACTGGATCCTGTCCAGTTTAAATTTAGTTCCTGAGTTTAGGGTTGATGAGGGTAGGGTGATTATCAGGTTGACGGGGGGGTGCGTTGAGGAACCAATTGTTAAGGCTGTGTGCCACACCGTTAGTTTTGAATTATCACTGAAGACAAGACCCGAGGATGTTAGGGAAATACTTAGGAGGGCTTATTACGAGTTGCTTGAGGCATTGGATACTAAGGTTAAGGCTGCCAGGATTTTAACTCATCTATACAGGGAATTGCTTAATTCATGTAAGGATGTCGTAGGGGGGGTCGATTGCTGATTCCCATTCAATTACCAAGCTAGGTTTATAAAATTGAGCATGGATAAATAATTAATGTCCTCGGGTAATGAAGCAAAACCACCAATTTCGGAGTCCCCGTTAAGCCCATTAGAGCAGCTGCAATTAATGGTGCCTGGGTTTAGGGGGGGTTATAAGGTTAAGGACTTGATTAGGCAGGATGACTTCCTCGTTAGGAAGACCGCGGCCTCAATGCTCGAGGAAGCCCTTAACTTCATTCAGAGGGCTGAGGAGGAGGTGGCCCGTAATAACCCATTCGACCCATTAATACAGCAGTACGAGACAGTGCTAAGTGACCTAAGGAGTTTAATAGCCGAGGTCTGGGGGGGCTCACCAACTGGTGATGCTGGTATGCATGATAGGTTTAAGGTGTTTCCCGAGAACCTGGAGAAGCTGGTTGAGTATGACCTAAGGCTCGTAGATACTGCCAAGGCAATACTGGACTCTGCCAAGGCAAGGGCTAATCCGCAGGTTATTGATTCAATGATTAGGGATGCTAGGACGTACGTTATCGAGAGACAGAAATTACTAATACCTGAGAGGCTCAGTGGGAAGTGGTGATGAATTAAAGGTAGTTCTCCATTGATGACTTACATTCATTATCCAATTCCTCGATTGATCTCTCACTTAATCTTTTCGTAATCCTCCTCTTTAGGTTATTGGCTGTGTTGTGCGAGTGAAGTATTGGTATTGGCATTTGAGAACCCACGCACAACCTCTTGATAAGGTTAACGGCGCTCCTCAGCGAAATTCCATAACCAACACTGACGTAGGTCGGCTTACTCGGTGCGCACTGAATTGCCCAGCCAATAACCTCGTTTGTGCCTATGTCAAGTATTGGTCCCTCAACCCCCCCATCCACCTTGCCGTATAGTAATGACTTAGCAACGCCAATGGTGGGCACACGCATGCACACGCCGAAGTGGCTGGCAATGCCAAGCCTATATGGGTGTGCCCTACCGTGACCATCGATGAGGACCACCTGAGGCCTAGTCCTCAACCTAAGGTAGGCATTCACCACAGGCTTTAATTCCCTGAAGGATAGTAGTGTTGGTACGTAGGGGAAGGTCACTGGACCAACCCAGCAACTCCATTCAATAATTGATGACTTGGCCAGGGAGTAAGTACTGGCGACTGAAATTCCTATCTCCGCATCGCCATGGTTAATATACGCCACGTCAATCCCCCCCGACACCAGGTCAACATCGTCGACATTGAGTAAGTCCTCCTCAATAACCCTACTTGCCAATGCCCTCTGAATGCTCCTGGCCGTCTCGAGGCGGAATCCCCCCCTGGGCACCCTAGACCTCACGTAGCCCTCGTTAGGTCCCCCCCTAGACACCCTCATGACAACCTCCTCAGCCTATCAATGTCTATGGAGAACGCCCTGAAACCCAACCTCCTAAGCTCAAGCGCACCCCCCCACCTACTGCTAAGGCCCCCCCTGCTGCAGTATAGTACGTAGACCCTATCCCTACCCATGGCCTCAGCCGTACTCACCAACTTATCAACATCCACATTTACAGCACCTGGGTAATGCCACGCCTCATACTCACCCCCCCTACTCCTTAGGTCAATGACCACGGCGTTCTCGGCACGTGATCAATCTCCACATCACTGGTACCAAGCATCAACTCGTCAATGACCTTACCAGCCGCACTGGCCCTCAGGGTCACAATGCTGTTAAGTAGGTTATTGATGAGGTTTTGATCAAGCTTCTTAAACTCACCATCCAACTCATCAATTGTAACCCTCGTCCTCGGCTTCTCAGAGAATATGGCACAGAACTCCTCAGTCCTCATTGACTCCTCGTAAGTCCCTATCCTCCTGGCATAATCCATTATGTCGTCCTTATCAAGCCAATCAACGGCCTGTAGATGGGCATGTCAACTCCATGCTCAATAGCCATTAGGTTATGGAGCGTCTGTGACGAAACCTGGCCAAGCGACTCACCAGTCACTAACCCCCCCAACGCGCCTATTGTCCTAGCAACCCTGGATGCTACCTCGTAAAGAACCCTCTTAAACAGCGCACTCCACATGTGCGGGTTAGCCTTAGCCCTAAACTCGCTGATTAATGGCGAGCAATCTATTATGAATAGCCTCGGGTCATAACCAATGGACCACCTACTGAATAATGCATGTGAAACCCTGAGGAAGTTAATAACATCGATGGGGTAAGCCAGGGAACAGAATAATGCATCTACGTAGGAGCCCCCCCTCCTCATCATGAACCAGGCGGCAACCGGTGAGTCAAAGCCACCCGATATCAACGCCAGCAACCTACCCTCAGAACCAAGTGGTAGTCCGCCAGGGCCATTAATCACCTCAGTGAATAGGTACGCATTATCGCCCCTAACCTCAATGAACAACACGATATCGGGCCTCTCAAGATCAACACCCGCACTGAATGGCTTAAGCGCGGCACCAACGGCCTTAGCCACGTCCATTGAGGTGAAGTTTTGCGAACCAACCCTGTGAACCCTAACCGCGAACCTCCTACCCCCCCTAACTAAGTCGCCCCATTCCTTAACCGCCGCATTTACTATATCATTCAACTCCTTAAACACATAAGCCCTAACAGGAGATAAGGACTTAACACCAAAAACCCGACTAATCAAATCAACACTCTCCTTAACCCTATCATCAGGTACCTCAACAAACAACCTACCTTGGGACCTTATGGCTTTAGCACCAATACCAATGCCCCCCCTCAAACCACTGAGTATGTTATGCATGAGCAACCTCTCCATCCTGGACCTCGTACCGGCCCCCCCCTTAATCGCAACCTCACCATACCTAACCAATATCAACGCCATACAGCAATTATAGGTAAAACACCCATGAATAAAAATCTACCTCAAGTGAACGATACTTAGCATTACCAATGTAGTCTTGCTCAATAACTGATTACGTCACCCATGATTGGCAATGCTAACCATGAAAACACAAATGCACTAGGTCAGTAAAGACCAACTTCATCAGGTCCTCAGTCCCGTGGAGGCACATCATCCGCGAAGATATGCGTATAAGTGGTTCTTAAGTCTTTATGATAAAAAGGTACTAAAACATCCCCTCATTACTAATGAGTAGCCCCGCTGGCGTGGGCCGGCTGAGTTGGGGGGTTGACCCACCAATGAGGCTGGGCTCCTCCAGGGCGGGGGGGCACATCTTCATTGATTAAGTCATTAGTGCAACCATGTATTGTTTAATCATTCAGTTCTTAGGTATCACTAATTTATTATTCCATACTGTGTTAATATAATAATACCTCGGTAGTTTTCATTATTATTTCTTAACTTACTATTACTATTTTAATTACATAATACTTAAAAACCTCTTCACATCCTAAATTCCCAATGGCATCTGCTAATAATACAGAAGCAATCGATAAGTTGAGAAAAATTTCGCAACTAATTAAGTACGGCTTGACTGTTAAAATGACGGAATGTGCAGAGAGAAACTACGATAAGATAACAAAAAATGCAATTGACTCACTGGCCAGGTTATTCCCGGAGCTTATAAACGATGTAAATGATACGTTGAACAAGCTTATATTGGTTCAGAAGGCGGTTAAGGAGCTGAACAAACCAGCCAAATAGAGGATGCATTTGTGAGGTATTTGGATGGGCCATTAATGAATTTTGTTAAGTATGACGTCAACTCCGGTATTTATGCCCTAATCTCCGCCTTCCAGGCAATGGAGGCACGTAGGATCTGTGATGATGAATCAGCCAAGTTCTTCCTAATAAGGGCATTTTCAGCGGGCTTACTATTTCAGTTCTATATCATACTCATCAGTTACCTCAGCATAGACAATGCATTTGCAGTAAATATATTCAGAACCTTATACGAGGAAAAGGCAAAATAACCGTATGCCCCCTCAATTGTTTAATCTAATTAAAAAGCAATATATTTATGACCAGGTACATCAAACTAACGAGGCAGTTGTGGATGGGTAATGACGATAAGAAGTAAAATAAATATCCAGGTACGTATCCTATAATCGCAGTGGTTGCAGCGGAATAGTCTCTTCGGTTGAGCCATTGCCCGTTATTGTTAGTATGTCAATGCCATCACCAGAGACTGGGTCCCTAGATATGCTCTGGTTTATTGCCTTAATGGCTAATTCCCTGGCCTCCTTAACAGTCATACCAGGCCTGTAATTACTCTCGAGTATGGCAATGGCCAGCTTCGTGCCTGTACCCACTGCTGCGTAGTCATCCTCAATTAGGGATCCGAGTGCGTCCATTATGAAGAGGTGAGGTCCCTCGTCATCGACACCGCCAACCAGCACCTCCACGAAGTATGGAAATACCCTGTTGGAGAATAGTACGTATGAGAGGAGCTTGGCCGCGGACCTAATGCTCGGCCTAGTCTTAGTGTCAAGGGCGTAGAGCGACATGTAGGCCTTCGCGATCTTGGTGAGGACCTGCATGTCGGCTAGTATTCCTATTGAGGCAATGCCAATGCTGTCATTAACCCTAAACACCTTCTTACCAGACCTGCTAAACATCGTGAATCCATAGGCAACCCTCTTCTCTGCGGCCAGCACAACGCCATCGCTCGCCTTAATCCCAACCGCAGTCCCAGTTATTAATTCCTCAATTGATGACATCAAGCAATTAATGGGCATTCCCTTTAAAAAGTTATACCCAGCAGCACTTAATGTGAGCACACTCATTAGGGATGAGGGTGACATCCACGTTGAGTGTGACATGGACTATGGCAAGTACGTAATTAATGGTGTTAATTACGTGCCATGCATAGTAAGGGTTAATGAACTCAGCAAAGTAATGGATGTACTAATGAGTTACGTGAAGGGTGACCCAGTGCTTAATCAATTAATGATTAAAGCCGTTGGCGATGAATTAAGGATTGAAATGCCGATCACAATAATGGGTAGCGGCAAGTCCCTGGGCGAGGTAATCAATGAATTAATATACTTAATAATTGGTATTAGGCACTGCCTACACTCCATTGAGGTAAAGCATTAAAGAACCATCGCCTATCTTCATTAATTATTCATGAAATGTGAATCAATAATTAAACCATTGATTGGAGTAGTGACGTACATAATCAGCATGATTGAGGTTATCTACGTTTGGTTACAATTATTTAATGGGAGCGGTTACTACTACGGCCTTGGGGAATTGATCTTGAAGTCCATGGGCATATTAAGCGTTGACGCTAATGACCTTGGTCAAAGCCTATTACTCGGTCCACTGGTGATGAGTGGTTACCTACCGATCTTCATAGCGCTCCTCATAGTAATCACAAACTCATTAATCGCAATCTACACGTATAAATTAGGTAGGACTAGAGGTTTGGAAATGGGCTCCATCCTCCTCATAGTCCTCACATCAATAATTAATGCCTCACTCATCAATTTAATGACCAATCCCTGGCTTCCGCAGGCATTATCAACGGCATTGGCCATAGCCATGTACTACCACATTGATAGGGATAACAAGCTCGTCAGCACCACCCTCTCGGCATTAATGGCATTCCTAAGCCCAGTCACCAACCTACTCAACGTACTGGTCCCAATAACCCACTGGTTCATTAAGAGGGGGCTTAATGAGTCGAGCCAGTACGTGATAACCATAGGCTTGGCGGCCTTCACCTACTACTGGATAGCCGGAGCATACTCAATAATCCATGAAATAACAACGCAGGGAGTACTTAATCAAGTCATTTACCTACTATCAACAACATCCTTCATCCAACTGGCCACCCTGGGCACGGCCATACCGGCCTTAGTAGCACGGTGCTCGGAGGCGTTGGTTTTGTGGCTGTTGTTCCCGCAATCCTCATGATAACGCTTGTCGAGGTTCTCGGCAGGTTACGTGAGGGTAAATTGGCCGTATTAACGCTTGCCGTGGCGATAATAATAACGGCACTAACATCACCAATATCACCAATGTGGCCGCCATACCAGGGAATTGGGCAGGTAGGTATTAACTGGGAACCATTGATTAAGGATTATGTCGATATTTACAGCCTTACATCACTTGCACCAGGTGGTTATATTAATAACACCATACTTCCAACATATTCCCTAATAGCCATTAATCCGGGCAGGCAGGCCATAGGTTATATAACACCTGTGAATAAAGTAAACGGTATATACGCAATATGTGGTGATTACCAACTAGTGATTAATGGCTACGTAGGTCCATTGGCAATAAATGATTACGAAATAATACCGAATCAATTAATTACTAATGCAATAAATTATACGGAGAATTACTACTCGTTAACAATACCCAGTGGGCTCGACCAAGGCATCGTTTCGATAAATACCAGTGAGATAGTAATACCGCCGGGCACCTACACAATAACCACAATAATAGATTTATCACAAATACCCCCAGGTTACGGCAACACCACTCACGAGTACTGTATTACCAATAAGCGCCGGTTCTACGATAACCTTTAACCTGAGACTTAATTTTACAGGGAGCGTTAGTAAAGTGATTATCTATGGAGTATCATACACAGACCAACCAGCAATTCTATCAATGTCAATACTTAGGGACGGGCAAGTAATTACAGCTCAACCGCCGAGGCACCGTCAATTACACAGGGCATGAAACCATACCCAATAGCCTTTAACTTAAATGCAGATACTACACCGGGAATTTACGAAATAGACGTATCAACAGACCAGCCGCTTATCCTATACGTTACAAGAGGCTCGGGCATGGAAATAATCAGCGGCAACACCACATTTAACTATCCAAGTAATGTACCCGCATACGCAATAATGTACATGACGAATAAAACAGCATCCACATGGCTGACTATATCAATGAGCATAGCAAATCAATCAGTAGGCATGAACGTAACCAGTGGCGGGACGTATGCATTGAATGGTACAATCACCATAACCAATTGGATTAATTCTTCAATAAGCCTATTAATAACAACGAACGTACCCGTATTGCCTACGAACATAACCATAGGCCCCCCCGTATTAATAAAGTCCCTAGAGCCAACGTACTGCCCAGTGCCAATAATAATAAAGGCACTTGAGAGACCGGACAAGTCATTGTTAATAAGCCTGGCGGCACTGCCTATAGCCGCTGGATTACCACTAATGCCGGGATTAAGGATTAGGCAAAGGATGAGGAGGGCATTGCTAATCCTCGGCCTAGCCTAATGCTATTATTCTACGTAGTCTGGGCCCTGGGCTTCACAAACACGGCGCCGCAATTCTATAGTCCAGCAATACTTAGATTCTTCGGCGTATTGTTTATCATTGGCTTAATCATTACAATAATCTCATCATTAACCTGAAACAAAACTAAACAATCACACCTTCCCCCCCTCCCGTAACACACACGAAAGTTCATATTCCCACATCATAGCTTATTCCGACATAGCATACGGCCTAACCACATCAATTATCCTCTTAATGACGGAATCCTCACAACTAGACTCTTCGACTAAGTCCATGCTCTTATTATACGTGAAGACGCACTTGCCTGTATATACCCTGATTTTATGGCTGAAGTGCTTCATTAATTCATGGTGGCTTAGGGATTTAATGTCTATTTTATGGAAGGGCGTTAACCCAAAACTCTCTGTTATTGCTATGCTTGACCCAACCTCATGGCTATCATTATTATTAATAACCATCCTAATTATTGATGGTACCTCTGTTAGGCTTATTAACGGTTTTGTCTGTTTTGGCGCCTTGAACCAATTTGGCCACCTTATCCATAGCGGGACTCTTAATAGGCCGTCCTTCACGAAGTACCCGTGACCGAGGCTCCATCACCGAGTAATTCCCCCCCGTGGTCTGACGTTACGATGAAAAGCGTGTTGTCAAGGTAACGGCTTAGGGCACGCACAATCTCAACAGCCCTGTCAACGGCATACCTAGCGTGGATGCCGTACCTAAACCTCAACTCACGTAAATAACCATCACTAACACCACGACCAAGAATCCAATCAGCAATGGCACTATTATAAAGCTTATCATTGAGGTCATTGGGGAAGTAAGGACTATGAGCTTCCATCATATTAACAACCATGAAAAAGGGCTCACTAAGTTTAAGTCCATTCAAAATCTTTACCATAGTCCTAGAGCCCTTCTCCATTGTCAAATCAAGCAGTTTAAGCCCATTCAAAAAAACATCAATATAGTACCTAAGTGAGTGACCAATCTTAACCAAGGCGTCCCTCACATTATCACGATTAAGGAGACCCAAAAAAGTCCTAATACTATCTCTACCATACTCATGAACCAATACATTGTAAAGCCTAAAGTGAAATAGAGAATAGAGCCTACCAGGTATTAGCATATTATTCATAGCCTTAAACCCAAAGTCCTGCGATACAAACGGATTCGCACTAATTACATACGTCTCATAACCATAATCCCTAAGCTCACCCAACACACCATAGCCTAACCTCTGCATACCCTCCCTCGATATATTAACTAACTCCTCAAGACCTACGTTATACGCCTCATGTATTTGGTGTTGGCTTGGGTATTGGCCTGTGATCATGCTTACGTGGCTTGGTAGTGTCCATGGTGCTGGGGGGGCAATGGCATTCTCATACCTCACGAAGCCAAGATCCCCAAGCCTCTCCAGGCCCTGGCTGTAATCCTCCCTAAGCGTGTCAATGATTAGTATTACTACGTTCGGCCTCCTCATCATGGTCACATGTAACCATAACGCCTAAGCAACTCCATAATACCCTCCTTATCCTGAGCCCTACCTTGACGCTCCGGCGTAGCCTCAAGATCCTGCTCCCAAGCCGGCCTATCGCCAGTGGCTTAGTCTCATACTTATCATCAATACTCCTAAAACCCCTGTAGTACAGTGGGTTTATCGGCAACCCATTGCCTAGTGTGTAATCCCAAACATCCCTCTCCGTAAAAGGCAATATCGGATGAACCTAATGTGCAGCGGATTCTCACGCCTACTGAAGAAAACCTCACCAGCCCTCGCCGGATTCTCATCCCACCTAATACCAATGAAGACGCCGTCATACCGCCCATCCCCCCCAATGAACTCGAGAAGAGGCACGGTCTTGAGGAGGTGGTTCGCCGCAATGTTACTCAGGCTGAAGGTGAACTCCGGCTTGGAGTAACCAATCCTAAGCAACTCCTCCCTATCCCTAGGGTCAAGCTCATCAACCCTAACCACATCACCGTACTTGAAGCCCCCTAAGCCTCTCATTACCCTTAATAAAGAGCCTAAGACCCCACTCCCCAGCCACCTTGTTAATGAACTCCAGGGTCTCCTCAAAATGCATGTAGTGGTCAATGAAGACCACGTCGAAGGACTTACCCAACCTATTGGCCACATTCCTAACAATGTGCAGGACCACGGTGCTATCCTTACCACCACTCCAAACAACAAGGGGCCTACTGAAGGTCTCGAGGGCAGCCTCAACCACAACCTCAGCGATCCTGGCCTTGAACCTGAGGGGGCATGAGGTCAATACGCCTAGGTTGAGAAGCCCTAGTAAGGAGCATGTTAACGTAATCACCAGGGCTAACACCAATGGCCTCACTCAACTCCAAAAGCCTACGAGCAACATCACCAGACAAACCGATCATGCAAAAAGACACGATAAAGACAGCATTAATAAATACTACTCACCAATCACCCATAGCAATCCTCCCCCCCTCCAACCTAATCAACCTACTTTAAGAAACCATTGACCAAACACCATGAAGACCAACACCACGCACTGGCCATCCCGAAAACCCTGCTTCACAAATCCATGCGCATTAACTAATCACTTCAATAAAAGCTATTCAATACCCATTGATGTAAATAGACCTTAAACAAACTTAAGGAGACCGCGGAGGACTATTGAGAAGCTAAAGGCTATTACTGATACCATTAAGGCACTAAATAACTACACAAGATACATCCTCCAGAAACTCAATAAAAAGTTCGATAAGATGAACAAGAGGATCAAAGAACTTACAAAGTCCACTCCAGGTTATGGTCTCATCCTTTACCTAATGAGCACATGGCTACCTTAAGTTCATTAAAGGATTAGCGGATTAAGTAGCTTGATAATACACTCAAGGCATTAAGGGAATTAGGCGTGAAAAGTAACTAACCTACGGCCCAGCAATGATTCTATTTAAGCTAAAGCCAATGCTTATTAACTCAACGTGACTTAATGAACAAAAATGAGGATTTGCATACTCGAGGAATTCACAAGGCTTGGCGGTGGTCAGGTATACGCCCTACAAATGGCCAGGGCATTAACGGAGCTCGGGCACTCAGTGGAGTTCGTGGTCGTTGGCGACATTAAGGTTGATCCCAGGTACCCAATGAGGCACGTAGACGTGGGTTTCAAGGCATCCTACGACCCAATCTCATTACTCATTAACTACATGAACCATAGGAGGCTCAGGGGGGGTTACTAAGCAAGTACATAAGCGACTGCGACCTAGTCATAAACAACCACCCGAACTACATACCTATAACAAGGGGCCAATAGTGCTCCACGGACTCTCCTTCGTGGACTTCATAATAGATGAACACGGAAACATAAAGAACCAACTACTCTTCTGGGTCCTCTCCAGGATATACAGGATGTACGATGCTCATTCATGATATACAACTCAAGATACACAATGAACCTAGCCAAGAAACTACTACCAAAAATGGGCATAGAGCCAAGCCTAGAATACATACTAAGCCCACACTACACAATAAGCACAGACAAGATACCACAGAAGGAGGACTACGCACTAACCCTAGGAAGACTCGAGTGGAGCAAGGGCTACAGGGAACTAATGAAAATAGCGCCAAGGATAGGCAGGAGAATAATCGTAGCCGGCAGGGCAGACGCGAGGGAATCAAGAGAAGTAATCAAGCGTTAAGGAGTGTAAGTAACATAGACGTGATGCCAGACATAGACGAAAAGACAAAGGAGGAACTATACAGGCACGCATCAATATACCTACACCTAAAGCCAAACGAACACTTCGGAATAGCCGTACTAGACGCCATAGCCACAGCAACAATACCAATAGTACCAAGGACAGGAGGACCCTGGACAGACATAGTCGAGGAGGGTAAGTACGGACTTGGATACACAAACACAGAGGAAATACCACAACTAATAAACAAAGCCGAAGAAATAATCGACAGAGAAAAGACATTCAAGAGTAGGGAAAGATACAGCCCAGAAAACTTCAGGAGAAAACTCATGAAGGCACTGTCAATGGCAATGCACAGTAGGATTGCGGAATGAGCTTGGGGGGGCATAAACGTTTATGAATAATACTTAAATAATGTTATCAATATTGAAGAGATACCACATAGCATGCAAGTAATTAATGGGTACGTCATCATTAATGAGATTGAAAAAAGAAGTTCCTAATTAGACTAACCTCCTTACCACTACTAATTCAATTCTACATAATATTCACACTCGGCTACCTAAACATAACACCGCAATTATATAACTACGAAGCAATACATGCATCGGCAATAGTATTCACGGCAGGACTATTCCTACTCTTGACACCAACAATAGCAAACCAGATAAGACAAGCAATAAACGACAAGTACTACGCAACAACACTACTAATATTCCTGGCAATAACCTACGAACTAGCCTACCTAGCCACAGTACCACCATACTACGGACTAAGCCTAGGGGGGGCAAGCCTAGACACGGCAACCTACCTACAATCCTTCGCATCACTAACGTATTATAGGCAATTCCTGGTAAGCTTCGTGGGTCCATTTCTCGGGGGGGTCCACGCATCACCAATACTACTCCTAATATACCCAATCTACGAGGTATACCCATCAATATTCACACTAATGACGATACAGGTAGTAATACTAATGCTACCAATGCCACTAATGTACAAACTGGGCATGAAAATACTCAACAACCCAAAGTATGCGTTAGCAACGGCACTACTCTACATACTATACCCATGGATAACAACCGCCTACGCACCATTCGAAGTAGTCACCCTGGCAGGCTCGCTCATGGCAATGGCATTAATAACCATGTATCTAAACAACAAAAGAACCTACTGGGCATCACTAACCCTGGCCATGGCATCTGTGGAATATGTACCGTTATTCGGCATTGGACTCAGCATATACCAAGCGTTAACTAGGGAATCTAGGAAAATAGCCCCCCCATTAACGTTCACATACTCAATAGCGTGGTTAATACTTGACTACTACCTGGTAATGTACTTCAGCGGTTGGACCCACAACATATTCTCAAACCTATACGGAGCAGCACTAAGCTCACTACTAACGAGCATAGCAAATAAACTATTGAACTTTAATGCCATAAAGACGCTGGCCATAGATCCGCAGACACATGATAACATAAATATGGTGAGCATATTAAATGGCATAATTCAGCAGGCAGCATCTCAATACAACATAAAGGCTCAATACATAATAGATGTATTCGGGCCATTGGCGTTCATAAACTTTCTCGAACCACAGACAATACTATTGATGCCCTGGTTAGCGGCGTTACTAACGAATTTCACGCCGTACTACGTACCAAGTGTATACTACACCATACTAATTAGTGCTGTCGCACTACCATCAGCAATATGGGTATTAAGGAGATTCAATGTCGAGACAAGAAAAAAGGCACTAACGGCATTACTAATAATAAACGCAATAACCGGACCACTCATGGGACCACTAACACCACTCTCCGGACTATACTACGGAAACACAATACCAAACTGGAACACACCAGTAGCCAACCAATACGACCTAGCCATAATACAACTAGCCAACTACATACCATGGAACGCGTCAGTAGCCGTACCAGCCACGGCAGTCCCCCCCTGGTACTCAATAACAAGGTACGGATGGGGGGGAAACCACGGAGTACCATTCCTCGGACCAAACAGTAATACTCAATACGTGGTATACTCACCTCTTGTACCAACGGGCTACCCATACAGCGCTGGAGGTAGTGAATACGGCCCATACGCCTTTGATGATGGTGCATGGATACTGAAGGCCGACTATACGGGGCCAATAAAGGTGATTAATGGATTTTATTATGAGAACACGTATGTAATAAACCCAGTACTACCAGGTACGTGGCAATACCCAATAGCCCAAATACCACCAACAAACATAACAATACAAATAACCACCGAAACAAAACCACAACAAGCAATCACACTACTAAACACAACACTACTCAAAACACAACTACAACAACCCCCCCAGGGAATAGCATGCAGCAACGTACTCGGCCCTGGACCTGGTGAAATAATAATACCTGGAGATACCTACATAACACAACCAATAACCATAAACGAAACCACAAAAATAAACACAATAACCGTGTTCGCATCATACGCAACTAACCTGGCCACAGCAGAATTAGCAATAACAACGTCACCAACACCCAACCAAGAAAACACAATATACACATACACCTTCACAACACCATGGTGGTGCACACCACACTCCTGGGCAACACCAATAACCACAAACCCAGGCATAACCCTAAAACCAGGAACATACTACATAACACTAACATTCCCAACACAGGGACAAACAATATGCGAACAAATACCAAACACACCAAAGGCCCTACTCATAAACGCAACAACAGGACAAGCAATACAACAACTACCATGCACCCTAGGAACAATAATAACAACAAATGTACAAAGCAACTCCCAATTAACACCAATAAATGTAACAATAGATGTATTAAGTAATGAAATTGAAACAAACGGAAATCAAGAAATAACAATGAATATAGGAGTAAAGAATATAACAACACTGTCATTAACAATGAACATACCAAAGATAGAGCCTGACGTTCAATTAGTCATAAAAATAAAAGTAATAACACAATATGCCGGAGAATTGCTGATCCCATGGTACTTAATACCAACCTTAGGATTAATACCAACATTCCTACTATTGATATTATCATTACTAACAGTTCTTATTAAGCATTAAATACCCAGGGATTAATAATCCTTTAAAACTCGGCAATCATTAAGCATTAGTCTTAATGAGCATTGCCTTATCTATGATTACGAAGAATTCGGCAAACCGCATCGGTCCAAACATATTTAGGAGGGTATTGCTTAGTAGCTTGCAGGTTCCTTACGCCATAATAATACTTGTTGATGATGGTAACGACAATACCAGGCTCATCGTTAAGAATTTCGCCAATGAGTATAATAAAGAAGTCATAATATTACGTAGTCCCCCCCATGAGAAACCTACAAGGGCAATAGCACGTCAAACAGCAATAAATGCATTCCTTGAGAATACAATTAATGAATGGTTATTTTTCCTAGATGATGACGCAGTACTAAGACCTGGTTGGTGGGAGGTTTCTAAGGAATTAATTAAGGATCCAACGGTGGGTGAGGTCTGGGGGGGTATTAATTGGGACCTTGATAGGAGGAGAAAGGAGTACGTGGAGCTATTGGGTGATTCGTATAGGGAATACCTAATAAGGGCATTCCAAATAAGGGGGGGTGGGACCCACGACACATTGTATAGAAGAGAGGCTATAAAAGATGTGACAATACCATACTGGCTTCACGTTTATGAAGATGCGTGGTTACACCATTACGTAAATTGTAATGGATGGAAGAGTGCAATAAATGAAATAGGTATAATACACCTAAACTCACCAATAGGGTCTGGCATCTTAAGTGATGCGCAAAAGCTCATTATAAAATACAAATTATTATTCAAATATGGAATTAATACAAATGAAATAATAAAAACAAACATAAACAATCCAAACAGGGTAATGCTTAGCTTCTCAATAAAATGGTACGGTCTAATTTATGGCACGTTAAGATACCTTATATATCTATTAACTACAAAAATAGGCACTCATAACACTCCATTATGCGACAAGATTTTAGGAAACTAAAAGTAAAATGAACCCCCTATTGCGCAATTTAAGCTTATATCTCATGATTTACTAACATACTATGCATAACTCTTACCCACCCTCTCAACATAAGCGTCTCCTTTACTGCATCATAAGTATTAACCCTAACGTAAGGCGCTTTGTAGAGACTTAAAGTTCCTAAGAATGACCTAAGATAATTCCCAAGTCTCACCCCATCAACATAGCCATAATACTTTAAACAAAAATCATCTTTGAATAAACATAGTATTTTATTACCAACACCTCGCCTAAACATTAGTAAATACTTCACAGTATTAGAATACTTAGTTTTAACGATCATACTTAGTGCGGTAAAGCTCCTTATGACATATCGAGATATTAATGGCCCTCTCGTGGTCATGCTAGTAAAATGTAACCCAGTATTTATTGGTACATACTTAATTCTATACCCTTTATTCCACAGTACCAATCCTAATAATACATCGTCTAAGTACAGAAATGTTTCGTCTATGAATGGCTTTCCGCTTGGCATTGCACTCTTCACTGCATTTACCTCAGTTACCATGTATGCCCCGTCTGAATATGTTACGTAGTACTCCTTATTAACACCGGGACAATCACTAACTATGGATTTATAGCAAATGCCATCGAAGAACCAAAGTTCATCACCCCCCCATCCTCCTGCTGAGTATATT